>CAZGFJ010000001.1:0-386558 GCA_964524935.1 uncultured Ohtaekwangia sp.
TAACAATCGCTGATGAAGTAAAGGAAGATAGCCCAGGTGCAATTAAGCTTATGCACTCTTTGGGGATAAAGACCATTATGCTCAGTGGCGACAAGCAAACAGTAGCTGACAAGGTAGCCAAATCATTAGGCATAGACCAAGCCTATGGCGATCTCCTTCCTCAACACAAGGTTGAAAAAGTCGAAGCAATAAAGAAAGGTAAGAAAGAAGCTGTGGCATTTGTTGGTGATGGGATTAACGATGCTCCTGTCCTTGCTTTAAGCGATGTAGGTATAGCAATGGGTGGCCTGGGTAGTGATGCAGCCATTGAAACCGCTGATATTGTCATACAAACCGATCAACCTTCGAAGATTGTAACCGCTATTAAAATCGGAAAAGCAACTAATCAAATCGTTTGGCAAAACATCGCCTTAGCTTTTGGAGTAAAGGTAATTGTAATGGCACTTGGCGCAGGAGGATTGGCCACCATGTGGGAAGCTGTATTTGCTGATGTGGGTGTCGCATTATTAGCAATTTTGAATGCGGTGAGAATTCAGCGAATGAAATTTTAATGAATATCAAATAGAACTCACAAGTATTTCTTAATTGGGTAAAATTCATTTAAAATCCTTAATTATTGTTTACTATCATTAACAATCCTTAACCCTCACTTTTTCCGCACTCTACATTTGGTGGAGTGAGGGATAATTCAATCATAAAGACACAATTTCTTCAGTACGTTCGAAATGAACTGGATGCAAAGAATAAGCACAATAGGAAATCTATTGAGCGCATTGCCTCGTCTTACGGGATCACTGATAAATCAGAAGTAAAAGAATACACTGAACTTGCAATCGTACTGAAAGCAAGAAGCATTTCGCTTTCATCATTGTCCATTGAAGATAAGTATTGGAGTATTGTTGAGCTTTACAAAAGCCAGGTAAATATTTCTCACCGTACAAGCCAGAGTATCTTATTGCAACAATACAGTACTCCGGCTCCCATTTCATTTCTTGCCGGAATTTTCACTAACGCAGAACAGAATATTTCTGTGTTTGAACCGTCCGCAGGAAATGGTCTGCTTACGATTGCCGCTAATCCTTCCAGAGTTATTGTCAATGAAATTGATGAGCTAAGAAGATCGAACTTAGCTGACCAGGGTTTCAAACAAATATTAAATCAAGATGCCACAAATCCATTCAAAGGTTTTGAAAAGAAGTTTGATGCAGTCATCACGAATCCTCCCTTCGGACTTTTAGATAAGGAAATTAAGTACGAGACCTTTACTATTGAAGTGCTCGATCACTTAATGGCCTTACGTGCCTTGGACTGCATGAAAGATAATGGGAAAGCTGCCATCATTATTGGAGGTCATACACGCTACGATATGAAAGGAAGAGTTCAAAAGGGGAAAAACCGATTCTTCTTTAATTACCTCTTCAGCAGATATAATGTAGTCGATGTCATTCCCATTGATGGCTCCAAACTCTATTCACGTCAGGGAACTTCGTTCGACACCAGGCTAATGCTGATTGATGGACGAAAATCTCAAACCTCTGGTGCAGCTCCTTTAAAAAATGAAGAACGCGATGCAGTAGTCGATTCTTTTGAAGAGTTGTATGAACGTGTAATGAGCGTAACCCACCTCCGTCAAGACTCAGGTCGGCAGGCAACACATGCCTACGCTGAAGCTTCGGCAGATAAACCAAGACAAGAATTTACAATGACAAAACTTGAATTAGAAGCTCAGGCTCTTGCCCTGGAGCTTGAATTAATGGGCTTCGATGAACTCGGTATGCCATATACCCCTGCATCAAGCAGTTGCTTTGTTCTCAATACGGTAGTACCTGATTCAATGGGCTTCGAGACGCACAGTGCATTGCAGAGAATTAAAGAAGCTGTGGGTGGTGATATAGATGAGTATGTTCGAATCAAGCTTAACTACCGGAGTAATGTAGAACTGTGCAAAGCATTATCAGCCGAGCAAATTGATGCAGTAGCGATGTCAATCTACAACATCGAAGAGAGAGGTGTTGGTATGATCATCGGAGACCAAACCGGAATTGGTAAAGGTCGAATTGCCGCATCTATTATTCGTTATGCAATTGAGCAAGGAGTTCAACCCATCTTTATTACTGAAAAGGCAAATTTGTTCTCTGACATTTATCGTGATTTGTCAGCGATAGGTTCTTCGAACCTTGTTCCTTTCATTGTCAATGGTCGAGAGAGTAAGACCGACATCAAGGATGAAGACGGAAACATCATCTACCAGGCACTTCCTGCCGCAGACCAAAACAGAATATTCGAGGGTCAGCGCATACCGCGAAACTTTCATTTTGTAGTAGCCACTTACTCACAGTTCAATTCGCCAGATAAGAAGCCAATAAAACCTGCATTCTTAAATGCTATTGCAGAAGATAACATTGTCATCATGGATGAAGCTCACAACTCATCCGGCTCTGGCAACACCGGAAACTTCATGCAGTCAGCGTTGTCCAAAACAAGAGGCGTAGTATTCCTTTCGGCTACGTTTGCCAAGCGTCCTGATAACATGCCAATCTATGCGATGAAGACCTCTATTCGCGATGCGAGTATGACCAGGGATGCACTAATCGAAGCTATAACAAAAGGTGGTGTAGCCTTGCAAGAAATTTTGGCAAGCCAGCTTGTGGCAGAAGGTCAGATGATGCGTAGAGAACGCTCATTTGAAGGTGTAGAAGTGAACTACATTACTTTGGAGGATAAAGAGCAAGAGCATAAAGCCATTGCCGACAATATCACTTCAATCATTCGTGAC
This sequence comes from uncultured Ohtaekwangia sp., assembly GCA_964524935.1. GTDB lineage: Bacteria > Bacteroidota > Bacteroidia > Cytophagales > Cyclobacteriaceae > ELB16-189. The sequence continues at coordinate 2,777 of CAZGFJ010000001.1, forward strand.
ATCATCAAGTTTCAAACTACCTATGTGGATGAGATTGTGGAAGAGTTGGATGACATTGCAGTAGCCGAGGGGAAGCAAGTAGAAATTCGGGAAGGAACCTCCCAAGCAGGAGTTGATAACCTACCATACTTTTCCAAAGTCTTCAATGTGATTAATCAAATGCTTTTTAGCATCAAGGCAGAGGCAGTTGCAGAACGAGCCATAGCGCGATTGAAGGAAGGCAAAAAACCTGTTATCGCTTTTGCCAGCACAATGGGAAGCTTCATTGAACAGATGGAGAATGACGCAGGTCTCGCAGTTACGGATGGAGATACCATAAATGCTGATTTTTCAGTAGTTCTTCAAAAAGGATTAGATGGAATTTTGCGCTACACGGAAACCGACACGGATGGTCAGAAGGTTTTCAAAAAATTTGAAATCTCTGAATTCCCCTTGGAAGCTCAGGCAGAGTATTTCAGAATAAGTGAGCGAATCAAAGAGGCATCTACAGGAATTACCATTTCTCCCATTGATGTGATTGTCCGAAAAATCACCGAAGCTGGATTCAAAGTGGCCGAGGTTACTGGTCGTAAGTATGAGCTTCAGATAAACTCCAGGACAAACAAAGCATTGGTGATGACACGGAAGCGTGTAAATACCAATGATGCTTTCCGACAATTCAATAACAATGAAGTCGATGTTCTCTTAATCAATCAGTCAGGAAGTACAGGAGCTTCCGCTCATGCCATTGTAACTCCAAAAGTTTCGAAGGATAAAGTGAAGCAACGGGTAATGATTGTATTGCAAGCAGAGCTTGACATAAACACAGAGGTTCAGAAACGTGGACGGATAAACCGCACCGGACAAATTTTTAAACCTATCTACGATTACGTTAATTCTGCCATTCCCGCTGAGAAGCGATTGATGATGATGCTTCAGAAGAAGTTGAAGTCCTTGGATGCGAATACGACATCTAACCAAAAGTCATCTACAAAAATTCTGGATGTTCCGGACTTCCTGAATAAGTACGGGGACAGGATAGTAGCTGAATACCTAAAGGAGAATGTAGAGGTAAATATGCTCCTCGATGATCCATTGGGACTATCAACACGTGAAGTAGATGGAGCAGAATTGGAAGATGCCGCACACAGAGTTTCTGGAAGAGTGGCAGTGCTTTCAACACTCATGCAGCAAGACTTCTATAATGAAATTGCTAACCGTTACAGTGAGTATGTAGAGTATCTCAAACAGATCGGTGATTACGACCTTGAAGTGGAGGCGATGGATCTTCAGGCAGAAACACAATCTTCCAGAACCGTGATTGTTGGTAAGGGTGGAACAAGTGAGTTTGGGGATGATAGCATTTTGGAGACAGTGATGGCTAACGTTCTCAAGAAACCATTCTCTATGCAGGAGTTAAGCAACTTACTTGCAGAGTCCCTCCAGGGAAAAAATGGAAGAGAATTGCAAAAGGAAGTGAAGCTGGAGTATGAAGGCTACATGGAGTCGCAGCTTCAAAAGGAAATCGCAGATAATGTGGCATACTATGAAGACCTCATGCAAAAGGTTCCTCAAGAGAAGAAGATTCAAAAACTTGTTGAGAAAGGTAATGCTGCTGAAGCACAAGAGGCGATTAAAGCCAGAACTACTGAGCTTCAAAAAGCGATGACCGATTCAGAGGAAAAGATCAAGCGTTCATTCAACAACAGAAGACAATACCTGGAATCCATTTTCACCTCCTTCTATGTAGGGAGAAATCTGAACTATCCTGTAAGCAGTTATGAGGGAGGTCAGGAACTTGTACCTGCTGTATTCTTGGGTTTCATCATTGATAAGAAAAAGAAGAACCCGTATGCGCCAAGTTCTATGCGCCTTCGCTTTGCATTGGCAAGTAGTAACAAGTACATCGCCATTCCTGCAAGCTACGCACAGGACGTAAGGGCAATCATTGGTGCAAGTGTCGGATTACCGCACCTTGAAAAGGAATCGCTTTTAGCAAAGTGGGAAGCATCCATTAAAGAGAGTACCGTTGACAGAAAGATACGGCACATCATTACCGGAAATGTGCTTCAAGCTTTCAGTGCTTACAAAGGGAAGCTTGTGAGTTATACTACGATTGATGGAGGAATCAAGAAAGGAATCCTCATGCCGGAATATTGGGAGCCAGGAAATGATGTCGGGCAAAAAACAGTGGTTCCTATTTCCAGAGCAATGAAGATCATCAGGTCTTTAACTATTGGTGCAAGTATCACAACAAAGAATGGAGTATCCATCTTCCGGCAGCCTGGCAAATTCAAGATTGTAGTTTCGTCCTCACGGTCGAAGGGTGGTGATACATACCTTGATCCAGACCTCTTAAAGATTGTTGAGGGGAACAACTTTGAAAAGATTTCTGATAGAATGACGGCATCATTAGGTGAGGGAAGAATAGATGAGTTTGTCCAAGTGCTTCAGGAGAAGTTCAACGATAGCGTTTCGCTTAGTCCTCCACAGTATGATATAATCAAAGGAGAGATTCCGAAAAAGGAACCAAGGACAAAGCCTACCATCGTGATGCTCCCAAAACAATCGCAATCTGAAATGGAGCAACTGGAGCTTGAAGCTCTTGCTCTGGAACTCGAATTAGAACTATTAAACTTTGCAGCGTAATGATAACGGCTAGTAATTATTTTATTGAAGTGGAGCGGATCGGTATAGAGACTTTGCCGGAAACGCTAAAGAAAGGACATGACCTGGTTGTGAAGAGTACATCCAATGGAACAAATTGGGCGAACTATCAAAGCAGCGAAGGCATTAAGAAAGTGATAGACCTGTATTTTCAAAAGTTGAATGAGTATGCAAAAACCGCCAGCCCGAAAAGCATAACCCCTGAGCCATCCAAGGCGAAAAAATCTCCAGTCAAAAAGGCTGAACAAAAAACGAAGGCGAAAGCGGTTAAAGAGACCAAAGAGCCAAAGAATGTAAAACACGTTGAGCATATCCGTGAAGAGGTGAAGTACATTAAAAGGTATGTCGGGTTACACAACAAGGTTAAGTCACCCAATACCATACTTGCTTTCATCAAAGCCTTGCAACGTTCCATCGTTCAAAAGCTCATCCGCAAAACCTCACCATTGTCGGAAGAAATTGAAATGATTCAGAACAAACTTGTTCAGGCTTATAACAAGATGAAGGGCGATGAATCTTTTGCTATCAATGATAAAGACCTTAATCATTTGGTAGCAATCGCAGGGGGAGAAAAAGTGTACCAGTCGATTACCGCCATTAAACGCTACATCGGTTTACAAGGAAAGGATGACCAGAAGAAGATTAATGATTTCATTAAGTACCTGGAGAATCTGGTTGATAAGAAGAAGCTTACTAAAGATGACCCGTATGCCGATAAAGTAAATGCTATCTACAAAAGCCTACGACAACGGTCGAGTACTAAAGTATCAATTTCAAAAGCTGAACTGAATGGATTGGAAGGAATCGTAAAGGCTTGTGGATGCAAAAATGAGGTCGGCAGAATCTATGACACTGGCGGTAAGAAGCTAAGGCCATGCAAGAGTAAAACCTACTCGGATGCAAGTCGTGGAGCTTGTTCGCATAACAGGGGACTCAATGGAGTTTTGACTGCTGAAGAAATGGCAACCCGTAAACTTGACTTGCTCAATTTCTTTTCATTCTGGCATTCCCTATTTGGAAATCCGGCAAGGAACTTCACTATGATGTTTCATGGCGAACCTCATAATGGGAAGACCATCTTTCTGCTAAAGCTTGCGCAATACCTTGCTGAGAATTTCGGTGATGTGCTTTACGTGTCATCGGAGGAATTTGCTTCTCCAACCATGACCAAGAAGGTGAACGAATTCTTGAATCCTTTGCCATCAAGGTTGCACTTCGCTGAAAACTTGCAAGACCCTGACCTTTCGGATTATCAGTTTATCATTCTCGATTCAGTGAATGACCTTGGATTGAAAATCAATGAATACAAAGAGCTTCGAAAGGAGCATCCGGACAAAGCATTCATCTTTATCCTTCAGCATACCAAAGCTGGAGATTTCAAAGGTGGAAAGGATTGGGAGCATATCGCAGAGATAGCTGGAGAGGTTCATAGAGGTGTGGTAAACATTACCAAGAATAGGTATGCACCTAAGAGCACTTTGGATTTCTTCCGACAATTCGGCATCCAGTGGCAAGAGCCAATGGCCAAGCAAAAATTAAAACCTTATCCGATCAATGGTGACATGACTACTAAGGATAGTCAGCATTACTAAACAGAATTATCTAACAATTAAACAAACAAACATGGAGGCAAGTGAAGTTGGTATAAAACCAGCTATTGGAGGATTTTTGTCTAAAATTCTCGGAGCTGGTGTAAAAGAGACAGTCGATTCCATAGGAAATGCAATCGACAAAATCGACAAGTCAGATGAGAAGCTTGAGCTTCAATTGAAGTACAAGGAACTTCTCATGAACATGGAAGGAGCTTGTATTGATTATGAAAGCAAGCTCCTGGAAACGAAATCAAAAATCATTGAATCAGAAACAAAAGGTGAAAGCTGGTTGCAACGAAACTGGAGGCCGATACTTATGTGCATCTGCATGTTTATAGTTTTCAATAACTATGTGCTTGTGCCATACTTCAACCTTCCGGTAACTACTCTTGATGACCACATCTGGACTTTGATGGACTTGGGTGTTGGAGGTTATGTAGCAGGAAGGTCACTTGAGAAGATTAGTGAGAACCTGGGGCCAGTACTTTACAATGTGGGAAAGAAAAAACGCTGAGATGGTGAATCTCAGCGTCCATAATAGTTGAGGTTATAAACTGATACCATTCAAATGGGTTTTGGAATTCTTACCGTTTTCCAAAATCCGTTTGTAGTATTTATGTGCTTTAGAAATATGACCTTCCATTGACCTTTTATTTGGAAACGGTCCTGCTTCACACTCCGGACACCAATACTCAACAACCTTCTCTTTGTCTGCCTTCAATCTCTTGTAGAACAGTTCACTTAACTGCCACACCGCGAGGGAGTGGCAGAAGCATATTAGAAAACTGATCGTTGCTAATTTGATGTTCAGCATTGATGGCTCCTGAATCGCAAGGAACCAATGGTCATAGTAGAAGGCATTTATAAAAAAGCTAACAACTGCATAGAACTTTCCAGTTGTTCTATAACCGTTGATAATGAAAACTAGAATTATGAATTCAATAATACTGGCTAACGCAATTCCATAAACCCAGTTCAAAATTGAGAAACCAAAAATGGTCATATCTAAGTGTTCAAGATTCTTAAAAAGGTGACCAGCATGTGGGACGTAAAGAATGATGAGCATAAGTGCTCCGTGAAAAACAACTTCTTTGCTCTCAAGGTATGTGACTATCTTATTCATTGGAGTATTGGATTAAAGTTGAGGTTAGGAATTTTGCGTTGCAGGAGCCACTGATTTTGTATTGAGCCTGTTTCGAAGATTCTTCATGTCCTCGCTCACTTTCAAATCAAGGATTCTTGCATAGTGTTGAGTAGTCTTTAGGTTTCTGTGGCCTAGCATCTTACCTACTGTTTCAATCGGTACACCATTCGAAAGCGTAACAGTAGTAGCGAAGGTATGCCGAGCTGTGTGGAAGGTCATCTTCTTAGTGATGTCACACGCATCTGCAATCTCTTTCAGATAGGTATTCATCTTTTGATTACTCAAGACAGGTAGCAGTCTTCCTTTGATGACGCATTGAGGATCATCTTTGTATCGTTCAAGAATTTCAAGAGCTTGAGATAGTAGGGGAATTCTGGTCGCAGTATCAGTCTTTTGTCTGCTTGTCCAAATCCATTTCTCACCGTCAATACCAGTGGTGATTTCTTCGCGGGTTAGCTTTTCAACGTCTGCGTATGCTAATCCGGTGTAGCAGCAGAAGATGAAAATGTCGCGCACTTGGTTCATGCGTGGGGCTACGAATTGTTTGGCAATAATTCGTTTTAGTTCTTCATCTACCAGAAAGGGACGTTCTACCTCCCGCTTTGTCATTTTAAATCCTACAAACGGATCACGGTCAAGCCAACCGTTTTTCATGCAGATGTGTACAATCTTCTTGAAATTAGATAGGTACTTGACTGAAGTATTGTGATCGCACTTTCGCTTAGACTTTAGCCAAAACTCATAGTCGGCAATAAATTCATAGTTGAGCTTCTTAATATCGATGTCGTCAATTTTGAACTTCCATTTAAGATACGCCTCAGTATGTCGGTACGAGGTTTCATAACGTTCCAGTGTTAGCGGTGAGAACTCACGATTGACAAGAGCTTTCATTTGCTCATTGTGCTGTTTGAAAACCTCCATCAACATTCGTGGCTTTTCGAAAGAAAGGCCATACCATTTTGCCTTGATATTGTCCAGTGTGACTTCCTTTCCTTCAGTCATCAGTTCGCGCTGATAGTCGAAGGCCTTGAACTTGAATCCTTCAAGTATCTTATTTACTCTCCGCGATTCCTCCGAGTTGGTTTTTAATTTGGAATGTTGGACAGACCACTCGCTGAGTTTTACCTGAATTTTTGTGGCGATGCTGATTCGCTTTTCACCAATTCCAATTCTCATGAAAACTGGTGCAAATCCCTCATCCGTTGCTCTTCCTTTTCGAGCGAAAAACTTTACTGCAATCGACTTTCTCATATCTCTTAGTATTAAATGGTTAATGTATTCACTACACGGTGCCGAAATCAAGTCGTCCATTATATGAACATCTTGATTATCAGCGATTTAACCTCGTTTTGGTACCAACTTCCCGTCTGGAAGTTTGGTACCAGCTCTGGTACCAAGGGATTGCGATTTTTCGGTTGATTTTGGTATGCCCTAAAAACAAAAAACCCCGAAATCGTGAAGATTTCAGGGTTTTGATTGTCTTTGATTATTAATCAGCAGAGGAGGAGGGATTCGAACCCCCGGACCCCGTGAAGGGTCTCCGGTTTTCAAGACCGGTGCAATAAACCACTCTACCACTCCTCTAAAAAACAATCGGGGAATTTCGAACCGGTGCCCCCGATCGCTATCGGGGAAACCACTCTACCACTCCCCCTAAAAAAACGACTTGCGAGCACGCCCCGTGGTGGGAAGCGATTTCACAAAAAAACCTCCCAAACGCTTTTGGGAGTGATTTTTAGGCCAAGAGGCTGCAAAATTAACGCTTCCCGGCATTTCCGCAAACGCATGGCTTATTCCTCGCTAAAATCGGGGAAGGTCTTCTTTATATCCTTGCTGTCGTACCTTCGTGTCAACGGCTTGGCTGCGTCCAGTTCCAGAAAAACCAGCTTTTGGTTGTTGAGCACCGGCTGTAGTTTGTCGCGGTCGATTTCAAAATCTTTTCCCCTGCGACTGCTTTTCAAGGCGTATTTGCGGGCAAAATTGTCGCCTTCGACCTGAAGCTGGTTGCGCAACTCCACGTTGATTTTTTGCTTCTCCACGATATCCGATCGCGACTTGCCCACCACCTCGGTTGCCTCCAGTGTACCCAACGTCAGCACGGCCGTGCCTCCCACGCCCGAGACGATCTTCCCTTCCTCGTTTTCCAGCAGCAGGGGCGAAAGACCTGTGGTGGCCCCAAGCGAAGCGTTAACGATGGCCCGGTTTTTCTTTCCCTTCTTCGCTTGTTTGTACATGCGATTTAGTTTTTCGTGGTTCTCGTCCAACTCATCGATCAGGGATTTGGCCTGTACCAGAGCACTGCGATACTTCTGATAAAGCAGGCGGTCCTTTTCTTCCATATTTTCCGCGTCCAATACTACGATCTTCACTCTTCGCTGAGTGCGGTTGTTTGATTTGTCGATCGCAAAAAACAGCAACTCGGCCTCGCGTTGTTTCTCGACCTCTTCCACAAACGCATAACCCGGGGTCCACGTAAACTCGTACTGCAAGGTGGTATTGCTTTTGAGGGCCTCGCGCGGAATGCGTATATCAGAACCGACAAACTCCACGTGCGAGATATTGTCATCCCCGTTGGGATCGGATACGTAAATTTTGAAATTAATACGGGCATCTTCTTTTACTGTGAGGAGCGTGTCGCTGGGCACCAGCAGCAGTTCGGGCGGCAAGTCTAATTGTGTTTGGGCAATCTTCAACCGTCCTTTGGTTTCGGCTTTGTCGGGTTGGTCTTGCACTAAGAAGTCAACCAGCAACGGATTGTTCTTAAGGCTGTTGAATTGATTGCGCGAAGGCGTCCATGTCCATTGCCCTTGCGAGGTTAAGGCCAGGCCCTCGGGCATTTGTGAGGGTATGGATTTGAATACCACGGGGTCACCATCGGGATCGCGCACGTATTCGGCAGGCACTTGATAGCGGTTGGCCGTGGCCTGACGAACGTAAAAAATGGGAAGTTCTTCAATTTCCGGTGGGCGGTTCACGTGGGTGACGACAAAGGTGATGGGCAACCGTATCTTTCGTCCATCGCGCCAGTCGGCTTGCAAAATAACTGACACTTCTTTTTTTCGCTCAATCCGATCGGCCGTTTCATACGAGGGTGTCCAGACCAGGTGACCCACGGTGTCCAGGAGAAAACCGTATCCGTTGGCGCCATCCATGGAAAACTTCGGCTTGAGGGCATCGGTAGTGGTCAGTTGCAAAGACAACGTTTTGCCCTCGGGCACCACATTCCAACCGAGTGAGTCGGGCAGCACAAATTGTTGCGCCTCTGCTGCGGACGCGCCCATCATCGCCAACACAAAAAGAATCCGGATCTTCATGGGAAAAAACGACCACAAATTTACGTTATCTTCACCCCACATACGAACCGCTCATCGCTTATTTGCGTGGTTCGACATGGCTCTCGACCGTTTGCACGGATGAAAAAAAAGACGCTCACCCCCCCCTCCAAAGAATACAATTTCTTTGAAGACGTGTACGCTGTTGTTCGGTTAATACCAAAGGGACGTGTCACCAATTATGGTGCCATTGCCGCCTATCTGGGCACGAAGATGAGTGCGCGCATGGTGGGTTGGGCCATGAACGCTGCCCACGGCATGAAGGACGTACCCGCTCACCGGGTGGTGAACCGTCAGGGGCTGCTGACGGGCAAACATCATTTTGAAACACCTACCACCATGCAAAGGCGTTTGGAGAAAGACGGGGTACGTGTGCTGAAAGACCAGGTACAAGACTTCGACAGGCGATTTTGGGATCCGGCTAAGGAGCTTTGACGGATGCGGGTCCTGGACGAAAGCCCGCGTTGAGGGAGAGGAAAAACAACCCCAGAAACGTGAGGGCCCCGTTGACACCCAAAATTTCATAGCTGAACTGATAGCCCCACGCCTGTTTGGCATAGTAACTAAGCGCATACGATACCGCGGGTGACAACACGCATACCAGCAGGATGGGCCAGCCCTTAATGCTGCGCTGGGTGATCAATCCAAACGAAAACAGTCCGAGCAAAGGCCCGTATGTGTACCCCGCCACATTCAGCACGGCATCAATCACCGATCGTTCATTGATTTGTTTAAAAATCAGGATGATGACGAGGAACAGGAGACTAAAACCGATGTGCACCCAAAACTTCTGACGTTGCTTGTGTTTCTCGTCTTTGGTTCGGAAGTTCAAAAAATCAATGCAGAATGAAGTAGTCAGGCCTGCCAGGGCGGAGTCGGCACTGGCATACGAGGAGGCAGTAATGCCCAACAGGAAAAAAACGCCCACCAAAAGCCCCAAATGCTCGCGCGCCAACAAGGGAAAAAGCTGATCGGACGTGGCCGGCAGAGGAATACTTTTGGCCTGTGCATAAATGTATAACAACGCACCCAGGGTAAGGAACAGCAGATTGACAAACACCAACGTGATACTCAGCCAAAACATGTTTTTCTGTGCATCGCGCAGGGTCTTGCACGTGAGGTTTTTTTGCATGATCTCCTGGTCCATGCCCGTCATCGTCAACGCGATCAGCGCCCCTCCGATAAACTGCTTGGGGAAGTACTGACGCGCGTGCGGATCGTCCCAAAAGAAAATCTGGCCATAGCCTCCGTCCTGAATGGCAGTAACGATCTCAGAAAAACCAAAGCCCAATTGCGCACCGATCTGCCACACGGCAATGCCCACTGCGGAAACCAGAAAAAAGGTTTGGAAGGTATCGGTATACACAATCGTTTTAATGCCCCCGCGAAACGTATAAATCCAGATCAACACAATAGTAGTGATGACGGTCACCACAAAGGGAACACCCCACGCATCAAACAAAAACAGCTGGAGGATGGTGGCCGCCAGGTACAGCCGCAAGGCTGAACCGATGGACCGGGAAACCATGAAAAAGAACGCTCCTGTCTTGTAGGCCCAACCGTCAAATCGTTGCTCAAGGTAGGTGTAGATGGAAATCAGGTTCAGCCGATAATACAGTGGCATAAGCACGGTGATGATGATGCCATACCCAATCAAGTATCCCAGCACCACCTGAAAATAAGCAAACCCGAACTTGCCCACATCGCCCGGCACCGACACAAATGTGACGCCCGACAGCGAGGCGCCAATCATACCGAAGGCAACCAGGTACCAGGGCGACTGCCGGTTGCCCGTAAAAAAGGTGTTGGAATCGGCCCCTTTAGAGGTGACAAAGGCAATGCTGATCAGCGCGCCAAAGTACACCAGCAAAATAATGACAACAAGAGCAGGCTGCATGAAGGTAATTCTGCCAAAACTTGCTAAAATTTTTTACTTTTGAAATCATTTTCAACGATGAAGCCCCGTGTCAGGATGCATACCGCAGTAGAAGAAGTCACCGATGTTGATGTGTTGGATGCCGTAATTACCACCGATGTTCGCGATTTGGTGGTGTACAACGATGATTTTAACACGTTTGATCACGTCATTGCTACGCTCATTCGCGTATGCAATCATACTTCCGAGCAAGCGGAGCAGTGCACATGGCTGATTCACTACAAAGGAAAGTGCACGGTAAAAACCGGCTCGTGGGATGAGCTCAAACCCATGCAAGAGGGCATCTGCCAGGCAGGTATTGATGCCAAAATTGTTTAATCCGCTCCGCGTCCATGGAGTTTCCGTCCAAATTGATTGAAGAGGCTGTCAACGAAGTAGCCAAACTGCCGGGTATTGGAAAGAAAACCGCCCTGCGCTTAGTGCTTCATCTGATCAAAGAACACGAAAGCAAGACCCACGCGCTGGCCCATGCGCTGGTACGCCTCCGCGACAACATTCGCTTTTGCAAGAGCTGCCACAACATTGCCGATGAAGACGAATGTGCCATCTGCCGCAGCCACAGACGCGACCGAAGCGTAATCTGCGTGGTAGAAGAAAGTAAAGACGTGCTGGCCATCGAGAATACCGCGCAATACAACGGACTCTACCACGTCCTGGGAGGCGTTATTTCACCCATGAACGGCATCGGGCCCTCAGAACTGAAAATTGACTCGCTGCTGACCCGCCTGGGCCACGCAAATGGAGAGGCGCGCGAGGTGATATTGGCCCTCAGCCCCACGCTGGAGGGCGACACCACGGCTTTCTATGTCAATAAAAAACTGGCTCCGCTGTCCCTAAAAGTCACCTCCATTGCGCGGGGCGTGGCCGTAGGGGGCGAGTTGGAATACACCGATGAAATCACGTTGGGACGCAGCATCAGTGCGCGGGTGTTATTCCAATAACCTGGGACGCTCCCAAACAATCGTTTGTGGAGCGCAGGCGGCCATCCGCTGTTCACACAACCTCTTTTATTGCTACTTTTGAATTTATTTTTTCTCCATGAGCCGACTTTCCAACCGCATTGAGTCTATTCAAGAATCTGCTACGCTGGCGATGGCCGCCAAAGCCCGCGAGTTCAAATCGCGCGGTATCGATGTCATCAACCTGAGCCTGGGCGAACCCGACTTCAAAACACCCCAACATATCTGCGAGGCAGCTAAAAAAGCCATTGACGAAGGTAAGTACTTTGCCTATCCGCCTGTGGCCGGCTATCAGGATTTGCGCGAAGCGTTGGCCGCTAAGTACCAAAAAGAAAACCACGTGCCCTATAAGGCCGAAAACATCGTGGTCTCCAACGGGGCCAAGCAGTCCATCGCCAACGTGATGTTGGCTCTGCTCAACCCGGGGGACGAAGTCATCATTTTCTCGCCTTACTGGGTCAGCTACGATGCCCTTGTGCGGTTGTCCGAAGCTACACCCGTATTGGTCAAAGGCACACTCGAAAACGACTTTAAGGTGACTGCCAGCCAACTGGAAAAAGCGTTGACACCCAACACCAAGGCCATCATCTTTTCTTCGCCTTGCAATCCCACCGGATCGGTTTTTTCAAAACAGGAATTGCAGGCCATCAGCGATGTAATCCTGAAGCACGACAACTTGTTGATCATCGCAGACGAGATTTACGAACACATCAACTTTACGGGTGATCAAACGAGTATTGCCTCCCTGCCGGGGATGTTTGACCGCACCATCACCGTCAACGGCTTTGCCAAAGGTTTCGCGATGACGGGCTGGCGCGTAGGCTACATTGCTGCACCCAAATGGATTGCCGATGCCGCCAACAAAATGCAGGGCCAACTGACCTCGGCCAACTGTTCCATCTCGCAGCGCGGAGCCTTGGCCGCCATTACGGGCGATCTTTCCCCAACCTTGAAGATGGTAGAGGAGTACAAAAAACGCAGGGAGATCGTATACCAACTGCTCAAAGAAATACCCGGCATCAAGGCCAATTACCCCACGGGGGCCTTCTATTTCTTTCCGGATGTCAGCTTCTACTACGGTAAATCATTTCGGGGTAAGACCATCGCCAATGGAGATGACTTTTGCATGTTTTTGTTGGAGCAAGCCCACGTGTCATTGGTGACGGGCGATGCCTTTGGCGAACCCCGCTGCATACGTTTATCCTATGCAGCGTCCGAAAAGGATCTGCGCGAGGCGCTGACGCGGATAAAAAACGCCTTGACATTGCTGGCCTGAGACGCAAGCCAATTGCCTGTGGAATCGCTCGAAAAAATATTTCACGCTTTTACCGGGTTAAAAGTACTCATCGTAGGCGATGTGATGCTCGACAGCTACATCTGGGGCGCGGTGGAACGCATTTCGCCCGAGGCACCTGTGCCCATCGTCAATGTAAAAAAACGAGATGTGCGGCTCGGGGGTGCCGCCAACGTGGCCCTAAATGTACAGGCGCTGGGCGCCACACCCGTCCTGGTTGCCCTGCGCGGAGCCGATGAAGCCGGCCAGAAACTTGAATCGCTCCTGCGGCAATCGGGGCTGTCGACTGAAGGAATGGTGGTATCGGACAGCCGCCCCACCACCGTGAAGACGCGCGTGATCGCCAGCCATCAGCACGTGGTGCGCGTGGATGAAGAGTCTGACAAAGTTCCCGATGCCACTGAAGAGCAGATGATCATGGAGCGGCTGGACGCGCTGCTGCCGGAGTGTGACGTGGTCATCTTTGAAGACTACGATAAAGGCACGTTGAGCGAACGCATCATAACGCATGGCGTGGCGTTGGCCAAAGCACGGCCATGCGCCACAGTGGTGGATCCCAAAAAACGCAATTTCCTTTCCTATCGCGGTGTAAGTCTGTTCAAACCCAACCTGAAAGAGATGCGCGAGGGCCTGAAGATTGAATTGGAGCCGGGCAACCAAGCTCAACTGGAAAAGGGCATTGAGTTGCTAAAGGCAAAAATGAACGTGGCCGGTGTGATGGCCACCTTGTCAGAGCACGGGGTGTACATTGACTACCAAAATGAGCGCATTCAATTGCCGGCCCATCCGCGCGAAATTGCCGATGTGTCGGGTGCGGGTGATACGGTGGTGAGCATTGCCGCCTTGTGTGTGGCGCTCAACTTGCCACCCAGGCGTATCGCTGCCCTTTCGAATTTGGGTGGTGGGCTGGTTTGCCAATACGTGGGGGTGGTGCCGATCAACCGGGCCGAGCTTTTGGAAGAAGCGGTGAAGGAAGGAATCTAAGGGCGTTTGTTCTCAAACTGCCGGTCAAGCGGCCCGGCCTTTTCCAGGTCTTCAATGATTTTTCGATCCAGCGGACTCTCTTTGATCACATTGTAGTTTTCCCAAAATTCCCGGTTGTACGGAAGGTCCTGGTATTGGAGTCCATAGCTGCGCATACGTTCGGTGGTGCCAATCCGTTCAGTCGTTTTGGGGTATACCTGGTTGATAAGCAATTGCTGGCTCAGTTCCGTCTCGAATTTAAGTTCACCCGTTTTCAGGTCATACCAGTTTAGTTTCTGTTCCGACTGGATGTAGTTGAGGTATAACTTCCCCTGAAACGGCTTGAAGTCGATGACCCGTTTGACGTGCTCAAACCGACTCACCAATCCCCGCTTCTTGCCCTGCTCGCTCACCAGGTTATTCTCGTATTCAACGTGCACAATTCCATAGTTTTCTTTGTCCACAAAAACTTTCAGGTGGTAATTTCCTGTCAGGCTGACCACAAAAATTTCATGGCCGTTGTAAAAGGAGTCTTGTTCGCGCTTCAGGCTATTGAAAAAGACTTCTTCGGTCGGGAAATTGCGGTAGCGAATGTCGTTGTCCAGCAGCAGGTTTTCAAGCAGGTTGTCTTCGTCAAAGTAGGTGGTAAACTTATTGCCATACCCCAGACTACGCCTTACCTCCTGCAGAGCTACCCGCTCGCGCAATTTATTCTTGTTGCGCGGGGCGTCATAGTTTTCGTCATAAATTCTGACGGCTGCCTCCAGCAACGACACATAGGTGCCGCTGATCTTCTTGAGATCGCGATAAAAACCGTCCATCAGGAAGGCGGAGGAGGGGTAGTTTTCCGATATCCGCGAGAGTGCGATATGAAGGATATCCCCTCCCGTCAGCGTATCGCTCACCCAAATTTCCTGAAGCACGATGGTGGATTTCTCCAACTCAATCACTACGTTTTTTTGTTGAAGCATGGACGACACCACCGCCTCAAAGCCCTGATAGCCGAGGGTATTTACCACAAATACTTCCTGGGTAAAGCCCGATGGCAGGTGAAAGTCAAATTCGCCCTGGAGGTTGGTGATGGTACCGTTGGATTTTCCTTTGATGCCAATGGAGGCAAACGGCAGCGGCTCACGGGTTTCGCGATCCACCACTTTGCCGGAGATGGTCACCCGCTGGGCCTGGGCCTCTGAGGCGGCCAACAGCGAGGCGACCAGCAGGTACCCGAACGCCTCCCTCCGCAAAATCTTCGACAAAAAGTAGTTCACCCGATTCATTTAACGCCCCACGCGCCCATTTGTCGCGGTTGGTGCAAGTTAGTCGGCTTTTGGTTCAAATCGTTAATTTTAACCTGTCAATTTATCGGTTCTTGAAGATCATTGAAGACATACCGCGCATTTGGAAACGTGCCTACCTGTACATCTGTGTGTGGTACGCCATCAACTTTGCCGTCAGTTCGTTCTTTGAGTGGAAGTTCGTCAACCCCTCGTCTTACATTTTGTGGAGCGGCCTGTTCATGTTTGAGGCGCTTTGCATTTTCATCATCCTCATTTTTTTGTGGAGTCATTGGCTCTCGAGGTTCAATGCCACCGTGCAGATTAGCGGGCACGTAGGCGGGCTGTTTTTGTTTTTCTTTATCAATGGCACGCTCAATTATTATTTCACCGACTACATGGATGGGCTGGTGTATTTTGACCATTGGAAAGAGCACATGCTGGAATTGATGAGCTGGGATGCACTCCGGTTTTACGATCAGTACATCATTACCGCAGGGGTATACTACGTCATCCGCTACTTTCAGGGCCTACAAAGGCAGGAACAGGAAAAGAGCAACCTTGCCATCAAAAATCGCGAAATGCAGATTTCGCTGCTTAAGTCGCAGATCAATCCACACTTCCTCTTCAATACGCTCAACTCCATCAGCACCCTTGTACACACCAGCAAAGAGCAGGCGCGCAAGGTAATTACACAACTGTCGGATGTGTTTCGATATGCACTTGATTCGCACAGTGGCGAAATGGTGAAGCTTAGTCAGGAGATTCAATTTATCGAGACGTATATCCAAATACAACAGGTGCGCTTTGGCGAGCGTCTGCGGTTTGTCAAAGACGTAGACCCCGGCTGCCTGACCATCGAAATACCGCCCATGATTTTGCAGCCGTTGGTAGAAAATTCGGTGAAGTACGGCATTGCGCCTAAAGAGGAGGGAGGCACGATTGCGCTTACAGTGAGGCGCTCGGGCGAAGTGATTTTTTTTGAAGTGAAAGACGATGGCCTGGGTACCAGGGCAAAAAAAGTAATGGACGGCAGCAGCAGCGGTGTGGGAATGGTTAACACCGACCAGCGCCTGAAAAGCTACTTTGGCCCCGAGTCCGGGTTGCGCGTGCGCGCATCTGAGCACGGCTATGCCGTGAGTTTCTACATCCACGTGAAAGATATTCCCGTACCCAACCCGGTGCTGCACCCCGAGCCGGATCAAGACAGAAAAACAGCCTGACACATATGAAAACCGAAACGATGAAAACCCGTTGCCTGATTATTGACGATGAAAAGCTGGCGCGCGACCTGCTGCGCGAGTATATTGAAGCCTACCCCGAAATTGACATTGTGGGGGAGTGCGCCAAGGGCAATGAGGCCGTAGAAAAGATAAACGAACTAAAACCTGATCTCATCTTCCTGGATGTTCAAATGCCGGGCATGACCGGCTTTGACGTGCTGGATGAAATCGAACATGAACCATACGTCATCTTTACCACAGCCTATGATCAGTATGCGCTGAAGGCATTTGAAAAAAACGCAGTAGACTACGTACTAAAACCCCTGGACGAGGAGCGCTTTCGCATGGCGGTGGAGCGTGCGTTGAAACGCCAAAAAGTAGAACAGGGAAACCTGGAAGATCTGTTGCACAGCATGCGGCCCGAGCCGCGCGGCACGTATGAGTCGCACGTGTTTGTACAGAAATCAGAGAAGCTCTTTAACCTGCCCGTGGAAGAAATCACTCACCTTGAGGCGTCAGGCGATTATACGATCATCACCACCAAAAACGATCAGTTTGTCAGTTCCTCCGGCATTGGCAAGCTGGAAGAGATTCTTAACCCTGATGCCTTCATCCGTGTACATCGCTCCACCATTATTAACCTGAGTTACCTGAAAGAGATTGAACGTCATTTCAATGGTGGCATGGTGGTGAAGATGCACAATGGGAAGAGTTTTCCCGTGAGCCGCACGTATGCTAAGATGATCCGCAGAAAAGTAGTGTAGGGTCTATCCCGGAGTGAGAACGGTCAGCGTATCACCCATCACATCGTGTTGGGTGTGCACCTGCCCGGTGATGTCCGGTGCGTGAATGCCGCTGCCAAATGTTTTGGTTGATGAGAAGATCCGGGCTTCGTCCCACAGGCCGGGCTCGATAAAACTGCGCAAGGTGGCCGCACCTCCTTCCACAATCACCGATTGGATTTTGCGCACATGCAGATCGTGCACCACGTGCCGGATAAAATCCGTTTCTGGCAGCCTCACATAACTCAGATTCTTTCGTTCCTCGTGTGTCAGTACATTATAGCAGAGGGTGGGCTGACCTCCATCAAACAACAAAAGCGAGGTGGGCAGGCGCAAAAAACGGTCGAGCACCACGCGCACGGGGTGGCGGCCACTCCAAAGGCGCACGTTTAGTTGCGGATTATCGTGGGCGGCCGTTTGGGTGCCCACCAGGATGGCATCTTCCTCGCTGCGCCAGCGGTGTACCCATTGCCGGGCATATTCGTTACTGATCCACTTTGACTCAAACGTGGATTTGGCAATCAGACGATCGGCCGTCTGCGCCCATTTCAGGATGATGTAGGGGCGCTGCTTTTCCATAAAAGTGAAAAACCGTCTGTTTTGGTGCCGGGCTTGCTGCTCCAACAAGCCCACCGCCACGTCCATGCCAGCTTGCTTTAGCCGCGCCACGCCCAAACCCCTCACCAAAGGGTTGGAGTCCAAGGTGGCAATCACCACCCGCTTCACGGCATGGCGTACCAGCAAGTCGGCACAGGGGGGTGTTTTACCATGATGGGCGCACGGCTCCAACGTGACATACACGGTGCTTTCGCGAAGCAGTTCTTTATTCACAACTGAATCCACCGCATGCACTTCGGCATGAGGGCCACCGTATTGCTGATGCCATCCTTCGCCAATCACGTGACCCTCGTGTACGATCACGCAGCCCACCAAGGGGTTCGGGCTTACATGGCCCCGCCCGCGCATAGCCAAATCCAGCGCGCGCTGCATGTAGATCGAGTCTGCGGGTGAAGCCATGGTGAGCGAAAACGAAACGTGTATCTTGCAAAGATTGACGAAGTGGCTATGAATTCCAAAGTATGGATGGCGGAAGTCGCCCACCGGATTTTATTGGACGAAAGTGAGGACGAGAAAGTAGCCATCGCGCAACGGGTAATTGAACACTGTTTGGAGCTTTCGCGCGAACAACTTATGTGCGGCATGGAGGTGACAGTGGACAAACCGGCCCGCCAGGCGGTGGAGCAGGCCCTCGAGCGGATTAATCGGCATGAGCCCGTACAATATGTCTTGGGTGAGGCGTGGTTTTACGGCCGGAAGTTTTTGGTCAACAATTCGGTGCTGATACCGCGCCCCGAAACGGAATTGCTGGTGGACGTGGTGAAACAGCATCTCGCCCAGTCATCAATACGGCCGATCAACATAGTGGATCTCTGCACCGGCAGTGGCTGCATCGGCATCACCTTGGCGCGCGAGTTGCCGCAGGCGCAGGTACACCTGACGGACATTAGCTACGGAGCCATTTATGTGGCTGCGATGAATGCGCGGGCCCATCGTGTGGCCGTGTCGCTTAAACAACACGATGTACTGACCGACCGCTTAGATGAGCCTGTTGATATCATCGTCAGCAACCCACCGTATGTGCTGGAACGTGAGAAAAACGAAATGCAAAAGCAGGTCTTACAGCATGAACCGGCCCTGGCGTTGTTTGTGCCCGATGATGACCCATTGCGTTTTTATAAACCATTGGCCGTGTTGGCGGCACAGTGGCTTTTGCCGGGCGGCATGCTGGGTGTGGAAGTGAATCCGTTGTATGCAGAAGATATCAAAAAGCTGTTTGGCGCAATCGGCCTGGGCCGTGTAACGATTCATTTTGACTTGGACGGCCGCCCCCGGTTTGTCAGCGCCCTGCACATGTAGTTGGTTGGCACGGGCCAATTCGCTACCTTCGTACCATCATTTTTTAAGCTATGTTCAAAAAAGTGCCCCCGGCTTTTCGCAACTTTTACGTTGTCACCGGGCTTTGTTTTTTGGTGTGGATGACTTTTCTCGATTCGAATGATTTGATTTCGCGCGTGAAGATGGGCGCGAAGTTGCGCGCGCTGGAGCGCGAAAAGGAATACTATCAGGAAAAGATCACCGAGGTGGAAAAGGACCGGCAGGAGCTAACCACCAACCGCGAGTTACTGGAGAAGTTTGCCCGAGAGAAGTACCTCATGAAAAAAGAAACGGAAGACATCTTTATCATCGAAAAAAAGTAATCGTATGAGAAGTGCGCTGTTGGTTTGCTTGCTGTTGGGCGTGGCGCGTGTGTTTGCGCAACGTGAAATCGAAGACGATGCGGGTTGGAAGCTGCGCGACCGCCTGTACTTTGGCGGTGGCTTCGGCATTAATTCCGGCCGCGACTTTAATGGTTTCCGGTTTACGATGATTTCCGTTAACCCCATCGTGGGGTACATGGTCACACCTCAGTTTTCCGTGGGCACGGGGATTAACTATACATATTTGCGTTATCCAGAGGTAAATTTAAGGTTAGATCAGTATGGGGCCAGCCCGTTTGTGCGCTACAATTTTGGGCAGATTTTTGCCTACTCGGAGTACAACTTCATCAGCACTCCTACCTTTTTGGGCACTCAGGTGGGCCCAACCAGGCGCACCTTCGACCGGTTATTTGTAGGGCTTGGCTATACGCAACCCATCGGCAGGAGAGGGGCCGTCAACATTATGGCGTTGTATGATGTCTTGTACGACCAGACTGAACGCGCCTTTGCCTCCCCGTGGGATATCCGCGTGTTTTTCTCTTTCTGACAGGTCGCGCGCGTTGTCCGATCAGTCAGGAAATGTCACCTTCATTTTTGTAGCCAGCTCGCGCAAGTCGTCCACCACCTTCGGGTTTAATGGAATGCCGTTGGCCCTGCGGTACGTTTCCGATTCTCGCTCGGGGTCTCCGGGAATGATCAGTTTTCCTTCACCTGCCACTGTCCTGGCTTCGCGGAAGCGGCTGATCCAGTTGTCCATGTGATGTTTGAAATCGTCTGCGGGCCGGAACGCATCGATGCGCATTGCACCAAGAAAGTGGCCGATGCCTTCGCCCACCGGGTCGGAGGGAGGTGCCAAAAAACTCACAAACGGGGGCACCCACGGCCCATAGTTGGCGCCACTGAGTACCGCGGAAAAAATATCGACCCACGCGCCCAGACAAAACCCTTTGTGGCTTCCATGCTCACGGTCGCTGCCGAGCGGTATGAGCGCACCGCCCTCCTTTAGTTCATTGGCGTTGGTGCTGGCACGACCATCCTTTGTTTGTATCCACCCGAGTGGGGCATCTTCATTTTTTCGCTGCAATATCTCCAGCTTGCCGTTGGCGGCTGTAGTGGTGGCAAAATCGGCCACAAAGGGCGGTTGTTTACCGGCAGGAATGGCCACGCAAATGGGGTTGGTGCCGAGCAGGCGTTCCACCGAAAACGTGGGTGCTACCAACGGGCTGGCATTGGTCATGGCTATGCCGATCATCGTATGCTCTAGGGCCATCATGGCATGGTAGCCGGCAATGCCGAAATGATTCGAACCCCTCACCGCCACCCAGCCCGTGCCGGCCGTCTGCGCTTTGCCGATGGCCACGTTCATGGCAAAGGGAGCCACCACCAAGCCAAGGCCCCCATCGCCATCCACCACGGCCGTGCTGGGACTTTCATGTACGATGCGCACATCCGGCTTGGCGTTGATGCGGCCCGCCTCCCACAAGCGCACATATCCGCTTAACCGCGCCAGCCCGTGCGAGTCAATGCCGCGCAGGTCGGCACTCAACAAGACATCGCTGGCTGTTTTGGCATCGCTTTCGGGGCAGCCCATGGCTTGAAACGTATCAAAAGCCAACTGCCAGAGGGAGGAGTACGAAAAAAGGGGTTCGTTCATGGCACGCAAAAATACCGTACCCGCGGTATACTTCCGCCATCGGGCCCCGGCTCGGCAAAAAGAGGGACGGATATCGTTACTTTTTTATGGAAATTTGACGCACGCTGCATCCTACCGATAAAAAACATCCCATGAAAAAAATCCTGTTGGGGTTTGCCCTGTTGCTGGTTCTGCCGGCCTATCCGCAAACCGAAAAGACAACCGACTCCAAAATAACCGCGGTAACGGTCTTCTTGAACAAAGCGCAAGTGACGCGCGAGGTAAGAACCCGCGTAGAAGCCGGCAAAACAAATTTGGTCGTTACGGGCCTCACCGCCCAACTGGACCCGCAAAGCATCCAAGTGGCCGGCAAAGGCAACGTGGTGATCGCGGGCATCAGCCACCGACAAAACTATTTGGATGAAGTAAACCCGCCCCGCGCGCTGCGCGTGT
Source organism: uncultured Ohtaekwangia sp. (assembly GCA_964524935.1). Classification (GTDB taxonomy): domain Bacteria; phylum Bacteroidota; class Bacteroidia; order Cytophagales; family Cyclobacteriaceae; genus ELB16-189. Next base: position 24,266 of record CAZGFJ010000001.1, read on the forward strand.
TAAAAGATTCGGTGCTGTGGTACCAACGCCAGATCAGTCTGGAGCAAAGCCAAAAAGAAATATTGAACAAAGAAGAGCAGATGCTGCTCGCCAACCAAAAAATAGGGGGCGCGCAGCAAAACCTTACGGTGGCCGAACTGAAGGCCATGGCTGACTTTTACCGGGGGCGCCTGGGCGACATCGTAAACAACCGATTAAAACAGGACGAAAAAATAAAAACACTCAACGAACGACTGGCCTGCTTGAACCGACAGATCAATGCCCAAAATGAGTTGTACACCCGAAACACGAGCGAAGTTGTTATCAGCCTCTCGGCCGAAGCGCCCACGGCCGTGGAACTGGACGTAAACTATGTGGTGGCCAACGCGGGCTGGAATGCCGTGTACGATCTGCGCGCCATCAACACGAAAAATCCGGTGCAATTGATTTACAAAGCGAACGTATACCAGAGCACGGGCGAAGAGTGGAAGAACGTGAAACTAAAACTCTCCACAGCAAACCCCAACCAAAGCGGCCTGAAGCCGGAGTTGTACACGTGGTATCTGGATTTTTACAGGCCTGTAAGTAATATGTTATCTGGAAAAGCAGCCGGTGTTCGCATACGCGGAGTCAGTTCTATTCCAGCACCCGAAATGGCCCTTGACATGGATAAGAAAGAGGCGTTGGAAGAGGTAGTCGTGACCTCCGACTATGTCCAAACCGTGCAAACGTCTTTGAACACCGAGTTTGACATTGCCTTGCCGTACACCGTAGCTTCAGCGGCCGTACCCACCGTGGTGGACATCCGCAGCTATTCCATGAAGGCCGACTATGCCTACTCCGTAGCGCCCAAACTCGATGCCGATGCCTTTCTGCTGGCGCGCGCCACGGGCTGGGAAGAATTTAGCCTGCTGCCGGGCGAGGCCAATATCTTTTTTGAGGGCACGTTCGTGGGAAAATCATATATCGACCCCAACTCCATCAAGGACACGCTGGCCGTTTCGCTGGGGCGCGATAAGCGCATCGTGGTGAAACGTGAAAAACTCAAAGACCTCACCAGCCGCAAAACGATTGGCGGAAGCCAGAAGGAAAGCTATACGTGGGAGATCTCGGTGCGCAACACCAAAGCTGAAGCGATCACCCTTCGCGTAGAAGATCAGGTGCCTGTATCGCAAAATAAAGACATTGAGGTAACGCTTCTCGATAAAGGAAATGCGCAATACAATGCCACGTCCGGAAAACTCACTTGGCTGCTGACCCTTGCCCCCAACGAAACCAAAAAGGTGAAGTATCAATTTGAGGTAAAGTACCCCAAGGATCAGCAGGTGAGTGGGCTTTGAACGGCAGGCAAAACGAAGCGCGCGTAAAAGCTTATGTCATGCCGGGCAGAGTGATGGTGAACACCGAGCCCTGGCCCGGTTGACTTAAGACGGTAAGCGTGCCTTGCTGTGCTTCAATAAACTCCTTCGAAATGGCGAGGCCCAACCCGGTACCCTGCGGGGCGCCCGGCACTTGAAAAAACTTATCAAAAATCCGGGGCAGGTATTTGGCTTCAATGCCGGAGCCATGGTCGCGCACCGAAATCAAGGTCTTTCCCCCTTCGACCTGCACCGCGATTTCAATCGTACCGCCTTCGGGACTGTATTTAACTGCGTTGGTCAATAAGTTTGTTAACGCCCAGGTTGTTTTTTCAACATCTACATTTAGTGTGGGCTCTTCGTTGGGCCATTGTGTTTGCACGCGGATGCCCCGTCTTTCCATGGCCACGTGCGTGGCCTCCAGGGCGCGCGCAATCAGTTTTCCGGACTTCACAGGCGACAGGTTCAGCCGCAAGTTGCCGGTTTCCACTTGCGACAAATCCAATAGTTCGGTCACCAGTTTCGACAGCCGTTGACTCTCTTCCGACAGCGTGCCCACGATGGTAGTCTGTTGCTGTGTGAGGGGGCCCAACCGAGGATCGTTCAGGAGCTGAGCGCACGTTTGCAGGGCGGCAATGGGTGTTTTAAGCTCGTGGGAGATGGTGGCGATGAAATTGGTTCGCGCCAGGTCCAATTCTTTGAAAGGCGTAACATTTTTGAGCAGGATCACCTGCCCGATGGATTTGGGTTCGGGTTCACCGGTTGGCGTTACCTGAATACCAATGACCTCCTTACTGAAGAAATTTTCTTTGCCGTTTAGAACGACTTTGATCAGGTCGCGATCGCGGCCGGGTTCATCGGCCTGGATCAGTTTTCGCAGCAGGTCGTTTTCTACCGCCACATCGGGCGCGTAGCGGCCAATGACGTGTTCGGCCGACAGGTTCATCAAATGAAGCGCCTGGGCGTTTGTGAAAACAATGTTCCGATATTCGTCCAATCCAATGACCGGGTCGTTCATCCGGTTGATAATGGTTTCGATACGGGTTTTTTCAAAGAGCACTTGTGCCAGGTTGCTGTGCTCATATTCATCGAGCTTTTCGGCCATTTGATTAAAGGCCTGGGCCAGCTCAGCAAATTCATCGTGGCGCGAAAAATGCAGCCGCTCTTCGTAGTTTTTCCGGGCAATCGCCTGAATACTTGTGGTCAATTGTACGATGGGGTTGGCGATATAGCCTGGGAAGTTGAGGATCAACGTAAAGGTAACAATGCCAATGGCGGTGGCCACCATCACCAGGTAGTTGACCGCCTGTTGGGCGGTTTTGTCCGCCCGTTCGCTTTTGGCCTGAATCGCCCGCATGTTCAGCCCTTGAATAGCGGCCACTTGCGAACGGAGTGTTCGCAGGAGTGAGTCTTGCGCACCGGTTGCAACCAGTACATTAAGCGTCAGGCCCAGTTTCTCTGTCAACTCCCGCTCGCCCGGCTCGGTGATGTTGGCCTGTTGTTTGGCAAAACTAACGCGCATTTGATTCCGTGCATCGGGACGGCTGTCGAGGCTGTCGCTGGCGGCCAGCAAGGCACCCATGTGTTGCAGGGTTTCGTAATTGTTTTTGAGGATGGCCCTTGTTTCGGTAGCCAGCGTATGGATGTAATACAGGCCAATGATGCCCATGCCTACGATCGACAGAAACAACGCCACGACACCCCAGGCTACTTTTGATTTTATTTTCATGCGTCAGGACAAAATGATCAAGTCGGTATCGGACGAACCCAGTTTTTTGAGCAGTTGGTGAAAGCTGCCCGTGTTCCAAATCACCTGCCACAAGGGCACGCGGGGTTTGCCCATACACACGGTGGTAATTTCCTTTTCTTCAATGGTCTTCATGATGGCTGTCGGAACACTTTTGTCTTTTTGTTGAATTACCTCAGCGCCCAGTTCGGTGGCCAGCTTAAAGTTATTGATCAGGTGGCGTTGAGCTGCCAGGGCAATGCGGCTGGCGTTTTCGCGAGGCGTTTGGACGTACACGACAAACCATTTCGAGTTATAGTAGCTGGCCAGGCGGGCTGTTTTTCGAATGACGTTTTTGGCTTGGGTGTGATTGGTGCTGATGCAAGCCAAAAAGCGTTCGTGGCGCAGGCGGGTGTCCACGGTCACCTCCGTGTCTACTTTGCGCTCTACTTGCGCTGCCGTTTCTTTGAGCGCCAGCTCCCGCAACTGCAGGATTTTTTCGGTCTGGAAGAAATTTTTGGTGGCGGTCTGCACCTTGTCCGGTGGATAGATTTTTCCGTCTTTGAGCCGGGTAATCAACTCATCGGCTGTCAGGTCAATGTTTACTACTTCATCGGCCAGTTGAACAATGCGATCGGGCACGCGTTCACGAACTTCCACTCCGGTGATTTGCCGCACTTCTTCGTTGAGGCTTTCCATGTGCTGGATGTTCATGGCGCTGATCACACTGATGCCGGCCTCAAGTATCTCTACCACGTCTTGCCAGCGCTTTTCGTTTTTACTTCCCGTAATGTTGGTGTGGGCCAGTTCGTCCACCAGTACCACCTCCGGGCGTCTGTTGAGAATGGCTTGCAAATCCATTTCGTCCAGTTCTTTGCCTTTGTAAAAGCTGCTTCTTCGCGGGATAAGCGGCAGCCCTTTCACCAGGGCTGTGGTATCCTCTCGTCCGTGTGTTTCGATGTAACCGATCTGCACGTCCACTCCGTGGCGCAGCAGCGTGTGCGCTTCTTGCAGCATGCGAAACGACTTACCCACCCCGGCACTCATCCCCAGGTAAATCTTGAATTTGCCACGCTTGCTTTTGCGAATCAACTGCAAAAAGTGTTCGGCCGAGGGCGTATGCTCGTTCATCCGGTTAAAACCAAAGCGTGATGTTGGACGTGAGCAAGTGGCTGTCGCGCACGGCAGCTCCGTTGCGCTCGTACGCATTGTCCGCGGAAAAGAATGTCCGTCCTTCAAACCGGACCAGGATGTTCTCCGCTACCTTCAGGTTGATGCCCACGGAGGAGGAATAGCTGCTGAAGTTCGGAACCTGGGTAATGGGCGAAACATGCACCCGGTCGGGATCATCGAAATATTCCACCCGGCCTGTGACTGATGTTTTCTCCGTGATGTTGTAACGGCCGATGAGATTGGCTTGCCACCAGATGGCGTTTGTGGCTGCACTGCGTTGTTGTACGCCCACGTAGGCGCACCCGGTCGCGCTCCACCGACCTTTGCCATAGATGAAGAAAAAGTCGGTAAAGTACCGTGTGCCAAATTCAGGTCTGGCTTCAGACTGTTCGCTGCCTACATAGGTGTTCCAGTTCAACAGCCAATAGTTATTGGGTCGATACTCCAACTGTGTGCCGAGGGCTTTCCCGTCATTGACGTCCTGTATCTGCTGCCAGCCGTTCAAAAGATAGACATAGCCATTCAGTTTTTCGGTGAGTGGCATGGAAAGTTTGATTCCGGAAAGATAATAGGGCACATACTCCGGGGCAAAGGAGCGGGTATACGCGAGGTGATCTTTTGAGAGGGCGCTCTCGTTGGTATAAGGCGATCCAAACACGCCTCCGTCCAACCAGATGTTTTTGTCTTTGAACAGACGTACGCCCGCGCTCGCTTCAATGATGTTTTTGAGTGAGCCGGGTTCGCCTGCGTAGTTCGCATTGACGTACGTACCAAAGCCGGGTACAAACCGCGCCCGCAGCCGGGACGATGAGTACTTGACATCGATAAAAGCGAGATTAATTGTCATTTCGTTGTGGCGCGCCATCGATACAAAATAGGGGCGGTTACGGTCGCCCGGTTGGTTGAAATCATAGGCATAGTAAGCATCAATGTACGCCTCCACGGCCACTTTGCCTTGATAGTTGAAGGCGCTGGTGTCCATGGTGGCGGTGTTGACGATTTGTGCCCCGGCCGAAAGTGACGCAAAGCAGAGAGGGAAGAACCAATTTTTCATGGGTGAAAAGATCATGTCTGGCAATTTTTAAAGATGTTTATCCAAAGCTACGTTTAATGATAACACGTGTACATACTCGGTACCGAACAAGCCGAGTAGTGGTTTTTCTGTGTGTTCTTCGATCAGCTGTACAATCGCTTCGCGAGGCAACCCCCGCACACGTGCTATCCGATCTGCTTGCAACAGGGCCGCTGCCACCGAAAGGTGGGGGTCTAACCCGCTACCGGATGCCGTGACGAAGTCCACCGGTATTTGGTTTCGCTCCACATCTGGGTTTTCGGCCAAGACGTTCTCAATGCGCTGCTGCACTGTGGCCAGATAATCGGGATTGGTTGGTCCTTTATTGGAACCTCCCGTGGCGGCCGCATGGTAATCCACGGCCGAGGGCCTGCCTCGAAAGTAACGCTCCTGGGTAAACCGTTGCCCGATCACGTCAAAACCTACCACACGGCCATTGACGACTACTTCCTGACCGCCTCCGCGATGGGTGGTAAACAAGCGAGCCACAGCCACCATGGCCATCGGGTAGAGCACTCCAAACAAGATCCCTGTGAGCGCGGTGAGGCGAAGAGCGATGAATACATTTTCTTTCATATATCAAGCGAAAAAAGGTGCGAGCAATACGTCCAGCAATTTGATACCAATAAAGGGCGACACAACACCTCCCACACCGTAGATGAGTAGGTTGCGTGCCAGCAAGGCGCTGGCGCCAAGTGGTTTGTACGCCACCCCGCGTAAAGCCAGCGGAATAAGGAAGGGAATGACCAACGCGTTGAACAACACGGCTGATAAGATGGCCGATTCGGGGCTTTTCAACCCCATGATGTTAAGTGCCTGAAGGCCTGGTACAGATACGATAAACAGCGCGGGCACGATGGCAAAATACTTAGCCACGTCATTGGCAATGGAAAACGTAGTCAGCGTGCCGCGTGTGATCAACAACTGTTTCCCAATTTCCACTACTTCAATCAGTTTGGTAGGGTCGTTGTCGAGGTCTACCATATTGCCGGCTTCTTTGGCCGCCTGCGTACCGCTGTTCATGGCCACCCCCACATCGGCCTGCGCCAGGGCGGGGGCATCGTTCGTGCCATCGCCCATCATGGCCACCAGCTTGCCTTCTCGCTGCTGCTGGCGTATGTACTCAAGTTTGTCTTCGGGTTTGGCTTCAGCAATAAAGTCGTCCACTCCGGCTTTGCCAGCAATGTATTTTGCGGTCAGCGGATTGTCGCCCGTGACCATCACTGTTTTGACGCCCATTTTGCGGAGGCGTTCAAACCGTTCGGTGATGCCCGGTTTGATAATATCTTGCAGTTCAATGACGCCCACCACTTGTTCGTTCAAAGCCATGACCAACGGGGTACCGCCATTGGACGAGATGGCCGTTACGCGCTCGGTGGCGGCTGAGGGGAATACATGTCCATGTTTTTCTACCAACTTTTTGATGGCATCAAAGGCTCCTTTGCGCAGGCGTGTACCATCGGCTAAGTCCACTCCGGACACGCGCGTTTCAGCCGAAAATTTGATGAGCCGTGCCTCGGTCAAGCGGATGCGTTTGGCCCCGCGGGCAGTGGCCAGTTCGAGAATGGATTTACCCTCGGGTGTTTCATCTGCATACGAGCTGAACATCACCGTTTCTAACAGATTGGCTTCCGATACGCCCGGCATCGGATAAAACTCCGTGGCCCTCCGGTTGCCGATGGTGATCGTTCCCGTTTTGTCCAGCAGGAGCACGTCAATGTCGCCTGCGGTTTCTACGGCCTTCCCCGATTTGGCAATGACGTTGGCTTGCAAGGCGCGATCCATGCCCGCAATGCCGATGGCCGAAAGCAATCCCCCAATGGTGGTGGGAATCAGGCATACGAACAAAGCGATCAGGGCCCCGATGTTGATGGGCGTTTGGGCAAAGTCGCCAAACGGCTTAAGGGTGACCGTGACCAGCAAGAACACCAGCGTGAAAGCGGCCAACAGCAGTGTAAGGGCAATCTCATTAGGTGTTTTTTGTCGACTGGCGCCTTCCACCAAGGAAATCATTTTGTCCAGAAAGCTTTCGCCCGGCTGCGTGGTCACCACTACTTTGATGCGGTCGGACAGCACCTTAGTGCCGCCCGTCACGCTCGATTTGTCGCCCCCGGCTTCGCGTATCACCGGGGCCGACTCACCCGTGATGGCGCTTTCATCTACGGTGGCAATGCCTTCACTGATTTCTCCGTCCGATGGAATGACGTCTCCGGTTTCGCACAGAAAGATGTCACCCTTTTGGAGCGTGGCCGAGCTGCGTATGACCACCGTGCCCTCTACCCACACGTTGGCAGGTGTCTCTTCGCGTGTTTTGCGCAACGAATCGGCTTGCGCCTTGCCCCGCGCCTCAGCCAATGCCTCGGCAAAATTGGCAAAGACCAGTGTAAACAAAAGAATGACGAAGATAAAAAGGTTGTACAAAGGGCTGCCCTGATCAGTTTTAAAAGAGGAATAGACCGTTACGACCAACATGATGGCCGTGCCTATTTCGACACAAAACATAACGGGATTTTTGACCATTATGCGAGGGCTGAGTTTTTGCCATGCCTGACCAAATGCGGTGCGCATCAGCACCGGGTCCAATAAACGCGCAGTATTATTTTTTGCTTTCATATAGAGGATCAGTGAATGGATGAGAAATGCTCGGCCAAGGGGCCCAGCGTAAGAGCAGGAAAGAACGAGAGAGCCGCCACGATCAATATGACCGAGAGCAGCACGGCCACGAAGGCCGGGCTTTCTACCCGCAACGTGCCAGCACCCTCCGGAATGTATTTTTTAGACGCCAGGGATCCGGCAATGGCTAAGGGACCAATGATGGGTATGAACCGACCGAGTATCATCACCACCCCGGTGAGGATGTTCCAAAAAGGAGTGGCATCGGCCAGCCCTTCAAAGCCGGAGCCGTTATTGGCGGCAGCCGAGGTAAACTCATACAACATTTCGCTAAAGCCGTGGTACGAGGGGTTATTCAGCCAACCGATGTCTGGGTGGTTCACGTGTGTGTAGGCTGCGATGGCCGTACCCCCTAAAATGAAAAGCGGGTGCGCGATGGCCATCAGGGCAGCGATCTTTACCTCGCGGGCTTCGATCTTTTTGCCAAAGAGCTCGGGCGTGCGGCCGACCATCAGGCCTGACATGAATACGGCAATGACAACAAAAACAAAAAAGTTGATAAAGCCGACACCCGCCCCCCCGTAAATGGCATTGATCATCATATCCAACAAAAATATTCCACCCGAAAGCGCCAGGTGGCTATCGTGCATTGAGTTGACCGAGCCATTGGACGTAGACGTGGTGGACACACCCCAAAACGAACTGGCCGCGGGGCCCAGGCGCATTTCTTTTCCTTCCATGTTGCCGAGGGTATTGTCAATACCCATGGCGGTGACGGCCGGGTTACCGTTCATTTCAACAAACACCGATCCACCGACAAAAAGCAGAAACATCAATGACATGGCTGCAAAGAAGGCATAGCCGACTTTCGGTTTGCCGATGTAAAATCCAAAGGCAAATACCAATGCCATGGGGATTAGCAAAATGGCGATGTTCTCGATGGCGTTGCTCAGGTAGGTCGGGTTTTCAAACGGGTGTGTAGAGTTGGGCCCGAAATACCCTCCGCCATTGGTGCCCAGTTGCTTGATGGCAACCATAGGAGCTACGGGGCCGCGCGCCACCCTGGCGGTATCGCCTTGCAGCGTGGTGATGGTGGCTGCGCCCTCAAACGTGGCGGGCACTCCTTGCCAGATCAATAGCGAAGCCACCAGCACAGCCAGCGGCAGTAACACCCGTGTGTGACTTTTTACAAACAGCACGTAGAAATTACCCACGTGGCTATGCTGTCTGTTTGTCAACGCTTTGAACAGCAGCGCTGCGGCTGCGAGGCCCGTGGCCGCACTGACAAACTGCAAAAAGCAAAAAACCACAAGCTGCGTGAGGTAGCTGGCGCTTACCTCGCCACTATAGTGCTGCAGATTGGTGTTGGTCATAAAGCTGATGGCGGTATTGAAAGCCGTGGTCGGTTCCATCGATACGATCTGATCCGGGTTCCAAAACGGGTGATACGATTGTGTCAACAAGACAGCCATAGCAAGCAAAAAAAACAGAGCATTAATCACCAGCATAGCTCTGGCATTTGCCTTCCAGTCCATCGGGCGGTTGGGGTCGATGCCGGCAGCCCGGAATAGCGCGCGCTCCATCGGAGCCATAACGTCCAGCAGCGTGGCGGCCCCCTGAAACACGCGAGCGATGTAGCGACCCAGCGGCCATGCCAGGACGACTGACACCATAAAAAGAACGGCTGTGCCGAGTAGTTCTGTTTTCATGGCACTAAAACTTTTCGGGTTGAAGCAGGGCATACAACAAGTATGCGCCTACCAGTACTGAAATGATGAGCAGATAGATCATGGCATCAGATTTTTTCAAAGAATTCGATGGACCAGTAGAGGATGGCAAAACAGCCGATACCGAGAAAGACAAGAAGGGCAATGAGCATACACATAATGTTTGCGCGGGTATGCCAAGGCACGTGCCACAAATAGTAACTAACTGATGATGAGGGCCGGCAGACGATCGTCAGCTTCGAACACCCTTCGGAAACGGGAGGGTCGTTTTCGTTTTTGGCAGGCTGCTGGTCTGCCTCTGACGTCAAATCTCGTAGTCTTTGATTTTTTGGTATAGCGTGGTGAGGCCAATGTCCAGCCATTTGGCGGCCTTTGTTTTGTTGCCCCCCGCCAGGGTCAGTATCTTTTCAATGTGCTTGCGCTCCATATCGGCCAGCCGAGTTGTTTCCGCGTCTGATCCGTGTATGTTAAAGTCGGTGGGCAACAAAGAGGTGGTCAGTGTTTCTTTTTCGCAAAGGATGACGCACCGTTCAATGATGTTTTTTAGTTCGCGGATGTTGCCTTTCCAGGGGTGTGTTTCCAGGGCTTGCAGAAAGGCGGGCTCATAGCGGGCGATGCGCTTGTTGTTTTTGGCGGCCGCCCAGGCGAGGAAATGATCGAGCAGCAGCGCGATGTCTTCGGTTCGTTGGCGCAAGGGGGGCAGCGTGATCTGGAAAACAGAAAGCCGATAGAATAAATCGCTTCGGAACGTTCCCTTTTCACTTTCCTGCGCTAAATCGCGGTTCGTGGCTGCAATCACGCGAAGGTTCACTTTTCGCACACGCGGGTCACCCACGCGGTAATAGTCTCCGTTCTCTAATACGCGCAATAGTTTTGCCTGTAGTTCCGGGTTGAGTTCACCAATCTCATCCAGAAAAAGGGTGCCTCCGTTTGCTTCCTCCAGAAGGCCGCGCTTGTCCTTGATGGCTTGCGTGAATGCGCCCGCAGCATACCCGAAAAGCTCGCTCTCCAAAAGATCTTTGGCGATGGCGCTGCAGTTAAACGCCACAAAGGGCTTTTCCTTTCGGGGGCTTCCATAGTGGATCGCCTGGGCAAATACCTCCTTGCCCGTTCCGGTCTCGCCTTGCAGCAACACTGTGCTCTCGGCAGTGGCTACTTTTTGTGCCAGGTCTACGGCTGTGCGAATGGCGGCCGATTTTCCGATCACTTGTCCGAAACCAAAAGTAGCAGTAAGTTTTTGTTGTAATCGTTGTACTTTTTTCTGGAGCTCGGCCTTAGCCACCGCGCGCGCCAGCAGGGGCAGCAATTTGTCCTGGTGATCGCCTTTGGTAAGATAATCAAACGCCCCGTTTTTAATGGCCTGCACACCATCGGCAATGGTGCCGTAGGCCGTCAGCACGATCACTTCCACCGTTGGATGTGTGGCTTTGATCTGTGAAGTCAATGTCAGTCCGTTGGCATCTGGCAGACGAACATCGGTGATGACCACATGGACATCTTCGCGTTCAAGATGTCGCCACCCGATCTTGGCGTTGCCCGCTTGAAAGACAACATAGCCTTCCAACTCGACCAGCTTGGCCATGAGTGAGCGGAGATTTTCTTCATCGTCTATGATCAGAATCGGCACCATGCCGTAAAACTACTATGCTTATCCCGATTTGCGAGGCTTCCATCCGCGCAGGAAATAGCCAATTTCAAAGAGTAGTAAGTTATTGGCTGAGCTGTCATTATCCCACTGATGCGCCAGGTAGAGGGGCAAGTTGGTGCCGTTATCCATCGCATAGTACACGACCCCGGCCGCCAGTCCAAACCCTTCACCCGACCCTTGAAAGTAATCGGCCACCAACTCAAAACTCCGGGTAAGCCGTTGCTCAATGCCGGCAATCATACCATACTGACTGTTTGTGTTTCGAATAAACCGGCCATAGCCACCCACCATCAGCCGGGTGTAAGCATGTTCGCCTTCGTAAAAGGTGAGCCCGGTAAACGAATACACAATGTTTCGCATCGGCACCTCATCCTCAAAGTAAAAACTTGTCCAACTGCCGGGGGAAAAGCTCATCTTAAATTTTTCCCGATCAACCAGGTTGATCTTCCACTTGGTCGCGATGACCACCCGGTTGGGGTCACTGGGATTGTCAGCATTGAACCACCAGTTGGTACCGACTTCTAAAAATTTTGTGGCTTGTGCGGACACGCGGAATACGGAGGCATTCACGGTGTTCTCACTCCGCAGTGTCTGATAGCGGTCGTATTCGGCATAGAGATAGCCCACCTCAGGAAGCATATCAGGATTGGGCATGTTGAAAAATGAAATCTGGCCAACGCACACGTTGGCCACCAGCAGGGGGAGGAGGTATTTGATCATGGGCGCATCGCCAAGGTGCTCAGCACACCTTCTTTGAGCGAGTAGGTTGATACGCGAAGGTGATAAAAATCGCCATGATTTTGAAACAGCCAATCAATTATAAAGCACGCCACCACGATCATATCCACCCGCAACTCAATCATGCCCGGCAGTTGCATGCGGGCTGTGCGGTCTCGCTTTTTGAGTTCCTCAAAAAGCATGTAAAACCCGGGTATCGTCAGCGGTGTTTCGGCATCATCGGCCCGGTACTGAAGTCCATGCTGAGCGCAGTACATTTCGCTGAGCGTATCAAAGCTGCCGGACGATCCGACCAGTACTTCGGGTTCGTGCTCAAGCAGGGCATTCTTCAGCGGCTGGAGTACCTCATCGAGGTAGGCGTATAAGGCTTCGCCTTCCTCGGGCCGGATCGGATCGTGTTTTTGAAATCGTTCCAGCAGCCGTTGCCCGCCTATCTCCACACTTTGCTTCCAGAAAATCTCCTGTTGGGTGCCGATGATGAATTCAACACTTCCTCCGCCAATGTCCACGATCAGCGAGGTGTCATCTTCGAGGTCCAGGCCGCTGGTGATGCCACGATAGATCAATGCGGCTTCTTCTTCGCCATCAATGATCTTAACTTCAATACCCGTTTCGCGTTGAATGTGTTCTGCGATAGCCGTCCCGTTTTGAGCATTGCGAAACGCGCTGGTGGCAATGGCCGTCACCTGGGTAGCCCCGTGTTGATCGATGAGTTGCCTGAAGTGGCGCAACGTGGCCAGGGCCCGTTGTGCGCCCTCTTCGGTGATAAGGCCGCGGATGATGCCGCCCGCCCCTACTTTTACTGCTTCGCGATAGCGGTGGGTGATGACGAATCCCCGCTCGGTTACTTCGGCTACCAACAAATGAAAGGTGTTGGTGCCCATGTCAATCACGGCTACGGTTCTCATATCGGGCAGCCAAATTCACCATTATTTTTCAACAAACCGCCCGTATATTTGACTTTTCAATTTTACGCATGGCCAAGCGCACCCTTACCAGTGAGCGTCTCGCTCAAAAATTTGCTGAGTTAGAACGAAAAAATCAAGAAGCGCTGTTGGGCGGGGGCGGCAAGCGCATTGAGCAACAGCACGCCAAAGGCAAGCTGACGGCCCGCGAGCGCATCGAACTGCTGCTGGATGAGGGATCGTTTGAAGAGTTGGGCAAATTTGTGATGCACCGCAGTAAAGATTTTGGGCTGGATAAGGAATATTACCTGGGCGATGGCGTGGTGACGGGCTACGGAACCCTGCAGGGCCGGCTGGTATATGTGTTCTCGCAGGACTTTACCGTATTTGGAGGATCACTGTCCGAAACACATGCGGAGAAAATCGTCAAGATCATGGACCTGGCCATGAAGAACGGAGCACCCGTGATCGGCCTCAACGACTCGGGCGGTGCGCGCATCCAGGAAGGGGTGGTATCGCTGGGCGGCTATGCGGATATTTTTTATCGCAATGTGATGGCTAGTGGCGTGGTGCCACAGCTATCGGCCATCATGGGGCCGTGCGCAGGCGGTGCCGTGTATTCTCCGGCTATTACTGACTTCATCTTCATGGTGGAAAACACCTCTTTCATGTTTGTAACGGGTCCCAATGTGGTGAAGACCGTAACGCATGAAGAAGTAACATCGGAAGAATTGGGTGGGGCATCCACACATAGTACCAAAAGTGGCGTGGCACATGTATCGGCTGCGAACGAAGCGGAGTGCATCCGGCAGATCAAACAATTGTTTAGTTACATTCCGCAAAATTGTGAGGAGGAACCGGTGCGACTGCCTTACACACCGGCTCGTGAACTACGCGAAGCGCTGAATACGGTGGTGCCCGAACATCCCAACCAGCCCTACGACATGTGTGAGGTGGTGGGCCACATCGTAGATGAAGGGTCGTTTTTTGAAGTGCATGCGAATTTTGCCGAGAACATCATAGTGGGCTTTGCCCGGCTGGCCGGCCGCAGCATCGGCATCGTGGGCAATCAGCCGGCCTCGCTGGCAGGCGTGTTGGACATTGATGCCAGCGTGAAGGGTGCGCGCTTTGTGCGTTTTTGCGACTGCTTCAACATCCCCTTGCTGGTGTTGGAAGATGTGCCCGGCTTTTTGCCCGGTACCGATCAGGAGTGGAATGCCATCATCACCAACGGGGCGAAACTGCTGTATGCCTTTTCCGAGGCCACTGTTCCGCGCATCACCGTCATTACCCGCAAAGCCTATGGCGGTGCGTATGATGTGATGAACAGCAAACACATTGGGGCCGATTTGAACTATGCCTGGCCTACGGCCGAAATTGCCGTGATGGGCGCCAAGGGCGCGGCCGAGATCATTTTCAAGAAGGAGATCGCGGAAGCACCTAATCCGGAACTGAAGCTGCAAGAAAAAGTGGACGAGTACACCCAGAAGTTTGCCAACCCCTACCGGGCGGCACACCGCGGGTATATCGATGAAGTGATCTACCCCGACCAAACGCGCGTGAAACTCATCCGAGGCTTTCAAATGCTCGAAAACAAGGCGGTGAAGCTGCCGCGGAAGAAGCACGGGAATATTCCGTTATAGTCGAGGTGCGGTGATTATTTCATTATTCACCGCAAAATATGCGGTGAATAATGCGATCGTTCATCCACAATGTGCGCTAGCCGTGGAGCGATAGACAGGCGTAAGGCCTGTCCCATTTCGAAAAAGGGTACCCATGCTTTTCTTTAGTTTTCATTTGGGTAAAAACGCTGGTTGTCTTTTTACGACCCGTGCCTACGGCACTTGGCTGTATGTCTTCACTGGTTACTCGGGACTAAAGTCCCGAGCTACTGGATTTTTCGAGCCTCCGGCTCTTGGATGGTATAGGCGAGACCTCGTCTGTGAGGTACTCTCGGGTTTTGCGGTTGGACTGAGGGCATGCCATCCGCGCAGTCGTTCAGCTAAGAACGCTGACGAGCGAGGTCTTATTCTTTTGAGATATGATTCTGTGCCTACGGCACTCGGCCACATAATTCAGGACTAAAGTCCCGAGCTACCAGGTTTTTCGAACCTACGGCTCTTGGATGGTAGAGGCGTAGCCTCGTTCAGTCCTTTAACCACGGGTTTTAACCCGTGGCAACGACTGCTTATAATCGAAAAGAGCCGTAGGCTCGGCCATTTTTCGAAAGAGACCATCGATCTAACGCGTTCCAATCGCTACCCATACTTTCGATGAATTTCCTAAGTTTGCTAAACCATCATCCGAAAACCGTTAACGTCTATGGATAAAAAAAGCAAAAAATTTCTCTTTGATTACCTCAACAACGCCTCGCCTACAGGCTTTGAACACAAAGGCCAGCAACTGTGGCTCGACTACCTCAAACCCTACATCAGCGACTACATGGTAGACGTCTACGGCACGGCCGTGGGCATCGTAAACCCCAAAGCCGCCTACAAAGTGGTCATCGAGGCCCATGCCGATGAAATCTCCTGGTTTGTCAATTACATCACCGATGACGGATACATTTACGTGAGGCGCAACGGAGGCTCTGACCATCAGATTGCGCCCAGCATGCGCGTGAACATCCACACCGAAAAAGGCATGGTGAAGGGCGTGTTTGGATGGCCCGCCATCCACGTGCGCGATGCCGGCAAGGAAGAAGCCCCCAGCCTGAAAAATATTTTTATCGACATTGGGGCCAGCTCCAAAAAAGAGGTGGAGGCCATGGGCGTGCATGTAGGCTGCGTGGCGGTGTTTGAAGACGAACTGATCGAACTGAACAAAAATTACCTGGTAGGCCGTGCCCTGGACAACCGGATGGGCGGCTTTATGATTGCCGAGGTGACCCGTAGGTTACACGAAAACAAGAAAAAGCTACCCTTTGGTTTGTACGTGGTAAATTCTGTACAGGAAGAAATCGGCTTGCGCGGAGCCGAGATGATTTCACGCAGGCTAAAACCCGATTTGGCCATCTGTACCGATGTTACGCACGATACCCAGTCGCCCATGTACAACAAGAAAGAAAGCGGCAACCTGAAGTGTGGGCTGGGCCCGGTGGTTTGCTATGGCCCTGCAGTGCAAAACAACGTGCTGAAGATGATCATTGATGTAGCCCAAAAGAAAAAAATACCCTTCCAGCGGCAAGCCGTATCACGCTCAACCGGCACGGATACGGATTCGTTTGCCTACTCAGCCGAGGGTGTGGCCTCTGCGTTGATTTCGTTGCCGCTTAAGTACATGCACACCACCGTGGAGACGGTGCACAAAGAAGATGTGGAGAACGTGATCAACCTGATTTACGAAACCCTGCTACAGGTAAAGCCCGGCATGGATTTCCGGTACATCAAGTAGATTACTTCATGACCAACTCGTCAGGCGCAGCGAGGCATTCCGGGGCCGTCATCGCGGCAGGGAGCGTACGCTGCGCTGTTTTTTTTGCCGTTATGTATTGATCGTTGGCGCATGTCGTTTCGCATCGTCACTGATCAAATGCAGCGCGAGGTGTCCGTACCTGTGGCGCCACAGCGCATCGTTTCGTTGGTGCCTTCTCAAACGGAATGGTTGTTTGAGCTGGGGCTTTCCGACCGAATCGTGGGCGTCACAAAATTCTGTGTTCATCCCGCGGAAGCGAAAAGGACAAAAACCATTGTGGGCGGCACGAAAACCTTCCGCTTCGATGTCATCGACTGCCTCTATCCGGATCTCATCATCGGCAATAAAGAAGAAAACTACGCAGAAGGAATTGAGGTGCTGGCGGCTCGTTATCCGGTGTGGATGAGCGACATCACCACACTTCAGCATGCCTATGCCATGATGCGTCAATTGGCGGAACTGACGGGTGTCGCGGAGCGGGCAGAAACACAAATAGAGTCCATCCGGCAGTCTTTTGCCTCCGTGTCGTTGCCGCCCCAGCGCGTGGTCTACCTGATCTGGAAGTCGCCCTGGATGGCGGCCGGGACGGGCACGTTCATACACGATATGATGACCACGGCAGGACTGCTTAATGCAGTTGAGTTACCCCGCTACCCGGTGTTGGCAGCGGAGGACCTGCGAACATTAAAACCCGAGGTGATTTTCTTGTCCTCCGAGCCGTATCCATTCCGCGAAAAACACGTGGCGGAACTTCAAAAGGTATTGCCACACGCACGCATCCTGTTGGTGGATGGCGAACTATTTTCATGGTATGGCAGCCGGCTTCAACAGGCGGCCGCCTACGTTAGGCAACTGGCCATCCATCTCCGCCAGTAGGGCTTTCATATCTATTGAATAGAAAACCCTACTGAACGCATGTCGTCCCAAAAGCCCGGGTACGATTTTTCGACCACTACAGGATTTTCGATGGTTACGTCCGTGAGACAAGCCCATGGAGCAAAACCCATGGCCATGCGGTGGTCGTGATAGGTGGCGATGGTGACGGGCACGGATAACATGCCCGGCCTGCCTGCCGGGTGGGCAGGAGACAATACCCACACGCCTGGATTTTCTTCGCGTAAGGCAGCCCCGATTTTGGCCAGTTCCGTCTGTAGCGCAGCAATGCGGTCGGTCTCTTTGATGCGAAGGCTTTCCAATCCTGTAAATGTTCCGCTGATTCCCTTGGCCGCACAAACGGGCAACACGGTTTGTGCTAAGTCCGGGCAGTCCACAAAATTCCATGCCAATGTAGGGTGATGATCTTGTTTGGTAAGTGTTGCGCCTTCGCCATGAAACTGTGCTTTTACCCCCAGCCGCTCCATGATATCAATAATCGCCACATCGCCCTGCCACGAGTTTCGGGACACATGGGGCAGGCGAATCTCGCCTTGTTCGCACAAGGCCACCACGGCAAACCAATAGCTGGCAGCGGACCAGTCAGCCTCAACAGTAAGTGCAGCAGGACGGTAGGGTTGCGGCTCAATGACGATTTTCGTCTTGTCAAAGTGAACGGATATGCCAAAGCTCTTCATCAGTGCCACGGTCATTTGGAGGTAGGGTACGCTGGCCACGGGGCCTGTTAAGGTAAGCGCTAAGCCCTGTGGCAGGGTGGGGCCGATCATCATCAGCGCAGAAATATACTGGCTGCTGACATTACCCGCGATGGTAATGGCGCGGTTCTTTTGGCGGGCCAGGCCGTGCACGCGCAGGGGAGGGTAGCCATCTTTCTCGAGATAGTCGATGGTCGCTCCCAATTCGCGCAGTGCATCCACCAGCAAGGCGATCGGGCGCTCCTTCATACGTTCCGTTCCGGTGATGATTTTGGGTTGATTGGTGGCGGCAAAGTAAGCCGTCAAAAACCGCATGGTCGTGCCCGCATCCATCACATCAATCGTTTCAGATGGGCTGTTGATCAGCGCCTCCATCAGCCGGGTATCGCGCGCGGCCGACAAATTGATAAGGGTGGATTGACGGCCGCCCAGCGCGTGGCAGATAAGGGCCCGGTTACTGATGCTTTTGGAGGAGGGGAGCTGGTGGGCAGTGCCCCCGGGCGATGTTAAAGACGCAATGCGGATATGAGCGTTCACGATCTACAAAATCAAATGAGCAGCAAATTAGATCGAAAACTTTTTATGGA
Organism: uncultured Ohtaekwangia sp.; assembly: GCA_964524935.1. Taxonomy (GTDB): domain Bacteria; phylum Bacteroidota; class Bacteroidia; order Cytophagales; family Cyclobacteriaceae; genus ELB16-189. Next base: position 42,795 of record CAZGFJ010000001.1, read on the forward strand.
TAGGATGAAACCAACTAAATTTAAATTCAGTTTAGCTCTTATATGACTACCACGCGAAAAATCGTATTGGGTGTTGGCTTGGCCGGGGGCGCGCTGCTGGCTACATGGTTGCTTACGGGCGATCGTAAGAGGAAGACAACCGCGCTGCTTGCCAAAGGTGCCCAATCGCTGCAGAAGACGCTGAAGAAAGAAACATCAACGGATGAGTCGGAACCGCTTTATGTCTAAAGCGACTGGTAATACCGCCACGATGCCTCGATTTCTTTTTCACTGACTTCCACATCCCATTCCGGCTTGCCAATATCGCGCAGCAAGACCGCCAGAATCCTATTGCTTTTATTTTTTTTATCCTGTCGGGCATTAGCCACAATGCTTTTGGCCTGCAGTTGCTGACCGGGCGCACCAAAGGTGTCGGTCAGGTAGCGGGTAATTTCAGACAGTGTGGCCTCCGGCAGCCATCCTCGTTGTGTGGATATAAATGCCTCAGTGATCAGCCCGGCCGCAATGGCTTCGCCATGCAACAGACGAGGTTCACGTTCCAGCGAGGCGGTCTCCACTGCGTGCCCCACCGTATGTCCGAGGTTTAGTACTTTTCGTAGTCCTTTTTCCGTGGGGTCTTGGCGGGTGATTTTTTCCTTAAACGCAACGGAATGAGCTACCCACGCGGCCCAGTCTTGGTGGGCCAGCGTTTTGGTGGTGATTGATTGCCAGGCATGCGGGCTATCCAGCAAGCAATGTTTTACTACTTCGGCAAAGCCGGAGCGCAGTTCGGAAGCGGGCAAGGTTTTTAGAAACACGGGTGATACCACGGTGGCCACCGGCAATTGAAAAACACCGATGTGGTTTTTGAAATGGTTGAAATCGATGCCCAGCTTACCGCCCACGCTGGCATCGGCCTGGGCCAGCAGCGTGGTGGGAATCAGCACAAAGTCAATCCCGCGTTTGTAGGTGGCCGCGCAAAAGCCGGCCATATCGCCCAATACACCTCCACCCAGCACGATCATCAGCCCGTGACGGTCGATCTGCCGGTCGGTCAGCTTTTGCCAAATCAAAGTACAGGTGGCCAGGTTCTTGAACTCCTCGCCCGCGGGCAATTGGATCACCTGATGAAGCGGCAAAGCCGTGCGGATGAGAGGATAACAATGGACGGCCGTGTGGTCATCCACCACCACGGTGACGGAAGAATAGCGCTTTTGTTGAAAAAATGGATGCAACCACGAGGCCGGAGACTCGGTGATCACAATGGTTGACTCACTCATCGGAACAAATAAACTCATTTCTTGTCTTTGTTCAGGATTCCCCCACGAAAAAACGCCCTTGAAAAGGGTTGCACCTGCTATATTCGCGGCTGATATGATCTCTATGGAAGTTCGTCCTCGCGTGCAGTTTGACGATACGGCCGTTGCTTTCTCTTATAAGTCGGACCGGGCGCTGCGCAAAGCCCATTTGATTTTCACGTTGGTCAACCATCCGTGGATGTCGGCCTTGGCCACAGGCGCGGTCAAAGTCTCCTTTGCGTTGCGTTTGCCGGTGAAGGGGCTCGTCAAGGCCACAGCCTTCGAGCACTTTTGCGGAGGAGAGACAATTGACCAAAGCGAGCATACCATTCAGTTGCTCAACCGTTTTCACGTGGGCACCATCTTGGATTACTCAGTGGAAGGCGAGAACTCCGAAGCGGACTTTGACCATACGTGTGCCGAGATCCTTCGCACGTTTGACAAAGCCCGCGGAAACCCGGCAATCCCTTTTTGTGTATTCAAGATAACCGGACTGGGCGACATGGACCTGCTGGCAAAGGTACAGGCGCGCGAAGTGCTGACCCCCGAAGAGCAAACTGCGCTGTTTCGGGTGCGGAACCGCGTAAATCAAATTTGCGAAAAGGCCCACCAAACGGGAGTGCCCGTGCTGATTGACGCGGAGGACAGTTGGATACAGGATACCATTGACGGGCTGGCGTATGAAATGATGAAGCAATACAACCAGGAGCGGGCCATCGTCTATAACACGTTTCAGATGTACCGCGCTGACATGCTGACGAACCTGCGCAATGCCTTTCACGTGGCGGCCATGCACAACTACTATCTGGGTGTAAAAATGGTGCGCGGGGCATACATGGAGAAAGAGCGCGCACGTGCGGCCGAAAGAGGCTATCCCGATCCCATCAACCCCACCAAGGAGGCTACGGATGATCTTTTTAACAAGGGATTGGCTTTTTGCATCGATAACAAGCAGCGGATTTCACTCGTTTGTGGCTCGCACAATGAGTACAGCAACCAATACCTCACCGTATTGATGGAGCGCCACGGCATGCACCCAAATGACAAACGTGTTTATTTCTCCCAATTGCTGGGGATGAGTGACAACATTTCATTCAACCTGGCAAAGGCGGGGTACAACGTGGCCAAATATGTGCCCTATGGCCCCGTGGAGGCTGTGATGCCCTATTTGCTGAGGCGCGCTGCAGAAAATACGTCCGTGGCCGGACAAAGCAGCCGCGAACTTACCTTGATCCGGAAGGAACTGAAGCGCAGAAGCCGCGCCCGGGCATAATGCCCAATTTTGTAGTTTTGCAGCCTGAAAAACCGGCATACAAAACAACCCAATCAACCCATGATGACCCACCATGGTGCGGGTGGCGATGAATCAGCGGCCGCGTTTGAAAAGATACATGACTCATTTTTAGTTTAATGGCAATGATGCAACTGAGCGAACAAGAAATAAACCGCAGGAAAAGCCTGGAAGAATTGAACCGTTTGGGCATCAATCCTTATCCGGCCGAGCTTTTTGAAGTCAACACCTCTGCGCAGGATATTCACCAACACTACCCCGGAAAGGCATTCCCCCACGTTTCCCTGGCGGGCCGTATCATGACGCGGAGAATTATGGGCAACGCCTCGTTTGCGGAATTGCAAGACGAAACGGGCCGCGTTCAGATTTACGTGCGCAGAGACGACCTGTGCCCGGGCGAAGACAAAACGTTCTATAATGTGGTTTTCAAAAAACTGCTGGACATAGGCGACATCATTGGCATCACGGGCCATGTGTTCACCACCCAAACAGGCGAGACGTCCATCCACGTAAGCAGCCTGAAACTCCTATCAAAGTCGCTACGGCCGCTTCCCATTGTGAAAGAAACCACCGATGAGCAAGGGAACGTACACCTGCACGATGCTTTTACCGACCCCGAGCAACGCTACCGCATGCGCTATCTGGATTTGGTCGTAAATCCAGCCGTAAAGGATACCTTCATCAAGCGTACAAAACTGGTGAACTCCATGCGCGAATACCTGAACGCCAAGGGTTATCTCGAGGTGGAAACGCCCATCTTACAGCCACTGTACGGGGGCGCAGCCGCCCGGCCCTTCAAAACGCATCACAATACGTTGGATATGACCTTGTACCTGCGGATTGCCAACGAACTTTATCTGAAGCGCCTCATTGTCGGGGGATTTCACGGAGTGTATGAGTTTAGCAAAGACTTCCGCAACGAAGGCATGTCGCGATTCCATAACCCCGAGTTTACACAAGTGGAATTGTATGTGGCGTACAAAGACTACTACTGGATGATGGACCTGGTGGAGGAAATGATCGAGAAAGTGGCGTTGGATCTCCACGGCACCACCGAAGTAAACGTGGGCGATCAGTTGATCAACTTCAAGCGGCCGTGGAAACGGTTCACCATGTTTGAAGCCATTCAGCACTTCACGGGTATTGATATTTCGCAGATGACGGAAGCGCAACTGCGTGACACGTGTCGCCAACTGCACGTGCCGGCCGATGAAACCATGGGCAAAGGCAAACTCATCGATCAGATTTTTGGAGAGAAGTGCGAGCCTCACCTGATACAGCCCACATTTATCATGGACTACCCCGTGGAGATGTCTCCCTTGGCCAAAAAGCACCGCAGCGTGCCGGGGTTGGTCGAGCGCTTTGAAGCCATCTGCAACCGGAAGGAAATCTGCAATTCATTTTCAGAACTCAACGATCCCCTTGATCAGCGCCAGCGCTTCGAAGAACAACTGGAGCTGGGTAAACGTGGAGACGAGGAGGCAATGACACTGGACGAAGACTTTTTGCGTGCGCTGGAGTATGGCATGCCGCCCACGGCCGGACTCGGTATTGGTATCGATCGCCTTTCGATGATCATGACCAACTCGTCTTCGATCCAGGACGTATTGTTCTTCCCGCAAATGAAACCGGAAAAAGTGAGCACGGTTCATATTGAAAAGGAACTGGAAGCGTTGGGCGTGCGGGCCGAGCTGATACCGCTGATTCAAAAACTGGGTATCCAATCCGTGGCTCAGCTGAAAGAACAGAAACCCACCAAGGTGTTCAACGACCTGGCCGGCATGCGCAAGAAACTCAAGCTTGAAATCGCCAACCCCACGTTGGAAGAAATCGAGGGTTGGATGAAGTAGCGCCTACAGGTTGTCGATAAACGAACGCGTACGGTCCAGTTTCAAATCGCGCAACAGGGCCGACTTCACGCCAATCGAAAAATTGTACGATTGAAATTGCCCAAAGGGAGTCCACCCCAGCGACATCTGCCAGCAATGCAGTTCGCGGTTGAGCGAAAACATCGTTTGGGTAAACTGCTTGTTCTCGAAGTCGTACCCCGAATTGAACGTAATCTTCCACTTTTCGGTAAGCGAAAGATCGCCAGAAAACCGCAGCGCCTGGGTTACGCGCACCGGGCTGTTGGCCGCGCGGCTGTAGTCCACGTTGTAGCTGATACGCAAACTCCACGGCAGGCTGAAGTCCACATATAAATCAGGGTTTCGCAGCAGCATTTGTTTGTCCGTTTCGCTCACGTTGGGCGCATTGCTGATGCGTTCGCGGGTGTCTTTTTCGCCTTCCCGCGCCTTGGGGTTCAGGTTTGTGCTAAAGGCCAGCCCCGCTTGCGTGATGCGGCCCAGCGAACCCGCACTCCAGGCATAGCGATTAAGTCTTCGTTCCGTTACCACCTCGGTCAACTCTTTCGTGGTCCTGTTTTCGAGGTAGGTTAAGAAAGAACCATACTGATAGGGGTCAAGCGTGGCGTTGAAGTTGATATTGATCTTGTCGTTCAAAATATTGGTGTTGGCGGCAAACGAAAAGTTGGCCAGCTTGAATGAATCGGCCGCCATGTTGTACGAGGAGCCCACCGACAGCGTATTGAAAAGCGGTATCTTTTTCTCTACCGTGTCTTTCTTGCTCTTCACCTTCATTTCAATGGTGTTGTTGATGCCAAAGTTGATCGAACTGCTTTCGCCCGATCCGGAGGCCCCATACGCAAAGCCTTGATGCCGGGCCCGTAGTTCAGGCGCACGGCCGGGGGCGGCCGATTCAAAGCGCTGAAAATAGTCGTATTTGGGGTCAGCAAAATCAGGTCGGTAGCTAAAACCGATCGAGGGGTTGATGATGTGGCGGATGGCCCGTATACGACTGTCCGGGTTTTTGGAAATGTAGGTTCCATAGATCCGCGTCACGAACGACATGTTCACCCCGTAGTTGGCCACCCGGTTAAAGCCGGGGATGGTGTCCTGCACAAAAATGGTGCGCGTGCTGTCGTCTCGCTGCGCCCAATTCAATTTCTCAAAGTACCATCGTTCACTGTAGTCAAAAGTGGGGCTGGCGGTAAAAAATTTCAGCACTTTAAACGAGGTGCTCAACGGGATGGTGTGTTGCATGCCCCTGCGGGCGTTGTCGAAAAACGTGGATAGATTTTCGAATGTGAACGGGGCAATGCTATCCCGTTGTATTTGGCGGCCCAGTTCGTTTCGCTCCACAATAATGGGCCCCAGGTTATTGGTGATTTGGTTTACCGAAGCCAGCGTATAACGCACGTTCAGGTTCTCCAAAAACTTGCTGTCTTTGGATTGCTTGAAGGGATACACGTTGTTCATGTTAAACGTTAGCGTGGGCAACGTCAGGTCTACCCTGCGGGTTTGCAAATCCTGGTTGTGCGTGAAGTTGAGGCCCATGCTGAAAGGAGTGCCTGCAAACGTTTTTGAATACGATACGTTGGAAGACATCTTCCGCGTCACGTTGTCGAGCCGCACGGCCGTGGCTACAGTGTTTACGCCCAGAAAATTATTTTGATTGAAGGTAGAGGTGGCCGCGTTGACCGAAGCCGAAAAGCGGCCCGTGCCACGGCTTTGGGGCGAGTGGCTCCACGTCACGCTAAAGTCGCGGCTTTTGTTGGGGGCCTCTATGTTATCGCCAAAAACGTTGTTTGTAAATGAAAAGTTGAACGAGCCATCGTGGCGGTAGCGCTTGCGGTACATGGTGTTCAAGTACAGGGCCGTTCCGCCTTTAGAGTAAAGATCGCCCGTAATGGAGGCTTTCATGTAGTCGCTCACGTCAAAAAAGTAGCCGCCCCGCCTCAGGAAAAAGCCTCTTCGCCCTTCTTCGCCATAGCTGGGCACCATGATGCCCGAGGCACTCTTTCGCTGGCTTGGGAAGATGCCAAACAGGAAGCCTACAGGCGTGGGTACATCGTTAAATTCCATATAGAAGGGCCCCGTTACCATCTTATCGTTCGGAATGGCCTTGGCCTTGGTGGCAATGATGCGGTAGTGAGGGTGCGAGAGGTTGCAGGTGGTGTAGGCGTTGCCAATGCTGTAGAGTTCGTTTTGATCGCTTTTAAAGACCACCCCACCATGTAAAAATCCATCGCCCTGTTGGGTGATCACCTCCGTGATTTTGGCGCGTTTGGTTTTGAAGTTGTAGGTCATATCGCGCGTTTCGTACACTTCGCTGCCGTTTTTAAAGATGGGATAGCCCGCCCGGCTACCAGTGGAGTCGATGGAACTGCGGGCGGTGATGGTGGAGGTTTCATAGTCGATGACAATTTCATCGGCCTCCAGTTCAATGATCCCATACTTGACCTTGGCATCTCCATAGAGTTTGACCGTGCGTTTGTCCAGGCTGGTGTTGATGGAATCACGGGCCGAGTAGAAGATCGTGGTTTCTATGTCGCCCTTCCTGGGCGGTACCAGCGTGCTATCGGCCGTCTTGCGCGTGGTGTCGGCCGGGGGTGTCTGCGCGGTGGGAAGGGTTGGGCGGAGCGTGTCGCTGCGCACGGGCAGTGTGCGGCCGGGTGGTTTGACCCTGCGTTCTACTTGCGCGAACAAATCAGCGGTGGCAAAGAGCAACAAAACACCCAATAGCACGGTGCCTGCACAGGCGTTTTGGCCTGCTCTTTGTTTAGCGTTTACCAAAAAATTCACAACTTTGCGCAAAGGTATTGCAATTCATCTACACATCGTTACGCCCTTGAGGACAATCCGATTAAAGCTGGCTCTGGTAGCAATAACCTTGCTAAACTTTTCGGGTCGCGAGCCGCAGACTTCCTCACCTGCGGATACGCGCAGTTCCTACCTGATTGACACGATCGTGATCGATGCCGGCCACGGGGGCAAAGACCCAGGGGCGGTGGGCAAAAAGGGGCAGGAAAAAGACATCACATTGAAGGTGGCGCTGAAGTTGGGCGCCTACATCGAGAAGAATATCCCCGGGGTGAAGGTCATCTACACCCGCAAGGATGACCGGTTTGTGGAATTATTTCAGCGAGCGGACATTGCTAACAAAGCCAAAGCCAAGCTCTTTATTTCCATCCATGTCAACTCCATTCCCACCGGCACTGCCTACGGTACCGAAACGTTTGTGATGGGGCTACATAAATCGGAAAGTAACCTGGAAGTAGCCAAACGCGAAAACTCGGTGATCCTGCTGGACGAGAACTATCAGGAGCGCTATGAAGGATTTGACCCCAACAGCCCGGAGTCATACATCTTGTTTTCACTAAGCCAAAATGCGTATATTGAAAGCAGTTTGTTGTTTGCAGACAAGGTGGAGCAGCAGTTTAAGAAGCGGGTAGGCCGATACAGTCGTGGCGTGAAACAGGCAGGTCTTATTGTCCTGCACCGTTCGTCCATGCCCTCGGTGTTGATCGAACTCGGTTTTATCTCCCATCCAAAGGAAGAAGAGTTTTTATTGAGCGAAAACGGCCAAGACTTGCTGGCGTCCGGTATCTACCGGGCGTTCAAAGAATACAAAGCCCAGCAAGAGGCCATAAACTGACCGGTATTTGTGAAGAATTTTAGCAAGGAAATAAAGGTGGGGGTGTTTGCCGCCATTTCCATTGTACTGTTGTACTTTGGTTTTCAGTTCCTTAAAGGCAGCGATTTTTTCTCCACCACCAACAAATATTATCTTGTTTTTGATAATGTAGACCAACTGGCTGTTTCCAACCCCGTGCTCATCAATGGCTATGCGGTGGGACGCGTGAGCAGCATACGCATCATGCAAAACCGTCAAAACAAGGTGCTGGTCGAAATTGACATTGACTCGAAAATTGTCCTGGGCGATACCACCAAAGCCATTTTAAACAGTGATTTCTTGGGAGGCAAGTCCATTTTGTTGTCCATTGGCAGCACCGTCCAACCGGCCCAGCCGGGTGACACGCTGCGGGCGGAGATCGCCAAAGGCATCATGGACGTGTTTACCGAAACGGCTGAACCCGTGGCGGACAACCTATCCACCACCTTGCGCAAATTCAATTCCCTGCTCGACAATCTCATTAAAGAAAGCCAGCGCATCGATGATCTGTTTATCAAATTGGAGACCACACCCGGCTTGCTCAACGCAACATTGGCTACCGCACAAACGGAAATCAAACAACTGTCGGGCAGTGTAAAGACAACGTCCGACAACCTGACCAGTACCCTGGCGGAGCTAAAGCCCACCTTGCAAAATTTTCGCGAACTGTCCGACTCGCTCAAGCGCATCAAGCTGGGTGAAGCGATGAACAAGACCAACCAGTCACTAGCCAAGCTGAATGAAACGCTCACCCGCCTTAACAGCGGCAACAATACCATGAGCAAACTTATGACGGAAGATTCGCTGTATGTGAACTTAAACAAACTGCTGGTGACGTTGGATACACTGGCCTACCATTTAGACAACAACCCCAAGCACTTTTTTGCCCCTCTCGGAAAAAGCAAACGCAAAATCGAACGCGACCGCAGAAGAGAGGAAGAAGAGAAGAAAAAGCAGTAGTCTGCTGTTGGGTCGGTTGGGTTCGCCAACCTGCTGTACATTCACCTTTTGAACGATTGCCCTATGGCCGACACGTTAGAATTCAACAAAAACGAAGATCAATTCAAGCAACTTTGTTTTCAGCTTTCGGCCAGAGAGAAAAAGACGCGCTTGGGGGGAGGGGAAAAAAAAATTGACGAACAACATCAAAAAGGAAAACTGACGGCCCGCGAGCGGATCGAGTACCTGACCGACAAGGGCACCGCATTTGTGGAGATCGGGTTGTTTGCAGGCGAAGGCATGTATGCGGAACAGGGCGGCTGTCCTTCGGGTGGAGTGGTGGCGGGTATCGGCACCATTCACGGCCGCACCTGTGTGATCGTGGCCAATGATGCTACCGTGAAGGCAGGCGCGTGGTTTCCGATCACTGCCAAGAAAAATCTGCGCGCCCAGGAAATTGCCATGGAAAACCGGTTGCCCATCGTATACCTGGTGGATAGCGCAGGTGTATTTTTGCCGATGCAAGACGAGATATTTCCAGACAAAGAGCACTTTGGCCGGCAGTTTCGTAACAACGCCAGGATGTCGGCCATGGGTATTGTGCAGATTGCGGCCATTATGGGCAGTTGTGTGGCGGGGGGCGCCTATCTTCCCATCATGAGCGATGAGGCCATGATTGTGGACAAAACCGGATCGATTTTTTTGGCAGGATCTTATCTCGTAAAAGCCGCCATCGGTGAAGAGATCGACAACGAAACGCTGGGAGGCGCTACCACTCATTGCGAAATCAGCGGGGTGACCGACAACAAATTTCCCGATGATGCTTCTTGTCTGGACTACATCCGAAGGCTGTTCAATAAGATGGGGCGTGCCGAGACAGCCGGGTTCGACCATGCCGCGCCACTGCCCCCCAAAGAAAATCCCGAAGAACTTTACGGCCTGTTGCCGACCGACCGGACCAAGCCGTATGACATGATGGACGTGATCAAACGCCTTGTGGACGGATCCGAGTTTGACGAGTACAAACCGCTGTATGGGAAAACCTTGTTGTGTGGGTATGCCCGCATGGAAGGATGGGCCGTAGGCATTGTGGCCAACCAACGCAAAGTGGTGAAAACCAAAAAGGGAGAGATGCAGATGGGCGGTGTTATTTATTCGGACTCGGCCGACAAGGCTGCGCGCTTTATTATGAACTGCAACCAGCGCAAAGTACCGCTGCTGTTTATTCAGGATGTGAGCGGCTTTATGGTGGGCAGCAAAGCGGAGCACGGAGGTATTATCAAAGACGGGGCCAAACTCGTCAATGCCATGGCCAATTCTACGGTGCCCAAATTCACATTGATTGTTGGCAACTCATACGGGGCGGGCAATTACGCTATGTGTGGCAAAGCCTATGATCCGCGATTGATTTTTGCATGGCCCACGGCACAAATTGCAGTAATGAGCGGGGCCTCGGCTGCCAAAACACTCCTGCAAATCAGGGTGTCGGCGTTAAAGGCACAAGGAAAAGTATTGACCAAAGAAGAAGAAGACCAGCAGTTGAAAGAGATCACCGATCGGTACAATGAGCAATTGAGTCCGTACTATGCCGCGTCACGCTTGTGGGTGGATGGGGTCATTGACCCGCTGCAAACACGAACAGTGTTAGCGCGCGGCATCGAGGCGGCCAATCATGCACCCCTTGAGAAATTTTCCGTTGGCGTACTCCAAACATAACCCACTGGCAGGCGTGGAAGAGAAAGAGCTAAAAGCATTGATTTCGTTGCTGGACGATGAAGACGAGCAAATACTGGAGCACGTGGAGGAGAAAATCCGCTCGCTGGGTACGTCCATCATCCCGCTGTTGGAACGGGAATGGGAGGAGAGCTTTAGTCCGGCTGCGCAGCGCAGGATCGAAGAGTTGATCCATAACTTGCAATACGAGTTGGTCAAAGAGCGTCTCGTGAGTTGGTACAAGGGAACGGAGCATGACTTGCTGGAGGGAATGTGGATCGTGGCCACCTATCAGTATCCTGACCTGGAGGTGGGGAAATTGAAACAAGAACTGGAGCAAATATACCGCGATGCGTGGGTGGAGTTTGGGCCGGACCTGCACGCCATGGATCAGGTCAAGGTTTTTAACGGGGTAATGTTCAACAAGCTGAAGTTTGGCGCCAACACCAAAAACTTTCATTCACCCGGCAACTCGATGATCAATGTGGTGTTGGAGAGCCGAAAGGGTAACCCAATAACGTTGTGTGTGATCTACCTGCTCGTGGCGCAGCGACTGAAAATGCCCGTGTATGGAGTCAATTTGCCTAATTTGTTTATCCTCACGTACAAAGATGACCAGCACCAGGTTTACATCAATGCCTTCAATCGCGGGTTGATCTTTACGCGTCAGGATATTGAAAACTACATCCATGAACTTCATCTTGTTCCGCAAAACTCTTTTTTCGAGCCGTGCGATCATGTGGATATCATCCGAAGGGCGTTGCGAAACCTCATCATGAGTTTTGAAAAGATGGGCGAGCATGCCAAGGCCGAAGAGGTTAAGTTGCTGCTGATCGAGATTTCGGATGGGGGCGATTTGGGCGTTTAACCTGTTAAAAGAATGAAGATGAACTACGACATGATAAGAAGACAAGTTTTCGTATTGATGTTCTTGACGGCCGGCACCCTGGCCAAAGCCCAAACGCAGTTTGTGAACCCGGACGGGCTAATGAGGTCGAGCGGCTATACGCACGTGGTAGTCGCGGGTAACACGGTGTACATCAGCGGCCAGGTGCCCACGAATGAAAAAGGCGAAGTGGTGGGGAAGGGCGACCTACGGGCCCAAACCGTGCAAGTATATGAGAACCTGAAAAAATGTTTGGCCTCGGTGGGGCTCACATTTGCGGATATCGTCAAAATGAACACCTACGTTGTCAATTTTCAACCAGCCGACTTGTTGGTGGTGCGCGAGGTGCGCAGGGGCTACCTGAATGCGGAGGCGCCACCGGCCAGTACATTGGCGGGGGTGCAGGCCCTCTTTCACCCGGATGTGCGCATCGAAATTGAGGCGATTGCCGTGAAGAAATAGCCGGTTGTAAGTACGGTCGGCTTGGCTTACTTTTGCTGCGGACTATACGAAGTTCCGATTCTCGGCCGGAGGGTTCCCCTTCCTGCATGACGCAGTCAGGCAAGCTTACCTACCGCAGCGGCAGCGCAGGCAGGAATTCTGACGAAGGCAGGGTTCGTAAAAAAGTGTGTTGCATTGGCTCCGTAGTACAATGGATAGTATTTCAGATTCCGATTCTGACGATGCAGGTTCGATTCCTGCCGGGGCTACAAACATTTCTAGTTAGTCGATTCTGAAGATGCAGGTTCCCCGCCTGCGTGACACAGTCGGGCAGGTATTCCTGCCGGGGCTACTATCACAGTTTATGTGTTGACAAATGCGGTTAACGCTACACTTTATGCAGGCATCACCCATGATCTTGCCCGAAGGTTGACCAAACATAACTTGGATAAGAACCGCTATACGAAGGCCTTCATGCCGTGGGCGGTTTTGTTTACAGAGGTTTATAACAGGTATCATTCGGGGCTACTGTCAGCCTTCATCACGGGCAACTACCCCTGCCTGGGTCAGGTCCACTTTTGCGCATTCAAAGAAAGCAGCGACCTGCCGCACAGGGTTAGCAACTGGCCGTCAAGCTCGCTGACCGACCATTTTTGGGGCAGCGGTTGGATTATTGAAGTTCTTTGAGTATTTTTACTCAACATACTGAGTAATTTGTAAATGACTTTCGAAAGACCTTATATTCAGAAACTTATAAGCAGAATGAATGAGCCAAGAGGCGTTATTCAAGTGCTGATGGGGCCACGCCAGGTGGGCAAAAGCACCCTTACCGGGCAGGTTTTGGCCAAATTGAATGCTCCCCATCTTTTCGTTTCAGCTGATGCCCTTGCCAATGCCGGAGAGCTTTGGTTGGAGCAGCAGTGGGAAACAGCTCGTTTGCAGTGGAAGGCTTCTGGAGCAACCGCCTTTATTTTAGCCATTGATGAAATTCAAAAGATTGATAACTGGAGCGAGGTAGTCAAAAAATTATGGGACGAAGACACGCGCACGAACCAACCCATTAAAGTTATCTTATTGGGATCATCTCGTTTACTCTTGCAACAAGGATTAACGGAGTCGTTGGCCGGGCGTTTTGAAACTACCTACTTGGGGCATTGGTCATTCACAGAAATGGAGCAAGCTTTTGGGGTGACAGCCGAACAATATGTTTGGTTTGGAGGCTACCCTGGTGCAGCCAGTTTAGTGGGCGATGAAGATCGCTGGAAGAAATATGTGAACGATGCACTCATTGAAACCAGTATCTCCAAAGATATTCTCATGCTTACGCGTGTTGACAAGCCTGCCTTGCTGCGAAAACTTTTTGAGTTAGGTTGTTTATATTCAGGGCAGGTTTTGTCTTATACAAAAATTGTTGGGCAGTTGCAGGATGCGGGCAATACCACGACTTTAGCTCACTACTTGCAGTTGCTCGACACGGCTGGGCTGTTGGCAGGTATTGAAAAATATACAGGCGAACAACTTCGCCAACGTTCTTCCAGTCCCAAATTTCAAGTGCATAACACCGCGTTACTTACCGCACAACAAGGTGCTGCATTGAACGAGGTGAGGTTAAAGCCCGATGTGTGGGGCCGTTGGGTGGAGGCAGCTATTGGTGCTCACCTCGTGAATCATCAATTAAGTGAAGGCTACACAGTTCACTACTGGCGACACCGAAATGACGAGATTGATTTTGTGTTGGAGAAAAAAGGAAAAGTAATTGGGCTGGAAGTAAAAAGTGGAGCTACACAAAAAGCTGCAGGCATGGAGGCGTTCAAGAAACTGCATGAGCCGGATAAGGTGATGTTGGTTGGGAATAGTGGCGTACCGTGGCAGGAATTTTTGAAGGTTCCACTCCGTCAACTGTTTTAGAAATGTTTGTAGTCAACAAAATGAATAAAAATTAGAGGATCTTGAAGTGGCTAGACCACTATTTCAAGGACAGCAATGTCGCTTCTGGAAAAAATCCGGATGCAATCAAACCTAACTTTGAATCCTTCATAGCCAAAGTCGATATTGACCGGTGGAGCAAAGAACGTGCTCAGGAGATCGACAAGATTATTTCAACGGAAGACTACACCAACGCTCTTAGAATTTTGAAGAACAAAAGCCTTGCTTCAATAGCGAGGTCGGTTTTTTGAATAAAGGATTTTAATCAAAAAGCTATCGAACTTGTAAGGCAAAACCCCTAACGTGCAAGTCGAATTGAGAAAAAACCTTCCCGGAATTCCAATACAGTGAGTACATTCATTTATTACCATATTTATCATTTAACTGCTTGATAATTAAGCTAATATCATCTAATCTCTTCAAATCCGCATAAAATTCCGGTTCGACATTTACCCTGCCGGGACTACAAACATTTCTAGTTAGTCGATTTTGCAGCTGCGGTTCCCTGCCCGCGTGGCGTAGTCAGGCGGGGATTTCGGTTTGTCCGTTTTATTTTGACTCAGGGAGATTTTATGCAGCGAGCGGATCAGCTTGGATAGGAGCGTTTTGGGACGTGTTCAATCTGCAAAGCATTCGCCTCAACAAAAGTGCCTCAAAATACAGCCCACTGATCTTATTTCTCGATATAGGTTTTTAACTCCCGGTTCATCTTTTCAAAACCTTTGGGGGCTAACTTCATCGCAGGTAACTGTTTCATCAGCAAAGAAAGCACGCCACGATATTCTTCTCGGTTGACAAGCGTGGTGGTGCCATCTGAATTAGGTGTGATTTCAAAGAAGTGCTCCCCATCAAACACACGTGGCAATCCGGTTCGGGCAATCCAACCAAATACTTTACCCTCTTGCCATTGGGAGATGGTGGGTTTGAACTCATAGGGCGCAGCGCCCGCCACCGAGAGCTTTAGATGTATTTTTTCGTTCCTGGCAATCGTTCCTCCCAAGTACAGCAATTGGCTGTTCCAGTTTTTGTAGTTGTTAAAATCGATAACGGCACTCCAGACCTTTTCAGAAGCTGCATGAATCAATATCTCGTGGCGGACTTCAAATTTTGTTCGGCTTAGCGCGGCTATAAGAACAGTAATCAGTACAAGGCTAATCCACATAGTTTCTTTGTTACGTTACGTATTCATCGGTTAATTATCCCCTATACGGCTCTAGCGTTCCCATCTCGCCAAGAGCATGCCTGCGTTTGGTTTGTGTCATTTGTTCAGGTGTGGTCATAACAAAAGGACCTCCATACGTAATTTGTTCTTTCACGGGTGTGCCACTGGCGAACATCAATTCAAAACCAACCGAATCAGCTTTAATAGTTATGCTATTGCCCGTGGCATCGAAGTTCGCAAGCATCTGTGCACCGATCTTTTCCATACCGGCTAAGCCCGAGCCACCTAATCCGTAAACGAAAGCCATTTCATCGGCATCGAGTTGTATGGCGGCATAGGGCTGCAAAAAAATGTGCAGCAGCGTAACGTCTGTTACCATGCGGTGCTTAGCTTGTTGCGGACCGAACCGACCGTGCAGCACGCGAACAGTATAGTCTTCGGTTATCACCTCGGGAACTTCCTTTGGGCTGGCATGAAAAGACATTGGCGTAACCAACCGATGCTGCTCGGCATGATTGATCCAAATTTGAAAACCATGTGCAACCGCGCCCGGCATTTGGGGAAACTCATCATGAAACATGCCGCTTCCCGCCTGGGTAATGTGCAAACCCCCGGGTTCAATGATGCTCTGGTCGCCAAGACTGTCGCGGTTGATGAAACTGTTTTTACTATCGGGCAGCATGTACGTCATCACCGAAACACCCGCGTGCGGATGGGGGCCAAACACAGCTTGTGTCATTCGGTATTCGGTAAAAACCAGAAACGGTTCGATCGGATACTGGTGCGCCATGATGTTCACGCCACTCAACCCGGGGAAGTCGTTGGTAAACTTGAAAGCAGACAGTCGGGTGATGGTCTTTTCGTTAGTCATGCCCTTGGCGGAAATGGATCGTTCTTCTTGTTAATTGGGATTTGAACATCATCGGCTTCCGAATGCTTGTTGTAGATCGCGCAAAACAGTCTGTGGATGGCCGTCAATGATTTTTACATTCGGGTTATTTTTGGAAAACTCGGTGTGAAAGAGATCCCGGCTTTCCGTGTCCACACCGCCTCCGATGATTACCGCATCGAACGAGCCGGCCTTAAAGGCCGCGATAGCTTCTTCGTTGAATTGTTTGCCCACGGCTTCATAGCCCTGCTGCTTTAGCATGTCAGTTACTTTGGTCAGCATACTTTCATGTCGGCCAATCACGAGTACTTTTTCTCCGTGCCCCATCAGGTGTTTGTTTTGTTTCGTGCAACCTACCATAGCAAGAAAACCAATGGCAAACGAAAGCAGGGTCTTCATCATACTATTTATTGCCGCTCGCCAGCATCGGCATGTATTTTTCTTTGTTGATGTAAATCAGATAGACTTGCATCAATCCAACTACCAGCGCCACGGGCGCCATGGGTGGATCCATCCTGAAATGAAACAAGATGCCGTTGAGTGTAATGGGCAACAGCACCACGAGCATCAATGGCAGGAAGCGATTGGAAAAAAGTGCCAACGCGGTGGCTATTTTTACGCCACCCAATATCGGGTAGAAGTAACCTGCTTCGCCCAGCAAGTTAAGAAACCGCTGTGCAATGTCCGGCTGCTGCGGATTGGGCAAGGGCATGAATTGCGCAAACATATTGATGCCGTTGAACAGGAAAATGATTCCGAGGACGTAGCGAACAACGAGTATAGACCACTTTTTCATAAGGGCGGGCATTAGAGATTAAGGATTCATTTTGAAACTGGGATCAACCACTTGTTTGCGGCTGGCAATTTTCCAGGTGCCATTTTCCTTTTTGAGCGTGTCGACATAATAGCCGGTGGCAACGATGCCAGGCGTGTTCTGCGCATCGGCTACCCAATACGAACTTTCAACCTTGGCAACATCGTTGTTCAGTTCTTTGATTTGAATGCTGCCTACAAAATGCCGCTTACCGGAGGTGATACCCGAACTGTGCCAGTAGCCAATGGTTCCGATAATGGCCTCTTTGCCCTGGGCGGTGCCCCAAGGACTTTCGTACACACCATCTTTGGTGAAGTTGTCGGCAAACTGCTCGTTGTCGTGGCTGTCGATGGAGAGAATGTAATTGTTCATCAACTCGAAGATTTCAAATTTGTCCAAGGTGTTGTTCATAGGTTGGTTTTAAATGTTGACTAATTGATTGTTAAATACGCAACAATATAATCAAAAGACGTTATGATAAGTTCCCGATCGTCTTTCTCAAAACCTTCATGCATACTTCAATTTCTTCTTTCGAGATACCTTTTTGGGCGTCTTTGATGGCTTGTTGGGCACATTCGGCCGCCTCGGCTTCCAATTCCCGGCCTTTTTTGGTGAGGTAAATTCTAAATACCCGCCTGTCGTTTTCGTCATCCTGGCGCTCCACAATGCCCTCCCGTTCCAGGATATCAATGAGGCGCGTTACATTGGCCCGGTCGCGGTTGGAGGCCGCGGCTAATTCTTGCTGCGATTTGCCGTCTTGCTGCCACAAACTGGTAAGCACGCGAAACTGATCAGGGGTAATGGGTAAGTTTTTTTCGCGCATGTACCTGGCCAGGCGCCTGTAAAGAGCTGTGTAGGCAACCCCCAGCGCCCGCCCGTACGATTGATCAAATTGAAACTTTGGCATTGTTACGGGCGTAATTTCGTCTACCCAATCACCCCTGACCCAATCAGTTCATCGTTGGTATACCACGCGGCAAACTGTCCCGGTGTGACACCTCGCTGAGGTCGCTCGAATATCACATAAAGGCCGTCTTCGCGCTGGTGTAGGGTACATACCTCCAGTGGCTGGCGGTAGCGGATGCGTGCCTGGTAGTCCTTTGATTCGCCTGGCCGTAAACGCAGGTCTTCACGTATCCAATGGGTTTCCGCTTGTGGAATGAATAACCCCTGGCGATATAACCCGGGGTGATTTTCACCCATCCCGGTATAAATTACGTTGTGCTGCGTGTCCGTGCCGATCACAAACAACGGCTCGGCAAAGCCGCCCAGGTTGAGCCCTCTGCGCTGACCTATAGTATAAAAATGCGCTCCGTTATGTTCGCCCACCACGGTACCTCGTTCGGGTGTGAAGGTATAAGGCGCGGTCATGTGGGCCAGGTCACTGCTGGCGTGGCCGTTGGCAAAGACGGGTGAATGAGCCGGTACTTCAATGACCTTTCCTTTCTTGGGCTCCAGCCGCTGTTGCAAAAAGTCAGGTAAGTGAACCTTGCCAATGAAGCACAACCCCTGTGAATCTTTTTTCTCGGCCGTGGCCAACCCCGCCCTCTTGGCGATGGTGCGCACTTCCGGTTTTAAGAGCTCACCAATGGGGAATAACGCTTTCGCCAGTTGTGCCTGCGTGAGCTGACACAAAAAATACGATTGGTCTTTGTTAGGATCTTTACCCGCCAACAGGCGGTAGACAGTTTGACCGTCAATCGTGCTCTCGCCTTTGCGCGCATAGTGGCCGGTAGCCACAAAATCGGCTCCCAACTTTAAAGCAGCCTTCAAAAAAATGTCAAACTTGATCTCGCGGTTGCACAGCACATCAGGGTTGGGCGTCCGCCCGGCCTGGTACTCGGCAAACATGTAGTCCACGATGCGCTCTTTGTATTCTACACTCAAGTCGATGGCCTGAAACGGAATGCCGAGGTGTTGTGCTACAATCATGGCATCGTTGCTGTCGTCCAGCCAGGGACACTCGTTGCTAATGGTTACCGAGTCATCGTGCCAGTTTTTCATGAACATACCGATGACCTCATAGCCTTGCTCCTTCAGGAGAAAAGCCGTGACGCTGGAGTCCACTCCGCCCGACAGTCCGACCACTACCCTTTTTTTCATCTCATTGAAACCCATTGCCTTCAAGAAGGCGTTTTTTCGGCCAAAAGTTCATTCACGAGTTGGTTAAACCGTTCCTGGAACCGCTCGTAGTGAATGCCTGTGCCCGGTCCGGAAAAACCGGTGTGGATGTGTTTCACCTTGCCGTCTTTACCGATAAAAATGGTGGTTGGAAAAGCCAACACGCGGTTGAGGGCCGGTAAGGTTTCGGATGCTTTGGCTTTGTCGTTCACGCCCGCAATCACAAACTCATATCCCACATTCCATTTGTTTTTCATTTTCTCTACCCGCTCCCGGGCATAGTTAAAATCGGCCTTGCGCTCATAGGCCAGCCCCAGTATTTCCACACCACGTTCCTTGTTCTGCTCGTACCAGGGGGCCAGGAACCTAGTCTCGTCCATGCAATTGGGGCACCACGTACCAAAGATCTGCAAGATGACAACCTTATTTTTGAATCGTTCGTCCTGCAGTGTGACGGGCTTGCCCGTCAGGTCGGGGAAGCTAAAGGTCAGCTTGTCGTATCCCGGTTTCAAAAACGTGAGCGATTCGGCATCGGGCAGGACCGCCTGGTTGTTGCGCACACCCTTCCATGTTTCAAATCCGTTTTTGCCCGAGTAGAAATTGCCTCGGATCGAATCGCCCGAAAGCGTGGCCGTAAATACAAAGGCATGGTTGCCGTCAAACGCGCTGAGGTGTAGCTCATCGTCTACCACGTTGCCCTGCAGATAGCGGTAGTCGCCCGTAGGCGTCAAAAAGGTTCCGATCACATCATTTCCCTCTTGTTGGATCATCGCCACGGCAGGATACTCTACCGTGTCAGACACCTGAAAGGTTACGCCAAACGTTCCTGAGAAATCCAACGTGGTGGTGCTGTCACGGGTAAAGCGATGGGTTTCGTTATAGGCAGCTTCAAAGGGAAGATGGCCTGAGGGCGCGTAGTTTTTGACAAACGTCCCGCTCAGTTGGGTATCGCCTACGCGGGCCACCAGCGCAGCATCAAACACGTGCATGTTCAAACGCACGGAGTCCCCTTGGATAGAAATTTCGTCCAGTAGAATTTTTTCTTCGGCATTGAGCAGGTAGGCTTGATAGCCGGATCCGGACCGGGTGATTTCCAGGCCAAACGGCAGCTCTTTGCCCTGCATCGAAATCACACCCCGCCACGGGCCCGTGCGCAGTTCCGGGGGTGTAGGTGTGCATGAAAGCAGTGCGAGAAGGGAAAGGATTAACAGGCTACGCATGGGTGGATATATCAAGTTGTAAAATTGCCATTAAAAACCGAGGACACAACACAGTGGCCGCCTGTGAAGTTCACCGCGCGGACGAGTGGTGCTGCAATTCACGGTCAATGACCGAAAACACCTCGGATTTTAGTTCGTTCACGTCATCCAAATTGCGGTGGCTCGTTTCGATGGGGTCGTGAAAGATTACCTCTATGGGGCCGGCATGCAGGAGCGGCCAGGGAGTGTCAGGCATGCGCTTCCAGTTGTGAGGGATGGTGACGGGCACGACCGGTACTTTCTTTTCGATGGCCGCCCGAAAAGCACCATCCTTAAAAGGAGCCATGCGTGGCGGGTCGGTTGTTACAATGCCTCCTTCAGGATAAATAACCAGGCTCTTGCCTTCGTCCAGGGCCTGCAGCGAGCGCCTCAACGTGTGCGACCTGCTTCTCAGACTGGCGCGGTTCACCGTGATATGAAGTTTCCGGTACATAAAGCCAAACAACGGTATTTTCTCCATATCATTCTTGCCAACAAAGATGGCATTGACGGGATTGAGCCCCATGGTGGGGATATCCAAATACGAGAAGTGATTCGGACAAAAGATGTACTGTTGGTGGAGGTCGATGCGAGGCGATACCCGTACGTGCACGCGCAAAAAGCACAAGGCAAACAAGGCCCGGGCCCACCATCGGTTCACCACGCCCACCCAGCGATAGCGCGATGGGAACACGATGACGTATAACAGCAAAACAAAGGCAGGAACAAACAGCATGGCAAACACCCATAGCCCATAAGCGGTATGAAGTATCCGCAGCGCCTTATTCATTCCGTTAAGGTCGATTAACAGAGTCGGATTTAGGGATGAGGATCAGTTCCTTTTGGCGCCCATCGATGTAGTAAAAAGATGAACCTGTAAAGTAGCCGTCTTCCTCCAGTTGAATACGAATGTCTTTCTTCCATAGCGGGATGTTGACCGTGCAATTCAACTCGATGGAATAGGCGGTGTTGGCGTGCAGCGGATAATCGCCTGTAAAAGGCACCCCGCCTTGCATGTCCCACATACCGATGGTGGTGCCGGCTGCGTGACCGTGAAAGCCAATGGGGTGGGTGTAGATGGAAGGTGTGATCCCCTCGGCCAGCGCTTGCTCGCGGGTGGCTCTGAGCATTTCATTGCCTGTGCGGCCGGTTTGGAACTGCGAGGTTAAAATGTCTTGCAGACGATTTCCCTTTTTGAAGGCCTCCTTCAAAAAGACCGGGGCGTCTGTCTCGCCCGCCTTGAGCACGTAGGCATGTTGCTGGGTATCGGTGTTCAGCCGCAGATAGGTGATGCCAAAGTCGACATGCAGCAGATCACCCGGTTGGATTACCAGCGGCTGGGGTCGTTTGGCAGTAATGGCTTCGGGCTCGTTTCGCTGGATGGACACCGAAGGTTGAAACCACGTGTCCAGCGTTAAGGCTTTGATTTTTTCGCGGTACCACCACACCACATCTTCGGTGGTGGTGATGCCCGGCTGAATGACCTTGTCGGAGAATCCCTCCTGAATGATGTCATGGGCGATGCGGCAAATCTGTTGATAGATCACCATCTCGCGTTCGGTGCGCGTTTCCAGCCAGCCCACCGCCAGGCTCTGCGCGGATGTCACGCGGCCGTGCAGCGATTTGGGTAATACGCGCATCAGATTATCATAGTCGTTGCTGGTAAGCCCATCGGCATGGCCATAGTGCGGGGCTTTGTTGATGCCTATTTTTTTGGGGTTGCGGTCAGCGATCAGCTTGCCGAGTTGTGCCCACTGGTCGGGGTTGGCATCAGGATCCCAGGCACGCAAAAACATTTTGCCTACATCGTACCGCGACACCGCCAGGTATTCCATCTCTTTTCCTTCGCCCCGGTCGAAGGCGATCAGCATCGTGGTGCGCCTGGCGGCAAACCACGTGGCTGGCAACAGCGTGCGAATGACAGGATCTTCGTTATACTCGCGCGAGATGATGACCCACATGTCAATACCTTCTCTCCGCATCAGGCCCGGCAGCACATGGCGAAGGCGGTCTTCTAACAGTTCGTCAACAACTTTGGCTTGCTCGCGCTGGGATAAAATAAGCGGGTACTGCGCTTCCGCGGAAAGCGACAACACCAAGGCCATTAAAAAAAATAAGCGTTTCATGATGGGGGAGATAAAGTACAAAACTAACCGGTGAAAGCAATGATGCATCGCTCGTTTTTCAACAACTCATGGGCGCGTGAAACATCGACAGCCGACTTAGCATCGTTCATTTGTTCTTTCATGGCGGCCTTGATGTGCCGTACCCGCATGGCCTCAATAAAGCGCTTCACATCATCATATGTTTCCAAAATCAACGGAGGCACGGGGGTCGGCCTGTTGTCATCGTCTTTGGCGACCATCGTAAAGAAAGAGGAGTTGGTGTGGTTGGTCACGTGCGTTTTTACATTGTGGGCTTCCACGCGAATACCAACCATCAGCGAGGTGGTGCCCACGTAGTTGACCGAGGCATGCAATGATACCAATTCGCCCACTTCCACGGGTTGCAAAAACTCCACACGATCGACCGATACCGTTACACAATAGCTGCCGGCATGTTTGCTGGCGCACGCATAGGCCACCTTGTCCATCAGCGAGAGCAAAATGCCCCCGTGTATTTTACCACCAAAGTTGGCATACGCAGGAATCATCAGTTCCGTAATGGTGGTTTGCGACTCGCGGACAGCTCGGGCAGGCTCGTTCATATTTTTTTGGTTGCCCTAAAATAGAGTTTATTCACGAAAGTGCCCGCAACGCATTTCGCGAAAGCCCAACTTAGAATTTAGTAACAGATGACGCATCCTGGCCCTTCGGCCTGTTCGCAGGCCGACCGGGTGGGGTAGCACGTTCCTGAACCCGGCTTGGAGTAGGGGCTGGCCGAGTTGCATCCGCTGCACTCCTCTTCCTCTTCACAACTCACCATGCCCAGGCTAAGCGAGAGCCAAAGCGCCCAACAAATTGTAGTGACAAAGCGGGAAGAGAAAAATTTGCTCATGCGTAGCAATAATGCACAACAAAGATATTTTTTTTCCGGAAAAGGTTAAAACAAGGGTGGCGTCTTTTGTAAAAACGTGCGCAGTCGCCAGGCAGCCGCCACCGCTGTCAGGCTCAGGCCGATGCACAGGCCACTCCAAATTCCCGTGGCGCCCATGTTCATTTCAAACGCCAAAAAATATCCAATGGGCAGGCCAATGACCCAATACGAAACGAAGATCAGCAGCGAGGGTACTCGCACGTCTTGAAGGCCGCGCAAGGCTGCGATGCTAACTACCTGGATGCCATCCGACAGTTGGAAAATGCCGGCAATGACTAACAGCGAGGCCGCCAACGCAACTACCTCTGCATCCTCCACATACACGAACGGCAACTGATGACGCCCCAAAACAAAAACAGAGGCGCAAAGCGTCATAAACAAGATAGCTAAACCCAGCAATACGTTGGCCGATAAGCGCATGTGTGCATAGTCGCGTTTGCCTAAAAAGTAGCCCACCCGGATGGTGGCCGCAGCCGCAATGCCCGAGATGGTCATATAACTGATGGTGGCCAGGTTGATGGCTATCTGATGGGCTGCTAAAGCCGTGGTGCCCAGCCATCCCATCATGATCAGCGAAAAGTCGAACGCAGCTACTTCGAAGATGAATTGTAACCCGGCTGGCAGGCCGATCTTCAGCATCTTGCGAAACAGCGCAGTGCTGTAGTTGCGCATTTCGAACCCGGCCCGATACGCACGGAAGAGCGGAGCGCGGAAAATGTATGAGACCAATGCAAGGGCCATGAACACCCGCGAGATCAACGTGGCGTATCCCGCACCGAGAAGCCCCAGGGCAGGAATACCTTCGTAGCCGTAGATTAAAACATAATTGAGGAGCACGTTCAGAACGTTGGCCAGCAACACGACCACCATCGGTACCCACGTATGTGAGAGTCCCTCAGAAAACTGACGAAACGTCTGAAAAATCAATGTCGGTAGCAACGACCACGTGACGATGTCCAAATATGGAATGGACAAATCAATGACTTCTCGGGGCTGGCCGATATGATACAGCCATGGCTGAACGAACAACACCAACGTAATCAGCAAAAAAGCGTTGATCACATTGATCACCAACCCGTGCTTGAGCGTGTTGGCAATGGAGGCAACGTCTCTTGCCCCATCCGCTGCGGCCACCAACGGAGTCATGGCGTACGAAACGCCAATACCAAACAACAGCAGTACGTTGAACGCCACATTGGCCAGCCCGGCAGCCGCCAGCGATGTGGGATTGATGTGCCCCACCATGATGTTGTCCGTAAAGCCCATGAGTACGTGACCCAATTGGCTCAGCATAACCGGATAGGCCAGTCGCAAACTGGCCTTTACTTCGGGCAGGTAGCGTTGAAGCATGAGATACTCAGGAAGGAAAAAGCGTTTGCCTGGCGCGCAGCAGCGCGATGACCGTCAGGCTGTCGGTAATGGTTCCGTTCAGCACCATTTCATAGGCCTCTTCAAAGGGCAGCTTCCAAACTTTCATGTCGGCCTCTGTGTCTTCCAACTCGCGGGTGCCGGGCACCAGATCTTGCGCCAAAAAGAGTAGCCCCTCTTCATCCGACACTGAGTTGGAGAGATGCGTGCGTTGCAATAACGTCCATCGGTGAGCCGTCAGCCCAGTTTCTTCGCGCAGCTCGCGCTTGGCCGATTCCAGCGGGTCAATATCTAAGGCCCCTCCGCCCTCCGGAATTTCCCAACTCCATTCGTTAAGTGTATAACGCCACTGGCCTACCAGCCACGTGTGGCGTTGCTCATCCAGCGCCAAAATACCGATGGCTTTGTTTTTGAAGTGTACCTTGCCATAGATGCCCGGTTTGCCTGCGGGATTCAGCACGTCATGTTCTTCCACTCGTATCCAGCGGTTGTCATACACGATCTTGGACGTTAGTTGTTTCCACGGATTGGCCGGAAGTGAGAGTGACATGGTTGAAGCGGCTAAGGGCGAAAATAAAATACAAGATTACGGCTAGTTGACCACACCCGAAAATGCAGGGTGTTATTTTTCGTGCATCAGAAGCAGAGTGCTATGTTTACGCTTTTGTTACCACGCATGACGATGACCAACGGAAATCCCCAACCTTCGACCGTATCTTTTTCGTGGGCGTTTTACGTGTTGGGTTTCTTTTTTCTGGCTTCAGGATTGGGCAAGGCGGTGGCCGTCTACACGTTTGTGCCCTTGGTCAAAAGTATCCTCGGCACTTCGTTTTTTTCCGCGGCTGTGGCACTTGCTATTCCGGTAGCGGAGGTGGCGTTGGGCATGTGCCTCTTGCTGCAATTATATCCGCGCATCAGCGCGCTCGTTGCCGTGGCGTTGCTCGTTCTTTTCACGGGGGCCTTTGCATTTAACTATGCTGTTCACGGGGTGGAGGATTGCGGCTGCTTTGGTGCCCTGGAGATATTGAAGACACCCCCGCTGGTGTCGTTTATCCGCAATGGCATACTGTTGGCGTTAGCTCTGTTTTGCCTTCGGCAGGCACCGGCTTCTGATCTGCGGGCTTGGAAGATCGTTGCAGTTGTTTTGTTTTCGTTGGTCAGCGCGGTGGCCAGTGGAGTGTCGGCCCCGAAGTCGCTCTGGGCGGTGCGGTCGCCATGGGTTGGCCAGCCGATCGCGCAAACTCCGCTACACTCATTTGTTCCCGCACATCCCGACTCGACCTATCTTGTTTTTCTATTCTCATATCAGTGTCATCATTGTTGGGATGTCACCGAGAATATCAAAGCATTCAAGCGCACGGGGGCGGTGGATCACATTGTGGCGTTTGGCATTGGCACGGAGGCCGAGCGGCAAGCGTACCTCGTTGCCTTTGACCCTAACTTCATGCCGACTGCAGTTTCATGGGAGAAGATTAAGCCCATGTTAGGCGGGCGTGGTGGCGTGCCGCAGGTTTACCTGATTGAAAAAAACATGGTGACCTCCTGGATGCAGGGCGAGGTACCTTCTCCACATACGTTTTTTCGGGGCCCTCAGGCGGCCAAGTGACGGTGCGCTTGGCGCGAACCATTTTTACCCCTACTTTCGCTTCGCTGACATCACCCAAACCAACGTACCTATGGGCATTTTTGACCGATTGAAAAACGAATTGCTTGACATCATTGAGTGGACGGACGACACTTCCAACACGATGGTGTGGAAGTTTCCGCGCTTCCAGAATGAAATCAAAAACGGGGCACAGCTAACCGTGCGCGAAAGCCAGGTGGCCGTATTGGTCAATGAAGGCAAGATTGCCGATGTCTATCCCCCCGGCCGCTACAAGCTGGACACGCAAAACATGCCCATCCTCACCACCATTATGGGATGGAAATACGGGTTTAACAGCCCGTTTAAAGTCGATGTCTATTTTGTCAACACCAAGCAGTTTACCGACAACAAGTGGGGCACCAAAAACCCCATCATGCTGCGCGATGCCGAGTTTGGCCCGGTGCGCCTGCGTGCGTTTGGCACCTACGCCATCAAAATTGTGGATGCCGGCAAATTCATCAAGGAGATCGCGGGAACGCAATCACATTTCACGGTCGAAGAAGTGTCGGAGCAGTTGCGCAACCTGGTGGTTACCCGCTTTACCGATGCCATTGGCGAAAGCAAAATTCCCATCCTTGACCTCGCTGCCAACTACGATGAGCTCTCAAAATTCATTTCCGGAAAAATCAACCCCGAGTTTGGCGAATATGGACTGGAGGTAACCAAATTCTTGGTCGAGAACGTATCGTTGCCGCCCGAGGTGGAGCAAGCGCTCGACAAGCGCAGCAGCATGGGCATTATTGGCAACCTGAATCAATACGCGCAGTTTCAGGCGGCCAATGCCATGGAGGCTGCAGCCAAAAATCCCAGCGGCAACGCCAGCGAAGGAATTGGCATGGGCATGGGCTTTGCCATGGCGCAGCAAATGGGGCAGATGTTCAATCAAAATCAAGCGGGCAACAACAACCAACCGCCCCCGGTGCCGGGTGGCCCGTCTTATTTCGTGGCCGTGAATGGTCAGCAGCAAGGCCCTTACACGTTGGCCGCTTTGCAAAACATGGCGGCACAAGGGTCCATCACCCGCGACACATTGGTTTGGAAGCAAGGTATGCCCAATTGGAGCAAAGTGACGGACGTAACGGAATTAGGTCATCTGTTTGGGCCGGTGCCACCGCCCATCCCCAAGTAGGCCAGCGCTTGTAACGCATGAGTTCATTCACCGAAAGCACCCGGGCCATCAGTCAGGAGTTGGCCTGCCAAAGCTGTGGTGCGCTGTTGAAGTTTAAACCGGGCACCCGCCATTTGGCATGCGAATACTGTGGTGCGCAAAATGAGATTGCCCAACCCGAGGCCCACGCGGAGATACGGGAAATCAGTTTGGATGATTTTCTGGCCACGAACTTTGAGAAAGAAGAACAGGTGGAGGTGGCTACCGTCAAATGCGATGGCTGTCATGCCGTCTCTACGTTTGATCCAAAAACCAGTTCGGACAAATGCCCCTTTTGCGCTTCGCCTTTGGTGGTCAAGCAAGGCACCACCTCGCGGGTGCACAAGCCCCAATATGTGTTGCCCTTTGGCGTAGACGAGAAAGCCGCGCGGCAGAATTTTGCCCGTTGGCTAAAGGCATTGTGGTTTGCACCCAATGTGCTCAAACACTATGCCGACCGTGCCGACCGCCTGGCGGGTATGTATCTACCCTATTGGACATTTGACTGCCAGACACAGACCAGCTATACCGGGCAACGGGGTGAAGACTATGTGGTGAACGAATCATACACGGTGGTGGAAAATGGCAACCGCGTAACCAAAACCCGGGCAGTTACCAAAACGCGTTGGTATCCGGCCTCGGGAAATGTCTCCAACTCGTTTGACGACTTGCTGATTGAAGCCACCCGTTCGCTTCGGCAAGACAAGCTGCGTGTGTTGGAGCCGTGGGACGTCAAGTCATTGGTGCCCTATGACGACAAGTACCTCAGCGGGTTTCGCACCGAGACGTATGCTACCGGGGTGAAGGAGGGCTATCAACAAGCCAAGGGCCGCATGGAGCCGGTTATTGAGTCGTCCATCAGGCGCGATATTGGGGGCGACCGCCAAACCATCCAATACACCAACGTTACCTATCAAAACCCCACGTTTAAGCACATCTTGCTGCCCGTTTGGATCAGCGCCTATCGGTATAATGGCAAGCTGTATCAGTTTTTGATAAACGCGCGTACGGGCAAAGTGACGGGCGACCGACCGTACAGCGCCATCAAGATTGCGTTGGCCGTGATAGCCGTTATCCTGTTCGTGGCGATGTTGTTTTTCTTTGCCGAGAAGTGACATGCTCAAATCCTCGCTTACGCGCGATCAGGTAGAAGCGGGCTGTGACGAAGCCGGTCGCGGTTGCCTGGCCGGCCCCGTGGTAGCCGCTGCCGTTATCCTTCCGAAAAAGTACAAACACAAAAAACTCAACGACTCCAAGCAACTCACGCACGAACAGCGGTTGGAACTTCGCCACGACATTGTGCGCGATGCCGTGGCCTGGGCCGTGGCACAGGCGGAGGCTGCCGAGATCGATCAGATCAACATCCTCAACGCTTCGTTTTTGGCCATGCACCGGGCGGTGGCGCAGTTGGTGCAAACGCCTGAGTTGCTTTTGATTGACGGCAACCGCTTCAATGCCTACCCTTCGATACCCCATCGGTGCATTATCCAGGGAGATGGCAAGTACCTTTCCATCGCAGCGGCTTCCATCCTGGCGAAAACGCACCGCGATGAGCTGATGGAAAAATTGGCCATCGAGTGCCCGGGGTACCATTGGGAAACCAACCGCGGGTATCCCACGCCTCCGCACCGCGAGGCCATCCGCCAGTTGGGCGTGACCCTACACCACCGGAAGTCCTTTCAACTGTTGCCCGCGCAACTCGAATTGTTTGACTAATTTTGACGCATGGCGTTCACGCTATTCCGGAAAAAAACCGACCTGTTTGACTACGAAGCGGAGCGGACGTGCAAAAATTGCAGCCACGTTTTTCGGGGAAAATTTTGCAGTCGGTGTGGTGAAAAAGTGATTGACCGAAGCGATCGGTCGTTGCGCAAACTGGCTGAGAGCATTCTGAACGCGCTGACGTTTCTGGAGGGGAAATTCTGGCGCAGCTTCCGTCTGCTATTTACTCACCCAGGCAAACTTTCAAGTCAAATACGCGAAGGTGTCCAGGTGCCGTATATGCGCATGGTAGGACTGTTTTTTGTCGCTAATTTCTTTTATTTCCTTTTTCCGGTTTTTGATACATTCAACTCCAGCTTGTACTCACAGTTTTACCAGCAAGATCACAGCGAGTGGGTTCAGGAAATTGTGCGCAACCACCTGAAAACCCATCCGGTATCGGTAGAAGAGTTTACCAATGCGTACAACGCCCACACCGGCAACGTATCAAAGTTGATCGTAGTAGTGCTGGTGTTTTTGTACACGTTGCCGCTTTCCATCATCAACTACTCAAAAAAGAACCTGTATTTCGATCATCTCCAGTTTTCATTTGAGTTTCACGCCTATCAGCTCTTGGTTAGCAGCGTGTTTGTGCCCCTGTTATTCAAGTGGCTGATACACGCTGCGCAGGGCATGTTCGCATGGGACTGGAACGTGCTCTTATCGGATTCACTTTACTCAAAAGTATCACTGGCGCTGTTTGGTTATTTTTTTATCAGAGGCGAGCGTACATACTATGGCCATGGCTGGATCGTGAGCGTGCTTAAAGGCGTCTTGTTGGCCCACCTCGTATTTTATTCCTGGAAAGCCTACCGTCTGATTTTATTTTTTGTCACCTATTGGACAATGTAAGCACGGGTTATCTGGTCACTATGAGGCACTTTTTTCGCAAGCGAATTCATCCTTTTGATTATGAGCAAACGCGCACATGCCTCAGTTGCGGCCATACCTTTTCGGGTAAGTTCTGTAGCCGTTGTGGCGAAAAAGTGGTGGAGCCTTACGATCGATCCGTCCGGAGTTTTGTTGATAACTTCATCAACGCCCTTACGTTTATCGATGGGAAATTTTTCCGAAGCTTCAAAACCATGCTGCTGCGCCCCGGCCAAATGGCCCGCGACATTGCCGTAGGGAAGCGCCAGCCCTATATGAAGCCGATGGCGTTCTTTTTTGTGGGTAACTTTATCTATTTTCTATTTCCGCTGTTTCAAACATTCAATACAAGTCTGGGAGTACAAATGCTTCGTCCGGGCATTCGTGAAGAAGTGGTCGCTTTTGTCGAGGCCAATGCGCTGTCGGTGGACGAGTTTACCAAAACCTACAATGCATCCTCGACCAATTGGGCCAAGATCATACTTGTTTTGCTCGCTCCGCTGATGTTTCCTTTTTTGGTGATCGTCAATTATTCCAAAAAGACATTTCTGGCGGATCATTTTGCTTTTGCGATGGAGTATGCCGCGTTCATGGTGTTCGTACCTACCATATTGGTATCGTTTTTTTTGGCGACCATTGTTTTTATTGTTCGTATCCTTTTTGGGACGGATGTCAACTCCTTTTTTGAAGATCAGAATACGTTACCCTTTCTTTTGCTGATTATCCTCTACTTTTTAGCACTGGGCGTGCGACATTTCTACGGTTTCCCCTGGTGGCGGGTGGCCGTTAGCGCGGGGGTGTTATTGGGATGTCAAGCACTGATCATTACCGCCTACCGGTTTATCTTGTTTAAAATTACGTTCTGGTCGGTTACCTAAGGGGAGTAAACACATGTGTCTCATTTTTCTATCCGTACAACAAAACCCGCGGTATCCGCTCATCATCGTGGCCAACCGCGATGAGTTTTACGCACGACAAACGGCCCCGGCTGACTTTTGGCACGACAGTCCAACGGTGTTGGCGGGCCGCGACCTGGAAGCCGGTGGCACGTGGATGGGCGTCACCAAACAGGGGCGTGTGGCGTTGGTCACCAATTACCGCGATCCTGCCAACATCAATCCCCATGCGCCTTCGCGGGGGCATCTCGTTTCTGATTTTTTGCAACAACCGCTGGCGCGCGATCGGTATGTGCAAAGCGTGGAAGCGAAAAAGAGCCTTTACAATGGTTTCAACTTAATCGTGGGCGAAACCACCGGGATGTCTTACATGTCCAACTACGGCCAAAATACCGAAACGCTGCCCCCTGGTTTTTATGGACTGAGCAACCACTTGCTGGACACGCCTTGGCCGAAGGTGCAACGCGGCAAAGCAACCTTGCAAGAACTGGTGCAGGGCGATGCTGTCTCCACCGAGCAGTTGTTGGACGCCATGCGTGACGAGGCCCTTGCCCGTGATGCCGAGTTGCCTGACACCGGTATTGGTCTTGAGCGTGAGAGAGCGCTGTCGGCCATGTTTATCAAAACCCCCAATTATGGCACGCGCTGCTCTACAGTCGTGACGGTGGATCAGCAGGGGCAGCTTACGTTTACCGAACGTGTATTCGATGTACGCACCTTTGCCTTCGAGACACGGACATTTTCCTTTTTGATCGAATGAAAAAGAAAAAACCTCCCTTGCCGTGGGTCATCCGGGTGGTGCGCTGGATATTTCCAAAAATGGAACGATTGACTCCCGCATTGGCACACAGATACTTTGTGCGGATATTTTTTACCCCGGTACGGTATCGGCCCACGGACAAAGAGCAGGAGGTGGCCCGGCAAGCCAGGCAAAGCCATGTGAACGTGAGTGGAAAACGCATCCATGTGTATGCATGGGGCGATCACGCGAAGTATGTGTTGTGTATCCACGGGTGGGCCGGACGCGGCACCCAGTTCCGAAAGTTTATTGGTCCTGTTAACGAGGCCGGTTTTCGATTGGTGGCATTAGATGGCCCTGCCCATGGCCGCAGCCAAGGCCGGCAAACGAACATCCTCGATTTTTACGAGGCCGTGCGCGCAGTGGTCGATGTTCATGGAGCTCCACAGGCGGTCGTATCGCACTCATTTGGTGGTGGGGTTGCCCTCTACTGCGCCATGAAAGGGTTGCCCTTCAAACGGATGGTGAACATTGCCAGCCCAGCCGTGGCCGATGACATCATCGATTCCTACTTGCGCGTGATCAACGGATCCGTGGCTACACGCGAAGCGTTAAAAAAGTATGTGCAGCGCGTGTATGGGAAACCGTTTGAGGAGTTTACGGCCATGCACTTTGTCGGCCACCTGCCGCCCGAAGCGAAGGTGTTGCTCATTCATGACCGCGATGACAAAGATGTTTGGATCTCGCAGCCCCGCACCCTGGTAAAGGCGCATCCACACCTCCATTTGATCGAAACCGAAGGATTGGGCCATAACCGCATTTTGAAGGACGAGGGCGTTATTTCCACCGTTTTGCGGTTTGTTACAGCCCCGGTAAAATAAAAACCTGCCATCATTTCAAACCATTTTTGAAACTTTGCCATCGAAAACAAGTTCAAGGAAGTATATTCCGTAAAAATTGGCCATGACCAAAATCATCGAAACCCATAACCTTGCCCGGATGTATAAAATGGGCGATAACATCGTAAAAGCCCTGCAAGACGTCTCTATTTCCATTAACAAGGGAGAATATGTGGCTTTCATGGGCCCGTCCGGCTCGGGCAAGTCCACCCTTATGAACATCATTGGCTGCCTCGATACACCCAACAGCGGTACCTACGTGTTGAACGGACAGTTAGTAAGCGAGATGACGGAAAACGAACTGGCGGAAGTACGAAATAAAGAGATCGGGTTTGTGTTTCAGACCTTCAACCTGTTGCCACGCGCCACCGCGCTCGAAAACGTAGCACTGCCGCTGATCTATGCGGGCTACGGAAAAGAAGAACGCGAAGAAATGGCGATGAAAGCGCTCGAGAATGTAGACTTGGCCAACCGCCATCATCACAAACCCAATGAGCTGTCGGGCGGGCAGCGCCAGCGCGTAGCCATTGCCCGCGCATTGGTCAATAACCCCTCCATCATCCTGGCCGATGAACCCACGGGAAACTTAGACTCCAAAACATCGTACGACATCATGGAGTTGTTTCAAGAGCTTCACGACAAAGGCAACACCATCATCATGGTGACGCACGAAGAAGATATAGCGCGGTACTCGCACCGCATTGTCCGCTTGCGCGATGGCCTCATCGAGTGGGACAAAGTAAATACCGAAATCTCCAGACGGCCCGTACACGCATAAGTCGGTTTTAAACGGCACCATTCGACAACACAAGAGCTTCAGACAAAGCCGGGAAGAACGCCCGGTTTTTTTTGTCCGGGTGAAGCAGCCGGGGCCTTTATCTGCGGACTTGGTTTAATGCGTACTTTTGAGAGAGAAAAAGACGGGCGATGAAAATCTATACCAAAACGGGCGATCAAGGCACTACCTCGTTGTTTGGCGGTAAGCGCGTATCCAAAGCTGACTTGCGCATCGATAGTTACGGTACCGTGGATGAATTGAATTCGTGGATTGGCATGCTGCGCGATCAAGAGGTAAACAAAAAACGGGAGGCCGATTTGGTAGAGATACAAGATCGCTTGTTCACCATAGGTTCCCTGTTGGCCACCGAACCCGGCAACAC
This sequence comes from uncultured Ohtaekwangia sp., assembly GCA_964524935.1. Taxonomy (GTDB): domain Bacteria; phylum Bacteroidota; class Bacteroidia; order Cytophagales; family Cyclobacteriaceae; genus ELB16-189. Next base: position 76,527 of record CAZGFJ010000001.1, read on the forward strand.
CAAAGTAAAAGTGCCTGCGCTCACCTCTTCGGACGTTGCGTTTTTGGAAACCCGAATGGATGCCATGGACGAGCAACTGGAGCCGATGCGGTCGTTTGTGCTGCCGGGGGGCCATCAGGCCGTTTCGTTTGGGCATGTGGCCCGCACCGTATGCCGCAGGGCCGAGCGCCTGGTGATTGCCTTGGCCGCAACCGAAACGGTAGAGCCGCTCGTCCTCCAATACCTCAATCGGTTATCGGATTATTTATTTATGCTGTGCCGTATGATGACCCACGAGCTCAACGCTCCGGAAACACCGTGGAAGCCGCGGATGTGAGGCAGCAATCATTTTTTTAGTACAAAGGCATCCATGGTATCGGGCGAAATGATTTTGAATTTGGACCCGGGATAGGTTTCTGCCCACGCCTTTGGGGCTTTTATTTTGGCATTTGCTTGCCATTTGAATTCGTAAGCATAGAGTTTTCCATCCCGATCCTCCACCCAGTCAATCTCTTGGCGATCGTGCGTGCGCCAAAAATAGTTGGATACCCCCAAGCGCAGGTAGCTTTGGAGTTTGACTCGTTCGCTGGCCAGGTAGTTTTCCCAAAGCATCCCCACATCGTTGCGCTGCCGCACGGGCTGCAGGTTATTGATCAGCGTGTTTCGGATGCCATTATCGTAAAAGTACCATCGTTTTGTTTTTACAATTTCTTTGCGAAGGTTGCGGCTAAACCCCGGTACACGGAAAACGACAAAAACTTTGCTGAGCAAGTCCAGGTATCGCTCTACGGTATTTTTGCTCATTTGCAGGTTCCTCCCCAATTCTTCCAGCGACACTTCTTGTCCTATTTGCCAGGCAAGTAGTTTCAGCAAGTCGGTGAGTTTATCGGCATTCCGCAAATTTTCCATGCTCAAAATGTCCTTGAAGAGGTAGGAGCTCACGAGTTCGCGCAAGTAGTCAGACTTTTTCTGGTGAGAAGAAAGGTGGAATAATTCAGGATAGGAACCATAGATCAAATGGTTTTCCATCAGGGCATGCCGGGCAAACGCGTTCATCTGGAGGGAGAGCTCCACCTGTGCGATCGGATACAGAAAGAAGTCTTTCTTTCGACCCGTCAGGGGTTCGCCCAGCCGATTTTTTAGATCAAACATGGAAGATCCCGTAACCAACAAGGAGAGGTGTGTAAGTTCGTCCACCATGAGTTTCAGGACCATGCCGATGTCAGGCACTTTTTGGGCTTCATCGATGATCACTAGCGAGTATCCGGCTGTGAGCGTGCGATAGTGGTCAACGGTACGTTGAGATAATTGCTGTTGCACGAAAATGTCTTCACCATTCAGCAACAGAAAAGAGCCCGGCTTCTGCTGACGCATGATTTCGCGGATCAGATGGGTTTTTCCGGTGCGCCTGGCCCCGAGCAATACGACCACCTTGCCCGGTTGCAGGGCCGTTTGCAAAGGCTCCAAAAGAAAACGGGGAATGGATCTCATATGAATTCCGTCACTAAACTGACGCAAATTAGCTAAATTCCGTCAGTTAACTGACGGAATTTTGACCCAATTTATCGGTTCAGCCGCCAACCATTTTACATACATTTACGTAATTAATCATGTCTGTCGTGTATGAAAGGAACTAACCTGGGTGAATTTGAAGAACTGGTGCTCCTCACCATTGCCACGCTGGTCAGCGAGGCGTACAGCGTGGCGATTTGTGATGACCTGGCCCAAAAAACCGGTCGCGAAGTAAAACTCGGGGTCGTGCATTCAGTACTCAACCGATTGGAAGAAAAAGGATTGGCGAAAAGCCATTTGGGCGAAGCCACCAAAGAACGGGGTGGCAAGCGCAAACGCTACTACACGGTTACCAATGCGGGCAAAGCCGCGTTGGTGCGCGCCAAGGAAATGCGCGATCAGTACTGGAACATCATCCCCGAGCTAAAATGGAAGGGGATATGAGGGGTGTTAACTATACGCCCCCGCGCTGGGCTACCCGTTTTTTGCGGTGGTACTGCCGGCCTGAGTTGGCCGAAGACCTGGAGGGAGATCTTCACGAGTTCTTCCAGCGGAACGTAGCCGCTCAAGGCCTCCGTCAGGCGCGTTGGATCTATGTATTGGATGTCCTCAAGTTTCTCCGTTTATATACCGTGCGTCAACCTTCCTTTTTTCATTTCTTAACCCACTGGATTATGCTTCGCAGCTACTTAACTACCTCCGGGCGCAACATGGTTCGCCACAAGCTTTTTTCGTTTATCAACATTGCCGGGCTGGCGGTCAGCATGTCGGTGGGGTTGGTGGTGATAGGCGTCTTGTCCGATGTCCTGTCGTATGACACCTTCCACGTCCACCGTGATCGCACCTACCGCCTCATCAGCCGCTATGAATACATGGGCGACAAAGGAAATAGCTTTATGGGTACTACCTCACTGCGAGCGGCCCGGCTCATCGGAGAGAGTTTCTCGGGGGTGGAGGAGATCGTGGCGGTGCGGGGGCAGTTTCAGGGCGATTGGCACCTGGGCGAAAAGATCGTGCCACTCAGTGGCTTTTGGACGCAGCCCTCGTTTTTCAATATCTTCTCGTTCGAACTCATCAAAGGAAATGTGGCCACGGCCTTGCAAAAACCTTTCTCAGTTGTGCTTACGGAAACATCGGCCCGCAAGCTGTTTGGCGATGACGACCCCCTAGGGAAAACGATGGTCTTCAACAAAGACCGCTCTTACACGGTCACGGGGGTGATCAAAGACATCCCGTTTTTCTCGCACATAAAATTTGAGATGCTGGGCTCCTTGTCTACGTTGGAGATCGTAGCCGCGGAAGACTGGCGCAAGGAAGCCTGGGACGATGTGTGGAATACGTGGGTCTATCTACGGCTACCCCCACAGACCGATCTGGTTGATTTCGATGCGCGCTTGGCTCAATTGAGTGCTCAAGAAGACCCTTCGGTGAAAGACACGCATATCGAGTTGGACTTGCAGCCCATGCGCGACATCATGTTCAGCGATAGCATGGGCAATCAAATAGGCCCCGTGATGGGCGGCACGCTGCTGTGGGTTTTTGGCGGCCTGGCCTTTGTCGTCATCCTGTCGGCAGGCTTGAATTATACCAACCTGTCCATCGCGCGGGCCCTCAGGCGCACCCGCGAGGTAGGTGTACGAAAAGCCATCGGTGCCATGCACGGTCACGTCATGGCGCAGTTTCTGGTCGAAGCGGTGCTCATTTCCCTATGTGCGTTGTCCTTGGCAGTGGTCTGTTTTGTTTTGTTGCGGCCTCATTTTCTGACCATCGAGCCGGACATACAAAAGATGTTTACGCTGCAGCTTTCGCCTGTTGTGCTGGCCATGTTTTTTCTTTTTGCCGTGGTGGTCGGGTTGTTGGCCGGGCTTTTTCCCTCGTTGTTTTTTGCCAATGTGCGTACCATTCAGGTGCTCAAAGGAAGTTCGTTTCAAGGCTCCAAAAAAGTGACGGGCCGCAAAGCATTGATGGTGGTGCAGTATTGCATTTCCATCATCCTCGTGTGTGTGAGTATTGGCGTTTACCGGCAATACATCCATTATATAAACTATGATTTGGGTTTTTCAACCGAGAATATTCTCAACATATCCTTGCAGGGCAATGCTCCGAACATTTTGAAAAAAGAGCTGTCTGAACTGCCCGAAGTAAAAGGCGTGGCGCAGTCCATGATTGTGACCAGCGTGGGCAACTACTGGGGCACCAACATGCGGTATCCCGGCAATCCGCTTGACACCATCGGCACAGGTGTATCATACAACACCATTGACGAACACTACATGCCGCTGCATGGTCACCAATTGATCGCAGGCCGGAATTTTTTACCTAAGCCCGACAGCGCCCGCGAAACAGAAGTCATCGTAAATCAACAAGTGTTGAAGCGGTTTAATATTGGCGGGCAGGATCCCGAGAAAGCATTGGGCGATGTGTTGCGTGTGGATCGCAAAGACATGACCATTGTGGGGGTAATGAAGGATTTTTCATACGGCAGGGCCAACGACCGAGCTTCCCGTGAGATCGTCTTCCGCCATGATCCCAAGCAGGCGCGTTGGCTCAACATCAAAATTCAATCGGACGATTTGATTGCTACGTATGCCAAAATAGAAGCCATCTGGAAACGAGTCGATCCCAATCACCCGATGGAAGCGCGCTTTTACAACGATCAGATTGCCGAGTCCTTCTCGGGCTTAAAAGCCACGGTGAAGTTGGCCGGTTTTTTGGCATTCCTGGCCATCTGCATCGCCTCGCTCGGTTTGCTGGGCATGGTTGTGTTTACCACCGAAGTCCGGATGAAGGAAATCAGTATCCGCAAAGTGATGGGCGCCAGTGAAGCCACGTTACTGTTCTTGCTTGGTCGGGGTTTTGTTCTTTTGCTGCTGCTGGCCGCAGGCATCAGTGTACCGCTGGTAGTGTTGGGCTTTGAGCAGGTGGTGTTTCCCAATATCGCCAACCACGCACCCATCAACCTGGGCGAAATGCTATGGGGTGTGGTGGGCGTGTTGGTGGTGGCCGTTCTCACCATCGTTACGCAGTCGCTGAAAACCGCGCGTGCCAACCCGGCCGAGGTGTTGAAGAATGAATAACGGAGCTATAAACGAAGAACGGTTTTTCATTCCGGTACCGGAGGCCGAGCGCGTGGGAGCGGTTTGGACATTGCCCGCGCGCCCCACCATCGTCATGGCCTTGGCGCACGGTGCCGGTGCGAATATGGATCATTCGTTTATGCAGGCGTTGGCGCAGGAACTGGCAGCCCACGACATGGCCGTGTTGCGCTTCAACTTTTTGTACATGGAGAAAAAGCAAAAGCGGCCCGATCCTCCCGCGATGGCGCACCGCGTCCTTCGCCTGGCATGGCAAGTGGCCCATGATCGCTTTCCATCGCTGCCGTTGGTCGCTGCCGGAAAATCGTTTGGGGGCCGGATGGCATCGCAGGCACTCGCTCAGGGGCCGGACAACCGGGTAAAAGCATTGGTGTTTTTTGGCTTTCCGCTGCACCCCGCCAACAAGCCGGGCACGGAACGTGCCGCGCATTTGAAGGCCGTGGCGGTGCCATTGCTCTTTTTGCAGGGCACGCGCGATGCGTTGGCCGATCTTTCTTTGTTGGCACCAATTGTAAGTGCGCTCCCCAATGGCTCGCTGGCCACGTTTGAGGGGGTCGATCATTCATTCCAGCGCGGCAGGACAAACGCAGTCCCCGCCTTGGCAAAAACGGCTTCGGAGTGGCTTTTTTCGCTCAAATTTGATTGGCATTAAAAACCTAACAATTGTTAGCCGAGTTGTTCTTTTACCCGTATTTTTGCGGCACACGTAAAGAGCACACGCCATGACTGAGACCTTTGCCATTGACGTTGAAACCACCCGCGCCTCCCGCGTCACTTCCACTGACTTTTCGACCTTGCCCTTCGGCAAAGTCTTTGCTGACCATATGTTTTTGGCCGACTATCGCGATGGTGCATGGAAAAATTTCCGCATTGTGCCGTATGGCAAGATGTCCATCAGCCCGGCTACGCCTGCGTTGCATTACGGACAATCCATTTTTGAAGGCATGAAGGGATTTGCCGGGGTCAATGACGAGGTGTTGTTGTTCCGCCCGCTCGACAACCTGCGAAGGTTGAATATCTCGGCCGAGCGCATGTGCATGCCGCTGCTGCCGGAAGATGTGTTTATGGAATCTCTCACCGCGTTGGTCAACGTAGATCGCAAGTGGGTGCCCAACGTGGCGGGCGGCTCGCTGTACATCCGGCCGTTTATGTTTTCGGCCGATGAGTACATTGGCATACGGCCCTCGCAGGATTTTACATTCATGATCATCAACTGCCCCGTGGGCCCGTATTACTCTACGCCTGTGAAAGTAAAAATCGAAACGCACTATACGCGCGCGGTGGCCGGGGGCACGGGCTTTGCCAAGGCCGGTGGCAACTATGGCGGAGCCATCTATCCCGCCAAGCTGGCCCAAGACAAAGGCTATCACCAATTGATTTGGACAGACGGAAAGAACCACGAGTACATCGAAGAATCGGGTACGATGAACGTCATGTTTGTCATCGATGACGTGTTGGTGACGCCCGCGTTGAGCGACTCCATTTTGGCGGGCATCACCCGCGACAGCGTGCTGACGTTGGCCCGCCATTGGGGCATGAAGGTAGAGGAGCGCAAGATTTCGGTGACGGAGTTGGTGAAGGCATTGGAACAAGGACGGGTGCAGGAAGCCTTTGGGGCAGGCACCGCAGCCACCATTGCGCCCATTGAGTTGATCGGGCACGAAGGGAAAGACTATGCATTGCCCCCCGTGGCCGATCGCAAGTTCTCCAATCGCGTCTATAACGAGTTGGATTTGATCAAGCGAGGCCATACGGCCGATCCATTCAATTGGGTAGTCAAAATTTAGCGGGCCTGTTTCCAAAAAAACACGCTAAATCAATCGCACGCATTATCTTTGGCAGATGCGGTTTTTGGGTGTTTTGTTGCTGATCGCGGTCAGCCATCTGGTGCCTGCGCAAAAGCAACTCCTGGTGCTCAAGCGCGGCCACGTGATACATGTCTATCGCCCGGGCGAAACCATCCGCCTGAAGCGAAAGGATGATGAGAACGTCACGCGCTCGTACGTCAACAATATTTTTGACTATGCCGTGGTGCTGCATCAGGATACGATCCCCTTTCAACAAATTGAGCGGCTTTACATAAACGAGCCAAGCGTGATGAACAAGGTGGGTGGTATGCTGGTGGTAGGCGGAGGTGGTCTTCTGGCCATCGATCAGGTCAACCAGCTCATCCAGGGCAATGGTCTCAATCTGGATCAGGACATTTCCGCGGTTTCCCTGGCGTGTGTAGGGGTTGGGCTGCCCATGATGTTGATTCGTAAAAAATCGCAACGGCTGCGCTATCCGTACCGGCTGATGATGGTAAAATTGGGCGATCCGCTCTACCAGCGGTAGATTTCCGTATCTTTGCCGAAATTTTATTGTTATGACCATTGATCAACTCAAAGAGTTGAAGGGCCGAGTAAGTGCCTTGAGGAGGTATCTTTGACTACGATCGCAAGATTGTAGAAGTCCAGGACGAAGAACGCATCACCCAACAAGCCGATTTCTGGAACAACCCTAAGCAAGCGGAAACGCTGCTCAAACAACTGCGCACCAAAAAAGTGTGGACGGACGCCTTTGCGCGTGTAACCAAACTGACAGACGACCTGGACGTGCTGGTGGAGTTTCAGCAAGCAGGCGAAGTGGACGCGGACGAGGTAGACCGCGAATACAAAAAAACGCTGCAAGCCGTAGAGGAGCTGGAGTTCAAAAAAATGCTCAACAAAGAAGAAGACCAGTTGAGCGCTATGATCGAGATTAACCCCGGGGCGGGCGGCACCGAAAGCCAGGATTGGGCCGAGATGCTCAACCGCATGTATATCATGTGGGGCGAGAAGAACGGCTATGCCGTGCGCCAGGTGGACTACCAGGCGGGCGATGTGGCCGGCATCAAGTCGGCTACGCTGGAAATTGACGGCCCGTTTGCCTACGGAAAACTCAAATCTGAAATTGGCGTACACCGCCTGGTGCGCGTGTCTCCCTTTGACAGCAATGGACGCAGGCATACGTCTTTTGCGTCCGTGTTTGTGTACCCCGAAGTGGACGACAGCATCAAAATCGAAATCAACCCGGCCGATCTTGAGTTTCAAACCTCGCGCTCGGGCGGGGCCGGAGGCCAAAACGTAAACAAGGTAGAAACCAAAGTGCAACTGACGCACAAACCCACGGGCATTGTGGTGGTATGCCAGGTGGAGCGGTCGCAACATGCCAACCGCGAAAAGGCCTTGCAGATGTTGAAGTCGCGGCTCTACCAAATGGAAATGGACAAGCGCAATGCCGAGCGCGACAAGATCGAAGCCAGCAAGATGAAGATCGACTTTGGCTCGCAGATACGCAATTACGTATTGCACCCGTATAAGTTGGTGAAAGATGCCCGCACGGGCGTGGAGCGTACCGATGCACAAAATGTACTGGATGGTGATGTGGACGATTTCATGAAAGCCTTTTTGCTGAGCGCCCAGGAGAGCAGCGTAGCCAACACATGAGTGTGAGCGCCACCGCGGGCAACGTCTACACGCGTCCGTTTTGGTTGGTCTGCGTAAGCTCGCTTCTGTTTTTTGCGAGCTTCAACATGATTTTGCCCGAGTTGCCTGCCTACCTCGAACAGCTGGGCGGGGCCGACTACAAAGGGTTGATCATTGCGTTGTTTACGCTCACGGCCATGATCTCGCGCCCCTTCAGCGGCAAGCTTACCGACCGCATCGGGCGCGTGCCGGTAATCATGGCGGGTGCGGTGGTGTGTTTGATTTGCAGCTTGTGCTACCCGCTGTTAACTACGCTGTCCGGATTTTTTCTGTTGCGTTTTATTCACGGCTTTTCTACGGGCTTTACGCCCACGGGCCAAACCGCCTATCTGGCCGATATTGTGCCGGCCGAGCGCAGGGGAGAGGCCATGGGCTACCTCGGCACCGCGGGCGCGTTGGGCATGGCGGCCGGGCCAGCCTTGGGTGGGTGGATTGCGCAACTGTACTCGATTGAAGCGATGTTCTACTGTTCTTCGTTTTGCGCACTGGTTTCATTGATCATCCTTACGCGCCTGCGCGAAACGGCCGTGCACACGTCCCGCTTTTCCGTGAGCCATCTCGCGGTGGAGCGCTCCGATCTCTTTGAGCCGCGGGTGCTGGCCCCGTGTTTGGTGATGGCACTCTGCGCCTATTCCTACGGGGCGGTGTACACATTGCTGCCCGACTACGGCAAGCATCTCGGCATCCTGAACAAAGGGTTGTTGTTTATGTACTTCACCATCGCTTCGCTGATCATCCGCCTGGTGGCCGGCAAAGCGTCCGACCGCTATGGTCGCGTGGCGGTGCTGCGGCTCTCCACCGGCCTGGCGTTGGTGAGCATGTTGGTGATCGGCCTGGCGGAAACGAAGCTGCAACTGATCACCGGCATTGTGTTGTATGGGTTGGCGCAAGGCTCCACTTCGCCCACGCTGCTGGCCTGGGCCACCGACTTGAGCGACCCCGCGCGCAAGGGTCGGGGCGTAGCTTCGCTGTATATTTTTATGGAATTTGGCATTGGCCTGGGCGCGCTGCTGTCGGGGTGGTTCTATGCCAACGAAGTCAGTCGTTTGTTTTCCGTGTTTGCGGTCTGCGCCTTTTTATGTTTGACGGCCTTTCTTTTTTTGGTGCGGTCAAGGAAGCAGAAGTTGCAGGGTGATTGAAAGTTTGGAAGTCCGGAAGTCGGAAAGTCTGGAAGTCGGAAAGTCCGGAAGTCGGAGAGTCGGAAAGTCCGAAAGGGCGGGAGATAAAAGTTGGGTGTTAGATCCACGGGAGGTCGTGTACGGTCCGGTCGCTCTCCACCGTGCCGGTATGCCGTGTGGCCTTGGGCTCGAAGAGGAGGTTAAAGACAATGTCGCCACGGGTGTGTGGCCGGTGCTCCACGCCCTTGGGCACAATGAGTATCTCGCCTTCCTTTACTTCCACCGTGCGGCCGTCCCGGAAGTCCATGAGCAAGGTGCCGCGGAACACCATAAATAACTCGTCTTCGTTTTCGTGGCTGTGCCACACAAAGTCGTCTTTCAGTTTGCACAGTTTAACATATTGGCCATTCAGTTCGCCAATGATGTGCGGTGTCCATTGTTTTTCAAACAGGGCAAACTTTTCGAAGATGTTAATGGGTTGGATTTCTTTCATGGGTTTGGTTTTTTACTCTGTTTTGCCAGCGGCTATTGATCACCCCGGTTAGCTACAAAAATGTCTGTTCTACTTGTCTGGACTAAAACTAAAGACTTTGTCGGTCGCTCTCAGCATCAATCGACCGCTGTCGATCCGGTAGTTTTTGATTGCTTTCAAGTCCAATCTGTTTCATTCCCATTTCATTAAGACACTACTTTTGTTATCAATATACAATTTTACACACGCTCCGGGCTTTTTGCCATATCAGTCGCATCATGAATGGGGACAACATTCTCAATGCGAAATTTTTGGTGTAGTGCTTTCAGTTATAGAAGCCATCCGAAATATTGTCAGCTTGGTCGTTTATATCCACGGAGCCAACCCAATTGGCCACAACGTTTTGAGTTTGTTTAGTGGCGGATAAATCCAACGGATTTGTCCGCCTACACGAATATAAATAAACTTGTTGACACTACGGGCGACTGTGTCGCCCGCCATTAAACAAACCCGGTGTTGGCAGTAGTACGGCCTTTATCAACACTTACCCTTCTCTTGCTACAACACCAGTAATTGAATGAAATGGATAAAACTCTGGTATTTCTCCATCAAGTTGTCCCTTCTCATTTACCCAAATTTGTCTTACACCTTTAAATAGATTCTTGTCCAATGGCAATTTTGCATTGGGGTTATGAAAAATATTAACTCCTTCAGACCAAGTTTCTGTCGCCTTACCTTTTTGAACTTGATATTGAAATTCTTTTGGAGGCTCGTCCAAATTATGGTTGAAACATGAGCCAGTCCTTACTATGATTACATCTTCGTCATAGTACTTGCCTTGTTGTCCCATTCGATTAAACTTTTGAGTCTCGCAAGTGTTTGTAAAAATTACAGCACTTACATTTTCTGTCTCTGGCTGTTCAAAAAAGCCTGATGGTATTTTCTTTTCACCGTAGTTATGCTCAATCATAACTCCAGATGTCCCACTTAATTTACCGTCTTTTGTTATAGCACCTTTAAACCATTTGCCATATAGATATTCGACCACTTTGTAGTCGGGAAAAAAGTTAGCCAATTTGTTGTGGGATGGCATTAAGGCCAATAAAAACGGTTTGGACTTTACCCAATCCAAATCCCAGTATTTCTTTTGTAGTTTGGTAAATAAAATACTGCCAATCTTAATTGTATAATAGTCCTTAATGTCCTGTTCGGATTGTTTGTCTTTCGCCTTAATTGCTGCTTCAATAAATTCATTTGTGAATTTGTCATTTGGAGCAGGATTGGAAGAACAAGCTTCAATGAAAAGCGCAATCTCATTTTTTTTCAATTGAAAGTCAGGTCTATCATATTGATAAACAATTTGAAAGTTATTTTCTAAAAAAAAGGAATGTAGAAATATTTCCCAAAGTCTTTGATAGAAACCTGTAGTTTGAAACTGCTGAACAAAATTTCCGTCTTTATCAGTTATCGATTGGCAAATCTCATCGAGTAAATTTTTTGCTGGGCTAAATCCTTTGTGATAATTCAGAGTCTGCCATTGAGGGTTTTGTTCAGTCTCTTTAGTAATACTCTTGAATAGGTCCATAATAGTTGGAGAATTTGTCATGGCCGTATTACTGCCAACGTTTGTGTTTGCGCAGTGGTGGGACTTTGAAACGCTTCACTGTCCCACGTGACCAAACGTTGAACGTAGATAGCACTTTGAGCTTACACTGAACTCCACCATTGCGCAAACATTTTGTTGCTGGCAGTGGGGCTTCCACACTTATCTATTTAGTTCAATAACGTTTGGCATTTCGTCATAAGTCTTTCCGTTAAGAACTCGTCCCGAAGCTTTCTTATTTCGTCCGCCCCATTGTTTGAAGAAAAATGCTACTCCAGCTTTGTCGCATTGGTCCTTTATATCTAAAACCCAGTCTGGATCCATAGGTCTAGGTTTATGTCCACTTTCTCCACCAACAATTACCCAATCAATTTTTTTCAAGTTCAATTCATGTAAAGGGCCGATTAAAGGTTCTAATGATAGAAATTTAATCTTTGCTTTTGTCTTTCTTAAAAAATTGATTCGATCTATTACTTTATTATTCTCTACTGATACCCCCATCCAAATATTATGCGTCCATTTTAACTCCTTATGCACTTCAAAAAGTCGGTCTGCCCTTTTTGTAAGCACTTGAAAAACATGTTGAGGGTTTTCATTCATTACTTCAAATACTTGTTTTATAAATTCAATAGGGACGTCTTTGTGAAACAAGTCGCTCATTGAATTAACAAATACGATTTTCGGTGAAGTCCATGAATAAGGAACTGATAATGTATCTGGATGGGTTTTGACAATTTTAAAGCCATACTTATACTTCTCTTGTCCCATTCCTTTAAGTCTACGAGTCATCACTTCTGCGTAACAAAACTTACACCCAGTAGATATTTTCGTGCAACCAGTTGTAGGATTCCACGTCATTTCAGTCCATTCAATTGATGAATTAGCCATTAGTTGTTAAAGGTTAATAAACAGTCTTTGGAAATCAAAACAGTTACTTTGTGTGTTTTCCCATCTGTAAAGTCAGACTTTACTTTATTTTCTTCTACAAGTCTACGTAGTGCTTCAGTATAGTGGCTTCGGCTATACAAGTTACTCTTATGATGAGCTTCAAATAAATCATTTGCTGACAATTTCTTTCCCCGGAATTTTGATAGTAGTTCATCCTTCAATTTGTCAATATTCATTGAATTAAGATCGAAAAGTTCATTAACTGGTTTCTCAAATTTCTTCGCATCAAAGGTATAAGTATTAACGCCATCAAATACCGTCCCCACATTAGCAAAGTCATTATATGTTGTTTTGATTAAATCATATCCTCTAGAACCTTTTGTTATGTGCAGTATATAGTGACTTGTTGCGCCACTATCTTCTTCTTGAAATTTGAACGCTGTGTAAAACAACTCACCATTATCTAATACGCTTTTGTATTCATTTCCTAGCGATTCGATAATCAAACTAAGTCTTTCGGAAACAGTAGCCTTAAATCGTCTGTCTTGCTTAACTTTTTGTAAAGTGGTTGGGAACAAGTCACTCATTAATCCTTCAAACTTATCATTTTCTAGAGCAGGGTGAATTCGCTTTGTGTTAACAAACAGGAAAATCTCATTCCCCCAATTTTTCAGAAATTCCGCTAGCACTTTAGTCTCTATTCCTTTATAGCCGAATGGATCAATAAATAGAAGTGATGGTGATTCGTTATTCTTTCCTTCATGCGTATTTTTACGTAAGAAGTCAGAAATTTCTTGACTGTCCCCAACTGTGCTTTTGCCGAAATGTGGTTTCTTAATAAATGTTCCTTCGGGAAACTGTTTGCAGAAATTCTGCTCAAGTGCAGCGGAATACTGATTGTCGTTAAAAATCATCTTAACGTTCTTTCTTAAGAAGTCATCACATTGGCAATGTCTTGCAATTAAAATCGGAGTGGAAGGATTTCCGTCCTCATAAATTCCCGGACCAGCAAACAAATCAATGTATCGTATTTCCTTTGGTTGGTGTTTCTTTACAATGATTTTACAATAACTAGGAAAGTATTCAGAAACAATGCTTGCCTTTATTCTTGACGAGATTGTCTGGGTCTCAAAAAATTGGTCTTCCTTCATTGTATTATGTTCTTGCGGTCTTTAAATGTCCGTCTCTTTATAGTTAACCAAATCTTCTTGCCCCATTGCCAGCAACGATAGTATATGCGCCCTGTTTCGCTTATTTCCCTATTGTAAATATACAGAAGGTTCGCAGAACGTGCCAAATACCCGGGAATATGCGAAACTGCGCCAAAACACCCGATTGGGCCATCCGGCAAAATAGGTAGTGGTGGGAGCACCAAAAAAACAAACACGGGGGCCTGAAGCCCCCGTGTCGGTGTTATTCTGTGTTCGTGTGGCTCACATCTTCCGCACGCTGCCGCTGCCCGCGGCATGGCTGTTCACCTTTTCGGGGTTGCCGCGGTAGCGCACGCTGCCGCTGCCGGAGATGGTCACGTCCAAGTCGTCTTTTACGCCTATCTCCACATCGCCTGAGCCGGAGATGCGTACGGTTGCTTTGGTGGCTTCCAGCTCAGAGGCCAATACTTTGCCCGACCCACTGATCGATATCTTCACTTCGGGAGCCGTGCCCGCGGCCGTTACCTTACCCGACCCGGACACGCCAAAGGAGGCATTACCATTAATCACCACGGTGGAGTTGACGTTGCCCGAGCCGCTCACATCGCTGTCAAAGCCCTGGCATGTGCCCGTCACTTCCAGGTCGCCCGAGCCCGACACATCGGCTTCCAGGTCGCCCGACACATTTACCTTGGCTTGCATGTTGCCTGAGCCACTCACGCGTAGCGTCAGTTCCCTGGCGCTGATAGCGGTGCGTGTTTCCAAGTCGCCCGAGCCGCTTACTGAAAGGCCTTCGACCTCCGGCAGCGTGACGTAGGCGATGATTTCATCGTCCTTGCCCCAGCTCCAGTTCCACTTGTCTTCGCTGGCGATGGAGAGCCGGCCGCCTTCTACCTTTGTCTTGACTTTTTCCAGCACCTTGGGGTCGCCTTCCAGTTCTACGTTGAATGCTTTGCCCTGCGTGATGTAGCACTTGCCGGGGAATCCGAAATTTACTTTGGTGAAGCTGCCCACGTTGCGGGTTTCTTTCTTTTGAGCCTGTGCCAGCGTCACGCTGAACAAGGCGATAAATGCCAGGTATTTCATAAAGAGATGGGTTGATGGCGTTGTTTTTGATTGCTTGCCCGCTCGAAAGACAAGCCCGGAAATACAGGGTTGCATGGTGTAAGACGGTTTTTTGGCTGCCCGCGTTTCAACCGGCCGAAAATTGTTCGGAAGCGGGCACCAGAGCCTGCAAACGGTAGGTCAATCGTCATGGGAATCTGTTATTTTGCGTTCCCCCAAAAACCTTCCGCTCACATGTCCCCCTCGCGCAAACCCGCCCTCGTATTCATTTTCATTACGTTGCTGATCGATGTCATCGGCATCGGTATCATTATCCCCATCATGCCGGATCTGATCATGGAGCTGTCGGGCATGGATGCCACCTCCAGCGAGGCGATGGGTTATGCCAGCAAGATGGGTGCCTGGCTGTTGTTTGCCTATGCCTTTGTGCAGTTTATCTGCTCGCCCATTATCGGGGGCCTGAGCGACCGCTATGGGCGCAGGCCCGTATTGCTGGGGTCGCTGTTTGGCTTTACGGTTGATTATCTGTTTTTGTCATTTGCGCCTTCGCTGGCCTGGCTTTTTGTGGGCCGGGTGGTGGCGGGGGTGATGGGCGCCAGCTTCACCACGGGCGGTGCTTACATTGCCGACATCAGCGCCCCGGAAGAGCGCGCCAAAAACTTTGGGATGATCGGTGCCGCCTTTGGCCTGGGTTTTATCATCGGCCCGGTGCTGGGTGGTTTTTTAGGCGACTTTGGTCTGCGCGTTCCTTTTATGGTGTCGGCCGGGCTCACGTTTCTCAACTTTTTGTATGGCTGGCTCGTCTTGCCCGAGTCGCTCAAGGCGGAAAACCGCAGGGCCTTTGAGTGGAAGCGCGCCAACCCCATTGGCACGCTGCTTTCGTTGAAGCGGTACCCGCTCATCATCGGGTTGATTGGGTCGCTGTTGTTTTTGTACGTGGCCTCGCATGCGGTGCAGAGCAACTGGCCGTACTATACCAAAGAGAAGTTTGGCTGGAGCCTAAAAGAGGTGGGCATCTCGCTGGCGGTAGTGGGCATTGCGTTTGCCATCATTCAAGGTGGGCTCATCCGCGTGATTGTGCCCAAGCTGGGGCAATTGCGCAGCGTGAACGTGGGCATGACGCTGTACTTGCTCAGCTTTGTGATGTATGCCTTTGCCACGCAAGGGTGGATGATGTACGGCATCATCATCGTCTATTGCCTGGGCAGCATTGCCATGACGGGGCTACAAGGCATTATGAGCGGTATTGTGCCCGCCAATGAGCAGGGTGAGCTGCAGGGAGGGTTCACCAGTTTGATGAGCATTTCGGCCATCATCGGGCCGCTGTTGATGAATAACATTTTTGCGTACTTTATAGGAGCGCAGGCTCCAGTGTATTTTCCGGGTGTGGCCATGATGGTGGGGGCCGTGCTTACGTTGGTCAGTTTTGTGTTGATACGGCTGACTCTAAAAAAAGAGATGGTGAAGGGGTAGCATTGTTACTTCCCCTCAATCAACTTTTGGATTGCCATCAGTTCATCGCGCAGTTTGGCAGCTTCCATAAACTCCAATTCCTTGGCGGCTTTTTCCATGGCCTTGCGTGTACGCTCCGCCATCTTTTGCAGCTCGTCCTTGCTTAGGTACGCGGCCACCGGGTCGGCCGCCAGCGAAGTTTCCTCCGGCTCAATGTAGTATCGCTTCTGGGCTTTTTTGGAGTCGGCCACTTTGGTCTGCCGGAAAATCTCATCTTTGGATTTCAACACCGTTTTGGGCACGATGCCGTGTTCCATGTTGTAGTCCTGTTGTATTTTTCGCCTGCGGTTGGTTTCGTCTATGGCCAGTTGCATGCTTTCGGTGATGCTGTCGGCATACATGATTACCCGACCGTTCGCGTTGCGTGCAGCTCGTCCTATGGTTTGTACCAGCGATCGCTGATTGCGCAGAAAGCCCTCTTTGTCGGCATCCAGAATGGCCACCAACGATACCTCCGGCAAATCCAATCCTTCGCGCAGCAGGTTTACGCCCACCAATACATCAAACACACCCAGGCGCAACTCACGCAAAATCTCCACCCGGTCCAGCGTGTCGACCTCGCTGTGGATGTAGCGGCATTTCACGGCCGCGCGCTCCAAAAATTTTGTCAGTTCTTCGGCCATGCGTTTCGTCAGCGTGGTCACCAATACGCGCTCTTTCTTTTTCACGCGTTCGTCAATTTCCTCCAGCAAGTCGTCAATCTGATTTTTGCTGGGCCGCACGTCTATTTCCGGATCCAACAGACCCGTAGGGCGGATGAGTTGTTCAATCACCACCCCTTCTGATTTCCGAAGTTCATATTCGGCTGGGGTGGCGCTCACATAAATAGCTTGATTGACAATGGACTCGAACTCGTTAAAGGTAAGTGGGCGGTTGTCCAATGCGGAAGGCAGCCGGAAGCCGTAATCGACTAAGTTCACTTTGCGCGATCGATCGCCCCCCCACATCGCGCGCACCTGCGGAATGGTCACGTGGCTCTCATCGATGACCAACAGAAAATCATCGGGGAAATAGTCCATCAGACAAAAGGGACGGGCACCGGGCTTTCTGCGGTCAAAATAGCGCGAGTAGTTTTCAATGCCGCTGCAATAGCCCAGCTCGCGCATCATCTCTAAATCAAACTCGGTGCGTTCTTTCAGGCGCTTGGCTTCCAGGTGTTTTTTCTCTTGCTCGAACATCTGCACTTGTAGTACCATGTCGTCCTGTATCTCGCGAATGGCCTGGTGAAGAAGGTCTTTTCCCGTGACGAAGAGGTTGGCGGGGAAAATCACGGCTACTTTCTCATCTGACAGCTTTTTACCCGATTGTGGATCGATGACCTGAATGGCTTCGATCTCATCACCAAAGAAATAGATGCGGATGGCATAATCGGCATAGGCCAGAAAAACATCGACCGTGTCGCCCTTCACGCGGAAGGAACCACGCTTGAACTCAGCCTCGGTGCGTTTGTACAAAATGTCAACCAGGGCAAACAGTAACTTGTTGCGGGGTATTCGCTCGCCTACTTTCAGTTGCACCCGGTTTTTGCCAAACTCCTCCGGATTACCAATGCCATAGATGCATGACACGGAAGCCACCACCAGCACATCCCTTCGTCCCGACAGCAAAGCCGAGGTGGCGCTCAACCTCAGTTTTTCGATCTCTTCGTTGATGGAAAGATCTTTTTCGATGTAGAGGTTGGAGGTGGGGATGTACGCCTCGGGTTGATAATAATCGTAGTAGGAGATAAAGTACTCTACGGCATTTTCAGGAAAAAACTGTTTGAATTCCCCGTACAATTGGGCGGCCAGCGTTTTGTTGTGGCTCAGCACGAGCGTAGGCCGATTGATGCGCTGCACTACGTTGGCCACGGTAAATGTTTTTCCCGAGCCGGTTACGCCCAACAGCGTTTGATGGGCTTCGCCCTCTTCCAATCCTTTCACCAGTTGTTCAATGGCTTTGGGTTGATCGCCTGTGGGTTCGTATTCGCTGGTGAGTTTGAATGGCATGGCCGTAAAGATAGAGATGAAATAGGTGGTAACTACGCTCACAAAAAAAACCCGGAGGCAGCCCCCCGGGTTCCGGTATGCAGGTATTTTTTGTTGATGCCTTAGTTATTCCAGATGGCCCATGACTTTTCGGCCTGCACGTGCAGCATTTCCAACCCGTTTTTGATGGTCGCCCCGCGCATTTCGGCTTTTTGCAAAAATTGGGTGCGGGCCGGGTTGTAGATCAGGTCATACACGAAGTGCTCGGCCGTAAGCTGTTCATAAGGGATGGGCGGAAACGACTTGGTGTCAGGGTTCATGCCCAGCGGGGTAGTGTTGATGATAAGTTTGTGTTGGGCCAATACGTTGCCACTTTCCAAGTCTTCGTAGGTATAGTCCCCCTGGGTTCGCTCGCGCGACACGGTTTTGAAACCAATTTTTAATTTCTTTAGCGCTTGTCGTACTGCTTTGGACGAGCCGCCCGTACCCAGGATGAGTGCGGCCGGAGGGGTGTTTCCGGGCAGCCACTTGCTGATGGTTTCCAGAAAGGCATCGCTATCGGTATTAAAGCCCTTGAGCTTTCCGTTCCGGATCTGGATGACGTTGACGGCCCCGATTTTTTTGGCATCGGCATCAATGTCGGTCAACAGCGAAATCACTTTTTCCTTGTAGGGAATGGTGACGTTCAACCCGCACAATTCGGGGTTCTCATGCAGCAGCTTTTTCAGCTCTTCGATGGAATTGAGCGCATAAAGCTCGTAATGATGATCGCGTAGGCCCTCGCGAAAGAATTTCTCATCGAAGTATGACTTTGAGAACGAATGACTGACCACTGAGCCGATTAAGCCAAATTTTTTTTCCATAGATCATTTTGATTTTAATGAAACGGCCACCTTTTCCAACACGACCACCAACAACACACCCAGGGCCGCGAAAAGGATGGCTTGCAACACCTGCGGGTTTTGCCCCGTGGCTGCCATGTATTGGCCGGGCAAAACACTCTGGTCAAAGGCCACGGTTTGCTCTCCCTTGCTATTGGTATAGTAGGCCAGCACCTGGCGCCACGGCCATATTTTGTTCAAGAAGCCAATCATAAACCCGGCCAGTGTGGCCACGGTAAGGTCATGGTAGTGCTTGAGCACCCATGTGAGCACGTGCGAAAAACCGAGCAGCCCCAGCGCACAGCCCGCGGCAAAGGTAAGGAATACGGGCACATTGTAGTGGACGAAAATTTCTGTCATGATGAACTCATACTTGCCCAACAGCAGCAGGATGAATGCACCCGAAATGCCGGGCAAAATCATGGCGCAGATGGCGATGGCCCCGGCCGCAAATACAAACACGAGCGAATCGGGCGTAGAGGTGGGCGCTAACAGGGTTAGTGTGTAGGCGGCCACCGTGCCCGCGAGCGTGGCAACCACCCGACCGATGTTCCATTGGCGCACTTCGCGAAACACCAACAGCGCAGAGATAACGATCAGCCCGAAGAAGAATGACCAGGTGGGGATTTGGTAATTTTTTAACAGGTAGATCATGAGTTTGGCCAGGCTGATCCAGGCCGTGGCCAACCCCGCTAACAGCACAACCAGAAACGTGCCGTTTACTTTACGCCACAAGGCTTTTACCTCCAGGCGGCTCAGCAGGCGAAACGCTTCGATGTCGAAAGACTTAATGGAAGCCAGCAGTTCATCGTAAATGCCCGTGATGAAGGCGATGGTACCCCCCGACACACCTGGAATCACATCGGCACCTCCCATGCCAACGCCTTTTAAGTAAAGCAACAGATACTCCTTGGGCGAGCGCACGGGCAATCAGTCTGCGTGAAAAGGAGGAGCGGTGTTGTCTTTTTTGCGCTCCAACCCCAGAAAGTGCAAAAACGTGTCGCCACGTAATCCGAGCCGGATGGTTTCCAAGGGTATTATTTCGTGCGGTGAAATGTTGCCCAAGTTTACATTGGCACCCAACAACTTGATGAACCAAACCTGTTGAGCCTTTTGGGGTGCCTCCCAGATGATTTTCTCAAAAGGTATTTTAGTCAAGATCTCTTGCACCAACCCCGATCGTACTTCGCCTGTGGAGCGGAACAGGCCAACGTTACCGCTTTCGCGTGCCTCACCGATAACTTTCCACGCGCCTGCATCCAATTCTTTTTGCATCAGGTCAATCCACATGTACGGGGGGATGATTTTGTCCGCATCTTTGGAGCCTACTTCGCTCAACACAGTGACTTGTTCCGATAGCTTCTCAATGTAATCGCACTTTTTATCGTGGTCCAGATCGATTGAGCCATCCGATACCTCGGCAAACTGCAGGTCGTATTTATCCAGCACCTTTCGATAGTCGTCAAACTGATCGCGAATGATGAAGGCTTCGAAAAGGGTGCCGCCAAAGTAACAAGGGATGCCTGCGTCTTGATACACTTTGATTTTTTCTTTGAGGTGGGGTGTTACGTAAGACGTAGCCCAACCTAACTTTACAATGTCCACATAGTCGGCACTGTTGCTCACAAAGTCTTCGGCTTCGCGCACACTTAATCCCTTATCCATGGCCATGGTAAAGCCCATTTGCCTGGGCTTGGCGGTTCGCTCAGGCAAATTTTTTAGATGGTAGTTCATTCCTGATTGTCTTTTCTGAACTGATCGATAATCTTGTACAGGGCTTTTTGTGTTTCCACTTTGGGGAAGAAATCAAACAAAACCGTATGCCCTTCAAAGTTCAAAAGTAATGCATTTTCCAGGAAATTGAGCGCAGCCTTAAATTGCCCCGCTTCGATCAGATACACCGTCATCCGGTAAAACAGCTCGGCATCATCGGGCATTTCATCCAGCCCCTGGCTCAGCACATCCACCGCTTTCCCGTAATTGCCTTGCTCATAATGGATAAACGACCAGTTGAGCCATATCTCACGGTCATCAGGTTGTAAATGGCTGGCTTCTTCATAGGCGCTGATGCTGCTGATGGTGTTACCGATCTTAAACTCGGCATGCGCGGCCGCCTTCCAATACTCGGCATTCTGGCTGTTGAGTTTGATGGCGCGATTGAAGAAATGAAGCGCCTGATACCATTTTTCCTGCTTCTCCAGGCAACTGCCCGCGCCAAACCACGCTTCATCGTACATGGGGTCCAGCTTGGTGGCCTTTTGAAAATATTTGATTCCCGAATCAAACTGCTCAAGGTTTTCGTAGGCCGCGCCCATGCAGCAATACACTTCGGGGCTTGGTCCTTCAATGTCGATGGTGGCTTTGAACTCCTCCAGGGCCAGTGCGTACTGCATCAGGTTCATGTAGGAGTTGCCCTTGTTAAAGTGGGCCGAGGCAAATCCTTCGTCAATGGCTAATGCGAAGTCATAGGCTTCAATGGCCTCCTCAAATCGCTCCAGTTTGTTGCACACGATGCCCAGGTTGTACCAGGCGGCTGCCGAGTAAGGATCTTCGTCAATAAACTTTTTGTAATACGCCAAGCTGTTCTCCAGTTCGCCTACCACGTCAAGGCAAAAGGCCAGCTCGTATAACGATCCTTCGTGTGACAGGTTTATCTCAATGGATTGTTTGTAGGCGGCAATGGCCTGGTCGTAATTCTCCATGCTTTGGTACGCCAGGCCGATGTTATAATAAATTTCATCATGGTCTTCCTCGCTCATCTGAAGTGCCTCTTCGTAGATGGCGATGGCTTCTTTGTGTTTGCCTTGCAAGGAATTGATCGAGCCGATGGAAAGGAATATCTCCATATCGGTGGGTTGCAGATTGCGCGCTTGCTCCAACAGCTCCATCGCTTCGGCATATTGAGCCAGGTTGGTGTGGATTTGTGCCTTCAACGTCATCAGCCCGGTGGAGAACGGAAATTGCTCCATGGCTTGCGTGACCGCAGTGAGCGCTTTTTTGTGTTTGCTTAACTCCAGGTAGTAATCAATGATGATTTCATATTCATCAATGTCAAAAAAGGCTCCTGCATTTTTTTTGAGGCTCTCTTCGTACCGCTTAATCAACTCGTCCTCTTCTTCGCGTTTTCTGAATTCGTGCGCCATTGGCTAAAGGGTTTGCCTAAGGTAGGCAAAAATTAATCACATCTCGGAAATTTTTAATCGAAAAATCCGAACGCAAAGTTCGGCACAAACTACGTTTTGCCGCTACTTGTCAAAGTCAATTGTTTGTGGTATGATGCTGCCGGTAGGCGGCACAGCACCAATCCAGTGTTTCGGCCAGCGGACGGAAGGTCATACCAAGCTGATTTACAGCTTTTTTATTGTTGAAGTGAAACGTTTCCTTTGCCAGCCGCGCAGTTTGGCGGCTCACCAACGGCTCGCGACTGCGCCAGGCCGCCCATGTTTCACTTGCCCAGCCGGCCGCCACTGCGGCCCAGTAGGGCACCTCAATAAAGGGCGGCTTTTTACCAAGCCGAAGCGCTATTTCACTAAACATCTCGCGGTACGGCAGGCTGCCCGCAGTCAGGATAAATCGCTGCCCGGGGCGGGGCGCACGGTACAGGATCTCCAGGGCCGCCACCACATCGCGCACATCCACGTAGTTAATGCTGCCAGTGGGATAAAAAACATGACCTTGCCACACATAGTCAAACAAGCGTGCACTGCTTCGCCCATTGGTGACGGGCGCTAAAATCATCGAGGGGTTAACGATGCTGATCGTCAGCCCTTCTTCCTGCCCGCGAAAAACCTCCCTTTCCGCCTGATGCTTGGAAAGGCCATAGTCCGATTCCAGGGCGTCATCCGAACAGGTGGTCGTTTCATCGATGTGTTGCATGCCCTTGCTTCGGCCCAGGGCGGCCACCGAGCTTATATGGATGAGGTGGCGGGTGCCCAGTTCGAGGCAGGTGTTCACCACGTGGGCAGTGCCCTGCACGTTTGTTTCCATGATGGCCTCGCGTTGTTTCGGATCGAACGAAACGGTGGCGGCCGCATGGATGACGGTCTCGGCCCCTTCCAGGGCGTGTGCCAGCGCCAACGGGTCAGTCAGGTCGGCTTCGCGCCAGGCAACGCCCGGCTGTTCTATCTTCATCGATGTGCTGCGGCAAACGCCCACCACATCCATACCCAATGAGGCAAAATGAGAACAGATAAAGCGCCCCAGCAGTCCGGTGGCTCCGGTAACAGCAATCATAACAGCGAGTGATTTAACAGTGGCAGCGCTAACGCCTTGCGGTAGTATTTGCTTTCGCGCGCTTTCTCGATGACCGGCAGATGCTCCACGTGGTGACAATCGGTGCCTAACCAAGAAACATATCCCCGGTCGATCAGGTACTCGGCACGCTTTTGCGCAAATTTGCCATAATACCCAGCCAGCGACATCGTGTTTATTTGGAGTGTAACGCCCCGGTGACGCAGATCATCCAGCTTTTCTTCCGACAAAAACTCATATCGCTCCGGATGGGCCAGCACCAAAACATACCCTGCGGTGGTCGCTTTGAAGATGAACTCTTTGAGCGAGAGCGGTTCTTGTTGGTGACTGATTTCAAACAACACATACTTCTTGCCCACCGTGAGTAAAGGTTTCTGTCGCTCTACTGCTTCCGTCACGAGTTCGTTAAAATAATATTCGGCAGCCGCTTCTACCTGTATCAAAATCTGATGGTCTTTTAAAAATGCAATCCACTCGGCCAACCTCGCCTGAATGGCTTCGGGGGTGTTTGGGTAAAAGTCGCTATGGATGTGGGGCGTGACGATGAGTTTCTGATAGCCCCATGCCTGGAACGCCCGCGCCAGGTGTAAGGATTCTTCCCACGAGCGCGCACCGTCATCCAGCAGCGGGAGCAAATGCGAATGTATGTCCACTTTTAGAGGTGACAGCGGTAACGGCTTGGTTGACCGGAACGAAAACACCTATCGCTTGATTAACTTTCTCCAACCTTTCGCGGGCAATGATTCGTCTTCGTAGTAGCCGTAGCCATACCCCTTCTTAGAGGCGGACACGGCATTGAGCACGATGGCCAGGTTGGTGAGTTTGTGAATGCCGGCCAGGCGTTTCAAATTTCGCAGAAATTCATGCTTGGAGTAGTTGGCCCGTACCACAAAAATGGCCACATCGGCTTTTTTCATGGCGGTCATACCATCCGTTACCAATCCTACCGGGGGCGTGTCCATCACCACAAAGTCGTATTCTTTTTTGAGCTCTTCCAACAGTCCACTAAACTCCCCGTTGATGAGCAACTCCGAAGGGTTAGGGGGGTGTGGCCCGGCCGGGATGAAGTCCAAGTTTTCGATTTGGGTGGGGATGAGGCAATCGCGCCAGGCGTGTTGCTGGATAAGGATGGTGCTCATGCCCCTGGAGTTGTCGGCTACCTGAAAGATGCCTTCGTCCTTTGTCTTTCGCATATCCAGGTCCAGCAGGGCCACTCTTTTTTTCGACATCGCCAACACGGCACTCAGGTTCATGGCCAGAAACGATTTCCCCTCCCCCGAAATGGTAGAGGAGATCGCCACCGCCTTGCGCATCTGCCCCGAAGTGAAAAAGTCCAGGTTGGTGCGCAGTGTACGCACCGATTCACTGACCATCGACTTAGGATGTTCCTGCACATACAGCTTCTTCACCGTCTGCCCGGAGAAGGGTATCGTTCCCAAAACGGGGATGGCAATGCTGCGCTCTATTTCGTTGATGCCGGTGATGCGATTGGTGAGCACATACATCAGGCCGATAAAGAAGAAGTTAAGCACGATGCCCGCCACCATACCAATGCCAAAGATGAGGTACTTTTTGGGCGAAATGGGCTGGGAAGGCAGCGTGGCGGAAGAAAGTATTTTAAAATCTGGTGTGCTGCCGGCCTGGGCTATTTCAAACTCCGCTTTGGATTGCATCATGGCCAGGTAAAACTCTTCATACAGTTTGTAAAAGCGTTGGTTTTTAGAAAATTGAGTGTTCTTGTCGGGCAGGCTGGCAAACTTGCGCTCCAGGGTATCTTTTTGTTTACCCAAATTTGCCAGCGAGAGCATCCAGTTTTTTTTCAACTCATTCAATTGATTGAAAACCTGCTCCTGAAGTTGGTTAAGTTCCCGTTCGCGTTGTTGCAGGGCAAAGGTGTTTTCGTTGTACGAGAGGGCAAGCCGGTCGCGCTGCTGAATGGCCAGGTGAAGTTCTTCCAGTTTCCGGTTCAGAAACTCGGGCAAAAAGGTGTAAGAGCGGAGAGACAAACCCGATGGCGTCCGCGTTAAATCATCAACAATACCATCCAGTCGGTTGATGCGTTGGGTCAGTTCAAAACGTTGCGAATCGATCTTGTTGATCAATTCAATCGTGCGCCTTAAGTCCTGGTCTAAGTTATTGCTTCGGTTTTGAATGGTGAAGTTTTCGAAATAATTTTCGAATCCCTCCATCTTTTGTTCCACCTGCATCAACTCATTGTTCAGCCATTCAATCTTTTGTTTGTTGGCCAGGTTTTTCTGCTCGTTGCTGTAATAAATATAAATAGAATCGATCTTGTTGACGATATCATGCGCTTTAAAAAGGTTAAAATCCTTGAACGACACCTTGATGGTATTGGCCGTTAAACTGAGCGGTTCCACCGAGAGGTTGGCCGAGAGATAGTTGATGAGGGTGTTTCGGTGGTTGATGATAAAATAATAGTCGTTGGGATCGTTGTCTACATAGAAAGGCGCCTTCTCGACCGTCAGGACAAGTCCTCCGTGGGTGAGCGAATCGCCAAACATTCCCGTCACCGAGGCGCCTTCTTCCTCAAAACGCAAACGGAATCCGTTTCCCTCTAACAGATCGATGTTGATCGGCTTGTCAAAATAGCGCGCATCCATTTTCTGCACGCTTACGCTGATGGGAGCTTGCCGGTAGATTTCCTCGCGGAGCACTTTGCCAACACTAAAATAGCTGATGCCCAACGGCAGGGAGTCAATGACGCGGTTAAGGAAAATTTTGGATTTAATCTGTTCAATTTCGCCCGCCACCACATTGGCGTTCTGATCGTCTACGAACTCCTGGATGCCCAGGTCGCGCGCATCGCGTTTGATGTCCAGTTTAAGTTCGGAAACGGATTCATACAGGGGCTTGGTGTAGCGCACCACCAGATAGGCAGCCAGGTTGGCGATTGCGAAAAGCGCGATAATCCACGCGAGGTTTTTTTTGACTACAGCCGACAGCTTCTCGGTATCGATCGAGTCGGGCGAGAGCGTTGAATGCAGTTGGGGTTGTTCCATGTCCAGGCGAAAAGCTATTTATTGTTGACCGTAGATGATGACCCCCAGCGTGGCCAGACCAATGACAATACTCAGCAGGCCACCGTTGTCACGCACGGCTTCGGTAAAGGGCCTGCGTATGGGCTCTACGTACACAATGTCTCCGGATTCCATGACCATATTGCCTTTCCGATAGCCATCTATGGTACTAAAATCCACCAGGTACACGCGCTCACCGCGGATTACGCGGATGTTGTGGGCTTTGGCTTCGTTGGTCAAACCCTTACCCATGGCGAGTGCTTCCGCCAGTGTGATGGTCGGGTTGGCCAACGGAATCACCTGGCCGCCCAGGGCCCCCAGTAGCACGATGCGTTTGTTGACAAAGTTCATGACCACAAAAGCCCCTTTAAAATAGGCTTCAAATTCTTTCTGCGTTACTTGTTCTGCTTCGCGCAGCGTTAGGCCCACCAGGCGCAGCGTTCCGATCATCGGCAGCTTTACCTCACCTTGCGAGTCCACCGCATATTGAAAGCGCCTGCGGTTTTGGTTAGCCATGTTGGTGTTGGCGGGGTTGGAAATCTCCGGGTTGGGGTCAATGATGCGCTCGCCTTTGTTGGAAAAGATATCGATTTCCAACAAGTCGTTGGGTTGTATGATATAGTCTTTGGAAATCGCTGCGGCCTCCCGCTGGTACGACTCGGCCGGGGCGGTGTCCGTGGGTTTGAACATGATGTTTTGCCGATACGAGCCACAGGAAGCTAATAGCCCGGTTACGACCAAGAAAAAGAGAAGGCGTATCAATGGGAAAGCCGTTAAAACAATCGTGTAAAAATACCACTTTTTGGATGAACGCGCCCGTTTAGGTCGTGGTACACGCCCCCGCCTGCAATGCATGGGTTGAAAACCGGGGAAGATTTAGGCAGCCTTGATCGACTCCAGGTACTTTTTGATGACGATTTTCTCGTCAAACTCACGCTCTACTTTCTTGCGGCCATTTTCGCCCATCCATTGAAGCGTGTTGGCATCCATCGAAGCCATGCGTTTCATCTGGCTCGCCAAGTCATCAGCGTTTTTCATCTCGCACAACAGGCCATTGGCATTGTGCTCCACCACGTGCTTACAGCCGGGCACGTTGGTGGCGATGATCGGTTTGCTGATGCTGGCCGCTTCTAAGAGCGTGCGCGGGGTGCCCTCGCGGTACGATGGCAGCACGATACAGTCAGCTTCGCTCATAAAGTGGCGTACGTCCTGGGTGGTGCCGAGGTATTCAACCGTTCCGTTTTTGATCCACTCGTCAATCACGCGCAGTTTGATGCCACGCTTATGTTTCGGGTCTTTAGGCCCCAGCAGTTGAAACCGCGCATTCACACCCTCCTGACGCAGTTTCTTGATGGCTTCGATGTACTCTAAAATGCCCTTGTCGGTAATCAGTCGCGAGACCAGCAAAAACGTAAACCGCTGGTTGCGTCTGAAGGGAACGGGTTGAAAGTGTTGCAGGTCGATGCCTGACCCCGGAAGCAGGTCGGCAATGGCGGGCGACACGAGCTCCTTCTCAATAAAAAAGGTGCGGTCGTCCGGGTTTTGAAAAAATACCTTCTTGGCATACCGGAACGATACCCGATACAGAAACATGGCCACTTTTGACACCAGGTTTTCCTTCAGGAACACCGTGCCCAGGCCACACACATTATTAATAGCCGGTATGCCCAGGGTGGCGGCCGCCAGCGTGCCGTAAACGTTCGGTTTGATGGTATAGTGCAGGATGATATCGGGCCGGATGTTCCGGTAAATCGACCGAAGCTCAAAAAACAATAGTGTGTCCCTCACCACATTAGCCCCACGGCTGTCCATTTTTACATCGTGGTGGGTGCAGCCTATTTTTTCCAGTTTGGGCGAGAAGTCATCGTGGGGTGCAATGGTGTGCACTTCGTGACCGCTTTCCAGTAGTTTTTTGATAAAATTAAGTCTGAAATTGTAGATATTCCAAGACGTGTTCAGGACGATCGCGACTTTCATTGGGGTCAATTTCTACCTTTTACACTGATTACCAGCGCAGTGCAAAGGGGTCAGGTTTAGGTGGCAGCGTTTTCTTTGTTGCTTTCTCGCTACATCCTACAAATGTAAGGAAAAGTAACCCGAACGAAGAAAAAGACGCTGGTGCAAAAAACGACTTATTTTTGCCGCAATGACGGAGGAGAAAAAAGCGGTGCTGGTGGCCTTGATCACCGGACGAACAACCCCGGCCGAAGCGGAGGAATACTTAGATGAACTGGCGTTTTTGGCAGAGACGGCTGGGATTTACGCTAAAAGGCGGTTAGTGCAGCGCATGGAACACCCGGACGTGCGCACGTTCGTGGGCAAAGGCAAGCTGGAAGAGGTCAAACAGGCTGTTCAGGCGCTGGGCGCCCGTGCTATTATTTTTGACGATGACCTGAGCCCTTCGCAGCTCCGTAATATTGAACGAGCGATGAATCCGACAGGCGAGGAACCCACCGTTCGCGTGTATGACCGGAGTTTGCTCATCCTGGATATTTTTGTCATGCGCGCACAAACCGCCCAGGCTCGCACGCAGGTGCAATTGGCGATGAACCAATATCTTCTGCCTCGCCTCACGCGCATGTGGACCCACCTTGAACGGCAACGCGGAGGTACCGGTACCCGTGGAGGTGCTGGCGAAAAGGAAATTGAAACAGACAGGCGGATCATTAAAACCCAGATCGCACTGCTCAAAGAGGAACTGGAGAAAATCGACAAGCAGCGTATCACGCAGCGAAAGTCCCGGCAAAACACCGTGCGCGTATCGCTGGTGGGCTATACCAACGTGGGCAAAAGCACACTCATGAATTTACTGTCCAAAGCCAATGTAAAGGCCGAAGACAAACTCTTTGCCACCGTGGATGCGACCGTGCGAAAGGTAGTCATTGGCGAAATCCCCTTCTTGCTGTCCGATACGGTTGGGTTTATCCGAAAGTTGCCCCATCACCTGATCGAGTCGTTCAAGTCCACGCTGGATGAGGTGCGTGAAGCTGACTTGCTGCTGCACGTAGCCGATGCAGCGCACCCCCACCATGTGCACCACATGGAGGTGGTGAAGAAAACGCTGGCCGATATTGGTGCAGGCAATTTGCCGGTGATTCTGGTACTAAACAAAATAGACCGGCTGCAAGAGCAACGGGGCGAACTGGATGTAGTGGAACTGAAGGGCTACTACCGCAGTCTGGGATATGAGCATGTGGTGTTTGTTTCGGCCACTACCAAGGCAAACATCGATGAGTTGCGCAAACAGATTTACGAAGAGGTGCGCAAGAAGCATCTGATGATCTACCCCAACTACCTCGCGCCCGCGGTGGATTGGTCAGTTTATTAAGTCGACTTACCAGGCCTCAATGACTGGCACGCTTTTTAGGCGCCACACGCTTGCGCGGAGCCGTATCTAAAAAGCGAGACTTAGCCATTTTGGTCGATTCGACCTCAATCTTGGTGATGGAATTATTCTTGCGGCCAAACACGATCTTCCGGCAATTTTCGCTGCCGCACTGGCAGGCAAAGGGTTCCATGCTTTCATCGATGAACGAGGCGTAGTCCAGCGTGAGTTCTTCGCCCTCCTTGATGTCGCGCAAGGCCACTACGTTGAGCCCTTCGTAAAACGTATTGGCATGGCAACTGTGGTTTTGCGGTGCCCAGTTAACCGGGTTGCTGTCCCACAGGATATACACCTCTTTGCTGATAGGGTAGGCGTAATGTTTGAAGTCGGTTTTTTGACGCTCGTTCCAGTTTTCTTCCACGAAACGCTTGGACACGATGCGTTGGGCCAATTCTTCGCCCTTGAAAATCGTTTCGTTTTTGTGAATGGCGCGGGTGGCAAAAATACCGTAGCCGGCCATAGAGCTGCCTTTTACTACGTATCGCTTTTGCCGGGCGTTGTGCCTGGCGATACCTTCCGCAATGATGTGCCGTAGGAAGCCGGCTTTACCGTCTTTTTCCAAATTCAAAATATAATCGGCCGAACCCTCATAACCGTTCTCGTAAAAAGCCGAGCACGTAAAATTGATCTCCAAAAAAAATAATGTGCCTCCGGCATCCAGGCGGAAATCCAGCCGCGCATAACCCACTCCGCTGAAGGCCGTAAAGATTTGCTCGGCAGCCGTTCGCAACTTTTTCTCCAGGGCCTCGTCCGGGCATGGGATGTTACATTCGGGATGGAGTTCAGATGTTTTTAGCGCATACGTTTTGTACGTGCGGCCTTTGGGAAAAATGTACTCAATGGGTTTGAATACCCGAACCCCTTTGCCATCGGGCTGAGCGGCTACCAATACGGTGAACTCGCGGCCGTCCACATACTCTTCAACCAGCATTTCGCCAAACTCCGGTATCAACTGTCGCAACTGGGTGCGTAGCTCCGCCTCTGTGGTCACGCGCGAGTGGTCGTCAATACCCAGACTGTCGCCTGCTTTGGCCGGCTTAATAAATAAGGGGAACGTCAGCTTTTGAAGGATTTCCGGTACCTGGTCCAGGGTGTGCACGTCTACCGAGGCAGGGGTTCGTACCCCTGCGCAGTAGGCAACGTACTTCATTAATGGTTTGGGTGGATCGTAGAGTGTAGCGTTGGGACCCGTGTAGGGCAGGTTTAGTAAATCCAGGGACTGGATCACATCAATGGATGGCACCTCCCATTCCAAATAGCCTTCGCAGAGGTTGACAAAAATATCATAGCCGCGGGTGCTGAGCTCTTTAAGTTGACGATACGTGGTGAGTTTGTTAAGGAAAACGTGATCGACCACATCGTGGGGGAGCAGGGGGCTTAGGTTGCGTGCCGGATCGTAGTTTTTATAATCAACGTTAGTCGTTGAATAGTCCGGCTGAAGAACACAAATCTTCATTAGGTTGGGTTTGCATGATGACGCTTCAAGGCATCTTCCATTATTTCAACGATCAAATATGTAAAAGTTTTTTCATCTAATCGCAAAATGGCTCCGATGGACGTATAATTTTCATCTTCGCTCAACCCGCATTGAGCATTGATCTCCAACACATAGAAGCGTCCGGTTTGTGCATCCATCCGGATGTCCAATCGCCCATAGCCCGTACCTTTGACGGCCAGGAAAGCTTGTTTACTGATGCGCGCCAACTGCTCATTGAGATCTGTCGGGCACTTAAAGTAATCGTATAAGTGACCTTGCAAAGGCACTTCGCTGTCATACGTTTCCCAAAGGCGATCAAAGGATAGAAATTTCTCTTTTTCGGGAAGCGAAGCATGAAAGACGCGCTCCACTGCGGGGTAAACATGCACGTGTTCGGGCTGCGAGCTCGATCCGACAATCAACGTGGTGAACTCACGTCCGCGGATAAACGACTCGACAAAAAGCCCTCCGGTGTCCAACTTCCAACCGCGGTAGCCGTGCTCCATTTCGTTGACGATGGCCTCATACTCGGCTGCAGTGGCCACCACATTGCGTATGCTCAACCCCATGCTGCCTCCGGAGACGGCAGGCTTGACGATGAGCTCCGGCCCGATGTTTTCAAACAACGCCACGGCTTGGGTTTGCCCGGGCTGTACCACCGTCCAGGCGGGGGTGGGTACCTGATGTGCATCAAAGGCCTGCTTCATAGGTATCTTGGAGGTGGTGATGCGGTAGAAGTAGGCATCGGAGCCCGTGTAGATCAAACGATGCCTTTCCAGGCATTCGATTACCGATACGCCCGGCACGGCATTGGTTTCGTCTCCATCGCACAGGTTGATGACTAAGGGGGTCTTGTGTGCCGATTGGCCGCGGATGGATGCCACCACCGTTTCAATCGTATCTATGGTTACGTTCTGCCATCGCCAGTCGCAACCCAGTTCGGCAAAAACCTTTTCGTATTCGGCTATGCTCTGCGTGTAGTCATAGTAGTATTGTAAGTTCGGATCATCGGTAATGAGGTAAGGAGCCAACACCCATACCAGGTAGTTGTCTTTCACATCGCGGAAACGCATAGGATAGGGTGGCGGTTGGGGGCTAGTGGGGAAGGGTTGTTAACCACGCTGCAAATAACGCATCATTTACCATGTATGCCAATTTGCCCGAGGTGGCCACGCTGCGGCTGATCAGGCCATACTTTTCCAATGAAAGGATGGATTTGCGCACAGAGGAGGAGTTGGTCATGCGCAGGCGCCCCATGAAGTGCTTGCCCGTAGGTTCTTCGGTGCCGCCTTCGCGTGCCAGGATGCGCAGCACGGTAAACTGCACCGAGCCGCTGCCCAGCAGGGCGCGCACGCGCTCGTAGTGGCTTTGCTGTTCGGTGAGCACGTGGCGGAGCGTTTCCTGTACGAGGGGCATCGTTATCATTTCATAGCCGCGCTCGAACAGCGCATTGCAGATTTTTTGTACGGCATAGGTTTCGCCCCCACCCAAAAAGAGGATATACTCCAGGGCTTCCGGACTGACTTTCCGTTTCCGCGCCTTGAGGTGGCCCTCGATAAACGTTTTATACTTAACGGGCGGAATGCTTTCGAGCGAGAGATTTTGGGTGCTATTGAAAAACGGGCGCAGTGAAGAGGTGAACATATCGGAGAGGATGTGCTGATCGCTGCCGCAAAAAATAAAGCGGATGCCGGGCAGGCGCATCACCTCGGCCCGCAGATAACCTTCCGTTTCCTTTTGCGGGTAGCCGAGTATCTGCTGAAACTCGTCCAGGATGACCAGGACCTTCTTTTCTTCCCCCAGCCAGGTGAGCAACTCAGTAAAGGAGTGTTTCACTTGTGATTCGCGCAGGTCAAACGACACTTCGGGCAATTGGGTAATGGGATTTACGCCCAGCGTCATCCGCAGGCGGCCAAGCAACTCCAGTTCGGTGAGCTTGCGGAACAACCCTTCTTTCCGGACCTCGTAGATCGCCTGCGCCAGTTGCTGATACAAATCCGCCAGCGAGGAGGTACGCATCAAGTCCAAGTAGATGATCTTCCATCCTTTTTGGCTTTGGAGCAGGTGCTCGCAGAAGTGTTGCAGAAGCGATGATTTGCCGATGCGCCTGCGCGCGATGAGGGATACATTGCGACCGTGGGCGATGGCGGTGGTCAGTTGGGCGAGTTCCGCCTCGCGGTCGCAGAAGTAGCGCGGGCCGTTGTACCCGACAATTGGGAACGGGTTGGTCAATTCAGGATAGCTGCGGACTTTCATAGCACCAAAGGTAATATACTAAAGGTAATATGCCAAAGGTATATTGTTCATGGCGAACACAAAAAAAAGCCCTCCGGGTGGGGAGGGCTTCGATCAATTTTTTTGAATCCGTTTAGGCCACTTGGGCTTCCAGCTTCGAGGCCAACACCGACTTCGGCACGGCACCTACCTGCTTATCCACGATTTGTCCCTTTTTGAATACCAACAAGGTGGGGATGGAGCGCACGCCAAACTTAGCGGTGGTTTGCGGATTTTCGTCCACGTTCAATTTGGCCACTACCGCTTTGCCTTCATAGTCGTTGGCCAGCTCTTCCACTACGGGACCGATCATTTTACACGGGCCGCACCACTCGGCCCAAAAGTCGACCAATACGGGTTTTTCGCTGTTGACGATCTGATCAAAGTTGGCATCGGTGAGTTCTACTGCTTTTCCCATGTTTTTATTTTTGTTAAAGGTGTTTACAGGTCTGCATCTACGGCTTCCAACACAAAGGTAGGCGAAAATGTTCCAACTTCGTCCTTGGGTGTTTCGGTCTTTAGCACGTGGTCGCTTAGCCAGCGTACTTCGGATTTGTCTGTCACAATTCCTACTTCGGCCCATCGCTTCAACGCATTGATCAGTTCGTTGCTTGGTTTGATGGCGGCTGCCCTGGCCAGCGCCTCGGTTTGGAGGCCTTCTTCTTCGTCTTTTAGGTACACACGCAACCCCGCTTTGCCGGTGTTCTTTTTAACCAATTTGTCAAGTTGTTCCATTCCTTCGGGTGTTAGCGACTGGACGGACAGGCGCAAGGCCAATCCCTGCACTTTTTTATTCCCCAACTCATTCAGCAAGTCGATGTTTCGAATCTTGAATTCGAGGTTCATCTCGCCCCAGCTTTTGCGAATCACATTCCCTTCGATAAACAGGAAGAGGCCGGGCATGAGAAACGATTTATATTTAAGGTAGTCATCGCTCCAGAGCGTGAACTCGGTTTTACCGGAATAGTCTTCTACCACCATTTTGCCAAACGGTCGTCCCGTTTTAGTCATGCGGTGCTCCACCGAGGCCACAATCCCCCCGACTTTAAATTCCTTTCCTTCGGCGTTTTCGATGTCATTCAACACGGTGATTGGGGCGGTGCAGAAGGCGGCCATTTCAAACTTAAAGTTGTCGAGCGGGTGGCCGCTGATATACACCCCCACTACCTCTTTTTCAAAGTGCAGTTTTTCAATCTCACTAAACGGCTCGATGGGGTCTACTTTGGGTGGAGGTATTTCCGTACCGGAGTCACCTCCGAACAAACTGGCCTGGGCGCTCTGGCTTTCCTGCTGTACTTTGGCCGCATAGCGTGTAATTTTTTCCGTGAGTGTGATGTCGCCCTCCTTGGCCACCATGTATTGCCTGCGGTGATAGTCGCTAAAGCAATCAAACGCCCCGGACAGCGCCAGGCATTCAATCGTTTTTTTGTTGATGGCGCGGGGGTTGATGCGCCTGGCAAAATCAAAGATGGACATGTACGCTCCATGGCTCTCGCGCTCGTGGATGATCGACTCTACTGCCGCCTCACCTGCGCCCTTGATGGCCCCCAGTCCAAAACGAATCTTGCCTTCTTTGTTCACCTCAAAGTATACACCGGACTCATTCACATGAGGTCCCAATACCTCGATGCCCATCTTTCGGCTTTCGTCAATGAAGTAGGTGACGCTCTCTAAGCTGTTTTGCGAGTGGGTGAGCACGGCCGCCATGTATTCGGCCGGGTAGTTCGCTTTCAGGTAAGCCGTGTGGTAGGCCACCAGCGAGTAGCACGTGCTGTGCGATTTGTTAAAGGCATACTGGGCAAAGGCCTCCCAATCTTTCCAGATTTTTTCTGCGATGCGTTCCTCGTGCCCGTTTTTCTGACAGCCCGCAATGAATTTATCCTTCATCTTGTCGAGCACGTCTTTTTGCTTTTTGCCCATCGCCTTGCGCAGCACGTCTGCATCGCCTTTGCTGAAGTTGGCCAGTTTCTGCGACAGCAGCATCACCTGCTCCTGGTACACAGTGATGCCGTACGTGTCCTTCAAAAACTCTTCCATTTCGGGCAGGTCATAGCGAATGGCCTCGCGCCCATGCTTGCGCGCAATAAAGTTGGGGATGTATTCCATGGGACCCGGCCGGTACAGGGCGTTCATGGCGATGAGGTCTTCGAACTTGTCGGGCTTCAGTTGGCGCAGGTAGTTTTGCATGCCTTCGCTTTCAAACTGAAAGGTGCCGGTGGTTTCTCCGCGCTGATACAGTTGATAGGTTTTCGCGTCATCCAGCGGGATGGTGTCCATGTCGATACTCACGCCATGCCTGCGCTGGATGTTCTTGAGCGCGGTTTTGATGATCGTGAGGGTCGTGAGACCGAGGAAGTCCATCTTGAGCATGCCGGCATTTTCCACTACGCTGTTGTCAAATTGCGTTACCAGCATGGTGGAATCTTTGGCCGTAGCTACCGGGATGAGTTTGGTCATGTCCTCGGGGGTGATGATGACACCGCAGGCATGGGTTCCGGTGTTGCGCAGCGAGCCTTCCAGGATAACCGCCTGGTTGAGTACCTGTGCTTTTAGGTCCACCCCTTTTTTGATGTCGGCCAATTCGCGCACTTCTTCAAACGCCTTGGCGAGTGACGTTCCGGGTCGTTCGGGCACCAGTTTGGCGAGGTTGTTGGCCTCCGACAAGGGCAACTCCATGACGCGGGCACAATCGCGGATGGACGACTTGGCCGCCATGGTGCCATAGGTGATGATTTGTGCCACCTGACTGTGGCCGTATTTTTCGATCACATAGCTGAGCACCTTGTCGCGGCCTTCATCATCAAAGTCGATATCAATATCGGGCAGCGATACACGATCAGGGTTTAGGAAGCGCTCAAACAGCAGGTCGTAGGCGATGGGGTCTACATTGGTGATGCCGATGCAGTAGGCCACGGCCGAGCCGGCAGCCGAGCCACGCCCTGGCCCTACGCTTACGCCCATCTCGCGGGCTTTGGAGGTAAAGTCCTGGACGATCAAAAAGTATCCCGGGTAACCGGTTTTCCTGATGGTCTCCAACTCAAAGTCGATGCGTTCTTTGATTTCGGTTGTCAATTGCGGATACCTGCGTTTGGCCCCTTCGTAGGTAAGGTGGCGCAAATAGTCGTCCTCCGTCTTAAATTCTTTGGGGATGTCGAACTTGGGCAGCAGCACATTGCGCTTCAAGTCGTACATTTCCACTTTGTTGGCCATCTCGCCAAGGGTTTCAATGGCCTGGGGCAAGTCGCGGAAAAGGCTTTTCATTTCCGCCTGCGAGCGGAAATAGTAGTTGTTGTTGGGCAAACCATAGCGTGTGCCGCGGCCTTCGCCAATGGGGGTGGATTTGAATTCACCTTCTTTGATACACAGCAACACGTCATGGGCGTTGGCTTCTTCTTTTGTCAGGTAATACGTTTCGTTAGCCGCGATGTATTTCACCCCATACTTTTGACAAAAGCGCAAGAGCGCATCGTTCACCCGGTCTTCTTCGGCAATGCCGTGGCGATTCAATTCGGCATAAAAGTCATCGCCAAAGAGCGAGTGCCACCAGGCAAATGCCTCTTCGGCCTGCCGCTCGCCCACGTGCAAGATCAGGTAAGGTACTTCACTGCCAAGCCCACCGGTGGTCGCCATCAGTCCTTCTCGGTATTGGGTTACCAGGTCTTTGTCGATGCGTGGATAAATGCCATACAGACCTTCCATAAACCCCAGTGAGCTCAGCTTGGCCAGGTTGTGGTAGCCGTTTTTGTTCTTGGCCAACAGCAATTGAGTGTAGCGCTTGTCGGGGTTGTCTTTGGTGAACTTTAGTTTCTTGCGTTCTTCGGCCACAAAAAACTCGCAACCCACAATGGGTTTGATCTGGTGTTTCAGCGCTTCGCTCACAAATTTGAACGCACCGTACAAGTTGCCGAAGTCGGTCATGGCTACCGCAGGCATGTTTTCGGCTTTGGCTTTGGCAATGAGTTCCTGTACGTCCGGGGTGGCCTGAAGCACGGAGTACTGCGTGTGGACGTGCACGTGGAAAAACGGAGCTTCGGTGAGGGTTCCTTCGGCCTGCGCATCATCATAGGTGCCCTTCTTTTTCTTTTCTCGCCTGGCCGAGTTGCCCACGTCCAGGTTGGGCTCTTCATAGGCAATGTCAGCCCAATCAATCCCGGGTGCCGGTTGGATAACGCGTTGGGTGAGGAGGCCAAAAAAACTGCGCGCGGTGGCCGCCACATCATAGCTCGCATCGTGGGCATCGTCAAACCCTTTGCCAAAAAGCTTTTCATGCAACTCGGTGAGGCGTGGCATTTTGAGCTTTCCCCCCGGACCTCCCGGCAGTTGGCAAAATTCGATGGAGGCGAGTCCGGTATCTATTTTTTCGAGTGAGAGAAATCGCTCGGTGGGCTGCTGTTGGCGGATCATCTCCGCCCCCAGAATATTAATGTCAAACTCGATGTTGTGGCCCACCAGGACGGCCGTCTGGGCCAAGTCGCGTCCAAAGTGGTCCAACACTTCGCGCAGCGCGATGCCTTCGGCCTGGGCGCGTTGAGTGGAGATGCCATGTACCTGCTCTGCCTTGAAAGGGATGTCAAACCCATCGGGCCGGATGATATAGTTGTGTTGCGAAAGAAGCGTTCCTGTGCCATCGTGCAGTTGCCAGGCCAATTGTACTACCCGCGGCCAGTTGTCAAGGTCGGTGATGGGTGCGGTCTTGTTATGCGGAACCCCCGTGGTTTCCGTGTCAAAAATCAGATACATGAGCGTTTGTAGTGGTGGCGTGAAGTTAAACGAAACCGGGGTCACTTACGGTTCCTGGCCGGGATTATTTGAGGCGGGCGTTGCGAAGTAGTACCGAGCGAACAAACACAGGCATGGGTTGTTCCTTGTTTTACGGTTGTCATTCGCGTAGCCACAACGACCCGAAGGCCCGGAAAAATCAGCCCGTCAATGCCGCCTTCAGGCATGCTGTGTTTTCGTGTTTTATGGCTGCTTTGCGTAAGGCGTGTTATTTAGACGCAATTCAAAGTTCTTACACCGATTGTTTTGTAAAGGATTGCAACCTAATTTTGAAACTGACCAAAATCCTATCTGACTTACACCCATGAAGTGGTTCATCGATTTGTTTACCAGCACCCTGGGCCGCAAGGCGTTGATGGCGCTGACCGGTTTGTTCCTGATTCTTTTTCTTGCCGTGCACCTGGCAGGCAACCTGCAATTGCTGAAAGACGATGGGGGCCGCGCCTTTAACATTTATGCTGAGTTCATGAGCACCAACCCGCTCATCCAAACCGTATCCAAAGGGAACTTTGCCTTTATTTTGCTGCACGTGTTTATGTCCCTGTACCTGACCATCAAGAACCGTCAAGCCCGCGGTCCGGAAGGGTATGCGATGAAAAGCGGTAAATCATCCGCCTGGACCTCGCGCAACATGGGTGTTTTAGGTACGCTGGTCCTGGTCTTTTTGGTCATCCACCTGAAGGACTTTTATGGGCAGATGCATTTCGGCCAGATGGCGATGGTGGAGTACGATGGTGAAAGCTACCGCAATATTTACGCTACGGTGGCCTACTGGTTTGATAAAGAGTGGTACGTGGCTCTGTATGTGTTTTGCATGGCGGCTGTAGGCTTCCACCTGTGGCACGGTTTCACCAGCGCCTTCCAAACGCTGGGGCTGAACCACCCCAAATACAACCCCCTTATCCATTTTGTGGGCAAGGCCTTTGCGGTAGTGGTGCCCGCTTTGTTTGCCCTTATTCCCATTTGGATGTACCTGAATTAGACAAACTTGAACAAAACCGGAACAAACCGACCGAATTTTGTTATACCCGCAAAAGCGAAATACTTTAGAGAGTCAAAACGTATTTGAACGACACTAACTGGCCATGAAGCTCGAATCGAAAATCCCGGAAGGTCCCATTGCAGAAAAATGGACAAAACACAAGTTCAACCTGAAGTTGGTAAACCCAGCCAACAAACGCAAGTATGATGTGATTGTGGTGGGCACGGGGTTGGCCGGAGCCTCGGCCGCGGCCTCGTTGGGAGAGTTGGGATACAATGTAAAAGCCTTCTGTTTTCAGGACAGCCCGCGCAGGGCACACAGCATTGCCGCGCAAGGGGGTATCAATGCCGCCAAGAATTACCAAAACGATGGCGACAGCATCTTCCGCCTTTTTTATGATACCATCAAGGGAGGTGACTACCGCGCCCGCGAAGGCAACGTATACCGCCTGGCGGAAGTATCAGTGAATATCATTGACCAATGTGTGGCCCAGGGCGTACCCTTTGCGCGTGAGTATGGAGGGCTGTTGGCAAACCGGTCTTTCGGGGGCGCCCAGGTGTCGCGCACGTTTTATGCTCGCGGCCAAACCGGGCAACAGTTGCTGCTAGGAGCCTACAGCGCCCTTAACCGCCAAATTGCCAATGGCAAAGTGAAAATGTACAGCCGCACCGAAATGCTCGATGTGGTGGTGGTGGATGGAAAGGCGCGCGGCATCATCACACGCGATTTAGTAACCGGCAAGATCGAAGCTCACAGCGCGCATGCTGTGCTGTTGTGTACCGGAGGCTATGGCAACGTATTTTATTTGTCTACCAACGCCAAAGGATCGAACGTGACGGCTGCGTGGCGCGCCCATAAAAAAGGAGCGTTTTTTGGCAATCCTTGCTTTACACAGATACATCCTACGTGCATTCCGGTGTCGGGCGACCATCAGTCGAAACTGACACTCATGTCAGAGTCGCTGCGCAACGATGGGCGCGTGTGGGTGCCCAAAACTGCTGTTAAAGGGTTGAAAGCCAAAGAGGCCGTTAACATCAAAGAGGAAGACCGGGATTACTTTTTGGAGCGCAGGTATCCATCGTTTGGAAACCTCGTCCCCCGCGATGTGGCTTCGCGCAACGCCAAATACGTGTGTGACGAAGGCCGCGGAGTGGGTGCCACAGGGTTGGCTGTGTTTCTGGATTTTGCCGATGCGATCAAACGCGATGGACGCAAGGTGATTGAGCAGAAGTATGGCAACTTGTTTGACATGTACATGCAAATCACGGGCGATAATCCCTACGAAGTACCCATGATGATCTTCCCGGCCGTGCACTACACTATGGGGGGCTTGTGGGTGGACTAC
This sequence comes from uncultured Ohtaekwangia sp., assembly GCA_964524935.1. Lineage (GTDB taxonomy): Bacteria > Bacteroidota > Bacteroidia > Cytophagales > Cyclobacteriaceae > ELB16-189. The sequence goes on from CAZGFJ010000001.1 coordinate 116,807, forward strand.
AACCTGATGACCACCGTGCCGGGATTGTACGCGTTGGGCGAAGCTAATTTCTCAGACCACGGTGCCAACCGGCTGGGGGCCAGCGCCCTGATGCAGGGGTTAGCGGACGGATATTTTGTGATCCCCTACACCATTGGCGACTATCTGGCGACCATTGGCTGGACTGACAAGATCGGTACCGATCATCCCGCCTTCAAACAGGCGATCGATCAGGTAAACGACCAGGTCAACAAGCTGCTCAGCATCAAAGGCAGCAAGCCGGTGGATCAATTTCACCGCGAGTTGGGTCTCACCATGTGGGAGTATTGCGGCATGTCGCGCAGTGAGGAGGGTTTGAAAAAGGCAAAAAAGAAGATTCAAGAGCTGAGGGCCGAGTTTTGGACCAACGTCAACATTCTGGGAAGCGCCAACGAATTAAACCCCGAACTTGAGAAGGCGGGTCGCGTGGCAGATTTTTTAGAGCTGGGTGAACTGATGGTAGACGATGCGCTGAACCGCGCTGAGTCGTGCGGAGGTCATTTCCGCGAAGAGTCGGCTACGCCTGACGGGGAGGCCATGCGCAAGGACGATGAGTACGCGTATGTGGCCGCCTGGGAATACACGGGCGATAACCAACCGGAAGTTCTGCACAAGGAAGAGTTGAAATTTGAGAATGTTAAGTTGACACAACGGAGCTACAAGTAATTTGAACATGAACCGATTTGAAGATTGAAAAATGAAGAAAGACACTTTTTAGTCAGCAAATCTTCAACCGAATAGATTATGAAAATCACGCTAAAAATCTGGAGGCAAAAAGGATCGAATGACAGGGGCTCGTTTAAGGCCTATAAACTGGATCATGTTTCGCCCGATATGTCATTTCTGGAAATGTTGGACGTACTGAACAACGACTTGGTGCGCAAAGGGGAGGAGCCCGTGGCGTTTGACCATGATTGCCGCGAGGGTATTTGTGGCATGTGCAGCCTCTACATCAACGGTCGCCCGCACGGGCCGCTGCAAACTACCACGTGCCAGTTGCACATGCGGTCGTTCAGCGATGGCGAAACCATTACCATTGAGCCGTGGCGCGCGAAGGCATTTCCGATCATCAAAGACCTGGTGGTCGACCGTACAGCCTTTGATCGAATCCAGCAAGCAGGCGGCTATGTTTCGGTGAACACAGGGGGTGTGCCCGATGCCAACGAGATTCCCGTGCCAAAGAAAATTGCAGACGAGGCCATGGATGCTGCGCAATGCATCGGCTGTGGAGCCTGCGTGGCCGCGTGCAAGAATGCTTCTGCCATGTTGTTTGTGAGCGCCAAGGTATCCCAGTTTGCGTTGCTGCCGCAAGGCCAACCCGAGCGCATGGAGCGCGCGGAGAAAATGGTGGCGCAAATGGATGCCGAAGGCTTTGGCGCCTGCACGAACACACGCGCTTGTGAGGCCGAGTGCCCCAAAGGAATTAAGATCACCAACATCGCCCGCATGAACCGCGAGTACTTTGCTGCCATGCTTACAAACTATGAGGTAGAGGCAGGGGCCGGTGGCGATTAGCGTGGTTGAACCATCAGCGTTCTTCCCGAGAGCAGGGCACGATATATTCGTGCCCTGCTTTTTTGTCTACTTGCGTATCTTTTCGATTTGATCCCACATTTCGTTGGGTACCAGTTCCAGGTGGCTGAACTCACCCCCGTTTCGGAGCCACTCGCCTCCGTCAATCGCGATTACTTCGCCATTGATGTAGGCGGAGTAGTCGGACAAAAGATAGGCTGCCAGGTTGGCCAGCTCTTGATGTTCACCCACGCGCTTCAGGGGAACACGCTGAGCAGGATCAAACTTTTTTACCAGGTCGCCTGGCAACAGACGGCTCCAGGCACCTTCCGTAGGGAAGGGCCCCGGTGCAATGGCATTGCTGCGAATATTGTACTTGGCCCACTCCACTGCGAGCGATCGTGTCAGCGCCAGCACTCCGGCCTTTCCGCATGCGGATGGTACAACATAGCCCGACCCTGTCCAGGCATAGGTGGTCACGATGTTGAGAAAGACGCCCGGCTGATTTTTTGCAATCCAATTCTTACCGGCTGCCAGCGTGGTGTAGTACGTTCCCTTTAGTACAATATCCACCACGATATCAAAAGCGCGGTGCGATAGCCGCTCAGTAGGGCTGATGAAATTTCCCGCGGCATTGTTGAGCACGGCATCGATTTGTCCAAACCGTGCCTCGGTTTGCTTAAGCACGTTTTCCACCTCTTCGTACTTGCGCACATCGCACGCCACGGGCAGCACGCGCCCGCCTGTCTCTCGTTCCAAGTCGAGGGCCGTTTTTTCCAACACGTCCATCTTACGGCTGGTGATGACCAAATTGGCCCCTAACTCCAACAAGTACTTACCCATTGATCGGCCCAAACCGGTGCCACCACCGGTGATGATAACGGTTTTGTTTGTAAATGCCCCGGGACGCAACATTCCTTCCATGATGTTTCGGTTATTTTGTGGGTAAGATAACACTTGGCTGGCAGGAGATCAATGCGTGGGGCCGCTCACTTCTAACGCGCCTTTAAGTCCGGTCTTCCCCAACGCTGTGAATCAAATTTTCTACCTTTGACAAAATTTTTTAAACTATGACCCGTATCCATTTTTTGATCTTCGTCTGTGTCGCGCTCATAGGCAACAGCTGTATCGTCACCAAGAAGAAGTATGACGACCTGCTCGCTCAGAAGATAAAAACCGATGCCGATCTGGCGGACCGTACCGGGGCGCTCGAAAAGGCCACCGCTCAGTTGGCCGATCTCAACGCAGCGCTGGCTAAGCTCAAAGATGACACCACCGCGCTGGGGAATGAATATCGCCAAAACCAGAAAAAACTGACCGACCTGAACCGCGAATACGACCAACTCAACGCCTACTACAAAAACCTGCTCACCAATAGCGGAAAGCTAAACCGCGATGTGGCCCAACAACGTGAGCAGCTACTGGCCATTCAGGAAAGCCTGCAGCGAACCAAGCAACAAAACGATTCATTGAGTGCGAGCCTGGCCGACCGCGAACGAAAAGTAAAAGAACTGGAAACAGTGTTGGCCAACAAAGACAAGGCTGTGCAAGATTTGCGGAATAAGATCAGCCATGCGTTGCTAAACTTTAAGGAAAACGACCTGACCGTACAAGTAAAGAATGGGAAAGTATATGTGTCACTGGCGGAGCAACTATTGTTTGGCTCGGGCAGTATTGTTGTGGATGCCAAAGGCGTGACCGCGCTGCAGCAATTGGCAAGGGCCATTAAAGATCAAAGAGACATTCAAATCATGGTAGAAGGGCACACCGACAATGTGCCGATTTCCAAAAAATCTCAGTATATGCAAGACAACTGGGATTTGAGCGTGATGCGCGCCACGTCCATTACCAAGATATTGACCGCAGCCGGAGTATCGCCCAAACAGGTTACTGCCTCCGGAAAAGGAGAATACCTTCCGCTGGCAGCCAACGATACGCCACAAAACAAACAGAAAAACAGACGCACCGAGATCATCATCACACCTGATCTGGACGAACTGTTTAAGATATTGGAGAATAACTGACAAATGACATATCCATGCCCCCGGCACGATCACTATCGGGCGGGGCAGGGGTGCGAATGAAAACCTCTAATCTGTTTTAGTATGCCCCGTTTACTCGGCCTTTTAGTATTGGTGGTTGATGTGGTGGCGCTGCTGGATTTGTGGCGCGGCAACAAAGACATGGAAAAGAAAATACTCTGGACGGTCGCCATCGTACTGATTCCTTTTTTTGGGGCGGTAGGTTATTTTGTGATCGGGAAGCGATAGGCATCACGCGGAAGCCAGGTACTCCACAATGCCCTCGCGGATGGCGGTGAACGTGTTTCGAAGCACGGTTTCCTCTTCCTCCAATAGCGTGACACGGAAACCCTCTAACTCCGAGCAGAAGGACGAAATCGGTACGACACACACGCCTTTGGCGCCCAGCAGGTAGTACACAAATCGTTTGTCCAGCGGCATCTCATCTGAGGTCCATTGGTCCACCAACTCTTTTGCACCGGCATGCCCGATGGCCATGGTTTGGCCTGTACGCAACGTGCCGGGGCGGAAGATGATGGTGTTATAGAAGGCGCCAAATGTTTCGTTGAACATCAGTTGGGGCACCGTGCCCAAAATATCCGAAATGATCTTGCTGCGCCTGCCAATGTTTTCGTTGGTTTGATCGCGGTAGGCTTTGAAACGGTCATCGCCAAGGATTTTTGGGATTGCCAGTTGGGGCAATTTCGTGGAGCACACCTCGATCATTTTGGCGTTGTCCAGTGCATGGCAGAAGCGGTCAAAGTCGGCATCGCGGTGGCGGTTGTAGTACTCCATCCATCCGCAGCGCGCCCCCGGCCAGGGCAGTTCCTTGGAGATGCCCTTCATGGCAATGCCGGGGACATCGTCAATCACTTCGGCCAGGGCGTAAGCGCGTGCGCCATTGTAGATAATGTTGATGTAAATTTCATCGCAGATCAAAAACAACTTGAACTTGCGTGCCAGCTCCACCATTTTTTTTAGCGTTTCGTGGGGGTATACCATACCCGTGGGATTGTCGGGGTTGATGATGAGAATACCCACCACGTTGGGATTGTACTTCACTTTATTATACAAGTCGTCCATGTCCGGATACCATTTGTTCTCCGGATCCAACCGATACGTGAGTGGCTCGTGGTTGGCGTGGGCGGCCTCCGCACTGGAGTGGGTGGAGTAGGCGGGCGAAGGGCCAATGACGCGCGAGGTGGGGGCAATGTATTGATAGACTTTGGCAATGGCATCGCCCAGGCCATTGAAAAAACAGATGTCGTCAGGCGTGATTTGCGCCCCGCCCAAGCGGTTGGTTTGGGCGGCCAGAAATTGACGTGTTTCCAGGATGCCCTTGCTGGGGCAATAGCTGTAGGCCTCGTTTTGAAGCGAGAGGTCGGCAATGACCTGGCGGATCCATGCGGGCAGTATGTGATTTTTTTGGATCGGGTCGCCAATGTTTTCCCACACGATGGGCAGGCCGAGGCGTTTGATCTGTTCGGCTTTCTTTACGATCTCGCGGATTTCGTAGCTCAGTTCTTTGGCTCCTTCGGCAAGTAGTTGTTGGCGCATGAGGGCGGGTGATAGTTTTGTTGGTTTCTGGTCGCTCGGTTCTGGCGGCTGGTTTTGGTAAGGCGAAGGTAGCAACTTGGGTTGGGAGTGTGCACATGCCGGCAGCGTGTCAACAGAATTCGGAAGCCAGGGTTGCCTCGCTAAGGGAGGTTAGAATTCATCACCCTGTGCAAATTCACTTTTCCGAGACATCCACCGGCCATTGGTGAAGTCAGGAAAGAGCACGGTCTCGCCTCCCTTTTGGATGGACTCTTCGGATAGGGGCGTGATCGCGCTCCACGTCACCGCATCGTACACATCTTGGGGCGTAGGGGCTTTGCGCTTCACCGACTCCACAAAGGCATGCAACACAAACCAGTCCATGCCTCCGTGACCTGCCCCGCTGGCATCGTTGCCATACCTTTTCCACAGCGGGTGATCGTATTTCTCCAGCCACGTCTTTGCCTCTTCCCATCGGTGAGGCTCTTTGCTTTGCCCTTCGATGTAAATGGATTTGTTAATGTCCATCCAAATACCGTTGGTCCCTTGCACCCTGAAACCAAGGGAGTACGGTCGCGGCAAATTGGTGTCGTGTTGCAGCAAGATGGTTTCGCCTTGCACGGTTTGAAGCATCGTGGTCACCACATCGCTTAGTTTGAACTCGATCTTGGCATTGGGGTGTGCGGGGTTTTTCTTCACGATGTAGTCATGTAAGCCACGCGCTTTGCTCCTATACGATACCAACTGCGTGAAACGATTGCCGCGGTTGATGTTGGTCATCATGGCCAATGGGCCGATGCCATGGGTGGGGTACAGGTCACCGTTGCGCAGGACGGAATGCGCAGTGCGCCATTGAGCTTCGGAAAATCCTTTTTCACCAAACTCGACCCCGCCCCCATAAGGTTGTTGTCCGTCATTGAATTTTACTTCGCGCAGATCGTGTTGATAGCCGCCTTGTAAGTGGATCAGCTCTCCAAAAACACCCTGTCGCACCATGTTCAGCACGGCCATCACGTCCCTTCGGTAACACACGTTTTCCAACATCATCAGTGGCATACCGGTACGCTCGCTCGTGTGCACCAACTGCCAGCATTCATCAATCGTCATGCCCGTAATCACTTCGCAGCCAACGTACTTTTTGGCATTCATGGCATCTATGCACATGCTGGTGTGCCACTCCCACGGGGTGGAGATGATCACCGCATCAATGTCTTTGTTGTCCAGCAGTTTGCGGTAGCCATACGACCCCTCCAGAACTACGGTTGGCTTGGGTTTGCCGGCTTCGCTTACGAGCTTCAAGCTGATATCTATCATGCGCGGTTGCACATCGCACAACGCCACCACGTCTACATCGCTTCGTTTCAGGGCGAGTTCCAGGTGATTTTGTCCGCGCAGGCCCACACCGATGAAGCCCAGGCGCACTCGCGGTTCCTTGGTTATGCCGAAAACGGCCGCAGCGGGAAGAACGGACAAGCCCACGCCCGCGGTGGTCGTGGTTTTGAGAAAATCTCTTCGGGTAGACATGGTGATGAAATGATTGGTAAAGTAGCAACTCATATGGCAAGTCGCAAGCGGTACCCATGCCTGGAAAAACCGGCCGGCTATTTCAACTTGGCCAGTAAGCAGCGGTATGCTTCAATCATCGCTTCGATGTCAGCCTTGTGCACTTTTTCGTGCGGTGTGTGCGGGTCTTGTTCGGGCGCGCCAATGAAGCACCAGTCGATGGGCAGCGCCATGCGCTGCAGTTCACCTCCATCGCTGCTGCCGATGCCTTCCACCTCCAATTGATAGCGGATGGCTGCTTTGTCTAAAGCCGTGGTGATTTGGTTCAGAAAACTTTTCCGCGGGATGTTGCGGTCGCGCAGTGATACCACCACACCCTGGCCGTGGTGTACGCCATCGGTGGTCCATGTGATGTCCGAAATCAGCGCCTGGCGGATTTTCCACTTCCTGAAAATAAAGTCCATCAGGTATCCGGCTGAACCGCCTCCGTGCTCTTCCCAGCAGCTAAAAACGAGTACACCATCGTTGAGCGTTTCGGCTACTTTCAGCGCATTGTAGATGCCCAGCCGGTTGTCAAGATAAGGCGATTGAATATAGTCGGCTGTCTCGCGGAAGTTTGGCTCATAGGTAAGTGACGTACCCCGTTCGATGGCGCGGCCAAATTGATACAACGCATGGTCCTCAGCATCGTAGGCCAGCGTGCAGCGTATTTCACCTTGCGAGTCGCGGCCCACCAGCACCGTTCCGGGGTCGGCCTGGGGGCTGCCGATGGGCAGCAGTTGATTTTGGTAGCGCACGGTAAAACCAACACTGTCCATGTGTGCAAACAGGGCTGTGCGGGGTTTGCCAAACGCCACCAGCAGGCAGTCCTGAAAACCCTTGCCATGATAAAGGGTCGGTTGGTGTTTCCAGTGCTTTTTTTGTTGCCGGATGTAGCCGATCAGAAAATCGCGCAGCGCAACCTCTTCCCCCGAGGGCGCGGGGATGGCACATAATTGGCGAAGCAGCTCATAGTCGCCCGATTTCTTTTTCTTCATGCATCGTAGATGGTTATGCAACTTTATCCTAAATTTTCGTCAGAGAAAAGGCCATGGAGATAAACATTCTGTCCACGTCATCCCTTGCCTCGGAGTTTTTGGCCGAGTTGCGTAATGTAGCCATACAAGGTCACCGCGCCCGCTTTCGCAAAAACTTGTTTCGGCTGGGGCAAATCATGGCGTATGAGCTGTCCAGGAGCCTTGCCTACAAACCGGAAACCATTCAGACTCCGCTGGCCCGTACGGCAATGTCACGGTTAATCCAGCCGCCTGTGCTCATCAGTATTTTGCGTGCAGGGCTTCCATATTTTCAGGGCATGCTTGATTTTTTTGACGAGGCCGATGCCGGATTTGTTGGTGCGTACCGCAAAGAAGGACAGACCGTTGAAATACAATTGGACTATCTCGCGTCCCCTTCGCTTACCCAGCGCACGTTGATCCTGATTGACCCCATGCTTGCCACGGGTCAATCGTTGGTGCGTGCCCTGCAGGCGTTAGAGCTTGGGCATGGCAAACCGGCCCGGGTGCACATCGCGGCCCTGATAGCCGCACCTGAGGGGGTGCGCTACCTTGAAAAACATATGAGTGATGCCACACTTTGGACGTTTGCCGTGGATGAAAGACTGGATGAGCGATCGTACATTGTGCCCGGCCTGGGGGATGCGGGCGATTTGAGTTTTGGAGATAAGCGTTAGCGTTGGATGTTATGTGGGAAGAGATATTAAAGGCTTTTTACTCTGTGTATTTGCCGAGTATGTTGAAGTTCATCCTCGGGCCGGTGGGAGGGGCCCTGGCCCGGTTGAATTTTTTTGTGACCGTCATTGCCACTACGGCCGGCATGATGACCGTGGTGGTATTGCTGACTTTTTTTCGCAGCGGGTTTCAAAAACTGCTGGATCGTTTTTTTCCACATCGCAAACGCTTTTCACAGCGAAACGAGCGGTTCGCCATGATCTGGAAGAGGTATGGATTAGCGGGGGTGGCGGCCCTCACGCCTTTGTTGCTCACACCCATTGGTGGCACGCTGCTGGCCGTAAGCCTGGGTGGCAACCGCGCCACGCTTTGGCTCTACATGTTTATCAGCGCCACATTCTGGTCGTTTGTGTTCACGGGTATCATCTACTTTTTTGGAAACGAGGTGTTTCCGGAGTTTTTGCGCTGATGGCCGGGCATAAAAAACCCCGCCTGACGGCAGGGATTTTATGATCTAACATTTCGCAGCAAAACTACTGCTGCGGCTCGGACATGACTTCGCCTTTGATCATCAATTGCACATACCCCGTTTCGGTATTGGCGGTGATGGTGATGCTTTTGTTGAAGGCACCCACCGAACCGGCATTGTAGGTGGCTTTTACAAAGCCTTGTCCGCCCGGTTCAATTGGCTGACGGCTCCAGTCGGGCGTAGTGCAACCGCAGGAGGCCTGTACGTTGGTAATGATCATGGGTACTTTGCCGCGGTTTACAAAGGTGAACTCGTGTGTCACGGGCACACCTTGCTTAATTTTTCCGAAATCATGGGTTTGCGACTCAAATTCGGCTACGGCAAAATCGGCCTGCTGTGCCAGGCCGACCGAAGCGATCGCCAAAAAGGCCAAAAACATCAAATTCTTCATGGTTTTCTCAATTTAGGGTTAAACTTACGGTGTTCCGATCACCTGTGCAAAGATGGGAGCCTCTCGGCTTCGTCCCCGTTAACGCTTTGCCAAAAAGTGTTAAGGGTTTGTTAATCAAAAACAAGGCCAGCCAAATACCGTTTACTTTTGTTCGGTGAACCGGGTAACTCTACGCATCATCATCGTGCTGGCCGCGGTCAGCATTATTGGTATTGTAACCACGCAGGTCTATTGGGTGCGGAAGGCGTTTGACCTTAAAGAAAATCAGTTTCAGCGCGATGTAAATACAGCCCTTCAAAACGTGGCGGTGCGCCTGTGGGAGGCCAACCGGTTGCCCGCCACCAGCATCAACCCGGTTCAGCAGGTGTCTACCAACTACTACGTGGTGGACATCAATTGCCCGATCAACGTGCCCATGCTGGAAATGCTATTGGCAGCTGAGTTTTCCAAGCGCAACATTAAGGACTTTGAATATGGCGTGTATGATTGCCGCGATCAGTGCATGGTGGGCGCGGTGGAAACGGCCCCGATGACGCGCATCCCCGTGAGCAGCAACGGCCCGCTAACGCAATGGATGCCCGCACCCAAGGAAGGGTATTACTTCGCGATTCAGTTTCCTCACCGCGAGGCTAACCTGGTTAGTCAGATGGGCATCTGGGTATTTTCTTCGGTGGTATTGTTGATTGTGGTAATCTTTTTTGTGTACACGCTCATGGTCATTTTGCGACAGCGAAGGTTATCGGAAGTGCAGAAAGATTTCATCAACAACATGACTCACGAGTTCAAGACACCCATCTCCACTATTGCCCTTTCGGCTGGCGTGCTTCAAGACAAGGGCATCGTAACGCAGCCCGATCGGTTGTTGAGCTACGCCACCATCATTCAAAACGAAACACAACGGTTGAAGCAACAGGTGGAGCGGGTGCTGCACATGGCGCGGTTGGAGAAAAAGGAGCTGGGTTTGAAAAAAGAAGACGTAGACATTCACGACTTGCTGCGCGAGGCGCTTCACAACATCCAGCCGGCCCTGCAACAAAAAAACGGAAGTATATCCCTGGCCATGAACGCCTCCCCGAGCCTGGTGCGGGTGGATAAGCTTCATCTGACCAATGTGTTTACCAATCTTTTGGATAACGCCATCAAATATGGCGAGCAAAGACCACTTGTTACCATTAACACCAAAAATGCGGGTGAACAGTTGCTTATCTCCATTGCCGACAATGGCATCGGCATCGCCCCCGCGCACCAGAAAAAGATTTTTGACCAGTTTTACCGTGTGCCCACCGGCAACATTCACAACGTAAAAGGCTTCGGGCTTGGATTGAACTACGTACGCCTGATGGTAGAAGCCCACAAGGGGAAAGTGACCGTGCAAAGCGAGTTAGGGAAGGGGACGGTATTCACTGTGACGCTGCCCGTAGCCGAGACGCAAAAAATATGAACGCGTCAGCAGGCATCTTATCGGCTCGAAAATCGTATACCCCTGTATTGCTCCGACAGAAGAACATGAATGCGCGTATTTTACTCATCGAGGACGACCCCAACCTTGGTTTTGTGTTGAAGGATAACCTGGTGCATCAGGGCTATGATGTTACCCTGTGTGCTAACGGAGAGGATGGTGCCACCGTGTTTGCTGAACGTACTTTTGATCTTTGCCTGCTGGATGTCATGCTGCCCAAAAAGGACGGCTTTACCCTGGCGCAGGAAATTCGTAAAATGAATGCGCAGGTACCCATCCTGTTCATCACCGCCAAGTCGATGCTCGAGGACAAGGTACATGGCTTTACAGCGGGAGGCGATGACTACCTCGTAAAGCCCTTTAGCATGGAGGAACTTTATCTGCGAATGGAAGTTTTTTTGAGGCGATCGGGTGCGACTTCTGCGGCCACGGATACCACTTTTTCACTGGGCACGTACCGGTTTGATTGCTCCACCTTCACGCTTCAGCACCCACAGGGCAACAAGGCGCTCACCCAAAAGGAAGCGGAAGTGTTGCGCATGCTTTGCGATAACCAGCACCGCGTGGTGAAGCGCGAGGAGATTTTGAAGAAGGTGTGGGGCGATGATGACTACTTCATGGGCCGCAGCATGGATGTCTTCATTTCCAAGTTGCGAAAATACCTAAAAGAAGATCCGGCCATTCAGATTGTAAACTACCACGGGGTAGGATTTCGGCTCGAGATACACTAACCGTTAGAACGGGATTAGAGTGGAGGCTGTCATGCCGACCGCCAAATTGCGCGCCTATCTTTGTTGCGCATGAAAGTGGAATTGCCGCTGCTCGTTCTGAGTGTTCTTGTTATCTTTTCCTATACGTTCGATTTTTTTGCCCGGAAAACAAAGATTCCGTCCGTCCTGCTGTTGCTGGCGTCCGGTATGGGCTTGCGCTACGCAGCCGGGTACGTTGGGTTACCGTTGCGTTTTTTGGATTCCATTTTGCCGTTGCTGGGTACCTTGGGGTTGATCCTTATTGTATTGGAGGGTGCGCTGGAGTTGAAGCTCGACCGGGAGAAAAAGACAGTAATACGCCAGACGCTCTGGGCAGCGTTGTCAATCCTTCTGCTGACAACCGCAGTGGTAACGGCCGCGATCTATGGATTGTCGGATGCACCCCTGCGGCTGTGTTTTATCAACGCAGTGCCGTTTGGCATTATCAGTTCGGCCATTGCGATCCCCTCGGCCAGCGTGCTCCCCGTGGCACGCAAGGAGTTTGTTGTGTATGAGTCTTCGTTCTCGGACATTTTTGGCATCGTGTTGTTCAATTTTGCGATCGGTAATCAAACCTACGGCTGGTGGGCATTTGGGAAACTTACCTTTGAAACGCTGGCCATTGTGGTGATCTCTTTCGTGTTTTGTCTGTTGCTCCTCTATCTGATGAAGAGCATCACTCATCACCTGAAGTTTTTTCTGATCATCTCTGTGTTGGTATTGGCCTACGCCTCCGGCAAGTACTACCATCTTTCGTCTTTGGTGATTATTCTGGCGTTTGGCCTGTTGCTCAACAATGTCATGGTCATTCCTGTTCGTTGGTTCCATCGCCAATTTGTCTACCCCAACTTCAAGGCTGATCTGGAACAAATGCACCTGCTATCGGGCGAGTCTGCCTTTTTAGTGCGCACCTTTTTCTTTTTGCTCTTTGGCATGAGTATTGACCTGCGGGGAGTGTTTGACTCTCAGGTCTTGCTGACCAGCGGAGTCATCGTCATGGCGATTTATGGCGTACGGTTCGTCTATCAGCGCCTGGCGATTCCCCAGGCCTCGCTGACGGAACTGTTGTTATCGCCACGCGGATTGATCAGTATCTTGCTGTTTTTGAGCATCCCGGATCGCGAGCGCATCAGTCTGCTGGACAAGAACGTACTGCTGGTAGTGGTGCTGGTCACTTCGGTGCTGATGACGGTGGGCCTGCTACGTTCGCGCCCTGTGGAGTAGCCCTGATTTTTGCTAAATTTCCACAAAGATTTAGCCATGTACTACCACCGCCTCGGAAAAATTCCCCCCAAGCGCCATACTCAGTTCCGCCAACCCGATGGCACACTCTACAAAGAAGAGCTCGTCAGCTCGGAGGGGTTTTCGGGGATCTACTCCACGCTGTACCACATCTACCCACCCACGCGCATCAAGGCCGTGAAAGAGCCCGTACGTTATAGTCCCAAACGGATAGACGACTACGCGCTGAGGCAAACCCATTTGAACACTTCGAAGATGGGCAGCACGGGCACCGACTTTCTGTCCGCGCGAAAGGTGTTGCTCACCAATCACGACTGCTCCATTTCCATTTGCTCGCCCACGCAGCGCAGCATGGACTATTTTTATAAAAATGCAGAAGGCGATGAGGTGCTGTTTGTGCACGATGGCAAAGGCGTGTTGATTTCACCGTATGGAAAGCTCGAGATACACCAGGGTGACTATGTGGTCATCCCGCGGACGGTTATTTACAAGCTGGAGTTTGAAGAGGGCCCGCTACGCTTATTGATTGTGGAGTCAGCCTCGCCTATTGAAACGGTAAAGCGCTATCGCAATCAGCTAGGGCAGTTGTTGGAACACTCCCCCTATTGCGAACGGGACATCCGCCCGCCCCACGAGTTGATCACCGATGCAAGCAAGGGTGAGTTTGTCATAAAGATCAAAAAGCAAGGCCACTTGCATGAGTATGTATATGAGCACAGCCCGTTGGATCTTGTGGGCTGGGATGGCTTTTTGTGGCCCTACGCATTTTCGATACACGACTTCGAGCCCATTACGGGCCGTGTTCACCAACCCCCGCCTGTTCACCAAACCTTTCAGGCACGCAACTTTGTGATTTGCTCGTTTGTGCCGCGTTTGTTCGATTACCATCCCCTGGCAATTCCCGCTCCGTATAATCACAGCAATATTGACAGCGATGAGGTGCTCTACTATGCCGAAGGGAATTTCATGAGCCGGAGAGGTATTGAGCGGGGGTCGTTCACCTTGCACCCGGGCGGTCTGCCGCATGGGCCCCATCCCGGTACGGTGGAAAAAAGCATAGGCGCAAAAGAAACCCATGAACTGGCCGTGATGATTGATACGTTTCATCCCCTGCACTTAACAACCGATGCGCTGGCTTTTTTGGATAAAAATTATCCGATGAGTTGGACGGACAAACACGAGGGTGGTTTTAACGAAGTTAACACGCCTTAGGAGGGATCGTTACCATGTAAAATGGCTGACTCGGTTTGCCCTTTTGACAGCGTAATGAAGGCAGCAAGACTTAAACCAAGAAATAGGGGATAGTATAATCGTGATAATAAGTCGTAGGGGGTAATCGCATAGCTGGATGCCGCCAAGGCTGCCAAGATTTGTGCTCCGTATGGAATGATGCCCTGCACCACACAAGATACGGTATCTAGGATTGAGGCTACCCTTTTGGGAGCGAGTTTGTGTTTTTCCGCGATTGTCTTGGCCAAGGGGCCCACTATGAGGATCGTTATTGTATTGTTTGCCAGCACGCCATTTACCGATGCAGTGAGTGCAGCAATGCCCCACTGGCAGCCTCGTGAAGACTTTGCGTTTTGAGAAAATTTCGCGAGCACAAAATCGATGCCTCCATATGTTTGAATTAATCCTACAATTCCACCGATTAACAGACACGTCACACTTAATTCGATCATTGAGTCGACTCCCTCATGTGCATGGTTGACCAGCGACCATATGCCGACCCCATCCGCAATCAAACCGAACACAGACGCAGTAACAATACCCAACGTCAGTACCCAAATGACATTGATTCCAGCGAGAGCTGCCACGAGTACAAAAAGGTAGGGAGTGACCAAAATAGCCCGCACAGGCTCGGTGGTTACAGGTGCAGCAAGATCGGTGGGAAAAAACAGATAGATGGCGACCGATAGAACGGCAGCCGGTAGCGCGATCCAGAAATTGACTTTAAATTTTTCCCTCATACCGATTCCCTGCGTGCGCGTGGCGGCAATCGTGGTATCGGAAATCATCGAAAGATTGTCACCAAACATGGATCCTCCAACTACCGCCCCTATCGCCAGTGATAGGGTGTCCTGCGAGGAGCCACCCAACCCAACGGCAATGGGGGCCAGCGCCACCACCGTACCCACCGATGTCCCCAAAGAGAATGAGATGAAGCACGAAGTCACGAAGAGCCCCGCAATAATGAAGCGAGGGGGCAAAAAGGATAGGGCTAGTTCAACGGTAGCATCTACCGCGCCAATTCCCTTGGTGACGCCTGCAAAAGCACCCGCCAAGACAAAAATCAGAATCATCAAAGTGATTGTAGAATCACCCGCACCTGCTGAAAAGGCTGTTGTCTTTTGTTGGAAGGAGAAACGCGGATAAATTAAAAAGCCAACCATGGCAGCAAGCAGGAATGCTAATAGTACAGGGAGTTTGTAAAAATTAGAATAAGCCACGGAAACAGAGAAATACACCAGTAGAAATACTAATAGCGGGGTGAGTGCCCAAAATTTTGATTTCATAACGCGGAAATTGGCAGAAAAACAATTTTTTCAAAAATAGTCTATAAATTCTATAGACTTTGTTGGTATTTAGAAATACTTAGCTACATTTGCCTCATATTTATACAGAAGGGGGGAGAGATCGGCTCAATGAACTCCTGGCAACTTTCAGCCTAAGAACTGAATAAGTGCTCATACCGACCCAGTTTATTGTTGGGATTTATAAATTAGATTACTATGAAACACATCTTTTTTTTGTCTATTCAACCTCGCCTTTGCGTGACATCTTCCGTCACGCTCACGAGTCTTGTGCAATATGTTGTTGCCTCTGATGTAGGCCTGTTTACCGTGCCTCATTAAGCCGGACGTATCAATCAGACGTTTACAAGATTCATTATTTTCATTTTGTTATGGAAGGATTATCAACACAGACATACTTAGATAAAGGCGAGGGGGCCCCCATTATTCTTTTACACGGTCTTTTTGGAGATGTGGGAATTTGGTTGCCGCTAGCCAAGGCGCTGGTCGAAGCCGGTTATCGCGTGGTAGTGCCGCGGCTTCCGCTTTTTGATTTGCCTTTCGAGCATACTAACATCACGTACTTGGTTCGTCTGTTACACGAGTTTGCCAAGGAGCATCAGTTGCAGGATGTTACCTTGGTTGGGCATGCGGTAGGCGGGCAGTTGGCTTTGTTTTATGCCCACCACCATCCAGAGGAGGTAAGAAAAACTGTACTGATCAGCAGCAATGGCCTTTTGGACAAGAATGCTAACCGGTTTTCGGAGAGAATTGACCATCTTGACTTCCAATCGGTTAACCGGCAAGTTGAAAGAGCGTTTTTTCAACCCTTGGAGGTAACAAATAAGATTTCATCCGAGATATATAGCACTATTCAGGATATACCGAGGAGAGCATCGCTGGGTACCCTTTTGCGTTCTGCCACCAATAACAGTGTCAGTAATTTCCTGTCTCGGTTTACGATACCCACCCTGCTTATTTGGGGCTTGCAAGATAAAATCAATACCCCCGAAGTAGCCCTACATTTTTACGACCTTATCCCCAATGCTGAAGTACGCTTTTTGGATCAATGCGGGCATGTTCCGATGTTGGAACAGCCTGAGATCGTTCAAGATCTCATCAAACAATTTATTAACAAAAACTAACCAGTCAATATGAAGAAATACCTGTATTGTCGTAACAACTAGAATGAGAAAAGGAGCAGGGGTTCTCCGCTCGCGAAAGTAAAGAATCCCCTGACTCCCCACATCGAATCCACCGAGGCGGATCGACATCCCGAAGGTAATACTTTTTGATAAAAGTGGAAAACCGGGATGGAGGTACGCAGCGGTACGTGTGCCCACATCAATCGAACACTTTATCAAAAAAGAAAATGAAAAAAATTTTATACATGACTGGCCTTCTGGCCACTTCTTGCTCGTTATTATTGGCGCAGCCCGTGATCATTACAGGCAGCGTTATCTCGCGCGAAGACCGCACGCCCCTGCCGGGTGTTAATATTTTAGTCAAGGGAACCTCTACGGGTACGGTTACCGATTCTGACGGAAAATACCGATTGGAAGTGCCAAGGGGTGCCAGTCTGGTATTTAATTATATTGGATTCAAAACGGTTGAGATTATCACGGGTGGCTCGACCAGCTACACCATTGAACTCGAAACCGACACCCAAGAACTAAATGAGGTGGTTATTGTAGGGTATGGAGAGCAATCACGTAGATCCCTGGCGGGGTCTTTGGCAAGTGTATCGTCTAAAGACATCAAAGACCTACCTGTACCCAGTGCCGATCAGTTGTTGCAAGGAAAGGCAAGTGGTGTGCAAGTGACGGCTAACTCCGGGGTTCCCGGTGGCGGTATTTTTATTCGCGTGCGCGGGACCAATTCGGTTAATGCAGGAAATGACCCGTTGTATGTTGTTGACGGTGTGTTTGTCAACAACAACAATCTGATACGTACCGGGTTGGGTAATCAGATACCTTCCAACCCGATTGCCGACCTGAATCCGTCAGATATAGAGTCTATTCAGGTATTGAAGGATGCGAATGCAACGGCCATTTACGGGTCGCGCGGGGCCAACGGAGTCGTTATCATTACCACCAAACGCGGCAGGTCGGCCGGCACGCGAATAAACTTCGACACTTATCAGGCGTGGTCGGTTGCTCCCAAAAAATTTGAGGTGGTCACTGGCCCTCAATTGGCTGAGTTACAAAACGAACTTTTTGTTAACAACGGAGGCAGCCCGACAGCGGTACCTTACCGTGACCGTGCCTCGGGAGGACTTGGGTTACCTTCTGAGCAACCGACCTTCGATCGCATTGGTGATGTTTTTCGTACCGCGCGAACGCAGAACTATGAGTTATCGGCAACGGGCGGCAGCGATAAGACTCGTTTCTTTTTGAGTGGATCGGTTTTTAACCAGGAATCCATCGTAAAACCCTCGGAGTTTACACGCTACAGCCTGCGCATAAATGTAGACCAATTTGCTACCGATCGTTTGACGCTAGGTACCAGTACCTCGCTTTCCCGTACCGAGCGCAATGTGAGTAGTAACGACAACAATCCTGTGGGCGTGATCAACTCGGCTTTATTTCCCCGTTCATTGCTACCGGTATTTAATGAAGACGGGACGTATGCTAAATACGGAAATTTTGATAACCATCTAGCATTGATTGAGAATTTAAATAACGAGGCCATCGGTACGCGTATCATCAGTAACGTTTATGCGGAGTACACAATCCTCAGCGATTTGACTTTTCGAACCAGTTGGAGCATCGATTTTAATGACATGTATGAAAATAATTACAACAACACTCAAATCTTATCCGGACAGCCCCGCGGTACGGCTTCTTCGTCACTTGGTCGTGATGTGACCCTTTTGAATGAGCAGACGTTGACGTGGTCAAAAGGCATCGGAAAAACCAGACTACAAGTATTAGCTGGAAACACCGTGCAGAAAAATGTTTTTCAGCAAACGGTCTTAAATGGCCAACAGTTTCCGGGTAATGATTTGACTACCATCGCTTCCTCAGCTACGCAAACGGGTTCCTCACAGCGGTCGGAATCTGCGTTACTCTCTTATTTTGGAAAAGTCGTAACAAGCTTTTACGACAAGTATATCCTTGATGCCAGCTTTCGAGCCGATGCATCCTCTCGTTTTGGAGTTGACAATCGTTGGGGCTATTTTCCTTCGGTAGGTGCAGCCTGGCGTATTTCAGAAGAAGCTTTTTTAAAGAGCGCATCTGTATTGACTGATTGGAAACTGAGGGCGAGCTGGGGTATTACAGGCAATCAGTCGGGAATTAGTGACTTTGCTTCGCTTGGCTTGTGGCAGGGAGGCAACAACTACCTTGACCTACCCGGCACAGCCCCCCTGCAAGTGGCTAACCCGAGCTTGAGTTGGGAGGAAACCCGGCAATGGAACGTGGGGACGGATGTAGGATTTTTTAAAAACCGATTGACGGTGGAGTTCAATTATTACCATAAGAATACGAGCGGCTTGCTGCTAAATGTTCCCGTTCCCCGCAAAACGGGCTACTCCGCTCAATTGCAAAATTTTGGCGAAGTAAGCAACAAGGGCCTTGAGCTGGCGGTAGCCGGTACGCTACTCCAGCGATCGGACTTTCAATGGACAGCGAATTTCAACATCTCCACAAATGTCAATCGAATTGAGAAACTTGCCTCGTCTTTTACCTCTGGTTCGCGCGATATCTTTTTGCTGCGCGAAGGAGATCCATTGTATTCTTTCTGGTTATACCGGCAGCTGCGGGTAGATACGCAGACCGGGGACGCGGTGTATGAAGATGTTAATAATGACGGTGCCATTTCCGTGGCGGATCGGCAGATTGTCGGTAATGCCTGGCCGGATTTTTTTGGCGGCTTAACAAACTCGATACGTTTCAAAAACTTTGATCTGAACCTCTTCTTCTATTTTGAGCAGGGGGCCAAAATCATGAATATGAATCGGTTCTTTTTGGTACACGGAGGTACGCAGAACAATATTGGTTACTTCCCCGAGCAATTGAACCGATGGCGCGTACCCGGAGATGTTACGGACATTCCACGCCTCACGACTGCGTCAACCAGCAATAACTATGGCGGCACCGTTCAAAATTTGAGTTCTAGGTATTTGGAAGACGGTTCCTTCCTTCGCTTGCGATCGTTGACGGTTGGTTACAATGTACCCTCGGGATTGCTGAGCAAGTACCGACTCAATACGGTGAGGTTCTACGTCTCTGGTACTAATTTACTGACCTTCACCCCTTACTCGGGACTAGACCCGGAGGTAAACTCCCAGAGTGCGGTTAGTAACACCAAGAATTTTGATTGGGCTACCGTGCCCCAGCCGCGCACAATTCAAATTGGTCTCAACATTGGTTTTTAATAGAAGCAAAGTATGAAAAACACAACGCAAATAATCGCTGGAAAGATACTGCTAGTCACGTGGATGTTGACATTGGGAGCCTGCACAGAGTTGCTGGACATTGAGCCTTTTCAGCAACTGTCTGATCAGGGGGCTATCACGGATGCAGCCAGTAGTCGTGCTGCCTTGTTGGGTGCATATAGTTCGTTACAAAATCACTACAGCCTCAATTACCCCGTGTTGGGCTATCTGCCGGCTGATAATGTTCGCTTTAATGGAACGCTGAATCAGTTTCTTCAGATCGATCAGAATGCAGTTACACCGGATAATCCCATTGTCACAAGTGCCTGGACCAGTTTGTATCAGGCAATCAATTCTGCCAACAATGTCATTGCCGCATTGCCCTCCGTGGGCGATCCAGCCCTGTCGGAGGCAGAAAAGACACGGCTTTTGGGCGAGGCCTACTTTATCAGAGCGCTGTCGTACTTCGATTTGGCGCGGGCGTGGGGTGGTGTTCCTCTGATTCTGCAACCTACACGTACGCTTGAGGACGGACGAGGTATTAAACGAAGCACACTGGCGCAGACCTATGATCAGGTTCAATCAGACCTGACGCTGGCCGAAACGAATTTACCCGAAGCTACCACACGCAACCGCGCAGTAAAAAAAGCAGCCCAGGCGTTGCGCGCCCGGCTGCATCTGTATCGCGAGCAGTGGACAGAGGCTGAAGTTTTCGCATCCACGGTAATTTCAGGCACTGGATATCAATTAGTTGCTCCGTATCGGACGTTTTTTACTTCTCCTTTCCTAACCCAAGAATCTGTTTTTGAATTGACGTACAGCATTGCAGATCAGAATAATCAATGGAATAATTGGTATCCCAGCCAACTGGGGGGGCAATTTACGCTACAGCCAACTTCTTCTTTGATTGGATTGGTCAATGACCCGGCTTCAGGCGGTGGACGTAATCAATTGGTCGCTACTGTGACCTCCGGCACGTCAACCTCTACGTATGGTAATTTATACAATAGATCCGCTCAGCGCGATGACCCTGCTTATATCATCCGTATTGCCGAGTTATACCTTATTCGGGCCGAAGCCCGAGCACAACAAGATAAGCTTGTTGAGGCGGCTGCCGACCTGAATGCTGTTCGTGCACGGGCAGGGCTGACGCCCACGTCTGCCACCACCAAAGAGGAGCTGCTACTTGCTATTGAAAATGAACGAAGAGTTGAATTTGCCTTCGAGGCCCATCGGTGGTTTGATCTGGTTCGTACCAGGCGGGCCGATGATGTACTGGGCCTTACGGATGAGCGGAAGTGGCTATATCCCATACCCTTTGTTGATATCGGGGCCGACAAAGACCTTGAACAAAATCCCGGCTATTAAAAACAGATGACCACCACATTATGAGCAAAAAAGAGAAGCCTATTGGAATTTTTTATGAGCATCCGGTTTGGTTTAATCCGCTATTTGCCGAACTGGAAAAGCGCGGGGTGCCCTTTGTACGTATTCACGCAGAATCACACCAGTACAATCCGGCCGAGCGAACATCACCTTATAGTTTAGTAGTGAACCGCATGAGTTCATCGGCTCATTTGCGAGGTCATGCCCATGCTTACTTTTATACGCATTATTTTTTAGCTCATCTTGAGTCGCTGGGTACACCCATCGTCAATGGCGTGCAAGCTCAACTCATTGAGAGCTCGAAGGCGCGGCAATTGACGTTTTTGCATAAGCTGGGCTATCGGTATCCAAAGACAAAAATTGTGAACAACATCAGTCAGTTGGTGCCTGCCGCAATGTCGCTTCGATTTCCAATTGTGGTAAAAGCGAACATTGGGGGGAGCGGAGCGGGTATTGTGCGATTTGATACGTTGGCCGGCCTGAGCAGTGCTATTGAGCTAAATCAACTAAACCTGGGTTTGGATCGGACTGCACTGGTACAGGAGTTCTTGCCGGCTCGCGGGCAGCATATCGTTCGGGTAGAAACACTAAATGGTAAATTTTTTTATGCTATTAAAGTATATACCTCGGGTGAGAGTTTTAATCTGTGCCCCGCTGAGTTATGCCAGGTTCCTGCCGCGGATAACCAGCAGGCGTGCCTAACTGATGCAAGCAGAAAAGGCATTCGGGTAGAGTCATTCCAACCACCAGCCGAGGTGATTCAGCAAGTGGAGCGGATTGCCCGAGCTGCGAGTTTAGATGTGGGTGGCATTGAGTATTTGGTTAACGATGAAGATGGACAAGTTTATTTCTATGACATCAATGCCCTTTCAAATTTTGTGGCCGATGCAATTCGCGTTATTGGATTTGATCCATACCAGCAATTTGTTGACTATCTAGAGAGCCGTGTTGCGAATGTGTCGCCCGTATTAACCCCTGCAGTATGAAGTTTGGATATTGGCTTCCCGTTTTTGGCGGATGGTTACGCAATGTGGAAGATGAGCAGATGTCAGCTACATGGGAGTATGCAAAAAAGCTTGCCATTCGAAGCGAAGACTTGGGTTATAGCTCTACGTTGGTGGCTGAACTGAATCTCAATGACATCAAGGGCGAAGATGCTCCATCTTTGGATGCGTGGAGTACGGCCGCGGCCTTAGCAGCAGTAACAAGGCAACTAGAGATTATGGTGGCAGTACGGCCCACTTTTCATGCACCGGCTTTACTGGCAAAGCAGGCATCCAATATTGATCATATCAGTAATGGCCGACTTACTCTAAATGTCGTTTCGTCATGGTGGCAAGACGAAGCAAAAAAGTATGGCGTGCATTTTGAGCAGCACGATGACCGATACGCGCGCACGGCCGAATGGCTTCATGTGGTTGATAGTCTGTGGAAACAAGACCATTTCTCCTTTCAAGGAAAATACTATCAATTGGAGGATTCTATTCTTCAGCCCAAGCCACTATCTAAGCCTCGCCCATTCATCTATGCCGGAGGCGAATCGGAGGCAGCTAAAGAGCTAATTGCAAAGCAGTGTGATGGCTATGTGATGCATGGGGACCCTCCCGATGTGATCGGTAAGCGAATCACAGACATGCGCGCTCGCAGAGAACGATATGGTTTACCCCCTATGAAATTCGGTGTCGCGGCCTATGCCATTGTTCGAAATACCGAGCAGGAGATACGAAAGGAACTTGATCGTATCACTAACGTTCAGTCCTTCGCTAAGGGATACA
Organism: uncultured Ohtaekwangia sp.; assembly: GCA_964524935.1. Taxonomy (GTDB): domain Bacteria; phylum Bacteroidota; class Bacteroidia; order Cytophagales; family Cyclobacteriaceae; genus ELB16-189. Next base: position 139,549 of record CAZGFJ010000001.1, read on the forward strand.
ACAATTATCAACAATGGCTGGCGGGCACTCAATTGGAGAGACAAGTCTCATTAGAAGAATACTCGGTATCCAACCGCGGGTTGCGCACCGGACTGACCGGCACGCCCGCCTATGTGGCCGACCGCATTGCGCAATACGAGGAGGTAGGAGTGGATTTTTTCCTGCTTCAGTGTAGCCCGCAAATGGAAGAAATGGAGCGGTTTTCTGAAGCGGTTATTCGCGTGCTGGCATATACCTAACCAAGAAGAATAGATTAATATACTAAAAATTATGAAGAAATTGACGTTTATCCTTTTTATTCTGTACACCTCTTTTGCAGCGGCTCAAGATCAGTATTATTTTCCCCAAAGTGCCTTTGATTCTCGTATTCCAACCCCTGAGAAGTTTTTGGGATATCGAATTGGTACTCATTATACCCGTCATGATCGGATTGTGGATTATCTCAATGAATTAGACCGACTGTCGGATAAAATTTCCGTTCAAGTCATTGGTCGTACGTATGAGGAACGCCCGCAAGTTATAGCCACCATCACTTCTTCTGAAAATCAGGCAAAGCTTCAGCAACTTCGTCAAGAACATATAAGGATAATTGACCCCAAGCTCCCGGAAGCTGATTATAAAGACGCTCCTGTTTTTGTTCATCTGGGATATTCCGTGCATGGCAACGAGACATCCAGCGGTGAGGCGGCATTACTTACAGCCTACTATCTGGTCGCTTCCACCAACGAAGAGACCAATCGATTCCTGAGGGAAGCGGTCATAACAATTGACCCCGCGCTCAACCCAGATGGCCGTGATAGGGCGGCTTCCTGGCATAACCAGCACAAGTCATTTCCTCCGGTTACAGATCCTTTAGACCGCGAGCATATTGAAGCATGGCCGGCTGGCCGCTCAAATCATTTCTTGTTTGATTTGAACCGCGACTGGCTGGCGGCTGTGCATGTCGAAACACAAAATCGTCTTGCTTTCTATCACCAGTGGTACCCCAATGTTGTAATTGATTTCCACGAGATGGGGACGAATAGCACATATTACTTTGAACCCTCTGAGCCCTTTGGATCTGAGAGCGCTATCGTTCCGCGAGCCACGTATGAAATACTGAACGTGCGCTTGGCAAAGTATCATGCAGAAGCACTGAATAGCGTTGGTGCATTATATTGGACAAAAGAAGTTTTCGATAACCTGTCACCAATCTATGGCTCTACGTATCCCGATTTTCAAGGGGGGGTTGGAATCACTTTTGAAGTGGGAAGTTCGCGCGGATTGGCGCAAGAGAGTACACAAGGTGTTGTCACGTTCCCATTTACTATTCGCAGCCACGTATTGACGGGTCTGGCAACCGTGCGCGGTGCAGTGGCCGAGCGCGAACTACTTTTGCGCCACCAACGTGATTTTTTTAGGTCTGCCGTTGAAGAGGGGCGGAAGAATCTCAACAAGGGATTCGTTTTTGGCAGTACGGCCAATGAAAGCATTACGCAAAAGTTTTTGTCACTCTTACTCTTGCACAAAATTGATGTGCATGAGTTATCTACCTCCGGTACTTATGAAGGGAAGCGCTTTGAAAAGGGAAATTCCTATGTTGTTCCTGCCGCCCAACCTCATTTCCGAATCGTTCATTCGCTGTTCGAAGAGGTGACGAAGTTTTATGATAGTGTTTTTTATGACGTTACAGGGTGGGCCGCTGCCCATGCATACGGGGTTCCTTTCGCAAGGATAAAGGATGCCAGCTTACCCTTGGGCACAAAGGTATTAGAGGTTAAGCCCGTTATAGGACGAGTCGAGAATGATGGTGCGAACTATGCCTTTTTACTAAATTTTTCTGAATTTCATGCACACAGGGCTCTCAATCACCTATTGCAAAGAGGGGTTTTTGTGAAGTCCGCATTTAAGGCATTTACCGTTGATTTAGTGGGAAAGCAAAAGACCTTTCAGCCGGGTTCATTGGTTATTCCCGTGGCGCAGCAAAAAATTAAGAGAGATTCCTTGGTGGCCGTTTTGCGAGAGGTGAGTAACACGGCACAAGTGACCTTTGTTGGGGTGTCAACGGGGCTAAGCATTCGCGGAATAGACTTGGGGTCTAACAATATTCGTGCTGTTCGAAAACCGGAAGCACTATTGGTAACAGGCGCAGGAATAAATTCAACCGAGGTGGGGCAGTTATGGTTTTTGTTGAACAAGGAAATTGATTTTCCCATTTCGAAGGTTGACATATCAAACTTGAACCGTGTTAATTGGCCAAGATACTCGGTTGTTATTTTAGTTGGTGGAAACTACTCATCGATTGACCGGCCCGTACTTGCGCGCTTGAAAACGTGGCTGGAAGAAGGAGGAACACTTATCACGGCCAAGACGGCCAGCGAATGGGCAGTTAAGCAGGGTTTTGTTCGCGAAAAACTGCTGTCGGAGTATAGAACCGACACTGTACAGAGTAGACGATTCGATTTCATCAACAGTAATGAGGTGGAGGGGCCCAAGGCAATCGAGGGTTCTATCTATAGAGCTGACCTGGATATTACCAACCCTTTAGGATTTGGTTTTTTGGATCGATCCATCTACGTATTCCGTAATGGGGAGACATTTTTGAAACCCTCTAAGAACCCGTATGCTACTGTCGTCAAATATGCCGCCAATCCTCTTATCAGCGGTTACATATCAAAAACCAATCTCAGCCGTATTGCTAACAGTGCTTCGGTGGTGGTGAGTAACAGCGGAAGGGGCCGAGTCATCCTGTTTGCAGATGATCCTTTTTTTCGAGGATACTGGTACGGAACCGCCCGGTTGTTTCTCAATGCCTTGTTTTTTGGGGATTTGGTCACTATCCCCACCCCGCAAGCCGCAGAGTCATATCATGAAAATTAAATACAATGAGAAGTACGTTTGATACATGGCTTATTGTTTTGGTTGGATTTTTGTTTTGTACATGTCAGCCAAGCCCTTCTACCGACCTTACGATCGGAGACTATAGAGGGGAGTTTACCGTGCCAGATGGTCGTATTCCCTTCCATTTTGCAGTTGAAGACGATACTGCATCCCTCGTCAAGGCAGTTTTGAAGAATGCAGACGAGAGATTTTATGCAGATAGTATATACTATAAGGGTGACTCTGTTGTTATACCTTTCGATGTTTACGACTCGTATTTGATTGCTGCTACACGAGACGACTCTTTGTTTGGTTTTTTGGTGCGGGGCCAAAGTTTACGTACGCCTTTTACAGCAGCAAAGAGTACAAAACCCCGGTTTAGGCATAACGGAACGCAATCCTCGCATACTCCAGAGGGGCGTTGGTCCGTCAAGTTGCAAAACGAAAGCGGTGGGAGTGGACGGTATGCTGTGGGCGAGTTCAATCGCCAACACGACAAAGTGACCGGTACCCTTCTTACTCCTACCGGGGATTACCGCTATCTGGAAGGGGCGCTGCTGGGAGATACGTTATCACTGTCAGCGTTCAGTGGTTCTGCCCCGGTACTTTTACAGGCCACCTTTACAGACAGCGCTCATCTCAGTGGATACTTTTTTGGCCCCGCGGGACGAACTATTTTCACTGCTGTAAAAAGCGATACCGCTCGCTTGCCAAATCCTTATTCACTTACCGTTTTAAGAGAGGATTCGGTGCGTTTTGCTTTTTCTTTTCCGGATTTAGAGGGAAAGACTGTGACGTTAGCGGACGAAAAATACAAAGGTAAAGCTGTTATTGTAACCATTATGGGCACTTGGTGTCCCAACTGTGTGGATGAGGCTGCTTTTTTGTCACCTTGGTTCAAGGCAAATCGTGCACGAGGGGTAGAGATTATTGGATTAAGTTTTGAGCGAAGAGATGACTGGCAGTTTGCACGGGAGCGTATTTTAAAATTTAAAAAAAGATTTGATATAACGTATGATATTTTGTTTGCCGGCAAGGCTGATAAGCAGGAGGCCGGTCGGAAACTGCCATCACTAAATGCGGTTTTATCTTTTCCGACCACGTTATTTATCGATCGGACTGGCAAAGTCTACAAGATCCATACAGGGTTTTCGGGCCCAGCCACCGGTAAGTATTTTGAACAGTTTATTAACGAATTTAATCATCACGCTGATGTCATCATTGAGAGCTCATCAACCCCACGCTTATGAACCCCATTGCGTTTATTGTGCCTGCATTTTGTTTGTTTTTTGGATTGGAGTATTGCGTAGCCCGAATCCGGAGCAAGCGGGAAATTTTCAATTTTGATTCATCAGTCACCAATATCTCGATTGGTATCGCTGAGCGGCTATTGAACTTATTTATTGCGGCAAGCTTTTACGGGCTATATCAGTATTTGTATGAACGCTATGCTTGGTGGAATATCCCCAATGAAATTTGGGTTTGGATTTTACTTTTACTGGCTACTGATTTGATCTGGTATTGGTATCATCGCCTGGGGCATGAAATAAATATTTTGTGGGGTGCTCATATTGTACATCATCAAAGTGAGGAATTCAATTTTACGGTTTCAGCTCGTATTACTACGCTGCAGGCAGTCGTTCGGAATACGTTTTGGTGCATTTTGCCTGTACTAGGTTTTCGACCTGAGATGGTAATCGCCATTCTGGTCGTTCATGGCACTTATTCTTTTTTCACTCATACGCAACTGGTCGGTCGGGTGAGCTGGCTTGAATATGTCTTCATTACGCCATCATTACATTCCGTGCATCATGCGTCAAATGAAAAGTATTTGAATAAAAATTACGGGGATATATTCGTTTTTTGGGACAAACTGTTTGGCACCTTCCAACAGGAAGAAGAAAAAGCTGTACATGGGCTTACCCACCCACTACAAAGCAAGTCCTTTTTATGGCAACACTTTCACTATTATGTTGAGCTTTTTGAGGCGTGTAGACGAGCGGGAAGTCCTGTTAAATCGATAAAAATACTTTTTGGCAGACCAGAGGACTTGGATCAGGGTATTCGCAAAGATATGGAGCGGCTACTGTTCACCGCCACTAAGCCACCCGTAACCTCAGTTATTCGGGGATATGTCGTCTTTCAAATAATCATTAGTCTGTTGTTTTTGTTCGTCTACACACTTTTTTTTGATCAGCTAAACCTTACTGAAAAGTCTGTTGGGGTAGCGTTGCTCCTGTTGACGATGGTAAATTGTGGGGCTCTTTTGGAGCAACGGTCTTGGATCTTTGGACTTGAGATTGTTCGAATGATGTTGGTTGTTTTTAGCTTTGCGTATGAGCTAAATAGCATGGGGCTTTTCTTTGGCGGAGTGCTTCTTCTTTTGTTGGTTATTGCATGGGACGGTGCCGAGCGTTGGTATTTTAGGTGGATCGATAGAGATAAAAATGTTGATTGATTCTTATTGTGATACCCGCTGCCCACGCCCAATGACAAAAAACAAAATAGAGCCAAGAAAAGGCAATAGCAAGATCACGATGACCCAGATGAGCTTGTCGTTAGATCCCCGAAAATCAGATGTCAGGGCCATGATCAGCGCAATCACCGGTAAGAGTAAGCCAAGTGACAGGATAATGAAGAGAACGAACCCAATACTGAGGCCGGTTGTGATGAGTTCCATGGTTGTTTTGGTTTAGTGTAGGGCTTGATACCCGGTGGCATGCTTCACAGTTCCCGTATCCAGATATTCCGGTAGCTGACGGGGTTACCGTGGTCTTGCAATTGAATGCCCGCCTTTCCATGTTCGACATACAGAGGCAATCCTTTGTATTCGGTGGGCCCCCATACCTGCGTGTGATTTTGTATCACCACACCATTGTGGAGCACGGTGAGGTAAGCCGGAGTAATCAACCGGCCCTGTTCGCTGAAGCGGGGAGCCGTAAACACGATGTCATACGAGTTCCATTCGCCCGGCTTGCTGGTGGCATTGACCAGCGGCATGCTTTGCTTGTAAATGGCTCCGGCCTGGCCGTTGGCATAGGTAACGCTCTCGTAGCTATCGAGTACTTGCAGTTCGTAGCGCTCCTGTAAAAATACACCGCTGTTGCCGCGGCCCTGGCCGTCACCTTCGATGACAGCAGGCGCCCGCCACTCAATATGCAGTTGCACGTCCCCAAAAACACGTTTGGTCTTGATGTCGCCTGTGCCTTTGAGTACCGTCATCACACCTTCTTTAACTTCCCAGCGGGCGGGCTCGCCTTTCAAATGAGTCCATTCGCTCAGCGTCTTGCCGTCAAACAACATCACGGCATCCGAAGGCGCGGGCTGCGCCACGGGCGCACTCGTAACTTTTTTGGGTTTGGGCTCCCAAAGCTCTGTTACCTTGGGGTCCATATTTTCGCGTGGCATTTGTTGGGCCGAAGCCGGGAAAGCCAGTAAGCCGGCTATCAGTAGGATGAATGCGTGAAGGGTTGTGTGTGTTCGTTTCATAGCGTAGGGATAGTCAAAAGTACTAAACTATTCGTCACGGTATTGGTCCAGTATATCTTGCGACAGCAATCGGTAGAGTTCCGCCCGGGTGGGATGTTCGTGAAGAAATGCGAGGTGGCGGTCCAGTGTTTTTAAGTCGCCCCTTCGGGCCGGACCGGTTTGTGCGGCCTCCGGCCCAAAGTCCAGACTTTTTTGAATGGTCTCAGCAATCAACGGTTTGATCAAATCGTAGGGAAGATCGTGTGCCTCCAAAATGCGTTGGCTTGCGTACAGCAGATGATTGGTGAAATTGGACGCAAATACGGCCGCCACATGCAGGGCCAGTCGTTTTTCCGCATCAATGCGATGCACGCGCGTACTGATGGCTTTGGCCATGACGTAGAGTTCATTCCACGTTTGTTCGTCCGCGGTTTCAATGAGTATCGGTACCTGTTTGAAGTCTACACGCTTGGCACGCGTAAATGTTTGCAGCGGGTAAAAGACCGCGCTTTGCGCGGGTGCGGCAAAGGCCAGTACTTCCAGCGGCACACTGCCCGAAGTATGCACCACTGTGGCTTCTTCGGGCAGGATGATCTCTTGGGCGATGGCCTCCATCGCATCATCGGCCACCGCCATCACAAAAAGCCGCGACTCGCTCGTGGAAAAGTCAAGCGAGGCTTTTACTTCGCCTTGGTATAGCCGTTCTGTGAGCGCTTCGGCATGCTGTGGATTGCGGCTGTACACTTCTTTTACAGCCCACCCCGCGTTGTCCAGCGCAGGTGCCAGATGCCACGCCACTTGGCCCGCGCCAATAAACGAAACCGGGGACAACTTTGTCATGGGGGTAAGTTACGGGGTATGGCGTATTTTGGAAAGCGCAGGCGGGTATATTTCGCCTGACAACCGGAAGGGTGTGAACAAACCCGAAAATTACATGAGGCGGCTGATAAAAGTCATGTCGGAAATGCGGGCGAACCGTGTACTTTGCACGCGCAATCAAATCCGGAGTTCATGAAGTACATTTCTGCATCAGAGGCAGTCGGGATTATCCAATCAGGCGACCGCGTTTTTGTTCATGGCAGTGCGGCCACACCACTCACGCTGATCAACGCGCTGGCGGACCAGGCTGCGCGTCTGCGGAATGTGGAGATCATGGCCGTGAGCACGCTGGGGCCGTTGGCCATTGCCAAACCCGAATACCGCGAGAGCTTTTACTTCAATTCGTTGTTTGTGTCGGAGAACATTCGCGCGGTGGTCAACAGCGATCAGGGCGAATACATCCCCATCTTTCTGAGCGAGATACCCAAGTTGTTCGAAAAGAAAATCCTTCCGGTGGATGTGGCGTTGTTGCACGTGTCCACACCCGACAAACACGGGTATTGTTCATTGGGCACTTCCGTTGATGTGGCCAAATCGGCTGCACGCCATGCGCGTACGGTCATCGCGCAAGTAAACACCGCCATGCCGCGCACCCATGGCGATGGCTTTATGCATGTCAGTCAGTTTCATGCCATGGTGCAGGCCCATGACGCGTTGCCCGAGGTGCGCTATGGCGATAAGCTGGCCGAAAGTGAGGTGAAAATCGGAAAATTGATTGCCGAGTTGGTGGAGGATGGCAGCACGTTGCAGATGGGGATCGGGGCCATACCCGATGCTGTTCTTCAGTCGCTGGGCCATTGTAAGGACTTGGGCATCCACACCGAAATGTTTTCCGATGGCGTGTTGCCCTTGCTGGAGAAAGGAGTGATCACCAATGCGCGAAAGAAAAAGCATCCCGGCAAGGTGGTGTCCGCGTTTGCCATCGGCACCCAACGCTTGTATGAATTTATTGACGACAATCCCGCGTTTGCTTTTTTGGAGGCCGACTACGTAAACGATACGCGCGTCATCCGGGCCAATCCTCACGTGGTGGCGATCAACAGCGCCATTGAGATTGACTTGACGGGGCAAGTTTGTGCCGATTCCATTGGTACGTATCAGTATTCCGGTGTGGGCGGCCAGATGGATTTCATTCGGGGCGCTTCGCTTTCCGAAGGCGGCAAGCCCATCATCGCGCTTTGCTCCGCCACTAAAAAGGGTAGCTCCAAAATTGTGCCGCAGCTAAAGGCCGGTGCCGGAGTGGTGTCCACGCGGGCGCACGTGCACTACGTGGTTACTGAGCACGGAGTAGCGTACTTGTACGGAAAAAATTTACATCAGCGCGCGGTGGCGTTAATGAATGTCGCCCATCCGGATCATCGCGAAAATCTTGAACTGGAAATCCGTCAACGCTTTGGTGCTCGTTTTGTGGCTACCGGGGGACGTTGAATGTCAGGTCCGTGAGGTCACGGGTACTTTGAGTATCTCCACCAACGTGTCGACCGCGGCATCAACGTCCTCCGCGGTATTGTATTTACTGAACGAAAAGCGCACGGCTCCACGCTTTGAACCCGGGTACAGGGCGCCCAGTACATGCGAACCCGTGGTGGCACCGCTGGAACAGGCACTGCCCCCCGAGGCCGATATGCCTTGCAGGTCGAGGTTAAACAGGAGCATTTCGTTCTCCTCTGACTCCGGGAAACTGACATTCAAAACAGTGTACAAACTTTTGTCCAGGTTGGCCGAGTCGCCATGGAATGACACACCTGGCACCACTGCCGTCAACCGATCAATCATTCTCTTTTTCAGGCCACGGATGTGTTCCTCGTGCTCGCGCATATCGCGGTAGCAAATTTCCAGGGCTTTGGCCAGCCCAATGATGCCATACACATTTTCGGTACCGCCCCGCATGTTTCGTTCCTGAGCTCCGCCATGGACAAAGGGCTGTATTTTTTTCTCCTTGTTCAGGTACATGAAGCCCACGCCTTTGGGTCCGTGAAATTTATGGGCGGCTGCGGCCATGCCGTGTACAGTTAGTTTCTTCAAGTCGTGGCGGTAGTGCCCCATGGTCTGCACGGTATCGGAGTGAAAGTAAGCCTGATATTTCTTGGCCAACTCACCCACTTCTTCGATAGGGAGCAGATTGCCAATTTCATTATTGGCATGCATGAGCGACACGAGTGCAGCCGGGTGATTTTGGAGAAGGCGTTCCAGATCAGCCATGTCTACGTGCCCGTTGGATGTTAGTGCTACCTGGTGCAGCTCAACAACCCCTTTTTTAGCCAGTACTTCAAGCGTATGGGTAACGGCATGGTGTTCGATGGGCGAGGAGATGGCATGCTTCAGTCCATACGTTTGGATGGCACAATGGATAATCGCATTGTCGGCCTCGGTGCCGCCCGAAGTGAAAATGATTTCGCACGGAGTACAATTCAGTAGCTCGGCAACTTTTTTCCGGGCCGATTCAATGGCTGCGCGCACTTTGCGGCCATGGCTGTGGGTAGAAGAAGGGTTTCCAAAATCGGTCAGCATGAACGGCTTCATCGCCTCGAAAACCTCGGGGTCGAGTGGGGTGGTGGCCGCGTTATCGAGATAGATGCCCATGCCTGTTGATTTCTGGTTCTTGGTGTTTGGTTGCTGGTTTCTGGTCGCTCGTGTCTGGTTTCTGTTCTCTGGTTTCTGGTTTCTAGTTTCTGGTTTCTAGTTCAAGGTACCTAATCCCCAACCCCTAATCCCTAATCCCTAATCCCTAATCTCTAGTACCTAACCCCTAACTTATACCGTCATAATCTCGGCCTCTTTCTTTTTCATGAGCGCGTCAATTTTGGCGATATACTCATCGGTCAGTTTTTGCACGGTTTCCTCGGCATTCTTTACATCGTCTTCCGATACGCCTTTTACTTTTTTGAGGTTTTCATTGGTTTCTTTGCGGATGCTGCGCAAGCTTACTTTGCCATGCTCACACTCTTGCCCTACTTGTTTTACCAGTTGGCGTCTGCGCTCTTCCGTAAGCATCGGTATATTGATGATGACTTGCTGGCCATCGTTTTGCGGGGTGAGCCCCAGGTTCGCAGCCATGATCGCGCGTTCAATCTCCTGGATGAGTCCCTTTTCCCACGGTTTGATGAATAAGGTGCGCGCATCGGGCGAGGTGATGGAGGAGACTTGATTGAGCGGACTTGTGGCCCCGTAGTAGGGAACCAGGATGCCGTCCAGCATGCTGGGGTTGGCCTTGCCCGCGCGTATCTTGGCTAATTCATTGCCTACGTGCGCCAAGGCTTTGTTCATCTGCTCGTTGGCGTCATCTAAGTATAACTCGAGTTCTTCCATTTTTTTTTATGTTCAAGGTTCGAGGTTCAGAGTGGGGGTGAGTCTTCAATTTCGAATTTTGAGTTTTGAATCTTGAATTACATCGCTAGCTGATCAACGTTCCCGCCTCTTCGCCTTTCGCAATCTTCAACAGGTTTCCTTTTTTATTCATGTCAAAAACGATGATTGGCAGCTTGTTTTCCTGGCACAGGGTGAAAGCGGTCATGTCCATGATATTCAGTTTTTTCTGATACGCCTCCTGAAAGCTCAGGTGGCTATAGCGCACCGCGTCCTTAAACTTCTCGGGGTCTTTGTCATACACACCATCCACGCGGGTACCCTTTAGCACCACACCGGCTTGTATTTCAATCGCGCGCAGGCTGGCGGTGCTGTCGGTGGTGAAGTAGGGGTTTCCAATGCCCGCCCCGAAGATGACGATACGTCCTTTTTCAAGGTGGCGTATGGCACGCCTGCGGATGAAGGGCTCGCACACCTGCTCCATTTTGATGCCGGCCATCAAGCGGGTGTACATGCCGTGTCGTTCCAATGCACTTTGCAGGGCCATGGCATTGATAACCGTGGCGAGCATGCCCATATAGTCGCCCTGCACGCGGTCAATGCCGAGGGCCTCGGCCTGGCCTCCCCGGAAGATGTTGCCCCCGCCAATGACGATGGCGATTTCCACGCCTGCCTCTTTTACCGACTTTATTTCCTCCGAGTATTGTTCCAGCACAGCCGGGTCAATATTGCTGTTCTTGGAGCCCATCAGCGCTTCACCGCTGAGTTTGAGGAGGATGCGTTTGTATTTCATTCCGGCACGGGTAAAACCGCGTAAATATATTAGAAACCAGCGGATTTTGGGCAGGTTTTGTGGGTTGTGGCCACGCCCGCAAAGGGGGTTTTCTCACCGGGCGTTTTAGTCTGTTCTTTTCCGGTGAAACGGATCGCCAGGTACGAACGCGCCTTCGCGCCAAAATAAAAAAACCCCGGGAACTTCCCGGGGCCTCTCCAAAATTGCAAGCGGAGAGTGTGTTCTCAATACCGGTAGTAGTCGGGCTTGAAGGGGCCGGTAGGCTCCACGCCAATATACTTGGCCTGGTCGGCACTCAATTCCTCCAATTCCACGCCAATTTTTTTCAGGTGAAGGCGCGCCACTTTTTCATCCAGATGCTTAGGCAACATGTACACCTTGTTTTCGTATTGGCCGTGGTTGTTCCAAAGCTCCATTTGCGCCAATGTTTGGTTGGTAAACGAATTGCTCATCACAAACGAAGGGTGGCCGGTGGCGCAGCCCAGGTTCACCAATCGTCCTTCTGCCAACAAGATCACCTGACGGCCATTTTCCAAGGTGTACAAATCCACCTGTGGTTTTACCTCATCACGCTGTGCGTTGGCTTTTAACCAGGCTACATCAATTTCGTTGTCAAAGTGGCCGATGTTGCAGACGATGGCTTTGTCTTTCATACGCAAGAAGTGGCGGTCTTTAATGATGCCAAAATTACCTGTGGCGGTGACCACGATGTCGGCTTCTTTCACGGCATCATCCATCTTCTTCACGGCATAGCCATCCATGGCGGCCTGCAAGGCACAAATGGGATCAATTTCGGTTACGATCACACGGGCACCTGCTCCGCGCAAGGAGGCGGCAGAGCCTTTGCCCACATCACCATAGCCTGCCACCACGGCAATCTTGCCGGCAATCATGACATCAGTGGCCCTGCGGATGGCGTCTACGCACGACTCTTTGCAGCCGTATTTGTTGTCAAACTTTGACTTGGTAACCGAGTCGTTGATGTTGATGGCGGGCAAAGGCAATTTGCCGTTGTGCATCCGTTCCACCAGGCGGTGCACGCCTGTGGTTGTTTCTTCGGAGATGCCACGGATACCGGGCACCAGTTCAGGAAAACGGTCCAGCACCATGTTGGTCAGGTCACCGCCATCGTCCAAAATCATATTCAACGGCTTGCCGCCTTTAAAGGCAAACAACGTTTGTTCAATACACCAGTCAAACTCCTGTTCGTTCATGCCCTTCCACGCAAATACCGGTATGCCGGCTGCGGCAATGGCGGCCGCGGCATGGTCTTGTGTGGAGAAAATGTTGCAGGAAGACCAGGTTACTTCGGCTCCCAACTCCACCAGGGTTTCAATCAGCACGGCCGTCTGAATGGTCATGTGAAGGCAACCCGCAATGCGAGCGTCTTTCAAAGGCTTCTGCTTGCCAAACTCTTCGCGCAGGGCCATTAAGCCCGGCATTTCGGCTTCGGCCAGTTTTATTTCTTTGCGGCCCCAGGCGGCCAGCGCCATGTCTTTTACTTTGTAGTTGGTCTTTTCAGCAATCATTGGGAAAGTTTTTCAATTTTTCGGCCACAAAAGTACAACAAACCAGCAATAAAACCCTAACGATCAAGCTTGTGGGCGTTGTTTGCTGCTTAAACACGAACTTTGTATGGCACCTGCCTGTTTTAGGTACGTTTTTAATGAAAAAACATGAAGAAACCACTTGTTCAAATTACGGTCGTCTCCGATGTGGTGTGCCCATGGTGCTACATCGGCAAGCGCAGATTGGAAAAGGCCATCCGCGAAAGTGCACCGACCTATGATTTTGACATCGCCTACGCGCCTTTCGAGCTCAATCCGCACATGCCCCGTGAAGGGGCCGACCAAAAGGAATACCTGACGCGGAAATTTGGTAGTGCCCAGCGGTATGATCAGATCACGCAGCATGTGACCCAGGTGGCTGCTGAGGAAGGACTCACCTTCGATTTTGAAAAACAGCGCGTGGCGCCCAACACGCGTAACGCCCATCGCCTGATTGCCTACGCAAAAACGGTGGGCCGACAGCCCGAAGTAAAGGAGGCTCTTCTGAAGGCGTATTTTACCGATGGCCTTGATTTATCAAAGTCGGAGAATTTAGTGCAAGTAGCCGCTGCCGCGGGATTAGATAAAAAGGCCGCGGAGGAAGTGTTGCGTACAGATGCGTTTGCGAAAGAAGTGGAACTGGAGCAACAACGAAACCATCAGCGTGGCATTAGCGGGGTTCCTTTTTACATCATCAACGGTAAATATGGAGTGTCAGGCGCGCAGCCGGCCGAAGCTTTTCTTGAAGTTTTTGCGGAGATCCATAAGCCCACCATAGTGGCGCAAGGGGATGCCTGCGATGTGGAGGCCGGAGAGTGTTAGTCCAAAAGTCGTCTGGAAGCTTGCTTGTCAAACCCATCGCTCGCTTGAATCCTTCGATTCGCTTTTTTTAGATTGCCTTTACATGTTTCGCCTGTATTGCCCGCCCACTTCAAAGAGAGCTTTGGTGATTTGTCCGAGTGAGCACACTTTACAGGCCTCCATCAATTCGGCAAAAATGTTTTTGTTTTGAATGGCTGCCTGCTGTACCCGCTCCAGAGCTACTTCGGCTTGCTGACCTTGCCGGGTGTGCAGGCTGCGCAGCATTTTGATCTGATACTCTTTCTCTTCGGTGGTGGCCCGGATTACTTCCTGAGGGATGATGGTGGGAGACCCTTTAGAACTCAGAAAGGTGTTTACGCCAATGATCGGGTACTCGCCAGTATGTTTCAATGTCTCGTAATACAAGCTTTCCTCCTGAATCTTGCCGCGCTGGTACATGGTTTCCATCGCGCCTAGCACACCCCCGCGTTCGGTAATGCGATCAAACTCCGCTAGTACTGCTTCTTCAACCAAGTCGGTTAGTTCTTCGATGATGAACGAACCTTGCAACGGGTTTTCGTTTTTCGCCAGGCCCAGCTCTTTGTTGATGATGAGCTGTATAGCCATGGCCCTGCGAACACTTTCTTCGGTGGGTGTGGTGATCGCCTCATCGTACGCGTTGGTATGCAGGGAATTGCAGTTGTCGTAAATAGCGTATAGTGCTTGCAGCGTGGTGCGGATGTCGTTAAAATCAATTTCCTGCGCATGCAATGAGCGTCCGGAAGTTTGAATGTGGTATTTTAACATTTGGCTGCGCGCGTTGGCCCCGTATTTCTCTTTCATGGCCTTGGCCCAAATCCGTCTGGCAACGCGGCCAATGACGGCATACTCGGGGTCAATACCGTTACTGAAGAAAAACGACAGGTTGGGGGCGAAGTCGTCTATATTCATACCGCGGCTCAGGTAATACTCCACGTATGTAAACCCGTTGGCCAACGTAAAGGCCAGTTGTGTGATCGGGTTAGCGCCTGCTTCGGCTATGTGATAGCCGGAGATGGAGACTGAGTAGAAATTACGGACGTTATGGTTGATGAAGTATTGCTGCACATCGCCCATCAGCCGTAGTGCAAATTCGGTAGAGAAGATACACGTGTTCTGGGCCTGATCTTCTTTGAGGATGTCGGCTTGCACGGTGCCGCGCACCTGGCTCAGCGTATCCGCTTTGATTTTTTCGTAGACCTCGCGCGGCAGCACTTGATCGCCCGTTACCCCCAAAAGCAAGAGGCCCAATCCATCGTTACCCTTGGGCAATGGTCCCCGGTAGGCCGGCTGATCGCTTTTTGCATGGAGCGCGGCAATCTTCTTCTTCACTTCCTCTTCCAATCCATGCTGGCGGATGTACAACTCGCATTGCTGATCAATGGCGGCATTCATAAAGTAGCCGAGCAACATCGGAGCTGGCCCGTTGATAGTCATCGAAACAGACGTGCGCGGATCCGCCAGGTTAAAGCCGCTGTATAATTTCTTTGCATCGTCCAGACAGCAAATGCTGACACCGGAGTTGCCGATCTTGCCGTAGATGTCGGGCCGGTAGTCGGGGTCATGGCCGTAGAGCGTCACGGAATCAAAGGCAGTTGACAACCGCTTGGCGGGCATGGCCAGGCTCACGTAGTGAAAGCGTCTGTTGGTGCGCTCGGGTCCGCCCTCGCCAGCGAACATGCGCGTGGGGTCTTCGCCTTCGCGTTTGAACGGGTAGATGCCCGCGGTGTAGGGAAACTCGCCCGGAACGTTCTCTTGTAAACTCCAGCGCAGAATATCGCCCCAGCCCTTGTATTTGGGTAGCGTTACTTTCGGAATTTGGAGGTGGGAGAGTGACTCCGTGTGGGTCTGTATGCCGATTTCCTTATCGCGTACTTTGAACTTGAACACCGGCTCGCGGTAGTGCTTCACTTTTTGCGGAAACTCTTCGATGATTTTCCAGTTGCGCGGATCAAGGTGAAGTTTTTGTTGGCTCACCTCATCCCCCAATCTCTTCTCCAAAGAAGAATAGGAGGGGCCCGATGAAATCAATGTGGAGACGCGTTGGAGCGCATATAAATTTTCAGCAATTTCAACCTGGCGGTTTACCCAATCATCATACTTTCGGTTGTTCTCTGAAATTTCGCTAAGGTAACGGGTGCGATTCGGGGGGATCACAAAAATCTTTTCCGACATCTCGCGTGTGATGGCAAACGTGGAGGTGAGGGGGGCATCTGTTTTTTCCACGATTGTGTCTATTACGTGTTTATACAGTTGGTTAGTGCCCGGGTCGTTGAATTGAGAAGCGATCGTGCCAAACACGGGCATGTCGTCCGGTTTTTTGTCCCACAACTGGTGGTTGCGCTGATATTGTTTTTTTACATCACGCAGGGCATCAAGGGCACCGCGTTTGTCGAATTTGTTAAGCGCGATGACATCGGCAAAATCGAGCATATCGATTTTTTCCAACTGCGTGGCTGCTCCGTATTCGGGTGTCATCACGTAAAGGGATACATCGCTGTGATCTAATATTTCCGTGTCGCTTTGCCCGATGCCCGAGGTCTCCAAAATGATGAGATCGTACTTCGCGGCTTTCAATACCTGAATGGCCTCTTTTACATACGCGGAGAGCGCCAGGTTGCTTTGGCGAGTGGCCAGCGAGCGCATGAACACGCGCGGATGGTTGATGGCATTCATACGGATGCGGTCGCCCAGCAACGCGCCACCCGTTTTTCGCTTGGACGGGTCCACGGAAACCAACCCGATCGTCTTGTCCTTAAAATCCAGCAAAAACCTGCGCACCATTTCATCCACCATCGATGACTTGCCCGCGCCCCCGGTTCCGGTGATGCCGAGCACCGGAGCTTTGGATTGGTCGGCCAGCGTTTTGATGTGGTCAAAAATGCGTGCGTGTTTATCGCGATAATTTTCGGCCGCGGTGATCAATCGGGCAATGGCCAGCGGATTTTTTATTTCGAGTTTTTCGATTTCATCCGTCAGCGATTCGCCCAGGGCATAGTCACTCTGCTCCACCAGGTCGTTGATCATGCCCTGCAACCCCATCGCGCGGCCGTCATCGGGTGAATAGATGCGGGTAATGCCATAGTCCATCAGTTCGCGAATCTCGTCCGGCAGAATAACACCCCCGCCTCCCCCAAAGATTTTGATGTGGCCCGCGCCTTTCTCTTGCAGCAAGTCATACATGTATTTAAAGTATTCTGTGTGCCCCCCCTGGTAGCTGGTCATGGCAATGGCCTGCGCATCTTCCTGAATGGCGGTGTTCACCACTTCTTCCACGCTGCGGTCGTGCCCGAGGTGTATCACTTCGCAACCGGTTGCCTGGATGATCCTGCGCATGATGTTGATGGCCGCATCGTGGCCATCGAAAAGGCTGGCTGCGGTTACAATGCGAACTTTATTTTTGGGCTTGTATGGTTCAGGGGCCGCATGGCCAGCCAGAGAGGTTTTTTTGTCTTTTACGTTAGTGGAGGTGGTACTCATGTGTGCGAAGTCTTGCGCTCAAAAATACGCGAAAGGCCATGATTAAGCTAACGGGCGGTAGGCATCGCGGACAGCGATTTTTCGTAGATTGCGGCATGAATTCAAGTACTATTTTAACGAAGTACAACTCCCTGCCCGATGACCTCAAAAAGCAGGCGGAGGAATTTATTGATGCGCTGGTAAAGAAAATGTCGACCCGTCCAACGGTTGGAAAAATCAAAAAGCGCAAAGCCGGCTTACTAAAGGGACAGGTTCAATTGGCACCTGATTTCGATGAGCCGTTGGAGGATTTCAACGAGTACCAGTAATGGACTATCTGTTGGATACGCACACGTTCGTATGGTTCTCGGCCGATGCGCCCGAGTTATCTCCGCCAGCGAAAGATATTATCGAGGGTTCAGATCAGAAAATTTTTGTCAGCATGGCTTCGTTTTGGGAGCTTGGTATCAAGCAAAAGCTCGGCAAGCTGAAGATTGAGAGAAGCTTGGATGCGTTGTTTGATGCGGCTACTGCGTATGACTTTGTGGTGCTGCCAATCAATAGAAATCAAGTGACGCGTGTAACAGAACTACCGTTGTTCCATCGCGACCCTTTTGACCGGATGATTATTTCACAGGCCATGGCGGAGGGCCTGACCATCATCACCCGCGACCGCGAGTTTGCCCGCTACCCGGTGCCTACGTTTTGGTCATGATCTACCACGTTACCCATCAAACGGCTTGGCTGCAACAAGCGGGTTCAGATTTGTTTGAACCTGAAAGCTTGAAGACCGAAGGCTTCGTCCATTGCTGCACCCGCGAGCAACTAGAGGGTGTGCTAAGCCGCTATTTCGCGGGTCAGAGCGAACTGCTTCTGCTCCACCTTGATGAAATGCGCCTGCCCTATCTCAAATATGAAATGGCGACCGGTGGAGAATCCTTTCCGCATCTGTACGGGCCCATCCCTAAACAAGCGATCGTGCGCATGGAGCCGATCGGCACGGAGTAAAACAAAATCCCGAACTTGCCCTCGTGAAGCGAATCCTTATTTTGACCGGTAAGATCATCGCAGGTCTTCTCGTGGGTATTCTTGTTTTTTTGGTCTTTGCCATCGGGCCGGTAAACCGTACGCCTGTGCAGGCCACGGAAGCCTATCAACAAACCCTTCAAACGCTCGAACGGCTGGCCATTTCCACCGATAGTTTTGGCGATTCTATACGCGTAGGATTTGCCAAACAAAACATCACGCCTCCCTTTCCCGTCACTACGGCAGGCTATGTGAAACGCAAGGGTGCGTTGCGCACATCCGTGCATGATTCGCTTTTTGTGCGCACGTTGGTTGTTCAGGCAGGGCGCACGCGCGCGGCCATTGTCAGCTTGGACATGTTGCTGGTTCCTCCCGCTGTCTATGACCGGTTGGCGCAACAACTCCCCAGCATCGGTTTTTCCATCGAGGACGTCTTTTTGGGAGCCACCCACACCCACAACAGTCTGGGGCAATGGGATGACCATGTGGTGGGTGAAATTTATGCAGGCGATTTCAATCCCACCGTCATCGACTTTTTGGCGGAAGCCATTTTGCGATCCATTCAACAGGCCGTGGCCCGCCCTACCGAAGCGATGGCCCGATATCGCGGTATCCCGTTCAAACAGGGCGTCTCCAACCGGTTGGTAGATAACGGCCCGGTGGACTCCTTGATCCACGCGGTGGAGTTTGTGCTTGCCAACGGTGAGAAAGCCATCATCACCAGCTACACGGCACATGCGACCTGTTTGTCATCGGGTGAGTTGGCACTGTCGCGCGACTATCCCGGAGTGCTGGTGGATGCGTTGGAAGCAAAGGGATATGCATTTGCGCAGTTCATGGCCGGGGCGGTGGGCAGTCATGCTCCTGCCTATATGACCGATGGCTGGGGCCGCGTAGCCTACATGGGCAATCTGTTGGCAGATACCATACTCACTTCTGAGCGTGCCATTCCCGTGATGGGGGATGCTGTGGCCGTGGGCCGCCTTCAGGTCATGCTGGGCCGGCAGCAAATCAAGATTGCCCCAAATTGGCGTGTCCGTGCGTGGCTGTCAAAACCCCTGCTTGGCGAAAGCGAAGTTTTTGTGTCCTATTTGAAGATTGGAAACCTGATCATCTTGGGCATGCCCTGTGATTTTTCAGGGATGCTTACACCCGCCCTATATGCGCATGCTCAACGCGCCCACCAACATCTCGTGGTTACGTCTTTTAATGGAGGTTACATCGGTTACACCACGCCCGATGAACTCTATGACTACCCCGCGTACGAAACCCAACTGATGAACTGGTATGGGCGTGGCAACGGTGCGTATCTGCAAACCTGCGCCACTCAACTTATCGACAAACTGTCCGACTAAGCATGTATCCTGTTCTTGATGTGCTGGCCGAGTTACAGCGATTACTGGCCCATCATCCCGTAGTCATCTTGCAAGCGCCCCCGGGAGCAGGCAAGTCAACCGTATTACCGCTGCACTTATTGGAGGCATCATGGCTCGGTGATCAAAAAATCATTATGCTGGAGCCGCGCAGGCTGGCTGCGCGGTCAGTCGCTGCGCGCCTGGCCGCGCAACGGAACGAATCCACCGGACAAACCATCGGCTACCGCGTGCGCTTCGAGTCCAGTGTCTCGGCTGCCACCCAGTTGGAGGTCGTTACCGAAGGGATACTCACGCGCCAACTGCAGCAAGACAACTTGTTGGAGGGCGTGGGCCTGGTGATCTTTGATGAATTTCATGAACGCAGCCTGCAAGCCGATCTTTCGTTGGCGTTGTGTTTGCAACTGCAACAACTGCTGCGCCCCGACCTGAAAATCCTGATCATGTCGGCCACGCTGGATACAGAAGCGTTGGCCTCGCGGCTCGGCAACGCGCCCGTAGTTACTTCGAAGGGAAAATTTTTTCCGGTGGACTTCGTGTATGACCCATCATCTCCGAACGAGCCCTTGCCTGCCATCGCAGCCCGCGCGGTTACTCGCGCCCTGCGCGAACAAGCCGGTGACCTGCTCGTGTTTTTGCCGGGTGTAGGGGAAATCCATCGCACGGCAGACTTGTTGCCATCTGCAGCCGTGTGCAAACTTTATGGCGACATGCCTCTGGCTGAGCAGCAAGAGGTGTTGAAGCCGCGCGCTGACGGCTTGCGCAAAGTGGTGCTGGCTACTTCAGTGGCCGAAACTTCATTGACGATTGAAGGCATCCGCGTAGTTATTGATACAGGTTTTAGCCGCGTGCCCCGCTTTGATCCGCGCAGCGGCCTTACGCGATTGGAGACGGTGCGCGTCACACAAGATGCCGCTGACCAGCGTGCGGGCCGTGCCGGACGCACGGCCCCGGGCGTGTGCTATCGGCTCTGGCCGCAGCATCTGGCGTTGGTGCCGCAGCGCAAACCCGAAATTCTCGAAGCCGACCTGGCTTCGCTTGTGTTGGAACTCGCGCAATGGGGCGTGCGCGACATCCATGAACTGACGTGGATGACCGCGCCCCCGGCAGGGGCGGTGCAGCAGGCCACCGAGCTGCTGCAACAATTGGAAGCGTTGGAAGGCAACCGCATCACTGCGCGAGGGCGTGCCATGTTACAGTTGCCCACGCACCCGCGGCTCGCACACATGCTGGTGTGGGCGCGCGAAAATGGTTTGTCGACCCTGGCAGCCGATGTGGCCGCTGTGCTCGAAGAGCGCGACCTCTTGCCGCGGGGCTCCAGTGCCGACCTGGCATTGCGTGTGGAGGTGCTCCGCCAATGGCGCGACCAGCAGCGTGTAGCGGCTGAACGGTCGGTGCTGGAGCGTGTAGAACGACTATCCAGCCAGTGGCGAAAGATGCTGGGAGTGAAAGCAGACAATACGATGCCTTCTTTTGGCGCGGTAGGGAACTTGTTGATGCAAGCCTACCCGGAGCGCATCGCACAGCAGACCAAAAAAATGAGTGAGCGTTACAAACTCGCCAATGGGAGGCAAGCCCTGCTGCCGGCCGGAGATACGCTGGCCGTGGCTGAGTGGCTGTGTGCCGCGCAGATGGATGCGGGCACAAACGAAGGCAAGATTTTTTTGGCTGCGGCCGTGGCGCGTGAGGATGTAGAGGGACGAGCAGAAGAGACGCACGCGTTGCGATGGGATGATGCACGCGAGGCCGTGACGGCTACCATCGAAAAGCGCATCGGCACGGTGGTGTTGCAAAGCCGCTCTTCCGCTGCAATAGATGAAACGGACAAAAACGAAATCCTGCTTGAGCAGATCACCACCCGCGGTTGGAGTTGGGCCGGCTGGGACGATGGCGAGCGGCAATGGCAGGCGCGGGTGATGAGCCTGAAACAATGGCGCCCGAACGAGCCGTGGCCCGAAGTGACAGACACGGCTTTGATGGCTTCGGCCCGTGAATGGCTCAAGCCGTTTTTAATTGGCGTCACCAAGCGCAGCGATCTGCAAAAAATCAATTGGCTCACCGTGCTGACCACGCTGTTGCCTTACGATTTTCAGAGCCGGCTGGCGACTTATGCCCCTGAGAAGATTGCCGTGCCGAGCGGCTCGTGGATCAAACTCCAGTACTTCGAGACGGGGCAGACGCCCGTGCTGGAGGTACGGCTACAAGAACTTTTCGGCTTGCGCGATACGCCCGTGATCAACGAAGGACGCACGGCCGTAATGTTGCACCTGCTTTCGCCTGGTTACAAACCCGTACAGGTGACGCAAGATCTGCGCAGTTTTTGGAACACCACCTACCACGAAGTGCGCAGCGAGTTGCGCAGACGCTACCCCCGGCACGCCTGGCCCGATGACCCGTGGACGGCTGAGGCGGTGAGGGGCGTGAAGAGGAGATAGATACGGGTTACTAACTGCTGGTTACTAGCTGCTAGTTGCTGGTCACTGGTTGCTTGGTTGTTGCTAGTTCCTTTCTATTGATTCACGAGTTGATTTTCGGCCCTGACCTTTATTACTTCCAGCCAATGTTCGTGAAGGTTCAGTAGTTTGTTAGGCTGAAATACTTTCTGTAGAAAAGTCAAAAATCCATTCTGCGATTCGGGTGTGATGAGCCTGCAACCGGTGGCCGTGGGTACAATGACCCACGCATGATAAGCGGTTAGATTTCCTCTTCTAACCTCCCACGCCATCCGCTCATTGGGAACAAATTCTTTCATAACAGGCACCAGGCGTAAACCCATAGTGTGCATTTTGAAAGCCAATCCGTTTTTTAAGGTGGCCGCGGTGGTATCTACGTATTCTACCGGGCTTTCCACACCTCGATAAAACGTATGCCACTTTTTCGCATCAATCAAGATGTTCCAAACCACTTCGGATGGGGCGTTTATCTCAATTTCGTTGTAGACATACCACTTGGCCTTTTCGGGATGGAACTCCTCCGGCCACACCACCAGATTGGTGGCAGGGTCGTACTTTTTGGTTTTGATGGATTTGGTTGCGTTGTCTTGTGCCGAGAGGGTTGTTGTGAAACCGAAAAACAGCAGCAGCAGTGTTAAAATTACCTTTGTCATGGCCATTTGTTTTAGTGATGGCCCAAATGTCGATCCATGGGCAGAGGCTGGACGATAACAAATGTTTAGGGTTTTGGGGGTCGGCTTTTGGATTGGCCTCGTTGGCTTGAGGAACCAGGCAGATATTTATCAACGGTGAATATTTTTGAGCTTCCTGCCAGCTGGCTGAATAGTACCTGGCATTGTGGATAGCCTTAACACAATACCCTTAGATACCGCTCCAGATACTCATCCACCTGCCTGCGCTTGTATTGCATGATGAAGCGCGGGTGGGGCAGGGCCGTTACCTCCTCAAACCAGCCGTGCGCTTCATTCAAGCGCATCAAAAAGTCCGCGTTCTTCCCTTCGCCAATACAAAATACCTTTTGGCGGCTGATAGGCAGCGTCAGCACTTTCTCAATGGATTGGATGATAAACGGGGTGGCCGCTTTCTGCAGCTGTGGGTCGTCATAGTAATTGATGTTCTTGCCATCCTTCAAAAAACCCAACGGGGATAAAGCCGAAATGAAGTAACGTTGATAAAACGCATCGGCCCCGCCATAGCCTTCGATCATCCGGTAGATAAAATCGGCCGAAAGTTCTGCTTTTTTCGGAAGGTCGTTGGCAATGCCGCACACCGTCTGCAACTTCACCGGGTCGGTAAACGAAATACCCGTAACGCCCGAGCCAAACCGCCCCGGGTTGATGCCGAGCATCAGCATGCGCTCCTCCTGATCGCCATAATATTTTTGGTAGAACGCCTTGCAGAGTTGTCGCGTGGTCTCATCCCCATACGGGTTCATTACCTCAAAACCGCGCGGCAGCGGGTGTGTCCACCGCAAACCAAACAAAAACGACAAGATGTGATCGGCCACGGTCATTGCGGTAGCTCAAAGGCGCTGCGGTAGAAACCTTCCTGTTGCACAAAGTCCATCAAAGCCGCATAAAACGGGTGGGCAGCCAGCGTGGCGCTGTCGCCCATCATGATCAGCTTTTTGCGCGCACGCGTCATAGCCACATTGGTTCTGCGGATGTCGCCCAAAAAGCCTACTTCGCTTTTATCATTGCTGCGCACGAAGCTGATGGTAATCACATCGCGCTCCTGTCCCTGAAAAGCATCCACGGTGTTGATGGTGATGAGTTTATGCAGGGGTTCGAGCAGGGGCGAGGCTTCCGCCAAGGCCACCAGCCTGTCTACCTGTGCGCGGTAGGGCGTGATGATGCCCATTGTGATTTTTTCATCCAACCACGTTTCGACTGAGAGTTCTTCCACCAGTGCTTCCACATGACGTATCAGTGCCTGCGCTTCTTCTTCGTTGTAGCGGCTCAGCGTTTCGGGGTCTTGCTTTTCGGCATAGCCGATGCCGGCCGTGTCTATGAACTCCACCGGGGCATGGTAGGGCCGCAGCCGCCATGTGGCCACGGATTCGTGCGCCTGCAGTTGGCCGTGATAGAATTGCTGTGAGGAAAATTCCATGATCTTTTCGTGCATGCGGTATTGCACGCGTAGCATCGAGGCTTGAGAAGGATGTTTGTGAATTCCTTTTTCGAACAGCGTGGTCGCGAGCCCTTGTTTGGCCGCTTCGTTGGATTTAATGGTGGGCGGCAGTTGCTGATGGTCGCCCGCAAAGATTACGCGCTGCCCACGCAGTATCGGTATCCAGCAGGCAGGCTCCAGCGCCTGGCCGGCTTCGTCAATGAACACCGTTTGGTATTTGCGGCCGCGCAGGGTTGGGTGCGAGGCTCCCACCAACGTGCAGCAGATGGCTTGTGTGTGGTTGAGCAGCTCGGTGATGATGTGAAACTCCAACAGGTCGGCATCTGCCTTGAGCAGGCGAGCTTCTTCGTACAGCAGTCTTCGTTGTTCGCGCTCGTGGTGACCAAAGCGTTTTTTGTATTTGCCGGCCATACCCTTCAGTTGTTCCATGCGTTTGCGCAATGATTTCAGCTCGGGGTAATGAACATGGCTTGCAATGCGTGCATCCATAGTTTTGCTCAGCGATTGTTCTGTGACGCGGGCTGGGTGGCCGATGCGTAAAACATTCAGTCCCGCCTCGTCCAGTTTTTCCACCAGCACGTCCACCGCTGCGTTGGACGGTGCGCACACCAGCACTTGCCCTTCCTGCTGGGCAGTGGTGCGGATGGCTTCGGTGAGCGTGGTCGTTTTTCCGGTGCCGGGCGGCCCGTGGATAAAAGCAACATCGGAAGCATGCAGTACTTTTTGAAGGGCTGCGCGTTGGCTCTCGTTGAGCACACTGGAAGCAACGGGCGACTGGTGGCTGGTTACCGGTGGTGTGTGGTTGGATGCTGCCACAGTCGAGCCGAGAAGAATTTCGCGTAGTTCGGCCGTGCGGTTTTCTTCCGCTTTGATTACTTTTTGCAGGGCCAACTCCATTTCGCGGTAGGTCATCTCATCAAACATCACATCCACGCCCAGTTGGCCATCGTCCATCCAGTCGGGCAGTTCTTCGCTGTTGAGGGTGATCACCATCACGCTGTCGCGGAGGTAGTTGATCACACCGCTGACGTGTTGTTTTTCCGGCTTGCCCGAAGCGTTGCAGAAAACATTGACCGATTTGCCGCTGCTGAAGGCATGAGGTGCTTCCATGCGCGTAGTGCGCTCCACCTCAATGGTGAGCCGTTCACCGGTGCCGAGGTAGTCGGACCGCAGGCGCACAGGGTACCAGGTAGTGCCTTCTTCGATGCGCTGGTGCAACGACCGCAACGATACTTTTTGACGATAGTATTCTAAGTCGGCTTGGCGTTCCAGTTTGATAAGTTCCAGGGTTCGGTGCAGTTGCTCGCGCGCGGTCATACGGGGGGCAAAGATAGCAGACGGAGTGGGTCGACCTCACCCCGTCCGGGTGTGTGCGGTCTTGTCGTTCATCGAGCCCCTCTCCGGAGGAGAGGGGAGCGAGGATTGTGCAAAGGTGTAGGCGGAGGTAGAGACAATCTTTGCAAGAGAGAATGTGTGCTTTAGGCATGGGCAGGTCGACCTCACCCCGTCCTGTGTGTGCGGTCTTATGGTTCATCGAGCCCCTCTCCGGAGGAGAGGGGAGCCAAGAGACTGCTTTTTACAGCAGATGGACGGAGCGGTTAGCCGTTAAACAGCTTGTAAAAATACCAGCCGGCCAGCAGCCCTTGAAGCGTGCCCCACCCCACATCGATCAAGGCAATCCAAAGCGGATAGTTTTTAACAAACGAGAGGTTGGTGAAGTCGTACACGGCATAGAGGGCAAAACCGATGAACGCCCCGGTGGCCAGTGCCACGGCCAGTCGATTGTCCACTTGCAGCGAAAGCCCCACCACAAAACTGAGGCACAGCGACAGCACCACTTGCGCCACCAGCCCCATGGGTATGTTGAAGATGATTTTGCCTTGGGCGTCCAACTCGGCCAAGTGCCCCAGCGACTGGCGGTACCACTTGCTGGCGATGACGGCCAGCCAGAGATAGTCCAGCAAAATAAAGATGACAACGGAAGCGGCCGCTGCCTTCAGGAATTTGGAGGTGAACAAAAACGTCATGACTAGTCTTTGGGAGAAGGTGTTTTGAATCCGATGGGCGCGCGGGAGGCCTCCTTTTGGTGAAGGGCGTCAATTTTTTCAACGAGGTAACGAAACGATTCATTGAGTTTGCGATCGAGTTTCCGCAGGTCGGCACGCAGTTCATCGGTTTCGCGAAGAATGGCACGGTAGCGGACAAACGCGCGCATGATTTCGATGTTTATTTGAATGGCTTTGGCAGAACGAAGAACAGTTGAAAGCATCGCTACCCCTTGTTCGGTAAACGCCATGGGCAAGGCACCGCCAAAGTAGCTTTTAGATGGTATCACATTTTGTGACACCATGTCCACCACCTCATTTTCGGTCAATAAAAACATGAAATCATCCGGAAATCGGCTCTGATTACGCCTGACAGCCTGCTTTAGTTGCCTGGTTTCAACTCCATATAAAGAGGCCAGATGAAAATCGAGCATGACCTTTGAACCTCGGATCACAAAAATCAACGTTGAAAACTCAACTTGCAGTCCCTTCGATTTCATGGGCTTAACAACTTCTTCAGTTTTTCCAGTTGTTTTTGGTTGGCCTCGGAGTTGATCATGCTCACGATGCCCTGTTTTTCGCGGGTGGTGAGCCGCCAGCTCAGCGAGGCGCGCGTGCTGTTTTGGCGGATGCTATCCATGTCCTGCAAGATAGACACATAGCTTTCGGCCTGGTATTGGATGTCCACACGGTCGATGGGTTGCGAAAACCAGGAACTGGCCTGACCGATCAATAAGTCGCTAGTGATGTCCTGAAAATTCTCAAAATTGTTGTATACGCTGCTGATGGGTTGAGTGATGTCATCAATGATGGTTTGCCCTTTTTTGGGGTTGATGGTGCCCAGCTTCGGTGAGTCGCGGATGGACACGAAAACCACACCCGAGGTATTCTCTTGTATCCAGTCCTTGAAAGAGTACATAAACCGGACGGCATCGCTCAGACCAAAATTGTCCGAAATGCCCGCATCCATGATTTGGATGGGCGGCTCGCTCGGCAGGGTGGTGTTGGGGGTGATGTAGGGAAAGGTGGCACTCATGCGCAAGGCGGACAGAAACCGGAGGTTGCGTGCTCCCTGCTGTTCGAAAAGCCGGATGAAGTCCACACCGCTGTACTTGGCGGCCTGGTAGTCGCGGAGATTCTGGACTTCTGCATTCATAAACGATATCGGCCGCGAGGCGATGTACAGTTTACGTCCATCGTTCACTACGGTAGGCGTCAGAATCACCATTGGCACGATCCCCGCGCGCTCGGGTATGTCGTAGGCGGTGATGGGTTTGTCCATCATCTCTTCCGTGATTTCGTTAAGTTGTTCCTCAAATGTGTAGGCGCGGTCGCGCTGATAAGTCAGGTTGGCATAGTCAAAGCTGGTGAACCCTACAAACAAGTCGTTGGCCATCAAGCTGAAGATTAACGGGTTTAGGTTGTCGGTGGCAATTTTCTGGCGGTGGAGGTCGGCATAAGGTTTAACGGGTTGCCCTGTTTTTTCGCGCAGCTTCAATTCACGGAAGTAGCTCGCCCCGATCAGACCTCCCGAAGCCCCGGTAATCAGCACGCTGTTCTCCATGAGCTTGCCTTGGGTGAGGCTGTCGGCTGTTTGCAGGGCGGTCAGCGTCCACAATGCGGCCCGTTTACCACCTCCGCTCACACACAAAAAGACCAGCTTCGGTTTGGTGTCGCCAAACTTCGCGCGCCAGTTTTGCAACCCCGTCAGGGTGGCTGCTTTGTCTTGCGCAATGTGTGCACTGTCGTTGAGCTGTTGCAGCGCCTGAATCGAATAGGTGGCAGGAACCGTTTTGTAGTCCAGCCCAAACGCTTCGTAGCGCTTAGTGAAAAAATCTTCGCCCACCAGGTGGTTGATCAGCAGGAAAAAAATCAACCCCACGGTGCCGGCCCAGCCGCCAAACCAATACTTGAATGCCCCCGACAACATCACAAAAATGGTCAGGAAGATCATAAAGCTACTGGCCGCAGGTAATTGAAACGCAGGGTAATCTTTGAATACACCCAACACCATCACAGCTGCGAAAATCAACAGTTCAATGATGACCAGGTTGAAGTGATTTTGGTCAAACACCTGAACAATGGATGCCCGGTCGTAAAAATGGGTATCTTCTACTTTTTTGACTTTCCATGTGTCGAGGTAGTAATCCACGCGCACCTGCTTTTTGCGGGCGATATCCAGCTTCTTCATGGCGCTGGCGCGTGTCACCTTTACGTTGGATTTTATTTTTTCATCGATCCGACACACCATGTATTTGAAGATGTCATTATTAGTCAGGCGGAAATAGACGTAAAACAGAAACGTCATGGCCAGGTAACCGCTGAGCAAGCCCACCACATCCCAAAACAAGCGTGTGTTGTCCGAGTACTCATTATTGACCTGAAAGCGTATCAACTCATACAAGTACACTCCCAAAAACAGGGCAGGTATCAAACTATTGTTGATGGCAAACTTGGTGAATGGCTTGGGCAGCGCCCCTACAAACGAGAAGCGATGACCATCATTGATGTAGCTGGTGATATGGAAGGCGGTGGTAAAACCGGCCGTTACGGCACCCATGATGAAAAAGCTGGTGAAGTTGACCTTGTTGAGATACTCCGGGTCGAGGAACAAATAAGGGATGCCCAGGTACTTGCCAAAGTTGCCGGTAATCATGGCAAACAAAATGATCCAGCACAGGATGAGGATTTGGTTGCGCCTGAAGTTGTTGAGCAGCAACTGGATGGGGAACGAATACGCTATTTTGGGTGCAAGAAAGTAGAGCTTCCGAAACATAGGGTATAGACCCTCCAATGTAGGTATTTTGGGTGAGATTTAATTTCGGTGTTTTTTGTGAGCAGGCTGTGGCCATGCCCGGTGGGCATTGTATTTTTACTGACAGCGACAGGGATATTCTGGACATCATGAGTTTTGTGATCTATCGTTCGTCTGCGGGTTCCGGTAAAACCCGCACGCTGGCCAAGGAGTACATCAAACTTGCGCTGGCAGGCCGTGGTGATTCGTTCCGTCACATTTTGGCCGTCACGTTTGCCAATAAGGCCACGCAGGAAATGAAAGGCCGCATCGTAGAGTACCTGGCCGACTTTGCCGCAGCCCGCCCCAACAACCTGGTGGCGGAGATTCAACGGGAACTCGACCTGTCGGCTGCTCAGTTACAGGCGCGCAGCCGTGCCGTGTTGTCGCTTGTTCTGCACCGCTATTCGCAGTTTTCCATCAGCACCATTGATGCCTTTTTCCAACGGGTCATCCGCTCGTTCACCCGCGAGGCCGGCTTGCTGGGCAACTTCCGGTTGGAGGTGGACAACGACCTGGTGCTGGACGAAGTGATTGCCGCGTTGATGGACGAACTGGGGCCGGAGCACCCGCAACTGACGGAATGGGTCGTGCAATTCTCCCGAAATAAACTCAGCGAAGGAAGCTCATGGAACATAACCCGCGATTTGACCGGCTTTGCCAAGCAGATATTCAACGAAGACTTCAAGCAAGTGGAGCGCGAGGTGCTGGCCACCACCAGCGATACACATCAGGAATCGCTTGAAATACTCCGTGCAGAAACTTCGCGGTTTCTGCAGTTTATGAAAAGCAAGGCCGATCAGGCACTTGGCATCTTACAGGAAGAGGGACTTTCGGCAAACGACTTTAGTTACAAAGAGGCCGGCACGGCTTACAAGTATTTTTCGGAGTTCTCTGCCAAGCGGTATATGTCCACCGATACGTCCCGGATGCAAAGCTATCTGGCGGGCAGCGGAGCGTGGGCGGCCAAGGGCATCCACCACGCCCACCTGAAGGCGGTAGCGGAGAGCCGACTGCTTCCGCTGTTGCGCGAAATGGCCGCGTATGATGCCGCCCATCGGAAAAACTATCGCACGGCCGAAGTGATTCTGGAAAACTATTTTGCCTTTGGTCTGCTGGCCGATGTGACCCGCAAGCTGCAACATTACAAAAGCGAGAACAACATTATGCTGCTGTCGGATGCTCCGCAGTTTTTGCATGGGGTCATCAACGACAGCGACACCCCGTTTGTCTATGAAAAGGTCGGTTCGTGGTTTAACCACTACCTGATCGATGAATTTCAGGATACCAGCCGCTCGCAATGGGTGAACTTTTTGCCGTTGCTCAAAGAGGCGGCCGATCAGAATCAACCCAACCTCTTGGTCGGGGATGTGAAGCAATCCATTTACCGATGGCGCGGGGGAGACCTGCAATTGCTGCAACGCGAAGTGGGCCGTCAGTTTGCCAAGCACCGGGTAGACATCCGCACGCTGGACACCAACTTTCGCAGCGCGGGCCGTCTGGTGACATTCAACAACCGGTTTTTTGCCGCGGCCAGCCCGCTGCTGTCGCAAGTGGTAGAAGAAGCGCTGCCGCAAGAAGTGTATGCCGATGTGGCCCAGCGGCCGTTTCAATGGAAAGACGATGGCTATGTGCGCATCGAATTTTTGGAAAAAGATGAACGACCGTGGGAGGACCGTGTGTTGGACCAATTGCCGCTGTGGCTCGAACGGCTGCAAGACCAAAAAGTGGCATTGAAGGACATGGCCATTCTGGTGCGCAAGAACGAGGAAGGCCAGCGCATAGCCAATTTTCTCCTGCGGTATCAGCATTCGGCTCAAGCCCGCCCCGGCTATCGGTACGATGTTGTATCCAATGAATCCTTGCGGCTGGATACTGCCTGGTCGATCAACGTGTTGATCGCGGCTTTTCAGTTTCTAAAAAATCCAGACGACAAAATTGCGCGGGCGCATTTGGCGTTTGAGCTGGCCGGGGATGCCTCGCGTGATTTGTTTGTCAAAGCCGAGCAAAATCAATTGGCAGAATTTATCCCCGAAGCGTTTATTCTTCAAGCGCGCTTTCTTACCAAGCTGTCGTTGTTCGAACTCACTGAAGAGTTGATCCGCCTATTCCGGTTGGGCGAAAAACCCGAAGAACTGGCCTATTTGCAGGCCTTCCAAGACTTGGTGTTGGAGTTTTCGGCTCGCGAAAAGACCGACCTCTCTTCCTTTTTGGAGTGGTGGGAGATGTACAAAGACAAAAAATCCATTCAGGTGTCGGGGGCTATCAATGCCGTCACCATACTTACGGTGCACCGGGCCAAAGGGCTTCAGTTTAAGTTTGTCTTTGTTCCCTTTTGTCATTGGCGCATGAACCACGAGCAACGGCCCTTGCTGTGGGTGCGCAGCGAAGAATCACCCTTTAATAAACTGGGTGCCGTAGCCGTTACGTACAGCAGCCGATTGGAAGACACTGTATTTGACAACGCGTATCGTGCCGAGCGGACGAAAATCTATCTGGACAACTTGAATTTATTGTATGTGGCATTTACACGGGCCGAGTGGGGTCTGCTGGCGTTTGCCCCGCAACCGGGTAAAAGTGAAAATTTGCCAAACACCTCCGATGTCATGGCGCAGGTATTGGCCACGGACGCGGAATTGCATACGCATTTTACCAATGGTGTATTTGAATGGGGCCAGTTGAAGCGTCTGGAGGAAAAAAGGGAAAGTCACGAGGCGCTGGCAATGGAATTGAAAAAATATGCCTCGTGCGATTGGCGCGAGAAAATGGTTATCAAACGGCAAGGCCGCGAATTTTTTGATCCTGCCCCAAGCGAGAAGCGAGTAAAAATCAACACGGGTATTTTGTTACACCAGGTGCTGGCCCGTATCTCGTATCAAAAAGAGTGGCAGCAAAAAGTAGCGGAGTACTTTTTTGAAAACCCGGTAGAAGACGAGACCCAGCAGGCGGTGGTGGAGCGGATAGAGGCGCTCATGGGCCACCCGGTTGTCTCCACGTGGTTCGACAAACATTGGGATGTGAGAACCGAAGCACCGGTATTGCTACCGGGTGGAGGTCAGCAGCGCATCGACCGCGTGATGATAGCCAAAGATCGCACGGTAATTGTTGACTATAAAAGTGGTGAGAAGAAAAAGGAAGATGTGGAGCAGGTGAGGCAATATGCCGGGGCGCTAAGCGCGATGGGTTACACCAATGTGCAGGCTTACCTCCTGTATTTGCATGGGAACGAAGTGGTGGAGGTGGTAAAGGGCTCAACGCTAACGCTTTTTGCATGAAGGCGTTTTTACAGACGTTGGCCGAACAAATGGCAGCAGACACGACCGCGTTGGAACGGCTGACGTTTGTGTTTCCCAACCGCAGGGCCAGTCTGTTTTTTCAACACTATTTGACGCAAATCATCAAGCGACCTCAATGGTCGCCCCGGCTGTTGAGCATTGAAGAGTTTTTTCGCACGCATACCCGCCTGCAGGAACCCGATCGCCTCACGCTCATCTATCAACTCTATCACGTGTACACCCGCACCATCAAACGCGAAGAGCCCTTTGACCGCTTTTATTTTTGGGGCGATATGTTGCTGCGCGATTTTGATGAGGTGGACAAGTACGGTGTGCAAGCCAGCCTGCTTTTCAAAGACTTGAGCAAGCTGAAAGAACTGGACGAGACATTTGACTACCTGACGGACGAACAGAAATTCTTTTTGAAGGAATTTTGGCTGCATTTTGAAAATCAGCCATCGCCCACCCAAACGGAGTTTTTGCGCCTGTGGCGTAAGCTGCCCGTAGTCTATGCCGAATTCGGGAAAGCATTGCGCAAGAAAGGTCAAGGCTACGAGGGCATGCTGCACCGCCAGGTAGCGGAGGAGCTGGAACGCAAACCGCCCTCATCGCGGGAAGCGTCTCAGGTGGTGTTTGCCGGATTCAATGCGTTGACATGGGCCGAGGAACGCCTGCTGGTAACGTATGTTGAGCAGGGCGCACGTGTTTTTTGGGACTATGACGCATACTATGTCAATGACTTGCGTCAGGAAGCGGGTACCTTTGCACGGCAGTATCGCGCGCACCCGGTTTTAGGCAAAACGTTTTCGGGCGATTTACCATCCCACTTTGCTGCCGCAAAAAAGGTAAGGCTCACGGGCGTTTCGCAGCGGGTGGGGCAAGCCAAGTTGACGGGCAAGCGTGTGAGCGAAATTTTGGCGGCCCTGCCATTGGATCAACGCGATGCACTGAACAAAACTGTGATTGTGTTGCCGGACGAAGGCATGCTGCTGCCGGTACTCCACTCGTTGCCCGAAGAACTCTCGGACGTCAACGTCACGATGGGCTTCCCGTTGCGGGCCACTCCGCTCTTCACCTTGCTGGACTTGCTGCTGGACCTGCAGATTAGACGTAAGGGAGACCAACTGGGGTACCGCGAAGTGATGCCCGTGGTGGGCCATGCCTATGTGATGGCGTTGGCCGAGAAAGAATGTGCGGCTCTTCAAGAGGAAATCGTTTCGAGAAACCGGGTTCGCGTGCGGGCGGATGAAGTACGGGCCTTGCATTCAGTATTTGATCGGTTGTTCCGTTGTCCGGAACCGCAGGAGGCTGTATCCTATTTGCTGGAGTTGATTCAATACCTCGGGGCCGCCTTTACCGATAAACAGAGTTTTGATCGCGAGTATGCCTTTCACTTCTATCAGACCTTGAGCCGGCTGCGCTTGATTTTTACGGAGAGCGACCGTTGGCCCGATTGGCGCGGCTTTCAGAAATTGTTTCGCCAGGTTACGCAAGCACAGAAAATTCCATTTGCCGGTGAGCCGCTGCGGGGCCTGCAAATCATGGGCGTGTTGGAAACGCGCAACCTCGACTTCGAAAACGTGATCGTCTTGTCCA
This sequence comes from uncultured Ohtaekwangia sp., assembly GCA_964524935.1. GTDB lineage: Bacteria > Bacteroidota > Bacteroidia > Cytophagales > Cyclobacteriaceae > ELB16-189. The sequence goes on from CAZGFJ010000001.1 coordinate 173,392, forward strand.
TGAATGAGGGTTCGTTGCCGTCACCTCAGCGCCAAGGTTCGTACATTCCGCATACGTTGCGGAAGGCATATGGGTTGCCCGCGCACGATCACCAAGATGCCATGTATGCCTATCTTTTTTATCGGATGTTGCAGCGGGCCCAAGCCGTGGACCTGTTGTACAACACCGAGCCGGACATCATCGGAAACGGGGAAGTGAGCCGTTATGTGCAGCAATTGGTGCAAGAGTCGGGGTGGCACATTGAAAAACGAGTTTTGCACAACCCGATCCATGTTAACCGCGTCAAGCCGATTGTGATCGAAAAGACAGCCGCGGTGTTGGCTCAGATGGAGAAATTCCTGGCTGATCGCCAGGAACGGTACCTGTCACCTTCGTCCATCAACGATTTTATAGAATGTGGACTTCGTTTTTACCTGAAGCAGGTGGCTGAACTGCGCGAGGCCGATGAGGTAGAGGAGGACATTGATGCACGCACGTTTGGCAACATTCTGCACGATGTCATGTGCTGGCTCTACGAAGATTGGGCCAATACCCGCCAGCCCCTTACCGGTGCCGATTTTCACCATGCCCGCGCTCGGGTGGCCACCGTAATCGACAAGGCTTTTCGCAAGCGCTATTCCTTGCACGAAGGGGAGAAGATGATCTATGAAGGTCAGCGCGTGGTGGTCAGGGAGATTATCGAAGCGTTTGTCCAGCGGATTTTGGATATTGACGAGGCGCACGTGCCGCTCATCATCGAACAGTTGGAAAACAAATTTGAGTTTACCGTGCCCTTGGCCGATGGGCGCGCGGTGCGTGTGGGGGGTAAAATTGACCGCGTGGATCGTACGGATGCCGGTATCCGCGTAATCGACTACAAGACTGGCAAGGACGACTTAAAGTTCAAAAACATGGAGTCGTTGTTTGAGCGTGATCGGCCACGCAATAAAGCCGCCTTTCAAACCCTCCTGTATGCCCATGCCTATGGGCGCTCACATACCGTGCCCGATGCGATAAAGCCTGGGCTGTACAACCGCACCAGTCTGTTTGATGAGAAGTTTAGCTTTGGATTGATAATGGATGGCAGCCCCCTCAGCGATGTGCGCCCGCACCAGGCGCTGTTTGGCGAGCGGTTGGCTCAAACCGTTCGCGAGTTGTTCGATCCGCGGCAGCCCTTTACCCAAACCACGCACGAAAAGAACTGTGAGTTTTGTGCGTACAAGGCGTTATGCCGCAGGTGAAGGCAGCATTTTGGCTTTTTTGAGCCTCATGCTTGTAATTTTACCATCGTATGGTCAATTTACAAGGATGTTGTCACAACATGGAATCCGACAAAGATTCGATTTTTGTTTGCGACTCCAATCGGTTTGCATGTGGAATTATGAAATCTCACGCAAACGAAAGACACGATTGGAGAGCTATAACTTACTGAGTTTGTTATCTATTTTACGCTTATGTCCTTGGACATTTCCGCATTCAAAAAACACGCAGCCGACCGTACGGTCGAGAATAAAGCGTTTCTCCAACGCCTAAAGAAGAAAAACCCACGCGAAGTAGACGCGGCCTTTCACGCGGTTCATGAGGAAGTGTTTGCCGAGACCGATTGCCTGACGTGTGCCAATTGCTGCAAAACCACCAGCCCCATTTTTTACCAGACGGACGTGGAGCGTGCAGCGAAGGCGTTGCGGATGAAGCCGGGTGACTTTATTGAAAAATATCTGCGCGTGGATGAAGACCAGGACATGGTATTGAAGACGTCACCTTGCCCATTTTTGGATGCGGACAACTATTGTTCCATTTACGCAGATCGCCCAAAAGCCTGCCGCGAGTATCCTCATACCGACCGGAAAAAAATGGTTCAGATCATGGATTTGACTTTCCGTAATACGCTCGTTTGCCCCGCGGTGGCGGAAATGGTAGAGCGTTTGAAAAAACAGCGATGATGGTGTAACTTCGTTTATATGGAGATAGTGGTGTCTTTCTTTACCGGTAACATCCTCTGGGTGTTTGTGTTGGGTGCTTTGGCCTTTTGGCTCATGGGGCGCTCAAGAAGAGCCAAACAGCAGAAGCAGACACACGCGGAGAATTTGGCGCAGCGCCAACAGGCCCAGCAACTCAATCTGCATGTAACACGGCAGGCCACCGGGCAACGTGTACAGGGTGGATTCGCCCAGCAACCTGCGGCTGAAGGCGATACCCAGTATAGCGGCAAAACAGGTGATGTGACGTGGACACTTTCCGTCACCGTGCGATTTAGCGATCGCGGACCCGGCACAGTCGGTAACGATGTATGGAGACAAACTACCCGATGGAAAACTACCCATGTGGCCTGGCCGGCAGGTACGTTTTTGATGATTATGTCTACCCCCGGCGAAATAAAAGTCGGAGACGTGAAAGAAGGCGGTCTTTTTAATAAAATGATAAACTGGGCCGCCAACCAGTTTTTGGATGTGTATGTGGGGGGGTACTTCGGTCGCACGTATCAACCATTGGTAAATGTGGAAGGCGCCACTGTCCTTCGCAAACAGGCTATGGGAGATTTTTATATAATCACTAACAAGGCAGACCTGGCCGAAAAGTTTCTGGATGATGCGACACAGGTCACGATAGCCAATTGGAAAAAGTTGCCGCAGGGCTTTAAGCAAGAAGGCAGAGTCGATCAGTTTGGATTGCTACTAGCCCCGGATGGCATGGTCTTGGCTTGTCAGGCTGCACTAACTTACTCTGACGAAGCCAAGATATTTTCTGATTTTGGGGCTGCGCTGGCAACTAAAGCCCGCAGCAGTATGGATTGATCCACGGTGGCGGAGGTTACATGAGTCTTTGCCACGTTCAAACTCAGCAATGCTGGCTTACCCCCGCGAATGAAACCCAATCCTCGGTTTACTCGATTCCTCTTTGATCTCAAACTCCCTCACATCGTCCAGAATAATGGTCGCCATTAATTCAGGAGTACGTTCTTCTTTTTTCATGGCGGCCAGGCGCAGGTGTTGGTTTTTGACCGCCTCGCCCACCACTTGGCGTACGGTGCGCGCATTGCCAAAATGTTTGTCGCGGTTGCTGTGCAAAAATGAAAAATAGCTTTTTAGATGTTCAGTTGCAGCCGGATCGGGTTGCGCTTCCTCTTTTTTGAACAGGCCTGCAGCGATGCTAAACATGTCTTCGGGCGAATAGTCTTCAAACTCAAAATACTTATCAAACCGCGATTTCAACCCCGGGTTGGATTGGATAAACTCATACATATTGTCGGTATAGCCGGCCACGATTACGCCAAATTTGCCGCGCTGATCTTCCATCCGTTTCAGCAGTACCTGAATGGCTTCAGCGCCAAAGTCGTATTGCGAACCCTTACCCTGGGCCAGTGAGTAGGCTTCGTCAATAAACAAGATGCCGCCCATTGCTTCTTTGATTTTATCGGATGTTTTGATAGCTGTTTGCCCCACGTAGCCTGCTACCAAACCTTCGCGGTCCACCTCAATCAGATGCCCCTTCTCCAAGATGCCCAGTCCTTTGTAGATTTTAGCCACGATGCGGGCTACCGTGGTTTTGCCCGTGCCCGGGTTTCCGGTAAACACCGTATGCAGCGAAAATTTACTCAACACATCCTTGCCGGTCTCTTGATAGAACTTGACCAACTGCACCATTTCGTTGATCTCTGTCTTGATTTTATCCAGCCCCGTGAGGGCGTTGAGTTCGGCCAGACTTTCATACAACAGATTTTCAGTATTCTGCGAGGGGCTGGTAGAAGCGGTGGTTTTGGCCACCTGTTTAAATATTTCCGCACCCGTTAACACCGCGGCTGCGCCTTCTTCCCAATCATCAGCCACCCGAAACGGTACCGTGGCCAGGAGTTGATCCATAAACACCACTTCCATGGTATAGGCATCATTGCTCCAACGGCCGGGCGAATCGCCCCCCCAGCCGGGGTAGATGGTATAGATCTGTTGGAAAGTGTTGATCGCCACGTGCGTGAGGTAGGCATGGCTTCCCTTTAGCTGGCCAGCATCATTGTAAAAATTAAAGAAAATCTCTGCATAGTAGTCCTGCGAAGTTTTGTTCTTGAATTTAAACTCGCACCACACAAACCGCGTTTCGGCTTGCTTGAACGTGCGCAAGTATTTTTTGTCGGGCAGCGCATTAGCCTTGGAATCGCCCTCAAACAATTGGATCGACTCTATATCAAAAAACAGGTTTTCGCCCTCTTTGGCTTCGCCCACATCTTCGATGTAGAACTTCGACTCACCTACTTTCACATCATCGATGTATGCTTCCCATTGATAGTCGCCCCGCAGCCAATAGGCTCCGGGCGTTGCGTTACCCCACGATTGCCGGATGTACACAATGTTCTCGTCTTTCAGCACCTTGCGCACGTGTTCCAGGTTGCACAGCTCATTTTTTTGGCTGCCGTTCAGGTGAAAGCATTTTAACCGCACGGAGGCTTCCCAGTCGTTTTCGTCAAACCATTTATTAAAGAACGAGAACTCCACCCGCATATAAGTGGTTTCGTAACGATCGTATACTTTTCGGTATTTTTTGGTGGCATCGGCCATCCATTCGTCCGATGAGTGGACCTTGATGTCGCGGTATTTGTAGCGGGAGGGCTGATTGGCAGGTTGACTCATAACATCGATATTCGAAACGGTAAGGTAGTAAGGTGTTTTGCGCCAAGCAAGGAACCGGCATTGGACACGTACGCGCGCAGCGCCCCCGATCAGGCGGGTATGTACTTGCGAAACCAGCTCTTGATGGTCATCTGGATGACACCAAAAAAAGCCTCTTTGAAGATACCGGCTGAAAGTTTGCTTTGTCCCCGCACGCGTTCGGTGAAAATAATGGGCACTTCGGCCAACTTGAAACCATATTTCCAGGCGGTAAACTTCATTTCAATCTGAAAGGCATAGCCCACAAATTTGACTTCGCCAAGGGGAATGGTTTCGAGTACTTTTCTGCGATAGCAGACAAATCCGGCCGTGGTATCATGAATGGGCATGCTGGTAATGAGCCGCACATAGGCACTGGCAAAATAGGAAAGCAACACGCGCCCCATGGGCCAGTTAACGACATTGACGCCCGTCACATACCGTGAGCCCACTGACAAGTCATTGTCTTCCTCTGCACAGCTCAAATACAGCTTCACCAGGTCTTTCGGGTCGTGCGAGAAGTCGGCATCCATCTCGAGGATGAAGTCGTACCCGCGCTCAAGGGAGTAGGCAAAGCCCGCCAAATAAGCCGTGCCCAGGCCTTGCTTGCCTTGGCGCTGTAGCAAGTGTAGGCGCTGGTGGCCGGCCAGGTTGTACGTCTGCTGCAACTCTTTCACGATATCGGCCGTGCCATCGGGCGAGTTGTCGTCCACAATTAAGATATCGAAATCCTTAGGCAACGCCAGCACCGCATCAATGATCAGGCTAATGTTTTCCTGCTCGTTGTATGTGGGTATTACTACGATTGCGTTGTTCACGGCCTTTTGGATAGTTTTCAAAAATAGACAAAGAAATTGAATGCCTGTGGGCCGTTTCGTTCGGTTTCGCGAATTTGCCGCTGTATGAACGTACCACGGCCCTGTGTTTTTTTGGATCGCGATGGGGTGCTCAACCGCGATAACCCCCGGTACACGTATCGGCTCACCGCCTTTGAAATTCTCCCCGGTGTACCCGAGGCACTATACGCGTTAAAAGAGGCGGGCTTTGTTCTGGTGGTGGTCACCAACCAATCGGGTATCGCACAAAAAATCTACACGCAGCGCCAAATGGAGCTGTGCCATATCTACTTGCAAGAAGCTTGCGACCATGTCATCGATCACTTTTATTTTTGCCCCTATCACCCAAGCGTCACGCACTCGCTGGCGCGCAAGCCAGGCACACTAATGTTCGAGAAGGCGATTGCCAAATTTAGTATTGATGTATCGCAGTCGTGGATGGTGGGCGATCGCACCCGCGATATTATCCCCGCCCGGCAACTGGGCATCAAAACCATTCAGATTGGCGATGAGATAGAGCCCGGACATCGCGCGGACCACACCGCGGCAAGTCTGGCGGAAGCGACACGAACAATCCTACGTGCGAGACTCAACCGGTGAAACTCAACCCTCGTCCCAAAAAGGCGCTATTTCGAATTTCAGGCTTTGAATTTCGAATTTTTACTGCGTCAGATTTTCACCATCTCGTCTTTGTAGCCGAGCAGTTTCATCATGCTTTCGCTGGATTGCTCCTTGGCGAAAAGCTCGGTGGTAATTTCTCCGTCCTCATTGCGGTGAATCAGCACGTGCTTGGGCGCGGGAATCAAACAGTGTTGAATGCCGCCATAGCCTCCCAGCGATTCCTGGTAGGCTCCGGTGTGGAAAAAGCCAATGTACAAAGGTTCTTCGTCTGTGATCATGGGTAAAAATACTTCTCCCGTGTGGGCTTCGCTGTTGTAGTAGTCATGACTATCGCACGTCAGGCCGCCTATGTTTACTTTGTGATACGGGTCGTCCCATTTGTTGACGGAGAGCAAGATATATTTTTGGTTGAGGCCCCACACATCGGGCAAATGCGTGATAAACGATCCATCGATCATGTACCACAGCTCTTTGTCATTCTGGAGCTTCTGGTCCACCATGCTGTAGAGCACGGCTCCGCTTTCGCCCACGGTAAAACTGCCAAACTCGGTAAAGATATTTGGTACAGGTACGTTGTTCTTTTCGCAAATCCACTTGATGTTTTCCACAATCTGCTCGATCATGTATTTGTAGTCGTATTGGAACGTGAGGGATGTTTTGATGGGGAACCCTCCGCCAATATCAATCGAGTCTAAAGAGTCACAAATCTTCTTCATCTCACAATACTTGAAGATAAAGCGGCTCAGCTCGCTCCAGTAATAGGCTGTGTCCTTGATGCCGGTGTTGATGAAGAAGTGGAGCATCTTCAGCGATGCTTTGCTGCTGGGCTGTATCTTTTCTTTGTACAGGGGCACAATATCGCTGTAGCGTATGCCGAGGCGCGAGGTGTAAAATTCAAACTTTGGTTCTTCATCGGCCGCCACGCGTATGCCCACCTGGTACGGACGGTTCACATTTTGCTCATATGTATCGATCTCGCTCAAATTGTCCAGAATGGGAATACAGTTAAAGCCATCATTGAGCAGGTCGGTAATGTATTGCCTGTACTTGGGCATTTTGAATCCGTTGCACAGAATGAAGGTGTCCTTGGAAATTTTGCCACGGTCATACAAACTGCGCACAATGGGGATGTCAAAGGCAGACGAGGTTTCGATGTGCACATCGTTTTTGAGCGCCTCCTCTAGCACGAAGTCATAGTGTGAAGACTTGGTGCAATAGCAATAGGTATACTTGCCATTGTATTTGAACCGCTCCATGGCCGCGTTGAACGTAGCCTGGGCAAAGCGTATGTTCTCGCTGATGCGTGGCAGGTATGTGATCTTTAGCGGGGTGCCATACTGCTTAATGATGTCCATCAAGGGTACATCGTTGAATAACAGTTCGTGGTCGCGCACTTTGAATTCGCGTTGCGGAAACTCAAAGGTCTGCTCAATCAGCTCGCGGTAGCTCTTCATTTCGTTGGAAACTGTTGGGAAAAATAGGATACAAAGTAACTACATATCTGCATAGCGATCAACGGCCCGGCCTGAACGAAAAAACGTTTGTGCCGCGGCCACGGAGTGGCCTGCGCAGGTGCGAGGGGCGTGCGTGCAAACGGCCGGGGTATGAGCCAGCAATAAAAATTTAATAGACATGGTAACGTGTTGATTTTAAGATAACTAGAGGCCTTTTGAAGCTTCGTTGAACCAGGTTTTTGCAGGCGCTGTGGCTAAAAATTGCCATCTTTGTCGCGTTCGCAGTTTATGCCACAACCGTTTGCACCTTTGCCCTATACCGGGCTGTATGCTCTGCCCGACTACTGAGGGCGGCTTCCTGAGGGCCGTCTTTTCGGCTGGTGCACACGTATTGTTTCCGTTTTTTTCAATGCCAAAATCATTTCCTTATGAAGGAGATCAAAATCATAGAAGTAAAGTCAGAAATAGGGGCAGGTACCCGCGGGGCCAGCCTGGGCGTAGAGGCCATGAAAATCGCCAGTTTGGATTTGAAATCCGACTTTTTCAAACAGGTAGACACCGTGGAGGTTGAGAACGTCAACGAATTGCTGTTTGACGGAGCCAAACACAGCTATGCCAAGTTTATCGATGGTGTGCTGATCATGGAAGAGCGCGTATGCCTGGAGGTATACGAGCAACTTTTCGATGATTTTTTTCCGCTGATTATGGCGGGCGATCATAGTACGGCCTATGGCACGATTGCGGGCATCCGTAAAGCATACCCAAAGAAACGACTGGGCGTGATTTGGATCGATGCCCATGCCGACATCCACACTCCGTACACCACGCCCAGCGGCAACATGCACGGCATGGCCCTGGCCATGGCCTGTGGTATTGATAACCTGGAGTGTAAAGTCAATGACCCGCGGGGCGAAACCATCGAATATTGGGAAGAACTGAAGTTGGTGGGCGGAGCCTCACCCAAAATTCATCCCGAAGATATCGTGTATGTAGCCGTGCGTGATTTTGAAAAGCCCGAAAACTACCTCATCAACAAATACAACATCAACTTTATCGAAACGGAAGAAATCAAGAAATACGGAGCAGATGTGATGGCGTCTCGCGCCTTGCAAATGCTTGATCATTGTGATCTGATCTATGTTTCGTTTGATGTGGACAGTATTGACAGCCGCGTGTCTACCGGCACCGGCACGCCTGTTCCCAACGGCTTGTCCGTGGAAGAAGCCAAAAAGCTTAATGAAGAATTGGCCAAAGATCTTAAAGTAGTGGCGTGGGAAATCGTGGAGGTAAACCCCACGTTAGACACAGAAAACCGCATGGCCGAGAGTGCCTTTGAAATTCTGGAAGCCACGGCCAAAGCCATCCAGGGCCGGCCGGTATTGGTTGAGTAGGGGGAAAAGGCTACTTTTCCCGGATGGATTTCTTGACCACCCGGGAGACGATCATTGTCACGTTGATCGTCCTCGGCATTTTTATCTACATCTACGTTGTCCTGAGGCGCGGGAGGTCAGTGCGTGAAAGGGCTGCCCGTTCAAAAATCCAGGAGTTAAAGAAGCAAGGGCTTGCTCTTTCGTCAAGTTCCGAAGTGCCGTTGACCGAAAGCGACAAAACTACCCTGAGACGCATACGAAAGAGCGAACGCATGGCGATTCTTTTGTTGGGATTGGCTGTTGGTGGGCTGTCGCTGCTCGCGGTGATCGTTTTGCTGGATAATCCGTGGAAGACCGTAGTATGCGTGGGGGTGGCCCTTGTTATTTTTTTGCTTTTTTTTTGGCTGGAGCGCCAAGGACAGGCTCGGTACAATCAATGGATGACCCGTGGTTTGAAAACTGTGATCCGGGGCGTAGTGACGGATAAGACCACCGAGGGAGAAGATGATGATGTTTATTTTTTAGTGGTCGATTCGGTGTCGATCCGTGTCAAGAAAAAGGTCTATCGTGCATACCAAGTCGGTGACAGCACCGAAATTCATTTCCTTCCCGGCAAGGAGAACCTTTTGCTCTTTGAAACAAAATTGGCCGTTCAAAATGTGGGTGATGCCTAGTAGAGGAGGCATCGTCAACAAGGCCTGACGCGGGCTGGAATTTGTACAGGTTATTGGGTCCGAGCGTATGCCCATGAGTCGTCTCATCCAGATGATCGCAGGCTCGCACGGTTCGGTCGTCAACCATTCCACCTATGCGAAGTCGCTGGGCGTGTCGGTGCCGCTGGTCATCAAGTACATGGATTTGCTGGAGGATACGTTTCTTCTTCGCAAGCTGCCGGCCTATCATCCACAGTTGAAAAAGCGTATCGTGCGCTCGCCCAAGCTGTATCTACGTGATTCGGGCTTGCTGCATTCGGTTTGGCGCGTGGGCACGATGACGGAGCTGCTTGGCCATTTTTTAGCCGGTTATTCGTGGGAGGGATTCGTCATCCAGCAAGTGGCAGCCGCCTTGGACCCGCGCCATCAGCTTTTCTTTTACCGCACCCAAGACGGAGCGGAAGTAGATCTGATCATTACAAAGGGCGAGAGGCCATGGGTGGCATTGGAAATCAAGCTGACGAACGCGCCCACGCTCACCAAGGGGAACCACTTGGCGTTTGCGGACGTGCGGGCTCGACACAATTTTGTCGTCACGCCCTCTTCGCGCGATTATCCTTTGAAAGGAGCCGTGCGGGTGGTAAGCATCCACAGCCTCATGCTCCGGTTGGCCGATTTGGGATTGCTCCGCTGAGTCCATTGCGCTTGAAAGCCACCCCCGTTTGCCTATCTTTGCGTCAAATTTTGATACGGACATGAGCCAAAACCGACCGATTTCCTCCTTTCTTGAAAAAAACTTCCTGCACTTTAATGCGGCCGCCTTGGTGGATGCAGCCAAAGGATATAAAAAACACCTGGCGGAAGGCAAAAAAATGCTCGTTTCGCTGGCCGGTGCCATGAGTACAGGGGAGTTGGGCATCAGCTTTGCCGAGATGATCCGGCAGAACAAAGTGCACATTATATCGTGCACGGGGGCCAACCTGGAGGAAGATATCATGAACCTGGTGGCGCATTCGCACTACAAGCGCATCCCTCACTATCGTGACCTCACGCCCCAGGACGAGTGGAACCTGCTCGAGAACCACCTCAATCGCGTGACGGACACTTGCATTCCGGAGGAAGAAGCTTTTCGCAGATTGCAGGCCCACTTATTCAAGGTTTGGAAAGATGCCGAAGACAAGGGCGAGCGGTTGTTTCCTCATGAGTTTATGTTCCGCATGATCAATAGCGGGGTGTTGCAACAGTATTACGAAATCGACCCCAAAAACTCGTGGATGATCGCAGCTGCGGAGCGCAACCTGCCCATGGTGGTGCCGGGTTGGGAAGACAGCACCATGGGCAACATCTTTGCCTCGTACGTGCTCACCGGGGAATTGAAAGCCAGCACGATGAAGAGCGGTATCGAGTACATGGTGTGGTTGGCCGATTGGTACACCAGGGAAGCGGGCACACAGGGGATCGGATTTTTTCAAATAGGTGGAGGCATTGCCGGTGACTTTCCGATTTGCGTGGTGCCCATGTTGCACCAGGATTTGGAGCGCGATGGCGTACCGTTTTGGAGCTACTTCTGCCAGATCAGCGACAGCACTACATCGTACGGCTCGTATTCAGGAGCGGTACCCAACGAAAAAATCACCTGGGGTAAACTGAGTATTGACACACCTAAGTACATTGTGGAAAGCGATGCCACGATCGTGGCTCCCCTGATCTTCGCGTATATTTTGGATATGTGATCGTTGGTCGTTGTGGATTGATCGTGAGAATGCGAACAACGAATGACGAACAACCAACAACCTATTTGAATGAATCTTGATTTCACCCTTCGTTCTGAAATACAAAAGGCAATAAACGCACTCTTCCAACAATCGGTCGAGCAGCTTCAGGTTCAGCCCACGAATGCCGAGTTCGAAGGCTCACACACACTGGTCTGTTTTCCGCTGACGAAGATTTCAAGAAAAGGACCTGAGCAAACAGCCACGGCCATTGGCGAGTATCTGGTGGCCCATTCGGGTATCGTGTCGCGCTTCAACGTGGTGAAGGGTTTTTTGAACATGGTCATCCAAGACCGCGTGTGGATACAGGTTCTTCAGGCGATTCATGCCAATGCTTCCTTTGGTTTTGTGCCACCCCATGGCCGGGAACTGATGGTTGAATACTCGTCACCCAACACCAATAAGCCCCTGCACCTGGGCCACTTGCGAAACAATTTTTTGGGCTACTCGGTGGCCGAGATCTACAAAGCCCTGGGTTATACCGTGCACAAGGTACAGATCATCAACGATCGGGGTATTCATATCTGCAAGAGCATGGCGGCATGGCAACTCTATGGCAACGGGGAAACGCCCGAGACCAGTGGACTAAAAGGCGACAAACTGGTGGGCAAATACTACGTGGAGTTTGACAAGCACCATAAAGCGCAGGTGAAGAAACTGGTGGCACAAGGCATGACGGAGACAGAAGCTGAAAAGGAGGCACCGATTATGAAAGCAGCCGTGAGCTTGCTGCAGAAATGGGAAGCCAAAGATGCGGAGGTGCTGGCCTTGTGGAAGAAGATGAACCGCTGGGTGTATGCGGGCTTCGAAGCCACTTACCAGCGCATGGGCGTAGCCTTTGACAAGCTGTACTACGAATCCGATACCTACCTGTTGGGCAAAGACGAAGTACTAAAAGGGGTAGGCAACGGAATATTCTTCAAAAAAGAAGATGGCTCGGTGTGGGTCGATCTCACTTCGGATGGATTGGATCAAAAAGTACTCCTGCGTTCCGATGGCACCTCGGTGTACATGACACAGGATATTGGCACGGCTATTTTGCGTTTCCGCGATTTCCCGAAAATAGAGGGGCAGGTGTACACAGTTGGTAACGAACAAGAGTACCACTTTAAGGTGCTTTTTTTGATTCTGAAAAAGCTCGGCTACGCGTTTGCCGAGAAGTGTTACCACCTGTCCTATGGCATGGTGGATTTGCCCACGGGCAAGATGAAAAGCCGCGAAGGCACGGTGGTCGATGCCGATGACCTGATGGAAGAAATGGTGACCGAAGCAGCCGATCAAACTAAGGAATTGGGCAAGGTGGCGGAGATGACACCCACTGAGATCCGTGACTTGACCGAAATGATTGGCCTGGGTGCGTTGAAGTTTTTTTTGCTGAAGGTAGATCCGAAGAAACGTATGTTGTTCGACCCCAACGAATCGATTCAGTTGCAGGGGCATACAGGTCCTTTTATTCAATATACCCATGCGCGTATCCGGTCTATTTTGCGCAAGGCAGCGTCCTTGGACGTGGACGTTTCCGCGTGGAATCATGCAGGAGTGCCCGAATTAGAACCCGCAGAACGCGATGTTATTTTTAAACTCCAGCAGTATCCACAGAAATTGCAAGAAGCTGCGCGGGAATATTCTCCGGCCGTGGTAGCCAACTATGCCTTTGAATTGGCGAAAAGCTACAATCAATTCTATCAGACCGTCCCTATCTTTCAGGAGGGTGATGCCTCCAAATTGCAGTTGCGCGTGGTATTTTCGCAAGCGGTTGCCGATGTGCTGAAAAAGGCACTCCGGTTGCTGGGAATGCAGGTGCCTGAGCGGATGTAGTCGTTTTATCGATTAAACCTTTCCGTGCCGGGCGGGTCTAAGCACCAGACCAATGGCACCTCAACACTTTTTCTATCGCGCGGGTTTTGGCGTGGCTCCGGGCACGAATACCTCCCTGGCCGTGCGCGAAACGCTTGCGCAATCGGCTATGAATAAACCCATTGCCGTGGTTGAGCCGGTAGATGCCGAGGACTTGCGCTTACACGGTATGTCACCGGACGAACGCAAGCAGGCGCTTCAGAAGTCCCGCAAAACCGTGTTGCAGTTAAATCAAGCATGGTTAGCACAAATGACGGACGCCAAAACCTGTCTGCGTGAAAAGATGACCTTGTTTTGGCACGATCATTTTGCTTGCCGCACTCCCTTTGCGCCATTGGCGCAGAAACAAAACAACATGTTGCGCCAACAAGCCCTGGGGTCGTTTCGCGAACTGCTTTTGTCGGTGGCGAAAGATCCTGCCATGCTTCAATTCCTGAACAACCAACAAAACAAAAAAGACAGCCCCAACGAGAACTTTGCGCGTGAACTGATGGAGCTTTTCACGCTGGGACGAGGCCATTATTCGGAAAGCGATGTGAAAGAAGCCGCGCGCGCCTTCACAGGCTGGGCATTTAACCCGATGACCACAGATTTTCTGTTTCGCCCCCGCCAATACGATGACGGAGTCAAAACATTCCGTGCAAAACGCGGTCGTTGGGGTGGCGAAGACATCGTTGACATGCTTTTGGAAGATAAGCAAACCGCCCGTTTTGTCGTGGGTAAAATATGGAACTCATTTGTGAGTGATCAGCCCCCGGAGCCAGAAATTGCGGAAGTATTGGCGACTGATTTTTTCCGCTCGGGTTATGATATCACGTTGCTCATGAAATCGATCTACACATCTTCCTGGTTTTACGAAACGCGGTTTCGCGCCAGCCGAATCAAAACCCCGATTGAACTACTGGCTGGTATTCTCATTCAAACGGGGGGACGTTTTCGCGAAGATGTAGCCCCGCTGTTTATTCAGCGCGCCCTGGGCCAAGTGTTGTTTTATCCACCCAATGTGGGCGGGTGGCCTCAGGGATTGGAATGGATCGACAGTTCAAGTCTGACGTTTCGCCTGTCGCTGCCGGGTATGCTCTTTAGCGAGGGCGAAACGGACTTTCAGGCCAAGGACGATGGCGATGCCAACAACGTCAACAACGAATTCCGAGGCCGGAATTTAACGCTGATGGTAAACTGGAATAAGCTGACCGATGTGTTTACTAAGCCAAGCGTTGCACAAACGATCGAGGCTATTTCGTCCATGCTGCTGGCGCGACAGCCCTCGGCTTCGCACACTTCGCGGGTATTGCGCTGGGTCAACACGGCATCCACTGATGAGGAGGTCGTTCGCAACGCCTATCTGGCCTTGATGTCATTACCCGAATACCAACTTTGTTGAACATGAGCACGCGCAGAAACTTTTTGAAGCAATCGGCTCTGGCCACCAGTGCGTGGTTGATTCCCGGATTTTTAAAAGCCTTTGATGGCAAACCAATGGCCGCGGGCGAAAGGCGGCTGGTCGTTATTCAGCTTTCGGGGGGCAACGATGGGTTGAACACCGTGGTACCCTACCGCAACGATGTCTACTACCAATTGCGTCCGCAGTTGGGGTTGCCTGCGGAAAGCGTGATTCGGGTACACGATGAGCTGGGTTTTCACCCGGCCTTAAAGAAACTGGCCGATCTGTATCACCAAGGAGAGTTGGCCGTGTTGAACAATGTAGGGTATCCCAACCCGGATCGTTCGCATTTTCGATCCATGGACATTTGGCATACGGCCGCTGATTCTTCCGAGTATTTATCCACCGGCTGGTTGGGCCGCTTTCTGGATGCCCGGTGCCAGGACCGTGCCGCAGGCCATTTTGCCATTGAAGTGGATGATGTGCTCACCCTTGCCTTGAAGGGCAGAGATCAAAAAGGCATGGCCATGCGCCATCCTCAAAAACTCCATGATGTACTGCAGCGCGATTTGTTTCAGCAACTGGCGACTGTAAAAGCACCTGATCAAGATTCGTCTGTTTCATACTTGTATAAAACCCTGGCACAAACGGTATCATCCATCGACTACATCCACGAAAAGACAAATAAGATCGCACCCAGAGGAGCTTATCCGGCCACGGACTTTGCCGGCCGCCTGAAAACCATGGCGCAGTTGATTCAGTCGGGTATTGATACGCGGGTGTATTACGCGTCCTTAGCGGGGTTTGATACCCACGTCCGCCAGGCGAATGACCATGCGCGGTTACTCCAAACGTTTTCAGAGGCAATTGATGCGTTTGTGGCCGATCTGAAAAAGCAAGGTGCATTAGACGATACTTTGATCATGGTATTTTCGGAGTTTGGCAGGCGAGTGGCGCAAAATGCCAGTGCCGGCACTGATCATGGTACAGCCAACAACGTATTCTTAATCGGTTCACACCTCAGGCAGCGCGGCTTTCTCAACGGAACGCCCGATCTGATAAAACTGGATGCTGGAGATCTGATTCATACCCTCGACTTCCGCAGCCTGTACGCTACTGTACTGGACCGATGGCTGCAAGCCGATGCCGATCGCATTCTGGGCAAATCGTTTGCACGCCTTGATTTGGTTTGACGGCTACACTTCAAAATACAAATGGTGGTGTAAGCTGCACCGCGGGTTGAATGGCGCCCCGCAGGAGGGGCATTGATGGTTGCTTGCCAGATACGCAGCTATGGACAGTTCAGTTTGGCAAATGCCACACAAAATGGCCTTCACGTCATGCTCATCTTTGCTCCATCGAAGAGCGGGATGTTGGGCGGCCTCTTCATGGCATTGGTAGCAAGGGTAGTATTCGTGGCAGCACTTGAACCGGATGGCAATAACATCCTCGGGCAGGCGGTAATGTTCGCATCGTGTCTGGTGGTCGATGGTTTTTCCCCGTACAACGATGCGATCATCCATTGAACTTGTTTTTGATTCCGATCAAAAGTACAAACGCTATCTTTACCCGTACCTTAACACAAAGCTATGGTTTTTTGGATGTGGATTTTGATAGCAGCGCCTTTTTGCCTTTTGGGTCAAACACCGGTAAAGGAAATTCAGGTATCAGGCAAAGTGATCAGCCTCTCCACCGGCAAGGCATTGAAGGCTAAGATCGTGTACAAGAGCATTCCTACGGGCGGTATCACCGGGCGGTTTGCAGATAGCGTATTCCAATTTTCGGTGTTTGGTACCGCCAAGTATCAAGTCACGGCCACGGCTGAAGGGCACATCCCCCGCACCATCATCATCGATCCCAAAGAGATAGGTGGCCAGACCGTGTTTGTGCGCAACATCGAGCTTACCGATGGTAAAAAGACGTTTACCCTCAACCACCTGATTTTTCAGCAGGGGAAAGCTGTGATTGACCCCAAGTCGTTTCCCGAACTGGATGAGTTGGTGGCCCTGATGGCCGATAACAAAAGTATGGTCATTCAATTGGAGGGCCATACCGATAACCAAGGCAATGCCAAGCTAAACATGGAGTTGTCCAAGGACCGGGTGGAGGCAGTGAAAGACTATTTGGTGGACAAAGGCATTGGCAAGAGCCGGGTCAAGACCATGGCGTTTGGAGGCACACGCCCGCTTTCCACGGCAGGCACCTCCGAGGCACGCGCGGCCAACAGGCGCGTGGAGATACGCGTGTTGAGCGAGTAAAACAGGTAAGAATGCCGGGCACCATGCGTAGCCGGTATTTTTCATTTTGCGCAAATCCTTACCTTGGGCATTCAATTCAAAAATATGTCCAAGTTCACTGCTTTGTTTCTTGTTTTGTCAACGTGCGGAGCCCTGGCCCAGGAGCCGCTCTGGCTGCGCTATCCCTCCATTTCTCCTGATGGAAAGACCATCGCCTTCACATACAAGGGAGATTTATACACCGTGCCTTCCGCAGGCGGGGTGGCACAACCGGTAACATTCCACGAGGCGCATGATTTCATGCCCGTCTGGAGTCGCGATGGAAAATCCCTGGCCTTTGCGTCTGACCGCTATGGAAACTTTGATGTTTTTATCGTATCGATGGAAGGTGGAGAGCCCCAGCGACTCACATTCCATTCCACCTCCGAGTATCCCTATGCTTTTTCGCATGACAATCGCACGGTCCTTTTTGGTGGTGTACGGCAAGATGCGGCCGAACACCGTCAGTATCCGACCGCTTCGCAACCGGAGGTGTACAGCGTGCCTGTGCAAGGGGGGCGTGTGAACCAGTGGTGGACAGTGCCGGCCGAAGACTTGGCTATAAGCCGGGATGGAAATACCATATTGTACCACGACAAAAAGGGTGGCGAAAATACTTGGCGCAAGCATCACACCTCGTCCATCACGCGCGACATCTGGCTCTACGATCGCGGAAAGGATGTTCATACCCCGATCACTTCGTTCAAAGGGGAGGATCGAACCCCGGTTTTTTCAACGGACGAAAAACAAATCTTCTACCTCAGCGAAGCGAGTGGAAGCTTTAATGTGCACCAACTGGAACTGGCCAATCCGCAGCAGCGCCAGCAACTGACTTCGTTCAAAATGCATCCCGTCCGGTTCTTATCGGCTTCGACCACGGGCGTGTTGTCCTTTAGCCACGATGGCCAGGTGTACACGATGAAGCCCGGAAGCCAACCACAGAAAGTAAACATCGTGCTGCGCACCGCGGGCAAGTCAAACAACGAGCGGGTCCTGGCGGTCAATGGCAATGTTCGCGAGATGTCCGTTTCGCCCAACGGGAAGGAAGTGGCGTTCATTGCGCGGGGCGAAGTGTTTGTGACGTCCGTGGAGGGCGGTGTGACCAAACGCATCACCCACACACCCGAGCAAGAACGCTTTCTGAGTTTTTCCCCTTCCGGGGATGCCTTGCTTTACGCGAGTGAGCGCAACCAACAATGGCAAATTTTTCAGACAAAGAGAATACGCACGGAAGAGCCGTACTTCTATGCTGCTACGTTGTTGAAAGAGGAAGCAATCATCAAAAACAAAGCCGATTCCTATCAACCGAAGTTTTCGCCCGATGGCAAAGAGATCGCCTATATCGAAGACCGAAGGTCGTTGAAAATTTATACCCTGGGCACCGGGCAAACGCGCACACTGCTGACACCCAATGAGCTTTTTTACATGGCCGATGGAGATCAGTATTTTGAGTGGAGCCCCGATGGCAAGTGGCTGGCAGCTGAGTACGCCCCCGTAATGGCCAATAGCGAGGTAATACTCGTGCCCGCTGACGGGAAAGGGAAGCTTTTCAACCTGACGGAGAGCGGTTATGGCGATCAGCGACCGGTATGGGCCAATGGGGGTAAACAATTGCTGTGGTTCAGCGATCGCGATGGATTGCGAAGCTATGCGAACAGCGGCCAACGCCAGGCCGATGTGTACAGCTTCTTCCTGACGCGCGATGCGTGGGACCGCTACCGCCTGAGCAAAGAAGACTACGCGCTGCTTAAAGAGATGGAGGAAAAATCAAAACCCAAAGAAAAAAAGGAAGACGATAAGAAAGACGCCAAAAAGAAAGTAGCCGAAGTTAAAAAAGATTCCTCTCTGGTGATTGACTGGGAAGGCATACGCGACCGCAAGGCACGATTGACCATCCATTCATCCTCGCTGAGCGATGCGGTGCTGTCCAAGGACGGAGAAAAATTATTTTACCTGGCCCGCTTTGAAAAAGGACTCAACCTGTGGAGTACGCACTTGCGCACACGCGAAACAAAAATGGAGTTATCGCTCGATGCCAACAATGCTTCCTTGCAGTGGGATAAAGAAAAAAAGAGCTTGTTTTTACTGGCGGATGGACGCATCTCCAAAATCAACCCTGACAGTTGGAAGAAAGAGTCGGTATCCATCAATGGTGAAATGACCCTTGACGTGGCGGCCGAGCGCCAGCACATGTTTGATCACGTTTGGCACAGGACAAAGGCTATGTTTTATATTTCCACCTTTCACGGGGCACCGTGGGATGCCCTGTATGGCGAATATGCCAAACACGTGCCGCACGTAGGCAACGGTCACGAGTTTGCCGAGCTGCTCTCGGAAATGCTGGGGGAGTTAAACGTCTCTCACTCGGGAGCCCGGTACAACAGCAGCCAAGCGGGTGACGACAACACCGCTTCGCTGGGCATCTTTATGGATTACTCATATACCGGAAACGGGCTGCGCATTGCCGAAGTGATCAAGGGCGGGCCGTTGGACAAGGCCAGCCTGCCGATCAAAGCGGGCATGATCATCGAACAAATTGACGGAGAGGTGATTTTGGCTAACCGTGATGTAGCTGCCTATCTCAATCGCAAAGCAGATAAGTTTACACAACTGCAAATCATTGATCCGGTCACCAATCAACGCAGCCAGGTGACGGTGAAGCCCATGGGTTCAGGAGAGGAGAATACGCTGCTCTACAAACGGTGGGTAAAAAAGAATGCGGATGAAGTAGAGAAGCTCAGCAACGGACAGCTCGGCTATGTACACATCCCTGGCATGAGCGATGGGCCTTACCGTACGGTGTACGAAGAGATGATGGGCAAATACCACGATAAAAAAGGTGTGATTGTGGACACCCGGTTTAATGGGGGCGGAGATTTGGTGTCTGATTTGGCCATGTTTTTTACCGGTAAGAAATTTCTCGACTATGCCATCGAGAGCCGCTCGGTGGGGTATGAGCCGGGCTTCCGCTGGACCAAACCCACGGTGGCCATGTTCAATGAGTCCAATTACAGTGATGGCCATTGTTTTGCCTGCGGGTACACAGACCTGGGCATTGGAAAAACCATTGGCATGCCTGTGCCCGGCACATGCAGTTTTGCAGGCTGGGAATTGCTGTCAGACGGAGCTACCCGCTGGGGGGCTGTGCCCGTCAGCGCCAAGAACAGCAAAGGGCAGTGGCTGGAAAACGTGGAGACCGCCCCGGACATTGCCGTCAAAAACGACCCCGGGGTTATTTCGCGTGGCCGCGATCAGCAATTGGAGCGGGCCGTGGAGGAGTTGTTAAAGGCGGTGAGGTAAAAAAAACGCGAATGCTATGATGATACGGTGTTTTCTGATAACTGCATCACTACTTTTATTCTCCTGTAGCCGGGAACAAAGGGATAAAGAGAAAAGAACCGATGATGATTCGGCCAGTCTTGCAATTTCGACAAAAGAATACGTCACAGACAGTACATTTTTTGAACGATCTAACGATTCCTATTCATATAGAAATGTGAAGTTTTACTTTAGGTTATTTAATAACTCGCCATATTTTGCTAAGCCAATCATTGTAAAAGAGGCAGAGTTTGTTAAAAGGCATCGAAAAGTTGATCTTATTGAGTCTCATATCTCGTTGGAAATATTTTCAGAGGACGATGATTCACTCAGCCGATCAAACATTTTGGAGCATAAAACCAGTTTGATCACGCTGTATAGCCACCACTACGAGTGTGTGTCTTATCCCGAAGCAATCGATGATTGGTTCAGAATTCAGTTGTTTTTGTACGATGATCCCATAAAGCCATTTGCTACTTCGGATGAGCGTTACTGGCTTTTTGCCATGAATTTTCAGGGGCGATTTAAGCCTAGAACAAATTATTTTTTGACCTTTCAAAAGGACTTCGATAATCGCTTTTTTCATGTTGATTTGTGCGATAAAACAGGATTATTACAGCGCGTTAGCGTGATAAAGAAGAGTGATCGGGAAGTTCAGTTCTGGAGTCCAAGCGTTGATGTCGTATCTAACAATCCATATCAGTATGAGTATACCACGGAGCAATCTCCGTATTGCACAACCATGTCGTTATCGGTAAGCGACACTACAGATCTTAGACGTCACATAACACAAACCATTATAAACCTAAAATTTGTGGCATATGATGGCCTCGCTGACTCTGTTTCTATCCCGATCAATAACGGTTTGTTTTTTGGGTCAGACAGAAAAGTTCAGGAGGTCCAGATTTTCAAAGAAGATTAATTGTCTCGCTCCATCACCTCGGCTGGCCCGATGTTCTTCACCGTGCTCGTCAAATCCTTATCGATGTGGATGCTGTTGCGCACGTTCAAGCGGGCGTTGGCCAGCCCCTTGGCCTCTATGTGGGCACGATTGACGCCCAATTGGTTTGCCTTCAGTTGGGCGGTACCCGTCAGCGTAGCATCCAGCATGTCGCTTTCGCCCTCCAGTTCCATCACCACGGGGCCTTCGGCCATGATGTACAAGTTGTCGAGGTTGCGGAAGCGGCCATCCAATGCAATGGCGCCCGTCAGGTCTAAGTCCATATTGCCCATGTCAAACCCGCGCAGCCGCACGCGCCCCGCGCCCGTGGCTTTTAGTTTGTTTAATTCGGGCAACGTAATCTTCAACTCTATGCGCTGTTTTTCCAGCCTCGGATTTTCCCAGAAACGTTTTTTGTTCTGGTTGTAGTCAATCTCGAGCACATCGCCACGGGTGGAGAACGTGTACTGTTTTTTCAACGCCTCGCTTCCTTCCAGTTGAATAGAGTATTCATCTCCTTGCACCACGGAAACATCAAAAATACCGGTCACCTCTATTTCGCTAAAATCCTTTAGCCCAAACTGATCCTCGTCTGCCAACCCGGTGCGGTCGGGCTGGGGCGGCTCGCACGTAGTGCAAACCAATGTGCCATTTTCGAAACGATAGATTTTCTCTCCGGTTTCCTGAAAAAAGTCATAGCGCCAATAGTTGTCGATCAGCCGCCACACTTTTTCATCAATGACGAACGGACGCCCTTCCGGCACAAAAACATCGATGCGCAGCCGCTGAAAACGGAAGGGCGTGTCTTTGCGGAATTGGATGTTCGAATCAAACGTGAGTACGCTGTCCGTCTGGGCAACTGTGTAATCCACGGTGCGCGCATTCTCTTCCGCCTTCAACCGGGTAGGCCCTTGGGCTTCAAAGCGCTGCACCACGCGTATTTCATTGCCCTCATAGCTGTTGATGCGCATGTCGGTAACGTCATAGTTGTCAAGCCCCACTTCGCGCAACTTGAATACGGGCGTTCCCCGGATGTCGAACGTCTGCTCCACTTTTGCTTCGCCCTCTTTCTCCAGCGAAAGAACAATGCCCGGGATGCTCAAGCTTAGAAAAATCGTACTGACAATAAAAAGAACAAATAAGCTCCAACCTACCAGCGGGCTAAAAATGATTCGCTTAACAACAATGGATGATCCGATCAGTAAAATGAACACACCGGGGATGAGGCTTCCGATGAATCCAAATACGGCTGTCCAGGTGGGGAATGAAGCGCGGATCGACTCGGCAGGGAAACTTGCACTGTCTACCTCGTGGCCCCACCACCAGGTACTTACAGTGTCCCAGCTAAAAAGACCAAACAGTACGCCAAAGCCCAACAAGACGGTCACCACCATGCTCAAGCCCAAAAAGACAAATAACAACCCGATGAGTACGCGCACCCCCTCAAACAATGCGGTGAATAGAGGTCCCAAGGCCCGGCCGATGGCACTGAAAATGGTGCCCAACAGCCGGAACGGGAAAAGGACGATTTTAGTAAGCGTACTTTCCTCGGGCTGTGTGTCGTTTAAATTTTTTTTTACGGTAGACTCGATGTTCGATAGCGTGACCGGGTCGCCCTGCATTTGAATGCGCTCGGAAATAGTGCGTGCTTCGGGCAGGGCAATCCAGAGGATGATGTAGATAAAAAAGCCAAAGCCACCGAAAAAGAACGACAACACAAATAAGACGCGCGTCAGGCTTACGTCAATGCCGAAGAAGGAAGCGATGCCGCTCGCCACGCCACCCAATACTTTGTTATCCGGGTTGCGGTACATTTTGCGCTCGGGCGTTACGTCCTCCATGTCATACGAGGCGGGCAGCACCGCCCAAAGAATGACATACGCCACGAAGAACAGACCCCCGGTGCCGATGGTAAGCAGGACGGTGAGTACACGGGGCCACACCGGATCAATGCCGAAGTAACTGCCCATACCGGCACACACACCGCCCAGAATTTTTCTACGTTGGTCGCGTACCAGGCTTTTGGGCATAGGCGGGCGGGCCTCGTTGGGTGGAGCCTGCTGTTGGCTGCCCGTTTGTTTTCCTTGCGCGGCTTCCTGTTCGGCTGTTTCCGCTGCCTTGAAGTCATTGACACTGCCCATCGTTACTTGCAGGGCTTGCACATCCTCCAGCGTGATCACTTGCTTGCCTTCGTTGAGGCGCGCCAGGAAGATCTCGGCAATGCGGCTTTCGATGTCCGCAATGATTTCGCTGCTGTCGTCAAACGAGCCAAAGTATTTGTGAATGGAATCGAGATAACTGCGCAACGCTTCGTAGCCGTCTTCTTCAATGTGGAAGATGATGCCGCCAATGTTGATGCTGATGTTCTTCTTCATACCGAAAATATTGAGCGTGTAGTTGGTTAGTAGGTGGTTTTGGATCGGTTGGTAATCATGTCGGTGGAGTGAACCAGCTCATTCCACGTGTCGGTGAGCACATTCAAAAAACGGATGCCCTCATCGGTCAGTTTGTAATACTTGCGGGGCGGCCCTGCGTTGGACTCCACCCACTTGTATTCCAGCAGCCCTGCGTTTTTCAGACGCGTCAAAAGCGGGTAGAGCGTGCCCTCTACCACAATCATCTTGGCTTGTGTCAGTTCATCCAGCATGTCGGAGGCGTACACTTCGCCCCGCGAAATGATGTGCAGGATGCAATACTCGAGTATGCCCTTCCTCATCTGTGCCTGCGTGTTTTCGAGATTCATAGCGGCTTCCTTTGTGACCTTTTAGGCAGTTATACGGCTAAGGTACTATGCATGGCCAAGTACTTTACAAAAATTTTCAGTTATTTTTGATTTTTCATTGATTTTGAGGCTTTTGCATTTCATTTACTTTGATGCCTGGCATCGTATTCAGCGTATCACAACGACTATGAGAGGGTTCGGGGGGAAATATAACACGCTGGTTTTCTGCGCTTTTTTCCTCCTATCGGGATCAGCCGCCCGGGCCCAGTACGCCAATGATTGGGTACGCCCCGGCCAGCAGTACTATAAAATCAGTGTGGCGCGCGAAGGTATTTACCGCCTGACGCATGCCGACCTTCAAAACGCGGGATTTCCCACAGCCGCTGTTGATCCCCGCACGCTTCAACTTTTTCATCGGGGCGAAGAGCAGGCGATTGCCGTTCAAGGTGAGCAGGATGCGGTCTTTGATCCGGCTGACTTCATCGAGTTTTATGGCCAACGCAACGATGGCACGTTAGACGCTGCGCTGTACCAGCCACCGGCCGCCCAACCACATGCATTCCATAATCTCTACAGCGACACAACCGCCTATTTTTTGACCTGGTCGCTGGGCCAGCCCGGCAAACGCATGTCCACGTTTTCCGAAGTGAATGTTGACAATGTGCCCAAAGACAGCCACCACCTCAATCAGCGGCTGAGCGTGTTTACCAATGAGTACTCGCCTGGCAATACGCTTAGTGGGGTGATCCGCCTCTCTTCGTTTGACACGGGCGAAGGCTGGACGGGCACGACCATTTGCGTGGGCAATACCGGCTGCACGGGCCAACAAGATTTTTTGATCGAAAACATCAACAACACGGTGCCAGCGGCCGGGCTGCCCTTAGCCGAAGTGCTGCTGGCCGGCCGCGATGCGCTCAATCACCAAACACAAATCTTTGTCGGGCCTTCTGCCGGTTCCTTGCGGCTGGTGGGTACGCAAAACTTTGTCAATTTTGATACGCACAAGACTATCGTGGCGCTGGCGTGGAGCGATGTCGGCAGCGATGGGCGACTGGTTGTGCGGGTGGTGGCGCAAGGAGTGGGCGGTGGGCGCGACCGCGTGAGCGTTTCCTACATTAAGCTCACATTTCCACAAGCCTACCAAGCCGCGAGCCTGACCGAAAAAGCGTTTTACACGGCACCTAACTCGGCCAACAAATCGTACATCGAGTGGGAAAACGCACCTGCCAATACACGCGTGTGGGACGTGACCAATCCTTCGTTTGTGTACCGCATTGGCACGCAAGGCACCACCACGCTGACGGCCATGGTGCCCAACACTATTTTTACGCGCAAACTCTGGGTGGCCAATACCGTAGTGAATACTCCGCCCATCAAACGCGTTTCGTTCCGCAACCTCGAAACGTTTACGGCTTCGTATTTGGTGGTCACCCACCGCCTGTTGAAAGACGCTGCACGCGCGTATGCGGGCTACCGCGCCAGCCCCGAGGGAGGTAGTTATGATACGCTGGTCGTCACCGTGGATGAAGTGTTCAATCAATTTAACTTTGGCGAAGCCTCCGCCCGCGGGGTGTATGAATTGGTGCGCTGGGCCTCAGGCACGGGTAGTCCGCGGTACCTGTTTCTCATCGGTAAAGGGCGCGATGTCACAGCCGGCTTTTATCGGAAGACTACGCTGGCTCCGGGAGAGTTGCCCGAATTGGTGCCCACTGCGGGCACACCCGGCTCTGATATGTTGTTCAGTGCGCAGTTGAACGGCAGCGGCAACGTGCCGTTTGTCCCTACCGGGCGGTTGTCAGCCGTCAATCCTTCGCAGGTAATTGCCTACCTCAACAAAGTACGCGAGCACGAAGCGCAACCGCTGGGCCAGGAGTGGCGCAAACAAGGATTGCACTTGAGTGGCGGCATTGAACCGGGAGAGCTTACGCAGTTCCGGCAGTTTATGGACGGCTTCAAAGGCGTAGCGGAGAACGAATTCTGGGGTGGTCGCATCTCCACGGTAGCCAAGCGTGAACCCAACCCGGTGGAGTTGATCAACGTGTCGGAAAAAGTAAACGAGGGCGTGAACCTCATCACGTTTTTTGGCCATTCCAGCACGGCCACCATCGATATTGACATTGGGTTTGCCTCCAACCCCACGTTGGGTTACAACAATGCGGGTAAGTATCCGGTGTTTTTGGTCAACGGATGCAATGCCGGGAACTTTTTTTCGCCCGGGACTTTGTTTGGCGAAGACTGGATGCATACCGCCAGCAAGGGTGCACGTGCCTTTATCGCACACAGTTCATTTGGATTTTCGTCTACGTTGCGTTCGTACACCGATTTGTTTTATCGCGTGGGTATGGCCGACTCCGTCTTTTTGCGAAAGGGCATTGGTGATGTGCAAAAAGAAGTGGCGAGGCGCTATTTTCAGTTGTATTCGGAAGACATGATCAGTGTTACCCAAGTGCAACAAATGCTGCTGCTGGGTGATCCAGTCGTTTCGTTTTTTGGTACCAATCGCCCCGACTACGCGGTAGACGGCACGGGTATTTTCATCGAATCCACCGACAACGAACCTGTAACCGCGCAAACCGACTCGTTGCGTGTCCGAGCCATTGTGCGTAACGTGGGCGCTTTTCGCGATGGGCTGTTGACCGTGCGGTTGGTACGCACCCTCGGCAACGGTCAAACATTGGTTTATGAACAGCTCGCGCCCGCAGTGCTTTTCAGCGATACCCTGCACTTCAAAATTCCGAATGATCCCCAAACGGGCGGAGGCACCAATCAATTTACAATCGTGATTGACCCTGCCAACGCCATCACGGAACTAAGCAAGGAAAACAATACAGCCACCATTAACTTCTTTTTGCCGTCTAATGGTACGCGTAACCTGTTCCCGCACGACCACGCCATTGTTCAAAACAATACCATTTTGCTCACCTGGCAGATTACCAATGCGCTTTCCGATACGCGGTCGTTTGACTTGCAAGTGGATACTACCCGCCAATTCAACAGCCCGTTCTTACAAACGCATCGCGTGTCGGGAAAGGTCATCGCCAAACACACGTTGGCATTGCTTCCGCGCGATTCCTCCGTGTACTATTGGCGTACCCGCATCAACAACCCCCTGCCCGATGAGAGCACTGAATGGGACCTGAACGCTTTTGTTTTTATTCAGAATGGAGAAGAGGGATGGGGACAGATTGCCTTTGAACAGGGGTACGACAACGCGCTCACAGGTCTTCAACCAAACGAGGCCGCACGCCAGCTCACCTACTTAGAGAAGATCGCTACGTTATTTGTGCGAACCTATGGCAGCGCCAACCCGACACCGCGTTCCAACGTGTCGGTGAAGATCGACAACATCGAATACAACCTGGCCACACAAGGGCAGCCCTGTCGCGACAATACCATTAACCTGATGGCTTTTTCGCGGACCTCGCTGGTGCCTTATCCCGGTTTGCCATTCAACTTTCAAGACCCGCGTACCTGCGGGCGCGAGCCGCAGGTGATCAATAGTTTTACGTTGGCAGAGGTACAAACGGGAAATGGCGATGACCTTGCGGCTGCCATCGATAACTTGGTTGCGGGTGATTCGGTGGTGTTGTTTTCCATTGGTGATGCCGGCTATGCGTCATGGAACGCTGCAACCCGGGCGAAGCTTGCACAATTGGGTATTTCAAGCGCTCAACTCGCAGCCTTGCAGGCGGGTGAGCCGGTGGTGATCATGGGGCGGAAAGGTGCATTGCCTGCCTCGGCACAAGTGTACCGGGCAGGCTCATCGCCCCCCAATCAACAGGAACTGGCCGTAAATGAAACCATCACAGCGAGCAATACCTCCGGCACGATCAAGACTGCGCGCATCGGCCCCGCTTCGGCCTGGCAATCGCTCACGTGGAGGGCAGCCCAAATAACAGCCGAAGACAATTTCCGGGTGAATATTTATGGAAGTTCGTTACAAGGGGCGGAGAAACGGCTGGTAGCCAATGCTTCGCCATTCACCGATTTGTCCAACATCAATGCCCTGACCTACCCATACCTACGGTTGGAGTTTTTTACCGAAGACGAGGTTAACCTTACCCCGGCCCAACTTGATCAGTGGATTGTTTCTTACACCGGTGTACCGGAGGGCATTTTGCTGCCGGCCGCAGTGGAGGCACCCTTCACCGTGAATGAGGGCGAAGCATGGAGCAGCCGATACCTCTTTGAAAACATATCGGCACGCGCGTTTTCCGATTCGCTGACTGTGCGTACCGAGTTGTTCAACAACCGCACGCGAACGGTGCTGACAAATTCCCAAAAGATCAAGGCTCCGCTGCCGGGTACTGCCACCGAGTTTGCCGTGACCACCCCCACCGTAGGTATGGATGGAACCAACCGGCTCACCGTGACGGCCAACCCCTTTGTGCTGCCCGAACAATATTTTGAAAACAACACCATGGTCCGAAATGATTTTGTCACCGTGCGGGGCGATGAGACACCGCCTGTTTTGCGCGTGCGGGTAGATGGCAGGTTGCTGTTGAATGGAGACGAGGTCTCCCGCAATCCGCTCATCGAGATCGAGCTGACCGATGGGAACCCCTTCTTGCTGAAACAAGATACCCTCGGCCTTTCTATGTTGCTGAAGTATCCATGTGCCACGGCCGACTGTCCGTTTGAGCCGGTTTACTTTGCCCGTCCGGACGTGACGTGGTTGGCTGCGACTGTCTCTTCGCCCTTTTTGGTTTTCTTCCGTCCGCAGAATTTGGCCGTGGGCGAATATGTGCTGCGGGTGAATGGCGAGGATGCGGTTGGGAACAAGGCGGGCGAGGAGGCCTATGAGGTTTCCTTTGTGGTGCGCGAAGAGGCAACCGTTCGTTTTCAAGGGGTGTCTCCTAATCCTTCTTCAGCGTTGTTCTTTTTTGAAGTAGACATTTCAGGCGAACGGCCCGATGATGGCACACTGGAGATCATACAATCCGATGGCCGCGCGGTTTTTTCAGCTTTACTTCGTGATCAACTCCATGTGGGCCTGAATCGTTTTTCGTGGGATGGTGCGCGAGCGGATGGAAGCCCCGTTTCTTCGGGATTGTATGTCTATCGGCTGCGCGTGAACCAACAGGGGAAGATGTATACGGCTACAGGAAGATTGGTGCTGGTTCGTTGATCAATTTGCGCCCGCCAGCAAATACAACACCGCCATTCGCACCGCCACACCGTTTTCCACTTGGTCTAAGATCAATGAATGGGGCGAGTCGGCCGCATCGCTGCTCAACTCCACGCCCCGGTTGATGGGACCGGGGTGCATGAGCAAGATAGGCTTCTTGAGCGAGTCGAGCATTTTTTTGGTGATGCCGTAGTACAGCGTATACTCCCGCAGCGAGGGGAAGTATTTGATTTGTTGCCGCTCCAATTGAATGCGCAACACGTTGGCCACATCGCACCAGGCCAACGCTTTTTTTACATCCGTCTCAACGCTTACCCCCAGCGAAGCAATATGGCGCGGCAACAGGGTGGGTGGGCCGCAAACCATGACCTCCGCTCCCAGTTTCTTTAGTGCAAAAATGTTGGAGAGTGCCACGCGGCTGTGTAAGATGTCACCGATGATGGCTACCCGTTTACCACCTACATCACCCAACCGCTCGTGAATGGAGAACCCATCGAGTAACGCCTGGGTAGGGTGCTCATGGGTGCCGTCACCGGCATTGACGATGTTGGCCTTAATGTGGCGGGCCAGAAAGTGAGGCGCCCCCGGGCTGGCATGTCGCATCACCACCATGTCTACCTTCATTGCCAAAATGTTGTTGATGGTGTCCAGCAGGGTTTCACCCTTTTTGACTGAACTGGTGGAAGCAGAGAAATTCAAGGTATCGGCCGACAAACGTTTTTCGGCCAGTTCAAACGAAAGCCGGGTGCGCGTGCTGTTTTCAAAGAAAGCGTTGGCGATGGTCACATCGCGCAGCGATGGCACCTTTTTGATAGGACGGTTGATAACCTCTTTAAAATTGGCAGCCGTTTCAAAAATCAGTTCAATGTCTTGGCGGGTAATGTTTTTGATGCCGAGCAAGTGACGTTGACTGAGTTTTGTCATATCAATCTTTGTTGATTAACCAGATCTTGTTTTGCTTATGTCCCTGGGCTTCCCACTCCACCAGCACGCGTTGCGACTCCAGCGTGTTGACATACCGCCCCACGTAATCCGCCTCGATGGGCAAGTCACGCGTATTTTTCCGATCGACCAGCACGAGCAACTCTACAGAAGCAGGCCGGCCAAAGGCGATCATGGCATCCAACGCGGCACGTACCGTACGGCCCGTAAAAAGCACATCGTCAACCAATATCACATGTTTGTTTTCAATCGGAAATTCGATGCGTGTTTCACTGGCTTTCGCAGGTGTATCGCGTCTGCGGAAATCATCGCGATGGAACGTGGCGTCCAGGTAGCCCAGCGGTATATTCTTTTTGGTGAGGCGCTGCAATTTAGCGTGGATGAGCTCGGCCAGGAAAATACCCCGCGGCTGAAGCCCCAGCATCACCACCTCTTCAAAGACACCGTGTTTTTCAATGAGTTGCTGACAAAGGCGGTTAAGCGTGATATCCAGCAGGGCGGTATCCAGGATGAGCTTCTTTTGCATAACCGACTTCAAAGGTAGCAAAAAGATTGGGTTGCCCGAGCGGCCGGCCCCCTGTGAGATCACCGCATCTTTACTTTTATCAAATAGAAAACATCCCGCGTCCGCTCTTCGCGCATGCGGCCGTTGTCGCGCACGGTTTGGTTGCCCGCCATCACATACGTATCCGGAAACCAATAGGTGAAGACATCGTTTCGTCTTTCCGTCCGGATTTCATCGGTTTCCAACACGGTTTTGATGGCCAGCGTGTCTTGAGCTGTCTCCCGGCCGGTGGCATCCGTGTATTTCACCAACAGCTCCTTTTCATTTTTATATGCCCAGGTAACGCCCCGGGGGCTGTAGGCGAACCCCGTTAGCGATTTCATGTCCAACACTTTCATTTCTTTCAACGTGACTTGATAGTCCTGTTGGATTTTACCTGCGGGGTTGAAAACCACCAGCGAGGAAGAAACCATTTTTATCTCGGCAGGCGCTATGCTTGGTCCGCTGCCGCCAAACGGGTAGGGGCTGCCAAACGGGCGGTTATAAAATGTATTGGGGTAATACCCGGGAAAAAAACCGTAGGGGTTGTACCAGGGAGATGCAAAGGTATTCCAGCTTTGCTGGGGATTATTGGTGGCAATGAATTGGTCACCCTGAAGTGCAAAGCCATCCGGGTATTCTTCCAATGCCACGAGGTTTACGCTGGCGCGAAAGTTAGGGATGCGGTTCTGTTTGCGTTTGAGCTGCGCGTTGGCTTTAATTTTTTCGGCCCGTCTGGGTTTTTCATAGTCGAGGAAATGCGCCAGTTGTGGAAAATCATAGTAGTCAATGGGCTTATCCGTGAAGGGATCGACCAGGTACGAAAAATAGCCGTAGGCTTGGCGCTGGCTGCCGCTGGCGCGCGCCCCCCAGGTACCGGCCACCAACAATTCATCGCGCTGCAGTCGGCTGGTAAGGGCAGACAAAATTACGCGTTCATCGTCCAGCTCCACTACATCTTCCAGGAGCATGGTCCCCGTGTCGTCAAATGTTTTGATGATCAATCGCTTTTTGCGTTGCTTGTTGGAGCGCTCTACCAGCACTACGTTGAATGTGTTGTTGTAATTGACCCGCAGGTCCATCAATTGCATTTCCGACTGAAAAAAGCCCGGCACGATTTTCAGTTGGTTTGCAGCCAAGTCATACACAAACACGCTCGGTTCATTCATGATATATCCACCAAACAGCGCATGGCCGTTGGCCATACTAAAATGACTCACCCGGAAGTTAACCTCTTGTTTAATGGTGTACCGTTGCGCATCGCGGGTGGTGGGGTTAAGCTGTACAAGCGTCATCTCGCTTTGGTCATTTTCGCCCGCGCGGTAAAGCAGGTAAAGTTGGTTGTCCCAGGCTTCGTAGCCCAGCAATTCAAGTCGGTTTTCGATGCGTAGTTCCGTTACCCACCGTTCAGTCAGCGCAGTATCCAAAAGGATAACCTCCCACACGCGCTTACCTTCTTCGTATTGATTTTTGTCGCGTACCAACGCCAGGCCGTTTTGGCTCATCGGGATCACCGTAAAGTCCGGATCGGACGGCTTGACTTCCCGTTCGTAGCGCTCCAGTTGGCGAACTTGAGCCGTTGCGGCTCCGGCCATTGCCAGCAGCCAGAAAAACCAAAAGCGATTCATGTCATTCGCTCATGCCGAGCACCAGGTCAAATTCCTCTTTTTTCACCGGCTGCACCGAAAGGCGGGAGTTTTTGACCAACACCATGTTGGCCAGGGCCTTAGTTGCCTTGATGGCCGCCAATGTCACCGGCTTTTTCAGGGCTTTTTTGGCCGTCAGCTCCACGGCCGCCCACTCGTTGTCTCTCGGATCGGCAAAGGCTTCGCGCGTCACTTCCGCAATGCCCACCGCGGCCTTTTCTTCCATACTATGATACACCAACACCCAGTCGCCCATTTTCATGGCTTTGAGGTGATTGCGGGCCTGAAAGTTTCGCACGCCATCCCAAACGGTCTTTTTGTCTCGTTGCAGATCGGCCCACGCATACACGCTCGGCTCGCTCTTGACCAACCAATAGTTCATGTCGGAGAATTTTTACAGTATCGACACGAAGGAAGGTATTTTTGCGGAGGGCATCAAATGGAATTTCCATTTTCCTTGCCTGCCAAAAGGGGCGTACCTTTGCCCCCCATGAAGATACTGGTGATCCGCTTTTCCTCCATCGGTGACATTGTGCTGACCACACCCGTGGTGCGCGTGCTCAAAACACAACTGGACGCAACGGTGCACTACGCCACCAAAGAGCGCTATGCAGGTATTTTGCACGCCAATCCCTATATCGATCAGGTACACGTATTGCGCGAGGGGCAACCGCTGGGGCCGCTGGCGGCCGTGTTGCGAAAGGAGGATTTTGATTGCGTGATTGATCTTCACCATAACCTGCGCACGCGATTGCTGCAGTGGTATTTGCGCAAGAAGACGTTCCGGTTTGACAAGCTTAATATTGAAAAGTGGCTGCTGGTGAACGGAAAAATCAACCGGCTTCCCTCGCTTCATATTGTAGATCGGTACCTGGCCACCGTGGCCCCGCTGGGTTGCAAGCCCGATGCACTCGGCCTGGATTACTTCATTCCCGAGGCAGATGAGGTACCGCTGGAATGGCTGCCGCCCACCCACCGGAAAGGGTATGTGGCCTATGCGCTGGGCGCCCAGCACAACACCAAAAAACTTCCTGTGAAGCGGATGATTGAACTGTGTGACAAGATCAACAAGCCGGTCGTGTTGTTGGGGGGTCCGGAAGATGCTGCGACAGGCGAAGCGATCGCGCGTTTTTTTTACTCCGGGGGGGCATCGGCCGGCTATGAAGCGGGGTTGGCCGAGTTGGGCAAAAAAACGGTCATCTACAATGCGTGCGGCAAGTTCAATCTGAACCAGTCCGCCAGTCTTCTGCGCCAGGCGCGCTATGTCTTTTCGCACGATACGGGTTTGATGCACATTGCCGCTGCCCTTAAAAAAGAAGTGTTCAGCATTTGGGGAAGCACCGTACCGGCTTTTGGCATGTATCCGTACCGCACCAAATTTACCGTGTTGGAGAACACCAAAGTATCATGCCGCCCGTGCTCCAAGATTGGACACAAAAAATGCCCCAAGGGGCATTTCAAGTGCATGAACGAAATCGTCTTTGATTTTTATCTGCCGTAAGGTTAGAACTTATCGGGTATCTGCACGATGCGCACCACGATCTCGTGGGGGTCTCCATCTTTGTCGACCAGGCTAAACTTCACCAACGGATTGTCGCGGTTGATGTTCGGCTCCACATGCGTGATTTTGTTGTCTTGTAAGTGCTTCTGAATTTCTTTTTGTAGAATGACCAGCGCATTGGCCATGTCTACTTCCAAAGGGCTGGGGTTGTACGAGCTTGTTTTCATAGTGCGTAGTAGCAGTAAATGCCCTTCCGTTATCGTGAATGGTTGAACCGTAATAACATTACCAGCGGATCAAAGCAGAGGCCCACGTAAAGCCACTGCCAAAGGCCGCTAAGCAAATTACGTCATTTTCTTTCATCTTTCCCTCCGCCCATGCCTCGCTCATAGCAATCGGTATCGAAGCGGCCGTGGTGTTGCCATACCGCATGATGTTATTATAAACCTGATCATCGCGCAGGGCCAGTTTTTCCTGGATGTATTGGCTGATGCGCAAGTTTGCCTGGTGGGGCACCAACAGGTTGATGTCCTCCTTTTTCAGGCCATTGGCCGTGAGCGCTTCGTTGATGACTTCCATAAACCGCACCACGGCATGCTTGAATACCTGGTTGCCGTTCATGTGCACTTTGAATCCGGAGGTATCCAGAAACTGCTCGGGCTGGCGCTCTTCGCGGGGGCGGCTGCTTCCCGGATCTTTGACATACAACTCTTCAGCAAAACGCCCATCGGCATGCAAATGGGTGGATAAGATGCCGGGTTTGTCGGAAGCTTGTAGAATGGCCGCGCCCGCACCATCGCCAAAAATCACGGCCGTGTTGCGCCCTCGGGTGGTAACATCCAACGCGGTGGACTGGATTTCGGCCCCCACCACCAGCACGGTTTTATACATGCCTGTTTTGATAAACTGATCGGCAATGGAAAGTGCGTAGATGAAACCGGAGCAGGCATTTTTGATGTCCAGGGCCCCAATGCCTTCCAGCCCCAGTTCGCGCTGCAAAATCACGCCCGAACCCGGGAAATAGTAATCGGAAGTGATCGTGGCAAACACGATAAACTCAATATCTTTTTCGTTCAGTCCGGCTCGGTCCAGGGCCATGCGGGTAGCCTTGGCAGCCATATTGCCCACCGTGTCGGTGGCGGGGTTCATCCACCTGCGCTCTTTGATGCCGGTTCGTTCTACAATCCACGCGTCATTGGTATCCATCAGGGAGGACAGGTATTCGTTGGTAACGACCTGTTCGGGGACATAGTGGCCAAGTCCTACAATTTTTGAAGAGCGCATAGGTAATGTTTCTGCGCGCTAAATTAAGGAAATGTTACCGAATGCCTAATGGGTGTTAGGGGAGGGGTGGTTCCTGGTTGCTAGTCGCTGGTCACTCTCCCTCTTTCTTCACAAGCCCTTTTTTGTTGTCATCGGAGTGAAGCGTGCGCTCGTTTACACAACGGCTAGGTGAAATGCTGTGTCCGAACTACGTGCACATCGGTCACGTAGGCCACCATGGCATACTTGTCGAAATATTTGCGTTGTAAATGATCCAGAATTTTTTGGCCTACTTCTTCCGAGACGATTGTTTCAATTTTCACATTCTCTCCCTCCCAAAGATTTTCGCGCATGCCCTGCTCGCCCTTGCCGCGCACCGTCACCACGGTATAGCCTTTGGCGCCCAACGCAGTAATCTCTTTTTCGAGGTTGGCTTCCAACACATCTTCGGCAATAATCGTCACGAGTTTTAGCGGTGTCATACAGGTACGTGGTAAATGAGGTCGGCAAAATAGTGGTACAGCGGGATGCCCGCCATGATATTGAACGGAAAGGTGATGGCCAGCGCCCCGGTCAGGTAGTAGGAGGGACTGGCCTCCGGCAAGGCCACGCGGCAGGCGGCCGGGGCTGCGATGTAGGAGGCGCTGGACGCCAACACGCCCAACACGGTGGCACCCCCTTCGCTCAAGCCCGCCCAGTAGCCGAGGTAGATGCCGAGCACGGCATGCACCACGGGCATTACGATGCCAAAGGCAATCAAAAAAGCCCCGCCCCGCTTCAGCTCGCCCAGCCTTCGGCCCGCCACCAACCCGGCTTCCAGCAAAAAGAGCGTAAGCACGCCTTTGAACGGAGCATCAA
The DNA here is from genome assembly GCA_964524935.1 of uncultured Ohtaekwangia sp. GTDB lineage: Bacteria > Bacteroidota > Bacteroidia > Cytophagales > Cyclobacteriaceae > ELB16-189. The sequence goes on from CAZGFJ010000001.1 coordinate 209,096, forward strand.
ACAGGGGGGATACCAACTCCCATCCGCTGGCACCACAGGCAAAGCCGATGATGAGAAAGCCGAACAACAGAATACTGCTTTTGCCGGCCAGCAGTTCGCGCGCAACTTCCTTAAGCGAGGCGCCCTCGTGGGCCGGGAAACGCGCATTGATGCGCGCTAGCGAAATGCCCACCAAAATAGCAGGTACTTCCATCAGCGCAAGCATGCTGGGCATAAACCCTTCCACGGGTATGTTCAACGTATCGTGAAAGACCACCGCAGCGCTGAACGTAACGGCCGATACCGAGCCATAGTGGGCGGCCAGCGCAGCGGCATTGGGCACATCAAACCTGCCCAGCTTACGCATGATCAAATACGTCCACAGCGGAATGGCAATGCAAAGGGCTAAGGCCGCCAGCGCGGGGAAAATGACTTCATCAAAGTGGGAGAGCGACAGTTTGTAGCCTCCTTTCATACCGATGGCCACCATGAGGTAGATGGTGAGCGAAGTGTATAGCGACTCCGGAAACTTCAGATCGCTTTTGAGACGGGCGGCCATGATGCCCAACAGAAAAGCGAGCACCATGGGCGTAAGGAGGCTGGCAAACATGCGGCTTCTTTCGCGAAAGATAGGGCAGGCAAACGACCTTTCCGAGTGTGTACTGGCAAACCGATACGCACCTCATTTCCTGAATTTCAGAAACAGGCGGAGGATGTTTCTTGACTTCCGGGACGTTTACACCACTACGTTCACAATCTTGCCCGGCACCACAATTATTTTTTTGGGTGGTTTGCCTTCGCTCCACTTTTGCACAATCTCACTTGCCAGCACCTGCTTTTCGATGTCTTCTTTGGGCATGTCTAGGGCGAAATTCATCTGAGCCCGCACCTTACCGTTGATGGAGATGGGGTAGTTGAAGTCGCTTTCTTTGAGGTATTGCTCATCCCAGGCCGGAAACGCAGCGTTAAAAATGCTGTCCGTATGGCCCAGCAGCGACCAAAGTTCTTCGGTGATGTGCGGGGCATAGGGCGCCAGCGCGATGGCTAGCGGCTCCAGCACTTTTCGTTTGTGGCACTTGAGTGCAGAAAGCTCGTTGGCGCAAATCATAAACTCGCTCACCGTGGTGTTGAATGAAAAGTGTTCGATGTCATACTCCACTTTTTTCAACGTGCGGTGCAGTACTTTCAATTCTTCGCGCGTGGGGTCTTCTTCGCTTACGCGGAAGCGGCCTGTGTTGTCATGGAAAAGGTTCCAGAAGCGTCTCAAGAATTTGAACACGCCATCGATGCCCTGCGTGCTCCACGGCTTGGAGGCTTCCAGCGGGCCCAGGAACATTTCGTACAGGCGCAGCGTGTCAGCCCCGTAGTCATCAATAATGTCATCGGGGTTGACCACGTTGTAGTACGACTTGCTCATCTTTTCGATGGCAGATCCGCAGATGTATTTGCCTTTCGAGGGATCGATTGTCGGATTACCATTTTCGTCCTCAAGAATGAATTCCGCGTTCGCAAAATCAGATTTCCATTCTTTGAATTTATCGAGATTTAGTTCGAGACCAACTACACGATTGATATCGACACGAAGCTCTGCTGTTCGCTTTAAATCAATTTCAATTATCTCCAACTGCTCGGTTGCTGATTTTGTTTGTCGATTATGATTGTCAAAAACCTGTGTAAAAAGATAATTGATTGTGGCAAGATCAGAAGCGGTAAACTCCTGCGTTAACCATTTATCCACAATATTTTTAGAAATGAAAATTTGCGGCTGACGTCCTTCACCAATGCGCGTGTGTAGAAATCGATAGACAAACCTCGAATCCCCCTGAATTTTCCCCTGATTAATTAACTTCTTAAACGGCTCATCAAACTTCAGGTAGCCCAGGTCGTGCAGCACCTTGGTCCACAGCCGCGCGTACAGCAAATGCGCCACGGCATGTTCCGAACCGCCAATGTACACATCCACCTGGCCCCAGTAGTCAAGAGCCTTTTGATCCGCGAAGGCGTTTTTGTTGTGCGGATCCATGTAGCGCAGAAAATACCACGCGGCCCCAGCATGCGTAGGCATGGTGTTGCTGTCGCGCTTCAGGCCGGGCGCAAAATCAATCCAGTCCTTCAGGTTGGCCAGCGGCCCCTCACCGTTGCCGGCCGATTTGAAGTTATCGGCCGGAGGCAGCTCCAGCGGCAGTTCACTTTCCGCCATCGCATAGGGAAGATCATCTTTGAACACCACAGGAAACGGCTCGCCCCAGTAGCGCTGGCGGCTCCAGCCCGCATCGCGCATCTTATAGTTTACCTGTCGCTGGCCAATGCCGCGTTTTTCCATTTCGTCAATGGCCACGTCAATGGCTTCCCGCATCACAAGTCCATTCAGGAAGTCGGAGTTCTCAAGCACGGCCTCTTTGGTGGGGTTGGCTTCTTCACCCGTATAATGAGCCCCGATGATGTTGGTAATGGGTATGTTGAAGTATTTGGCAAACTTGTGGTCGCGTTCATCGCCACAGGGCACGGCCATGATGGCCCCCGTACCATAGCCTGCCAGCACGTATTCGCTGATCCACACCGGCACGTGGCGCCCGCTGAACGGGTTGATGGCATAGGCACCGGTAAAGGCCCCCGTCACTTTTTTCACTTCCGCCATCCGGTCTACTTCCGAACGGCTCTCCACGTATTTTAGATACGCGTCCACTTTGGCCTGCTGTGCGGAGGTGGTGATCTTTTTTACCAGTTCATGCTCAGGAGCAAGTACCATAAAGTCTACGCCAAAGATGGTGTCGGGGCGCGTGGTGAAGACGGTGAGGACCTCACCCCCCGACCCCCTCTCCACAGGAGAGGGGGAGGAGAGCAGTGTACTTTTTATTTTCCCGATAACGAACGGAAGTTGCTGAAGCACCTCCGTGTTCGTGAACCGAATCACACGAAATCCCTCGTGTTCTAAAATTGCCGTGCGCTCAGCATCCTCGCGTATTTGTTGCTCGTGGATGGGACCATCTACTTCTACCACCAGCCTTTTCTCGATGCATACGAAGTCAACAATGAATCGGCCAATGGCATGCTGTCGCCTAAAACGGAACCCCAGCGCATTGTTCCGCACTGCTTGCCAAAGAGCGTCTTCCGCTTCCGTTGCATTTTTCCGGTTTTCGCGTGCATGCTCTTTTAGGTTTTGCCATGTTTTTGTATTGGTGGTAAAGATGAAATCCTGTGCGTGGACCTCACCCCCCGGCCCCCTCTCCAGAGGAGAGGGGGAGGTGCTTCGATCTCGATTTGTTGCAGATGGTCCCCTCTCCTCCGGAGAGGGGTAAGGGGTGAGGTCAAACTCAATCAACGCCCCCACACTCTTCCCTATCCAGTTGCGCTGTATTTCTTTCATCGACTCGCTAAAGTCGATTTCGTTTAGTCCCTTCAGCAGGCGTTCGGCATATTCGGTGATGCGCAGGCTCCACTGCCGCATCTGCCGTTTCACCACCGGGTGGCCCCCGCGGTAGCTCACGCCATTGATCACCTCGTCATTGGCCAGCACCGTGCCCAACGCCTCGCACCAGTTCACATCGGTGTAGGCCAGGTAGGCCAGGCGGTACTCCATCAGTACTTCCTGCTTTCTCCTTTCCGAAAATCCTTTCCAGTCCGAGGCACCGAAGTGACCAATACCCGATTTGGTATTTGGAGCAGGGTGGTTTTGGTTGCCTTCGGTCTCAAAAATCGCGGTCAGCTCCTGTATCCGCTCCGCTTTCTGTTTCGTGCGGTTAAACCAACTGTCAAACAGTTGCAGAAAGATCCATTGTGTCCATTTGTAGTAAGCCGGATCGCAGGTCTGCACCTCGCGGCTCCAATCGTAGCAGAAGCCAATTTTTGCCATCTGGCGTTTAAAGTTGGCGATGTTCTCCTGCGTGCTTTTGGCAGGGTGCACACCGTGCTCAATCGCATACTGCTCGGCCGGCAGGCCAAAGGCATCAAAGCCCATGGGGTGCAGTACGTTGAAGCCCTTCAGTCGCTTAAAGCGCGCCACAATGTCGGATGCGATGTACCCCAGTGGGTGCCCCACGTGCAAGCCCGCGCCCGAAGGGTAGGGAAACATGTCCAGCACATAGTACTTAGGCTTCGTGGTGTCGTTCTGCACCCGATAGAGTCCTGATGATTCCCATTGGAGGCGCCATTTTTCTTCGATGCGCCTGATTTCTTCTTTGCTGTATTCCGCCATGCGTCTGTCGTCAAATCACTTGTTGGGCTTACGTGCCCAAAAAGGACCCCAAAGATAGCCTCAAAAACGGTATGTTTTTTTGGCCGGGCGGCTGCGATGTTCGTTTTTTGGAGGGGGCACCACACCTGCGAAACGCGGAGGCTCACACCCCTGGCCCGGGTGCTGGTTGTTAACGTTATGTAAAATTGGTAACGCCTCGCCTGTTTTTGCGTACGTACCAGCAAACCCCCGATCCATGAAATACCATCCCCTCGCCATTTTTGTTTTTGCGGCTCAAGTAGCCCTCGCCCAGACTCCCGAGGAGGCTGTTCAGCAGGTGGTGACCAAAGCCTATGTGCAAGGCATCCACAACAACGGCCCCGTGGCCGACATCCGCGAGGGTTTTCACCCCACGTTTGCCATGCTGCGGCTGGCGGACAACACCGTAAAGCCCTACACAATTGATGAGTGGGTGGCGTCTATTGAAAAAAACCGGGCCGAGGGCAAGACGTCATCCGTGCGCACCGAGGCTAAGTTTGTGCGGGTGAGTGTCAGCGGCACGGCTGCCTCGGTGGAATTGGAGTTGTACCGCGAAGGCAAGCGTATTTTTACCGACTACCTGTTACTCTACCAGTTTGCCGAAGGTTGGCGCATCGTGAGCAAGAGCTTTTACCGGCATGCGTGAGTGGGGCGCGCGAGGCGAAGGACTTGTTGATGCAGAGGAGGCTATATTTTTTATTGATAGGATGCTATTTCTTTTTCTTGAACTTTTTGCAGTACAAGTAAATCATATCTTCTGTTCCAATTGTAGTGTCTCCAAGTGAAACAGCCTTGTAAAAGTCTTCGCAGGCACTTTCGGTCTGTTCAGGCGTTGGGTTCAATTTTCCTTTAGACGTAAACATGTTGATTTTAGCATTTCCCCGGTTAGCATAAGCCTCCATATAATCTGGATCTAGTTCAATGGCTTTATCATAGTCCTGTATCGCATTGACAAAGTCAAAAAGATTCCCCTTGCAAATACCCCGATTAAAATACGCCTGAGCTACTGTTGGATTTAGTGCAATTGCCGTATCATATAGTTTAATAGCTTCTTCGTTCTTAAACTGCCTACTTAATTGAAGTGCTTGCTTTGTTAAGTCAATAAATTCAGGAGCATAATTGGCTTTTCCATCCACAAAATAGTATTGCGCTTTTAGTGTTCCGTCTGGAGTGTACTCAAAATAGTGTCCTTGTTGTACACCGGCTGAAAAATTTAGGACTGCTTTAATTTGTCCGTTCTCGTAAAAAGCTTTTAACGTTCCATCCTCTTTTCCATTTTTGAAGTTCACTTCCTGCCTCACTTGTCCGTTTGGGTAATATTCTATACTTACTCCGTTATTTACTCCGTAAACATAATTTCTTTCAAGACTCTTGTTTCCGTTCTCATGGTAAACAATACGCAAGCCGTGAACTAATCCGTCTTTGAGTTCACCCTTGCCTCTGATTTTTCCGTTTTCAAAGTATTCAACAAACGGCCCTGTAAAGGCAACCTTTTCACCTTTCTTCGCCCAAAGTCCGTTAGGGCGCTCAAGATCATTTATGTTTATCTGACCGAGAGTGCCAAGGGCTTGGAGTAGGGCAAAAATCGTGAATGTTATTTTTTTCAATGGCTTATTCATTGTCTTGACATTTCTCCTTTGATGTTTGATCAAGTAGTACTATAATTTCGCTGTGTACGTTGGTCGGCTTGTGAAAACCATTCGTCTGCGTTGTCAAAAATGAAAACGAAGATACTACTTTTAGTCACATGTCATTCGGTCATTGCAATTCGTGTTTTGTCGGAACATGAACTTGCGCTCAAACAAAAAATAAGGCTCCTCAAAAGCCAGAAGCTCGAAAATGGGCAGGCTATTCGAATCATACCCGAACAGACACAAAAAATGCGCCTATGGTCGCAAAACCGTAGGCGCAAGATCGCTAACTAATCTAAAGACCTGACATGAGGCGGGATGTTTTTCAGATCGGTTCCAAGCTCTACAGGAGTCGGGTGCCGGTAGGAAGGTAACCCGTCACATAACATTTCGCTCCATAGGGATGGCACATGATAACGCTGGGCTAATAGCTCACAAACGGCATCTGCCGCACAAAACGGTTGTCGTCAAGCTGTGTGATGATAAAATCGGCCAGGTCGGGCCGTGCGATTTTAGTGCTGGCATTCACCCCCACCCAGCCGATGCGGTACGTGCCGCGGGGTGCATCGTTGGTCAGCCGCGGGCCGCGCACTATCACCCACTCGGCCGGGCTCTGCCGCAGCACCTCGGCATGTGCCACCGCATCGTTCAGTATCTTCGGCACCGCCACCTTCATAATGGTGCGGATGATTTTATCAGCCAGCTTGGGTTCGTCCTTCTCATACGGCAGCCCCCCACCTGAAAGGCTGATGATCTTCGTGATGCCCTGTTTTTCCATAGCGCGCAAGATGTTTTTGGTACCATCGGTTTGCAGCCACGCGGGCGACCCCTTCACATGGCCAAACACGCTCACTACAGCATCACATCCGGCCACTGTCTTTTCCACCGCGGACGGGTCCAGCACATCCCCTGTTACTTTCTCCAATAAGGCATGGGTGGTGGCTATCTTCTGCGGGTCGCGCACGAGCGCCGTTACGGCATGTCCCTGAATCAGCAATTTCTCCAACACATGGCGGCCCGTTTGGCCGGAGCCCCCGAACAATGCAATCTTTTTCATCGACTTGTTGTTAGTTTGTAGCGCAAAGGAAGCGTAAACCATCGCTTCGGCTACATACCAAAAGGTAAGTCACCCCATGCACGACACGATGCACCCTCGCTGCCCCATCCGCACCACATTAGATCTGGTAGGCGGTAAATGGCGTTTGCTCATTATCCAACAGCTTCGCCAGCAGCCGAGGCGGTTTGGCGATCTGACGCAGGCCATCCCGGAAATCAGCGAGAAAATGTTAACCCAGGAGCTGCGCGCCTTAGTCGTGCATGAGCTGGTCGAGAAAACCGACCCTACCTACCGGCTTACGGCCAAGGGCAAACTTACCTTGCCGCTCATCGAAGCCATGGCAGTTTTTGGTCAGCAGTATCACTCCCTGCAAAAGGAGGAGCGCGGTCGTTAGTCGAGCAACAGGTTGTTCAGGAAAGTGGATTTGAGAAAAAGCCAGATCACCAGCAACAGCATAGCCCACTGCACGTAGATGTGGTAGTAGTCGCTGGTATTTTTATAGCGCGTTTCTTTGATCTCAGCTTTCTCATATTGATTGATGCGTGCGAAGACATTGACGAGCGCTTCGTTGTCGGTGGCCCGGAAAAACTCGCCATTACCAATTTGGGCAATGCGTCTCATCGTGGTTTCGTCCACGGTATTTTCCACCATGCTGGGTCGTCCGAAAAAGTCTTTACCAAAGGGCACCAGCCCTTCTTTGCCCACGATGATGGTGTAGAGTTTGATGTTGTAGGCGGCTGCCAGCTCGGCCGCGGTGATGGGGTCGATGTTACCTGCGTTGCTGTCGCCATCGCTGAGCAAGATGCACACTTTTGATTGCGAGCGCGATTCGCGCATGCGGTTGGTTACTACGGCCAGCGCGCTGCCGATGGCTGTGCCACGGCTTTCAATCATGTCAAAACTGATCTCGTCTAGGTACGAGTAGAGCAGAGTATAGTCGGTGGTGAGTGGTGACAATGAGAACGCATCGCCCGAGAAAACCACAATACCGATGCGGTCTTGCAAGCGGCCGGCAATAAACTGGCGGGCTACTTCTTTGGCTGCGGTAAGCCGGTTGGGCTGAAAGTCCTCGATTTGCATGGACTGTGAAATATCCATCGCGATCATAATGTCAATGCCCTCGGTCCACTGCTCGGCCCGTTCATTGGTACGCTGGGGGCGGGCCAGTGCCACCAGTACCAGGCCGATGACTGCGGCCAGCACCAGTGACGGCAACAGGCGCAGGTAGGTGAGGGCCGAAGTACGGATGTCGCGTTTCACAACAGCGATCGGCAACTTCTGGCTGAACAGATAGCGCAGCAGCCAGATTGCCACCACCGCCAGCGGAATGCCCCACAGGGCATCCAAAAAGTAGGGGTTCTCCCACGTGAACGATTGCCACACCGTGGGTGTAAACCATTCGAATGACCAGGCGCTGCTATCCATGTCTCACGTCTTCCAGTTTCTGATGATAGGTTCGCTCGGCATAGGAGCGCAACTGCTCAAAGGGTTGGTTTTCCGATGCCACGCGGCCGCTGTAGATCATACGGTCCAGTTGCATCAATGGCTCGCGCAGCTCCTCATCGCCTTGCCGCAACACTTCACGCGTAGTCAGCTTGGTGTATGGTTTGCCCGACAGGTGTTCCACATATTGTTTCCACACGTTGAGGGCTGTGGCCACCCATTCGGGCGAAGCGGCTATCTGATTTCTTTGCTGGGCTTCACCAAACTGCTGCACAAAGAGTTGATGTCTGCGCTGCAACTTCCGTGCTTCCAGGTAGCGCCACAGCGGTCTGCCAAAGAAAAGCGTGACAGCTCCCAGCACCACCAGGATCGCACAGCCTACCAACGCCCACAGGGGGTAGTTGAACCGGCTTTCCAACGGGTAATAGTCGGCCGTGATTTTCACCGGCAGTTGAGCGGGGGCGAGTGAGTCGGGCAGGTTGTGCACCACAAACGACAGGGCAACAGCATCGCGGGCAGCGGCATGCCGGATACAATCACCGGGAATCACCTGAAAGACGGGTAAGGTTAATGATTGAAGGGTATCCAGCGAAAAGGTGCGTAGCACGTATTCCACGCTATCGTATAACTGTCCTTCGCGTAGTTGTGTAGGGTGGGCTTGCTTTCGGATCAATTCAAAGGGCGCAAAGGCGAACGCACTGTCTGGAAAGAGAAGCAGCTCCGAAGCCGGATAGGAGGCCGTCAGAGTGAACACGATGGGTTCGCCTACTTTTACCGTGTCTTTGTCGAAGCGGCCGCTCACACGCGGCTGCGCCCACACGAGCCCCGCCCACAGAAGGCCCACCAATACCATCACTCCCCTATACACGCTTCACGGTTTTATTGCGGACTTTAAACAACTTGAGCAGGCGAGGCACATAGTCCTCGTCTGTGCCGATGTGGATAAAATTGATTTGATGCTTGCGGCTAAACTGAGCCAGCGATTCTTTTCGCTGCTGGTGGTGCTGCATAATGGTATTGCGAAAGCCCCCCAGCGAAGTGTTCACCCAAATGGTCTTGCCGGTTTCATTATCGCGCACAGGTATAATCCCCAATTTGGGTAGTTGTGTTTCGCGTTTGTCGTTAATTTGAACGATTACCAGGTCATGCTTGCGCGCCAGGGATTTCAATTCCGATTCATATCCCTCGTCAATAAAGTCGGAGATCAGCACGATCACGCTTCTGCGCTTGATGGCATTCAGGGCAAACGTGATCATCTTTTTCAAACTCGTGCGGGTGGATTTGGGTGCCAGATGGACGATCGAATGGACGATCTCATAGGCTTGCGCCATACCCTTGGCGGGCTTGATGAATTTTTCGCGTTTATCCGAATAGCAGATCAGGCCGATTTGACTGCTCTCTTTGGCCCCGGATAACGCCAGCACTCCACATATTTCTTTGCCGATATCGGCTTTCGTTCGCCCCAGCGAGCCGATGTTCTGAGAGGCGCTTACATCAAGTATAAAAAAAATCGTCTGTTCTTTTTCTTCGCGGAAGGTCTTGACAAACGTGCCGTGCCCTTTGGCAGACACGTTCCAGTCGATGGTGCGGATGTCATCGCCATACTGGTAGGGGCGCACATCGTCAAACTCTAACCCCGACCCCTTGAAAATGGAGTGGAAGTCGCCCTGCATCTGGCTGTTGATGGCCTTGCGAATTTGTATTTCGTACCTGCGCAGCTTCTTGAGGAGTTCCTTCACAGTAGAGTCGTTGCTAAAAGCTGCCGCAAAATTAGCCCAAATATGCTACTTTCACGTGCTTTTTAACGCAGAAGCTGCCATCATGTTGTCTAGACCATCAATCAAGTTTACTCACCGAATACGCGCCTCATATCCTTATTGGGTGGCGATGGTAATGATAGGGTTTTTTGCATCCTGTCAACCGGAAAAGCGGCCGTCACACATCTTGTCGGAAGAAGCCATGACCCGCGCTATTATCGACCTTTACCTGGCGGAAGCAAAACTGCGCAATACCGGCTGGCAGCAGGATTCAGCCATGCAATACTTCATCCCGTTTGAACAAAAGTGGCTGGCCGAACAAAACCTTTCAGATACCACGCTTTTGTCTTCCTATCGATACTACCTGGACCACCCCACCCAACTGGAAAAAATCTACGATGCCGTCATTGACTCCCTCAGTTTGCGGGAGCAGAAGTTCAACAATCAAACGCCCGCTGCACCTGCACAATGATCTTTCCGGCCGACTTTGAACAGCGCCTCGGGTTTGATCAACTCCGTCTTCGGCTCAGCAACGCCTGCCTCAGCCCGATGGGGCGGGCGGAAATTGAGCGGCTGGCCTTTGACACCCATCGGGCATCCATCGAAACCAGTTTGCGACAGGTGGTGGAGTTCAAGTCGCTGATTGAGCGCGCGGAAAACTATCCGCAAAGCCACTACCACGACCCGAGCGAGTTTTTTGCCCTGGCCGAGATCGACCAGGCTTTTTTGGAAGAGGAAGCCTTTCAACGGTTGCTGTTGGCCGTACAGACGATTTTTGCGTGGCGAAAATTTTTATCCGAGCGTGAAGAGCAATTGCCCACACTGGTGCTGTTGGCCAAGCCGCTCGCCCTGGCCACAGCTTTTTTAGCGCCCATCGCCACCCGGTTAGACGAAAGCGGCAAACTCAAAGACACCGCCAGCGCGGAACTTCAGCGCATTCGCAAGCGCCTGCGCGAAGAAGAAGGTCGGGTACGCAAACTGGTGGAACACTTATTCCGGCAGGCCATTGGCGAAGGGTGGGTACCCGAAGGCGCTACCATCACCATTCGTGACGGCCGCCCCGCCATCCCCATTCTGGCCGAACACAAACGCAGGCTTCGCGGCTTTATCCTCGATGAGTCGGCCACGGGCCAGACGGTGTTTATGGAGCCGGCCGAAGCCCTGGAAGCCGGCAATGAAATCCGCGATCTGCAACACGAGGAACGCAGAGAGGTCATCCGCATCTTGCGCGAGTTGACCCGCCATGTGCAGCAGCACCTGCCCGACCTGCGTCAGGCGTTTGACTTCCTTGGAAAGATGGACGCCATCCGGGCCAAAGCGAAGCTGGCCCTGGAGCTGGATGCGTCTATGCCGGTGCTTGTCGAGGGCCCGGCCCTCCAATGGCGGGCCGCCCGTCATCCGCTGCTTTTCCTGGCGTTCAAAAAAGACAGGCGCACGGTCGTTCCCTTACATGTTACCCTCACCGACCGCGAGCGGTTCCTGATCATATCCGGCCCCAATGCGGGTGGCAAATCTGTTTGTCTGAAAACTGTGGGGTTGGTGCAATACATGCTGCAATGTGGGTTGTTGGTGCCTCTCCATCCCGACTCGACCATGGGCCTTTTTGATTCGCTGTTGCTCGATATTGGCGATCAGCAGTCGATCGAGAACGACTTGAGCACATACAGTTCGCACCTGCGCAACATGCACTACTTTATTGCCCAAGCGCAACCTACTGCGCTGGTGCTGATGGACGAACTGGGCGGTGGCACCGACCCCAACTTTGGGGGCGGTATCGCGGAGGCTGTGCTGGATTCACTCATGCAAAAAGGTGTGTGGGGCGTAGCCACCACGCATTATTACAACCTGAAAGTATTTGCTTCCAAAACACCGGGTATGCGTAACGGGGCCATGCTTTTTGATGTCGAAAAACTGGAGCCCCTCTTTCAGTTGGAGATCGGAAAACCGGGGAGTTCCTTCGCGTTGGAGATTGCCCGAAAAACGGGGCTGCAAAAAACCACACTCGAAAAAGCCGAAGTCATCATCGGCAAAGAGTTGATCGGGTTGGAACAGTTGATGCTTAAGGTGGAGGAGGAAAAGCGGGCGTTACAGATGCGCTTGCAAGACGTGACACAAAAGGAAGCAGAGCTCACACGCACGTTGACGCGCTATCAAGCCCTGTTGGGCGATCTTGAAGTAAACAAGAAGGCGATTTTGAACAAAGCCAAAGAGGAAGCCGCTCACCTGCTTCGAAACACTAATCGTGAGATTGAGAAGACCATTCGGCACATCCGCGAAAACAAAGCTCAGAAAGAAGAAACCAAAAAAGTACGCGAGTCGCTGAAGGAGCTCTCGCAGCAAGTTCACATCTCCAAGCCGATTCCTCTTCCGGTCCTGGCCGGGCCCATTGCCGCGGGTGATCGCGTGCGCATGGCCGGACAAGAAGTGACCGGCACGGTGTTGGCTATCAAAGGCAGTCAGGCACACGTGCAGTTTGGCGATTTGCGCTCGATGGTGAAGCTGGCGCTGCTCGAACGGGTAGGCGCGGATAACATCAAAAGTGTGGTACCCAAAAGCCCGCCTTCTCTCAACATGATCAAGCGCAATAGCCAGTTTTCACCTTCGCTGGATGTGCGCGGCAAACGGGTGGATGAAATCATGCCCATTGTTGAGCGCTTTCTGGATGATGCGATGTTATCGGCTCATGGCGAACTGCGCATCCTGCACGGAAAGGGGGAGGGTGTATTGCGCAAAGTGATACGCGATTATTTACGCACAAATCCCGCAGTGGCCTCCATGGCGGACGAGCATGTGGAGCGCGGAGGCGATGGTATTACCGTGGTGATCCTTAAGTGACGGGCGGCCGTCAGTAAACGCGCGTGCGCAAGCTGGTGGTGTTGATCTGAATGCCAAATGATGCTTGCAGGGGCGTGGTTTTGAAATACGATTCGGCATCTGCCGAAAGGCCGACCCCCAATTGAAACAATCCATAGATGTTTCCGCGAATGGGAAACCGCCCGGTAACGGCTGGCTCAATGAAAAGCTGCGGGCTTTCAGGAGGCGTGCGCACAAATCCTTCGGCTTCCATGCGTGTGAAGTCTACCGCAGAGAAACGCATGGTGGCCGCCATGTTAAACCTGCGGTTGTTTGTGCCAATGGAAGGTTGGATAAAAAAGCGCTGAAAGTTGCCTGTGGCCACCACTTGTTTTTGCCCCACATCGTCAAAAAAGAAATAGTACTGCGAAGAGTGGGTAGATGTACCCAGACCGTAGCCGCCAAATACCTCTACGCGCACATTCCGGTTGGCATTGAAATACCCCAACCCTACTTCGCCAAAGCGCTGCTGGCGTGTATAGTCCGATTCCTTTTTGGTCATGAACGATCCGTTGGCCATCAAGGCGAAATGATCGGTGACCGAATAAGCTGTTTGCACATCAATGCCTGTGCCGAGGGAAGCACCGAGTTGAAACTCCCCGCCTTCGCGAAATTGGGGTGTATTGCGCACGTTGGGAAGATACGCTTGCGCACAACCGCCCAGGACGATCGCTAAAATACAATACAGGGGAATACGCACAGCGTCAGGTTAAAGCCTGACGAAAGGTACAGGAAAAAATGGAATCAAAAACCGCTGATCGAAATACCCGCGGTGAAGCTGTTCATTTCAGCTCCGCGCGGTCCCTTACCACTTTCAAACATCTCCGAAAGGTTGTAGAACACAAACCAATTGAAACTGCCGATGCCAAAGCGTGTGTACACTCCGTAACGGATCGGATTCAAACCGTGGTTGAATTTGTTTTTGAGCGTTCTCCGTTCTCCGTCTTCGGAGTATTTCAGCTTGGTAAACGCATCAAACAAAATGCCGACACGACCGCCCACGGCCACGTTGATGCTGCGGGAGATATCTTCGGGCTTGGTGTCAAATCGGAGTTCAAGGGGAATCTCCAAATAGTTGGCCACCAACATGGATTTATTGACCAGTGGAAGATCTAATCTGCGAGGGCTCAAAAGATTGTATTGCTCCACTTGGTTGGGCGAGGGGGCTCCATTGGGAAAACTCACCAGTTCCACGGTGTCGATCAGGGTCGCGCCATCGGTGAATTTCCAGCGCTCCAGGCTTACGCCTATACCTGGTGTGAAGCTAAATTTGGATTTCCCCAACCGGATGGGGTATTGGTAATACATGTTCACCGTGCGCGAACCCCAAAATCCCTGGTTCCAGGTATTGGGTGCGTTGAGCGCGCGGTTGATGCCCAGGTCCACAATGAAGGAACCGGGAATGTTGGGTTTGATTTTTTTCTTGGCCGCTGAAAATTCCGACTGGGCATGTCCGGCAAGAGCCATCAGAGCCAACACAAAAGCGAGGATATGTTTCTTCATTGGTACGTGTTTCACCACTACAACGCGCGCGCGATGCATAAATTTTCGTCCAAAATAAAAACCCTAACCCACCAAAGGCCGGGTTAGGATTTCGTTCGTGGGCTCGGAGGGATTCAAACCCCCAACCTTCTGATCCGTAGTCAGATGCTCTATTCAGTTAAGCTACGAGCCCGTCCTAAAAAGGTGTGCAAATGTAGCAGAAATATTCCGGCCAGCCAACAAGCCCTACCGCTCAATTTTTTGGCCAACCGGCATATCGGTGGCGGAAGTAGAAAAAGCTGCCCGTAATCAGCACGCTGCCCGCCACCGACACCACATAACCGGCCGAAATGAAGAAGTCGAGCCAGTTCAGTTCCGATCCAAATTCCTTAAAAAGCACCACACTCATGCTGCCTAAATAGCCCACCGAATCGGCCAGGTAAATCAGGAAACCCACCGTACTTACAATGCGAAACGTAGCGATGAGCCGATCAAAGAAGATGCTGTTGAACTGGATGTAGCCAAAATACAGCCCCATGCCGATCATCACCATCCATAGCGTGGGGGAGATGAGGTGGTGTTGAAACAACCACATGCCCAGCCCTACCAGCGCCAGGCCGGTGAGTACGATTGCATGATTGATCATCATCGCGCGGTAGTTGTTTTTGATGGCCATCAAACTGGCGACTACCACCAGTACCACCAGCGAAACAATTGACTCGGTGCGGATAAAGATGCGCGTGTCCTGAATATTCAACAGCTTGAAGATATCGGCTGAGAAGTTGCTCCGAAAGTCGCGGAAGATGGTAAGCATCATGTAGGTGAGCACCAGGAAGACCAGGCCCGGCAAAAAGGCCAACGCAAAGTTCAGGCGGTCCTTCCCTGTCATGGGCGATCGTTTGGTGCGCAAGGCTTCGTCTTCGGCCGAGGGGGCTGGGATCTTATCGAGCAGAAAAAGAAAAAGGAGTAATGGCCCAAAGAAAAGGGCGGCCGTCACAAACGGCATCCACAACTCGCTCACACCCCACACAGTCATGGTCCACCCACCCACTGTTTTCGCAAAGCCATCCGAAAAAATAAAGCTGACCGACAAACTGGCGCCCAGCACTTCGGTGGTCTTGCGCCCCTCCAGGTAGCCAAACACCATGCCCCACACCATGCCCAGGGGCAGGCCATTTAAAAAAATGAAAATCAAACTGTAGGGCGAGGGCGTCAGGGCAAACAGAAGCCAGGCTGCGGTGGCGATGCTGACCATGAGCAAAATACCCTTGGCCCGGCCGTGCGCGCCCAACTCCGACACAACTTTGATACCGATAAATTTGGAGAGCATGTAGCCCAACATCTGAGCGATTACCATCCATACTTTAAAAGAGGCACCAGCCCATACGAGGCCCTCGTAGGTGGCCACGCCAAACGCTTTGCGTAGGGCGAAGATGCACGTGTACAAACAAAACGCGATGGTGGCCGTGTAGAGGCTAAACCAAAACGGGGTAGCGGTGGTCAGCCAGCGGGTGATGGGGTGGGGCGAAGTCATGCAAACGCGGTGAAGATACGAGAACTCACCACAAAGCGAAAAATCCCCTTTTCAGGGGATAGCGATTGAGCGGCCAAAGAATGACCTTTATGCTCAGTGACCACATCGATTACTGGTCGGTCATTTTCAGGTTTAGGGCTTAGGGCTGCGCAAACGAGCGCAGCCCTTGCTTTTTAGAGACGTTTTGATCGTGTATGCCGGTGGAGCCAATTTTCGATTTCATCCCGTGTGATCTGCCCTTCCGCTGCTGACATAACAAATTCATATTTCTCTAGTTGTGTCGCATGGATATCCAAACCTGCCTCCAGTAGTGTCAGGCGCATTAGTACATAAGCAACTCGTTTGTTGCCATCTACAAAGGGATGGTTTTCAATCAGGCTTTCAAATACCGCGGCTGCTTTGGAGATGGGATCGGCATAAAGTTCTTTTCCGTCAAACGTTTGATAAGGCCTGGCCAACGCTGCCTCGAGCAACCCTTTCTCCCGTAGACCGACAGCTCCTCCAAATCGTTTGATCAATAAACCGTGCACCGCCAAGGCGAATTCCACGCGGATCATTGAGACAGACGTGTCAGTAATTCTTTATCTTCTTCAAAAATTGCTTTTACCTGATTAACGGTGCGCACTGTCCATGTGCCACTTTTTTCGGCTTCGCGCAACCACGTCAATACCTCCGGGAGCATTTCGGGGGGTATGCGATCCAGCGTGCTGTTGATCTCGCTTCGTATTTCGGTAACGGGCATAGTCAAAAGTAGGAGTTTTAATCTGTCAATCCAACCGGAACTGGATCGGCAAAACCATTTTTACCCGTACGGGCTTGCCCCGTTGCTTGCCGGGATGCCACTGCGTGAGTGCGATGGCGCGCACCGCCTCTTCATCGCAACCGGCCCCAATACCGCGCAATACCTTTACGTCCGAAGGCCGCCCATCGCGGTTGACGATAAACTCGACAAACACCTTTCCTTCCACGCTGAGTTGTCTGGCTCGCTTCGGGTACACCAGCGTTTTTTGAAGTTGCCTGTAAAAGGCTTGATAACCGCCCACCGGTTCAGCTTGCTTTTCCGGGAAAGCCGTCACGATCTCCATCGTGTCAGCGGGTATTTCAAGTGTGCCGAAGTCGATCGATCCCGTGCCGTCCTGCCCGAGGTCAATCATCGGCTCCGGGGACTGATCGGTTTCGCCCGTTTTGGTTTCAATGATGTTCGCATTGATTCCGGGTGCGCTGCGTTTGGTTGGCGCGGGGATTTTGGCGGGCGGGGTCGCCTCGGCAACATACACTTGTCTAACGACCAAGGCTTCGTCCTTAATCGACTCGTAGTGTCGCAGGGGCGGGGCCATTTTGGTGGTTCGCCATTCAAAGGCCATCAGCACCAGGGCAGTGCCTATGCCCAGCCCAATAGCAAAAAACAAAGGCGATTTTCGAGCGGTGTCTTTCGCGGGATTTTTTTTGGGTTCCATAGCGACAGGGGTTTATCACGTAACCCCGCATGCGCGAAAAAGACACCGCCTCGCTCACGGATTGATCACATCCGGTGAGGACGATAAAAGCGACACCGATTTTTCGGCAGGTTGGGTAGGCTTGGCTCGTTTTTCCCACCGGTTCAAAAACACAATCAGCAACACCACCACCAGGGCAATGAGGAAGTACGTGAAGAATTTGAATATCTTCTTCATCCGTTGCTCCTGTTCATGGCGCTGTAGTACGGCCCCGTAATTTCGGTAGCGGTCGGCCCCGCTGGCGGTCATCCGCTGCCTGCGCAAACGTATTTCGTGTTTACCCATGGTAGCGGATTTTTAGGTTGAACCGCTCGCGCAGTTTATCGAGGGCCCGGTACGTTCGCATTTTTGCTCCACTCTCGGTCATATCCAAAATAAACGCAATCTCCCGGAAATCTTTGTCTTCAAAAAAGCGCAGTTCCAGCACTTGCAGCATTTCGGTGGGCAAGTCATTCATGTATCCGAGCAGGCGTTGCAGGGTTTCTTCATCCCACGTTTCCTCCGCTTGTTCTACGAGTTGTTTGACTTTGAGTTCTTCAATGCTGAAAACTTTTTTCCCTTTGTTTTTGCGGTAATGTTTGTTGATCTCATTGCCGGCAATCTTGTACAGCCAGGCCGAAAACGGAACACCCCGCGCCTCGTACTTCGGCAAGGCGTTCAGCGCATTGACGAACGTTTGCGAACAGAGGTCTGCGGCCGTGTCTTCGTCATCGGTATGGCGCAACAAGTAGTTGAAAATCCGTTCGAAATACCGCTCATACAAAACGCCAAAATGCCGCTTATCTCTTTTTGATCGCTCAATCAGTATCTCCTCATCGCGGATTTCCTGCTCCGTCATGCGCGGCTTTTCGCTCAATAATGCACACGTTTGGCGAAAGTCACAAGGCACGGTTGTGAGGTTTAAGGTTTTGTGGTTCAATGTTTAGTGTGGTCAGTTCCTACGCTGACCCTCAAGATGGAAATATTGAACCTCGCGCCTCAACCCTTGAATCGTTACATCTAAACAGTTTCCCCTTGGCGCTTTACGACAATTCCACTACTTTTTGTCCGATTAACCCCACACGCATGCGTCTCCTGCTCTCCCTGTCTTGCGCGCTCCTGGCGCTCACAGCTTTTAGCCAAAAGAAAAAAAATGAAACCTCCGCAGTCCCCAGTTCACCTCTCTCGGGGTTCGAAGCCAAGGTTACCAGCCTGCGGAAAATGCCGGGCTACTTTGAGCTTTACTACGATGAAAAGCAGGACAAAATGCTGTTGTTGGTCGATAAGTTCGAGACGGAATTTTTATATGTTGAGTCGTTGACGGCCGGCATTGGTTCCAACGACATTGGCCTTGACCGCAACCAACTGGGCCGCGACCGCGTGGTGAAATTTGAACGAAGGGGCCCCAAAGTTCTTCTCATCGAGCCCAATCAGAATTTTCGTGCCCTCAGCAACAATGCGGCAGAACGGAAAGCGGTGGAAGAAGCCTTCGCCCAATCGGTGTTGTTTGGTTTTACCGTGGTGGCCGAGCAAGGCAGTCACGTGTTGGTAGATGCTACAGACTTTTTTCTTCAGGATGCGCACGATGTGATCGGCACGCTGCGTTCCACCCAACAAGGTAACTACTCGTTGGATAAGTCGCGCTCCGCCTTTTACTTGCCCCGCACAAAAAACTTCCCCGACAACACCGAGGTGGAGGTGACGCTTACCTTTGTTGGACAGCCCGCGGGCAATTACATCCGCTCGGTAACGCCCACGCCTGGCAGTGTCACCGTTCGCGAACACCATTCATTTGTCAAACTTCCCGACAATCAGTATAAGCCACGGATGTTTGACCCGCGGGCCGGCTATTTCTCCATTTCCTATTACGACTATGCGACACCGATATCTGAGCCGATCGAGAAACGGTTTATCACACGGCATCGGTTGGAGAAGAAGAATCCGGGTGCGGCCATGAGCGAAGCCGTGGAACCGATTGTTTACTACATGGATCCCGGTGCCCCGGAACCAATACGCACTGCGCTGATGGAAGGGGCGCGGTGGTGGAACCAAGCCTTTGAAGCAGCCGGCTACCAAGATGCCTTTCGCGTGGAACTGCTCCCCGAAGGCGCTGACCCAATGGACGTCCGATACAACATCATCAACTGGGTGCACCGCTCCACCCGTGGCTGGTCATATGGTGCCAGTGTTACGGATCCACGTACAGGCGAAATCATCAAAGGCCATGTTACGTTAGGTTCGCTGCGCGTCCGCCAGGATTTCCTGATAGCCGAAGGGCTGCTTTCGCCCTACGAGAGCGGAAAACCTGTATCGCCCGACATGGAGAGATTGGCGCTCGACCGATTGAAGCAACTGGCTGCGCACGAAGTGGGCCACACGCTCGGTCTTTCGCATGCCTACTCGTCCAGTTCAGAGAACCTCGCATCCGTGATGGACTATCCCCACCCGCGGGTGCGCGTGATGGGCGGCAAGGTCAATATCCAAAATGCCTATGACGGAAACATCGGTGCTTTCGATAAAGTATCTATTGCCTACGGCTATGCCGATGTGTCGGACGCAGTCAATGAAAAGGAGGCGTTGAACACGATTATTGAACAGTCATTAAAAGCCGGTCTCACGTTTTTATCGGATCAAGACGCGCGCCCGGCCGGAGGGGCCCATCCCTATGCACATTTATGGGACAATGGTGCCGATGCGGGCGAAGAACTGAACCGCGTCCTGGAAGTCCGTGCCATAGCCTTGAAAAATTTTGGGGAGAATACCCTCAAACCCGGAACCCCCATGGCCCTGCTGGAAGAGGCGCTGGTTCCGATCTATTTTTTTCATCGCTACCAAACCGAGGCAGCAGTGAAAATGATCGGAGGTCTCAACTACCGTTATGCCCTTCGCGGGGATGGGCAGCCGATCACCGAGTTTGTACCGCCCGCCAAACAGCAGGCCGCCCTGAACGCGCTATTGAAGACGGTGCAGCCCGAAACGCTGAAACTGCCTGAGAAATTGTTGAAGATCATTCCTCCACGACCGCTGGGCTATCAACGCCACCGCGAGTTGGTGAAAATAAAAACGGAGTTGACCTTTGATCCCTTGGCCGCTGCGGAAACTGCTGCCGACATGACGTTCGGACTTCTGTTCCACCCGGCCCGTGCCAATCGCCTGGTGGAGTATCATGCGCGCGAGGCCGCGCAACCTTCGCTGGAAAGTATGTTGGAAAAGACGGTTGCAAGCGTGCTAAAAACCGCTCCGCAATCGGGCATGGAAGCAGCCGTGCAACAGGGTGTCCAATACGCCTGGGCCATGAATGTCGTCAAGTTAGCAAACCACGCAACGGCATCTGCGCAAACCAAGGCGATCGTGCAAGCCACCCTGAAACGACAACAAGCCTGGCTGGCGGAACGCGCACGCATGGCCATGGACGATGGCTGGAAAGCCCACTACGCATTCCTGGCAGGGCTTCTGACGCGCAGTTTCGAGTCGCCCGAAGACTTTAAAACGGAGGCCGCATTGCCACCACCCCCCGGACAGCCCATCGGCATGATGTGCGGCATGGATGAAACAGACAACCGGAAATAAACAGGCGGTTAGGATTTTCACAAAAAATTCATCTACCTTTTAAACGCATTTTGGACAAAGCGATAAATCCTATTTACAAACCGTATATACAATGAACCTGAACATTGACGCTGAGAAGGAACTCACGTATGATGCCATCGTGGTGGGCACGGGTATCAGCGGAGGCTGGGCCGCCAAAGAACTTACCCAAAAGGGGTTAAAGACATTGGTGCTGGAGCGCGGCCGCAACGTAGAGCACCCTAACTATCCCACGGCTACCAAAGACATTTGGGAGTTTGAGAATGCGGACCGCCCCACCCAGGAAGACCTGAAGCAGCAAGGCGTGCAAAACAGAACCGGCTATACCGTACGCCAATCCACCAAGCATTGGTTTGTCAATGACCTGGAAAATCCCTACACCGAAAAAGAAGGCAAGCGCTTTGACTGGATGCGTGGCTATCATGTGGGAGGCCGCTCCATCATGTGGGGCCGACAGAGCTACCGGTGGTCGCCCATGGATTTTGAAGCCAATGCCAAAGAGGGTATTGCCATACCGTGGCCATTGAGTTATAATGAAATCGCGCCTTGGTATGAATATGTCGAAAAGTTTGTTGGCATCAGCGGCCAGCCGGAGAATCTGCCACAGCTCCCCGACAGTGTGTTTCTTCCCCCCATGGAGTTAAACTGCGTGGAAAAAGAAGTGAAGAAAAGCATGATGGAGAAATTTGGGCGCATGCTTACCATCGGCCGGGTCGCGCACATTACCGGCCCGCTTTCGCACAACGAAAGCGCACAGCGCGGCAACTGTCAATACCGGAACTTGTGCAGCCGTGGGTGCCCATACGGGGCGTATTTCAGCAGCAACTCTTCCACGCTGCCTGCGGCCGCCAAAACGGGCAACATGACCCTTCGTCCCAACTCGATCGTGTATGAATTGATCTATGACGAACAGGCCGGCAAAGCCAAAGGAGTAAAAGTGTTGGATGCCGAAACCGGTGAGCAACTGGAGTTTTATGCCAAGGTTGTTTTCCTGTGCGCATCCACCATGGGCTCTACGTATATTTTGATGAACTCTAAGTCCAAGCGCTTTCCGAACGGGCTGGGCAATGACAGTGGCGAATTAGGCCACAACATCATGGATCACCACTTGGGCGTGGGAGCGGGGGGCGAGTACGATGGATTTGATGACATGTACTATGCCGGCCGCAGGGCCAATGGCGTTTACATTCCGCGCTACCGCAACATTGGCAAAGACAAGCGCGAGTACCTGCGTGGCTTTGGCTACCAGGGTGGAGCCGGCCGTCAGGGCTGGAGCAGAATGGTGGCCGAGGCTAGTTTTGGCGCGGGCCTGAAGGAAGCCGTCACCAAACCCGGCAAGTGGACCATGGGCATCATGGGCTTTGGCGAAGTGCTGCCCGATTACCGCAATTATGTGGAGATGAATTACGACAGAAAAGACAAGTATGGCTTGCCCACACTTACGTTTGATACCGAGTTTCATGAAAACGAGACGAAGATGCGGGTAGACATGAAAAATGACGCAGCGGAGATGTTGGAAGCAGCGGGTATCAAAAACATCTACACCTATGATAACCCTACCGGTTTGGGTTTAGGCATTCATGAGATGGGCACGGCCCGCATGGGCAAGGATCCAAAAACATCGGTACTGAACAAATACAATCAGGTGCACGCTTGTAAGAACGTATTTGTCACGGATGGCTCGTTTATGACATCGGCTTCGTGTGTGAACCCCTCGCTCACGTATATGGCCTTCACGGCTCGTGCCGTAGATTATGCGGTTCAAGAATTGAAAAAACAAAACCTATAACCACCATGAATAGGAGAGAAGCATTGCAGCGGACGGCCCTTGTGCTGGGCTATGCCATCAGCGCCCCTGCCCTCATGGGCATATTGAATGGGTGCAAGGCCGCACCTGAGCTCACGTACACGCCCTCGTTCTTTACCAAAGAACAGGCCGAGACGGTGAGTGAACTGGCCCAACTGATCATTCCCAAAACAGATACACCCGGAGCCAAAGAGGTAGGCATACCAGCCTTCATTGACCGGATACTGAAAGAATGTTATCCGGCCGAAGACCAGCAGCGGTTTTTGACGGGCCTGGCCGACTTTGAAGCTGACATGAAGGCTTCCTTTGGCGATACATTTGTATACCTTGAGCCGGAGAAACAAGCTGAAGGCTATCGCAAGCATCACGATCCGGCCGTGGAGGCCGCGCGCGCAAAATCATGGGAACCCAAACCCTTTGCACTGATGGTGAAAGAGCTGACGTTGTTGGGTTTCTTTACCAGCGAACCGGGCGCTACCCAAGTGTTGCAATACGAAGCCGTGCCGGGTCGGTACAACGGATGTGCCCCCTTGGCTGACGTGGGAAGAACGTGGGCCTCGTAAACAATCAGGCATCGAAGCAAATCGCCCGACATTTCACACGTGCCGGGCGTTTTTTTATGCATCGCTGCGGATGCAACGGTTCAAAAAGCCTCGGCCGCTTAAGGCAAACCATGGCGTGTTAGCGCTGCGTATAGGCTTCGGAAGTCTTCGCCTCACGCGGGGCGTGGTATTCTTCAGATAACGTTTACGTAGCTATTTTTGACGTAATGTAGGCGGCCGCCTGCCCGATGGTTTGCATTTTCTCGGCATCGTCATCGGGGATTTTGATATCAAATGTCTGTTCAAATTCCATGACCAGCTCGGCATAGTCTAACGAGTCGATACCGAGGTCGCGCACAAAGCTGGCATCGGGGGTGATCTCGGATTCGGGAATGCCCAATTTGTCGATCAAGATGCTGGCGATCTTTTTTTGTACGTCTTCCATGGCCACAAAGCTAAATGAAAATTCAAACTTCAAGGTTCAAAATTTTCTCACTAACCGCTGGATAAGCCACCTCCATGCAACGTGTATTCCTGTGAATTTTGAATTTCTCCCTATCGCAGCAGCACCACTCCGCCTCGTTGTTCCTGCACTCCGTTCTCGGGCCGGAAGCGGCTGACATATCGAACTACGTAAGCATAGGTACCTGGGGGCAGAGCCGCACCGGTATTGTTGTAGTTACCATTCCATTGGAAGAAACGGTCTTTGGATTCAAATACCAGTTCCCCCCAGCGGTTATAGATCAAAATCTGGAAATCATCAGTAACAAAAAAACTAAATACATTGAATGCCCGGTTGGGCGCCTGCTGACTGGACGGGCGGAAGGCGGTGGGCGCCACGATGCGCGGTACGCAGTCATTTTCCACCTCGGTGCGATCGCGCGATACACAGCCAAACGTGTTGGTGATGTCCACTTCATACAGGCCGGGGGCATCGGCCGTCAATACGCGAGTCGCAATTCCCAGGTTCACTTGATCTTTAAACCACACATAGCTTTGAAAGGCACCGGGATCCAAATCAATACGCGAAGTTTCGGGGTCGGGATTATCGGCATCGGCACAAATGATGGCTGCCTCGGGCAGGTCGCCCTGTGGGACGGGTGCTTTGGTGATGGTGATGTCGTCTTGGGCGCTGCATCCGTTGCTGGTGACGATGGCCGTGTATGTGCCATTGTCGGTTTGGTTGGTCACTGCGGCCGTGGCGATGGTTTGATTGTTGAACCGCCATTCATAGGTGACGCCCGTGGTTACGTTGGAAGATACCTCCAAACGGAAGGGCTGATTGTTGTCGCAGGGAGCGGTAGGCAAGATGGTGGCGGTGATGGGGCCAACGATGGTGACCGGTTTTTGTACCAAGTTGGAAAGACAGCCCGTCTGGGCGTTTTGTATCTCTAACCCATAGGTTCCTTGTTGCCCCAGTGACAAATTTAATTGTCGTCCGATAGCGATCGGGTTGGTAGTATCCGGCAACCTGTACCACCGATAGAATAGATTACTGCCAGCGGGTAACGCGGTGAGTGTCACATTATCGCTACACGGATCGGGCACGGTAAAATTAGGAACAATGAGCAGCGGCAAGTTGATTGTGACAGTTTGGGTAGCGGGGCACTGCCCGGGCGCAGTTGCAGTGACGCTATAGGTGCCACTTTGAGAGATGGACACGGTGGCCACGTTGTTCGCGCCAATAATGCCAGGGCCGGTCCAACTAAAGGACGCACCCGGTGAATTGGCGGTGAGGGTGGCAGGGCTGGTGCACAAATTCTGGCTAATGCTTAGCGGCACGGGTGCATTTGGCGATACTGCATGTTGTAACGTGAATGTACAGTTTGAGTTATCGCGCACATTGATCGTATAGGTACCTGGAGGTAGTCCTGGCGAGTCAAAAAAAGCTGTTGAAACACCAGGGAACGGCCCCACCACCACGCCAGTGGCATTATTAGTAAAGGTGTAAGTAAAAGTACCACCGACCGAAGGCGTAACCCGCACTACCACGGGATCGCAGTTTGGACTTTGAGAGACCGCGCTGGCCGTAAAGATCGCGTCATTCAAGCCGATCGAATTATTAGTGGTACAGCCGGAGATTTGATTCGTCACAACCGCGTTGTATGTGCCCGCCGGTCTGCTACCAAATGGTCCTATGGTACCGGGTGCTACACGATCGGTGCCAGTCTGAACAAACCCCGAGGGCCCGGTGAGTAAGAAAGAAAAGGGGCCTGAGGGGGGGCTGGTTGCCAGCAACTGTAGTGAAATGGAGCCACTTGCCACTCCGCAACCGCTGGGATCAATTTTAGTGAGTGAAAAACTAGGTGATACGCCTATTGTAAAGGTTCTAGCGTCATCAACCTCGCAAAATTGTCCTGATGACGGGTCGCCCACTGTATTCCTCACGGTAACTTCATAGGTAAAAACTCCTGGAGTGCTGGTGTCCACGGATTGCTGGCTTGCGGTTCCAAGCAAGGTGACTGTATTTGTTATTACGTTTCTAACCCTCCACTGGATGCTAAATGCAGTTGCATCTACCCCAGTATCTAAGTTCGCAACTGGGGTATTCTCGCAGATAGGCCGGTCAGGTCCGATATCGTTAATAGGTGGACGAATATCCACTACTATCGTTTGTCCATTCGAAGTGCATCCGTTGTTATCCGTGATAGTGACGCCATAGGTACCCTGCTGGCTCACAAAAATACGGTCGGTCATCTCTCCAGTGGTCCACAAGAAAGTAAGTCCTGCAGCATTTGAGGCAATGAGTTCCACAGTATTAATACAAATTCCGGTTGCCGGAGGTATGCTCGGAGGTGCGGGAGGATCAAAGATTTCAATTTGCCGAAATATGTCAGGTATCGGTGGATTGTCGCCCTTAATGATGCATCGGTTGGTCATCACAAGGTTCACATTGTAGACACCCGAGGCAGCATAGCTGTAAGTTGAGCGGACGCTGTCTTGTACCGAATTACCATCGCCATAAAAAAGCGTCCATGTATCAATAGGATCCGTAGGGGTTACATCAAATACGGTGGGTGTGCCGAGACAAAATCCCGCAATCGCCAAAGCCGGCCCTCCTGTAGCATTGCCGGTACTTTGAACAAAGTTGGGTAACCCCAGTCGGCTCCGTTGACCAGCTAAGTCTTGATCCGAAAAAATAATTGTAGACGGCAAATTTTCATCGCTGGCTACGTCAATGGCCCCTAATTGAGGACTATTATTAATCGCAAAATAAACCCGTCCATTGGGGCCGGTTTCAATAGCTCCTAACTCTCCGGCATTGGTAATCGGAGGGAAGGGAGTTACTTGTTCGACAGAATCAATACGAAACTCAAAAATCTGTGAGGGCGGGCCTTTAACCGTGGCAAAAAGCCTGTCTCCCGAGAACTCAAGCCCGTATACCTGGCCGTTGGAGGGCGTCAAGGCAATTTGCCTGAAGTTTGTCAGGCGCCCGGTGGAGTCCACGAGCGTGAATAGTTCGATGCGGTTGTTGGTGGTAGACTCCGACAAGGCCACGGCCACATTATTGCGCGGGCCCATCTTAATATACCCCTCACCTTGCCGCTCGGGCGTGAAACCGTGAATAGAACCAATGGAAGTAAATACCGGATCGCCAATGCCATTGGGCGTGATGGGATAGGCACGAAATACGTCATTACCGAATTCATGCGCAATGAGCCACTGACCATTGGAGGTAACGCGCTCCGTGCTGCGTGTAAAGAGCGTGATGTTCTTTTGCACAATGTCGCCTTTGCCGCTATTCAGTTTCAAATCAAACAACGAATAGCTGAGCCTATAACCCGATGCACCATTGACGGCTTGCGTAGTGAAGATGTAGTACAGCGTCTCATCGCCTGGCACGGGCACAATCAGGGAACTTTGCGTGGAGAGCGGATCGCCCCCAATGCCGCTGTCCACTTCGATGTCGTCTTCGTCAAAAACGCGGTCGCCATCGGTATAAAAAATCACATCGCCATTGCGGTCGCACACGATGGCCACACCCTCGGGCGCATTGAGCGTACGCGTGCCTGCCGGCAACCCGACTGGTGGCTGCACGTTGAAATCAATCCCCGCACGGTCACCAAAGTACCAGATGTTAAACCGCTGGTCTTGCAGACCATATTCGCGCACGTTCACGCTGGCATACCCCACACAAGTGGGTGTTGTTACAGTCACATAATAAAACCCGGGGCCATCTGGCGTTAAATTGGGGCCAATGTCTCCGTTCGACCATACAATATCAGCATCGGGCACGGAGCCACCTTGAATTCTCAATGGAACGGAAAAGGGAGTTGGGCTGGGCGGAAACTCCGAACGGCAGGCGGTTGTATCGGACACCAACTGCAACTGCAAAGGGAACGCATTGATGGTTACCGGTTGCGAGACAGTGGTCGGTTGTCCCTGAAAAAACGCGGTTAGCGAAACGTTGAACGTGCCCGCTGCCCCATAGGTGTGGATCGGGCTCCAGTTGCCTGAGGTTTCGCCATCACCAAAATTCCAGCGCAGACTGTCGGCCGCGGGTGTCACAGTCGGGAAAAAGCTAACGGGATTTCGCTCGCATGCGCCTGCAAAGGTGAACGCCACATTGAGAATCGGGTTGCTGAACGGAACGAACGAAGGAAACTGCGTGCCGTTGAAATTGATGCTGCCAAACGGCAGCGCCTCGTAGTCCACCTCGCTGGCCACGGTGTCCGTGTCAGTAAAGCGGCCCACCAAAAAGGGCCCACCATTTACCGCCTGGTACAGGTGATACATGGCACTGTCGGGGCCATACTGCAGGCCATAGCTTCGAAACAGGGGCGTGGAAAACAGGGGTGCAAGCGAGATCGTTGGATCTTGGGTGTCAAATTGAAAAACATTGGCGGGCGTGGTGCCATCGCCATGACGCGAGAGATATAAATACTGTCCGGCAAAGTCCCACTCGATGTCGTAAAATGCCTGATTGCCCACCGAGGGGAAGCCTGAGTTGAAGACCACCTGGTTCAGTGAAAACGTGCCGGCATTGTTGTCAAAGTCGAGAATGACAGCATTGGTATTCGGGTCTTGCGGGGCCACAGCCAAGCGGCCAGTGGCTGCGTGATAGGCAAAGTGGGCCACGGACGTAGCTGGCAGTCCGGCTAGGGTACTGTTATTGGTGGTAAACGTGCCCGGCAGGGGTGTGTAGGAGGTCGCTTCAATGCGGGTGGCAGAAAACGTGCTTGTCCCGTTTTGATGCGTGATCAACCAAAAGTCGGTGCCGTTGGCATGCGGCACGGTAATCATTCCTTCCGAGCGGTTTGTCAAGCCGATGGCGGCCACGGCACCTTCGCCCTCGCCCGAGGGCGGGGCTGGGAAGATCGAGCTCCCCGGAAGGGACATGTCAATCACTCGTCTTCGCACCGTACCCCCGGTGGTAAAGTTGGCACTGTTCGCAAACACAAAATATTTATTGGGCTGGCCCGGGATGGGTGTTACGGCCACCGGTTGATTGCCACCGGTGAATCCACCCAGCCCGGCTGTGTTGGGCATCACTTGCCGGTTGGCATCATAGACCACATTACCATCGCAGTAAAACAACGGATTGCCGTTGGTGATGTCGGTGACCACCACGGCACCGGCTGTGCCAAAAGGGGTTTGTTGATTGGTGACCAGTGAAGGGGTGTTGTTGCCGCGGTCAAAGCGGATGCCCTGAACCGAGTTGCCAAAGTACCAGTTGTGAGCGGAGAGGGTCTGCGCCTGCGCGTGATAGGCCATGCAAAGCCATACAGCCATCCCCCACATCATCGCTTTTCTGTTCATCCAACTTTGCCGATTGCTGTGCATAAATTTCGTCAACGTAGTACGGGTTCGGTTTATGTCAAATTTAAAAACGCCCAAGACCCACTAAAGTATACAATTTGACCGAAAAAATCGTTAGGTAAACGAGTGGGTGGTGCTTAATCAATGGCCCGCCATTTTTATTCCTTCAATTTATACCGTTAATTTGCTCACGGCAGGATAAGTAAATGCGCATCGCACGGATTTTTACAGGAGCTTGGTTGGCAGTTATGCCATGGGTGGCGTGGGCGCAAGATCCGCAGTTCTCGCAGTTTTATGCGGCACCGCTCTATTTGAATCCGGCCTTTGCCGGTTCTACAGGCCAAACGCGCTTTGGCATTAATTATCGGAATCAGTGGCCGGCCATCGATGCCAACTTCAACACCATTTCGGCTTTTTGGGATACGTATATCGAAGAGAAGAACAGTGGTGTGGGTGTGTTACTCGTTCGCGACCGCGAAGGGATTTTGGGTTTGCAGTCGATCAGTTTAGCCGCTCAGTACTCATATGACTTACGTCTCACCAAAGGACTTTCGCTGCGGCCCGGCTTTCAGGCTGCCGTCTACAATCGATCTATTAATTTTGACAGGCTCACCTTTGGCGACCAGTTTGATCCCAACACCGGCAACTTTATTAATCCTCAATCGGCCGAGGGCTTAAACACCGGGCAGTCTAAATTTTTTGGTGATATCTCGGCCGGTGCGTTGCTGTACAGCCACCGTGCTTGGCTGGGTTTTGTGGCGCACCACCTCACCCAGCCCAACCAATCGCTGGTAGGCGAGCGCAGCCAGTTGCCGATGAAGTTGTCGGCCCACGCGGGCTTCAAGTTTTTTTTCCGCCCGGGCGAGATGGGGCAAGGCTTTTATACCAAAGAGCAAGAGCGAAGTGTGGCCCCGGCCGTGCAGTACCGCCACCAGGGTCCCTTTGATCAGTTGGACTTGGGATTGTATTTCACGTTTGAGCCCATTGTGATTGGCACGTGGTACCGGGGTGTGCCCTTCAAGACCGTGAACGGGATACCCAATAACGAATCGTTGGTGTTGTTGGTGGGCTTCACCAAAAAAGGCCGCAAAGATGTGCTAAACATCGGGTACAGTTATGATTACACCATCTCCCGGTTGGGCGCGGGCAGTGGGGGCGCCCACGAGTTCAGTTTGGTCTATTCCTGGAGCACGCGCAACCCGCGCAAGCCGCCCAAGGATAAGTTGATGATTCCGTGCCCGGACATTTAATGTAGTGGACTCATTCAACCATTAGAATTATCGGGTTCCTTAGTTTAGTGACTCGTTGCTTTTACTGTTTTTCTAACACACCGTACCGAGTTGCACAGGTTGTGACCTTACCGGTAATTCAATACCTTTCGTCACGCCTTGCGCCTCAACCTAACCCCCACACCCATGGAATCCCGCTATGCCATCTGCGATGCCGCGTCTCTTTTGTTTGCACTTTTACTCGTTACCCCTTCCTGGGCGCA
This sequence comes from uncultured Ohtaekwangia sp., assembly GCA_964524935.1. Lineage (GTDB taxonomy): Bacteria > Bacteroidota > Bacteroidia > Cytophagales > Cyclobacteriaceae > ELB16-189. Next base: position 239,709 of record CAZGFJ010000001.1, read on the forward strand.
GGTGAACGACTCGCCCGCGGGGGCGTATCGATGGAAACGGGGCAAAACCGAGTTCCAGCCGGGCTATGTCGTGCTTCGGTCGGGTAAGCGCATGGAAGGGAAAATCTCGCTCATCGGGTCGGCCACGGCCCTTACCGAAGTGGAATTTATGGGTGATCAGAAATACCTGACGTTTCCGGTAGGCTCGCTGCAATCGTTTGGTTTGCTGAACGTTAATCCCAACGCCACGGCCGAGGCAGGAGGGGTGCCTGTTAATGATAGTCCCGAGAGCATGTATGAGTGGCGCAGCATGGGCGTAGTGATGGGTAAGGAGATTGAGAGCACCGTACCGCGGGCGGGCTATGCCGTGGCACGCAATGGCACGCGCTACGAGGGGGAGCTTAAACTCAGGCGCAAAGACCGCGTATTGCAGGATGTCGAAGTAAAGACGGCAGCCGGCAAAGAGAAACTGGATGCCGCGGAGGTGGCCCGCTATGGCTATACTGTGAGCGAGGCCGAAGTAACGCAATCCAAGCTGGCCCGCGAACAGAACAACAAGCGCTCGTTTCCGGGTAGTATCACCACGACCGCAGGGAAGATGTCAGGCGAAATCACATTGCTGCGCGAGGTAGGCGTGCGCCATCTGGATCGCATCCTCTTCAAAGGCACCGATGGACTTTTGGCCGAGCATTCCCCCGCGTCCATCATGGCTTTTACTTTTGTGAATAAAGGCGAAGAGACGGCCTATACGGTGAAAGAAAACGTTTTTGTGCCACAGCGGTTTGATGGAAATACGTTTCAACTCTACCACAACCCCAATCCCACTACCATCAATGAATTCGCCACCGGCCTGGCGAAGGCGGCCATGAATGTGGGTACTACGGCCACGGCCACCGCCATCGTAAAGGAAGATCAGAAACGCAACAATTACGTGTCTAATATGGACAGCGTGATCCGTGTGTCATCTACTGAGCAACTGATTGAGTTGCGCGACAAGCTGGCCGGTATTGCGGGCTACGAAACGGCACAAGACGCGATCAACAATTCGGACAATGAAAGCTTAAAGGCAAATATCAGTGCCCTCGAGTTGGCGATTCAGGGGAGGCAGGCTTCCGCCAGCCCGGGCGGGATCCTGAATGTGGAGTGGGTGATCTTCAACAAGCGTACCCATGAGAAATTCATTGTGTACAAGGGCAAGTATAAAGATCAGATTGATGTGTTGCTGATGGGCTGCGACAAATACCTGGAGTTGGGTAAACCCGTGCAAAACGACATGCAGAAGTGGGACAACCTGACAAAAACCATGGCCTTTTTGGATGGTTGCTATTAAGCCCATCAATGCCATATGGATTGTAATTGATCCCTGAACAGCCGGTTTTGGCCGTACAAAGGCTCCCAGCACTGTAAATACTTTGCTATTTTGCACGGTATTTTATTCTTCATGAACCGTATTCAGTTTAGCAAACACGTGGCCCCGCACATGGTGGCCATGGTTGTATTTTTCGCCATCACCGTTTTTTTCTTCAGCCCTGTTTTTTTTCAAAACAAGACGCTTAACCAGTCGGACATTACACAGTTTCTGGGCGGCAGCAAGTCGTTGCGCGATTTTCGCGAGACTACCGGCCAGGAGGGGCTGTGGGCCGCCAACATGTTTTCAGGCATGCCGGCCTACCTGGTCAGCGTGGAGTGGAGCGATGGCCCCGTGGTGTGGGTCAAGAAAATAATGACGTTGTTTTTGCCTCACCCCATCAATAACATCTTTCTCGCTTTTATCGGTTACTATATCCTGTTGTTGAGCTTTCGCGTGCGCCCGTATTTGGCGTTGGCGGGAGCCCTGTCGTTTGGGCTTAGTACGTACATGATCATTGGCTTGATCGCTGGTCACAACGCACGCATTGGGGCCGTGGCGTTGATGCCGTTGGTCATGGCCGGCATCCACCTGGCGTTCTCAGGCCATCGGTTATTGGGGCTCACGGTTACTGCCCTGGGCTTGTCGCTACACTTGCGCGAGAACCATTTGCAGATCACGTACTATTTATTGCTGATCGTGCTGGGCTATGGCCTTATGCAACTGATCGTGTCGTGGCGAAGCCGTCAGTTGCCAGCCTTTGCCCGGTCGTTAGGAATGTTATTACCAGCCGCGGTGATCGCGGTGGGTACGTTCGTTGGGCCTATGTGGGCAATCACCGAGTATACCCGGTTTTCGATTCGTGGCGCTTCGGATTTGACGAATGCCTCTGAGCAAGCCGTCTCAGACGGGCTGAGCAAGGCGTATGCATTCCAGTACAGCAATGGTGCAGTCGAGCCGTTGAGTTTGCTCGTACCCAATGTCTATGGCGGATCTGCGGCCCGGTCCTTTGTGGAAGATCCCGAAAGCCATACCTATAAAGCACTGGTCAATTCAGGCGATAACGAGTTGGCCAATCAACTGGCCCGGTATGCCAGCCATTACTGGGGCGATAGCGGGGCACCTTATTACGGGGGCGCTATTGTCTTTTTTCTTTTTGTGGTGGGGTTAGCGTTTGCCCCCCGGCCGTACATCGGCTGGCTTGCGCCTGTGGCGGTTTTCGGAGTATTGCTCAGTTGGGGCAGTACATTCGATTCCTTCAACACGTTGATGTTCGATTACCTGCCCGGCTATAATAAGTTCCGATCGGTCACCTTTGCGATGATCCTCCCATTGTTTGCCATGCCGCTTCTGGGATGGGTTGGGTTGGAGGCGCTCTTGCAGCGCGGCTGGAGTGCCGCGGTGCAGCGGAAGATGATTTTTGTGGCGGCTGGTACACTGGGCCTGTGTTTTTTGCTGCTAATGATCGGGCCCGGTTCCTATCTGCGCAGTTTTGAAACGCAGTTGCCACCGTGGTTTAGGGCTGCGTTGGTAAAAGACCGGGCTGCACTTTTTTCAAGCGATGCGTGGCGGGCTATTTGGATCATGATCATCACGGGTGGAGTGTTGTTCTTGTCATTGCGCCAGTACATCAAACCCGCTTTTTTGCCGGCCGTGTTGACGCTGGTGATGGCGGCCGACCTACTCATCGTTAGCAAGCGTTTTGTCGATGCGGGCAGCTTTCAACGAAAGCGCGAGGCCAAGTTTGAAGCTTCCGCTGCTGACCAGACCATTCTGAAAGACAAGGGCAATTACCGCGTATACAACCTGAGCGGCACCATGGCAGAGGCAATCACCTCGCACTTCCATCGCTCGGTGGGCGGCTATCACGGAGCCAAGCTCAGGCGCTATCAGGAATTGTATGATTCCGCGCTGGCCCCGCAAACCAATCAGTTGATCTCCGGCTTGCAACAGGGTAGCCCCGAGTTTGAGAAATGGGGTGTCATCAACATGCTCAACATCAAATACATCAAGTATGGAGAGGAGGCCAACAATGTAATCCCCAATGAGGCGGCTCTGGGCCCGGCCTGGTTTGTGGAACGCATCCAAAACGTGAACTCGGCCAACGAAGAGCTGGCCGCTTTGAAGTCGTTGGATACCCGTCAGGTGGCCGTGGTGGATCAATCGCGCATGCGTGTGGGGTCCGTGTCGTACGACAGCGCTGCCCGAATTGACCTTATGTCGTTCAGCCCTCGCGAAGTAGTGTATCAGACTTCGTCCTCAGTCAATGGTTTTGCAGTGTTTTCGGAAATCTACTACCCGAAAGGGTGGAAGGCTGAGATTGATGGCAAGGAAGTGCCGATCGTGCGCGCCAACTATGTATTGCGGGCCTTGGAGATACCGGCCGGTAGTCATACCGTTATATTTCGTTTTGAACCGGCCCCCTATGTGGTGGGCGATAAGATAACGCTGGCCAGTTCGTGGTTGCTCGTGCTGTTGGTGGCCGGTGGGTTGGTGTGGAGTGGGAGGAAGGCTTTGTAATGTACGTGTGATGGTATGACATCCTCCATAGATCAGTTCTTTAAGAACTTCTTTCACCAGACACCCCAGTTGTTCACCGCGCCCGGCCGCATCAACCTCATCGGGGAGCATGTCGATTACAACGAAGGCATGGTGATGCCCGCAGCCGTGAATTATTCGTTTACCTTCGCCATGGCGGCTGGCCGATCGGACAAATGCAATGTGTTTGCGCACGATCTTCAGGAAGGACTTTCCTTTTCCATCTACGACCTGAACCCCGGGGAAACCTGGGTGAACTACCTGATGGGCGTGTTGGACGGCTTTATGCGCAGAGGCGTGGTCTTGCGCGGGGTAGATGTGGTGTTTGGGGGGAACGTTCCCGCAGGGGCGGGCATGTCTTCCTCGGCCGCCCTCTGCTGTGGGTTTGCTACCGGCCTCAACCACCTTTTTGACGCAAAACTCAGCAAGCTGGAACTGGCGCGCGTGGCGCAATATGCCGAACATGAGTTTGTGGGTGTCAACTGTGGATTGATGGATCAATATGCCAGTCTTTTTGGCGAAGCGGATTCGTTTTTGCTTTTGGATTGCCGTACGCTGAAACATGAACCGATCGGCTTTTCGTTTGGCGATGTCGAAATCCTGCTGATTGATTCCAAGGTTAAACACACCCTGGCTTCCACCGCCTACAACCAGCGCAGGCAACGTTGCGAGGAAGGGGTGCACGCGATTCGCCAGGTGTTGCCGGAAGTGCGGTCGCTGCGCGATGTTACACCGGCCATGCTGAGGGAGCTCCGCGGCCACATGAGTGACGAGACTTTTTTGCGTTGTTCGTATGTCGTAGCGGAGATACAGCGTGTGCGCGGGGCAGCGGCCGCGTTGCGGGCCGGGGATGTAAAAGCCGCAGGGGCCCTGATGTATCAAACGCACGAAGGGCTGAGCCGGCAATATGAGGTGAGTTGCGAAGAACTCGATCGCCTGGTGGCCCTGGCCAAAGCCGAAGGGGACCACGTGCCCGGGGCCCGATTGATGGGCGGTGGGTTTGGCGGCTGTACGATCAACCTGGTCAAACGCAGTCACCGCGAAGTCTTTATCGATAAAGTACGCCAAAATTATTTTGCGCAATTCAAAAAAGAACCTGACTTTTATTCGGTTAAGCTGGAAGCTGGCGCACGGCCGGTAACCTAACCTAAACCCTAACATCGCCCGCTCATGGAAAAACTCACCGGTCTCGACTACACGATTTTTTTTATCTACTTCATCATCGTTTCGGTGTATGGTTATTGGGTGTATAACCGGAAAAAGCGCGAGCAGTTGGATTCGAAGGATTTCTTTTTGGCCGAAGGATCGCTGACGTGGTGGGCCATAGGGGCTTCACTGATTGCATCCAACATCTCGGCCGAGCAGTTCATCGGCATGTCGGGCAATGGCTTCAAAATGGGGCTGGCCATCGCGGCTTATGAGTGGATGGCTGCGGCCACGCTGATCGTGGTGGCGGTTTTTTTCCTGCCCATCTATCTGAAAAACAAGATTTATACCATGCCACAGTTTTTGCGGCAACGTTACAACGGCATGGTGAGCATGATCATGGCCATTTTTTGGCTGTCGCTGTATGTAATTGTCAACCTCACGTCCATTTTGTTTTTGGGCGCCCTGGCAGTAAGCACGATATCGGGTTTGAATTTCACGCTGTGTATGATTTTTTTGGCTGCGTTTGCCATCATCATCACGTTGGGAGGGATGAAGGTGATTGGCTATACGGATGTCATTCAAGTTTTCTTTCTGGTGCTGGGCGGCTTGGCCACCACATATCTTGCCTTGAACATGGTGTCTGATCAATTTGGGCAAACCGGTATGATCAACGGGCTGAATCTGTTGTTCTCCGAAGCAGGCGACCACTTTGATATGATTTTTGATCGAACCAACGAGCATTATTTGAGTCTGCCCGGTTTGTCCGTGCTTATCGGGGCCATGTGGGTAGTCAATCTCAATTATTGGGGATGTAACCAGTACATTACGCAGCGTGCCCTGGGCGCTGATCTGAAAACCGCCCGGTCGGGGTTGCTTTTTGCCGCAGGCTTGAAAATGTTGATGCCCGTGATTGTCGTATTGCCGGGCATTGCCGCCTATGTGCTTTGGAAAAACGGCATGTTCCAAACCGAGATGATGCGTGACGGGGAACTTATCCAGGACAATGCTTACCCGGTGTTGCTAAATTTGCTTCCCTCCGGGCTGAAGGGTCTTTCGTTTGCCGCCCTCACCGCTGCCGTAGTGGCTTCGCTGGCGGGCAAGGCTAACAGCATCTCCACTATTTTTACGTTGGATATTTACAAAGAACACATCAACAAAGAAGCCAAGGAACAAAACCTGGTGTGGATGGGGCGTATGGTGGTGGTAGTGGCCATGATTATTGCTATTGGCGTGGCACCCTTTCTGGGCATTGATAAAAAGGGTGGCTTTGAGTTTATCCAGGAGTATACCGGCTTCGTGTCGCCCGGTATTTTTGCCATGTTTATCCTTGGCTTTTTTTGGAAACGCACCACCGCCCCGGCAGCCATGTTTGCCATTATCGGTGGGTTTGCTGCTTCGGTGTTTTTCAAATTTCTGCCCGGCTTTGCCGACTTATCGTTCTTGGAGTCCACCGGCTTTGCGGTTGTCAACCCGGCCTCCGGTGTGTATGAAATACCGTTCATCGATCGGATGGGGTTTGTGTTTTTGATTTGTGTGATCGGCATGGTGCTGATCAGCTACGCCACCCCGCAGCGTAAGCCCGTGCAACCTTTGGAGGTGGATGCCGCCATGTTCCGCACCTCGGGCGGTTTTGCTCTGGGTGCCGGCCTGGTGCTGGCCGCCATCGCCATTTTGTACTACGTATTCTGGTAAATCTAAAGTCGTTTTATTTTCATGAAGACAATCGATCAACTCTCACTGGCGGGCAAGCGTGCCCTCATCCGCGTGGACTTTAATGTGCCGTTAGACAAAAGTTTTAATGTGACGGATGACAACCGTATCCGGGCCACCGTCCCTACCCTCAAAAAGATATTGAGTAGTGGGGGTAGTTGCGTATTGATGTCGCACCTGGGCCGCCCCAAAGAAGGTCCCGAAGAAAAATATTCGCTCAAGCATACCCTAAAAACCACCGCGGCATTGATTGGTGTGAACGTGCAGTTTGCCCCTGACTGCGTGGGGGAAGAGGCGTACCGGTTATCGGCCGCACTTAAACCCGGTGAAGTGTTGCTACTGGAAAATCTGCGTTTTTACAAACAGGAAGAAAAGGGTGATGTCGCGTTCGCGGAGAAGCTCGCCAAACATGGCGATGTGTATGTAAACGATGCCTTTGGTACCGCCCACCGTGCGCATGCCTCCACGACCATCGTGGCCCAGTTTTTCAACGAAAAGGCGGCTGGTTATGTGATGGCTGCGGAGTTGGACAATGCCAGAAAAGTGTTGGAGAATGCGGCCAAGCCTTTTACGGCCATCATGGGCGGAGCGAAAATATCAGATAAGATATTGATCATCGAGCGATTGCTCGACAAGGTGGATCACCTCGTCATCGGAGGGGGCATGTCCTACACCTTCTTCAAAGCCATGGGCGGAAATATCGGAAAGTCGCTGGTGGAAGAGGACAAACTGGCGCTGGCCAAGGAATTGATCCAAAAGGCAAAGGCAAAAGGGGTAGAACTCCATTTGCCGATGGATTCGGTCATTGCCGACAAGTTTGATGCGCAGGCCAACACCGCCACCAGCCTGAACACCGCTATCCCGGCCGACTGGATGGGGCTTGACATCGGCCCGCAGGCCAGCCGTGTGTTTGCCGAGGTCATTGAAGGCTCAAAAACGATTTTGTGGAATGGGCCTATGGGCGTATTTGAGATGGAGAAGTTTCAACAGGGCACCAAAGCGATCGCGGAAGCCGTGGTGCGTGCCACCGGAAATGGTGCGTTTTCGCTCATTGGTGGGGGCGATAGTGCCGCGGCCGTGGCCCAGTTTGGCTTCGAAGAGAAGGTAAGCTATGTCTCCACCGGGGGCGGTGCGCTGTTGGAATATTTCGAAGGCAAAGAACTGCCGGGGGTAAAGGCGCTGGCGTAAGGCCAACGCTACGCTGCCCCATCACGCAACGGACAACACCCAAAAGGCATCGTATTTAATTTTTCCGTGATCCACCAGTTCGCGCAAGACCTCCATAAACAAATCGTGGTCCTTAGGTGCTACTGTCTGTTCGAGTTCCTCTACGGGTTGGGGCTTTTGACCAAGCACGAACAAAATCTGTGACTCGTAGTCTTTAAGCGCTTCGAGGTTGTCTTTCTTTTTGCGGGTGAGGCATAGATCACAAAGGCCGCAGGTGGCAAAGGTTTCTTCGCCAAAATAATTTTGAATCACCTGCATGCGGCAGCGGTGGTCCTGCTCGGTGTAGGCGATCATTTTTTCCATTTTTGTCAGGTGAAGATTTCTGCGTGCCTGCATCCGGGCATGGTCAATCGCCAAATAGGCGGCATCCTGGCGGGGCGTCAGGTATGTGAGCGAAGGCCGGTCGTTGGCCGGCACATAGTCCAGCAACTGCAACCGCTTTAGTTCACCCAGCAAGTGGGTTACCTCGGGCAACTTCCACCGCAGGGCGCGTGCGATTTGCGATTCAGAAACGATCAGATACTCAGAGAACAACTCGGCCCCATACAGCCGCAACAATGCTTTGATCAGCGGATCAAAACGAGCGTTGGCAACCTGAAATTCATAGAGGCGTTTATGTTCGGCCAAAATGCGCACCTGTGAAGGCCGATAGAACCCTTCGTTCAGCTGAATCAAACCTTCTTCCTCCAACTTTTTAAGGATGGGATAAACCTCCTGAGGCTTCAGGGAGAAGCGTGCGGTAAAATCCTCCAGATCAAAATCAAAACTTTCGCCCAGCCCGCTGCCCGTGGCCAATTGATAATAGTTGGCCAATGCCTGATAGACTTTTTTGAGTTCGCGCAGTTCGGGGTTAGCCATGGCGGTTTTGGTACGCAGGCTTTCCACATCCGCGGGGTGGTATAAAATAGCGGCATAGGCCCGTTTTCCATCGCGCCCGGCCCGGCCGGCTTCCTGATAATACGATTCGATGTCTTCCGGGATATCGAGGTGGATGACGGTGCGCACATCGGCTTTGTCAATGCCCATGCCAAAGGCATTGGTGGCCACCATCACCCGTACCGCGCCAGTTAGCCAGGCCTCTTGCCGTTCGGTGCGCTGGGCATGTGCCAGACCTGCGTGGTAAAAGGTGGCGCTGATGTTTTTCCTGGAAAGCGTTTTGGCCACGACTTCGGTGGCCTTGCGCGATCGCACATACACAATGGCGGCACCGGCCACGCGCTGCAGGGCTTCGAGTAGCTTTTTGTCTTTGTTTTCAGTTTTTCGGACGATGAACGAGAGATTTTCGCGGGCAAAACTTTTCTGGAATTGTGCCGGTGTGCGCAGGTGCAGATGTTCAATGATGTCGCTCTTGACGTATGGCGTGGCCGAGGCCGTCAATGCCATGATGGGTACTTTCGGGTGTACCTCGCGCACGGTGTGTATTTGCAAGTAAGGCGGTCGGAAATCGTGGCCCCATTGCGAAATGCAGTGCGCTTCGTCTACGGCCAGCAACGAGAGCGTCATCTTATCCAAACGCGCGCGAAAAAGCTCTGTTTGCAAGCGCTCGGGCGACACATACAAGAACTTCACCTTCCCGTACACGCAATTGTCCAGCAAGGTATCCAATTGTCCGTAGGTCATGCCCGCATGAAGGGCCACCGCCTCGATGCCCCGGCTTTTCAATTGCTTGACCTGGTCCTGCATGAGAGCAATCAGGGGTGTTACCACCACGCACACACCATCGCGCAGTAAGCCGGGTATCTGAAAACAAATCGACTTGCCGCCACCGGTAGGTAGCAGGGCAAGTACGTCCTGGTGGTTCAAGGCTGCTTCGATGATCGCTTGTTGGGGCGGTCGGAACTGCGTATGGCCCCAGTATTTCTGTAAAAGAGCTATCGGGTTGTCGCCTACCACGTTAGCCCTTGCTTGTTCAGGAAAGTCGCAATACCTCTTTTGCAATCGTCCGTGCCGCGGGCGTGTGCGTTGGCAGCAGCCGCCCATTCCAGGGCATCGGGTATGGTAAGCGATTGAACTTCGGCCAACAATTTTTTGGTGAGCCTCATCGATTCCCCTGAGTTGTTGGCAATCAGTTTTGCGGCAAATGCCAGGACAACCGCATCCAATTCCTCCGAAGAAACAACACGATGGACAAGGCCCCAGGTGTGAGCTTGCTCGGCATCGATCCAGTCGCCACTTAGCAGCATGCCGCGCGCCCGCTGTTCTCCGATTTTGCGCGTGAGAAAAACCATGACCAGGGCAGGCACAAAACCGATCTTTACTTCCGTGTACCCAAACCGGGCTTCGGGCACGGAAAAAACAAAGTCGCATACGGTAGCCAGCCCACAGCCGCCTGCCAGCGCGTGACCCTGTACCTGGGCGATGACTACCTTGGAAAGCCCGAAAATTTTTTCGTACAGGCGTTTGAGAAATCGGGAATCTTCCAGGTTTTCATCGTACGAGAAACCCTGAAGCTGTTGCAGATAGGCCAAATCGGCCCCCGCGCAAAAGGCCTCTCCACGAGCCCGCAACACCACTACTTTAACGCTCGCGTCCTGTTCGGCCTGGTCAAACGCCTCCCACAGCCCACCGATCAGTTCGCGGCTAAGGGCGTTTCGTTTTTCGGGGCGATTGAGCGTTATAAAGCCGATCCGCTGATCGCGTGAGTAGTCAATAAGTGCCATGCGATTGCGTAGTTACAACAAATGCCCCGTGTTGCAAAACGGAGTGAACACGAGCCGTTTGTGTGGCCGCGTGGGTTATTACCTCTTGTGAGCGGTAAGGAGAATGGCTGCTGTCCAGTACAAACGTGGCGGCAGGGTACAGGTTGGCTGCCTCGTCCCAGACAGAAATAGCTTCGCGGCCGATCACCACGTAATCCGGCCGCAGCGGAGGAAGTGAAGCAGGTGAGCGGCTTACGATAAGAATTGTTTTACCCTTCCATACACGTATCCAAACATCTGAAGATGGAAATGACACCCGTTGCACAGTGATGACACCCGATTGCACGCGGTTTGGCCGTAGGTGAAACCGAATACGTTCGGCATCCGAAGCCAGGATTGAATCGGCATAAAAAACTGAATGCCCGCGATCGATAAACTCCATGACGCTGTGGCCCGGCACACGGTATACCACCCATTGAGCTTTTTTTACGTGCGCATGGAAGTGTTGCCATTGCACAGCGCCAAACCCAATGCTGCAAAGAGCGGCCAGTACCAGGCCTTGAAGGGTCTTGAAATGAAACAACGTGATCAGGCCTGCCATGATCCCCATGATAAGCCAGCATTGCAGCGTGGTGATGTGCACATTGTTAAGCAGGCTAAAAGGCAGTCGTTCCACCCAAAAAACGCCTGCATTTAACAGTTGAATGCTTCCTTCCAAGGCGTAACCGACAGTCGATGCCACAGGGGGCAGCCAACTAACGGCCAACAACAGCAACCCGCCCATCAGTACCACAAAAGAGCCCGGGATGACAAACAGATTGGAAACGAGAAAGTACGTGGGGAACTGATGAAAATACAACAAGCCCAAGGAGAAGGTGGCGAATTGAGCTGCCAACGAAACACAGGTGATCTGCCATATCTTATCCAGCAGCGCATTGGGCGCCACCCATAATTGATATATGGGTCGCTGCAAGTACACAATGCCCCAAACCGCCAGGTATGATAACTGAAAACCTACCGACATGATCAGGTATGGGTTGTACAAGAGCAACAGAAAAGCGGAAGCGGCCAAGGTGTTGTAGATGTTGGTGGACCAGCCCAACGGTCGGGCCAGGGCGATAAACGAAAACATGGTGACGGCCCGCAGCACCGAGGGCGAAAGCCCCGTGACAAACGCATAGCCCCACAAGCAAAGTAAACTGACGCACGCGACCATCCACCGGCTCCAGTGGAAGCGCGCCAATGGCTTTAGCAGTAGCAGTAGCAAACCGTAGATGATGCCCACGTGCAAACCTGACACGGCCAGCACGTGCATGGCGCCACTGGCGGCATAGGCATTCTCGAGTTCGTTATCAAGCCCATCGGTAACGCCCAGCACAAGGGCATTGGCGATGGCAAAGGCCTGCGGGTGTTGAATGTGCGCGCGAAGATGACCGGAGGCCCATTGGCGTACCTGGATGGCCCTGTGTAGAAAACCGCGTTGCTCCGGGCGGTGGGCGATGACGAGGTCTTTCGACCGCACAAATTGCTGATGGTAAATGTTTCGGAACGAAAGAAACCGCTGGAAGTCAAATTCACCCGGGTTCAAGGGTGGCGACAGGCGTTCGGGCGAACCGTTGATCAACAACTCATCGCCAAACGCCAGCGCGTGTGTCCATCCCGTCTTGGATACATACAGCAGTGATTTGCCGCGTACGGGCTGCCAACCTTCGATCGTTTTCACGCGCAGCACCGCCACCTCCAATTTCCATGATTTTGTTTTTTCTTCCGGTACGGTTATCACCTCGGCCATGTAGGCCTGGATAGGCCGCGCCACATACATAAAATGCGCGGGGTCGCGGCTGTCCGTGCGGATTGCCAGCACGGCACAGCCCGCCAGGGTCATGAACACGCAGCCCACCCCACCATGGAGCCATGAGGGCACGCGCGTTTGACGAGAGAAGGCAAAAACGGCTACAAACAAAAGCCCCGTGGTCAGCAACGCGGCAACGACCCACGGGAGCGAGCTCCAAGCCGGATGATAAATGGCCAACAAGATGCCCGCCATGAAAAACGCGGTCAGGCGCACCATTGTATAGGGAATCCATTTTACCATACTGGAAGGTAGTGGTAAAATAAAAAAAGAAAAAAAGAAGAATGGAGGGATTGCGAAAACGGCAGCGGAGGCTAAATCCGGTTGGCTTCGCTGGCCCGGCCGTAGGCCTCAATGATGTCGCGCACCAGCCGATGACGCACCACATCTTTTTCGTTTAACTCAACAATGCCAATGCCTTTTACCTGATTGAGGATTCGCACCGATTCTTTTAGTCCGGATTGCTGCTTCGGAGGCAAATCGATTTGGGAAGCATCCCCCGTGATGATCATTTTGGATTCCGGCCCCATGCGTGTCAGGAACATCTTCATTTGCATGGGGGTCGTGTTTTGCGCTTCATCCAACAAGATAAAGGCATTGTTAAGCGTACGACCGCGCATATAAGCCAGCGGGGCAATCTCAATCACCTCGCGCTCCATGTAGTAGTTGAGTTTTTCAAATGGGATCATGTCATGGAGGCCGTCATAGATGGGCCGCAGATATGGGTCGATCTTCTCTTTCAGGTCGCCCGGTAAAAACCCGAGATTTTCACCCGCTTCCACCGCTGGCCGTGTGATGATGATTTTCTTTACCTGTTTGTTTTTGAGCGCACGCACCGCGAGGGCCACCGAGATGTATGTTTTGCCGGTACCCGCTGGCCCCAGCGCGAATACCAGGTCGTTTTCTTTCACGGCATTTACCAACCGCTGTTGGTTAACGGTTTTGGCTTTGATGGGCGTGCCTTTGGTGCCATACAGCAAAATACCATCGGGGGCATCCTCTGGCAGGTATTCCAGTTTCTCTTGCCCGATGTAGCCTTTTACGTTTTCCTGGGTCAGTTTGCCAAACTGGTGAAAGTGGTCCATCAGGGCTTGGAGGATGTCGGAGATTTGATGGATATCGATCTCCTCGCCCCGCACCAAAATCTCGTTGCCCCGCGAAATGATCTTGCTCTTGGGGAAGGCAGCTGAAAGCTCGTTGATGTTTTTGTTTTCCACCCCTAGAAAATCCCGGAGTGAGATGTCGTCCAGCGTGAAGGTGCGTTCGGTCAATGTGAATGTGGTTGAAATGCTGTAGTTTTGCTTGAGCAAAGGTAAAAAAACCGTGGCATCATCCCTTCATGGCCATTGTTACGTTATTGACCGACAGCGGTGAGAGCGATCACTACGTGGCAGCCATCAAGGCCAAAATCGTGGCGATCAACCCCGGTCTGACGCTGATTGACATCAGCCATCGCATCCGTTCCTGCGACATTGCCCACGGGGCCTACGTCATTCGTGCTGTTTTTCGCGACTTCCCCAAAAACACTGTACATCTTATTGGCGTGGATGCGGCCGGAGTTAAAGACGATCGGTGGCTGGCTGCCCAACTCGAAGACCACTTCTTTGTGTCGGCCGATACGGGGCTACTCAGCCTGATCAGCGACCGACAACCACAGCAGGCTGTGCAGCTGAATACGTTGGCGCCTATTGTCACGGTGTTCCCGGAAAAAGAAATATTGGCGCCCGCGGCTGCGCGGCTGGCCAGCGGGGTGGCCATCACCACGTTGGGTAAACCCATGAGCAGCCTGCGCAAGATGATCGATCGGCAGGTGAAGGCCACCAGGCGCCTGATGGCCGGGCACGTGGTGCGGGTCGATCACTTTGGCAATCTGATCACCAACATCCCCAAAGACGTGTTTGAAACCCTGGTGGCGGGCCGTGGCTTTACGGTGCAGGTTGGAGGCGAGCGATTCAGACGCATCCACACCGCATATCACCAGGCCGACCATGGTGAGTGTTTTATTGTGTTCAACAGCGCGGGTTGGTTGGAGATCGGCATCAACAAAGGAAATGCCAGCGAATTATTGGGCCTCACGTACGACAGTCCCGTAAACGTGGCGTTTGACGAATGAAAATTATGGCTTCCACAAAATACAATGACGAATGATTATCCGGGTGGTACGCATGCATTTTACCGAAGCAGGCGTGGATGAATTTCTGCGGATATTCCAACGTCACCAGGATGCTATCCGGCATTTTCCGGGCTGCGTGCATTTGGAACTGTGGCGCGAGGTGGACGACCGGTGTTGCTTTGTGACGTATAGCCACTGGCAGCGGGCTGAGGATTTGGAGCGGTACCGAACGTCCGATCTGTTTGCTACCGTCTGGGGTCAGGTAAAATCGCTGTTCAGCGAGCGGCCGCAGGCATTTTCGGTCACGCGCGACCGACAGGTGGACTAAACTCCGTCCAACGCCTTCGCCCACTGTGTTTCCATGTCAGAAAAACGCGTCAAAACGGCTTCAATGAACTCCGTGTTTACTATTTTTTGCAAGTCCTCTACTGACGACAGCTCATACTCCGGCACCTTAAATGTTTGTTCCAACTGGCTGGTTTCCAGCTTGATCAGGTAGCGATTGTTCCAGTGAAACAGGGTAATCTTACACCGGGGGTGGGGGATTTCGCCAATGATGCGCATGTCCAAAGGTACGGCAGAAACCTTCGCTGCAACAAGCGTGTTTTGTTCATGAATTATTCAAAATGAGCAAGCCCTACCAATATCACGTGCAAAAGCTCGTTAACAAGTCAAACAGCACGCCTACTGAAAACAACAAACGCCTGTGAAAACGCATTTATTGGTATCTTTCGGACTATGAGGCTTCGTCATGTTTTGTTTTTGACAGCTGTGGCATTCGGTTTCTGGCTGAAGCCGCAGCAAGCCCACGCCACTCACCTTCGGGCAGGTGAGATCACGGTGGAACGCATCAATTGCTCGCGGACGTTTAAGATCACCATTACGATTTACACGAACACCATTGGCACTGACGTTATTTTCGGTGGGGGCATTCTGGATTTTGGCGATGGCAGCCCCGTACATGTCACTTCGCAAGACCCAGGCCAGCCGCGCACCGACCTGGGACAAGGTGTAAACATCGTAGTGTATTCGGACGAGAAGATGTTACATACTTATCCCGGTAATGGGCGATATGTGATCAGCTATCGCGAACCCAACCGCAACCGGGGTGTGTTGAACATGGCCGAATCTGTAAACACAACCTTTTACCTGGAAACCGTCATCAACATCGATCCCTTCCTGGGTTGTAGTAACTCACCTCAACTGCTCGTTCCTCCTATCGACAGGGGTTGCACGGGAGCCGCTTGGTTCCACAATCCTGGTGCGTTTGATGTAGACGGTGACAGTCTTTCATACGAGTTGGTGGTGCCCAAGCGCGACAAGAACTTGGAAGTGAACGCCTATCGGGATCCCAATGACATTGGATTTTACTCGGCTATTGGGCGTCCGTACAACCAGGCCAACGAAGAAGGCAATGGCCCGCCAACGTTCTCGATTGACAGCCGCACGGGTACCATCACCTGGGATGCCCCCGGGGCAGCAGGGGAATACAACATCGCCTTTTTGATCAAAGAGTGGCGAA
This sequence comes from uncultured Ohtaekwangia sp., assembly GCA_964524935.1. Lineage (GTDB taxonomy): Bacteria > Bacteroidota > Bacteroidia > Cytophagales > Cyclobacteriaceae > ELB16-189. The sequence continues at coordinate 255,786 of CAZGFJ010000001.1, forward strand.
AGATTGGGAATGTGTGGGTGAACATCGGCTACGTAACGCGCGACATGCAGATATTGATTGAGGACTGCGACAACCAACGACCGGAGTTACAGGTGAAGGATTTCATTTGCGTGGAGGCCGGCACGCGCATTGAAGAGTTGGTTGTGGGTACCGACCCGGATGGAGACAATGTGAAGATCGAAGCCTTTAGCCAGATATTTGGCATTTTGCCGCCCCGAGCCTCGTTCCCCGCCCCGGCCTTTGCAGCTCAGCCTCTGACCCAGCCATTTATATGGAATACCGCATGCTCCGATGTGAAAGATCAGCCCTATCAGGTGGTGTTCAAGATTACTGATGATCCGGACACCGGCCCGCGCCTGGTTTCATTCAAAACACTACAGATACGAGTGATCGGTCCGCCACCTCAATGGGTCAGTGCCAACGTGAACCTCGCCAATCGATCGGCCGTGCTGGATTGGCAAAACTATGCCTGTACCAACGCCACGGTAATGGAGGTGTGGCGAAGGGTTGATTCATTTTCATATACACGTGAAGAATGCGTCACGGGTATTCCCGAGTTTCTGGGCTACACTAAAATTGCCGATGTACCCATCAATATCTCTGCGTTTACCGATAGCAACGGAGGACAGGGCCTTGCCAATGGCGCACAGTATTGTTACCGGCTGGTCGCAGTGTTTCCCCAGCCCGGTGGAGGTGAAAGCTATGTGTCAGATGAAATATGCATACCACCGATCCGTGCCGATGTGCCCATCATCACTAACGTCACAGTCGATGAAACATCCACCACTGCGGGGCGCGTCACCGTGCGATGGAGACCCCCGTTTGAGGCGGACCCGGGCCAATTTCCGCCCCCCTACACCTATGACGTGGAGCGCGCGGATGGATTTAACGGTACCGTACGGCTGACTACCGTGGCCACGGCCCTTACCGATACCGTATTTATCGATACCAATTTTGATACGGAGACGTTGCCACACAACTATCGCGTGACGGCCAAATCCGGGGCGCTGGTTGTCGGCACATCTGTCTCAGCTTCTTCTGTGTTTCTCGAAGTAAGTCCGCAATTCCAACGCATTCGCCTGACGTGGGCGGCTGATGTACCATGGTCCATCAATACCCAACCGTATCAGCGACACATCATTTACCGAGGGCCTGAGAATGCCACGAATGCCCAAATGATCCCCATTGATACCGTAGATGTAAACCGTGATGGGTTTGTTTACATTGACTCGGGGCAATACAACAACACTGCGTTGGACCAGGCGCAAGTCTATTGCTATCGAGTATTGACGCAAGGCGCTTATGGCAACCCGCGCATTGCCGAGCCCCTATTGAATTTTTCACAACGCAGTTGCGCGCAGCCCGATGACAATGAAGATCCCTGCCCGGTGGCGCTGGAGCCAGCAGGTACTGATTGTAACCAGTTTTTGGCCAGCTCCTCGTGCGATACGGGCAGCAACACCTATCAGAACACCGTCAATTGGAGAAGGCCGGCAGATCCGGCTTGTAGAGCCGATATACGGGCGTACAAAGTGTACTTCTCGCCCCGGGTAGGCAGCGATTTTACCGTACTGGCAGAGAACGTGCGCGACACCTTTTACGTTCATCGCGGGCTCACCTCCTTTGCCGGATGTTACCGCGTGAGCACGGTGGACCGGGCCGGCAACGAGAGTGAGCTGAGCGAGCCGCTCTGTTTCGACAATTGCCCCAACTATCATTTGCCCAACGTATTTACCCCTAATGGCGATGGCTGTAACGATGTCTTCAGCGCGTACAGCGTGAGGGGTGTAGGCGAGGGAGGTGTTACCAATTGCGGCACCATTAAAGATTTACAGGAATTTACCCGAAAGTGCGCCCGATTTGTGACACGCGTGGAATTCACCGTGTATAACCGATGGGGCAAAGAGGTTTACTCCTACCGATCAGGAGGAGAGAATACCATCTTTATCGATTGGGATGGACGGGACAATCAGGGCAACGAGCTTTCCACAGGCATCTATTACTACCAGGCGGATGTGACCTTCGATGTGGTCGACCCGGCACGGCAAACGCGCACCTACAAAGGCTGGGTGCACTTGATGCGGTAAGATATGATCATTTTATTCGATGGCGTCTGTAATTTATGCAACGGAGCCGTACAGTTTGTTATCTTACGTGATCCGAAAAACCGATTTTCGTTTGCCTCTCTGCAGTCAGACTTTGGGAGGCATCAACTTCGTCAGTGGGGTTTGCCCGAACGCGCGTTGAATAGTGTGATGTTACTCAAAGACCAGCGGTTGTTTCAAAAGAGCGATGCTGCCCTGGAAATCGCGAGGCACTTGTCCGGAGGGTGGCCATTATTTTATGCATGTAAAATCGTGCCCCGTTTCTTGCGCGATGGCCTGTACGACTGGGTAGCCCGCCACCGCTACCGGTGGTTTGGCAGAAGGGATGAATGCTTGTTGCCCAAACCAGAGTGGCAGGCGAGATTTTTGAGATAAAAAAAGCGCAACGAGGTTTTGTCACCCTATTGCGCTTAGTAGCCCGTAGGGGAATCGAACCCCTGTTACCAGAATGAAAATCTGATGTCCTAACCCCTAGACGAACGGGCCGTCTGTCAAAAGAGGGTGCAAATATAGCCCCCGGGCCGATTTTTACAAATATCCAAAGACCCTTTTGGGCTATTTTTTTCCGCTTTCAGGCGTCAGCAAAGCCACCGTTTCGTCTGCGTCAATCACAATATCGTCTTCGCCCACTTCATCAAACGGGTTTTCAAGGTGGTCTTGGATGTTATCTAAGCTCACCAAAATAAAGCTGTACAGCACAGGCATCACGTATTCCAGCGAAGTAGCATACTCATGGGCCGTGCTGGCAAAATAGGGGCCATAGATGATCGGGAAAATGTAAATGAACACTTTGCTGTATGCCCGCAACGTGATGGGCGTGCGGTAGTGGTGGATGATCTTCATGTTGTCAAAGGCGATGATCATTTTGCTGACGTATTGACTCACGCGCGAGATCTCACCACTCTGCACCCCGTGCTGTCGCATCTCCATGGTCAGATGGGAAAGGCGCGAAAACCGGTCGAACATGATTTTTTCGTTTTTGACCCACTGCGGGTTGCGATACGTTTTGAACATATCCTTCATGGAGATCAGCATTTCGCGTAGGAGGGCAGCCGCCTGCGCAGGCAGGTCATGATCCTTGCCGCTCGGCCAGTCGCGCATGGCATAGTACACGGCTATGGCATGTCCTTTGAAGTCGGCATAGCGTTGCAGAGCCGTTTCCCTGCGCGTGTAGGCCGAGCCGATGGAGAATACCACGGGGAAAACAATGGCCACACCTACCAGCATGTCCGGAAACTTAGCCGTAAGATTATAGCGGGAACAGATGTAGGTGGACAAGACCGCCAGTGCGGTGATCACAAATGTTTTGTAATTGATGATGAGCGAGAAGCTCTTGATCAGCCGCTTCATAGGGGAGTGTCAGCGGGGCAATGATTGACAAAAAAGTCAATATTACCAAATTGTTAAGACTCGCCTATCGTTTGCCGCGCGGCTTTGGGGCGTTGTTGTAGCGTTTGCGGGTGGTCACTTTTGTTTTGAAACCCGTTTTTCCTTCGATGATGCGGCTGATGCCAACACCCACTGACAGGTACACCTCCCTGCGCTCCCCGGGCAAGTCGGGTACGGGACCATCGGCTTTCAGTGTATTGACGTACTCGCTGGTACGCGGGTCCAGCAATCCAAAGTTAGCGCGACCATCAAAGTTCAAACTCCATTCTTCGTTGATGTCAAAATCGGAACGGAAGCCGATGGCCGCAAAGAGCTGAAGAGGTTTGAACTTATCCTGGTCGACATAGACGAGCTTGTTTTCGGCAGGCACAAAAACGCCATCGTACACCACGTCATACCCGGGCCGCTCGGGCACGATCACACGGGCAGGATACCGCAGTTTGGTGGCATCGTGGGTGATCGTCTCCTGTCCTTTGATCAGGTAGTTGACGTTGAGAGAGGCCACCATGCTCAGCCGGAAAAAGGCCATGGTGTTGATGTGGAGCTTCAGCGCGATGGGCAAACTGAAATAGTTCATTTGCACATCGCGCGTGCCTACCTCGCCACCGTTGGTGTTTTTGATGATGAATTTTTGCCCGACCGTCACGTAGCTGGGTGTCACTACGTACCCCCAGCCCACCTTGTCATATCCATAGGCAAAGCCCACGGGGGTGCCCCGCACGGTGAACCGACCAAAGTACCGGGGGTCTTTCTTCATCCCCTGGTCGATGGTGAAGGGGAAGTTGAGCCCTCCAAAAACACCAAACGACTCCACATTTTGCCCCGACACACCGTACGAAAACAAGGTCAACACAGTCAAAAAAAATGCCCTCATGCGGTGCCGGTGGTTCGAAAAGGACGCCAACAAAGAGAATGACGCTGTTTTTTGGTTGTTCACAAGTGAACAAAACTAACAGAAAAACCTGAAAAAACTGCCATTTCCGCTATTTTTGACTCGTTTATTACCTCCTTGTTACACGCATGGAAGGGGTAACGCCTATTTTGTTCAACCGATTCTTTCGTTCTGTTTACGGCAGCCTGCTGTGGTGCCTGACGTGGGTCATGGTGCTTTTCTCCTTCTGCCGTATTGTATTTTATGGACTGAACACGTCTTTCTTCCCCGACATGACCGCAGAGCGGATGGTGCGCATCCTGGCCGGAGGGCTTCGGTTTGATTTGGCCGCAGTGCTCTATCTGAACAGCCTGCTTATCCTGCTGTTGATCGTGCCGCTCAAGATGCGGTTTCGTGCAGGGTACCAAAATGCGGTCAAGGTGTTATTTGTGGGGGTCAATTCGCTGGCCTTGCTGGCAAACCTTGCGGATTCCATCTATTACCGGTTCACGTTACGCAGAACAACGCTTAGTGTGATCAGCCAGTTTGAAAACGAGCAAAATGTGTCCCGGCTTCTTTTTCAATTTTTGATTGACTACTGGTACATCGCTGGCGTGTGGGGTTTGCTGGTGGGCGCGCTGGTGTGGGCGGCCCGCGCGATCCGATATCAGGGGCCCCATTTGAAAAATGACTGGCTTTTTTATTTGTCCGGTTTGGCCGCCCTGCCGCTGATCACATACTTATTTATTGGTGGGGTACGCGGAGGGTTTGCGCACAGTACGCGGCCCATTACGTTGAGCAACGCAGCCGCCTATGCCACCGACCCCAAAGATGTGCACCTGGTATTGAACACGCCCTTTGCGCTGATGCGCACCGCAAAGGCAAACGTGATTCAAAAAGTGTCGTATTTTGAAAATGAAGAGGCACTCAATCGAGTCTTCAACCCCCTTGTGGTTCCGGCCGATTCGTTGCTGTTCCGTGCCGAAAACGTGGTGGTCATCATCCTGGAGAGCTTTTCGAAAGAGTTCATGGGGGCTTACCATCAGCACGATCGCCCGGTAGGTTACCGGGGTTATACTCCGTTCCTCGACTCGCTCATTGGGGTAAGCCGCGCGTACCAGTTCTCCTTTGCCAACGGCCGCAAGTCCATTGATGCCATGCCCTCGGTGCTGGCCAGCATCCCTTCCATTGAAGTGCCCTTTGTACTGTCGCACTACTCGGGGAACAAGATCAACAGCCTGGCCGGCCTGCTCAAACGAAAAGGTTACCATACTGCCTTTTTTCACGGTGCCCCCAACGGCAGCATGGGGTTCGATGCCTTTGCTAACATGGCCGGGTTTGATGCCTACTACGGCAAAGATGAATACAACAACGATGCCGACTACGATGGCATCTGGGGTATCTGGGACGAGCCCTTTCTTCACTATTATGCGCACACGCTTAACACGTTTCGCGAGCCCTTTTGCACGGCTCTTTTTACGGTCTCCTCACACCATCCGTACAAGGTGCCGGCCGGCTATGAAGACACGTTTGCCGGTGGAAGCCGCCCCATTTACAAGACGATCCAATACACCGACCATGCCCTGCGGAAGTTCTTCCAAACAGCCTCGCAGATGCCCTGGTTTAAAAACACCTTGTTTGTCATTTCCGCAGATCATGCCTCTGCCGAAATTGAGTATGCCGAGTACAATACGGCCTGGGGATACTTTTCGGTACCAGTGTTTTTTTACAAACCGGGGGCTTCCTGGAATAGTATGAGTACCGACATCATCCAACAGGTAGATGTGATGCCAACTGTGCTAGGCTACCTGAAGTATGACGAGCCCTTTGTATCGTTTGGACGAAATGCCTTTGAGCGGCAGACGGAACCTTTTGCGTTCAATTACCTAAACGGTAACTACCAGTTTTTTCAGGGCGACTATCTGTTACTCTTTGACGGCCAGAAACCGGTAGCCCTATATCACTACAAACAAGATCGCCTCCTTAGAACCGATGTAAAATCGCGCCATCCGGAGTTGGTGGACGCCATGCTGGTTCGGCTGAAGGCATTTATTCAACAGTACAACAACCGGATGGTTGACGATAACCTGACAGCGGAAGGTCCACAGGCCGCGAAGTATCGCCCACGTTAAGCCAGGTTGTGGTAAACGTTTTGCACGTCATCGTCTTCTTCCAAAGCCGAGATGCACTCCATCACCTCGTCTTGCTGGGCTTCGGAGAGTTCTTTGGTGGTGGTGGGTATGTATTGAAGCTCGGAGCTCTTGGCATCCAGCTTTTTGGCTTCTAAGAATTTTTGCATGTGGCCAAACTCGGCAAACTTTGTATATACAATAATTTCATCCTCGTCTCGCTGAATGTCTTCTGCCCCGGCATCAATGAGGTCCAGTTCCCATTCATCCAGATTCAGTTTGGCTGGATCGAATTTGAAAACGCCTTTCCGTTCAAAGAGAAACTGCACAGAGCCGCTATTACCCATGCTGCCTCCGTTTTTGGAAAAGTGCAAGCGAATGTTGGCCACCGTGCGCGTGGGGTTGTCCGTAGCGCATTCCACAATCACGGGCACGCCATGCGGGGCATACCCCTCATACACTACTTCCTGAAAGTCTTTTTCATCTTTTGAGGAAGCTCGTTTAATGGCATTCTCCACCCGGTCTTTGGGCATGTTTACGCCCTTCGCATTCTGAATGGCCATGCGCAGGCGCGGATTGTTATCCGGGTTGGGGCCGCCTTGTTTTACGGCTATAGCAATGTCTTTTCCGATGCGCGTAAACGCCTTGGCCATGCGGTCGAAGCGCGCGAACATCTTGTGTTTCCGTTTTTCAAAAATGCGTCCCATGGGCGTGTTCTTTCAGGATCGCAAAATTAAAAAAATACTACTATGCGGAGGCAATGTCTACAGCTCACGTGCACTAAACGTATCGCCTTGTTCTGGATCGCCCGTGTCGAAGCCTTTCTTGAACCACCGCATGCGCTGTTCGGAGGTACCGTGTGTGAACGAATCGGGCACCACATATCCCTGAAATTGTTTTTGCAACCGGTCATCACCAATGGCCGAGGCGGCCGTTAGTGCCTCTTCCATATCGCCCGGCTCCAAAATCTGATTCATGCGTTGGGCGTGGTGCGCCCATACGCCCGCCAGAAAATCGGCTTGCAGTTCCAGCCGGACGGAGAGGTCGTTATATTCGGCTTCGCTCACCTGGTTTTTCATGCAGTGTACCTTTTCGGTGATGCCCAGCAGATGTTGGATGTGGTGCCCCACTTCGTGGGCGATGACGTAGGCCTGGGCAAAATCGCCCGGGGCGTTCAGGTTGCTCTTGAGTTCTTCAAAAAAACTCAAATCGATGTACACCCGCTCATCGGCCGGACAATAAAACGGTCCGCTGGCCGCGGTGGCCCCGCCACAGGCAGACTCCACCTGCCCCGAGAACAGCACCAAGGTAGGTTCGCGGTAGTCCGGTTTTAGTTCATTCCAAACGTCTTCTGTATCGGCCAATACGGTTTTGGTGAACTCAGCCATTTCTTCGTCAGCCGCGGAGGGGACGTAGTTGGACTGGGGCGAGGAAGAATATGAGTCGATGCCTCCGCCCGTTTGTTGCAATAAACTAAGGGGATTGGTGCCCGTGATCCAACTGATGAGCAGTACAATGACCAACGTGCCCAAGCCACCCTTGGTGAGCAGTCCGCCCGGCATACCTCGCCCTGAACTTCCGCCCATGCCTCGTTGATCGTCCACATGGGTGCTTTGTCTTCTTCCTCGCCAGCGCATACGGAGTAGGGTTTAAGGTCAGGAAAGATACAAAGGTTTTCAGAATTAAAAGTTTCAAATGGCACACAAACAACCGGGCCACGGTTGAAACCGTGGCCCGCGTCAAAATTGAAGGAAATAACAGATTACGCCAGTTGCCTCAAATCCACCGGTACCACGCGGCTCACACCTTTTTCCACCATCGTAATGCCATAGATCACGTCCGTGCTGGTCATCGTCCGTTTGTTGTGCGTCACAATCACAAACTGGCTATCCTTGCTAAACGTGCGGATGATGTTGTTGAACTTGTCGATGTTCGCATCGTCCAGGGGGGCATCCACTTCATCAAAGATACAGAAGGGGGCCGGTTTTAACAGGTACATGGAAAAGAGCAGGGCGGTGGCTGTCAACGTCTTCTCTCCACCCGAAAGCTGATTGATCGTCAGCGGTCGTTTTCCTTTGGGTTTCGCGATGATGTCAATGTCAGACTCAAGCGGTTTGGACGGATCCACCAGTTTCAGGTCGCAGTCGTCACCCTCGTTGAAGAGCGAACGGAACACACGCACAAAATGTTCTTTGATCTGTGTAAATGCCTGCATGAAGGTTTCGCTGGCCACCGTTTCAATTTCGGTGATGGTGGCAAACAACGATTCCTTGGCTTTGATCAAATCATCTTTTTGGGCGATAATAAAATCGTTGCGTTGTTTGATCTCGGTGTATGCCTCCATGGCCATCGGGTTGATGGGGCCCATATTGTCCATCTTCTCGCGGATCTTCTGCACTTGTTCGCGCAGTTTTTCTTCATCGGCTTTTGCTAACTCTGCGGCTTCTTCGGGAGCCGATTGCTCCACGATGGCGTCTAAATCCACATTAAATTCCACTGACAAGCGCTCTTTTACGGAGTTCAATTGCAGTTTGCTCTCATTCAGTTGCCCCTGCAATTCCATCAACAGCGAGTCGATGTTTTGCCGCTGATGTTGAATTTCGCGCAGGTCCTTTTCGAATTGGTCAATCTCGCCCCGGCCGGAGTAGTATTCTTTTTCGGCCTCACTCAGCCCTTTTTCCATTTCTTCTTTTTCGGCATACATGCCAATGAGCTGGTCATCGCTGTTCTGCGTGGTTTCAATGGTAATCTTGATTTCCTCTTCGTTGGCGCGAAGCTCTTGCGTGTTGGTTTCGATGCGGGCGCTGCTTTGCTCCATCGATTCCTGCTTGAAGCGTATCTCTTGCTCCACGCTCTTCACCCGGTTTTCCTGCTGGTGGAAAAAAATGTTTTGCTCGTTGTAGGCGGCCGACTTTTGACTAAGCAGTTCGTTTTGACTGGCCAGTTGGGCCGCCAGCGTTTTTATCTTTTCTTCATGCTGGGCCAGCTCGTGTTGGGCAGCTTGTGCTTTCGGTTTCAGGTCATCCAATTCAACCAGCAGCGAATCGATTTTTTCCGCAATGTCTTCCCTGCGCAAGTCCGCGCTGTTAAGCAGCGTGGCAAATTGCTCCTGTTTGGTTTTCACGGAGATGTACTCATCACTCACCAGCTTGATGGCCGAGAAGGCTTCGTCAATTTGCTGTTTCAACGTGTTGTTGCGCAGGCGCTCCAACTCGCGTTGCCGATCAATCAGTGAATGACGGATATCTTCCACCTTTTTGGTCAGGTCTTTGATCTCCTTGTCGAGCTTCTCTAAGTTTTTAGCCCGTCCGATTTTCTTTCCTTCAAACAATCCTACGCTACCACCCGAGAGGCTGAACTTGCGTTTGGTCACTTTGCCGCTCTTGGTGATGAAGACGCTCTCATCCCCGGCAGGGAGGCTCTTGACATCCCCCTCAAATACATACACCCGGTCCAAGATGTAGGCCATCAGTTTGGTATACTTCGGGTCAAACTCGATGATCTGGGTAGCCGGAAAGGCATTGGGGTACATCTGAATCGGTGACGGCTGAAAACGCTCAAAGCTATCAAGGATAAAGAAGTTCGCTTTGCCCTTGCTGGCATCGCTCAAGATATTAATGGCCTCGTAGGCCTCGGCTTCGTGCTCTACGATGTAGTAGTTCAGGTACGGTTCCAGGAAGTTTTCAATGGCCACGCGGTATTCTTCGCTGGTGCCAATGATGTCGGAAAGGAGCGGGGCATTCTTTGTCCAGCCTACGTTCTTTTTCAAAAACTTGATGGCTTCGGGGAAGCCTTCCAGGTTTTCGACCAGCGACTTGGTGAGCTGATACTCGTTTTGACGAGCGTCCAGTTTGCGTCCATGTTCGGTCATCTCCTCGCGTATCATGTCAATGGTTTTCTCCAGTGAGCTGATGCGCTGACGCATGTCTTCTTCTTCGGCCTTTAGCTTTTCGTGATAGCCGGTTTTACCGGCCACTTCCTCCTGTAAGAACACCAATTTCTTTTCAAATTCCGCCAGGCTAGCGCTTTGCTGGCTGGTGTCGGAGGCGGTGCGTTCCAGTTCCTGCTTGAAGGAGGCCACCTGGATGTCGCGTATTTCAACGGCCTTGTTGAGCTGGAATGCTTCTTCCTGCTTGGCACGATGGATTTGCCGTAACGCATCGGCTTCGCCCTGCAGTGTATACGTGGCTGCTTTTTGCGAATCGTAGTCGGCCTTCAGGGCTTCCACCTTGGCCACGATCTCTTGTAGAATGGCCCGGGCCGACTCGCGCTCGGTTTCCAGGCTTTGGATGCTGAAGCGGGCGCGTTCGTTACTTTTTTTATCCTGGTCGATCTGATCTTTCAGGTTCGCGACCCGATCATTCAGAAATCGCAGGCGTTCGTTTTTGATCTGCTTCTCGCTTTCATATTGGCGTATCTTCGAAACATGCTCGTTGATGGATTTCTGTCGCGAGGCCAGGGTTTTTTCCTTGATGATGAGTTCGGCTTTTGATTTTTCGATCAACGCTTCCTTTTCACCGATTTCGGCTGCCAGTTTGGTTTTTCGATCGTGCTCACTCTCTACCTGCTTGCTGATCGTGTTAAACTTCTCCTTCTGTTTGTTTACCACCACCTTGGCCAGGTGGATGCTCTTTTCTTTATAGTCGTCTTTGATTTTATAATACGCTTCGGTCTGCTTGGCCTGTTTTTCCAGGCTCTTCATATTTTTCTCGATCTCAAACAGCAGGTCTTCCACGCGCTCCAGGTCGGCATCCGTGTCTTCCAGCTTCTTCAGCGTCTCCTTCTTGCGTTTTTTGAACTTGGAAATACCGGCCGCTTCTTCAAACAACATCCTGCGCGAGTTGTCGCGGTCGTTTAGAATGTCGTCTACCATCCCGAGTTCGATGATGGCATAGCTGTTGGAGGCCACGCCCGTATCCAAAAACAGGTTGGTAATGTCTTTGAGTCGGCACTCCACACCGTTCAACAGGTATTCGCTTTCGCCCGAGCGGTACAGCCTGCGCGTGATGGTTACTTGCGAGTATTCAGTGGGCAGCAGGTTTTTGGTGTTGTTAATGGTGAGTGATACTTCGGCCATCTGCTGGGCCGAGCGGCCGCTGGTGCCGTTAAAGATCACGTTCTCCATTTTTTCGGAGCGCAGGGCGCTGGTTTTCTGTTCGCCCAACACCCAACGGATGGAGTCCACCACATTGGATTTGCCGCAGCCATTAGGCCCTACGATGCCCGTGATGCCCTCGTCAAAATTGATTACGATCTTGTCCGCAAAACTTTTGAAACCCTTGATTTCGAGCTTGGATAACTGCATGAACTGCGAAAATTGATAGTGGTTGTAAAAAAATAAGACGGCAAATATAGCGGTAGGCCCAACAATTGGAAACGGGTCTGTTCCCATTCCATCCACATTGTGCGTGTGGATAAGTCAGACGCAGCCCGATCGTTTCGGATGCCGGCAATCAATGAAAAAAGCGGTTTGACCGGATGGGCGGATTGGTTTTTGTGTTACTTTGCGGTATGGATAGTTTTTGGATATTTCTGATTATCAGTGCCATCTCACTTATTGCCCGCGCCCTGGGCGGAAAGAAAAACCAACCCGGGCCGGGTGAACGCAGATATTCGGAAGGGGCCCCCACCGAACAGCCCAAATCGTTCGAAGAATTGCTGCGCGAAATTCAGGCCAGCAAAGCCCCGCAGCCACCCGCCCCTAAGCCCGCGTACGTGCCCCCCTATCAGCCCGGCCCTACCAGTTACGAAACCACCACCACCGAGGTAGAGGACTACGATGACGAACTGGAAGACGAAGAAAAGCAACTGGAAAATGCGGACTACGACTATCGCAAAAAAGATAACATTTACGAAGTATACGACAAAGCCAAGCGCGAAGCCTTTGAGCGTGCCTCGTTAGAGGAGACCCTGACGCTGGACCAAACGGACATGCGGTTCGGGCAATTTAACGAATACAAGCGCAAGCCAAAGACGGCTGCCGCCAACCCCTACCGCCAGATGATCCGCCACCCGGACAGCTTCAAGAAGGCATTTATTGTGAGCGAAATTCTGCAAAGACGCTTCTAAAAACAGACGATAAAGCTGAAAAACTTACTTCAAACCCCGAGTTTGTAATTTTTTAGGGAAGTTTGAAGGCGTGTGCAAACCTGCTTTTTCGATAAAAACCGTATTTTTCACGTTAATTATGGTTCGTGTTAGTGGCTTGATCGTTTCCCTGTGCGGGATCATGTGCGCTGTTGGCGTTTCTGGCCAGCCGGTGTGTGCCGTCAAGATTGATTATACGGTGGAAGTGTCCGGAAAATCGCACGATATATTTCTCGAACTGAAAGAAGGGCAATCGGATACCATGACGGCCGAGCTGTACGACCTTTACAAGGGCAAGGTGGTGGCCCAAAAAAAAGTGTTTCTGAACAAAGGCGAAGCCAGCCGGGTGTTTACCAAAGCGCCTTCTTCTCACTACGTCATCTACATCAAAACGGAGCAATGCAAACGACCGCTGGGATTGGGGGGGCTGGAGGGAATCAAAATTGGAGATAAGTGATGGCGAAATTCTGCGCAGCTTGTGTTCTGATAGCCATCGTGCTGCTACCCGCTGCCCTACGGGCGCAGTGCCCCACGGGGGCTACCACGTTGCGCACCAGTACGGACGTTACGTGCTTTGGCGCGAATGATGGCACGATCATCGTTGAGTTGGCCGATGGTGCAGCACCGCTGAACTTTGAGTTGTACGATAATTTTCTCGGCACTTTCGTCACCCCCTCCGTCACGCGTACCATTGGCCCCTTTAACCGAGTGGTTTTCTCTAATGTTCCACCGTCTATCTACCAAGTGGTGGTTTTCAAAACAGGATGCACAACCCGTGTGATCATCGATCCACCCTTTGGTTTTGAAATCACAGAGCCCTCGGCCTTGGTCGCTTCGGCCACCTTCCAACCCGATTGCGATACCAACCCTACCACCGGTAACGGCTCTATTGACCTAACGGTGTCTGGCGGCACCGCGCCTTATACGTACGCGTGGGCGGATGGCCCCACCACACAAGACCGCACCGGCCTCAATGCGGGCAGCTACTCTGTCACCGTGCGCGATGCCAACAACTGCACAACGAACGTCACCGTGACCATCCCCGTGCCCACCGTGGCCAATGCAGGCCCGGATCAAAGTCTGTGCAACAACGCCACCACCCTGGCGGGCAGCGTACCCGGGGCAGGAGAATCCGGGCTGTGGACGCTGGTGTCCGGATCGGGCTCGATAACCCATAATACCAGCCCCACCACCACGGTCACCGGCCTCGGCTTTGGCACCAACGTATTCCGCTGGACCATCACCACCACGGTAGGCCCGTGTCCCACGCGTCAGGATGATGTCTCTATCGAAGTGCCGCCCACGCTCACGGCCACGGCTACCTCCGTCAATGTGAGTTGTTTTGGATTTGCCAACGGCTCCATCAATCTGACAGCAACGGGCGGCACCGCGCCCTACACGTTTTTGTGGAATGATGGCGTCACTACCGAAGACCGTTCCGCTCTGGCAGCAGGCACCTATTCCGTCACCGTTACCGACACGCGCGGGTGTACCGCAGTTGCCTCGGTTGCGATCACACAACCCACCGAATTGCAACTGTCCACCGCGCAGACCAATCCGTTGTGTTTTGGTGCCGCCACCGGGAGCATTGACCTCACCGTCACCGGAGGTACGTTGCCATATTTGTATGTTTGGTCCAATGGTGCTACCACCCAAGATATCTCGGCCTTAGTGCCCAACACCTACTCCGTTACTGTAACAGACGGCAACGGTTGCGTGAAGAGCACGTCCGTCACCATCACCTCGCCTCCCCAGGTCACGTTCACCACTGCGCAAACCAACGTCAGTTGCAATGGGCTTAGCAATGGCGCCATCACCGTGACGGCCGCAGGGGGCACGCCCGGTTATCAATACTCGCGCGACAACGGCAGCACATTTCAGGCTTCTCCCGTGTTTAACGGCTTGCCGGCCGGCAGTTATACCCTGCGCGTACAGGATGTCAACGGTTGTTTGTCAACGGCCACCGTGGTTACCATTACGCAACCCAGCGCCCCGGTTTCGTTTACGTCAAGTTCTACGGGCATTTTGTGTTTTGGCGATGCCAACGGAACGATCACAGTCAATGCGAGTGGGGGAACGCCCCCGTATCAGTACTCGCGCAACAACGGCACTTCGTTTCAATCAGGAAATGTGTTTACTGGATTAGTAGCAGGTAACTACGATGTGGTGGTTACCGACAGCCAGAATTGTATTACCACGGCCACGGTTGTAAATGTGGGCGGCCCGACTTCTGCACTTACGCTCGCCACGAGTAAAGTAGATGTACTTTGTCTGGGCGGAAACAGCGGCTCGATCAACATCACGGCTTCGGGGGGCACAGCCCCGTATTCGTATTCGATCAATGGCAATGGCGGGCCGTTCGGAGCCTCCCCTACGTTTTCGTCTTTACCAGCCAACACCTACAACGTGGTGGTCAGGGATGCCAACAATTGCGGTTCGGCCCCTAGCGTTGTCACCGTCAATCAACCTACTACCAGTGTCACGTTTGGGACCGCGGTGGTCAACGTAGCGTGTTTTGGCCAAAATACCGGTTCTGTTACCATCAATGCAAGCGGAGGTACGGCCCCCTATTCGTTCTCCCTCAATGGCGGAGCGTTTCAATCATCCAATGTTTTTTCCAGTCTTGCGGCAGGCACGTACGCGCTGGCTGTGCGTGACGCCAACAACTGCCCCGATGCTACGGGTAGCGTATCCATTACCCAACCGGCCGCGTTGTCATTTACCCACACGAAACTGGACGTCAGTTGTTTTGGCCAGGCCACCGGTTCAATCACCATCACGCCCGTGGGAGGTACTGCCCCGTATGAGTTCTCGCGCGATGGAGGAAGTACTTTTCAACCCGGCAACGTGTTTACCAATCTGGTGACGGGGGTTTACGCAATGTTGGTTCGCGATGGTAATTTGTGTCAAACAGCAGCCATCAATGTGGCCATTACGGGTCCTGCAGCAGCGCTTGATTTCACGGCCGTGCAAACACCCGTTGCCTGTTTTGGACAAGCCACCGGCCAGATCGAACTGACTCCCTCTGGGGGCACGCCCGGCTATACCTACTCACGCGATGGAGGCGCTTCTTTTCAGGGTTCCAATGTCTTCTCGGGTTTACCCGTAGGTACTTATTCAATGGTGATACAAGACGCCAATAATTGCACAACGTCCCGCAACGTAACGGTTACCGGCCCTGCCGCGGCTGTATCGTTTTCCACCGTAGTCACTGCGGTAAATTGTTTTGGAGGTACTGACGGCTCTATCACCTTTACCGCTGCCGGTGGTACGCCTGTGTATGAATACTCGATCGACAATGGTAACTCGTTCGTGCTGACCGATAATTTTACAGGGCTCGCTGCGGGTGTTTATGATGTGGTCGTGCGCGATGGAAACAATTGTATTGCACCGATCACCCAAGCCACCATCTCGCAACCGGCCGCACCGTTGGCGATTGCCGCCACGCCCACGCCCATTCCCTGCTTTGGTGAAAATACAGGACAACTTTCCGCGTCTGCCTCAGGCGGAACAGCCGCTTATGAGTTTTCGCTTGATGGCGGGGCGTTTCAGTCGTCCGGGATTTTTTCGGGATTGAATGCCAATACGTACACGTTGCAGGTTCGCGACAGCCGCGGCTGTACGGCATCCACCACGGTCGCACTCGTTCAACCGTCCGCCCCGTTGGTCATGGATGCTATTACCGATACGGATGCTTCGTGTTTGGGAATTGACGATGGCACCATTGTGGTATCAAGCGTCACGGGTGGCACGCCTGGTTATGCCTACGCGCTCAATGGCGGAGCGTTCCAACCTTCCAACACATTTACCGGCCTGGCGGCCGCCACCTATACGGTAGCTGTGCGCGATGCCAACAACTGTACGACAAGTTCCTCCATTGCCGTAGACAATGCGACACAACTCGTTTTCACCGCCACACCCAGCGCGGCTGTTTGCCTGGGCATCAATGACGGTGCCATTGCCTTTTCAGGCGAGAGCGGAGGAACAGGACCCTACACATACTCCATCGATAATGGAATAACCTTTGGACCATCGGCTACCGTATCTGCTCTGGCCCCCGGCAACTATGCGTTGGTGATCAAAGATGCCGTCAACTGCCGTTCGGTGCCAAACACGGTGACGGTGGCAGCCGGTACCGTCATTACGGCCACGGTAACCGCTACCGCGGCTTCCTGTGCCAACAATGATGGTACGCTTGAGTTTACCGCGATAACGGGAGGTACCCCTGCCTATTCCTATTCCATTGATGGCCCCTCCGGCACCTTTGTGCTCAATCAGCCGTTGTTTACAGGATTGGCATCTACGCCCGATAATGCGGGCTATCAGGCCGTGGTGCGCGATGCCAACGGTTGCCTCTCCCAGACACAAACGATTATTCTGCCCATTTCCAATGTGGTCAACATTGATACGTTGTACGTAACCCGCTCCATTTCTTTGCCCGATCTGCCCACGGGAACGCTCACCATCGGCTTAGTCGATGAGGGCAATAGCCCCTACGAAGTGGCCCTTGAGTTGGTTCAGTCGATCCCCTTTGAGGGGAAAGTCTTTTCGTCCGGATTTCAACCGGCCGCCATCAATCCCGCGAATGGGAATTGGGAAGCCAACTTTGCCGCGTTGTTCGCGGGTGTTTACCGGGTGACCGTGCGGAACGCGGCCGGATGCGAGCGTATCTTTGAAGACGTGCAACTGTTGTTTGATACTAATCTGGTCATTCCCAATATTTTTACGCCCAACGGAGATGGCGTGAATGACGTGTTCTACATACGCAACAAAACCGAGTTTACCTCGGTAGTCATTACCAATCGTTGGGGCAAAGAAGTATTCGTTTCCAATGACTACCAAAATAACTGGTCAGGGGGCGATTTGGCCGATGGCGTTTACTACTACCGCATCAAAACAGCGGGTCAAACGTTCACGGGGTGGGTGGAGCTACTACGGCATTGATTGTCTTCCTGCGGTTCACTTTTTGATTTTCCGTTTCTGCAAAGCGATCCACAAACCGGAATGCGCGGGGTACTTCAAAGCGGCCCAGTTCCTGTTCCATTTCCCGTATCAGAATGGTTTGTTCGTCAGCGGGCCAGGGACTGCCCTCCACCACCAAAGTCACCTCTTCCCCTAACCTGGCGTGGGGCATGCCCGCCACAAAAAAACGGTTCGCGAGATGATGTTGCCGAAGCACGTGTTGAATGGTTGGCTCGAGGCGTTCGGGGATCACTTTGATGCCACCCGTGTTGATCACATTGTCCCACCGACCCAGCCACATAAAGCGCGAGGGCGAAACGATCTCTACCAAGTCATTTGTTACCACCCGGCCATTCGGAAAATAATCGGCCTCAGCCACGAGGCAACCACGGTCATCGGTCGAAATACTAATGTTGGGCAATGTGGTGAAGACGTGCACTGGCGTGGGGGCATTGAGACGCTGCAACGCGATGTGCGTGAGTGTTTCCGTCATGCCATAGGTGAGGTAGATGTTGTTCTCAAACCGTGTTAAGCGGGTGCGTAAGGCCTCCGATACATCGGCCCCGCCAATCAATACATTCCGTATGCGTTCCAACCGAATCGCATCTTCGCTGTCCAACAGCGTCTGCAATTGGAGCGGAACCAAAGCCGCAAAATCAATGGAAGTCCCGGGTGCGAGGGACCGAAGAGGGCTTGATGACGGCTCCACCGCTACCACCGAGAGCCCCGCGTGCAGGCAGCGGGCCAACATCATTTTCCCGGCTACATAGTCGGGGTGAAGCGCCAACAAAGCGGTTTCGCCTGCGCGGAAGCCGATGGCGTTTTGCGACCGTTCAATGGATGCTACCATCTGCGCGCGCGAGGCAACGATCTTTTTGGGGGCACCTGTGGAGCCGGACGTTTGCAACGAAAAGGAGTCGGCACCGTTCAGCCAGGCTTCACAAAAGCCGATGACTGATCGTTCAAAGGGCGTTGCATCAGCCCCTACGACTCCTTCTTTTACATCACCCCATGGAAGCCGTCTGCGCCCGTTGAGTTGAAGCCAGGACATCACTTCTTTCGTTTTCGCGGTTTGACCATCAACTCCTGATATCCATACGTGGTGTCCACTTCGCGTTCAAACACTGCTTCGACTTGTTCTACCAGCGTAATCTCAGCCGTAGTGTAAACGAGGTTTCCATCCATCACATGGCCCCCCGTGGTAGCCCCTGTGCTGTCGCATACCGCCAGGTGCAGATGGCACCCTTCGGCCGTAAGTGTACCGGTCAGGGAGACAATCTCAAAATGGCCTGTTTGTGTGGTGGCGACCTCCTGGTTGGCAAAACGCAAGGCAATGCGTTCCAGGCTGCCCACACACGTGACGATGCTCGCAGCGTTCAACCCATGGGTATCGGCCAGGCGAAGCAATTCCTTTTTCAGATCTGCTTTGGGATTCAGGCGCACGGTATAAAACACACCGCGGCTGGGTATGAGGCCGTCATCGCGCTGTGCCATGGCCGTCATTTGCGAGATCACCATCACGAGCATCCATCGCCATGTCATTACGGGAATTTTGGGAATTTGGAGAAGTCGGGTTCACGTTTTTCCAAAAAAGCGTTCTTGCCTTCTTTGGCTTCATCACTCAAATAATACAACAACGTGGCGTTGCCGGCCAACTCTTGGATACCGGCCTGTCCGTCCAGTTCGGCATTGAATGCGCACTTGAGCATGCGGATGGCCAATGGACTCTTGGCAAGGATTTTTTTCGCCCACGCCACATAGGTTTCTTCCAGTTGGTCCAACGGCACCACTTTGTTTACCAGTCCCATCTCGATGGCTTCTTCTGCGTTGTACTGATCGCAGAGGTACCAGATTTCGCGGGCTTTCTTTTGCCCCACGATGCGCGCCAGGTACGAGGCGCCAAAGCCACCGTCAAAGCTGCCTACCTTGGGGCCTGTTTGGCCGAAACGCGCGTTCTGAGCGGCAATCGTTAAGTCGCACACCACATGCAGAACGTGCCCCCCTCCAATGGCCCAGCCGGCTACGGCCGCGATTACCGGCTTGGGAATGGAGCGGATGATTTTTTGCAAGTCAAGTACGTTCAGGCGCGGCACGGTATCTTGGCCTATATAGCCACCATGGCCGCGCACGCTCTGATCACCCCCGCTGCAAAAGGCCTTGCCGCCTTCTCCGGTCAAAATGATGACACCAATGGAAGCGTCCTCGCGGCAAATCAACATGGCATCGATCATTTCCTGAACGGTGAGCGGGGTAAACGCATTGTGTACTTCGGGTCGGTTGATGCTGATGCGTGCGATGCCGTCAAATGTGTGAAAGAGAATTTCGTTGTATTCTTTGACCGGCTTCCAGGGATATTTCAAGTTCATAAAGATTGTTTGATTTGTTGTTTCAGGTTTTCGAACACCGTTTGATTTGTGTGGATATCCGTTTCCACTTCCAGGATTTGTGCGCGGGGGTGGGCGTTGAAAAAACGCGGGAGTAGGTCGGTCAACTCATCCAGGCTATGAGCCCAATGATAATCCAGTCCCATTTCATTAGCAAGCGACTGCGCGGTTAGCCGCTGGGTGGCCACAAAGTAGGTATCCCGCTCGGGCAGGTTGCCCGGCCCATCAATCAAGCTGAAAATGACGCCTCCGTGGTTGTTCAGCAGCACGATGCGCAGATTTGGCGGCACATGTTCGTTCCAAAATGCATTGCGGTCGTAAAAAAAAGCCAGGTCTCCCGTGATCAACACATGCAATCGATCGCTTGCCAGGGCATGGCCCAGGGCCGAACTGGTGCATCCGTCAATGCCGCTGGTGCCGCGGTTGGCCCAAACGTGTAGGCTCGGTTGGTGAATCCATCCTGCAAGCATATTTACGTAACGCACCGACATACTATTGGCCACGTGCAGCGATGCCTCGGCTGGCAAGCGTGTCAGCACATGCCCCACTGCGCTGAGGTCAGAGAAGGGACACCCACCCATGAAGGTCTCCAACGCTGCCTGCGTGCGGGTGTTCATTGCGTGCCACACGTTCGAAAACAAGCCCGCTTGTTTTTCGATCAGCAGCGAGTGCAACTGTTGAAAGAAAATGGTTTCATCGCTGAGCACCACCTGTGTCAGCGACTGAAACGTGTCAGCGATACCTTCATAGGGTTGCACGTGTATGTGCCTGGCAGCAGGAAACGTTCGCAAAAATAATTTTATGTGTTTCGAGATGACGGATTGGCCCCACGTGATCAACAGATCGGGTTGCCATTCTTTCTTTTGGTCGTCAGAAGCATGGGCCAGAAAATGATCGGCCGTGCGGATGGCGGGGGTGCCATGAAAATTCGCGAGCACATCGGCCACCACTACGGCACCGGTTTTTTTACTACTATCCGTGACTGCTTGTTGCAATGCCGGATCGTGTTGTTGCTGGCCTGGCAACAGGATGATTTTCCGAGCTTGGTTGATTTGCTCCGCTACCCATGCCATGGTGTCGGCTGCGGGCTGCGGCTTGCCGCGGTGCATGTGTATGGTGCGCACGGCCGAATAGGACAGGAGTTCGTGTGGGACGGGATACAGGGGTTCGCGCAGCGGCACGTTTATGTGCACGGGGCCTTTCGCGGGCGCCTGCGCTTCCACGATGGCTTCGTTGACGCATCGGTTGACGTGCCATGGGGCATCCCGGTGTTCATAGTCGTGTGGCAGGTGGAATGACTTTTTCACATGGCGACCAAAGATGCCGCGCTGGCGGATGGTTTGTCCGTCCAGTTGATCGACCCACTCCGGAGGGCGGTCAGCGGTCAGAATCAAAAGGGGCACGTGCTGGTAGAAAGCTTCGGCCACCGCGGGCGCGAAATTGTAGGCGGCCGAACCCGAGGTGCAAATCAATACCACGGGGCTTTTCGTTTCGCGGGCTACGCCAAGGGCGATGAAGGCGGCCGAGCGTTCATCGTTGATCACGCGTGTGGTAAGCCTTGAGTGGCGCGCAAATGCGAGCGTGAGGGGGGCCGAGCGCGAACCTGGGCAGACAATCGCCTGACGGATTCCATGCTGCGCGCAAAGTTCGGCTATGTCATAGATGGGTTGAAGTCGTGCGGCCATAGCATTACAACACCACCGATGCCAGCGTGTTCATTTTCCATTCCGTTTCGGCCCACTCCTCATCTGGTTGCGAGTCTTGTGTGACGCCTGCACCGGCATAAAACCGAAACTTGTTTTCGAACACTTGCATGCACCGCAGATTTACATAGAGGTGACTGCCGCGGTCAAAACCTACCGGCCCTAGGAAGCCACTGTAGAAACTCCGGTCATACCCTTCGTGGCGTTTCAAAAAGTCGAGCGAAGTCTCCAGCGGCATGCCGCATACAGCCGAGGTAGGATGCAGCAATCGCAGCATCACCGAGCCAAATTGCGGGAAGCGGATGGCCTTCATGTCCACTTCATAGTCCGTCTTTAAGTGCATGACGTTGCCTGCTATTGACGTGCGCGGCCCATGTTCGAGGTATTCGCGTACGCGCAATTTTTTGAAACAATTAATGATGTAGCGGCTCACCAACGCCTGTTCTTCGATTTCTTTTTGTGTCCATGCCACATTACGCACATCCATGCCCTCCACAAAGGGTTTTGTTCCTGCCAGGGCCACCGTTCGGAAGATCTGATGTTCGTTTATGCTCACCAGCGCTTCGGGTGTGGCCCCCAGCCAGGTGCCCGTTTCGGGGCTTGAGACAAGAGACACCAACGCATGCGGATACTTAGTGCACAGGGCGTGAAACATGGCCACGAGCCCCTGGGTATTGGAAGAGGGGACGTCTTTGTACCGAGAGGGTACAATCTTTTCAAATTTTTTATCGCCTATGGCTTGGATACACCGTGCCACCAGCGCGGGATAGTCGGACGGATCGGAAGGCGACAGGGGCAGGGGGGCAGACAAAGAGAACTTGGGGCGAGTACCCGCGGCCATGTTTTCCAACGAAGCAGCCTGATCTTCACTCAGCCCCCGCGCGACTTTAAGTTGATCGTTTTGAAAAGTCAAGAGGACATCTGCCGGCAGGAACAGGGTTGGTTTTGACGGATCAAAGGGCGCCATCACAAAGCCCTGTGGTATTTCTTCCAGCGACCAGTCATCGAGGGATCGGCATCCCTGCTGGCTAGCCGCCAGATACACTTCGTCACGATCGGGCATACGCCACACGGCAAGCGAATAGCCCCATCCTAAAAAACAGGCTATCCCTTGCTGGGCGGTGGTACGTGTTCTAACAAACGTGGCGGTTCTCATCCCTTCATCGCTTATCTATGATGGCCATCGTGATGCGACTGATGCACACCAGCTCGTGCTGTTCATTGGTGATGCGTATCTCCCACACATGTGTGCGTTTACCAATGTGCAAGGGTGTTGCCTCTCCATATACAAAACCCGAGCGCACACTTTTGATGTGGTTGGCATTGATTTCAAGGCCCACCGCGTGGCATACCGACAAATCAAGGCAACAACTGGCAGCCACACTGCCGAGGGTTTCGGCCAGCGCCACCGAAGCTCCCCCATGTAACAGGCCAAGGGGCTGGTGGGTTCGGGAATCTACGGGCATTTTTGCGCGCAGGTAGCCGTCTTTCACCTCTACCACTTCAATACCCAAGTGCGAGACCAACGTGTTGTGGGAGAACTGGTTGAGTTGCGCGGGTGTTACCTCTCGGTTAAAAATCGGCATGAAGGGCTTGTAACGAATTGAGATTGAACTATTTCTTTATTTTTGCGCCCGCGTGGCGAACGGCCTTAAAATTACTACGAATTGAGCACCAAAAAAATATACCTCATACGTCACGGACAGACGGACTACAACCTGAAAGGCATTGTACAGGGCAGTGGTGTGGACTCCTCGCTGAACGCCAAAGGGCGCGCCCAGGCACAAGCATTTTTTAACCGGTACCAAACGGTGTTGTTTGACAAAATTTACACCTCCGCCTTAAAACGCACGCGCGAGTCTGTTTATCCGTTTATCGATGCCGGTGTACCCACAGAGGCATTGTCGGGCCTTAATGAGATCAGCTGGGGCGTCAAAGAAGGCCAGGCCATCACGCCTGAAGAAGACGCGTATTATCACTGGATGTTGCAACAATGGCGCGAAGGGGAGACCCATCACCGTATTGAAGGGGGCGAAAGTCCCGAAGACGTGACTCTTCGCCAGGGAGAAGCGTGGGAGTACATTATGCGCCAAACCCACGAGCGCACGATTTTAGTGTGTATGCACGGCCGCGCCCTGCGGATTTTGTTATGCCGGTTGCTTCACTATCCGCTCCGTCAGATGGACACCTTTGAGCATCAAAACCTGTGTCTCTATCAGCTTGACTTTACCGGTACGCTGTTTGCCATCAAAAAACACAATGACGTGACGCACCTGGAAAACCTTGCGTGGCAGCCCGAAGTTGCGCCTTCATCGCTGCTTACGACTTAGCCGAGGGCAATTGCTCGAGCGCGGAGCGGGCCTTGCCATCAATGCTGTTTTTGTATTCGTGTTTTTTGAACGACAACGCCAATTCAAAATATCGCCTGGCTTGTATATAGTCTTTCTGTTCTTGGGCCAGGTAGCCTAAATTCAATGCAGCGTTAGCGCCAAAATACCACGGGTTCTGTCCGTTGAGGTGAATGGCCTGCTCGTAGAATAACTTGGCGGCAATTAAGTCGTTGGTCTTATGCGCGAGCCGCGCCTGGCGATAAATGTATTCGGCTATTTCTTTGCCGCTGTGCAGGTCGGTGGGCTGTATCGATTGCAACACGGCACGAGCTTGTGCAAAATAGCCTCCGTCCGTGGCAAACCGCACTTTCAACAGCTTGGCATTGGGGAACACGCCATCGTCCAATTGGCGCGCGGCATACCGGTCCGGCTCGGCCACCTCGCGGCCGGTTGTTTTAGCCTTTTCAAAGAACCGTCTGGCTTCGGCTGCATTGCCCAGCAGATGGTGGCAAAGCGCAATTTTAAAGTAGGAATCCTTTTTAAAGTTTTGGCTCTTGTAGCTGGCAATGAATTTTTGAAAGGCTGCGATGGAAGCGGGGTAGTCCGCTTTCTGCAACAGGATTTCTCCGCGCAGATACTCCATGTAGTGAATGGGTAGTCCCTGGCTATGTTCGTCCAGGTGGCGGATCAGTTGCAGGGCCTCTTCGCTCTGTGTGTTTTTCACCATCATGTTAACGGCCAAAAACAACAACAGCCGGTTGCTCGGCTCGTTGCTTAGCATGTTGGTGAGCCCTTTGGCTGCCTCTGCGTGTTGCTGGTTGATGAGGCCCTTGATGGTAAAGTAAAGAATCGAAGCTTCCACGCTGAGGGACGACCCCGACTCGCGCAGTGTTTGTAATTGCTGCTGCCCCGTGGATACCGACCCGCGCATGCCCAACAGGCTCATAAAAAAGTGATACTTGTCGGGCACCGAGCCGATCATCACCTGAATGACGCCATTCGTTTTCAGGACGGGAATAAAATCGGGGAATTCTCTGAGGCACGCCTGTGCCAGCTGGTGGGCTTTGCGGATAGCAAAAACAGCCTCCATCTCTTTCCCCAGGTTCAAAAAGTTGAAGCCGCGCTGAAGATGCAGCTCGGCCAGCAAAAACAGGGTTTCACCACTGCGGGCCATGCTTTCCAATTTCTTGATACGTAGTTTGAAACGGCTTTCAATCACGTCAAACTTGCCTTGGTCTTCGCTGATGAGCACATCAATGGTTTCGCCCAAGCTGCTTAGATACAGGCGGTGCAATTCGTTGGAGCGGGTATTGGCCGCTACCATTTGAAGACCTTGATCGGTTTGTAAATTCAGGATAAGGGCATGCGCTTTTTGCAGCTCGGCATCAAACTGCCAAACCACGTCTTTGGCCTGTGCCCATAGTATCGACCAACAAAAAAGGCAGGTCAACAGCCCTGCCTTTTGTTGTGGAATGATGTTCATGCTTATGCGCTTGCTTTCTTGATACGTCTAACGGGCGCAGCCTTTTTTGGTTTTTCTTCTTCCACCGGCCCCATGTCTACATCAGCCAGGATACGGCCTGAGTGTTCGTCAATGACAATTTTCTTTTTCTCGCGTATTTCGGCAATTTTTTGCGGAGGGATGATGATGTTGCACCCTTCGGCTGCCCCCCTTACTACGCGCACCACCGCCAGGCCGTTGGAGAGGCTCCTGCGCAGCCGGTCATAATGCTTCAAGAGTTTGTCTTCAATTTTCTTGGTGGCCTTTTCTCGCTCGGCCAACAGTTTCCGCTCTTCCTCCTGGCTTTCGCCCAGAATATCGTTCAGTTCGTCTTTTTTGGTGTTCAGGTCTTCGGCCTTTTCTTTGATCAGGTTTTCGATAGCGGCAATTTCTACCTTTTTCGCATCGATCTTCTCTTTGGCCTCTTTGATGCGCTTTTCACACATCTGCACCTCCAGTTCCTGCAATTCAATTTCTTTGGTGATGGCGTCAAACTCGCGGTTATTTTTGACGTTCTTTTGCTGTTCGTTGTACTTTTTGACCAGTTTTTCAGCTTCCTTAATGCCTTCCTTGTTTTTCTTGATGATTTCTTCCAGGTCTTTCAATTCGGTTTCAAAGCGGCTCTGACGGGTTTTGTAACCTTCCATCTCGTCCTCCAGGTCCTGTACCTCATCGGGTAAGTCACCCCGCAATTTGCGCAGCTCGTCCAGTTTTGAGTCGATGGATTGGAGTTTTACCAGGGCTTCGAGTTTTTGTGCAACTGTTTGATTTTCCATTCGTTACAGGTAGCTTATTGGGTTGGTGACCGTTTTTGAAAAATTGACTGCAAAAGTAGGGAATTTTTCGCTTAAAACCTCCACCAGAAGGTCTTGGGTGAACTGTTCGCTTTCGTAGTGGCCAATGTCTGCCACGGTAATCCGCCCCTCGGCATCAAAAAACTCGTGGTATTTGAAGTCGGCCGAAACGAATACATCCGCCCCCCGGGCGATGGCCACGGGCAGCAAAAAGCTGCCTGCGCCCCCGCACACGGCCACGTTTTTTACCGGTCGGTCTGGCAGGGCTGTATGTCTCACACATCCTGTTTGCATCACGCTTTTCAAACGCCTTAAAAAAGCCAAAGGTTCCTCGGGCTCGGCTAGTGCTCCGATCATACCCGCCCCCACCTCCTGGTTTTCGTTTCGCAAATCGCTGAGATAGTAAGCCACTTCTTCGTAGGGATGGGCCTCGCGCAGGGCGGCCATGATGCGCGGGAGCCGGTGCGAAGGAAAAATGACCTCGGCCCGCGTCTCGCGCACGCGCTCGGCCACACCCGGCTGCCCGATAGTGGGATGTGCGTGCGCAGCGGGAGTAAACGTTCCAACGCCTTCCACCTGAAAACTACACCCCGAGTAGGCCCCCACCGTTCCCGCCCCGGCCGCATACAAAGCCGTCATCACCGCTTCGGTGTGGTCGCTGGGGATGAACGCGACCAGCTTGGTGAGGGTGTGGGTCTTGGGTTGAAGGATGCGCACGTTTTGCAGCCCGAGCCGATCGGCTATCTTTTTATTCACGCCCGTGTGGATGTGATCCAGGTTGGTATGGAGGGCATAAATGGCAATGTCGTTTTTGATGGCGCGAAGAACGGCCCGCTCCGCATAGGTCTTTCCGGTGATTTTCTTCAACCCGCGAAAAATGATGGGATGATGCACCACCACCAGATTGCATTGGCGGTCGATCGCCTCGGTTACCACCGTTTCGGTGCAGTCCAGCGAAACCAAAATTCCCGTGACAGGCCATGACGCCTGGCCCGTAAGGAGGCCGCTGTTGTCATAGTCTTCTTGGTAGGCGAGGGGCGCCCATGCCTCCAGGTAGGAGACGATAGAGGAGATCGGTACGGCCATGGCAATTTATCCGTTTCTTTGTGTCGATGTCGATTTTAAAAGTACTGCTTTTTCCGCTTGCCTGGATTTTTGGTGCGATCACTTCGCTGCGCAACAAGCTGTACGATCTGCATGTTTTCAAGCCACAGACCTTTCACGTGCCTATTCTGGCCGTGGGCAATCTGGCTGTGGGCGGTACGGGTAAAACTCCTACCATCGAGTACCTCATCAGGCTCCTGTCGCGCGAGTTCACGGTGGCTACCCTGAGCCGTGGATACGGGCGGGCCACGCGCGGATTTCGGTTGGCGGGAAATCAGGACGATGCACAGACGCTCGGTGACGAACCTTTTCAGTTTTACCGAAAGCATCAACCCAGCGTGCATGTGGCCGTGGACGAGCAACGGGCTCGCGGCATCAAGGCCATGCTTCAGGCCCATCCGGCCATCGGAGTTATTTTGTTGGACGATGCCTTCCAGCACCGGGCAGTAAAGCCCGATGTTTCCATCCTGCTCACCGAATTTCACCGTCCGTTTTTTCGCGATCAGTTGATGCCGGTGGGGCGGTTACGCGAGGCGCGCAGCCAGGCAAAACGTGCCGATATCGTGCTGGTGACCAAATGCCCGACCGGACTAAGCGAGGCCGATCGCCAGCACGTTGCCGATGCGCTCGCCCCCTATGTGGCGCCCGGCACCCCCATTTTCTTTTCGCGCATTGCGTACGGTACGCCCGTGGGCTTTGACGGACAAATCCGCTCGTTGGATCGGTGCGTGCTGGTGTCAGCGTTGGCCGATGGATCTGTTTTTGAAAACGAATGGAAAACAAAGACTACGGTGGTAGAAACCGTGCGTTTTACCGACCATCACCGCTACACCGCAGCGGACGTAGACGCGTTGCAAAAACGACTGCCGCCCGGGGTGCAGTTTCTCACAACCGAAAAAGACTTTGTGAAATTAATCCACCCTTCGGTGCGCGAGGTGTTACAGTCTTCGCGGTGGTGCTATGTGCCTATCCAAATCGAAATCATCAAAGATGGATCAATATTTGATTCCTTGCTTCGCACTGCCGTGGCAGCCAAATCGAGTAAATCGGCTTAGTATCCGTTAACTGCGTTATTTTTGCACGTGTTTTTGCGTTTCTTTTTTCTTTGCGTGTGTGCACTGGCGGCAGCGGATGTAGCGGCCCAGCGCCCCGTACCGCCAACGACCGACTATCAGGGCATGGGAGGCAACCGGGTGGACACGGCCCGAGGACCCCTGCTGAGCCGGAGGGGAAAAGGATCACAAGTGGTAGATGACTCCACCAAAAACGTATACGGCCCCAAAACCACCTTGTGGTCAACAGAGCCTGATCTCTTTCGCAACCGGCCGAACTACCGGCCGTTGGACACGCTCATCACCAACTATCATTGGTGGACGTTTATGGAACGACTGCAATTCCAGTACCAAGACCTGGGTGTAAACGGCACCGCCTTGAACCCTATTTTGCCCATGCCCACCACCGCTATAGGTGTGACACCTGGATTTACCGCGTACGAACCCTACTATACCTCAGATGAGCCACGCTATTACAACACCCGTTCGCCTTATTCCAGTTTTGCGTTGGTGTGGGGGGGGCTGGGCCGCGCCCAAACCAAGGTGGAATTTAGTCGCAACATCAACCCGCGCTGGAACTTCGGTTTTAACTACCGTCCCATTCTTACCGATAAGCAAATCGACAGGCGCAGAAAAGGCGATCGGTTGGTCATTCACCATTCGTATGAATTTTATTCCACATTTTTATCCAAAGACTCCAGCTACTTTTTGTTGGGTAGCCTCAAACGAATGCGTCATCGCGTCAACGATAACGGAGGGGTGTTTCTGAATAATCGCGATAGCCTGTATGCGGATTATTTTTCACAAAACATTCAACCGTTTTTGACCACGGCCCAAAGCGAAGAGCTGCGTACGCAGGCGCACCTCTTTCATCATTACCAGTTGGCGCGGCCGTTTCAGGTATACCACATCTTTGATGCGGGCCGTCAGTTCAATGCCTACCGCGACAATCCGGCTGGAGAGCAAAATCGGTTTTTTTATGATACGCTGGTGATTCCCGTAGCTCGCCTGGCCAACACCAACGATCAAAACGACTTTACCTTTGTTCAGAACGAAATGGGCATTAAAGGGTCGGCCGCGTTTTTGTTTTATAATTTTTACTATCGCATTCGCTCGTTTACGCATACGCATGCAGCTATTGACACGCTCTCAGTGCCGTTTGCGCGGAAAGGCGTGGAGAATTACCTGGGAGCCCGGGTGGCCCTTCAGTTCGATTCGCTTAGTGTGCTTAGCGGCAATGCCGAGTATCTGTTGGATGGCAACTATCGTATACAAGGCCAATTGGTCACGCCCTGGATCGAGGGCTATTTGATCAATACCCTGTCCAAAGCCGCCTTTAAACCACAAGCGTACAAGGGGCGCTACAATTTTTGGCTCAACGATTTTGACGATGTGGCTTCATTGTATGCCCGGTCATTTTTAAAAATCAAATGGGGGCGGTTGATGCTTATGCCGGGCGCTTCGTACTCGCTCACCAGCAACTACATTTATTTTGAGAAACGCGGCACGGAAGGACAGACCGTACGGCCCTATCAATCGGGTGGCATCCAGCAGGTGTTGATGCCTGAGCTACGGTTTGATCTTCGCTTCTTCCGCCACTTTCACTTGCGGCCGTATGCGGTGTACAATGTGGTTCTTCAAAATGCCGATCAGGCCCTGGCGCTGCCTGCCTACCTGGCCAATGTTCAATTGGCCTATGAGAATGTGCTGTTTAAAAATGCCATCCGCGTGCAGGTGGGCGTGGATGTGCATGCGCGCCCCGCTTACGTTGCCATGGGCTATGCGCCATCCATCCAGCAGTTTTTTGTGCAGCGCGAGGTGGAAACACCCGCGTATCGTTACCTGACCGTATTTTTAAACGGCCAGTTCAAACGAGGTCGTTTTTTTATAAAGTATAACAATTTATTGCAACCTTTTTTGGGTTCTGGCTTTATGCCCGTGCCGGCCTACCCCGGGCAACGCAATTTATTGGATTTTGGGTTTGACCTAATCCTATTTGACTAACGATATGACAGTGGACAAGCACGTGTTGGGACTAGAATTGGCTACCGACCCGC
Source organism: uncultured Ohtaekwangia sp. (assembly GCA_964524935.1). Taxonomy (GTDB): domain Bacteria; phylum Bacteroidota; class Bacteroidia; order Cytophagales; family Cyclobacteriaceae; genus ELB16-189. The sequence goes on from CAZGFJ010000001.1 coordinate 286,254, forward strand.
GATGGGTAGATATTGCCCAAAAGAATATTCACGACATCTTGATTGACCACGCGTACTGCGAGCAGAAAGCAGCCTCGTCTTGTATATCGTTGATTGTGCAGTACCCCGAAAAGGCTGCGCTAGTAGAGGCACTGGCCCCGGTGGTGGCCGAAGAATGGAATCACTTTGAGCGCGTACTGGAGCAGTTGCGCAAACGCAACCTGCCGCTGGGACCTCAACGTAAAGACGAATATGTAGAGCGGGTGAGCAAGTTGCTTCGGAAAGGGGGAGGACGCGAGCAGCAACTGGTGGAGCGGCTGCTCCTGAACGCGCTGATCGAAGCGCGCAGTTGCGAGCGTTTTCGCTTGCTGTGGAAGGAAGTGCAAGATGCTGAACTAAGTCAGTTTTACTACGAACTCATGGTGTCAGAGGCCGGCCACTACAAAAACTTTCTTCAACTGGCCAGAGAATATGCCCCGGCCGAAGAAGTGGAAGCGCGGTGGCGTGAGTTACTCAAACAGGAGGCTGACGTAGTGCGTGCATTGGGCGTCCGGGCCGATCGTATGCATTGATTGTTAAATCATGATCTATGGACATCACATTTGAAGGAGGGATTAACATTGCTGTAAAAATTCCTAAGCGGAAATATCAGCAGACCGTGTCTTTTTACCGGGATACGCTAAAGTTAGAAGTAACTGAGCGTTCCATTACCCACCCGACCATATCAAAGACCCATCGGGTCAAGTTTGGAAACAATGTGCTCTGGTTAGACTGTGTGGATAACTACACACACGGGGAAACCTGGCTGGAACTCAATGTGGATGATGTTGAACGGGCGACTGATTACCTAACTCAAAAAGGTATCGCCACGTGTGACGAGATTGAGCAATTACCCGCGAACATGCATTGGATTTCGGACCCCGCGGGTACCATTTTTGTTTTGAAGAAAAAAGACTGAACTCACGCGTTGGTTGCGCCCGCGTGAGTTGACGCAGGCAATTATCTATCGCACCATAAACTTGAGCGATTTTTCAAAGCCTTTTCCTTTTAGTCGGGCTACATAAACGCCTGGCTGCTGAAGCGATAGCGTTCGTTCATTTCGACCCGCTATGCCGGCAAATGAATGTGCTGTTACTACTTTCCCCTGCAGGTCATAAATCGACAGGGTAATCGATCCCGGCTCGGTCAGGTCAAACGCCACGGTAATCGGCCCATCCGTGGGGTTGGGATAGGCTTGCAACGCATTGGGTTTCTCGGAGTTGATGGCTGTGGGCTGCTGTTGAATATACAAGTTGTCAATGGCCCAGCCCCAAAACGAGCCGGTGGCATCCGAGTACAGCCGAAAGCGGAACAGGAGCGTGTCGGACACGGCAAAGTGATCGGTAAGGTTAAGGGTGTGATTGACCAGCATGCTTGGATTGCCCGGACTGTTGGAGGCAATGGCCGCTTGCCAAACGGCATTGTACGAGGCGTTATACCCGTCTTTCAAAGCGATCCACTGAAGACCGTCTTTGGTAGCCTCGGGTATCACATAATCTTTGAACCCGGGTTGCCCAAACGTAGCACCGGCACTGCCCGCCTCCACAATGGCCACATCATCATAGCTGAAAGAAAAAGGTGAGTTTTCGACCCGGATCGGTTGACGCAATGTGGCCGTGCTGTTGGCGTTGTTGCCGTAATTATGAAAACTCTGCAAGGCTTGATTCCCGGCCCCAAACGACAGGATGTTCATCTGGTTCAAAACCCAGTTGGAAGAGGTGGTGAAATAGTCAAAGTATTGTGTTTGCACAGTCCGCACTGCAAAGTGGTTTACGATTACCTCGGGCGATTGAACAGGCGCGCCATTTTTGAACGATAGCACGTACACGGACAAATTTCCTGCGCTGATGTTCTTGAGTGTGCGGACATAAGTGCCCGCGGCACCCGCACTGATCTTGCCCACCCGTACGCGGTTAACAAATACTAGGGTGGAGTCAAAGGCCTCGTCCAATACCATGCGAAGCGCCAGCGCCCCGTTGGGGGCCGTACCGCCTTCCATAATGCGAGGATTTGGACGGGTGGTTTGCACGTTGCTCATAGTGGCAGTCCAGATGCCCCGGCCGTGCGTGGCAATCACGATTTCATTGTCTTGTCCCTTCATGTCCCATACCGATACATTGGGGAAGTCGTCCAATAATGCCCAGGTGGCTCCATTATCCACCGACTCTACAATGCCTATTTCGGTCCCTGCCCAAATGATATCCGTGTCGTTGGGGTGCACATACAAACAATACACTGCCACGTTGGGGAATCCGTTGGTACTGGTGCCACCTCCCTCAAAGCCGGTGAGGTCAGTCCAGGTTTGGCCCAGGTTAGTGGTGCGTAAGATTTTAGGACGTTGCGAAAGCGAGAACAGGGCATAGGCCGTGTTGGGTTCGGTGGGGTGGCTGGCCAGTTTAGTGATGCCGCCCATCGTCACGTTGGTGTAATTTGTTGTCTGCGCGAAGGTCTCTCCACCGTTGGTCGATACATGCAGGCTGCGCGTGGCCGTCATGCCGCTGCCCGCCCACACGATGTTGGCATTGGCCCGCGATACCTCAACGTCCATGAAGGGGACGGCACTGCCCCAATTATTGCTGATGGAGGTAAGCGTCCAGGTTTGTCCAAAATTTTCGGAGCGAAAGACACCCAGCGAAGAAAGCGTAAAGATCCGTTCTGGGAACTGTTTGGAGTTGGCCAGCTTGGAGATAAAGGGATACGAGCCACTCAATCCGCTCGTGGCGTTTACCCATGTGCTGCCGCCATCCGTGGAGCGTAAAAAGTTATTGAATTGGGAACCCCCAATGAGTTTGCGGTCGTCCAAATTGTGCCACAACACTTCAAAGCCATCGCCCCCAAAGGCAAAGTTATACGAGGATGTGAGGGAGGCATTTTCATCGTTCACCGATCTCCATGTGCCGTTGTCCTGTGTACCTCCAAAATATTGCTGGGCCCCCGGCCGCTTGTCAGCGCCATAAAACTGGGTGGTGTTGTAGGTGTTTCCTCGCATTTGCCAGTCGCCTTGGTTGATCCCTGGCGTGGCGGAAGTATTGGAGAGAAACAGTCCTCCATCGTTGGCCACCAATATCCGGTAGGTCGATCCTGTGACAGGTATCATCACGATGTTGTGTTGGTCAGGATGGAAGTCAGTACCAAACGTATTGAACTGATTTTTCCGATCGAAGTCACCGTACACATCGGCCACGGTGATGGTGGTGGCGCTAAACTGCGGCAACTCGCTCACCACAATCCGGAACTCGGTGTCGGGCAGGTCGTTTTCATTCCAGACAAACCCTGCGCTTAACACAGGCCAGAAGAAATACATGCGATTGCGCACATGCCCTCCTGTAGCGGGTGTTGTGATGGCGGAAGCCGCGGTAGTGCTATAGGTGATTGTGTGGATGTAGATGTATTCACGCGCGTTAAGCGAGGCTGCGCCATTGGGCACATTTAGGTTAAATCTTCCGTCGCGTTGCTGGTCGCGGAATGAGACCATCAACTGGCGTACATCGTTGCCTTGACTGTCAACTTCCCAGGCCTCAAATGGCACCTCTACATAGTTTCGGTAGGTGTATTGCGGATCGGGAATACCTGCGCCACCATCGCCCGTGGTTCCCCCCGTGGCAGGTACTTCAAACCGATGGGCAAATTGCCTTCGCCCGCTTCCAAAACGCAGTTCTACCGTTTGGTTGTTGCCCGTGCCCACGTCCAGGGTTCCACCCACCTGGTTGGCATTGAAATTAGTAAGGGAAATAAACCCAGTCGGGTTGTCGATTGAATAACTTTTTACCAACGTAGGTGAAGCACCCTGCAACTGCGCGCGAAACATGGCCACACCACCCAGGTAAACAATCGATTCGTTGAAGGGATCAACCGCCAGGGTGTTGTCATACCAGCCTTGCCCGCCCAGAAAATCCACATCCGTATTGTTCAATTGCACGGATACCGGGTTCCAGGTTAAGCCCTCATTGGTGCTGGTATACAATTTAGCGAGGGTTTCATTTTGTACCGCGGCATACACACGGTTGGGATTGCTGGGAGCAGTAGCTAACTCAATCCGGCCGCGGGCAACCAGACCATTGGACGACAAGTTCCAGGTGAGGCCACCATCCGTGGATTTGTACACGCCCACGTTGTTGCGCGCAGCATATTGCACGGCAAAATTTCCGGGTTTGGCGCGCAAATCCTGCATAAAAGGCTCTGCGAATGTCTTGCTCCAGGATGCGCCACCATTCACCGTGCGATAGATGCCATCGTTGGTTGCCACCACGACTATGTTTTCATTCGAGGGATCTACGATCGCGCGGTTGACATCCTCAAAGCTGCTGGTGGCCGGCAGGTAACTCCACGTATTGCCACGGTCTACCGATTTAAACATGCCATTGCCGCGCACGCCATCCAGGTTTCCAAACCCTTCGCCCGTACCCATGTACATGACATCGTGATTGGATTCAGCCATCGCCAGCACCGTAGTGGCCAGGTTGCTGAGGTCGGGCGTAAGTAGCGTCCATTGGCCGCCTGCATTAGTCGTTTTCCATACCCCTCCGGCCACCGATCCGGCATACCAGGTATTTTTCAACGGATCATCCGGGTCTACGATCAGGCCGCGGGTGCGGCCGGGCACGTTGGCGGGCCCGCGTTCCTCCCATCCCAGCACGCCATTGCTTTTCGTGCGCCCCAGCGCGGAGCGCCTTCGGGCTACTGCCCGTGTTTTGGCGGTCTGACGTTCGCGCAGCAAATGGCCGTTTTCATATTCGGGGCCAGCGGCACCCTCAGCTGTGCGAATGGCACGGTGAAATTCGATGAAGGCACCGGGCCCGTCCAGCCGCGCTGGCTCCGAGTTGCCGGTTCCATGGCTGATGTTGGTAGGATGGTTGGAATAGGAGAGTATGATAGCACAATAGGCTACGATCAACAGGCGAAGGAAGGTATAATTCATGCAGGCGTATCAGTTTTCTTGGATCTTGGCAATGTCTATTTTTTGGATGTAGTCATCCATGGTTTCGTCTTTTCGTAGCATTCCGGGCGCGTCCAGTAGTTCTACGGTAGTGGTGCCTGCCCACTTGGCATAGCCGGCCCGGATGCTTTTTTGCCAAATCACTTTTTGGTCGCGCACGCGCACCACCGTAATAGTCATTCGGCCGGCAGGGGTGAGGGCCTCCGTGCGCAGTTCGTATTCCCCCGTGGCGTTGCGACCAGTGTCGGCAGTGCTCGGCAGCGCAGTGGCGATTTTCTCAGAGGTGAAAGGCGCTGACTTCGTGGTCTTGCACATGGTCATGGCACCCATCAGCGCGCAGCTTATCAGTAAAGGAGTCATGGCACGCACCGCTTATGTTTTTTGCTTTTTCTTTTTTGCCGCTGGAAACAGCACGTTGTTCAAAATCAGGCGAAAGCCGGGCGAGGTGGGGTGCAGGTTCAAATCGGTGGGTTCCTCACCTACGGTGTGTTGGTAGTCTTCGGGGTCGTGTCCGCCATAGAAGGTCCAAAAGCCCTTGCCAAAAATGCCGTGCAGATACTTGGCTTCGCCAATTTCTTTGTTCTCGCCCATCACGGTTACATCCGCTTTGATCAAGCTCTTTTTGAAGCCGGTGGTTTGACCATAGAATCCTTTGATCACTTTCGAGTGGTTTTGGGTGAGCATCGTGGGGATGGGGTCCCATTTGGCCGAGAACTGAAAGATGGTAAAGTAGTCATTGTCCTGTCGGAGTCCGCGCTCGTTGGGTTTGTTATCAATGTCGGAAAACTCATACTCATACGGGTCGCGCGAGAGCCGGAAGTCAGTGAAGGCGAACGTACTTTCGTAATTGAGCTTTTGTTGTGCTTGCGGGTCGGCCGGATCGCCATCGTACATGCGTTCGCAAATATCTACGCCTTCCGCGGACAGGGCGATGTCATACGAATCGGTAGCCGAGCACATGGCAAACATGAAGCCGCCCCCGGCTACGAACTCTTTCACGCGCTTGGCCACATTCAGCTTTAGCTGCGATACTTTTTGAAACCCAAACTGCCGGGCCATCGACTCTGCTTCTTTCTGCTGCTCGAGGTACCATGGCATGTTGGCATAACTTCCATAGAACTTTCCGTACTGGCCGGTAAAGTCTTCGTGGTGCAGGTGCAGCCAGTCGTATTTGGCCAGCGCGCCATTGAGCACTTCTTCATCAAACACGACATCGTAGGGGATTTCTGCATAGCTGAGCACCAAGGTCACCGCATCATCCCACGGCTGTTTTGATTTGGGTGAGTACACCGCGATTTTGGGGTATTTTTCAAGCTTCATCAGATCCGAGTTAACGGCCGGGCTGCTCACTTCGGCAACGATCGCGTTGGCCTGGGCGGCCGAAATCACTTCATAACTCACCCCCCGCACAATCAACTCGTTTTGGATTTTGGGTTGGTAGGTGCACATAAAACTGCCGCCCCGGTAGTTGAGCAGCCAATCCACTTCGATGTCATTCCGCAGAATCCAATAGGCGATCCCATAGGCCTTCAGATGGTTGACCTGTTTTTCATCCATGGGGATAAGGAGGTGGTTCGCCCAGGCAGGCCCCGAAAGCAACCCCACTAACAACCCTACCAGCCATTGCTTCGTTATAGGCTTCATAATGCATGTTTTTTAGTGGCGTGTACGCGCCCGCTACAGCCGCTAAAGATATACTTTTGCACGGAAACGCGCCATTAAACAAAAACCCTAACGCACGGAATCATGAACTTGGTTGAAAATGTAAAAGAGGGCCTGCGCTCGGTAAAAGCTAATTTGCTGCGCTCGGTGCTGACGGCCGTGATCGTGGCCATCGGCATCATGTCGCTGGTCGGCATTTTGACCGCCATCGATGGCATCGAATTTTCGGTGTCAGAAAGCCTTTCTTCGCTGGGGGTAAACACATTTGACGTGTATTCGAAGTTCAATCGTGGCAGCAGCCAGGACGGGGTGAAAGAAAAGGTATATCCGCCCTTGCAATTTCAGGAGGTGCTCCGGTTTGTCAACCAATATGAATTTCCAGCCACCGTCAGCCTCAATGCCCGCCTTACCAGCCTGGCTGAAATCCGGTACAAATCCAATAAAACCAACCCAAACGTAAACGTGATGGGCGTCAACGAGGAGTATATGGCGATCAAAGGGTTGAGTATTGAGGAGGGGCGTAATTTTTCGCGTTTTGAAATTCAGTATGGAACGCGGGTAGCGATCGTGGGCAGCGAGCTGGCCAAAACGCTATTTGGTTCAGGCAAAGAACGAATCAACACCACCCTTTCGTTCAAAGGCAATCAGTTTAAGGTAATTGGCGTAATGAAAGAAAAGGGGAGTATTTCTGAGAACAACTTTGACAACATGATGCTGATTCCCATCATTGTGGCGAACCAGCTTTCCGGTGGGCAGCAGCTGTATTACCGCATGGCCATAGGCGTTACCGACCCCAATCAGGTAGACGTGGCGATGGGTGAAGCCACCGGCCTGTTGCGGAAGATACGCCACGACCAGGTGGGCCGTGAAAACTCTTTTGAGATCGAGAAGAGCGAGTCGTTGGCGCAGGAGTTGGAGAGCATCACCAGCGGTTTGCGCATCGGGGGATTTGGCGTAGGGTTTATCACGCTCTTAGGTGCCTCCATCGCGCTGATGAACATCATGCTGGTTTCCGTGACGGAACGGACCCGCGAAGTGGGGGTACGTAAGGCACTTGGTGCCACTCCGCTGCGCATCCGCCAACAGTTTGTCATCGAAGCCATTGTTGTGTGCGTACTGGGCGGTATTGCCGGGGTGTTGTTTGGCATCCTGATCGGTAACATCATCTCGAATGCCATCGGGTTTAGTGCCTTTGTCATTCCCTGGACGTGGATCATCGTGGGGTTTTTGATCTGTATTTTTGTGGGCCTCATCTCCGGTTACTATCCGGCCTACAAAGCGTCCAAATTGGACCCCATTGAGTCGCTGCGCTTTGAATAGGACCTTGCCGCGAGATTGAACCCTTCCTTAACGTAGTAACACGTGGAGAGAGACTAAACCCTCCTTCGTCCCGCTTGTGGCGGGACTTCGGAGGGTAAAGCGGAGAGGGAGGGATTCGAACCCTCGATACAGTTACCCGTATAACGGTTTTCGAGACCGTCCCATTCGGCCACTCTGGCACCTCTCCTGAATTATGCGGGGAGGCAAAAGTAGTAATTTGTTACGGTTGCGTAAGCGATTTCACCATTTCCAAGAGCTCTTGCCGCATCAGGTGCGGGTGCGTCCACGGCACGAAGTGGTTCATGTCGTCAACCAACACCATTTTGACGGGCGCGTTGATAAGCATGCGCTTGGCAAAATCGGCATTGCCGGGCGGCACCAGTTTATCGCGCCCCCCTTGAATGACGGTTACCGGCACCGTGATGTCTTTCCACCGCGGAAGCATTTCTTCCAGTTGGGGCTTTACGCGATAAATCTCATCGTTGGAGGCACGCAGCGAGCGCGGCATCATCCATTTCAGCATGGGTGTGGCCAGCGGGGCGCGGAACCACTCATTGGGCTCTAAGTCGGGGTCAATCGAACCCGCCACGATGACAAGACCGTCCACCCAGGGTGGGTAGTCCATGGCCATTTGGGCGATCAGCGGTCCGCCCAGCGAGTGGCCAATTAAAATCAGTGGTTTTGAGGTCTTGTGTTTTTTCAGAACGGGAAAGAGCAATTCGCTTTGTGCCGCCAGCGATTTTTCGGCCCGCCCGAAATCAGAGCTACCAAACCCCGGGCGGTCTACCGAGATCAATTGCGCGTGCTCCAGCAGCGCGCTGTCGGCCATAAAGTCGATGAACGCGCTGAGCGAGCCGGGCGATCCGTGCAGAAAGACGATGACCGGTTTTGAGGTATCGCCCACATGCAGGTAGTTGATGGTGCGCTTGCCCAATCGGTATTGGCGCAGCGTACCCTGATACTTCTTGTCGCTAAAAAATCGGTCAATCTCCGATTTGCTCATCCGGAATTGCATGCACGAATCCAGCAGCAGCATTAGCCCCAGCCCAGCCAGGGCGGAGATAACCAGTCCTTTCCAGCGGACATTGTGCAGGATCGTCACAGTTTCAAAATCTTCTGGTATTCTGCGGCCGACCGCAGAAGCCGGACGGCCTGTTTCACATCGTCATCATACTGAAATCCCACCTCGGCTGCGCCTGCCTCAAAGTAGTAACGACTCACGATTTCGCGTTCCAGTAATTCTTTGATTTGATCTTTGAACATCGTGTATTCATTTTTGCGGCTTTCGGTCAGTTTCTGCTTCAGGTCGAGTAAATGGGGTTTTAGTTCCTCGTAGTAACGTTCGCGCCTGGCTTCTTCTTCCAACGCGTTGAGTTCTGCTTCAATGGCAGGCTCGTAGCGAAACGGTTTTGTTTTTATCCAATCCACAAAATCCTGGTAGGCGGCATCGGTGAGCGCAAACTGGCGGGCGGGAGCAATGGCTTTGTGTTGCGCGGCATATTCAGTGGCATAGTCGAACAACCACCCTTGTGAATAGAGCGCGATCGCCAACGAAGACAAGGGGCGGGCCGGACGTTTCACATCCGGCTCGATACCACCGCCATCATATACCGGCCGGCCGCGCGAGGTCTTGAATTCTTTTTTTAGGGAATCCGGAATAGAGCCTACGCTGCCGTCTTCCCTGCGGTGCGCATAGTCCAATACCTGGATACACCGACCGGTGGGCGTATAGTATTTGGCTGTGGTTATTTTTACTTGTGCATTGTATGATAAAGGCCGCGGCTCCTGCACCAACCCTTTACCATACGATCGCTCGCCTAACACCACTGCACGGTCATAATCCTGCAAGGTGCCCGCCACAATTTCGGAGGCTGAGGCGCTTCCGCGGTTGATGAGTACGACCACGGGAATATCGAGGTCAAGCGGGCTGTTGAGTGTGCGGTAGGTCACGTTGCGTTCGGCAATTTTACCCTTGGTGGTCACCACCTCTTTGTCTTTCGGCAAGAATAGATTGCAGATGTTCACGGCCTCCATTAATAATCCGCCCGGGTTATCGCGCAGATCCAGCACGATGCTCTTGGCTCCCTTTTCCTTTAGCAAACTGATGGCTTGCTTGACCTCACGGCCCACTTCCTGGGTAAATTCGGTCACCTGCACATAGCCCACTTCGCTGTCCACCAACCCACTGTAGGGCACGTTGTTGATTTTTATTTTTTCGCGTTTGAACTCCAGCGTCAGCGGATTTTTTTCGCCAAAGCGTTTGACCGTCAGCTTTACAGTGGTGCCCAGTTGGCCGCGCATAAGCTGGTTGGCCTCATCGGGTGTAAGCCGGGCCAGTTCCACTTCATCCAATTTGATGATTTCATCGCCAATGCGGAGACCGTTTTTGAAGGCCGGGAAACCTTCATACACCATGGTGACCACCGTGCGGTTGCCAAACTGCCGTGTCAAGGCACCAATGCCTCCGTATTGTCCTGTATTCTGCGTGCGGTAATCTTCGATTTCGTCTTCCGAAATATAGTTCGTGTACGGATCGAGCGAGTTGAGCATGGCATCGATCCCCGTGCGCATCATTTTCTGAGGGCTTACTTCGTCCACGTATAGCGTGTTCACCTCGCGAAACAGGGAGGCGAAAATCTCCAGGTTTTTGGCGATTTCGAAATAACGCTCGGCCGGGGGGGTCAGTGCCAATCCTCCCAAACCCATCAAAACCACGACTGCCGCCACCCACTTTTTTCGTTTCATGATCTAAAAATACGATTTTTTGATCCGCAGGTTGGTTTTTTGATGTCTTCAACCTCATTTTCACCCATTTTGTCAAAACTTTTTTCGAGGGCCATACGTCTGGGCTTCCGTTCTCTGTTGCGTAACTTTAACCCGTCAACTAACCAAACTACGTATGCTGAAGAAAATTGCCGGTGTGGCACTGCTTGCCTTGTTGCTGTGGTCATGCACCAAAGATCCCAACACCCTACAAACGGCCGAAAGCGGAGGCTATTCCTACGAGTTTGTGCCCAACGACCCTCTCAACGTACGCATTTACACGCTCCCCAACGGCCTGAAAGTGTATTTGAGCCAATACAAAGCCGAGCCGCGCATTCAAACGGCCATCGCGGTAAAAGCGGGCGGGAAGTTTGATCCAGCCAACGCTACCGGACTGGCGCACTACCTCGAACACATCATGTTCAAAGGCACCAGTGCTTTTGGCACCCAGGACTGGAACAATGAAAAAGTGTTTTTGGACAGCATTGAGCGGATGTTTGAACACTACCGCACACTCACGGATACCACGCAGCGAAAGGACTACTACAAGCTGATCGATCAGGTTTCCAACGAGGCATCTACGTTTGCCATTGCCAACGAATATGACAAACTGGTGTCAGCCATCGGGGCCAAGGGCACCAACGCCTACACCACCGAAGACCGAACGGTCTACATTAATGACATCCCCGCCAACCAGGTGGCCAATTGGCTTACCATTGAAGGCAACCGGTTCAAAGAAATCGTGCCCCGTCTTTTTCATACCGAACTTGAGGCCGTGTATGAAGAAAAAAACCGCAGCTTAGACAATGACTACTGGAAGACCTACGAAGAGATGTACCGGGCAGCCTTTGCCAAACATCCGTACGGCACACAAACGGTTATTGGTACCATCGAGCATCTCAAGAATCCATCCATCACCGAAATCAAAAACTACTTTAACAAATACTACCGGCCCAACAACGTAGCCATTTGTATGAGCGGTGACCTGGACTATGATCAGACTATAAAATTGATCGAAGAGAAGTTTGGTGATTGGCAGCCCAACCCCGAGCTCACAGCCTGGACGCCCATTGAAGAAGATCCGATCACAACGCCGATCGAACGCGAGGTATATGGTCCGGATGCTGAGTGGATCAATATTGCTTTTCGGTTCAAAGGCACCGGCAGCCAGGATTTTGCCTTGCTGCGACTGACGGATATGATTTTGGCCAACTCACAAGCCGGCCTCATCGACCTGAATCTGAAACAGCAGCAGAAAGTGCTGGAACCTACCAGCTTTGTTAACGATTTGAACGACTATTCCCTCCATACCTTCTCCGCGCGGCCGCGCGAGGGTCAGACACTGGACGAGGTAAAAAACCTTTTGCTGGAGCAAATTGAACTGGTCAAAAAAGGACAGTTCGATGATTGGTTGCTTGAAGCGGTCATCAACGACTTGAAAAAACAAAAAACACAGCAGTCCGAATACAACTGGAGCCGCTCCAACGATATGGTGATGGCGTTTACCAATGGCATCTCGTGGGATACGTATGTGGCCTCGCTGGATCAACTGAAAAAGTACACCAAAGAGGATGTCATCAAGTTTGCCAGCGACCACTACAAAGACAACTACATTGTCATCAAAAAGCGCACAGGTAAAGATCCGAACAGCCAAAAAGTACCTAAGCCGGCCATCACCAAAGTAGCCCTTAACAAAGAGGCGAAGTCGCCTTTCCACGAAGCTATTTTGGCCGCGAAGGTCGAGAGGCTCCAGCCCGTGTTTATCGACTATGAGAAAGATATCAAGAAGTTGAAGATGGACAAGGGCGTGGATGTGCTGTACACGCAGAACAAAGAAAATGCGCTGTTCACACTCTACTACCTGGCTGATAAAGGCACCAACCACGACCCGCGCATGCAGCACGCGTTGGAGTATTTAGAATACATCGGCACGGATGAAATGACCGCAGAAGATTTCAAGAAGGAGTTTTATAAGCTGGGCTGCAACTTCGGGGTGTTTGCCAGCGAAGACCAAACATATGTGTTTCTGTCCGGCCTGACAGAAAACATGGAGAAAGCCATGCAGTTGTTTGAAAAGTTGTTGGCCAACCCCAAAGCCGATGAAGCAGCGCTGGGCAAGATGATCGAGGGTACCTTTAAGAAACGCGATGATACCAAGCTCGACAAGTTTTCCATTTTGTGGGATGGCCTGGTGAACTACGGCACCTACGGGGCCAACTCTCCGTTTACCAACGTGTTGTCGAACAAGGAACTGCGGGAATTGAAGTCGAACGAACTTATTGCCATCATCAAAGACTTTACCCAAACACAACACCGGGTACTGTATTTTGGTCCGAAATCAGATACCGAACTTCTTGCCTCGCTCAACGCGCATCACAACGTACCGGCCGAGTTGAAGCCGGCCCCGGCTCCGGTGGATTTTGCCATGACGGACATGTCGAAACCCGCCGTGTACTGGACTGACTATGACATGGTACAGGCAGAAATTATCTTCTTATCCAAGGGCGAAAAATATGATCCGACCCGGGCAGCTAACATCCGCATGTTCAATGAATACTTTGGCGGCAACATGAGTTCGCCCGTCTTTCAGGAATTGCGCGAAGCGCAGGGGTTGGCTTACTCGGCCTTTGCCAGCTACAACACCGCTCAACGCAAAGACAAAAACGATTCATTTTTTGGGTACATTGGCACGCAGGCGGATAAGCAACGCGAGTCCATGAAGGCCATGATGGGCCTGATCCAGGAGTTTCCGAAATCCGAAGGGGGCTTTAACATTGCCAAGCAGTCGTTGCTGAACCAACTGGAGAGCGAACGAATCACCAAAACGGGAATTCTGTTTAATTATGAAACGGCACAGAAGCGGGGGTTGGATCACGACATACGCAAGGATATTTACCGCGATATCCAAACCATGACGCTGGCCGATCTGGAAAAGTTTCAGCAAGAGTACATCAAAGGCCGTAAGTTTAATGTGGTGCTGGTGGGTGCCAAAGACAAGTTGAACCTGAAAGACCTTCAGAACTACGGCACCGTGAAACAGTTGACGCTGGATGAGTTGTTTGGCTACGAAAAACCCACCAAGATCAACTTGGAGAAAGGTAACTAGAGCCGTCAGATAGTAAAAAGACGGAGCCAAACCAAACAGGCTGTCTCCCCGAGTGTTCACAAAGCACACGGGGGAGACAGCCTTTTTTGAGCGGTAGTTTGATGCAGAGATGTCGACCGCTCTGTGCTTCTTTATGCCCCGTGGTGAAAACGCTGTGTGATAGCGGGTACACCAAGAAAATGCAAAGAAATTTGATGTAGTCTTTTTAGTTGACCTTTGTCGCGTGAGGTGGTTTTTAACACCACGTTGTGCTTCTTAGTGAAACTGCGTGGGACCACCGGTGAGATCAGGGCGTTCAGTGACTAATCCAGCCGGTAAGGCAGCAGATCCGACACATTGCCACCATATCGGTGCACTTCGCGGATGATGGACGAGCTGATGGCTGCCAACGTGGGAGAGGTGATCAAAAACACTGACTCCAGGTCGGCATTCAATTTTCGGTTTATCTGTGCTATGCTGTTTTCGTACTCAAAGTCAGTCGTGTTGCGGAGTCCACGCAACAGAAACCGTGCTCCCTCGCGTTTCGCCAGTTCGGCTGTCAGTTCGGAGTAGGTAATCACTTTAATGGCCGGCTGATTTTCAAATGTCTGACGTATACGCTCCAGCATGAAGTCGATTTTGAAGTACCGTTGGCTCTTGCCGCTGTTGTAGCCTACCGCCACAATGATTTCGTCAAACAGCGACAGGCCTCGCAGCACAATATCTTCATGCCCTTTTGTAAAGGGATCGAAAGAGCCGGGGAAAAGAGCGATGCGTTTCATAGGCGGGCAATCGGGCCATCGCTATTCCGCGGCTGCCTTGGTCAGCAGCAATGGAAGCGAAAACAAATCAAAAAAGTGGTGTTCCTGAATCTCGTCAAACAAATAGCCAAACCGCACATGGGCGGGACGTTCGCCAAACGTGACGTTCTGGATATACTTGTAAAACTCCTGGTAGTGAGGCGAGTTTTTGCCGATGTAGCCCCATAAAACCACGCGACTGTTTTTTTGATCCATGTTCAGCGCGTGGAGTACCAACATGATGTATTTCACATAGTCCGAAAATTGTTTGATCGGAAACTGATTGTAGTAGAGCAGGTTGCCCTCGGTGACCGCCAGGACATGCAGCTTGAAGCGGTCTACATAAATGTACAGCGGGTGGCCCTCGGCATGTGCCCGCGCATAGCTGGTCACCCCTTCAATCAACGCGGTGGATTGGTGTGTGATGCGCAGGTGCGAATGCTGGTAAAGGCTTTTTAGCCATTCGATCAACGGGGTTTGTGCGGCAAACACGGTGACTACGTCCTGCCCGGGATGTGTCGTAAACAACACTTCCTCTTCGCGGGGTGTTACCGCGGCATTGAACCGGAGGTATTCCGGGGAGGCCGAGGGTTGAAACAGGGCCGCGGGCACCTGTACGAATTTGTTGTTTTTAATGGAAACCAGTACGCTGTTCCAAAATCCGGCACCCAGCACCGGATGCGAATCAAAAAGCTGTTTGATGACGTCTAGCTGTTCGGCATAGTTTGACAATTCATTGAGCACATAGTCTTCGAAGAAGAGGACCCGATTTTCCCCAGCTTCCACCACAGCTGCCTGAAAGTCGCGTACGCCAAACTGTACAATCAAATGGTATTGATGAAGCTGCTCCTCATCAAACCGATCATCTTTGATCTTCTTGATTAACTTATAACTGGCGGCCGCTTGCAAGAGACGTGGTTATTCCCAGTTGCCGGCTGTCGACACATCTACCTTGCTGCCAAAATGAAGCGGCTTGCGGTTTTTCGCTTCGTTCCGGTCGCTGCGGGTCTTGTCGTCCGGGGTGGGATCTTTTACTTCGATCACGTCCACCTTCAAACCCGATTTGTCCACTTTTCCAACATAGATGTCGAATTTTTGGTTTTCGCGGCCGGGGATAAAGCCAATCTTGGCGACCTCCACATTGGGATTGAATTGATAGCGCCACATATTGATGAGGATTTGGCCTTTTTTGAGCGCATCGCCCGGCTTTACATCGGCAAACGAAATGACCGTTCCGTCTTCCGACAGCGGGGGTTCATTCACTTTGTCGCCCACCTTAATGGCATAAGGGCGCTGATTTTTGATCAACTGATCGCCCACATTCACTTTAAAGCCCATAAACGTGCCGTTATCAGAGGCGTTTACCGTGAAGTTCTTTTTGAAGATGCGTTCTTTGGCCGAGACAAACCCAAGGGTATCATACGTAATCGTGATTTTCTCGCCCCCATAGGCTTGCTGCTCGATGGTTTCTTTTTTCTCCACGATGGCGACTTTGCCGTTTTCAATAAAGTTGGCCAGTGAATCCCAGTTGGCAGTGTATCGGCCGTGCACCTCCTGGAACAGGGTTTCCGCCTCGCGGATCAACTTTAGGCGCTCAATGATAGCTTCTTCTTTAGACGAGATTGCTTCGCGCTCTTCAATGGTTCCATTGATGCTGCGCACCAATTTATAAAACAGACCTAAGCTGGCCAGCAATAGAACAACGGTAAGGATTCGGTTTAGAGTCATCGGGTTTACAGATTTAGCTTGCAATAATACTTAAATTCCTGTGTTCCCCGCAACCGGTCAGAGCCTAAAATAACCCCTCAAAGAGGCAATTTGGAGCGGATCGGCCACGGTTTCGAAGATGCGGTGTCGCTGCGTTCGGGGTTGCGCCATTACCTGGGCGGCCGTCAGCCAGGCCGACTCTTCGATGACGGAAGGGCTGCCGGGCTCCGGATCGCAGCCCGTCACGAGCAGACCACCCACCCACGTTACGTTAAAAAACAGCTCCACCGCATGCAGGGGCGGTTGTAGTAATTCGCAGGCGAACAAAAAGTCACGGATTTCTACGGATAAACCGGTTTCTTCCCGAAACTCCCGGGCCAGGCACGCAGGCGCACTTTCGCCAAACTCCAAGCCACCGCCGGGCGGGGCCCACAGGGGGCCTCCGGCCATGCGGTGCTTCACTAACAAGAGCCGATTGTCATGCACGCAAACCCCGCAGACCCTTACCCGTAAACGATTTCCATAAAATTTATGAACGGGATGATCCATTCTTTCGTTGATTACCGTAAATGATTGTGTAAATTCGGAAATAATTTTGTGAATGTACCGGGGCTATCTCGGGCCAAAAAAAAAAGCGCGACTCAATATGCGGAGATTCATTTTTTTGTGGGGATGCCTGCTGGTGACCAGCGGAGTTTTGGCTCAGACCGCCAGCGAGGGAGCCTACATCACCTGGCAAGCAGATAGCCATGATTTTGGCGACATTACCGAGGGCGACAAAATCGAATATGTATACAAGTTTACCAACTCGGGCACACAGCCCCTGGTTATTACCAACATTGAAGTAACATGTGGATGCACCACACCCAAAGGGTGGCCCCGTGATCCTATTGGCCCGGGCGGCAAGGGCGAGTTCACCGTGGCCTTTAACAGTTCCGGAAAGACGGGCCGTGTAACCAAGGTAATACGCGTTATCTCCAACGCCACCAACGCGAACAATCAAGTTACGTTCACCGCTACCGTGACAGCGCGAAAAGTAGATCAATAGCGGAAGCGCTGATTTACGATCGCCATTCCTTCCAGGCCGCAACACACACCAACAGCCAACCCGTTAGCAAGAACAAACCGCCCAACGGAGTTGCCCACCACAGTGTAATGGATCGGGTAAAGGCAAGCACATACAGGCTGCCGCTGAAACAGACCACTCCTGCCATTACACAGCCGGCAGCCTGCGGCAGAAGCACGGACGTATTGGTGCGCATCCAAACGCCCACCGCCATCAGTGCCAGGGCGTGATAAAACTGATAGCGTACGGCCAGTTCAAATGTATTGGTGGTACCGTTGGCAGCCAGGGTAGGCTCCCACGCGTGCGCGCCAAATGCGCCCAGCGCCACAGCCGCAAAACTCAGTATACCGGCCAACAGTAAAACACCTGGGGATGACCATGTGCGCATCACAAAAAAGGGTTATGTCCGTTCTCCAAAAATAGCCGTTCCCACGCGCACCAGCGTGCTTCCTTCCTGCACGGCAATGCGGTAATCCGCACTCATACCCATCGACAGCTCCTGCATGCGCACGTTGGCGGGCAGCCGCTGTTGTCGAATCGACTCAAAAACGCTTTTCAGGTGACGAAACTCCGAGCGTATCTGCTGCTCGTCTGCCGTGAGTGATGCCATGCCCATCAGCCCGCGTACGTCCACAAACGGCAGTCTTTCAAACAAGCCGGTTTGCAACCATCGATGTACATCCTGCTCATCGGCCCCAAACTTGGTTTCCTCTTGAGCCACGTGCAGTTGCACAAGGCAAGGCACTACGCGGTTGGCCTTTGCCCCCTGCTTGTTGATTTCAACCAGTAATTTTTCCGAATCAACCGAGTGGATCAGCGAAACAAACGGGGCAATGTATTTGACTTTGTTGGTTTGCAGATGGCCAATCAAATGCCATTCGATGTCGCGCGGGAGTTGTTCGTACTTGTCGACCAGTTCTTGTACCTTATTTTCCCCAAACAAGCGATGGCCCGCGTCATAGGCTTCCCGGAGTTTGGTGGCGGGTTGGGTTTTGCTTACCGCGATGAGGCGGCACCCGTGGCCCAACTCCAGCTGGATTCTTTCGATGTTACTTTTAATGCTCATTTGCCTATCTTCGCCCTTCTACAAAACGTCCCAAAGGTATGGCTATACTCGGAACCTTGCTCAAGAAAGGCATTAAACTGCGCGAAAGTTTGGAGCAGGAATTTAGTTCACCGGCCGAGTTGCAAAAAAACGAGCTTAAAAAGCTGATGATCGAAGCGGCCGACACGGAGTTTGGTAAGTATTACGACTTCCAGGAAAAGCTGGGGGAGTTCCGCAAAGGGCCCCGTCAGTTTTACCGGTCGTTCAAGCGCAAGGTGCCCATCCACGACTATAACAAGATGTATAAGGACTGGTGGCAATTGTCGCTCAAGGGTGCGAAGAATATATGCTGGCCGGGTAAGGTGAAGTATTTCGCGTTGAGCTCGGGCACGTCCGAGGCCTCCTCAAAATACATCCCCGTTACCAAAGAGATGACCAAGGCCATCCGCAAAACCAGCGTTCGGCAAATTTTAACGTTGGATAAATACGACCTGCCCCCGGAAGTTTTTGCCGCGGGTATTTTGATGATTGGCGGCAGCACCCACCTGAACAAAAAAGGCAACTATTTTGAGGGCGACTTGAGCGGCATCCAGGCGGCCAATCTTCCTTTTTGGTTTCAGCACTTTTATAAACCGGGCAAGCGCATCGCCAAAACACGCAACTGGGAAGCCAAACTGACTGAGATCACCGAGAAGGCTAAAGATTGGGATATTGGCATCATTGTGGGCGTACCCGCCTGGATCCAGATTTTGCTGGAGAAGATCATTGCCCATTATCAACTCAAAAACATCCACGAAATATGGCCCAACCTGTCGGTGTACGTTCACGGGGGCGTGTCGTTCGATCCCTATCGCAAGGGTTTTGAAAAACTACTGGGGCGCCCCATCCACTACATCGAGACCTACCTGGCATCCGAGGGGTTCATTGCATATCAAACCCTGCCGATGCGCAGAACGATGAAGTTGGTGCTGAACAACGGTATCTTTTATGAGTTTGTGCCGTTTGATGACAAAAACTTCTTCCCTTCGGGCGAGATCAAACCCGATGCCGAAGCGTTGATGATCGATGAAGTGGAAGAAGGAAAGGAATATGCTATCCTGCTCTCTACGTGCGCAGGCGCCTGGCGTTATTTGATTGGCGATGTGGTTAAGTTTACTTCGGTAGAAGAATCTGAAATCATTATCACCGGCCGGACAAAACATTTTTTGAGCCTGTGTGGCGAACACCTCTCGGTAGACAATATGAATAAAGCCATTGAGCTGGTAGCTGATGAACTAAACATCGCCATTCGCGAGTTTACGGTGGCGGGCATACCACACGAGAGCCTTTTTGCCCATCACTGGTACATTGGCACCGATGATCCTGTG
The DNA here is from genome assembly GCA_964524935.1 of uncultured Ohtaekwangia sp. GTDB lineage: Bacteria > Bacteroidota > Bacteroidia > Cytophagales > Cyclobacteriaceae > ELB16-189. The sequence goes on from CAZGFJ010000001.1 coordinate 306,023, forward strand.
GATAAAAAGAAGCTGCGCGACCGCCTGGACTTTCATTTGGAACATCTCAATGACGACTATGCCGTGGAGCGAAAGGCCGCTTTGAAAGAAGTGATTGTCGATGTGCTGCCCGTGCAGACCTTTTACGATTATATGGAGGCCCGCGGCAAAGTAGGCGGGCAGAACAAATTTCCACGCGTGCTCAAAAATGCACAACGCGAAGAATGGGAGAAATTTATTGCCCGGTAGCGCATGCACATCGCGTGGAGTGGTGTTAAGCTGGGGATCTTATTGGCTTTTTTGATTGGCCCCGTTTTTTTCACGCTGATCCAAACCAGCGTGGAACGGGGTTTTGTTAAAGGCGCACTGGTGGCGGTGGGCGTATCGCTAAGCGATGCGGTGTATGTCGCAGTTTGCTATTTCGGGTTGGTGCAGTTTATCAATCAACCCAACTTTCGCGAGGGGCTCGCGTATGGCGGGGGTGTCATCCTCATCGGGTTTGGGTTGTATCATCTGCTGGTGAAGAGCCGGCAAGGCGTTGCCACCCATGCTTCTGCCGCCACGGCCAGCACTGGCTGGCGATACATCGCCAAGGGATTTGTCATCAACGGGTTGAGCCCCATGGTGCTGATTTTCTGGATCGGCACACTGAGCGTAGCATCCATCGACCTGGGGTACACCCGGGGCTATGAGTTTCTGATTTTTTTTGCATCGCTGCTGCTCACCGTCTTTGGCACGGATTTGCTCAAAGCCTATCTGGCCGGCAAGCTGAGCCGGCTCATTACTGTCCGCTTGCTACGCATCATGAACATTTTGGTAGGGCTTTGCCTGATCGCTTTTGGCGTGCGCCTGATGTGGCAGGCCGATTCGTTTCTTTAACGCAGCAGACGATCTAAAGCCAAACGCGGCAGTATCTATGATGCACAGTTTGTGGCTGGAGGGCTGACGATGGGTGTGCAGCGCACATTTGCGTTTCAGTCAAGTAGATATCTACTCGACAAGTCCGGTCATTATTTTTATACGATGGTGTTAGATCCGGGTTTTTCAGTGATCTTCCTTCGCATTGGAGTGAAAGTTGCCATTGCGTTATAGCTGCGTGCAAAGAGGGGTGCTCGCGGACGGCAGTTACTTCCGGTTCACCACTGTCGCGCTTGCCTGTGCGATGGGAAATACCACCAAATCGGCAATGACCACGTGCGGAGGTCGCGTGAGGGCAAATAAAATCAAGTCGGCCACATCCTCGCCCCGCAGGGGGTGGATGCCCTGATAGACGTGGGCTGCGCGCTCCGCATCGCCCTTAAAACGCACCAGCGAAAATTCCGTTTCCACGAGGCCCGGGTGGATGGCGGTCACTTTAATTCCGTGACTGTTCAAATCGATGCGCATGCCGCGGGTGAGTGCATCCACTGCAAATTTGCTGGCGCAATACACGTTGCCCTGCGCATATACCTCTTTGCCGGCTATCGAACCCAGGTTGATGACATGTCCGGAGTGGCGCGCGATCATTCCCGGCACTATTTCGCGTGTCAGGTACAATAAGCCCTTCACGTTGATATCGATCATTGCGTCCCAGTCGTCAATGTTTCCGGTTTGGATAGGATCCAGTCCATGGGCGTTGCCCGCATTGTTGATGAGCACATCCACTATTTGCCAGGCGACAGGCAACGAGGTGAGCGCTTTTTTTACTTCGGCATGCACCCGTACGTCAAAGCTCAGTGTGTGTACTTCGGTACGGGCAGACAGGTCGCGGGCCAACGCAACGAGGCGGTCTTTTCTGCGACCGCACAGGATCAGCCGGAAATGATGGGCTGCCAAGAGCCGCGCGGTAGCTTCGCCAATCCCTGACGTGGCACCGGTAATCAAAACAGTACGGGAAGTATTCATGGAAAAAACCAAAAGCGTGGTGGGGCGCTACTGAAAAATCAGGTAGACGGAAACGGTATGGGTGGTAAGCTGGTGCAAGCCATCGGTAAATGGACCCGTGCTGTTTCCGAGCATGTTGGTGATGCCACGGGCAAAGCGGATTTCGGGTGAAAACTTGAACAACGGAAAGTACAAGTCGAAGCCCAATCCGGCCTCCAGGCTCACATTCGATTTTCGGATGGGCAACTCGGCCGATCCGGTCGAAACATCGTTTTTTCCGGATACTTCAAAACCGGGCGTTACGCCCCCTATCATATACATGCGCACATTGCCCCTGCGCATCGATTTGTACTTGAGCAATACGGGAAACTCCACCATAGCCGTTTCCACCAATTGCGTGGTGGTGGGGGCATTGGTATATGCATATTGAAGCTGGTGATCGTAAAATCCCACTTTAGGCATGAGCCGCAAATCCACAAACTCATGCAGGCGCAGGTTTACCAAAAAGCCCAGCGAAAACCCAGGAGAAAAGGCAGCCATCACGGAGTGTGCCGTGTCGGCATTCGCATCCACAAACGCATCGGAATAGCGGCTGCGGTAAGCCGAGGTATGGATGCCGATCATAAATCCATAGGTGATCGTGCGGTTGTCGTACTCGGGGTTGTTGCGCCTGACGTACGTGTGCGATCGTTGGGCCCACGCACTGGCCGACAGCAGCATCAGCCAGGCGATAACTATTTTATGCCGGTGTACAAGGAGCTGATGCCGAACGTCAAAGGCTTGCATGTGGTGTCTTTAAATCCGATCCGATCCATGATGCCCGTAAAATCGTTGCCGTCCGGGAATGCCTGCACCGATTCGGGCAGGTATGTGTAAGCGGCCGGGTCCTTGGAGATCCAACGGCCCACGGTGGGTAACATGTATCGGAAATAAAAGTAGTACAATTGTTTGAACGGAAAGGAGCGAGGCTTTGAAAACTCCAATATCACTGCTTTGCCGCCCGGCCTGAGCACACGCCTCATTTCGGCCAGGCCGCGGGCCAGGTTTTCAAAGTTACGCACCCCAAAGGCAACGACCACGGCATCGAATTTATTTTCCTCGAAGGGCAAGTTTTCTGAATCGCCATTGATCATGTCAATAATATGAGCATGTCCCTTTATCTTCATTTTTTTGCGGCCCTGATCCAGCATGCCCTCCGAAATATCAATGCCGATGATCTTTTCGGGGTTTAACTTTAGCGCCTCAATGGCGAAGTCGCCCGTGCCGGTGGCCACATCCAAAATGAGTTTGGGTTGTAGCGCCTGCAATTGCCAGATGGCCTTTTTCCGCCAGCGGATGTCGATTCCGAGGCTCAGGAAATGGTTAAGGAAGTCATACCGGCCACTGATGGAATCGAACATCTTCGCCACCTGCTGCTTTTTCCCGGCCCGGTCTTCCTTGTAGGGAACAACTACTTTTTCCATGCGCGGGCAAAGGTAGCACTTTAGCCATCAGGTAATGGCAACCGTTTCTTAGACAAAACAGACCTCGCGTATGGCTTATTTGCTGATCACCTTGAATTCCACACGCCTGTTGAGCATACGGCCTTCGGCTTCGTCATCATTGCTGGCAAGAGGGCGGGTTTCGCCATAGCCCACGGCCCGTATCCGGCTGTCGGGGATGTTCTTGTCCAGCAGGTATCGCTTCACAGCATTGGCCCTGCGCTGCGACAGGTCCATGTTGAAGTCGTGGTTCCCCATGTCATCTGTATGGCCGGCAATCTCAATGACCAGCGTGGGGTTTACCTCCATCATCTCTTCCAGCAGGTCCAGTTCGTCATACGAATCGGTCGTGAGCGTGGCGGCATTCACATCAAAATAGATGTTGCGTAAGATGATCGATTCGCCTACCACCAGCGGAATCATTTTGATAACATATACGACATCACTTGAGCCCACCGGTACGGTGATGGCGCGGTTGACAAACACATGGCCGGGGCTTTCGGCTGTCACGCGGTATTGGTGCGAAGAGCTATCCGGCAGGTCCAGTTCATAGAAACCGGGTTCGCCCAGGCTCACGGTGGCCATCTTGTCGGTTTTAGTGCGTACCACCACTTTGGCATTGACAGCAGCGCCTGTGGTAGCATCCACCATTTTCAGAATGAGTTGTCGGCTCTTCTTAGCCGCGGCCTTGGCGATGGTTCGGTTGGTCGTGTCGCGGAGGGTGATCAAATAGATATCGGTGTAGCCCATGCCTCCTTCACGCACGGAAGAATAGTACCAGCGGTTTTTTTCGCGGGTGCCGACCAGGTAGATATCGTTGTCGGGTGTATTGACCGGGTATCCGAGGTTTTCGGGCGCGCCCCAGGTTTTGCTGCTCTCGTTCCAGGCCGACCGGAACAGGTCATAGCCGCCCATGCCTTTGCCTCCTGTGGAGCTGAAGTAAAGATACTTGCCTTCGTAGTCGAGGAACGGCCCGTCCTCATCGGCCGGGGTGTTGATGGCAGTCAGGTTTTTCACGTTGGCCCACTCGCCCTTTTTGTTTTTGGTGCATTGGTAAATGTCGATACCTCCCTTGCCCCCGGGGCGGTCGCTTGAAAAGTACAACGTGTTCCCATCGGCCGACAGGCAAAGCGAGAACTCGCTGTAAGGGGAGTTGATGACCCGTGGCAAGGCTGTGGGGGCGCTCCATTGCCCGGCCTCGTTGCGTGTGCTGTAAAAAATATCTCCCTCATTTACATCTTTTCGGATAAACAACGTCTTCCCATCGGCCGACAAAAAAATATTGGAGTCGTGGTAGCGGGTGTTGAGGGGAGTGCCGGCATTTTGAGCGTGGCCCCAGGCCTCGTTTTGGCGCGAGGCGAAAAAGATGTCTTCAAACGGTTCGTTGTCGTTGGCCACGTTTTCATTGCTGTTGCCATCGCGCCTGCGGGTGGTAAAAATCATGAGCGACTCATCTGCATCGACCACGGGCGAATAATCGTCAAACTCTGAATTGACCTGCCCGCCAATGTTGGTGACAGCAAACAAGGCGGGCCGTGCCACCAGCTCCTTACCGGTGGCGCACTCTTCCAACCTACGGTTTACATCGGCCAGCGCGATGCGATCTTCGCCTTTGTAGGCGGGTTGTGCCAGCAATTTTTGGCGGTAGCGCGTGTAGTAATCGATGGCTTGATCAAAGGCCAGGCCGTGGTGGTAGCTTTTGCCGATCCAGTATTCCAGGTCGAAACGAAACGAAGGCTGTTGGCGGTATACGCGCAAGAAGTAGGTGGCGGCTTTGTCTTTGCCAATGGTTTGCATGTGGTAGTAGCCCGCTTTGAAGTTAGCCTCTACATTGGAGGTGTCCAGGTTGGCAGCCATCACCAGCAGTTCGCGGGCATCGTCCATGGCCTGGGTGGCAGCCATCATCATTTCTGCCTGTTCCATGTACTGGCGGGCTTGTTCTTTGTCTTGCGCGGCCAGGCGCCACGGCAGGGCGATCAGCCAAGCAACTACCCCCAGCAAAAAGTAATACCTCGTCATGTCAGATTAGAGCCAACAAAATAAGTGGAAAACACACCTTCACGGATGTAAAACTACGGGGGCCTTGCCCGGCAGACAACAAAAAATAGGTGTCAATGGCACATGAATATTACATGGTTGTATCCCGGTTACCGAGCGCTGACGGGTAACCGGATCGTGTTGCGGGTAGGTGGCCGGGTTGAGAAAAACCATGTTTTCGGGGTAATTTTGAACAATGAATGTGACAAAAACGGAATTTGTGACCAGTAGCAGCGAAGTTTCGCAATGCCCTCCTGCGCGTTTGCCCGAGTTTGCTTTTATTGGCCGCTCCAACGTGGGCAAGTCTTCGCTCGTCAACATGCTGATGAACCGCAAGCATCTGGCCCACACGTCCAACCAACCCGGCAAGACCCAAACAATCAACCATTATAAGGTAAACGATGCGTGGTTTTTGGTGGACTTGCCAGGCTATGGCTATGCGCGGGTGAGCCAGCGCGCGCGGCAACAATTTGGCGCGATGATCGAAGGATACCTGCGCGAACGCGCGCAGTTGCTGGTCACGTTTGTGCTGATCGACTGCCGGTTGGAGCCGCAGCCCATCGACTTGGATTTTGTACATTGGATGGGCGAGCACCAACGGCCGTTTGTGTTGGTATTTACTAAAACGGACAAATTGAAACAGATGGAGTTGGCGCGTACGCGCAAACGGTGGGAGGAGGAACTCAAAGACGATTGGGAGGAGCTACCCCTGATGTTTGTGACGTCCGCAGAAAAAAAAACCGGCCGCGACAAGTTGTTGGCCTATTTGGATGAGGTGATGGCTACCTATCGCCAGGGAGTGTAGTGCTCGTTTTTTGTTTATCCGCCTTACCGCGTACTTTTGCGGCCGTCAAAACGAAACCACATCCCATGAAACTCACCGATATTGCGTCCGTCACGGGTAAAGGAGGACTGTTCAAGGTCATTTCGCCTACGAAGTCAGGCGTGATCTTGGAATCGCTGGACGAGAAAAAAGCCAAATTGGTAACGGCCGCCAATCAGCGTATTTCATTGCTCAGCGAAATTTCAATCTACACGACAACCAAAGAAGGTACTACCCCGCTGGGGGACGTGCTGAAAAAGATACATGCGCTATACCAGGGCGATGTGGGTATTGATGGCGAGGCGGAAGCCACCGAGCTGCGCGCATTTTTGAAAACCGCAGTGCCCGATTTTGATGTGGACCGCGTATACGTGTCGGACATCAAGAAACTGGTGAAGTGGTACGGCATTTTGGTGCAGCATGCACCGGACGTGTTGACGGCCAGCGAACAGCCAGCGGCTTAGTTCAGAACGCCCGCCCCAAACCGGTTTTTGCGTAGCTTTGAAAAAAGATACGATGGAAAAGCAATTTGACTACGTCACCAAACTCGACATCAAGTTTGGCCACTTGGAGCACATGGACATACCGAAACTGGTAAAGGAATGTACGGACAAGTGGTTTAACCAGACACTCACCCAAGTGAACGACAGCGTGGTGCGCTTGGGCATTGTGGAGGGCGAATACCATTGGCACAAACACGACCATGATGATGAGTTCTTCTTTGTACTTCAGGGCCAATTGCTGATTGACCTGGAAGGTCGCACCATTGAGTTGAATCCCCATGAGGGTGTGACCATTCCCAAAGGGGTGATGCACCGGCCCAGAGCGCCCTGGAAAACCGTCATGCTGATGGTGGAAACCAGCGCCATCCAACCCACAGGCGACTGATTGCCTGCCCGTCAGCGTTGCGCTTCCAGCTCGGTGCTCACAAAGTGCATCAATTCACGGATGTAAGCGCGGCTAAAATCAAACCGGATGCCCGCGGCCGCGTAAATTTCAGGTATCGTGCGCGTGTTACCGAGTTTTAGTGCGTTTAGATAACCTTGCAATCCTCGGGCCGGGTCTTCTTTGTAGTTTCGCCACACCGCGATTGCACCCAACTGCGCCATACCGTACTCGATGTAGTAGAAAGGCACTTCGTACAGGTGCAATTGCTTTTGCCACAGGTATTCTTTTCCCTCTTCCAAGCCCGACCAATCGGTTTGGTCATCGCTAAAACGGTCGAACGTACGCAGCCATGCCTCTTTGCGCTGCGCGGAGGTATGCGCGGGGTTTTCATAGATCCAATGTTGGAACGCATCGATGGTGGCTACCCACGGCAGCGTCTCGAGGATGTCTTCCAACTGATCGCGCTGAGCGCGTTGGCAATCCTCGGGGGTGGGAAAAAACAGGTGCCACTGATCCATCGACAGCAATTCCATGCTCATGGAGGCGAGTTCGGCCACTTCCATGGGGGGCGATTTGAAATCTGCCAAGGGAAGATCTTTGGTGAGAAAGTTATGCACGGCATGGCCGCCCTCGTGCATCAGCGTGGTCATATCGCGCTGTGTGCTGGTGGCATTCATGAAGATAAAGGGCACTCCGATTTCAGCCAACGGGTAATTATAACCGCCCGGGGCTTTGCCTTTGCGCGATTCCAAATCCAGATGCCCCATGGTGCGCATGGTAGATAAACATTGGCCCAGAAACGGGTCCAGTCGGGTGAAAGCCGCGATGGACTTTTCCGTGAGGTCGGTGCCACCGTCAAACGCTTTAAGTGGAGGTCGTCCTTCGGCATCCACCGCCTTATCCCAAGGCCTCAGCACCGGCACCTTCAGTTTTTGCTGACGCTCTCGCGCCAGGGAGTTGAGCAGGGGCACCACCTCGTGCGCTACGGCCTCATGAAAGTTGAAACAATCTCGGGGGGTGTAGTCAAACCGCCCATAGGCCCTAAACATATAGTCGCGGAAGTTGCCAAACCCGGCATTGAGGGCCACGCGATGGCGCAAGTCAACCAGATGGGTAAATAAGACGTCTAAGGCTACCTTGTCGTGTAGCCTTCGGTCGGTGATCTTTCGGTACACCTCTTCGCGTTTGGCGCGGTCGGTGGACTGTAATAAAACACCCGCCTGTGGCAGCGTCAGCTCCTGGCCGTCTATCGTTACGGTCATCGCCCCCGACAGTTGTGCATAGCGTTGTGTTTGCGTAGTGATCTCCGTGAACAGGGGCACGTTTTCTTCGCGGAAAATCTCGGTCTCTTTTTTCAGATTGCGGATCAGGATGCGGTGCTCTTCGCGTTTCTCCAATGCACCCAGGGCTGGGGAGGCTAATACCTTTTTGTTGAGTTGGTCGGAAACGGGTGCCAGGTTTGGTTGTATGTTCTGCACAAAGTCCTGATACGCCTGGCTGTATTCGGGGTTGTCGGTAAAGCACGTCATGCGGATGTATCGCCAGCCCAAGTCTTCGGCCAGCACCGATTCAAATTCGCTGCGGTCGCGCAGCCACTGTTGTAGTTCGTGCTGCGTTTGCACAGGCCGTGCCAACAGCGCTTCGGCAAAGGGTTTGAGGGCGTCCCAAGTGGTTACCGTAAATTCATCGGGGAGAAAGGAACGCTTTGGGCGGACAACGCTGGAAACAGTCATGAGCTTTGAGGATATGTAGGTGTGCAAAAATAAACATCATCGTTGGATCGGCCGTTTTTTAGCGAGGTCTCCAAGGAAAGAAAGCGGACGTACGCAGCTGATAGTGGCGGAATGCCTCACCACGGGTGCGCAGCATGTGCGCTTCGGTGTAGGCGATGCCGGTGACACGTGTTAAAAAGTAATACATAAGCACCGGGGCTGCCACGGCCACGTATCCGTAAGCACTGCCGAGCGCCCAAAGAAACACGCCTACCCAGATCGCCCATTCAAAAAAATAGTTGGGATGGCGGGAGTACCGCCACAAGCCCGTGTCGCAGATTGCGCCTTTGTTTTGGGCGTTGGATTTGAATCGCGCCAACTGGTGGTCGGCCCACGTTTCACCGGCAATGCCCACGACCATCACCGCCATGCCCAGCCATTCAATCCATGAGATGTGGGGAGTGGTGTTGAGTTGAATTAACAGAAAAGGCGTGCCGAGTAGAAACGCCAAACACGCCTGGAACCAGTAGAAGCGCAACATCTTCCAGGACTGAGCCGTGCCCCATTCCTGCCGCAAGGCTGTATAGCGTGCATCTTCGGGTTGGCCCTGTGTGCGTGCCAGCAAGTACAGCCCCAGCCGCACGCCCCACACGCCTGTTACTACGAGCAACGGCAATTGACGCCCGGCAAAACCGGGCACCAGCAGAAAATACAAGGCACCTTGGGCGGGGAACGACAGCGCCCAAAAGGCATCCACGATGGCCGCATTGCCCGTGCGCTTTTGAATAAACCACGGCACGGTGAACCAACCCAGGGTGAATGCCCCCGCAATCAACCACGGTATGAAAAAATCTGCCATAGCAATACAACCGCCCGAAGGAAGTAAAGTTTTTGCAACTTTGGACAGAAATGGCTGATATGCGAAACATTGTTATCTGCTGCTCGGTGCTTGCCGTGTTGCTATCGTGCGGGCCCGCCCGCTATAAAACTGCTGGCCACATCGAGCGCTGGGATGCTGCTATTGACAGTGTGCTCAGTCCAGAGGCATCGATGGAGATCATTGCCGAAGGTTTTGATTGGAGTGAGGGACCTGTTTGGCATGCCGGTGAGAACGAATTGCTTTTTTCGGATGTGCCGGCCAATGTGGTTTTCGCCTGGCGCGAGGGGGAAGGATTGCGCGAGTACGTACGACCATCCGGCTTCACCGGCCCGACCACAGATAGTCGCGAGCCGGGTTCGAACGGCCTGCTCATCAATCGCGAGGGAAAACTTGTGCTCTGCCAGCATGGAAACCGGGCTGTATCGGTGATGAATGCCCCGCTCGACAACCCCGCGTCCGATTTTATTGAGTTGGCCACACACATTGAGGGCAAGCGTTTCAACAGCCCCAATGACGTGGCGCAAGATGCGGCAGGCAATTACTATTTCACCGATCCGCCTTACGGGCTGGCCGCACAGGACGAAGACCCCGCCAAGGAGCTGTCGGTCAATGGTGTTTACCGCATTGACGTACAAGGGGTGGTGACCGTGCTTGTGGATTCGCTCACTCGTCCGAACGGCATCGCCCTTAGCCCGGACCAGACCAAACTGTACGTGGCCAATTCCGATCCCGCCCGGGCACGCTGGTATGAATTTACGCTCCGCGATTCGCAGGTGGTAGCCGGCCGTGTGTTGTTTGATGCCACCGCGCTGACAGCCAGCCAAAAAGGACTACCGGACGGTCTGAAAGTGGATTCTCGCGGGAATATTTTTGCTACGGGGCCAGGTGGCGTTTGGGTATTTGACAACGTTGGCAAGCCGCTGGGCAAAATCACCTTAACCGAGGCCACCAGTAACTGTGCCCTCTCGCCCGATGAAAAAACACTTTATGTAACCAACGATGGGCAGGTATTACGTATTCGCTTGCGAGAAGAGAACCCACGTGCCGATGAAGCTGCTCATTGACATTTTAGGCTGGGTAGGCTCGGTGGAGGTAATCCTGGCCTACGGTCTGAACAGCTATCAAAAGATAAAGTCAGATTCACTTATTTTTCAGACGTTGAACTTGACCGGAGGCATTTTTTTGATCGTTAACACCGTGTATTACGGAGCTTATCCCTCCACGTTTATCAACATCGTTTGGGTGTGCATTGCGCTGCCGGCCATTATCCGGATTTTCAGGCGGCAGCGCCCGGTGGCGTAGCGGGCCCTGTCAGGCTTTTTTGAACACGATTTTTTAATCGCGCCAAGCACCAGGGTTTTGTATTTTCGCCCGTGTTATGAAGAGTTGGAAATGGATTCTGGGAGGGGTGGTGCTACTGCCCGTGGTGTTGTTTGTCACCGTTACCGCGGTGGTGTACAGGAAGCAGGATGCCCTGGTGCAGCAACTGCTGGAAACGGCCAATGAGGATTTTGCGGGACGGATTGCCGTTAGGGACTCTCACATTTCACCCTTTGCCAACTTCCCTTACATTTCGATTGATCTGGAGGGCGTGGCCCTGTATGAAACCAAAACCGATACCGTACCGGCAGTAGCTGTGGCCAATGTGTACCTGGGCTTCGATATAGGGTCGGTGCTGCGCGGCAAGCCCGATATAAAATCCATCTGCGTAAGCGATGGCACGGTCAAGCTCATTCAGCACACAGACGGGCGCTTCAATCTGGAACGTGCTTTTGCCGTAACGGATGATCAGCCCGCAGCGGAACAAAGCGAAGCGCTTCACATCCACCTGAAGTCCGTTCAACTCGAACGGATAGATGTCTTGAAAATTCGCGAAGCTGACACGCTGATCGTGGAAGCGTTTGTCGAACGTGCCCGGGGAACGTTTGCCTCGGATGTGGACAAGATCCATGCCTCACTGAAAAGCAACTTTACGCTCAACATCATGAACGGGGTGGACACCACGTTTGTGAGGCACAAGCATTTTACCCTTAATACTGCGATGGATTTCCAGACAAGCACCCAGTTGCTGACCGTGCTTCCCTCGGAAGTTGCGTTGGAAAATGCCTTGTTCGAAATGAAGGGCACCATAGACGTGGATGATGACGCCAACATGGATATCACCTTTGACGGGGAGAAGACGGACTTTGACTTGTTGATGGCTTTTGCCCCCGAGGAATTGATGCCCACATTGAGGCGATACGATAATGCGGGCAAAATTTTTTTTCACGCGCGGCTGCGCGGCAAAGCCCTCCACGGCCACGTGCCCCACATTACTGCCGATTTTGGGTGTGAAGATGCTTTTTTCAGTAATACCCTTTCGCAACGCAAACTGAACGACCTGTTCTTCAAGGGGCATTTTACCAATGGCGAGCAGCGGCAGCCATCAACCATGGAGTTTTCGCTGTTGGATATTTCGGCCCGGCCGGAGGCGGGGGTGTTTAAAGGATCCATCCGTGTAAAGAACTTTGAGTCGCCCGAGATTGACATGCGGGTGCAGTCGCAGTTTGACCTGGATTTTCTGGCTGATTTCCTGAATGTAACAGACTTACAAGACCTGAAAGGCAGTGTATCGCTAACGATGAACTTTCACGACATCGTGGATTTGAACAACCCCGAGAAGAGCATCGAGCGGCTCAACGAGTCGTATGCCACGGAACTCAGCGTGAAGGGACTGGCGTTTCGCTCACCCCACTTTCACCTGCCGGTGAGCCGTATCGATATGGAAGCGCACATGGAAGGTCACAAGGCCGTGATCGATACCCTCTACATGAAAGTCGGGGAGTCGGACGTGCGCCTTCGCGCCACGGTGAGCGACTTGCCGGCCATCCTCCATCATACCGCCCAACCGGTAGTGGCTGATATGGACATTCGGTCCGCACGGCTCAATATTTTTGAGTTGACAGCGGGTGACACAGCTCAGCGCAAGCCGTTCAATGAAATCGTTACCCAACTGACCACGCGGCTGCGCTTCAACGGATCGGCCCGGGCGTTCACTGAAAGCCCTCACCTGCCGGTGGGCGAATTTTTTATTGATGACTTTTATGCCAAGCTGCAAAACTATCCGCACACGCTGCACGACTTTCATGCCGATGTGTATATCGAGCAGGAGGACTTCCGTGTCATCGATTTTACAGGCGTACTGGACGAAAGCGATTTTCATTTTTCGGGCCGACTCAAACACTATGATCTTTGGATGGTGGAGCAGCCGCGAGGCGATACGCACATCGAGTTTGATTTGACCTCACACCTGTTACAGTTGGACGACCTGTTTGCCTATGGCGGGGAAAATTATGTGCCCGAAGATTACCGTCACGAAGAGTTTCGTGAGGCCAAACTGAAAGGGTATGCCGACCTGCACTTCAACCAGGGGCTGCGCTCCGTGGATTTGACGATTGAGCAATGCGAAGGGCGCATGAACGTACACCCGCTGAAACTGGAAAAATGTAAGGGGCGACTGCACTATGAAGATGAACACCTGCGGGTGGAAAACCTGACGGCTTCCCTGGGCAAAAGCATGATGGCTATACAAGCACAGTATTATCTCGGTGCCGATCCATCGCTACGCAAAAAGGACAACTTCTTTTCGTTGAAGGCCCCACGGCTGGACTTTGACGAGCTGTTCAACTACCGCCCCACCTCCAAGGCAACCTCGCACGACAGTGTGTTCAATATCTATTCGTTGCCCTTTACGCACATGACGTTTTCGGTGGACGTTGATCACCTGAATTATCACCGCTACCTGTTGCACGATTTTCATGCACGCTTGCGCACCACGCCCGATCATTACTTATATGTAGACACCCTTTCGCTGCGTGCGGCCGGGGGCGACATCCGCCTGAAGGGATACTTTAATGGCTCGGATCCGAAGAAAATTTACTTTAACCCCACCATGAATCTGCGGGGTGTGGACTTGGATCAACTGTTGTTCAAGTTTGAGAATTTTGGACAAGACCATGTGGTGTCTGAAAACCTACACGGCAAACTGACGGCTGCCATTACAGGTCATGTGCACATGCACACCGACCTGGTGCCGATTTTGGACGACTCGGAGCTGCACATGGATGTGCAGGTGGTGGGTGGGCGGCTCGAAAACTATAGCGCACTGGATGTGCTCTCGGACTATTTTGCCGACAAAAACCTGAAGCGCGTTTTGTTCGATACGCTGCGCAACCACCTCGACTTGAAGGACGGTACCCTTTCCATCCCGGCCATGACCATTAACTCTACGCTTGGCTTCATTGAGATTGCCGGCAAACAAGATCTGCAAATGAACATGGAATATTACGTGCGAGTGCCCTGGAAGCTGGTAACGCAGGCAGCCTCTCAGAAACTGTTTGGCAAAAAAGCCGAAGACGTAGACCCCGCGCAGGTAGATGCCATTCAGTACCGCGACCAACACCGAAACGCACGGTTTTTCAACCTGAAGATCACTGGTAAAGGCTCTGATTTTTCGGTTTCGCTGGGGAAAAAGCGCGAAAATCGATAAGCAGTTATAATTTTTTTTCGGGTGCGATGGCGGAGAGTGGCAAGGGTAATTCTGCGATCCATTTGGCAAACGTTTTCATTTGGAAATTTTGGAGTAGTTGGTCGTCAACACATAGTACCTTTTGCTTAAAGTGTTGGATGAAGTGAGCGGGGTTTCCTCTATGAAAAACGGTGGCGGGCGGGCCGGTGCGCCTTCGTTTCCCCTCGGAAGACAGTGATAGAAATGTCAGAACTTGCTCTATATTCGCACTCAATTTATCGTTCACGGCAAATGCCCTGATGGGATAAAACAACTAAATTTTCATAGACAACGCTATGGCAAAAAAAGCGAAGAAAGCCGTAAAGAAGGTGGCCAAGAAGGCTGCTAAGAAGGCCGCAAAACCTGCGAAGAAAAAAGTAGCCAGAAAACCCAACGCAGCTTTTATGGCCGCATTGACACCGAGCGCCACCCTGGCATCGGTGGTAGGGGCGAAGCCACTTCCCCGCACTCAAATCATCAAGAAGATTTGGGACTACATCAAGAAGAACGGCCTGCAAGACAAGAAGAACAAGCGCATGATCAATGCCGATGCCAAACTGAAAGAAGTATTTGGCGGCAAAGGTCAGGTTTCCATGTTCGACTTGGCAAAGATTGTGAGCAAGCACGTGAAATAAAGTACGGTTTGCATTCCAATCAAAAAGCCGCGGCCCAAGGCCGCGGCTTTTTTGTCGGGATCTATCGCCAGCCCCCACCGAGCGCCCGGTACAGATTGACTTTGGCGTTCAGTTGCTGCAATTTGATATCGATGAGCTCCATGCGCGAGTCCAGCGCCTCTTGCTGCGTTAGCAACACTTCGAGATAATCCGCGCGCGCAGAGGTGAACAGGTTGTTGGAGATGTCGATGGATTGTGTCAAGATATCCACTTCACGCGCTTTGGTTCGATAGCTGCCCGCAAAGTTGGTGACCCCCGCCAATTGATTCACCACCTCCAGGTAGCCATTCAATATCGTGCGCTCATACTCATATAGCCGTTGTTGCTGGCGCGCATTGGCGGTGTTGTAGGCCGCCCGTATGGCATTTCGGTTGACGAGCGGGGCCATCATGTCTCCGGCCAGGTGATAGAGAACCGATTGTGGTTTGAGCAAGAAAGAGGCGTCAAAAGACTGAAAACCGGTTGCTGCGGTGATGCTGAACGAAGGGTAGAAACTGGCACGGGCAGATTTTACATCCAACCTGGCGGCCATTAGCTGCCATTCAGCCTGTCGTATGTCTGGCCGGTTGAGTAATAATTGTGAGGGGATGCCTGCGGCCAGTGAGTCCATGCGGATATCAGAGAATCGTTCTGAACTGCGGGCAATGCGCGGGGTTACACGGCCCGTGAGCAGGTGCAGGCGATTCTCTGTTTCGCGGATGCGTTGCAAAATGTCATACTGCAAGTTTTGGGTGTTGAGCAACTGCGCCTCGAACCGGTTAACGGCCAGTTGCGTTACTTTGGCGGCTTCCTTTTGGCGCTGCACAATCTGAAAAGCATTTGTTTGCAGGGTGATGTTTTGCCGTACGATGGCCAGTGCGTTGTCCAGCGCCATCAGCTCATAGTAGGCATTGGCAATTTCACCGATTAAGTTGGTCACCAGAAAATTTTTTCCTTCGGCCGTGCTCAGATACCGGGCCGCAGCCGCCTTCTTGGCATTTCGAAGACGGTTCCAAATATCCAGCTCCCAGGTGGCCGTGAGCCCGACACGATAGTCCGTCAGCGGCTGGGGGATGGGCGTGCCGGGTTCGACTTCCACATTTTCATCCAACACACCGAAGCGCGTGTACTTTCCATCGCGCTCAACCCCAGCGGCTGCCCCGGCATGAACGAACGGAAGGTACTCGCCTTTACGGGCACGCACTTCGTTGCGGGCAATTTCGATTTCCTGCAGCATGATGTTCAACTCCTGGTTTTGATGAAGGGCCGAGTCGATCAGCGCCACCAGGTGGGGATCATTAAAGAATTGTTGCCAGTTAAGCCGAGCGATGCTGGCCGTATCCGTGGAGGCGAGGTAGCGGTCAGGCACCAACAGATCGGCTTCTCGTAGAGTGGCCCGGGGGGTTACGCAATTTGACAACAACAACGGTATCAGTGGCATCAGCCAGACGCTATTGAACAGACGTTTCATTTTTGGTGCGGATTTTTTGAATGATTTGTTTGACCAATGACATATTGGATTTTTTTTGGACAATTTCTTCGCTGAGAGGTTTCTCATCTTCATCCTGAATAAGTTTTCGGCCATCGGCCCAACTGCCAAAGATGTAGTAGAGCCCCGGTACGATCACCACTCCGAAAAGAGTGCCGAACAGCATGCCACCCAGAGCGGAAGCCCCAATGGTGTGGTTGCCAATGGCCCCGGGGCCTGTGGCGATCACCAACGGTATGAGACCGGCAATAAAAGCAAAGGACGTCATGAGAATGGGGCGGAAGCGCACACGCGCGCCCTCAATGGCCGAATCGAGAATCGACACGCCTTGCTGGTGTTTTTGCACCGCAAACTCCACTATCAGTACCGCGTTTTTCCCCAGCAAGCCGACCAACATAATAAGCCCGATCTGCGCATAGATGTTGTTGGCCAGCCCCATTACCTTAAGCAACAAAAATGAACCAAACACACCTATCGGCAAGGATAGGATGACGGCCAGCGGGATGATGAAGCTTTCATACTGGCCTGCCAGCACCAGATACACAAAGATGATTACCACAACGAAAATGTAAAGGGCCTCATTACCCCGATTTGCTTCGTCATAGCTCAGTCCTTCCCAGGCAATGTCGTAACCCTGAGGTAGTGTTTGTTCAGCCACTTCGCGAATGGCCTGAATGGCATCGCCACTGGTGTAGCCGGGCGCGGGTACCCCGCGAATAGCCGATGACATGTATAAATTGAAGCGCGTGATCTCATTGGGGCCTTGTGTTTTACGCATGGTCATAAACGCTGAGTAGGGCACCATTTCATCGCGGTTGTTTTTGACAAACAGGTTGAGAATATCAGATGGCAGCTTACGGTATTCGGGTGCCGATTGGGTGTACACTTTGAAAAATGTATTGAACCGGGTAAAGCCTTGCTCGTAGGTACTGCCGATAAGGATGTTTAAATTCTCCATGGCTTTGCCAATCGATACTCCTTTTTGCATGGCCAGGTTGTTGTCAATGATCAATTCATACTGTGGATAGTTGGCGGCAAAAAATGTAAACAAGCCCGTCAACTCTTTGCGCTCGTGCAGGGCATTCATAAAGGCTGTGTTTACTTTATCAAACTCATGATAGTCGATGGTGCTGCTTTTGTCCAGCATGCGCAGCGAGAAACCATCGGACGAACCATAACCGGGCACGGCCGGAGGTTCAAAATATTCAATCACCGCTCCTATGTCTCGGGTCTTTTCTTCCAGCTCTTCCATGATCTCCGTTACCGAATGATGGCGTTCTGACCAGTCTTTCAGGTTGATGATGCAGGTACCGGCATTGGATCCGCGCCCTTCGGTAAGAATCTCGTACCCGGCCAGCGAGGAAACGGATTGAATCCCATCCACCTCTTCGGCTATCTCCTGAAGTTTGCGCGAAACGTCATTGGTGCGCTCCAACGTGCTCCCGGGCGGGGTTTGGATGATGGCGTAAATCATCCCCTGGTCTTCGTTGGGGATGAAACCTGCGGGCAGCGTTCGGTTAACGAGAAAAATGCCGACACCAAACGCCAACAAGATCGCGTACGTCACTACTTGCCGGTGGGCGATCATTTTGAGCAGGCGTACATAGCGGCCCGTTCCCTGATCAAATTTTCGGTTAAACCAATCCAGAAACCTTGTCACTGGCGTGTGGTGCCTGGGTTTGCCGTGGTTGTTTTTGAGGATCATCGCACACAGCACGGGCGTGAGCGTAAGGGCCACCACCCCTGACAATACAATGGCGCTGGCCATGGTGATCGAAAACTGGCGGTAGAATATGCCGACCGGGCCGCTCATAAATGCGACCGGCACAAAAACGGCCGTCATGATCAGCGTGATGGCGATGATGGCGCCACTGATTTCACCCAACACTTTCTGTACGGCTTTGTAGGGCGAAAGATGTTCGGCTTCCATCTTGGCATGCACGGCCTCTACCACCACGATCGCATCATCCACCACAATGCCAATAGCCAGCACCAGCGCAAATAACGTAATGAGATTGATGGTCAGCCCAAACATTTGCATGAATACAAAAGCTCCGATCAGCGATACCGGCACGGCCAAGGTAGGGATGAGGGTAGATCGCCAATCGCCCAAAAACAAAAACACAACCAACGCTACCAGGAAAAAGGCCTCCACGAGCGTGTGCAACACTTTGTCGATGGAGGCATCGACAAACTTGGACACATCGTAATTGATTTCGTAGCTCATACCGGGCGGGAAGTCCGCTTCCAGCTCTTTCAGTTTTTCCTTTACGCCATCAATGACTTTGCTGGCGTTGCTGCCAAAGTTTTGCTTGAGCACAATGGAAGCAGCCGGGTATCCGTCTTTGTTGGAGTAGATGTCAAAAAATTCGCTTCCCAATTCTACCTCCGCAATGTCTTTCAGCTTCAGGATTTCTCCTTCGGGGTTGGCCCGAATGATGATGTTTTGATACTCTTCGGGTTTGTTGAATCGGCCTTTATAGGTAAGTACATATTCGAGTGACTGGGCGGTTTTACCGGAAGCCTGCCCCAAACGGCCGGGCCGGCCGATCACGCTTTGCTCACTCAATGCCTCCATCACCTCTTCGGTAGAAATGTTGTAGGCCCGCATGCGATCGGGCTTCAGCCATACGCGCATGGCAAATTGGCGGCTGCCCAGTATTTGGGCACGCCCCATGCCGTTGATGCGTTGCAGCTCGGGCAGCAGATGAACGTTTGCGTAGTTGTAAAGAAATTTCTCATCGGCATTTTTGTCTGTGCTGTACAAGTTTACATACATCAGCATGCTGGGTTGGATGGGCGTGATGATGATGCCCTCTCGTTGTACCAAAAATGGCAGGTTGTTCATCACCTGATCTACGCGGGTCTTCACGTTTACCACCGCTGCGTTGGGGTCAGTGCCGGGGGCGAAGACGACCTGGATGGTGGCCTCGCCCGCGCTGGTCGCGTCTGAGATAATGTATTGCATACCCTGCACACCGTTGATTGCGCGCTCCAGCGGAATAAGCGTAGATTCTACCAGCACTTGTGCGCTGGAACCCGGGTAGGCAATAAAGATATTGACACGCGGGGGTGCGATTTCGGGAAACTGAGAAATGGGCCGGCTTACGATGGCGAGGATACCCAGGAAGATGATCGCCAACGAAATGGCAATAGCCAGCACGGGGCGTTGAATAAATTTGCTGAACATGACTTGGATGGTAAAGCGTTGGATTATTCCGCGTGCAAATGATTCAACTCAGCCAGTAACTTTTGCTGCGGTTCAAACCGGACGGAAATCTTCTGACCATTTTTTACCTTGCGCAAGCCCTCCAGCAAAATCTGATCGCGATCCGTGAGCCCTTCGGACACTGCGTAGAGATGTGGCATTTCGGCACTCACCTTGATTTGTTGCGACCTAACGATCCCTTCGGCATCCACTACGAACACAAATTTTTTGTCGAGAATTTCAAATGTGGCCATTTGCGGAATCAGCAGCGCATTTTGGAGTACTGTGGGCATCAAGATGTTGCCGGTTTCACCGTGGCGCAGGATACGCCTAGGGTTGGGAAAGGTTGCCCGAAAGGCGATGTTGCCGGTTTCGTTGTTGAAGTCGGCCTCGATGGTTTCCACTACGCCCGGGTGATCAAACAATTTTTGGTTGGCCATCTCCAGTTTTACCCGAAGCAGACTGTCGGATGTCTTGCGCGTGATGTAGTCAAGGTATTCGGCCTCGGGCACGTTGAAGTATACCCACATCCGGCTGTTGTCGGAAAGTGTGGTGAGCAATTCGCCCTCATCAATTAAACTACCCAACCGCACATGAAACCGATCCATGATGCCATCAAAGGGCGCTTTGATTTCGGTGAAGCCGAGATGGGCCCGGGCCAGCGCCAGTTCGGCTTTTGCTTTTTCATACCGCGCCTTGGCCAGCGACAACTCGTTGGGCGAAACAATGCTTTTGTCGGCCAGGCTTTTGGTGTTGTCATACTCGATCCGGGCAAAACTCACTTCGGCTTCGGCCCGCTCGGTTTCGGCCTGGTAAATCATGGGCATAATCTGAAACATGCGCTGACCCTTTTTTACAAGCTGACCTTCGTCCACATATATATTTTGCAGATAGCCTCGCTCCAACGCGCGCAACTCAATGTGCTGGATGGAGTGAATTTGACAGACGTATTTGTTGAACAAGACGGTGTCTTTGCGGATGGGGGAGGAGACGGCATAAGTCGCTACTTCGGCCTTTTTTTCGGTGTCGCTGCAACTGGAAATAGTGATAACCAGCACACAGCCTATCCATAATTTTTTTATCATTTGAATATTTTGATTTTTAGAAAATGAAATGAATGCTCACGTTGTTCGGAATGAACACGTGATGCGATTGACTAAACCAATCACATTCTTCTAAAAATCAGCAGATAAAAATCTTCCACGCGTGGTGGAGAACAACCAGCGAAACGGTGCTCCGATGGTGGGTGGAGCGGATGTGCTGAGTGAGAGAGAATTTTGCCCAGTGACCAGGCAAATTTGAACTGATCACGCATGCCAGCGTTGCCTTTCCCCACTCGTCATCAAGTGACTCTTTTGAATCTTTTTCGTCTTGCGTTTCGATCGGGTTGGAATCGGTACCCAAAGGCACATCAAGGGGTTGGCCGGGTGCTTGCTGATGTGCCAGTCGCGTTTCCGAAGTTTCGCGTATCGCGCCAACCGGATTGGAAAGGAGGTTATAAACGAGCGATAGCGCAAATACCGAGATCAAGCAGAGGCTCGTCACCACCGAAACGGCTGATGAGCTGTGCCGATAAGGAGTCGTATGGGGTCGCCTCACTTGCATTTCTCGTCAAACATACAAATAGCGAGGACAAAAACAGGGATATCCAGGGAAATTTTACGGTGGCAAGGCAGGACAAACATTAGTAAGGGGCCATTTTCCGCTCGCAGGCGCGGGTGTCACGCCATCTTAGACTCACAGGCCGCATCAAAGTAGTGGTCTCACCGGGAATCGAACCCAGATCAAGAGTTTAGGAAACTCCTATTCTATCCGTTGAACTATGAGACCGGAATTAAGTACTCAAAAAAAGAGTGACAAAGGTAGCACAAAAACGGGTAGTACCATCACTCAGGTAAGCGGGCCAACTCTGCTTCGGCTGCAATGAAACCAAACGCAGAAAAGTAATTTCCGGCCACCACGCGCTCAAAGATTTCGCGTGCCCTGGCGGTGTCGCCCTGATAAAAATACCAATTGCCCACGCCATAGCCCTGCGTGGCCAGCGACAGATCAGCGTCCTCGGCACCGGTGTTGACGGTCAGTACCGAATCAACGGGTATCTCCCCAAGATAAAATCTCAGCCGCCTCCAATACGAATCGTTCTCAATAATCACCGGGTTCTTCTTGAGACCAGCCAAAAGTTGTTGCGCTTCCTCTTTTTTGCCCTGGCGCTGGTACGTCATATACAACCAGTCAGTCACCGCAATCGCGGAGTCATCGTTTTGGCAAACGGCCAGACACGCCTGATAGGCCTTCTCGGCCTCCGCCCAATTCCCCTTCAGGTAATGGGCTAAACCGAGGTGATACCAAACGTTGAACTGTGTGGTGGACAGCGGCTGGTTTAGGGCGTTGGGCTGGCCATCCGGTTCGGTTTCTAATGGCTTACCCTTCATTAGTTGGGCAGCTTTTTGAAAATCGGCAATGGCAAGGTCAAACTGGCGAAGGGTAATATAGCGATGTCCGCGGTGGCGTAGTAACCGATAGGATTGTGGGTAGCGTTGAAGACCTGAAGTAAACGTGGCAATGGCATCCTTATATTGATACAAGTAGGCCTGTCTGCGCCCCAGCCAGATGTAATTCTCTTCGCGAGGGTTGATGTTAAAACTATCACGCGCCACGCGAAGACTCTCCTCTAACCGGACTTTGGTATCAGCCGGCCAGGTGGGCAAAAAGTATGTCCGGCCCGAAAGACCAGTCAGCACTGGCTCGTTGACGAGGATGGCCTCACGGCCTTCGTTTTTTGGGGTACTACAAGCCACTGGCAGTACAACCATGATGATGATACATGCGAGGGATTTCATGGGTATAGAGATTTCTGGTTCAAGGCTCAAAGTTCGAGGTTCAAGGTTTGAATGTTGCTTACTGGCTATTTGTCCAGGGCCTATAAGTCAATTGTCTATCGTTTATCGTCCGTTACCTCACACCCCACATCTCATGTCTCACATCTCACATCCCAAATCTACCAACTATCCACCACCAACCTCTAACTAATCCCCATCCCTCAATCCACCCCCGGTTGTTTTAGCGTGAAGCCTGCCTTTTGTTTTTCATCGGCTACGAGCTTGCGCACATCGGTGAGCAATTGTTTGGCATTGTATACGATCCCGTCTTTCACGGTGTACCTAACGCCCCCGGCACGGATTACTTTGTTTTGATCATTGAGTTGAACGGCTCCCGTACCGTACAGGAGTTGAAGGTTTTGCAACGGGTTCGTGTCGATCACCACCAGGTCGGCCAGTTTACCCACTTCCACGGAGCCGATTTCTTTCTCCATACCCAAGGCCTGGGCACCATGCAAGGTGGCTGAGCGGATGACCTCCAGCGGGTGAAAGCCCGCTTCGCGCAGCAACTCCAGTTCGCGTATGTACGCAAAGCCATAGAGTTGATAGATGAAGCCACTGTCAGAGCCAGCCGTCACCCGGCCGCCCCGGTTTTTATATTCGTTGACAAAGGCCATCCACAGGCGGTAGTTTTCCTTCCACTGAATTTCCTCCTCGGTGCCCCAACTGTGCCAATACGAACCGTGCGAAATGCGGCTGGGTTGGTAGAAAGCCCACAGTTGCGGCAGGGTATATTCTTCGTGCCATTCGGCCCTGCGCGCCCGGTGCAAGTCGCGGTTGGCTTCATAGATGTTGAACGTGGGATCCAGCGTGAAGTCCAATGCCAGCAGGCTGTCCATCACGGCATTCCACTTGGCGGTGTACGGTTTGGCCGCCTGCTTCCACAGCTTGCCGGCTTCGGAAAAGCGATGTTGTTCGTTGTTGTAGTTGTAATCCAGGCGATAGTCTTGCACGGTTTGGTTATCAAACAACGCTTCCGGCAGGCCATACCAGTGTTCCATGCTCGTCAATCCCGCTTTCGCGGAATGGAGCACGTTCCAGCGCGCTACTCCGAGCTGTGCGTGGTGGCAGGCCGACCGAAGCCCGAGCCGTTTGTTTTCCCGCAAGGCTGCGTCCATCACATCGGGTGCGGCTCCGAAAAACTTGATTCCATCTGCTCCCTTGTTTTTATTTTCATTGACCCACGCACGTGCCTGCTCAGGTGTGTTGATGCCTTCCTTTACCCCCTGGCCAAAAACGGTGTAGGCCTTGATGCGTGGCGCGATGATTTTGTTCTCCTGGCTTCGCTTTTTTTGATCCAAGACCCAATCCAGACCATTGCCAGCCGAGGGATCGCGGATGGTGGTGATGCCATGCCCCATCCAAAGTTTGAAGACATATTCCGCAAAGGGCGCTTGCGAGCCACCAATATGCCCGTGCAAGTCGACAAAGCCGGGCAGCACATACATGCCCTCCAGGTTGAGTTCTTTGCCGCCAGCCTCCAGCACCGGACGTGCTTTGTCGTTGATGGGCACTCCCGGATACCCCACGTTGGCAATGCGCGTGATTTTATTTTGTTTGATGACAATATCCACAGGGCCAAACGGGGGCGCTCCGGTGCCATCAATGAGGGTAACACCGCGCAAAATCAATTGGGTATAGGGGCCATCGCCCGCATTGCGGTCAGGGGCTTTGGCTATTCGGTCGCTTTGCGCCCACGATAAACGAAAGGCCAGGAGCAAGAGTAACACTAACTTGGTTTGCATGATCAGGTTTGGGTTGACGGTTCAAAGTAGGAAAGCGTGGTCATAAACCAAACAAGCGATAGCCTTTTTATACCAATGGTTGGATTCATTTTTATGTCCACTTCAATCGGATTCGGTAATTTTTGGGTAATGTTGGTTTAAATTTTACCCCAGTATTGTAAAATTGCATGCAAAACCACTGCTGCTGACCTATGAGTAAACCCAAAACCCGCTGGATCGTCATCTTTGCCATCCTTTGCGCCCTGCAATTGCTCGTCTTGTTTCAATCGGGCAATCCCGAGTCGGGCGGGGCGCATGCGGCCGCGCTTGACAAAGCCGATACCGCATGGATGATCGTGGCCACGGCCTTTGTGTTGTTCATGACTCCGGGCCTCTCGTTTTTTTATGGCGGCATGGTCAGCACGAAAAACGTCATCTCTACCATGCTCCAGAGTTTTATTGCCCTGGGCGTTATCTCGCTGCTGTGGTATCTGGTGGGCTTTAGTTTGGCGTTTGGCGAAAGCATTGGTGGTATCATCGGCAACCCCACCACCTTCTTTGCCTTTCGCGGGGTAGGTGTGGACCCGCATCCTGACTTTGCGCCCACGTTTCCTTTTTTGCTTTTTGCTCTCTTTCAATTAAAGTTTGCCATCATCACGCCTGCGCTCATCACGGGTAGTTTTGCCGAGCGGGTGAAGTTTACGTCCTACCTCATTTTTATGTGTTTGTTTTCGCTTATCATTTATTGCCCGCTGGCCCATTGGACGTGGCATCCACAGGGCTTCCTGCGGCAGTGGGGGGTGCTTGATTTTGCCGGGGGCACTGTGGTGCATATGTCGGCCGGCTTTGCAGCCCTGGCAGGTGCTTACATTTTGGGCAAGCGCGAAAACAAAACGCACGTGCCCGCCAACATTCCCTTCATCATCCTGGGTACGGGCATGCTGTGGTTTGGGTGGTTTGGATTCAATGCAGGATCCGCGCTGGCCGCCAATGGACTGGCGGTGTTGGCATTTGCCACTACCAATATGGCTTCGGCCTCGGCCATGATCACGTGGGTGATGTTTGACGCACTGGTGGGGCGTAAAATTTCCGCTATGGGGGCATGCATCGGTGCCGTGGTAGGCTTGGTGGCCATTACGCCAGCAGCGGGCTTCGTCAATATCGGGCAAAGCGTATTCATCGGCTTTGCCGCGGCCATCGTGAGCAATTTGGCTGTGTACTACAAACAGCGCACGTCTTTGGATGACACCTTGGATGTGTTCCCCTGCCACGGTCTGGGCGGTATTGTGGGCATGATCCTGACGGCCGTGTTTGCCAAGGACGTGGGGCTGGTATATGGCGAAACCAAAACGTTTTTATATCATTTGCTTACGTTGGTCATCGTGGGCGTTTTCACATTTGGCGGTTCGTATGTCATCTATAAAATCACGGGCGTGATGACGCGGCTGCGCGTATCGCCAGACGATGAGCGCCTGGGTTTGGATTTGAGTCAACATGCCGAAACGATCGTGGCGGAAAAGGCCGCTTAGAAAAGTCTCAATGGTGGCCAGGCAACGATGTGTGGCCCTCCACCGCTTGGATCAGTTTGGGCTCTTCGCTTGCCCAGGTAGCGTCTGTGACGGGCGCAGTGTAGAACGTATTCGTATTCATCCGCCCCAACACCCCGGCCGCATCAAAGGGCACGTCAATCACCAGGGCGGCCGCATGGGCGTTGCACTTTTTTATCCACGGGGGGTGGTTGATGAGCAAGATCGGCAGTTGGCACGCCAGGTACTCATACAGTTTGGTGGGCATGGCGTTTTCGGTCATGGGCGAAATTGGATAGGTAACCCAGCCAAAGTCGGCATGGCGTATGGCCTCGGCTATGCGTGTGTGAGGGACCAACTGATCTATGCCCTCGAGACGGATGAAGTCACAGCCGCGAACGGCCTCGGCCAAACGCTTGCGGGTGCTTATTTGCGCTGCGTGGCCAATGATGTGCAACTCCACGGAGCTATCCAATTCATGCAACGCTTTGCTCCACGCAATCGCTTCCATCACACCCGTTGATTCGGCCAACGTGCCGGAGAACAAAAGTCTTTTTCCGTGCGGTTTTCTGTTCGGAGTGTCGGTGATGGTGGATTTGTTTTCGATAACCGTGGCGTTTTGAAAAAATGGCATTTCGCGTGCGTAACCGCTTTCGGCAAGGAACACGTGTTGCGCCCATGGCACAATCAATCGCTCCTTTATGCGAACGTAGGTGGCAATCAATCCCCGCAAGGGTAGAGGAAAGGCATTCGAATACCGGATGTTGCGATAATAGTTTTCGCGAATGTCATAGATAAACGGAATGCCGCGCCACAGCCGCAACCACCCAGCCGCCACGAGCAATTCATGTGTGGTAACGATCCAAAGAGCCGGCCGCATGCGCCAGATGGTTGCCGCGATGCGCAAGGAAGCTGCCCAGCGCGCCCAACTGAGGCGCTTGAACGAACCGATGCCGATCTGGTCGATATTTTCAGTTTCAAGCCGGACGCCAGCGCGCCCTATCACGACCACCTCATACTGACCGCTGGCCGCCAACGATCGGGCCATTTTGTCAAACATCCGCGTGTCATCCGTGGGTTTCAAAACGGAGGCGATGACTATTGTGCGTTTTTTCATTTCTTGCAGCCCGATTTAAAAGTAAGTGAAAAAGATGGAACTGAAAGCTTTGATTGAAGCCGCGTGGACCAACCGCGAACGGTTGAAAGACCCCGCCACCCAGCAGGCCATTCGCGAAGTGGTCGCGCACCTGGACAAAGGACTGTTGCGTGTGGCCGAGCCCACAGGCGATGGATGGCAGGTAAATGAATGGGTGAAGAAAGCGGTGATCTTGTACTTTCCGATACAAACCATGGAAGTAATAGAAGTGGGCCCGTTTGAATTTCACGACAAGATTGCACTGAAACGAAACTACCGTGAACTGGGCGTGCGCGTGGTTCCGCATGCCCTTGCCCGCTACGGCAGTTACATAAGCAAAGGCGTGATATTAATGCCCTCGTATGTAAACATAGGCGCTCACGTAGACGAAGGCACGATGGTGGACACGTGGGCTACGGTGGGCAGTTGTGCGCAAATCGGTAAGAACGTACACCTGAGCGGTGGCGTGGGCATAGGGGGTGTGTTGGAACCCGTGCAGGCGGCCCCCGTAATCATTGAAGACAACGCGTTCATCGGCTCGCGCTGCATCCTTGTGGAGGGCGTGCGCGTGGGCAAGGAGGCCGTGTTGGGTGCCAATGTGGTGTTAACGGCCAGCTCCAAGATTATCGATGTGACAGGCGCTGCGCCTGT
The DNA here is from genome assembly GCA_964524935.1 of uncultured Ohtaekwangia sp. GTDB lineage: Bacteria > Bacteroidota > Bacteroidia > Cytophagales > Cyclobacteriaceae > ELB16-189. The sequence continues at coordinate 333,497 of CAZGFJ010000001.1, forward strand.
GGAATATAAAAACTATGTACCGGAGCGCTCGGTGGTGATCCCCGGCAGTTATACCAAATCCTTTCCGGCAGGCGATTTTCAGGTGCCGTGTGCGCTGATTATCGGGAAACGCAAAGAGAGCACCGACAAAAAAACGTCCTTGAATGACGCATTACGCGAAAATCAAGTTTCGGTGTAGGATTGGCACAGGCTTTGTCTAACCAACGGTAAGTGTTTAACTTTGCTTGCCATGACGCGTTGGTTGATTGGTTGGTTGCTCCTGTTGGTGTTGGGCTCGTTTACTTCGGGCACAGACTCGCTATTTCCTTCCGTTCACAACACGAGCTTCAGCACCGGGGAAGTACTCCACTACCGCGTGAACTTTGGAATTTTCACCGTGGGACAAGCGACCACCAAAATCGAATCGAAGATTTATCAAGTAAACGAGCGTCCCTGTTATAAAGTAGATGCCTATGGAGCCACCAGCGGCATGGTGGCGTGGGTAACCAAAGTACAGGACCAGTGGGGCGCCTACCTGGATACGGCCGCCCTGGTTACCCACGTGGCGTACCGCAAGATACGCGAGGGGAGATACCGCAAAGACGAGATCGTGACGTTTGACCATCGCAAACACGAAGCGGAAGTAAAAGAGCTGGATGACAAAACGGGGCAGTTCAGCCAACCCAAGTACTACAAGACGCCCGAACAGGTGCGCGACATGGTGGCCGGTTTTATGTATCTGCGCGTGATCGACTTCAGAAAATACAACGTGGGTGACACGCTGACGGTATCCGGTTTTTTTGAAGACACCGCCTACAGTTTAAAAATCATGTACAAAGGCAAAGAGCATATAAACACCAAAATAGGTAAGATACCTTGCCTAAAGCTGGTGCCCGTGATGCCCGATAACAAAGTATTTGATGGAGAGAATTCAGTAACCTGCTGGATTTCCGATGATAAAAATAAAATCCCCGTGCGGATTCAAGCCAAAATGTTTATTGGCAGCACAGGCCTTGAGCTGACTTCGTTCAAGGGACTACGCAACCAATTGCGTGTGGTGCAGGACTAACGGGGCGCGTTCAGGCTATCCGGATCAATTCCGAAAATCGCTCGGGGCTTACCGGCTTTACCACATAATCAGTGACTAACGGATTTTCACGCGCTTTGTCAATATCGCGCATGTCGATGGAGGAACTTACCATATAGATGGTGATGGGCTTTGCCAACGATTCGCGCACGTTGTGAAAGTCGTCCAAAAACATCCATCCGTCCATCAGCGGCATGTTGATGTCCAGGAAGATGATGTCGGGCAGGCGGGCCGGGTCTTCGGCATGGTTTCGGAGATAATTAAGTATTTCGCGCCCATTGGAGAACTGCATGACCGGAGTGGCCAGTTTGACGTTTTGGAGCGTACGCATGGCCGTAAACTGAAAAATAGGATCATCATCCACTACGGCAACGGTCGGCTGTACAGGTTCACTCATGCGGCAAACGTTATGGTAAATACACTCCCTTTTCCCTCCTCACTGCTCAACGCAATAGAGCCCCCCAAGGTTTCTAACTGATTTTTGACCAAAAAAAGACCGATGCCCCGGCTATCCGGGTGATCGTGAAATGTTTTCCTCAGTTTGAACACCTGATGTCCGTAGCGCTGCAGGTTGATACCCAGGCCGTTGTCGATCACCTCCAACAGCACATTTTTTCCTTTCCTGCGCGTTACCAAATGAATCATTGGTTTTCGCTCCGGGTGGCGGTATTTGATGGCGTTGCTGATCAGGTTTAGTAAAATACTTTCCAGGTAGATGCCGGGGTAGGTAATTTCGGCTACCTCGAAGTCAGCTTTGATTTCTGCACCCGATTCCACGATTTTGGCATTGAGCATTTTGGTGACCTCCGTCAGTTGGGTATCAAATCGCAGCCGCTGGCGTTCAATGTTTTTGTTCTGTTTAATCTTTAGTACCTCGTTCAGTTCGGTAAGGTTGGAAAACATCTTCGAGATGGAATCGCGTAGCATCCTGATAAAGGTGGCTCGCTCGGCTTCGTCCAATGTGCTGTCGTAAAAATCCAGCAACGTCAAGCTGTTGGTGATGGGTGAGCGAAGATTGTGCGACACGATTTGAGTAAACTCTTCCAGTTGCTCGTTCTTATTTTTCAGGTCATCGGCTATGGCCATCAGCCGGGCATTTTGCTCGGTGATCTTCTGCTCGGTCAGCTTTCGGGCAGTGATGTCGCGAAACTCAGTGACGCGGACCAATTTTCCCTGATAGGGGATGGATTTACCGTGGATTTCCAGAAAATAGCGCGATCCATCTTTGCGAATGCCTTCGGCATCGTATGGTTGCGAGTCCTGCAGCTTGATTTTCTCGCGGATCAGCTCGTGGTACTCGGGTGCACACAGCAGCAGACCATTCATGCCGATGAGCTCATCACGGCTGTAGCCGGTGATGTCGCTCAGGCCCTGGTTGCATTCCAATATGATGCCGTTGTCATGGATGCCGATGCCGCCAAAGGAGGCTTCCTGGAGGGTGCGGTAGCGCAGTTCGCTCTCGCGCAGCTCGTCTGCAATTTGTTCCTGTTCGGTCACGTCCTCCATCACCCCTAACATGCGCACCACGTCTCCGATTGCATTGGTGACAAAAAAGCCACGGTCCTGCAGCGTCACAAAGTTGCCGTTACGGGTTTTGAAACGATAACTAACCTCAAATTTTTTACGGGCATTTTGGGCATCTGCTAATGCGACCACCGTTTTGGAGCGGTCGTCCGGATGGATCATGTCAATCCATTGATCAATGCCGCCCATTTCATTCGTTTCATAATCCAAGACGGCCTTGGTGTTGCCGCCCCAAACAATGGAACCCGACCCCACATCGTAGTCGTAAATAATTTGTTGTGAGGAGTCGACAATCAAGTCATATCGAACCTGCCAGTCCTGGCTGGCCAGTTGTGCCATTTTCTGATCGGTGATGTCTTGCACGGTTCCCAGCATACGTACCGGTTGCCCTTGGGCATTTCGGATCACTTCGCCACGGCCCGAAAACCAGCAAATACGACCATCTTTGCGGATGGTCCGGTGCTCAATCTGGTAGGGCCAGGGTTGTTTCAGGGCTTTGTCCAGCGCCTCCAGCACGCTGGGCCGATCGTCCGGGTGGACCATGCTCAGATACTGCTCGAATGATCCATCAAATTCTTCGGGCTGGATGCCCATCATTTCATAGATTTTCGGTGACCAGTACACTTCCTGTGTGTCGATTTTCCATTCCCACACTCCAATTTGCCCGGCCTCCATTGCCAAAAACAGCCGCGACTCCAGCTCCTCGATTTTACGTGTGGAGCGCATCCGCTCGCTGACGTCCAGAACAAAAACCACCACACCATCCACCTCGCCCTGCTCATTATACATGGGGTCATAGCGATCCTCCCAAAACGAGCGTTGCAGTTTTTCGTCTCCGTATTCTTCGATCAAAGAGAAATGTTCTCCGCCCAAGGCGCGGTCAAAATTGGCCCTGGCTTTGCTTCGGTCGGGCTCGGGCAAAAAATCGAGCATACACATACCCTCCTCAATGGCCACGTTCCAGATTTTTTGGATCACCGCGCGGTGCGACTCACTAAAAGCGGTATAGCGATACTGTTTGTCCAACGAAAAGACAATTACCCCGGTAGAATGCTCAACAGCCCGGGTGAGTGGGAGTTGATCTTTTTGGACAGTCATAACAGACATCTGGCGGGTAAATGTAGGTTTTCGGGGGATACAAATAAGTCCTATTTTCGCGAAAATCTTACCTAAACATTTCAACCTATGCTAAAAGAATTTAAGGCGTTTGTCATGCGGGGCAACGTAGTTGACCTGGCTATTGGTGTAATCATCGGTGGAGCCTTTGGGGCCATCGTCAACTCCCTGGTGGCCGATATTATTACCCCCATTTTGCTGCAGCCTGCGCTGAAAGCGGCCGGAGCGCAGAACCTTGAGGCCTGGCAGCCCGGGGGTATGCTGCTCGGAAAATTCATCGCCTCGGTGATTTCCTTTTTGGTGATCGCTTTTGTGTTGTTTTTGATTGTAAAGGCCATGAACACCGCTACCAAGAAGAAGGAAGCTGCCCCGGCCGCTCCGGCACCTCCCCCGGCCGATATCCAGTTGCTGACGGAAATCCGAGATTTGCTTAAGAAGTAACAAAGACGTTGTCTCCCCAGGTCATAGGGGGCCGGCTGTGGGCGCTGCGCGGATCGTTTTCGGGTAGCTTCTCGGTCAGTCTCCTATTTCTTTTTCCTCGGGGCGGTTAGTCGATCGGGCTCGCAGTTTCTGGTAGCGCTTTTCTTGCGTGCTCCACATGAGCAAGCCAAACGTGAGAAATCCCAAGGCACTATAGATCAGCCACCCGGCTAGCAGGCGTTTTGGTTCGGGCTCGTACAAAGCCGGCCGCGTGCAGTACTTGAAAAATTCGGCCAACACAAAAGCGGGCCAGGCAAAAAGGATCACCCCGTGTTTGAACGAATAGCGCCACTTGCCGCGTTGGCGTTTTTCATCCCAAAAGCGAATGAAACGTTCCTCCAGGTCGGTCATTTTTTGAACCGTTCGGCCACTTCCAATTCTTTGCTGCCTGCTTTGTGTTGATAAAAGCCGCTACCGCTCTTCACGCCTTTGTGCCCCGCCTGCACCATGTTCACCAGCAAGGGGCAAGGGGCGTATTTGGGATTTCCAAACCCATCGCGCAGCACGTTCAAGATCGACAGGCACACGTCCAGCCCGATAAAGTCGGCCAGTTGCAACGGCCCCATGGGGTGGGCCATGCCCAACTTCATCACCGTGTCGATTTCTTCTACGCCTGCCACGCCCTCATACAAACTGTAGATGGCTTCGTTGATCATCGGCATCAGAATCCGGTTGGCCACAAACCCCGGGTAGTCGTTCACTTCCACCGGCACTTTACCCAGCTTGCGCGACAAGTCCATGATTTTCTGGGTAACGGCATCGCTGGTGCTGTAGCCGCGTATCACCTCCACCAGTTTCATCACGGGCACAGGGTTCATAAAGTGCATGCCGATGACGTTGGCCGGGCTTTTGGTGACAGACGCAATTTTGGTGATGGAGATGGAGGAGGTATTGCTGGCCAGAATGGCCCCGGCTTGCGTATTTTCGTCCAACTCCTTGAAGATTTTCAGCTTCAGATCAATGTTTTCGGTGGCGGCCTCTACTACGAGATCGGCATTTTTTACGCCCTCTTTGATGAAGGTAGTGGTGGTGATGTGCGCCAACGCGACTTTGCGCACTGCCTCGTCAATGATACCCTTCTCAACCTGGCGGCCCAGGTTTTTGTCGATGGTGGCCACGGCCCGCTTCAAGGCCTCTTCCGAGATGTCGATAAGGGCCACTGAGTAGCCATGTTGGGCAAATACATGTGCAATACCGTTGCCCATGGTGCCTGATCCGATTACTGCGATGGATTTCATTTTAGGAGGTTGCGCTTGCGCGGATTTAGAAACAAAGGATGAAGGTTATTCAAAGACAATTTCTTTGGCCAGCCCCACGGCATTAAACCGTACCGTAAGACGTTGGGCGGAAGCATTTCCGCCCGGGCATTCGGCCGAAGGTTCAAGGAAGTAGTAGTAGAATTTTTGGTTACGCTTATACAATTCCGTCTGATCGGGTTTGCCAAGCAGCTTAACAATGTCCATCTCGCTGAGCGAAATTAATTTCTCGCGCTGGCTTTTCATCGGATCGATGGCGCGTGTGCGTGTCCCCTCACAGCCTTGCCGGTCGCGCTTCCAGGCCTCCAGGTCAATATTTTCCAGTGACGGCAACGGTTTTCCGCAGGCCACCAGGAGAAATAGAAGCAAGAGATAGCGTTTTTTCATGTGATCCGTTTGAACCAAACCGATGATACCAAAACATACAAAATCGGTGCGGCATACCACGTGGCGGGCATCTCGGTCAGGTAAACCCAACCCACTGCACTCAGCGTCATGGCTACCAGGCGGAGCCATTCCGCCCAAAGCACCCACGCTTTTTGTTCGAAAAGGACACCACAGTGTGTTACCCACCAGCCAATCAGCGCTGCCGCCACCGCTTTTTCAACGAGCGAATACTCATTTTGTTTGAATAACAACAAAGCCGTGACGCCAATGCAGGTCACGTACTGAAACAGTACGTAGTAGCTTATCTTAACCGGTGCGGGTGTGTCATACTTTTTATAGTTCGGCTCAATTTCGGGCGCGGCCCGGTAGCCACCCAGATAACCCGGCAACCAACCGGGTTTTGCAAACAGGTACTTCGCTTTGTCTTTCAGCGAGGGGATCTGTTTCAAATCGGTCCACATGTTTTGATAATGGCTAACATTGGCCCACACCGCATTCCAGCTGTTGAGGGGTTTTGTTATGCCATACGTTGGGCGCTCCTCCTCTTCCTGAAACGTGCCAAAGAGGCGGTCCCAAATGATCAGTGTGCCTGCGTGATTTTTGTCTATGTACTTGGGGTTGCGTCCGTGGTGCACGCGGTGGTGGCTGGGAGTATTAAACACATACTCCAACCAACCTAATTTACCAATGGTTTCGGTATGTATCCAAAATTGATACAGGGTGTTGAAGGCCGAGATCAACACAAAGTCGGCCGTTTCAAACCCCAACAACGCCAGTGGCAAGCTGAAGGCGAACGTCCACACGACCTGAAAGGAACTTTGACGCAGGGCTACCGAGAGGTTATAGTCTTCGCTTTGGTGATGCACTACATGACCGCCCCAAAAAAGATTAACTTCGTGGCTCATGCGATGGGCCCAATAGTAGGCAAAATCCACCAACAGGAACAAAGAAAGCCAATACCACCAGGTGGTGCGATCCGGGGAAAAAAGAGCCAGTTGATGAAACAAGATCTCATAGATGCCCACGGCCAGGACACGCATAAAAAGCCCCGATAGCTGTGAGGTGATGCCGCAACTCAGGTTGGCGATGGCATCCGGAAAACGATACAGCTTGCGGTGCGAGAGCCGCTCCACCACCAATTCAATCCCGATCAACAGGAAAAAAACCGGGATAGACAAAACAATAGGATTAAGGTTCACGGATATTTCTTGCGTAAACTTGCAGCGCCAAAGGTAAACACATGATCGTTAAAATTCTCAGGGCTGTTTGGTTCTTTTCGTTGCTCCTCCTGCTGGCATTGTTTTTTTACTCCTATGCAGGCTGGCCGGATCCGCTGGTGTTGGACGAGTCGCTCTCACCGATTACCATCTCCAAAGACGGGTTGTTTTATTCCATTTTGTTGTGCGTGGGGTTTACCAGCGTGCTGGCATTTGGCGTGGGCCGCTGGAAGCAAGGCCGCGAGTCATTCCGCTCATGGTTTTTTGGGCTGATCACCTGTTTCCACCTGTTCGCGGGCATGTCCATCAATTTTATCAGTATCTTCAACAGCAGCGAGAAATTTGATTTTGGCCGGTTGGCGGTGGTCATTTATGGCAGCTTGATTTTAATGTTGGCGTGGGCCGCCAGTTGGCCGTTGATCTATTTTTTTGGGAAAAAGAAGTCGGCATAAGCTTAGCGGCTAATCAGCAACTGTAAATCAACCGCTTAGCGCGGGGTGTTTCACGAAAATTTGTAGGTTACTGCCGCGCTATTCGTTGTCTTTCCCAGATAATTGTGCGTTCTTCGAAGCGCATTCCTGATTTTTTGGATGTGCACGTTTCCGGCAACGGAATTTTTTAAACTATTTCGCAGCGGTTTTTTACCGGTATTATGGCAAAAGATTCGATACAGTATGACGAGTCGAGCATTCGCTCGTTGGATTGGCGTGAGCACATCCGGCTGCGCCCCGGCATGTACATCGGCAAGTTGGGCGATGGCTCCAGCAAAGACGATGGCATTTACGTGCTGGTGAAGGAGGTAATCGACAACTGCATTGATGAACACATGATGGGCTATGGCAAAACCATCGATGTGAAGATCACGGAGTCGAAAGTGGTGGTGCGCGACTACGGGCGGGGCATCCCCCTTGGTAAGGTGGTGGATGTGGTCTCAAAGATCAACACCGGGGCCAAATACGATTCGGGCGCTTTTCAGAAATCGGTAGGCCTCAACGGGGTAGGTACCAAAGCGGTCAACGCGCTTTCGAACTATTTCAAGGTGCAGGCCTTCCGCGAGGGAGCTACCAAGCTGGCCGAATTCAAAAAAGGGGTATTGGTACATGACCCCAAGCAAACCAAAACAGATGAGAAGAACGGCACATTGGTGGAGTTTGAACCTGACAACACCATGTTCAAACACTATCACTTCATCCCCGAGTACCTGGATGACCTGATGTGGAACTATGCGTTTCTAAATGCCGGACTCACCATTAACTACAACGGGCGCAAGTTCTATTCGAAAGACGGATTGCTGGATCTGCTCAGGCAAAAATCCGATCCCGAAGAAATTCGCTACCCCATCATTCACTTCAAAGGCGATGACATTGAAGTGGCGTTGACCCACGGCAATCAGTATGGCGAAGAGTATTACTCGTTCGTCAATGGCCAGAACACCACCCAGGGAGGGACGCACCTGGCGGCTTTTCGCGAGGGTTTGGTGCGGGGCGTGCGCGACTTCTACAAAAAGGAATTTGACGCGGCCGACATACGGGCCAGCATCATTGGAGCGGTCGCCATCCGGGTGCAGGAGCCTGTGTTTGAGTCGCAAACCAAAACCAAACTGGGATCTATCAACATGGCCCCCGATGGCCCTTCGGTGAAAAATACGGTGGGCGATTTTGTAGCCAAAGAGTTGGAAATATTTCTGCATAAAAACCCGATTGTGGCCGATGCCATGCTCAAGCGGATTTTGCAAAGCGAACGAGAGCGGAAAGAGATTGCCGGCATCAAAAAACTGGCCAACGAGCGTGCCAAGAAGGCCAACTTACACAACAAAAAGCTGCGCGATTGCCGCGTTCATTTTGATGACGAAAAGGGTGAGCGCGGGGCAGAGTCTATGATTTTTATCACCGAGGGCGATTCGGCCAGCGGTTCCATCACAAAATCGCGCGATGTGGAAACACAGGCGGTATTCAGCTTGCGGGGCAAACCGCTGAACTGCTACGGGCTTACGAAAAAAGTGGTGTACGAGAACGAAGAGTTCAATTTATTGCAGCACGCCCTTAACATCGAAGATGGCCTGGATGGTCTTCGCTACAACAAAGTGATCATTGCCACCGATGCGGATGTGGACGGTATGCATATTCGCCTGCTGCTGATGACATTTTTCCTGCAGTTCTTTCCTGACCTGGTGAAGGCGGGACATGTCTATATTTTGGAAACACCGCTTTTCCGTGTGCGCAACAAAAAGGAAACAATTTACTGCTACAGCGAAGAAGAAAAGCAGGCGGCTGTGCAAAAGCTGGGGAGCAAGCCGGAGATCACCCGGTTCAAGGGGTTGGGCGAGATTTCACCTGATGAGTTTGCTGCCTTTATTGGCGAAGACATCCGCTTGCAGCCCGTCCTGATCGACAAAGACAAGCATTTGGTGAAGATACTGGAGTTTTACATGGGCAAAAACACGCCCAACCGACAGGAATTCATCATTGACAATCTTCGTATTGAAATGGACAAGGTAGAGGCAAAAGACGAACAACCCGAACCCGCAGGTGCCGAAGGTTAAAAATCAGTCATTGCAGTTTTTCTACAATTTTGCCCGTATTGCATTTTTTCTACAATTTTGTGATTATTGCATTTTTTCTGCAATGCCTCCTCTGTTATGAAAATCATCTTGATGGCTGATGTGGTAGGCAGTTCCAAGCGCAAAGGCAAAGCGTTGATGGCTGACTTCAGCAAAATAGTGGCCGAGATAAATGACGAACGTGCCCGCCATGTTCTTTCCCCGCTCACCATCACGTTGGGTGATGAGTTTCAGGGAGTCGTGAAAAACCCGCAGGTAGCCGTTGAGATCGTTTTGGACCTTGAGAAAAAAGTCATGTCTTTAAAGAAGCCTTTTACGTTGCGCTACGTGATCCGGGAAGGGGAAATACAGACAAGGCTAAACAGGGTGCGCGCCCATGAGATGCTCGGCCCCGGACTCACCGAGGCGCGATCCAAGCTGTTGGAAATGAAGACCTCCAAGACGCGTTTTTTTGTATCGCTTAAAAACAAAGAAGCCAGCGAAAAGCTCAACATCCTGTTTTCGGTTCTTCAAGGCATTTCCGATCAGTGGACGAGCGCCCAGCGGAAGGTAGCCACTGCGTTTTTCGAACGGGGCGACTACCGGGCCGTAGCCGAATACTTGAAAAAAGACCCCACTACTATCTGGCGCAGAAAAAAGTCATTGATGATTGAGGAATATAACAACATACAGAAACTCATACGACTAACGGTGCCGGCAAAATGACAAATGAGATTTTAACAGGCATTGCCACACTGGTGGGTGGTGAAATTTTGTTGCATGTCCTTTTTTTTCTGTTGAGTAAGTTTATCGGTAAGGGAAAAAAAGATAAGGTGGACCGCACCAGCATCCTGAAGGGGGTATTGGAACGTTTGTTTGTGGTAGTCTCGTTCTTTTACGGCTTTACCTCGGCACTTACCTTGTTGGGCGCGTTGAAGATCGCTACCCGCATTAAAGACACCGAAGACAAGGTGTCCAACGATTTCTTCGTCATCGGAAACCTGATTTCCATCCTTTTTGGAATTGCCTACTACATCGTTTTAAGAGAGTTGATTGATATTGAGTTATGAGTAAAAAGAAAACAAGCGCGACCTCTTCACCGGATACCAACGAGCCCAACGGCACCATCCATTCCATCGCCATCGATGGCATGTATGAAAATTGGTTTTTGGATTATGCCTCCTACGTGATTTTGGAGCGAGCCGTGCCCCGCATTGAGGACGGTCTCAAGCCGGTGCAGCGCAGGATCATGCATGCCTTGAAAGAAATGGATGATGGCCGCTTTAACAAAGTGGCCAACGTGATCGGTAGCACCATGCAATACCATCCTCACGGAGACGCAGCCATTGGCGAAGCCATCGTCAACATCGGGCAAAAAGACCTGCTGCTGGACACTCAGGGTAACTGGGGTGACGTGCGCACGGGCGACAGCGCTGCGGCCCCCCGCTACATTGAAGCGCGGTTGTCGAAGTTTGCGCTGGAAGTGTTGTACAACGCACAGACCACCGAGTGGCAACTGTCATACGATGGCCGCAAGAAGGAGCCTGTCACACTGCCCGCCAAGTTTCCGTTGCTGTTGGCGCAGGGGGTAGAGGGCATTGCCGTGGGTCTTTCCACCAAAATTTTGCCTCACAATTTTTGTGAACTGATCAAAGCGTCCATTGATATCCTGAAAGGAAAAAATCCCAAAATCTATCCTGATTTTCCCACCGGTGGTATTGCCGATTTTTCGGAGTACGACCAAGGCTACCGGGGTGGCAAGGTGAAAGTGCGCGCCCGCATCGAAATGGTTGATAAGAAAACACTGGCCATTAAAGACATTCCCTTTGGAACCACCACGTCTTCGTTGATGGAGTCCATCGTGAAAGCCAGCGAAAAGGGCAAGATCAAGGTAAAGCAGGTGGTGGATAATACCGCGAAAGACGTGGAGATCGTGGTACACCTCCAAGCGGGGCAGTCGCCCGAAATTGCCATGGACGCCCTGTATGCCTTTACCGATTGCGAAGTGTCTATTTCGCCCAATGCCTGCGTGATTGTGGACGACAAGCCGCAGTTCATGAAGGTGAACGAGATTCTTAGATACAACACCGAACAAACGGTGGCCTTGCTCAAACGCGAGCTGGAGATAAAGAAAGCGGAGTTGATGGAGAAAATTCTTTTCTCCTCGCTGGAGAAGATCTTTATCGAGAAACGCATTTACCGCAGCATTGAAGAAGTAGACACATACGAAAAGGTGATCACCACGATCGATAAGGGGCTGCAGCCGTATAAGAAGCAATTCTACCGCGAGATTACGCGCGAAGATGTGTTGAAGCTGATGGAGATTCGCATCAAGCGGATTTCCAAATACGATTCGTTCAAGGCCGATGAGTTGCTCAAAGATCTGGAAAACGAATTAAAACAGACACTTCATCACCTTAGGCATTTGACGGACTTTGCCATCGCTTACTACCAAAACCTGTTAGATAAATACGGCAAGGGGCGCGAACGCAAAACGGAGATCAAGAGCTTTCAGTCGGTGACCGCCACCGAGGTAATCGCCAACAATCAAAAATTGTATGTCAACCGCGAAGACGGTTTTGTGGGGTGGGGCATGCGCAAAGATGAATACATCTGCGACTGCTCGGAGCTGGACGACATCATCGCCATTCGCAAAGACGGCAAAGCGCTGGTCAGCCGCATTGGCGAACGCAAGTTTATGGGCAAAGATATTTTGCACGTGGGCGTTTGGCGAAAGGGTGATGAACGCATGGTGTACAACCTCATTTACAGCGATGGCAAATCGGGAAAAACCTTTGCCAAACGTTTTGCCATGCCGGCCATCATCCGCGACAAGGAATATAACCTGGATCAGGGAAACCCCAACAGTAAGGTCCATTACCTCAGTGCCAATCCCAATGGCGAAGCTGAGGTAGTAGAAGTAAAACTGAGCCAGAGCAGCACCGCGCGCAAAAAGATTTTTGATTTTGATTTTTCTGAACTGGAGATCAAAGGCCGTGGTGCGCGCGGGAACATGGTGACCAAATATCCTGTGCGCAAGGTCGACTTCAAAGAGGGGAGGGGCTCCACGCTCAGTGGCTTGAAGTTGTGGTTCGACCAGGCCTCGGGCCGTTTGAACAAAGATGAACGCGGCAAGTATGTGAACAAGTTTGATGGCGATGATCAGATTTTGGCGATCACTTCCAGTGGTAACTACAAAATCACCACATTTGATTTAACGAATCGCTACGAGCCCGAAAAAACCATTTTAATAGAGAAGTTTAGTCCGAAGCGGATCATCACGGCTGTGTACTGGGATGGCGAAAGCAAACAGCACTTTGTGAAGCGCTTTGTGATTGAAACCAATACAGTAGACAAAGAGTTTAATTTTATCTCAGAGGGCATTGGCTCACGGCTGGAGTTTGTGACGACCTCCGAAAACCCCGAGGTGGAGATCGAGGTGGCGAAGGGCAAGAGCAAGGAGAAAGAAACGGAAGTGGTCAATTTGGAAGAGATCATAGACGTAAAAGGCTGGAAGGCGCTGGGCAACCGGCTGTCGCAATATAAGGTCACGAAGATCAAACCGTTGGACGAGCCGGACGAGAGCAGCCCCGAAGAAGACGAAGAGCAGGACGAACCGACACCAAAGGCGACCGGAACCGGAAAGGGGGCCGAGTCGCCAAAAAAAAAATCAGCCCACCCCGAAGGGCAAGGTGACACAGGCAAAGTCGGCAGCCTCTTCGACCCGCCAAGCGAAGACGAGCGGGAAGAAACGTCCCGAGAAGGCGGTCAAACCAGCCTTTTTGGCAAAAACAAAGAAAAGGACGACCAAAAAGAAGTAACAAAAAGGAAAGAAGAACCGCCTGCGTTTGGCGTGGGCGAGACGTTTGAGTTTGATTTGTAAGGTAATGGCTACCACAGTCGGGTAGTTTGAAAAGGCGTTTTGTATTGTGAAAACAAACGTCAAACTTGCGCGGTAATTTTTTTCTATGCGTTTACTTTTACTCTTGTTTTTTTTGGCTACGGTGTCGTTTGCCCAGACGGATTCCACCCGCCAGTTGCGCGAAGTGACCATTCAAGCCAACCGCATCCAGCCCGGTTTTGATGAGTTGTCGGCCAGTGTCATCATTGTTTCGCAACAGGATATCCAGCGTGCGCCTGCGCTCAGCGTGGGTGATTTGCTTCACTACTATGCTGGCATTGACATTCGCCAGCGCGGGGCCAATGGCGTACAGGCCGACCCCGGCATCCGTGGCAGCACATTTGATCAGGTGCTGATCCTCGTGAACGGAATCAAAATCAGCGACCCGCAAACCGGCCACCATTCGATGAACCTGCCGGTGGATATTGACAACATCGAACGGATTGAGGTGCTGAAAGGACCTGCCGCCCGGGTATTTGGGCAAAATGCCTTTGCCGGGGCCATTAATATCATCACTAAAGTGCCTACTGACAACTTTGTAAAAGCGCAGGTGATGGCAGGGGACTTTGGATTGGGCGGAGGCCGGTTTTCGGCTGCCATGACAGCCCCGGGCATCGCTCACTATTTTTCGGCCGCCCGCGATTTTGCGCAGGGGTATCGGTACAACACCGATTATATCATGAATAACTTTTTTTACCAGTCGCGCATTGAAGGCGCCACAGGCCAATGGAGTATCCTGGGCGGGTTTTCTGATCGGGCGTTTGGCGCCAATGGTTTTTATGCCACGCCCGCTGCGCGCGATCAGTATGAACAAGTACAAACGAGCTTGGTGGCCGTGAGTTACCAAGCGCGCGCAAGCAAGGCTTGGTCATTTAATCATCGGTTGTATTGGCGCAGAAACCAGGATATGTATTTGTTTATCCGGAACAATCCACCGGCCTATCGCAATTTCCATATCAACCATGCCCTCGGATATGAATTGAATACCACCTATGCCAACGCTTTGGGTGTTTCCGGGTTCGGCCTGGATGTCAACTCCGTGGTGTTGCGGAGCAACAATCTGGGCGATCGCGAGCGGCAGGTAGCCACACTCTTTGCCGAACACCGGTTTGAGTTTTTGAACAAACGCGTGGACGTGACACCGGGCGTTCAGTTGAATTACTATTCGGACTTTGGACTGAATGCCTTTCCGGGTATTGATGCGGGCCTCAAACTCACCGACCGGATCAAAGGATTTGCCAATTGGGGATACACCTATCGCGTGCCAACCTACACGAATTTATATTACAACGACCCGTCCAATGCGGGAGACCCGAACCTTAAGCCCGAGTTTGCCATCACCTACGAGGCCGGCATCAAACTTATTGATTCAAAAAAAGTAGAGGGACAAGTTTCCTACTTCAATCGGCAAGGGAACCGCATCATTGACTACACCCGGCCAGCCACCGAAACGGTATGGCAAGCGGCCAACCTCGTGAATGTGGACATGTCGGGCGTAGATCTGAATGCCTCGTGGATACCCGCCTCGCGCTGGCTGTCCAAAGCCACAGTAGGGTACACGTACATTTTGTCGTCTATTGACGTGGACAGGACGGACCTCGTATCAAAGTACGCCCTTGACAACCTGAACCATCAGGTAGTGGCCAATGTGGTTTTGCGTTATGGCAAGCATCTCTTTCATTCGATCAACTATCGGTATGCCGACCGGGTGAACCTGACCGACTATTCGGTGCTCGACTCGCGGCTTTCGTGGCAGGGCAGAGCATGGAGTTTTTTTGCGGATGCGACCAACGTTTTTGATGAGCGCTACTCCGAAACCAATCTGGTGGAAATGCCGGGGCGTTGGTTTAAGGCCGGGGCCGCGTACACATTTAAATCGCCACAGCCATGACAGTGTACGGAATTAAAAACTGTAACACCGTGAAAGCCGCTCTGGCGTGGCTCGCGGAAAACAACATCGCCTTTGAATTTCATGATTTCAAAGCCAAGGGCATTACCGAGGCCAAGCTTCAAGACTGGAGCAAGCAAGTGGGATGGGAGCGGCTGGTAAATAAGCGCGGGACCACCTGGCGGCAGTTGAGTGAGGCCGATCAGCAACAAATTACGACAGATCGTGCTGCCATCGCGTTGATGATGGAAAAGACGAGTGTTATCAAGCGACCCGTCATTGAGAAAGGTCATCGTGTTCTCATCGTGGGTTTTGACGAGGCCGAATACCGAAAGGTAATTCGGTAGCACAAGGATGGAAGTCGCAAGATCTTTTGCTGCGTGTAAAACCACGCTTACGTGATTAGGAGATTCTTCGCAGCGCTCAGAAAACAAAAAAAATCCCGGTGTGTACCGGGATTTTTTATCGATGAAAAGGCTGCCTTACTTTTTTGCCAACTCCAGCGTCAGGTCAACCAGTTTGTTTGAGTAGCCCCACTCGTTGTCGTACCAGGCCACCACCTTCACGAAATGGTCGTTTAGCGCAATGCCCGCTTTGGCATCGAATATGGAGGTGCGTGCATCGCCCAGAAAGTCCTGCGATACCACATCGTCTTCTGTGTAGCCAAGAATTCCTTTAAGCTCACCTTCGGATGCTGCCTTCATGGTGGCTTTGATTTGGTCATAGCTGGCGGCTTTATCCAATCGCACCGTCAAATCCACGACCGACACATCGGCTACCGGCACGCGGAACGACATGCCCGTCAGCTTGCCTTTCATTTCCGGGATAACCAACGCCACGGCCTTGGCTGCCCCGGTAGAGGAAGGGATGATGTTTTGATAGGCGCCACGGCCACCGCGCCAGTCTTTGGCGGAGGGGCCGTCTACGGTTTTTTGGGTGGCTGTAACGGCATGCACGGTGCTCATCAATCCTTCCACGATTCCAAAGTTGTCGTGCAACACTTTCACCACCGGTGCAATACAGTTGGTAGTACAAGAAGCGTTCGAAACGATGGTGTGCTGGGCTGTCAATTTCTTGTGATTGACACCCATGACAAACGTGGGTGTATCGTCTTTAGCCGGAGCGCTCATGACCACTTTTTTGGCGCCTGCCGTAATGTGTTTTTGTGCATCGGCCTGCGTCAGGAAAAGTCCGGTGCTTTCAATGACAATTTCAGCGCCCACTTCATTCCACTTTAAATTAGCGGGGTCTTTTTCGGCCGTCACGCGGATTTTTTTGCCATTCACGATGAGATGACCGTCTTTCGTCTCCACGGTGCCGTGAAAGCGGCCGTGCGTGGAATCATATTTCAACATGTAGGCCATGTAATCCGGCTCTACCAAGTCATTGATGCCTACGATTTCGATGTCGTTGCGCAGCAATGCCGCGCGAAAGGCCAAGCGGCCAATGCGACCAAACCCGTTAATTCCAACTTTTGTCATGTGCGTATGCGGTTAAAAATTTCGAGGCCAAAAATAGCCAGTGCCAAGGCCAAAACCAACACCCGATCGGAAAGGGATTGCAATCGATTGTGTTGACTATGAGCGCGTTTTCGTCAACCAACCCAGCCAGATCTGACGGCTCTGGTAAATGATGTACAAACAACTGATCATCACCAAACAGGCATACACGAAAAGCTGACCGCCATCATTCATGATTTCAAGCCCTAAAATCGTCAGGTGCGAAATCAACGCACCGCCCATCACGCCTGCGCCTACTACCGCTCCATAAAAGCTGGTGCGCGGATAAAGAATCAACACGGAGGCAATGAGTTCTGCCACCCCTGAACCGATGCGCCCCCACGGCTCCATGCCTACTTGCGTGAAAATGTAAACCGACTCAGCGGACGCAGAAAATTTGAAGAAGAGCGTTTGCAGCATAATGACGGCAGCCACCAATCGGGCTAACCAAAGAAGGATGGTTTGTGTTTTCATGGGTTATAACGGTAGTATGAGTGAATTCCAGGTAATGGCCAAGGCAGTCACCGTGAAAGCGAGAAGAAGCAGGGCTACAGCCGCATGCATCCACGGTCGCACGTTTTTTGTCAGCACCATCGCTAAGGCGGGTATCAGCAACAATCCCTGTACCCATTGATCACCGATTGTATAGTTGCCGATGAACACATTATCTAAAATCGCCAGGACGATCAAAACCGCAACAAACAAGTACAACTTCCGGTATTGGAGTTGGTAGAAATCCTGAAGAGACTGTTGTTTTTTCCAACGAACCGGGAACAGCAAATGCGCCAGGATGTAGAGATTGATCGGGTACAGGATCACAAACAAGAATACAGGTAAACGCCATGCCTCGTAGCTGCGCAGGTCAAAAAAAGCCCACCATTCCTGAACGTGCAGTACGAACACCAGTAGTACCAGCACGGCATGGGGGAGGTAGAGCGAGACTTGACTCCAGCGGGATACCACAGCCGCCACACCTGCCACCAGGCGTGCAATGCCCATTCCCAAAATGATGGAGATCAAGACCGATATGTATTCAAACGTAGACAACAAACTAACGGACAAGTAACTTAAATTAGTTGAAACAAGTTGCCCCCCGGTGTTCAAATCTGTTGTAGTTGTCGGGCAGGCTACACTTTCTATCTTTGGCGCACACTCACATCATGCGTCATGGCCTGGAAGAAAGTTTTGGTACATTTAGGATTGTTCCTGGTCACCTTTATGACCACCACACTGGCAGGCGCCAGTTGGACGCACGGGACTTCGGTTTTTTCAGGCGCGTTTACGTGGGCCGATTTTGCCAGCGGTTTGCCCTACTCGATTTGCTTTTTGTCGATTCTCACGGCACACGAATTTGGGCACTACTTCGTAGCACGTTATCACCGCGTGAAGGCCACGTTGCCTTACTACATTCCCCTGCCACCGTTGCCGTTTTTCTTTGGCACGCTGGGCGCCCTCATCCGTTTGAAGAGCCAGGTACCCTCCACCCGCCAGCATTTTGACATCGGTGTGGCCGGGCCGCTGGCCGGATTTATAGTGGCATTAGGGTTTTTGTGGTATGGGTTCGCGCACCTGCCCCCTCCCGAGTATGTGTTTCAATTCCATCCCAACTATAAAATTTTTGGGCTCGACTATGCCAATCACGTATACACCGATGAATTTATGAAAGGTGGGGCCGATGTGCTCATCGGAAAAAATCTGCTGTTCTTGCTTTTTGAAAATTGGGTGGCCGATCCTGCCCGTGTGCCCAACCCGCATGAAATCATTCATTACCCGTTTTTGTTTGCCGGCTTTTTATCGTTGGTATTTACCAGCATCAACCTGTTGCCGATGGGCCAACTGGATGGCGGCCACGTCATCTATGGGCTGTTTGGCTACAAGCGCCACTTCCAGATTGCTGCCCTGGTCTTTATCCTCTTTTTATTTTATGCCGGGCTGGGCTATATAGACCCTCGGGCCGGGCTTGATGCCATGCTTTGGCAGGTGCCGCTCACGATCGGTTTTTACTTTTTTGCGCTCAAAGGCCTGGGACTTTCTACCATTAACACCGTCACGCTGGCCGTAGGCATCTTTGCCGTGCAGCACGTGCTGGCGTTTTTTGTGCCCGGCATCACCGGGTATTCCGGGTGGCTGTTGTTTGCGTTTTTGATCGGCCGCTTTATGGGCATTGCTCATCCGCCATCACCCGATGAAACTCCGCTCAATCTGCCGCGCAAAATCATTGGCTGGGTGGCCCTGATCATTTTTGTCCTCTGCTTTTCCCCCAATCCCATCAATATCCGACTTATCGAACCGTGATGCGATGCCGTTGCTCGCGGCTGCCGTGTCGATACCGTACCAGGTACAACCCCGGTCGGGCGGTGGCCAGTTCAATACGTGTGCGGTCGCTTTCGCGAGATGTGAAAAAATCTACTCCTTGCCCGACCATCGACAAGACCTCAATGGCTTCCGCTTCCGCGGGAAGGTAAAAATAGCCCGAAGACGGATTGGGATAAGCTGCAGGCAGAAGCTCACGTTCGATCCCGGTGATCGGCCCTGCGCCATCGCCAAAGCCCGGCCGCATCATCAGGCTCCCGCTAAAATCAAAATCTTGTTTCCAGGTACCGTTGGTGTTGTAGTAAATCCGGTCGCGCGTATCCTGGCTGTTGTCCAGCCCGATCGCGATCACGTTGTTCACGCTTTGCTTCCATCCGATGTAAAACGAGCCCTGGACAAACAGTTCCTGATCCAGCCGAAATCGCCAAAACGTGTTGCGCTCACTCCGCCTCAACGGCACGTTGGCGCTGTACAGCACATTGCCCTCGCTGCCGTTCAAGTCGCTCATCACTTTGATCTGTATGACCTGACTGCTTTCATCGCCAAAACGCGGAAAATATAAATCGATGTGTTCCAGCCGTTGTGGTCCGGGTACAGCCAGATCAAACCGATAGGCCATTTGCGCATTGACGCTGTTCAACGCTACCCCGTACTCTGCCGTGCCATCGTCATATGCATAAAAGTTGCTGAGCACATAGCGCGTTCGCGTGGTGTCGTTCCAGCGGAAATCCGTGCCGGGAAACTCGCGCACGGCACAGTCCAGGTTCACCGGGGCGGTGGATTCGTCACCACTGTCAATGGTGGCCATGAAATTTACATATACCGAGTCCCATTGCAGATTAAAGCCGCTGGCAGCGGGCCGCGAGGCGACCGTGACGATCTTCCGCTCCAACCCGTTCAGGTTTCCCAGGTTTACTTTATTATCCAGTACCACAGGCGCCCCCTCCGTGCTACCTGTTTCGTCAAAAGAAGTGTATTGCACAAAGGTGTAGTAGTCGATGGGCTGCACGTTGTTGTTGCAGGAGTTGTACAATTGCAACGCTACGCGGTTCAGGTAGGCCTCGGGGTCGCTCAGGAAATGAGCATACGGCATGGAGCGGTAGCTGCCAAACAAGGGTGAGGGTACATGGGTGAAGGCACGGTCAGGAAAGAAAACACGGCCCGGCCCCCTGGCAAACCCCCGGTCCCAGTCCAGAAAAACATAGTCAAGATTCCAGGTGTCGTACGGCCCCGATCTGCGGCCAAAATTTTGAAACAGAAACTGAAAGTCATCATGGAAATAATCGCTTTCCGTGATGGGCAGAACCACCTGGTAGAACACCGTGGGGTCGAGGAGTTCGCTGTTTTCGATCTCCCATACCTTCTCCCAGGTGCCATCGGCTTTTTTGAACCACAGTTCGAGGCGGTCGCGTCTGTCCGGGGCTTCGCCTTCGCCTTGCACCTGATAGTAGAAGCTGAGGAACGTTCGGGCGCGATCAGCCAAGGGTACCAAGTCCATGCGCAGCGCGCGCGAGCGCAACGTATCGGCATAGCCGCGGGCGTTGATGTCGTTGAGCACATACGGCCTGCCATCGGCCCCATACCCTTCAAACGTGGCTACTCCAATCGTAGGGGGATTGATTCCGATTTCCTGGCTGATGAATACCGAAGCGCTCAAATCCCACAGGCTGTCTTGTGCCTTGCCGTTGGTGGCAAAGGAAAAGTCATCCCAGAAAGGCAGGCTCTTGGCGGGCATGGTCTGTGCCCGTGCGGTAAACTGCGGCTTGGCGGGCTGTAGGCGAGAAGCGGGAATGGAGAGGAGCCGGATTTGTGCAGTGCCGGTGCCTGCCATGGCCAGCCAGATCAAGACCCCCAGCGTACCGCGAATCGTCATGGTTGAAGTTCTTCGTCCTCTTCGGGTGCGGGCTTATAGCCTCGGGGCGCTATCCATAGTCGCACGGCATCGCCCACACGCACCGAGTCGCCCGGTTCGGGCAGTTGTTTGAAAACGAATGACTCCACACCGGTAGTATCCACGCCTTCGGGTATTTCCACTTCGCCCAAAAGCAGGTTCCAGTTGGCTAACTTCAGCAGCGCGCGCTCGTAGCTGTCGCCCAACAGGGTTCCCACGATAAAGTCGGCCGGGCCGTTTCCATCGCCTACCACCAGGTCGATGGTCGCCCCTTTGGGTACACGCATGCCGGGCAGAACCTTTTTGCCGGCATAACGCGCTTCGATGACCAAGTCGCGAAAAGGACTGGCTTGGTACACGGTACGACCTTTGCGCAGTTCGCTGCTTCGCAGTACCGCCTCGGCATGAATCAAACTTTTTTCCAACAGATCAGGCATGGGCAATTGAGGCGCATCAAACCGGTTGATGGACACGAAGATGACTCGGTCATGCTTTACCTTGGCACCGGCCCGTGGAAACTGCCGCAACACGCTGAGGGGGGGCATGTCCTCTTGATAGGCGGAGTCGTTTACCGCAAAGCGCAGTCCTGATGCCACCAGTTTTGCTTCAGCTTCCTCGGCCGACAGCCCTGCCAGATCGGGCACCACCCAGGCTTTGCCGTGGTCGGTCACGTTCGGAAGATATACATAGAAGTAAACGATGGCAATGACCAGGAAAATCCCCAGCGCGAGGGCCACGTGTGTCAGCATGGCGCCTACGGTGTCCTTTTTAAAAAACGAAGGTAATTTCATCGTATCAAAACGTTAATGCCGATTGATAGCCGCGCTGTAACCGCTTACTGCGTTCGTATCGCTCCAACGCCAACATCACCAGACGCGTGATCAACTCGGTGAAGCCGATGCCGCGCTCGTTCCACATCATGGGATACATGCTGCTGTTGGTAAAGCCCGGGATCGTGTTGATTTCATTCACGAAAACATCGCCTTGTGCGGTCAAAAACAAATCCACGCGCGCAAAATCCTCGCATGCCAGCGCCTGATACGCTTTCAGCGACAGCTCGCGAACTGTTTCAACTTCGCGGGCAGTCATCCGTGCCGGTATCTCGATTTTCACCGCGTCCGGGTCTACGTACTTGGCGTCAAAGGTATAGAACTCGTATTTGTCGCTGATGATGATTTCGCCCGGCAGCGAGGCGTGTGCAGGCTGGTTTCCCAGAATGGCGCACTCCACTTCCCGGCCTTTCACATACTTCTCAAACAATACTACCTCGTCAAACCGGAAGGCTTCTTCCACGGCTTTTTCAAACTCAGCCTCGGCCGTAACTTTTGACACGCCCACGGACGAACCCAAACTCGCTGCCTTCACCATGAAGGGGAGGCCCAATGTTTGGCGGATATGCGCAAATGAAAACGCCTGACGGTTGTCAAAATACCCGTACAGGAAGTCGGCCACAGGCAACCCTGCCTCTTTCAATATTTTTTTAGAAACCAGCTTGCTCATGGACAACGCAGAGCCCAATACCCCTGTGCCTACCAGGGGGATGTCCATCGCTTTAAACAATCCTTGAATGCTGCCGTCTTCGCCATCCGTGCCATGCAACACCGGAAACGCCACATCGGCTTTGAGGGTGCGGCCGGAGGCCGTGCGAAAGTGAGGATTTTGCGCATCCAGTACCAGGGTGAGCAATTCGCCCGTTGAAATGTTTTTGTCCACATCAGGGGTGAGGTACCACGTGCCTTCCTGCGTAATGCCAATATAGAAGGGCTCGAACGACTGTTGATCGATAAACTTGGCGATGTTACGGGCGGAATTGATTGAGACTCCATGCTCCACCGAGCGGCCCCCGTACAAAATGGCAATGCGTTTTTTCTCCATGTAAAAAATCCAACCCCAAATATGGCCAACTCCTGCCGTATTTCCACGACATGTCGCTGTGCGTTTTGGTGATGAATGGGGGAGGGTCTGTCTTTTTCTGAGCGCGACTGTCTCGCAGGGTCAGTCAAGGTAAATTTTCCGCGCCATCAGTTGATTTCCTATCTGGAGCCGCACGATGTACAAACCCGGCAAGCCGGTGGAGTTATCCAGCGTGTAGGTTTGGTTGAGTGTGTTGGGCAACGTGGCTTCCAGAACGGACTGCCCCAGCAAGTTGATCAGTTGGAGTCGCACGTCCTGGCGCTCGGCCAGATTAAACGTTAGCGTGATGGGGTCATTGCCATAAATCGCGACCGTTTCATCTACCGAAAACGAAGGCTTGTTGTTGGTCACAAAAAACTCAATGTTGTCAAGGTACAGATTGTTGCCGTTGCCGCTGGTGACCACCCAGGCAATGCGCGCGCGGTCAGCACCAGCCAGCGTTTGTAAGTTTACCGTTTGCACCTGCCAGTGGGCATCCGAGGTTGGCACCCAGGCAGATGTCAGCGGCTCGCCCCGCAAGCCCGGCACAGGTTCTAACTCAAAAAAAGTGTTGCCACAGTCAGTGCTGCCCAACAGCTTCAAGGTTTCTTCCGGTTCTGGTGATTGGGATCGGTAACTAAGATCGAAGTACAAGAAGGGACTTTGCGTTTGGCTCAAATCGAGCACGGGACTCACCAACCACGACTCGCTTCCAAAGGGATGATCAAAGGCTTCGTAGATCAACGATTGACCTTTGTTGGTGCGGGTGTACTCCCAGGTGGGGTCACTTCCCTGGCTTACAATGGTCCACGCGGGGTTCACCGTTTCAAACCGTTCGCGCAAGGGAGCGATATCAGTCGTTTCATCAACCGCGATCCGTTTTGATATCATGTTATTGTCGGTGATCAATTCCGGCCCGTTGTTGATTCCGGTGATCTCAACGGTCAGGGTATTTTCGGGGGCTGCAAACGGATAGCTGCCCAGGGTCAGCACTTCCTGCCCGCCCTCGGGGATGTCTAACCCGGAAATCGTCAGGGGCGCAGCGGCTCCGTTGTTTACCTGTACGCGCAGTTGCAGCGAGTGGATGACAATGCCGGGAGAGCTGCTGTTTTGCACCCGCACGCGGGGTGTCACAGTCCGCTCACAGGTTACTGGCGAAGGCTCTTCAATGGCTACCAGCGCAGCATCAGCCAAAGGACTGGTGAGCAACCGCACATTTCGCAGGTATAAATTGTTGCCAAAGTCGTTGATGCCCTCAAAGGCAATTTGAACCGTGCTGCCGTTTACACTCCCCAGGGAAATGGTTTCGGTGATCCATTGCGCGGGCGTGGGAATGAAGCGTCCGGCCGTGGGGGGGGCGGTGGCCAGGGCATCGCCCGCTTTGTCAAAGACTACCTGAGCCTGAGTAACATCGCAGGTGGCAGACACCAGCACGCGCAGCCGGTCGACTTCGGTGTTACTGAATTTTGCATAGGCACGATCAAACTGCAACACGGCAGCGGGTTGATCCAGCACCAGCCGGGGTGTGATCAGGTAATCACGTGCGCCTTCATCTTCATAGTCATAGAAATTCAGGTACTGGCTTTGGATGCCCCCGGGGGTGGTGATGGATGCCCATGAGATCAGCCCGTCTGGATTTTGAATGGTCCACGTGGGTGGCACGGTGGCCAGCGGTTCAAAAAAAGGAACAGAAATAGTGGCGGGCACGCTCACGGATTGCTGGCGCGAATTGTTGCTCGTGTTCCCGTCTGCGGTGCCGTTGGTCAGGACGATATCAAAGGCCAGCGTCACCGAGCCGGGGCTGGCTAACTGGGTGGCGGCAAATGAAACCTCCGTGCTGGCCAGCGGAGCCAGCGACAGCGAAACATCTTTGGTTTCCGTCAGCACACCGTTGAGGTGCATCGTTAACCGGGCGGAAGTGATGGTGTTGGTGCCATAGTTTCGCACCTCCACGATGGGTGTGGACGGACCGGGGCAGGCCGTGGTGTTGGGGGCTACCACCGCGCGTATGCCCAGGTCGTTGGTCACAAGTACCGGGGGCACCGCTCCCGGTGACGAGGCGAGCGATGCCCTGCGCGGACTGTTGGCAAGCACCACGTTCATGCGGCTCACCTGGCCGGCCGTAAAGATGTTCATGCAACGATCGTCTGTGTAGTCCATGTAGTTTTGGAACATCTTTACCACGGCACAGGTCGTTTGCGGGTGGCTCGGGCAGCCGCGCGTTTCGCTGGACTGGTTGGGCGTGTCGTCTACGTAATCCGTGCCGGTGCAGCCGCTGACATCACCCCAAATGTGGCGCAAGCCAAAAAAGTGACCCACTTCGTGCGTGGCCGTGCGGCCTTTGTCGTATTTCGGATCGAGCGCTATGCCAAACGGCCCATCGTCACGGCTGCCAAACGAACGAAAGTCAACCACCACGCCATCGGTGAGCGCGTCTTTGGGGCCTTCGTTCGTGCCGGGCAGGTTAGATACGGGAAACTGTGCATAGCCGAGCAGATCTGTCAATTCCACCACCCAAATATTGAGATAGTCTTCCGCGGGCCAGTAGCTCAGCGACTTTAAGGCCTGATTGTTATCAATCGTCCAGGATGGCTGTGGCCCCTGTACGCGCACGATGCCATCCGTAGGCAACCCTTCCGGGTCGCGCTTGGCCAACACAAACACTACGTCAAACGAGCCGGCCACGGATTGAAACTCGGGGGGGGTAAGGCTGCGGTCGGCATTGAGGCGTTGAAAGTCTTCGTTGAGTACGCGCAGTTGCGATTCGATTTGGGCTGTTTGAATGTTGCGGCCGCTACCGATCGCTTCGCCTGCATGGATGACATGCACCACCACCGGAATCGTGACCGCGGCATCGGTGCGCTGGACCCCCATTCCCTGCCGCCTTTGTTGGCGCATATTCCGCATCCACGCTTCAAAGACTTCGGATGACTCCAGTGCCGGATTTTGCCGATGGCGTTTGTCTTCATAGGGCACCGTACCGCAGCGGTCCTGTGCCCGGGTGGTGAGCGATGTGCCAACAAAAAGAAGCAAGACGATCAGGCGGTACATCTTTCAAAGATATTGATTCTTGATCGCTTTGGGGCTGTTCATGTAAACGGGTCTGTCTTTTTTGTTTGGGATTACCCGCCCCTTGCGCACCGTGGGTAAAAAAGGTACTTTACATCGGCTCTAGGACACTGCCCATGAAATCACTTTTCAGACCTGGCGATCAGAAAACATACTCCAAAATGGTGGAGGCGGCTGACCAAGCGGCCTTTCATGGCGAGGTGGTGCATGCGGTATGTTCCACGTTTGCGCTGGCGCGCGATTTTGAGTGGTCGTCACGCCTGTTTTTTCTGGAAATGAAAGAAGAAGACGAAGAAGGCGTAGGCACGTTTTTGACCGTTGAACACAAAAGCCCAGCATGGATTGGTGAGCGCATCGACTTTACCGCCACGGTGGTGAAACTCAACGGGACCGAACTCACATGCAGCATTGAGGCGCGCGTGGGCACGCGGTTGGTAGCGCAAGGTGCCACCGGCCAAAAGATGTTGAAGAAGGAGTGGCTGAAGAAAGTGTTTCAGAACAAATGAACGTACATGTTTCTGACCAAAGCCATCATAACGAAGGTAAGCCGTTGCCAAAAAGACGGTTCACCTGATGTTTGAAAAGCGGAATAACACCATTCTGCTGTGCCACGGTTGACGCATTTTATTCTTGAAACCACATAGGCTCACAGAAAACATAGCTTTTGATCGATGATCTATGTGGGCTATGTGCCTATGTGGTTGAGTTTTTAACAAAATCACTCTTATCATTTCGATGCGTCAGCCCCGCGCTGTGCGTGAAGCGATCAGGATTTCACGTCTGCATTCATTAGCTTTGCGCCCCGCATCATGGAAAAAAAGAACGATCGTTTTGGCAGCGCAGTCAATATACGCAACCGGCAGGCCACCTTCGAGTTTGAAATCCTCGACAAATACGTGGCCGGCATGGTATTGAAAGGCACTGAGATCAAGTCCATCCGCGAAGGCAAAGCCAGCCTGCAAGAAGGCTATTGCTACTTCAACGGCACCGAGTTGTTGGTCAAGGGCATCAACATTACACCCTACGCGCACAGCTCCTTTTACAATCACGAAGCCAAGGCCGAACGCAAACTCCTGTTGAAGAAATCCGAACTGGCCCGCCTGCAAGGCAAAGTAGAAGAAAAAGGCCTCACGCTCATTCCGCTGCGGTTGTTCATCAACGACCGGGGCTTGGCCAAATTGGAGATCGCCCTGGCGCGCGGCAAAAAGATACATGACAAGCGCGAGAGCATCAAAGAAAAAGAAGCCAAGCGCGAAATGGCCCGCGTGGCCAAACGGTAGTCATTCAATAGAAACGATGGAAGCAAACGAATACGGGGTGTGCCGGTTAAGTGTGGTGAGCATGCGTGCAGAACCCAGCCCGCTGGCGCCCCCCCTGAATCAACTGTTATTTGGCGATCATTATACCGTGCTCGCGCACGAGGGCGACTGGCTTCGCGTCCGCGTGTACATGGATCAGTCCGAGGGTTGGATTTGGCGACCGCACCACCACGCCATCACCCCTGAGTATTTTGACCACATCAACAAAGTCGACTTTAAAATTACCACCGATTTATCTTCGGTATTGTTGTACAAGAAAATGCCCATGTCTATTGTGCTGGGCAGCATTGTTCCTATTTCTTCGGCCGAGTTGTTTGCGCATGACGAGCAGTTTGCCTTTGCGGGCGAGTCCAAAAGCCTGGGCCAGCAACGCGATTTTGATTTTCTGAAAACCATCGCTCTCAAATACCTGCACGCCCCGTATCAGGCGGGCGGCAAGACACCCTTTGGCCTGGATGCGGCCGCGTTTGTTCAGATGGTATTCAAACTCACGGGCTATCCGTTGCGAAGAACCTGTGGCGCCATGTTGGAGCAGGGTAAAAAGGTGAAGTCCCTGGCAGAAGCAGCTCCGGGCGATGTGCTCTTTTTTGCTCTGGGTGCGGAGTGGCACCCCGCCATTCTGCTTGACAATCAGCGGGTAATACATCAGACCGACTGGGTGCGGGTGGAAACCCTTACCCCCGAAGGCTTGTTAGCGGTCGAGGGCAACCGCCCGACTTTGACGGTGACAGAAGTGCGCAGGTTTTTGGTCGGCCGCAAATAGCCACAACCCGGGCTGGCCGGCAGCAAGTCGGTGAGCCGATGCCCGTTACCGGGCTGGTCGTGCGAAGGGAACCACCCACAGGCGCAGGTTGTTTGATGAGCGGTTTTTGGTAAACCCAAAATATGGCTTTATCTTTTCCGGTATGAACAATCGCGTATTGGTGTTAAATCAAGACTTCAGCCCGCTCATGGTATGTTCCGTGGAGCGCGCTTTTGTGCTGGTTTTCCTCAACAAGAGCGAAATGGTGCGCTCGGCCAACGGCCACAAACTGCGCACCGTAAGTTCCAGCTATCCCATGCCGTCTGTCATCCGGTTGAACCGCTATGTCAACGCGCCTTACAAAGGGGTGAATCTGACACGTCAAAATATTTTTAAGCGCGACAACTTTGAATGCCAGTATTGCGGCACGTGCAGAGACCTGACGCTGGATCACGTAGTGCCCAGCTCCCGCGGTGGAGGCCACACCTGGGCCAATCTGGTGACAGCCTGCAAACGCTGCAATGCCAAAAAGGGAGACTGCACGCCCGAAGAGGCCAACATGCCGCTGCGCCACAAACCGTACAAACCTTCGTACGCACTTTTCCTCAAGGACCACACCAACGGCCATACCCACGAGTGGGAAGAGTTTCTGGCCAAGTAGTGATGAGGACGGAAAGGTACCGGGCCTCAACGCCATAAAACGTGTGTATCTTCGCGGCCCAACTGTGAGCATGGCGATCATCGGAACGGACATCCACAAAGCAAAAGAGCTTTTGCAGCAAGGCGAAGCGGTGGCCATCCCCACCGAAACGGTGTATGGCTTGGCCGCGAACGCCTTTGATCCGATAGCGGTGGCCAAAATTTTTGCGATCAAAAACAGGCCCGTGTTTGATCCGTTGATCGTGCACGTGGCCTCGTACCAACAGGCGCTCATGGTCGCGGACTTTTCGCCTCTTGCACAGCAACTGGCACAGCGATTTTGGCCCGGGCCGCTTACGTTGGTACTGCCCAAGAAGGCGCGTGTGCCCGATTTGGCGACATCGGGGTTGAACACGGTGGGCGTGCGCTGCCCTAACCATCCGCAGGCCTTGGCGCTGCTACACTCATTGCCCTTTCCGCTGGCCGCGCCCAGCGCCAATCCGTTTGGCTATGTTAGCCCTACTACCGCTCAGCATGTGCGTGATCAACTGGGCGACCAGCTGCCGTATATCTTGGATGGCGGGCCCAGCGCGGTGGGTGTGGAGTCTACCATCGTGGGCTTTGAAGGGGGAGAAACGGTAATCTACCGGGTGGGCGGGGTTTCCGTGGAGGCGCTCGAACAGGAAATCGGTCACGTCCGGTTGGTCATCCACGCTTCTTCCAATCCGAAAGCACCGGGTCAACTGCTGAGTCACTATGCTCCGCGCAAGCGCGTGACGCTGCAATCGCTTTCTTCGTTTACGCCAGAACAATTAAGCCACATGGGTGCGTTGGCGTTTCAGCATCCGGCCAACGGCATCCCACGCAATAACCAGGTGGTTTTGTCAACCCGGGGCGACCTTGTGGAAGCGGCTCAGAATCTGTTTTCGGCTTTGCGAACCCTTGATGCCATGAACGTTTCGGCCGTGTGGACGGAGCTGGTGCCGGAAGAGGGACTGGGGCGCGCCATTAACGACCGATTGCGAAGGGCCGCGCATTCAGCATAGAAGCTTTTGCCTTATCTTTGATAGATCACAGATTACCATGACCAAGAAAAAAATATTGATTCTTACCGGAGGCGGTGATTGCCCCGGGCTCAATGCCGTCATCCGCGGTATTGCCAAACGCGCGCGCAAAGAAAAAGAGTGGGAGGTGCTGGGCAGCATGGAAGCCTTCAACGGGGTGCTGAATACCCCGCAAGAGATCATTCCACTAACAAGTAAACGCACGGCTGGCATTCACGTGAAGGGGGGAACGATCCTTAAAACCACGAATAAAGCCAACCCCATCAAGTACCCGATCGAAAAACCCGATGGCACGGTCGTGTTTGAAGATCGTTCGGACGAGCTGGTCAAAAAACTCAAAGCGCTCAAGCTTGATGCCGTCATCAACATCGGGGGCGATGGCTCACAAAAGATTTCCAAAGTGCTCTTTGATAAAGGTATTCCCGTTATTGGTGTACCCAAAACCATCGATAATGACTTGTCGGCCACCGATGTCACCTTTGGGTTTCAGACGGCCGTACAAATTGCCACCGATAGCTTTGATAAGCTTGTGACCACCGCGGAGAGTCATCACCGCGTGATGATTATGGAAGTGATGGGGCGCGATGCCGGTTGGATTGCCTTGCACACCGCCATTGCCGGGGGTGCGGAGATTTGCCTGATCCCGGAGATCCCCTATGACATCAACAAGGTATTGAAGCGCATCGAACTTCGGTACAAAAACGGAAAGGGCTTTGCCCACGTGGTTATTGCCGAGGGGGCCAAACCCAAGGAGGGTTCCATTGTGGCCCGCAAAGGAGACAAGGGTTCGGAACATGTGCGCCTGGGCGGGGTGGCCTATCAGCTATCGCAGCAGCTGAAAGAGGCGGGCTGCAAAGCAGAGATACGCGAAACGGTGCTGGGCCACGTACAGCGGGGTGGCAGTCCCGTGGCGTTTGACCGTGTGCTCGCTTCGCTCTTTGGCGTAAAGGCCTTTGAGTTGGCGTTGGAAAAAAACTTTGGCCGCATGGTGGCGTTGCGAAACAATGAAATTACTTCCGTGACGCTCGAAGAAGCCACCCAACAATACAATTTCCTCAACCGCGACTCCTACCTTGTCAAGGCTGCCAAGGGATTGGGCATCAGCTTTGGCGATTGATTTTGATGGTTGTATGAACCGCATTGACCGACTCACCGCGATCTTGATTCAGTTGCAATCCAAAAAAGATTGTGAAGGCGGAAGAAATTGCCGAGCGGTTTGAGATCAGTCTGCGCACGGTGTACCGCGATGTGAAAGCGCTGATGGAGGCGGGCGTGCCCATCGGGTCGGAAGCGGGGAAAGGATATTTTATCGTGGATGGGTTTCACCTGCCCCCGGTGATGTTTACACAGGAAGAAGCCAGCGCCATGATGATGGCCGGCAAGCTGGTGGAACAAATGACGGACCGCTCGGTGCGGCAGGCGTTTGACGGAGCGCTGTTCAAAATCAAATCGGTGCTGAACGAGGCGCAAAAAGATCATTTGCAGATTTTACAAGATCATATTGAAGTACTAAAGCCGCGCACCAGCCTGCCTGCGCAGTCGGGGAACTACCTGACCGAGTTACAAAAGGCCGTGGTGGCCCGGCATGTGGTACAATTGGAATATCAAAACAACCAAAGCGAAACCTCGGTGCGCGAGGTGGAACCCATCGGGTTGTTTTATTATAGCGCGGCCTGGCACCTCATCGCCTGGTGCCGCCTGCGCGAGGGCTATCGCGATTTTCGCTGCGATCGCATCCGCGGCTGCCGCAATTCGGGTCAGGTGTTTGAACCCCGCGCCATTTCTACCATGCAAGAATACTTTGCAAGCCTGCAGCAGGCCAATGTGGAAATGAAACGGGTTACCGTCTTGTTCGATAAAAAGGAAGCGCAGTACGTGTACAACTCACGGCACTACTTTGGCTTTGTATCCGAAGAGGAAGCAGACGAGGCCATGCGGATGCACTTTTTGACAGCCGACTTGTCGCTGTTTGCGCGCTGGCTGCTGTCCTATGGCAATGGGGTAGAGGTGGAGCAGTCAGACGAGCTACGGGCCGTGTTGCACGACCTGGTGGTGGAGCTGCAGGAGCATTACCTGAAGGTTGTATAGATTTTTGGAGATGGGTGTGGAGATGGTGCGAGCAATAACGTATTGATCATTTTTTTTTTTTTTTTTTTTTTGAAACGCGGTTGAACGTGTAAAGGCATTCTTTTTCCGGTGCTTTGCTCCCCACGTTTACTTCACATCATCGCTCATTTCTCTGTACACAATAGTTCCCTATCTTTGTTCCGTAGCGACTATACCTTGCGGCAAGCGAGCCCGGGCTGGTGAAATTCTGTTGGAGCGGGGATAGATGGTGTGTAACAAGAGAAAACTGTTAAATGTATTGACGATGAAAGAAGTAATACTAAAAGTCCCGGATCATAAACTGGCGTTCTTTTTGGAGCTTGTTCAACAGCTCGGCTTTGAGGCTACCCATGACGGGGAGATACCAGAGGAGCACAAAAAACTCGTGCGTGAGCGGATCAAAAGTGCCAAGCCGGAAGATATGGTTCCCTGGAAAGAGGCACGCAAGCAACTCAGGTTCAAAAGAGATTCGTAATGACTTATGAAGTTGTTATTGATCCTCGGGCAGTTCAGGATATTCAGGATGCCATTGACTATTATGATGAACAACAAGATGGCCTTGGTCGAAAATTTGAAAACCAACTAAACAAACACGTACTCACACTTGAAGAAAACCCATTCTTCAATATCCGGTATGATGTCGTGTATTGTCTGCCGTTGAAAAAATTTCCGTACATGGTGCATTTTACGCTGGATGAAAAAAATAAACGTGTGACAGTTCGGGCAGTATTTCACACCTCTATTGATCCGGAAAAATGGACAGCCAGAAAATAGTACAATATAGCGGGTACTGCTTCTTCATGCCTGTATTCCGGATTGTACGCCTGGATGATGACAATCCGTTAGTTTTTCGCAAAGTGCCTGCCTACCGCAGGCAGGGAGGTGGAGCAGTCGGATGAGCTGCGGGCCGTGTTGCACGACCTGGTGGTGGAGCTGCAGAAGCATTACCTGAAGGTCGTGTAGATTTTGCAGACGGGTGTGGAAGGTATGAATAATAGTAACTTCATTGCATTGCACCCGTTATCTTGATTTATCTCGTTTGTTCGCTGTAAACGATAGTCCTTATCTTTGACCCGCAGTTCCTGTCCCTGCGGCATGTAGCCTGAAGGGAGATTCTGCGGGAACGGAGGCCGAAAGGATTTTGCTTACCAGAAAATCGTATTAGTCCTTAGCTGTTAGTTTTAAAATAAATTCGTCCACAGTTTCAGCGACCAGCTTTTGAAAACGTGTTTGTTGACCGCTACTAAACGTAACAGCGAAGATAAGACGTTTTACCGATATGTAACTGAGCCATGCCAATGCCTTTGTCGTTGCCGGGGTGCTATCGTCCGATCGTTTTTAGATGGGATTGTTTTTACTTGCCGGTCATGTACGTTTTCCATTGTTTCAAAGCAATAAATAGCTTGAGTTTCATCGCTGATTCTGTCGCGAATCGTCCGGTAAAACAGAAACCATCTTTCTCCCCACGTGGCGAAAAAGATGGTCAATCGTTTTGTAAACGTCTGAAGTTTGACAGCCCGAAGTTAGTTTTATTTCTATGCCGGCCGAACGTCAGCGTTTCGATCCTCTTTGAAAATAAAACACATCTTTGCCATCTCTATCGTTTCGTTCACCTACGAAACGACCTCATAGGTGGTTGTAATATTGCCCTTGGTAGCTTTTGAATACGAACAAATTGATTTTGTCGCTTCTACCAGTTTTTTGGCAGTCTCATCATCCACACCGTTTATTTTAATCAGAAGATGCGCACCAATGTCAAAATTACCCTTATCATGAAGAACAGCGACTCTGGCGGTTACGGTAACTTCCCCAATTTTCACTTTTTCAATTCCTGCTGCAACGGTTACACTCGTGCCAAAACAGGCAGACCAGGCCGCTGCAAATAATTGTTCGGGGTTCGTGGCTCCCCCCGTACCGCCCATTTCTTTTGGGAATCTGACATCCAAATCCAATAGCCCATCCGATGATTTTGCGTGACCGTTTCTGCCTGCTTTTGTGGTTACTTCGGCTTCATACAATTTTTCCATTTTTGATTCGTGTTTGATTTGTTATTTGTTTTTCAGTTGTTCTCTACTGACGAATGGATTTCGCGTATGTTCAGCGAGAGCAGGATCTTAATTTGCTAATTTCTGAATGGGGCGAATTTCTACGTTGCCGTTTTCTTTGAAGATAGGACACCCTTTTGCAATCTCGACTGCTTCGTTTATGTCTTTTGCGTTGACGATGATGTAACCGTTAATCATTTCCTTGGCTACGATAAACGGACCATCTGTCACGACTTTGTCTTTTCCGTTTACCTGTTTACCCGTGCGCTGCAGATTTTCGGCTCCTGCAAGGATTCCTTTCTGGCCAAGCCCCTGCATCCAGGTAATCCATGATTGAATGTACTCCTTGGCTTCTTTTGAATCATCGGCCGTTTGGGGGTGCGTGTCACCGCCTCTGAACATCAACGCAAATTTTTCCGTTTTACTGTCCGCGTTTGATTGTGCGTAACTGCTTGTCGCAGCCATCGTCATGATGGCCATCGTAAATACTGCTGTACCCAGATGTTTCATTTTGAGATCGTTAAAAGATTGATGTTTAATAAGTTGATTGAGTCCGTGGTTTTGTACTAAACCCGCCAGCACGTGGCCGGATGTGTCGTGGATGATTCCGGTGGTGCCGACCGTCATTTATCTGCCACGCTTATTTCATGGAATGGAAGCCGACTTTGTTCCCTTCGGTGTCGATAAAAAGGGCGATAAAGCCGTTCTCACCGATCGATGTTTTCGGCAGAATAACTTTTCCACCCGCCTTTTCCACTCTGGCCAGTGGCACGGAAAGATCTTTTCCACCATCTAAGTACACCGTGGTGCCGGTTGTGGCCGGAACGAAGTTTTCGCCAACACCGATGGCTCCGCCAAATCCGCCATGTTGTGGTTCAGACGGTAAATAGGCATATTTCCGATTGGGGTCGTCATGGATTTTGGCATCTAAGACGTTTGCATAGAATGTTTTTGCTCTTTCGAAATCAGTAGCTGGGATTTCAAACCAGTTGAGGGTAGTGACCATAGTTGTTTACGTTTATGTGAGTTGTTAAAATTTGATTGGTTGTTACTTTATTCGTTATTAATACTCAATTCACTGAGACCAAAATTTTGAAGTACGTTGACTTGTACTTGTCTTCCGGTTTCATTTATAATTTCGGTCACCCCACCCATCATTTTATCTACCACTGTTCTCAAGGGGCGCGTGCCATTGGGCATTTCTACCAACGTTACAATAGCTTCGGCTACCTGTTCGGGCGTATGGGGAAACGTTGGGTCGGCCATCAACGCGGGAATGGATTGAGATACGGTTTTGTAAAGCCCGGCTGACGTACCATATTCCGTTGCCACCTGGGGGTTACCCGGGAGATAGAATTTTTGGAACAGCTCAGTCGGAAAAACGCCCGGTTGTACAATGGCCACATCAATCCCCAAGGGTTTTAATTCATAGGCCAGGTTTTCGCTGAGCGCTTCCAACGCCCATTTTGTGGCATCGTATACACCGCCAAAGGGGATAACGATTCTACCCAAAACACTGGAGATTTGGATGATCAAACCGCTACCTTGTTTGCGAAGCGTAGGTAAAAAGGCATTGTTTACCCGTACGGTTCCAAACACATTGACGTCAAAAAGCGCTTGGTGGTCGGTTACCGTAAAGGCTTCCTGAATTCCGCCACCGTAAATCCCGGCATTGTTAATGACAATATCCAGGCGTCCGTTGGTTTCCGATAAAATGAGCGCCCTGGCATCGTCAACACTTTTGTCCCGGGTGACATCAAGTTCAGTTACCCGAAGGTTTGCCCCGTGTGATGTTGCCCAATCCAATAGTGCGTCTTTGTGCGCTTTGTTTTTGCCATTGGTATCCCGCATGGTGGCGTATACGATATGCCCGTTTTTGGCGAGTAGTTTGGCGGTGAGGTTGCCAAAGCCGGTACTGGCTCCCGTGATTAAAATGATTTTAGTTGTTCGGGTCATCAGTCTTATTTAGATTTGTACTGCAAGTATTCGGAGTTATACGTAAAAATACAAGTAGAACGTTTTATAGATGTAAGTATGAAAAAACATACTATTGTTGATAAACAGGACGATACCGCAAAAGAAAAAATCATTTTTGATGAAAATTCTTGTCCCGTCACCGCCACCATGAAAGTGTTGGGCGGAAAATGGAAGCCGATTCTTATTAATGCTATCTACTTTACGGCCCCCGTCAGGTTTGGCGAATTAAAGCGGAGC
The DNA here is from genome assembly GCA_964524935.1 of uncultured Ohtaekwangia sp. Taxonomy (GTDB): domain Bacteria; phylum Bacteroidota; class Bacteroidia; order Cytophagales; family Cyclobacteriaceae; genus ELB16-189. The sequence continues at coordinate 369,665 of CAZGFJ010000001.1, forward strand.
GTAAAGGGGATTACCCAATCGATGCTCACGCAGCAGTTGAGAGAGTTGGAGGAAGATGGGTTGATCAGTCGGAAAATTTATGCAGAAATTCCCCCGAGGGTTGAGTATGCACTAACCGAGTTTGGGCTTACGTTGTCGCCCACCATTCAGGCGATGGCGAAATGGGGAAAAGAGTATCGAATGAAGAAGCAAAAAAAGTGAAGCACCCGCGGGATAATTCGAGGCGGTGAGGCCTGAGTAACGGTGTAAAGAGCGATTATGCGTAACGAACCGCGACCCGCATGCTGTTAGAGACTCCTCTCAGCAGCGAAATTGAGGCTAAAAAAGGTGTGAGTTTAAGATGTTTTTTTGTGCGATAGTCGTGCACGAGCAGGACTGCGATGCCAAGCAGGCAGCTGCGAAACAGGGCACTCCTGACATAGGGTTGTCAGTCGCTGCAAAAAAACATGCAACTTTTTTTCATCGCCCACGAGGTGCTGACATAGGGCTGTCAGCGGGCGCGCGTTGATTTACCAAAAAAATCCACCCATGACACACGCAAATCAACCCATCCTCAAGACTGCCAAGCCTATCAATTTTCTTTTTCACCGGGCCCAGGTCACCATTGCCGACCTGGCTCACCAAGTGCCGGTGGCCAAAAAGCTCTTTGCCGAGGCCGTAACGTACGACCTGCACATAACCGGCCCGGTGCACTGGCACTACTTCGGTTTTATGGGCGATGAGTCGCAGCCCTTTACGTTGGAGATTTGCCTTCCCGTGGCCTCCACCGTGGCGGGCTATGACGGCCCGTTCCACTTTAAACGGACAGAGCCCTTTGCGTGCGTGAGCTTGCTGCACGAAGGGGGCTGGCAGGAAATCCCCCAAAGCTATCAAACGCTCATGGCATTTGTCACCCAAAAGAACCTCCAACCTTCCGGTGCCAACCGCGAGTTGTACATCAATGCCGACTTTCAACACCCCGCGGCCAACGTGACGGAAATTCAATTGGGTCTGGTGCCCCATCAATCCTAACCACATGCAACCGAAAATGAAACGACTGATTTTGCTGGCAGGCATTGTGGTGGGTATCCTCTGTGCCTGCGTGGTGCGATCGAATGGACAAACCAAAACCCCCGTATCCATGAAACTCAATGCCGGTATTGCCACGGCCAAACTAAAGGAGTCCAAAGACTTTTACACGCGCGTGTTGGGCTTTGGTGTCTCGTTCGAAAATGACTTCTACCTGCTGCTGCACACGCCTGACGGCAGCGCGCAGCTCAGCTTTTTGTTGCCGGACCACCCTTCGCAACAAGCGTTGTTCAAACCTGCCTACGGTGGGCGGGGCATGTACCTGACCCTGGAAGTAGAAGACGTGGATGCCGTGTTCGCACAAATGAAAAAACAGGGGATACCCCTGGCCTTTGATGTGCGCACCGAGCCGTGGGGCGACCGCCACTTTGGGCTGACAGACCCCAACGGGATTGCCATTGACATTGTTACCTACACACAACCCTAACAACCATGAACGTGCTCGTCTTCAAGACCTCCGTGCAATCGCACGATCAAGTGCAACAATTACGACCACTATTGGATAACTTAGCGGGTCGGGGGCGCTGGAACTTCGCCTTAGACGATTGTGACAAAGTACTCCGCGTGGTTTCTGACCGCGTATCGCCCGAAGCGGCCATACATGCACTGAAGAACGTAGGCTTCGAGTGTCACGAGTTGGATTAGAGCCCCGAGCACCGGATCAAATGAAAAAGAAAAAATCCGTGGATATGAAAAAACAAGCCGAGCCCAAAAAGACATCGTCCGCGCGCGCCCAAAAGTCGTGGACGGAGAAAGTCAAAGACCCGACTAAAACCTTTGTGGTGAAAAAACTCGACAAAGATTTTGCCGACATGCCAGCGGGTGCACAGATGCTTATTGCCACACCGCAAATCGTAGAAGATTACCTGCGCCACATCCCGAAAGGAAAAAGTGTGACGTTGCAGACCTTGCGAAACGACTTGGCCCACGACTATCGGGCGCAGTACACCTGCCCTGTTACCACGGGTATTTTTTTGCGCATCGTGTCCGAGGCGGCCCACGAGCAACTCACGGCAGGGAAGCCGCTCAACCAAGTGGCCCCCTTCTGGCGCGTGGTGGGGCCCAAGTCGGCCCTTAATAAAAAACTGTCGTTTGGCGTAGGCTTTGTCACGAAACAACGGAAGGCTGAGGGCATCGAGGACTAACCTGTGCCCACGGTTTTTAAAACGCTGCGTTCCCCGGAAAGCGCGGGTAGGGGATCACATCGCGGATGTTGGTCATGCCGGTGACAAACAACATCAGGCGTTCAAAGCCCAGGCCAAAGCCGCTGTGGGGGGCGGAGCCAAATTTGCGCAACTCCAGGTACCACCACAAGTCCTTCATTGGCAGGTGCAGTTCTTCTACCCGCTGGAGCAGGCGATCGTAGCGTTCTTCGCGCTGTGAGCCTCCGATGATTTCGCCAATGCCGGGGAAGAGCACATCCATGGCGGCCACGGTCTTGCCATCGTCATTCTGCCGCATGTAAAACGACTTGATGGCGGCCGGATAGTTGTACAGGATGACCGGTTTCTTGAAGTGCTTTTCCACCAGGTAGCGTTCGTGTTCCGATTGCAGATCGGTGCCCCAGCTTTCGATCAGGTATTGGAATTTTTTCTTTTTGTTGGGGTTCGAGTTCTTCAGGATGTCAATGGCTTCCGTGTAACTCAACCGCACGAAGTCGTTTTCGGTTACAAATTGAAGTCGCTCCAACAGGCCCAGTTCGCTTCGCTGTTCCTGGGGTTTGGCCGCCTCTTCGTCCTGTGCCCGTTTGTGCAAAAACTCCAGGTCTTCGCGGCAATGTGCCAGCGCATAGCGCACAAGGTATTGCAGCATGTCGGTAGCTAGTTGCATGTTGTCATGGATGTCATAAAACGCCATCTCGGGTTCAATCATCCAAAACTCGGCCAGGTGGCGCGTGGTATTTGAGTTCTCCGCCCGGAAGGTGGGGCCAAAGGTGTAGATCTCGCTCAGCGCCAGGGCATATGTTTCTCCCTCCAGTTGGCCCGACACGGTCAGGTTGGTTTCGCGGCCAAAAAAATCTTCTTTGTAGTCTACGTTTCCTTCGGCTGTGCGGGGTGGGTTGGCAGCATCCAGCGTGGTCACGCGGAACATAGCTCCTGCACCTTCGGCATCCGAACCGGTGATGACGGGAGTATGCACGTAGTAAAACCCGCGGTCGTTAAAAAACTGGTGTACGGCAAAGGCCATGGCATGGCGTATGCGCATGATGGCGCCAAACGTATTGGTGCGTATGCGCAAGTGGGCAATTTCGCGGAGGTATTCCAGGCTGGGTCGGTTCTTCAATTGCAAGGGATACTGCTCCGCATCGCAATCGCCCAGGATGTCCAGTGTTTTCACGTTTACTTCCACGGCTTGCCCTTTCCCGAGCGAGGCGATCAGCTCTCCCGTCACCGACACGCAGGCGCCTGTGGTAATGCGCTTTAACAAGGTTTCGTCCACTGAGTGTAGCGCCACTACCGCCTGCAGATTTTGCAGGGTTGATCCGTCATTGAGGGAGATAAACTGATTGTTGCGAAACGTGCGCACCCAACCCTGTACGGTCACGGTCTGCGAGGCGGGTGTGGTGGCCAGCAGCTCTTTGATTTTTAGGCGTTTCATACGAAAAGAAGAGCGCAAAAAAAGTTAATTTACCTATGGAATCAAAGCGATGAGAAGGGGGTGTCTCCGGATATCTTCCTTTTTACTGATGCCCCGAATTGGTATTTTTGTACATTCTTATCGATCATGCAGAAACTTGGCCTCAGTCAAACGCTCCAGCAGAAACTTTCGCCTCAGCAAATTCAGTTCATCAAGCTGTTGCAGGTGCCCACGGCCGAGTTGGAAAACCGCATTGAAGAAGAAATAGAACTCAACCCCGCATTGGAAGAGGGCGAATCCGAAGAGCCGGAGGAAGCCTATGCCGAAGAGCCCGAACCGCGCGAAGAAGAGCCTACCGGCCAGGATGAAATTGACATCAAAGACTACCTGCGCGATGACGACTATGCCGGTTATAAAACATATGATGGGGGCAGTGGCGATGACGATGACGAGCGTGAGATGCCTATCCCCATGGCCACCTCGCTGCACGAAACCCTGCTGACACAACTGGGCTTTCTGGGGTTGGACGAACGCCAAACCGCTATTGGCAGGCAACTCATCGGCAGCATTGAAGGTGATGGCTACATCCGCAGAGACCTGGAAGCTATCGTGAACGACCTGGCCTTTTCGCAAAGCATCGAAACCAGTTTGGGAGAAGTGGAAGAGCTGTTGAAGAAAATCCAAACGTTTGATCCGGCCGGCATTGCAGCCCGCAACCTGCAGGAGTGCCTTTTGTTGCAACTGGAGCGCATAGATGATGGGCAAGATGTGGACGTGATCGTGGCCAAGCGGATATTGTCGGAGTGCTACGAGGAGTTCACCAAAAAGCACTATGCGAAGATTCAAAAGAAATTGGATTTGGACGATGAAGAATATATTAAAGACGCCATTGAACTGATCGTCCGTTTGAATCCCAAGCCGGGTGGCGAGTCGGCCTCGGGGATGGCGAAGAATCAGTATGTGATTCCGGATTTTATTTTGACGAATAACAACGGCAAGCTGGAACTGGCCCTGAACTCGCGCAATGCCCCGGAGTTGCGCATCAGCCGCTCCTATACCGAAATGTTTCACGCCTACGACAAGGGCGACAAGAAGGACAAGAAATTGAAGGAGGCCGTTACGTTCGTGAAACAAAAGCTCGATGCAGCCAAATGGTTTATTGACGCTATCAAACAGCGGCAACAGACGTTGCTGCGTACCATGCGCGCTATCGTGGATTTTCAATACGAGTATTTTCTGGACGGAGATGAGACTAAGCTCAAGCCGATGATCTTGAAAGACATTGCGCAAATCATCAACATGGATATCTCTACCGTGAGCCGTGTGGCAAGCAGCAAGACCGTGCAAACCGATTTTGGCACTTTCCCGCTGAAGTATTTTTTTAGCGAAGGGATTTCCACCGACTCAGGCGAGGAAGTGAGCAGCCGCGAGGTAAAGCAGATTATCAAAGATTTGATTGACAGCGAAGACAAGAACAAGCCTTTTTCCGATGATAAACTGGAAGACCTGCTCAATCAAAAAGGCTACAATATTGCCAGGCGCACGGTGGCCAAGTACCGCGAGCAGTTGAACATACCCGTGGCACGCCTTCGCAAAGAACTGTAACCTCGGACTTCGAACCTCGAACGTTAGACCTCGAACCTTGAACCCCGCGCATTGACCCCCTTCTCCCACGCACCGTGACTACTCTCGCCAACGCCTTGTCGATCTTGTTTCATCCCCTGCTGCTGACAACCTATCTGGTCGTGTTGCTGGGTTGGTTTATGCCGGAGATGTTGCGCATTCCGCCCTCCCGAATGTTGGCGTTCACCGGGGTGGTAGCGGTCATCACGTTTGTCTTACCTGCTTTGAATCTGGTGTTGCTCAAGTACCTGGGTTCCATCCGCTCGCTTACGATGCGGCAGCGCAGCGATCGGTATGTGCCGTTTATTATGATTACTGTTTTTTATGTAGCCGCTACGGTGTTGTTTTACACCATGGATAGCCTCAGTCCCAATTTTGTAAAGCTATTGGCCATTGTGTCGATCTTGATCGTGGCCGCTACCGTGATCACGTTCTTTTATAAGATTAGTATCCACAGCCTGGCCATGTGGGGGGCGGTAGGCATTTTGTTGCCGCTGACCAAGGCCTCGCTGGGGCAGTTGATTTGGCCCACGGCCATCGTGATTGTGCTGACGGGCCTGGTCATGTCCGCCCGGTTGTATTTGCAGGCCCATACCCCCCGCGAGGTACTGTATGGCGCACTGACCGGGTTTGGCCTTGGCTTCCTGTGTATGAATTTATTTTTCTAAGACATTTCTATGGCAGCGGCATTTCAGTTTTTGAGTTATCAGGTGGAAGGTGGTGTGGCCACCATCACGCTGAATCGTCCAGAGGTGTACAATGCACTGAATGACGAGATTACCTATGAGTTACAGGACGCGCTGAAGAAAGTAGCAAAGGATGAGGGCGTACGCGTGGTGGTGCTCACGGGCGCGGGCAAGGCATTTTGTTCGGGCCAGGATTTGAAAGCAGCCTCCGGCCAGCAGAAGCGCTCGTTTATGGAGTCGTTGCACAAACGCTACAACCCCATCATCCGTGCCATGCGTACGTTGCCCAAGCCCATCGTGTGCCGCTTGAACGGAGTAGCCGCGGGCGCAGGCGCTTCGCTGGCGCTGGCCTGCGATGTGATTGTGGCGAGTGAGGAAGCGTCACTGATCGAAATTTTTGTGAATATCGGACTGGTGCCCGATTCGGGGTCTTCTTACTTTTTGCCACGCCTGGTGGGCATGGCCAAGGCCTTTGAACTTTGTGCCATGGGCAGCCGTGTGCCCGCAAACGAGGCACTTCAACTCGGCTTGGTAACTAAGGTAGTGCCCGCGGCCGAGCTGGACCAAGCGGTAAAAACCTATGCCGATCATTTCGCGCAAGCGCCCACCAAATCCATCGGCCTCATCAAGAAAATGTTAAACAGATCATCTATGGCCACGCTGGACGACATGCTCGACTACGAAGCGTATTGCCAGGAGATTGCGGGCCAGTCGGCCGATTACAAAGAAGGCGTGGCGGCTTTTCTGGAGAAACGAAAGCCGGTGTTTACGGGGAAGTAAAGAAGCCTGTCCTTCAATCTTCTACTGCCCCGCCAATCTTGCAAAAGTTGTCCATGCCTATGTGCAGCAATGCATCGCCTGCATTCACCACGGGGTTGTTATTCAGGCCTACCACATATCCGGTGGAAGGCGATTTTACCTTTTCTTTGAATTCGCCAAACGGATCGGTGAGGGTGCCCACCAATTGCCCTTTTTCAATCGCGTCTCCGCATTTGATGGTCGGTTGAAACAGTCCCGCGGTACGCGCCCGCGCCCAACTGCTGTTCCAGATGATGCGGTTTTCTTCTTTCGGCTCAGGCGCCCAGTCGATCATCTTCAGGTGGTTCATTAACCGCAAGGTGCCGTTGATGCCTTCTTCAATGGCATGTTGATCAAAGCGGATGCTCTCACCGCCCTCGTACACGATGATGTTTTTGCCTTTTTTGGCGGCTGTCTGGCGAAGCGAATGCGGCCGGAACGGTGAATCAATCGTGAAAGGCGCGCAAAAGGCGGCTGCCAGCTCCACGTTTTTGGCCTCGGCCATCACGCAGCGCACCTGCGGGTAGTTGGTGCGCATGGCCCCGCCCGTGTGAAAGTCGATGCCATAGTCGATGTACGGAAGAATGTCGTGTGTCATGTGATACGCTACGCGCGAAGCCAACGACCCGCCCTTGCTGCCGGGAAAGGAACGGTTGATGTCTTTTCCATCCGGTACTTCGCGCGAGTAGTTGAGAAAGCCGTACACATTGATGACGGGCATACACAACACCGTTCCGCGCTTCACGTGGTGCAGCCCGGAGTCGATGATCCTTCGCACGATTTCCATGCCGTTGATCTCATCGCCATGCATGCCTGCGGTGAGGGCCAGCGTAGGCCCGTCCTCTAGTCCGCGGTATACGTACACGGGGGTATCGATTTGTGTACGCGAAGGAAGCCGCGCAATGTTGATGGTAATCTCCTTAAACTCTCCGGGGCGGATATGCTGCTCGGCTATGACGATGTCTCTCATCAGGTGGATTCAAAAATTCAAAATTCCAGATTCAAAATTCAGTTGCTGGCCACTGGAAGCTTGAACCCAACGACCCACAACCAGCCCTCACGCATTCACCTTGTCTTTTTGGATGATGTGCTTGCCGGCATTCTTTTCAATGTATTGATAAATTTTTCCGGCAATGTCCACTTTGGTAGCGCCTTCAATACCCTCCAGACCGGGCGAAGAATTGACTTCAATGATCAACGGCCCGCGCTTTGAAATCAGCATGTCAACACCCGCTACGCCCAGGCCCATTTTTTTGGCGGCTGTGATGGCGGTATGTTTTTCTTGCTTGGATAGCTTCACCAGCGTGGCCACGCCCCCGCGGTGCAGGTTGGAGCGGAACTCGCCTTCGCGCGTGGCTTGCCTGCGCATGGCGCCCACCACCTCATCGTTCACCACAAACGCCCGCACGTCAGCGCCTTTGGCCTCTTTGATAAACTCCTGGACGATGATGCGCGCTTTGACGCCATGAAATGCCTCGATGACCGACTGTGCGGCTTTTTTGTTTTCCGCCAACACGACCCCCAATCCCTGCGTGCCCTCCAGCAATTTAATCACCACCGGGGCACCGCCCACGGCTTCGATAACCCCCTCCGTGTCTTTTGAATAATCCATGAAAATTGTTTTGGGCAGCCCCAGGCCCGCGCGCGACAAGATTTGCAGACAGCGCAGTTTGTCGCGCGAGCGGATCAGCGCCTGTGACTCAACAGCCGTGAAGACTTTCATCATTTCAAACTGGCGCACCACCGCGGCTCCATAAAATGTGACCGAGGCACCGATGCGTGGAATAATGGCGTCAAAGTAGTCGAGCCTGCGTCCGTTGTACCACACCATCGGGTTCTTCTTTTCGATCAGGAGCACGCACTTCATGTGATCGATGATTTCCACTTTGTGGCCGCGCTTTTCACCGGCTTCTTTCAGCCTGCGCGTGGAATAGAGTTTCGAATCGCGCGAGAGGATGGCAATGTTCATACGGTGCGGGGGGGTTACCGGGCGTATTTGCTGAGGAAAGATAGGTCTTTTTTAGTCACGTCAATCAGAAAGCGATCGCGCAAAATTTTCCGGCCGAGCAAAATGGGAAATTTCAGGTTGCCGCGGTTGCTGAGCGAAAATTCAGCCCGTATCAGGCGGCCGTGTATCCGAATCGTAGTCTTGATCACGTAGCGCAATTCGGCCTCGCCAAACGAATTTTTGATTTCGCGTTGTTTAAATTTCTTGAAGACAAACTTCATTCCCGTGAACTCGGGATGTTCTTCGTCTAACAGCACAAACTCCAGTTTGCCATCCACCACTTCGGCCCGCGAGCAATGCAGGCTGCAGTTGTACGCGCCCGTATCCACTTTGGCGTGAATGTCGAAAATGCCCAGCTTGGGCAAGTCCACGCGGTCATTGCGACCCAGTATTTTCAGCGGCTTGGTGACGTCCGGCATACCCCTGTTAACCGCGGAAAAGTTAGCAGAATATTTCCACTAAAATAAAAACGAAAAACCCCTTCGTGCGAAGGGGTTTTTTGAGGTATCGGCCGATTGCCGGGATGTTATTTGCTTTTTACGGCAAAGGTGACAAGGGTATTTTCCCAACTTAGGTTAATGGCGCTGGGTTCCGCAGCGATGGTAAAGGTCTCGACAAAGGAAGCGGGCTTTCCTGCTTTCACCGATGCGCGCAGCACGTCATTAGCCTGATCGTATTTATAGGCGCCCCACTGCTTGCCATATTTTTGGATGATGATCGTCCAATCACTTTCTCCCGGGATGGTAAAAAGCTCGTATTTGCCTTTTGGCAATGCTTTGCCTTCCACCAGTACATCGCGATCAAACTCAATCGTGGTTGCCTCGTTGGCACCGGTGCGCCACACTTGTCCATACGGTTCATTCCCGCCCAACATCTTACGGCCACGGGCTGAAGGGCGACAATACACTATCTCTACGTTCGCTCCGCCCACCGTGCCTTTCACGGTTTCTTTGGGGCTGGCGGGCTTTTTGTCTTGCGCCTGCGCGGATGGTGCGGCCATCGCCAAGGCAAGGAAGGCTACGAAATACGGTAGTTTTTTCATGTTTCTGGGTTTTTAAATGATTGTTACGAAAAAGGAAAATGCTCCGGTATTGGTTCCAGAGCATTTTCGGGTGTTTGATTAAACCTGTAAAACTCATAGGATAAACGATGGCCTGACGCAGATGGTTTTACCGATTCAAATTTATTTTTTGAAAGGCCACTTTGACACCACCCGCGGTAGCCGGCCGAGTCAGACTGCAATCTGCCTGAACTTTTATGGCATGGACGCGCGTTATGGCTCATAATCACTTAAATTCTACTCCACTTTATGAACTACATCATCACGGGCTCGTTGGGCCACATCAGCAAACCTATTGTACAAAAACTGATCGCGGCCGGTCATCGCGTTACCGTGATCACCAGTACCGCGGATCGCGCCCGCGATATTGAAGCCCTTGGTGCAGTGGCAGCGGTGGGATCGGTTGACGATGGAGCGTTCGTCAAACAGGCATTTGCCGGAGCGCAGGCAGCGTATTTGATGATCCCGCCCAACTGGACCCTGACGGGCGGCTGGCTGGAGTATCAACAAAAAGTAACACACGTTTACATCGATGCCATCCGGTCGGCCAAGGTGACACACGTGTTGTTGCTCAGCAGCGTGGGGGCGCATCTGCGGCAAGGCGCAGGCCCGGTGGATGGGCTGGGTTATGCCGAGGAAAAACTGGCTGAACTTTCCGATCTGCATGTAAAGATTGTCCGGCCATCGTATTTCTATTACAATTTATTCGGAATGATTCCGCTGATCAAGAATATGAACATCATGGGCGCCAACTTTGGCAGTACGGACGAAAAATTGGTGCTGACGGATACTGCGGACATCGCGGAAGTGGCGGGGCGGCATTTGCTTGCCCTCGATTTCCAAGGTTATTCCGTGGAGTACATCGGCAGCGATGAGCGTCATCCCCAGGAAATCGCCCGGGTGCTGAGCGAAGCCATCGGAAAGCCGGGCATTCCGTGGGTGCCCTTTACGGATGAGCAATCGCTGGCGGGCATGCGGCAGGCCGGCTTGGCGGAAACCATCGCACAGGGCTACACCCAACTGGGGGCAGCCCTGCGCAACGGAACCATGCAGGAGAGCTATTGGAAAAACCGACCGGTGTTGGGTAAGGTGAAGCTGGAAGATTTTGCCAAGCAGTTCGCTGCTGCGTATCGGGCTTCGTAGCATGGTGCGGCCACCCATGCCCGCGGACAAAAAAAAAGAGCCATCGGATCCCGATGGCTTTTTTGAGAGGCGGTTGGATTACCCGTTGCCTTTCTTGGCTTTCTTTTCAGCTCGTTTTTCTTTGAGCGTTTTTTTCGGAGCCTTCTTGGTCTCCTTGCGTTTGTCTTGTCCTTTTGCCATAGCGTTATCGGTTTGTGTGAATAACGCTTCGAAGTAAAAGAAATTTCTGGGGAATGTCAAAGCGAGCGCCATGCGCAGGCGTTCCTCCACATCAGCGACCAAACGGGTTCAGCGCATTCAACGCGCGTTTCCCTCCACCCATTTTATTCATGGTCTTCATCATCTTACGCATGTCGTCAAATTGCTTCAGCAGTTGGTTTACCTGCTGCACCGAGGTGCCACTGCCTTTGGCAATGCGGTTTTTTCGACTGGGATTTATGATGTCCGGATTCTGACGCTCTTTCAACGTCATCGAGCGGATGATCGCTTCCACGGGCTTGAACGAGTTGTCGTCCAGGTCAACATCCTTTATCGCCTTGCCCATGCCGGGTATCATCCCCAGCAAGTCTTTCATGTTGCCCATTTTTTTGATTTGCTCGAGTTGACCCAGAAAGTCGTTCAGGTCAAATTGGTTTTTGCGCATTTTGGCGCTGAGCCTGCGCGCCTCGTCCTGGTCAAAGGTCTGCTGTGCCTTTTCCACCAAACTCACCACATCGCCCATGCCCAAGATGCGACTGGCCATACGGTCGGGATAGAAGCGGTCGAGGGCATCCATTTTTTCGCCCGAGCTGATGAACTTGATCGGTTTTTCCACCACCCGCCTGATGGAAAGGGCCGCCCCGCCCCGGGTGTCGCCATCCATCTTGGTGAGCACCACGCCATTGAAATTCAACCGTTCGTTGAATGTCTTGGCGGTGTTCACGGCATCCTGGCCCGTCATGGCATCCACCACAAAAAGTGTTTCCGAAGGTTTGAGTGCGTCTTTGAGCTTCGCGATCTCATCCATCATTTCCTCGTCCACGGCCAGGCGGCCCGCGGTATCCACAATGACCACGCGGGCATTTGCTTTTTTCGCATGGTCAATAGCCGCTTTCGCGATTTTGACTGCGTCTTTATTTTCCGGCTCCGCATAGACCTCTACACCCACTTGCTGGCCGAGTACTTTCAATTGGTCAATGGCCGCAGGGCGATAGATGTCACAAGCCACCAGCAGCACCTCACGGCCCTGGCGTTTGATGTAGTTGGCCAATTTACCCGAGAAGGTGGTCTTACCCGAACCTTGCAGACCGGCAATGAGGATGATGGCCGGGTTGCCGTCCAGGGAAATGTCTTCGCTTTGCCCTCCCATGAGCACGGTCAGCTCGTCATTGGTGATCTTGGTGAGCAACTGGCCAGGCGAGAGGGACGTGAGCACATGTTGGCCCATCGCTTTTTCTTTGATCTCGTCTGTGACTTCTTTGGCCACTTTGTAGTTGACGTCCGCCTCAACGAGTGCCTTGCGTATCTCCTTGATGGTGGAGGCAACGTTGATTTCGGTGATTTTGGACTGGCCTTTCAGTGTTTGAAAGGCTTTTTCCAGTTTGAGGCTTAAACTGTCGAACATATGGCGTAACGTAGATATGCCCGTCAGGGGCAAAGGAAGGCAAAGGTAAGGGCAAATACCGAAAGGCGGAAGCGGTTATTTCTTGAAGGTGAACTTGAAATAAATCAGCAATGCGCTGAGCAGGGCAATAAGGCTGTTGGCAATGATCACCGGGCGCAAGGCTAACGCGATGCCGTACACCAGCCAGACCAGCGCGCTGGTCAGCACGATGCACATGGTGGCCAAACTCAAGTCACCCACGCTTTTGGTTTGCCACGCTTTGTATACCTGGGGGATAAAGGTGATGGAGGTGAGAAAGGCCCCCAACAAACCAATGGCTTCGATCCAATCTCCCGTGCTCATGGCACGAAAGTACGCTGGAAGTACCTAAAAAGTCATATTTTTGGGTAAAAATCTCCGACATGCAAATCACCAAAAACAAAGTCGCTTCGATCCATTATACCCTGCGTAATTTAGAAGGTACCGTGCTGGACTCCAGCAGTGGCCGCGACCCCCTTCACTACCTGCACGGGGCCGGCAACTTGATCATGGGTATGGAAGAAGGATTGGAAGGGAAGAAGAAAGGCGACAAGCTTAATCTGAATATTTTGCCCGAGAAGGGCTATGGCCAAAAGGACGACTCGCTGGTGCAAAAAGTGCCACGCACCGCCTTTGGCGATCAGGAGGTAAAGCAGGGCATGCAATTTTCGACCAACCAGGGTGGGGTAGTGACCGTGACCCACGTGGGCTTGGACGGAGTAACCGTGGATGCCAACCACCCGCTGGCGGGCGTTACCTTATTGTTTGATGTGGAGGTGATGGATGTGCGCAACGCCACGGCCGAAGAAATATCGCACGGGCACGTGCATGGTGCTCACGGGCACCATCACTAAGAAGCAAGCGAGTTATGAGCAATAAGACACGAAACATCCTCAAAGTGGCGGCCGTGCTGTTGGTATTGCTGGCAGTGTTGATGGCCACCCATACCATCATCATCCCTGCGCTGTCAGGCTATACGTTTTGGATGGTGGTTATCGCCTTTGCCATGTTATTGATTGCCTCGAAATAGTTTCTCTTTCAAGCGCAGCACAGACCGCTCCCGTGTAAACGCTTCCAGCATGTCCAGGGGTATCCATTGCACATCGTGCGACTCATGGCTTACCTGCGCAGGCCGGGTGTCATCGGCTATCAGTAAAAAACGAATATCGTAGTGATCGTGCGCGGGAAAATCAGGGCGCGTGGGAATGGAGTGAATATCAATATCAAAAATGGCGGGCGATGCCTGCAACGGCACCACACCGGTTTCTTCTTCGGCTTCTTTCAGCGCTACGCGAAACACATCGGAATCGCCATCGGCATGCCCTCCCGGTTGCATCCACCGGTTCAGTTTGCCATGGTGCACCAACAGTGTTTTGCTTCGATCGACATTCACAATCCAGGCAGAGCCGGTAAAGTGCCCCGGTAAGTGGGTGCGTTCAAAAGCACTTGGGTGCACCAACAACTGCCGACAGCGCGCCACGAACACCTCCTCTTCCGGCAAGCCGCGATAGGCCGATAGTGCGTTGCGCAGATCAAAGGGTTGGGTGGGCATGCTTAATGCAAAGTCAAGATTCAAGATTTGAAATTCAAGATTCGAAATTCAAAATGAGGTGGGCAACGAGTGCATAATGGGCGTTCACTTATATGTTGAACCTCTAACGCTCGGACTCCCGGTCTTCTGGACTTTTCGACTTCCGGACTTCCCAACTTCCGGTCTTCCCGACTTTACAACCTTGCAACTTTCGAACGTTGAATTTCAACCTATTGAATCACCACCGTAGCTTTATTGAACTTGTTTTCCTCCAGCGGGCCTACCTTCTCACCACCGCCCTGGTTGTCTTTGTCATCTTTTCGTACGATGAGGAAGTATTGAATGGCCTTCATCTTTTTGAACTGCACCACGCCTTTGTCATCGGTGGTACCCTCAAACGCCACATTTGTTTCCTGGTTGTAGTCGGCCTCCGTCTCAAACAGTTTTACTGCCGCTTGCGGCACCGGGTTGCCCAGTTCGTCCACCACCTTTAAGATCAGTTGTGTTTTGATGAGTTGTGCCTGGGCCAAGGGGGCGGTCGCCAGTAACACAAAAAACAGGAATGTCGTTTTTTTCATTATCGTGTCATATTTGATTTACCCACAGAAATAAAAATCGCGCTACAAAGGTAGCGGTTAATCGGCAATGGCCTGATAGGTGAGTGTTTTGTACTTGTCGCCAATGTTCCAATACGGAGTGTTGTACATGTTGGTAAAAACCAGCCCGATTATTTTTTCCTTAGGATCGGCCCAATAGTGCGTATTGAAAGCCCCGCCCCAGCTAAAGCTGCCCAGCGACAGCACGGATTGGGCATCGTTCTTTTCTGTTTCCAGTCCAAACCCCAGGCCAAAGGCATTGCTCATGGTTTTGGGCAACTGGTCCGTGAGCATCAGCTCTACCGTTTTGCGGCTGATCAACCGCACGCCATTTAGTTCGCCCTTGTTCAGAAAGAGCTGAAGGAAGCGCGCATAATCTTCGACCGTGGAACTTAACCCCGCACCTCCGGAAAAGTACGTTCCCTCCAGCGTGGGGTAGTTCGGGTTCACCCCGTCATACGCCTCGGTGGGCACCGGGGCCACGCGGCCCTCGCGACTTTGATACAACGTAACCAAGCGGTTTTGTTTTTCTTTCGGCAGATAGAAATGCGTGTCGTTCATGCCCAGCGGTTGAAAAATCCGCTGACGGAAAAACTGGTCAAGCGAAAGCCCCGATAGGACTTCCACCAGATAGCCCAACACATCGGTGTTAAGGCCATACGTGTACTGTTCGCCCGGGTGGTGTTTGAGCGGCAGGGTGCCCAGTACTTTTATCTTGTCGGCCAGCACCATGGAGGCATTGCCAATGCCGCTGGGCACACGAGCCTTGGCGTAGACCGCGCGAAACTCCTGGCTGCCAATGGCGGCATAGTCGATGCCCGAGGTGTGGGTAAGCAATTGGCGGATGGTGATTTCGCTTTTGGCGGGCACGGTCGCGTAGGTGGTATCACTCCAATTCAAAGAGGTGAGCACGCGCGGGTTTTTGAATTCGGGAACGTAGCGCGAGATGGGATCGTCCAGTTGGAATTTGCCTTCCTCCCATAGCATCATCACCGCCAGGCTGGTGATGGCTTTGGTTTGAGAGGCGATGCGGAAGATGTCGTTGGTCTTGAGGGGTGTTTGTTTTTCTACGTGGCTGTAGCCGAACGATTTCAGGTACACGACTTTTCCGTTTCGTACGATGATGGCCACGGCCCCCGGTATCCATTGGTTTTTCACGTGCGTGTCCAGCAGTTGATCGATGAGCTGCAGCCGCGCGGACGACAGGCCGTTTTCTTCAGGTTTACCGCTCGTCCACGCTTTGGACGGCTGTGCCCACGCGCCACCGATGGTGCACCATCCGCTCGCCAACATGATCAGTATGACTTTTTTCATAGGTATCTCGTTTTTGTGGCGTTGTGTGTGGAGGTTTTGGTTACAGGCCTTTGACGGACATGCCCCCGTCCACGCGCAGGTTTTGCCCGGTGATGTAGCCGGCCTTATCCATGGCCAAAAAGGCGATGGCTGCGGCCACCTCTTCGGGTTGGCCCACGCGCTGCAGCGGAGTGCGCTCGATGATCCTGGCCAGCCGTTCGGGCTGCGAGAGCACCGCCTCGGTCAGCGGTGTTTCGATGTACCAGGGCGATACCGTGTTCACGCGGATGCCATGCTCGGCCCATTCGGTGGCCAGGTGCCGCGACAGTTGGATGATGGCGGCCTTGGTCATGCCATAGGGCGGCCCGCTCATCACATCCCACTCACCGGCTACCGAGGCCACGTTGATCACGCTGGCGTGGCCGGCATTTTTCAACTGCCCAAACGCGAGGCGTGTCAGCTCCATCAGGCTGAAGAGGTTCAGTTCAAACAGGTGGCGGTATTCGTCTTCGGTATAGTCGGTAAATTTTTTTCGGATGTTACTTCCCACGTTGTTCACCAGGATGTCCAGTTTGCCCCAGTTCTCGTCCACTTTGCGGATGAGGTCGTGGCGAAACGTTGGTTGTGTGATGTCGCCCGGCATCACATAGAGGCGGGCGGATTGGCGCAGTTTTCCTTCAATCGACCGGGTATCGCGGGCGATGACCAATACCTCTGCGCCCAGATCTAACAGCTCCTGGGCGGTGGCTTTGCCGATGCCTTTGGTGCCGCCTGTGACGAGGGCTTTTTTGTTTGCCAATGACCAATTCATACAGGGTGGATGAAGGCGGAAAAGTGGCTAAGTTTTTTGGGGAAACAAAGTACAAGTTGGTAAACCGCAGAGGCGCAAA
>CAZGFJ010000001.1:386658-1142964 GCA_964524935.1 uncultured Ohtaekwangia sp.
GGCGCGGAGGTTGTGATGTGACGGATCGCTGCGCGTCAAGAAGTAGGGGGTTGTGAAGGGGGTGAGGTTGGGAAAGGTTTAGTGCCTGATGATTTAAACCGCGGAGGCGCAGAGGCGCAGAGGTGTCATGCCGGATTTGGGTATGTGCGGGCTTTTACCTCACCCCGGCCTGATGCCTGCCAGACGCACGGACTGCGCGCCCCTCTCCCGTGGAGAGGGGAACGATGCGCGTCAAGAAGTAAGGGTGTGGATGGGGTGAGGTTGGGAAAGGTTAGGTGCCTGGTGGTAAACCGCGGAGGCGCGGAGGCGCGGAGGTTGTGATGTGACGGATCGCTGCGCGTCAAGAAGTAGGGGGTTGTGGAGGGGGTGAGGTTGGGAAAGGTTTAGTGCCTGATGATTAACCGCGGAGGCGCAGAGGCGCGGAGGTGTCGTTTCGGATTTGGGTATGTGGGGGCTTTCACCTCACCCCGGCCTGATGCCTGCCAGACGCAGGAACCGTGCGCCCCTCTCCCGTGGAGAGGGGAACGATGCGCGTCAAGAAGTAAGTTTGTGAATGGGGTGAGGTCGGGAAAGATTAAGTGCCTGGTGGTAAACCGCGGAGGCGCAAAGGCGCAGAGGTGTCATTCCGGATTTGGGTATGTGCGGGCTTTTATCTCACCCGGGCCTGATGCCTGCCAGACGGAGAGCCGGGCTTGGTCTATTTAAAATCTGTCTTCACCACCAGCAGGTAGTAGTCGCGCTCGATGGGCAGGTAGCCCTGTTCATAGCAGTAGAAGTACACGGCTCCGTCTTTGGTTTTGTAGAGGTCGGTGTGGTAGCGGAAGTCGAAGCCCATTTCCAGTAGTTTGCCGTGGCTGACTTTGGTTTTGCCGGAGGGGTTGAGGGCCGCCAGGATTCTGCGGTTTTTGCGCAGGGCGTTGTTCACGTTGCGCACGTAGTTGGTTTCATCGCTGTTGAGGCGGTTGTTGAACGACACGCGGCATTGGTCGCTGCAAAACTTTTTGTCCGGCCGTCCTTTGAGCGGCTCCCCGCACTCGAGGCATATTTTGGTGATGGGCTCAGGCATGAGGGGGAAGGTAAGAAGATTTTTTGGGAAATTCGAGGGCGGGTTTTGATGGGACTGGTTGGCAGCCGCGCGCCCGACCCACAAAATTCTGCCTGGAGGGGAAGGACGATATACAGGCGTATATACGAAAGTTTGCGTCATGCGTAAAATTTCAGCATTCGGATAATCAGATAGATACATCTTTTTTGGCGAATGTGGAGTTTCGGATATCTTTGAGTTGGCGGCAAGCCTTTCAGAAAGATTCAGCCATGAATAAAGTTTTGATTTTAATACTCTTTACTTGGACAACAACGGCTGGACAAGGAATACGTAGAATACCTGCTGACGAATTAGTTAATGATTTTAATATCCTCAAAACGACCATTCAAGAAATTCACCCCGACTTGTACAGGTATACAAGTAAAACGATTCTAGAACGAGAATTTGATAGCCTATTAAGAACAATTAATACTGAATTGACGGAGGTTGAATTTTATCAGAAAATTGCTCCATGGGTAGCGCTGATTAAGAATGGACATACCGCAATCCGCTTGCCTGACAGTTACTATAGTCAGATTACTTTATTGCCTTTAAGACTAGTTGAAATTGACAAACGAATTTATATAAAAACAAACTTTTCTGACAAAGCAAGTGAACTTATTGGATTTGAAATAATCCGTATTAATGGCATCTCCATTGAAGACATTATGAAAAGAATAACTCCATACGTAGCGATGGACGGATTCAATGAGGATGCAAAATATAAAGCAGCTGTAGAGGATGACCTTGCATATTATTATAATTATGCGTTTGGTCAGTCCGAGTATTTCGAGTTTGAACTAAGGAACCCACGAGATCAAAAGGAAATCAAGAAAAAACTAAAAGGAATTTCAAATGCCGAATTCAACTTCAAATACTCTCAAGATACTCCCTTTCCGTGGACAATTAAGAAAGTTGATACATTGAATGCAGCCCTACTGAGGATAGGTTCGTTTAATAGTCTCGCGACCAGAGAGAGTAAACAGATTTCTTTCAAAAGTTTCCTGAAGCAGACTTTTGATGACATTAAAGACCAAAATGTTGAGAATATAGTCATTGACCTTCGGAACAATAGTGGTGGTGAACTAAAAAACTCTATTCTTCTATACTCATACCTGACCGATAGTCCATTTCAATTCACAAAGGAGATTGAAATAGCAACTGTTTCGCCCCCGACCTATATACAGCACACTGATTACAGTAGGGCATTAAAGTTTGACTCGTTTGAGCCAAAGAATGTCATTAAGCGGAACAGTAACTTTATTTTAACAAAGCACTTCTCAATGGAAACGAATAAGCCTAGTGAGAACAGTTTTAGTGGCAACGTATACGTTATTATAAACGGACAGACTGGTTCGTCAGCAGGAAGTTTTACGGCATGTGTTTACAATGAGAAAAGAGGAAAAATAATTGGAGAAGCGAATAGAGATAACTACACAGGATTTTCTGCTGGCGTTCCTATAACCTTGACTTTGCCAAACTCAAAAATGAAAATCTATATTCCATTGAGAAAATTTACCTATGCCACGGGTGATGACAATGGTATGGGAGTAATTCCTGACTATCCTTTTAAAGCAAGTTACTCAGACTATTTTGGTGGTAGTGACATAGAAATCAAATATGTAGCGACATTAATAGACAGAATAAATAAGACTTCGAATTAAAAGCGAGCTAAGGCCAGCTGCCAAAATGGTGTTTATGCCAGCTGCGGGGAAGTGTAAGTATAAAGTTTAGTTTTTATATTTCGTTTCAGCACCTGGGAAAGGACGCGGCTTCAAAATCCGCAGCCGTCATAAACACGGGTCGTTGGTAGTTATTAACTTACGTAAAGTCTGGAGATATTGCCCAAGACATCAGAAGTGGGCAAGTTGATAAAGCTGTACGGATCATGAAGGATGAAGGGCTACTAAGTTGAAACAACGCGCTACAACATCACAATGAAACAACCTCTGACCATATTATTATTTCTGATCGGGCGGCTTTGTTTCGCAAACATGGCATCTCCGATATGGGAAGGCACCTTTTCGAGTTCCGCGTTCTCCAGCCGCGATATTGACATTCTACGGGAAAAAATCGTTGTGACAATTGACAAGGATTTCAGGACCGCTTTCTTCCAGATCGAATATTTTATCCGGGCGGACGCAAGCGGTAGGCAAATCCCCTTACTCTTCCACGCCAAAGACTATGAAGGCGATTTCAAAATATGGGTCGACAACCGAGCGGTAACGTGGCGCGACATTCCGCCTGAATATCGCACCACCGGGGACTCTCCGTTTGAGAAATTCTCGAGCTCATTCAAGCCGCCTCACCAAAGTGAACAGTCCGAAACGGTGGAAATCTACTGGGAAGAGAACTCCGGGTTTATTTATGACCTGAACGAGTTGAAGTATTTTGAAACCGACCTCGCCAAAGGGGAGCACCAAATACGCGTGGAATACACTGCCAATGTATGGACGGATATTTCAGACTGGGTGAAAGAATACAGTTTCCGCTACTCCCTTTCTCCGGCCAAAAGCTGGAAGTCCTTTGGCTCGTTGGAAGTAACCATTGACGCTTCCGACTTTGGTTTGTCACTGACGACCAACCTTGGGGAGCAGAACAGCGGTCGGTTGTATAGCGTGGCAGTTTGGAATTTTTCAACGCTGCCTGCCGACTACATTGAGGTAATTTACAAGCCCAAAGTAAACGCGCTGGCAAGGGCCATGATAGCAATGGATCCCTTTGGGCTCACGCTTGTTTTTGCCCTGCTGATGGTGTTTCTGCACGTCATAGGCATCCGGAAGTACCGGGAAAGCCGGCCAACAAAAAGGTATTCATGGGTCGTAATCGTTGGCAGTGTTGCGCTTCCTTTTTTGATTTTGATCGGCTATATGGTTTCATTTGACATTATCGACAGTATAATCGGTCAAGAAGCCGGAAGGTATCATGGGTATACGTTTATCGTGATGATTTTGTATCCGTTGCTGGTACCGGTGTATTGGATCATCATGTGGTTGATCGATAAAAGAATAAAGAGACGGTTGAGCAACGCGCGGTTGTAGCCGCGCGCGGTTAGTGTTCACAGAAGTAGTTGGGCATCTGATTGGTTTTGGTGCCGCCAGTAATCAATAAAGGAAAGAATTAATCAACGATCGTTATGGCCCATGGAACAGACACAATGGCGGTACCGTCCCCCGCATGTAGCCAAGAGGGCGACTTGGTGATTACGCCATCGCCAACCTCTTCACCCGCTGATTTTGACTTTTACGTGGGGGAGTGGATTGTCAAAAACAGAAAACTGAAGTCGAGGTTGAACAACTGTGCCGAGTGGGTTGAATTTGAGACCACTGCCATCATGCACAAGGTTCTCAATGGTCTTGGCAATATCGACCACATTTATGCGAGTTTTGATGGCAAACCCTTTGAGGGCATGTCTGTCCGGTTTTTCAATCCGGACACAAGGCTGTGGAGCATCCATTGGGCGGACACAAACACGCTTCGGCTCGATAAGCCCACGATTGGCTCATTCGGCAGGGATTTTGGGCATTTTTATAGCAACGACACCGTAGAAGGGGTAAACGTGTTGATTGTGTACCGGTGGGACATCAGAGATCGGGAAAACCCGATTTGGAGCCAGGCATTTTCGGCCGACCAGGGAAAGAACTGGGAGTGGAATTGGTATATGTATTTTACGCGGACAAATTGATTGAGTCTGTTCTCAGCGGTGTTGCTTCCTAGTGGCGTACGTCCTGGCCTGCCGTCCGTGGAGAGATTCCTAGCTTATATTATTCCAACTATAACGACCTAATTCACCACGTAAGGACCACAAGCAAAGGCGACCGATATTTCAATCCGTTTGACCAGTTGTTCATTTTAATGGGACTCAAGGGAGTAAAGGATACGTGATACGCGCCCAGCGCACAACAAAATGTTTGCGTCAGATGGGTTGACATGCGTTTTGAAAATGCTGTGCTTTTCAGTTATTTTATCTTGTGGGAGAAGGCGTGGGTGTTAGCTCCCCGCCCGACCGCACACACTGATCGTTGACGGCAAGCCACTAACGGCAAGCCACTAAGGAATATGAGACAACTCGTTTTGACGATCCTATTTTTTTTTCGTTGGACTAATTTGTTCACCCGGACAGAACATTTTAGTGGACACATATTGCATAAAGCTAAAAAGACCTGCAAATGACAAATACTTTGTTGGGGTCAATCTTGACTCGATTCCGACTGAATGGCGGACTCTCTATGAAGAAGGGTTGAGAGACTGGGGTAAACTGTTATCAAGATTTAACGAGGAGCCGCTAATAAATCCTGACCAGGAGGTTTTCAGATCAATTACTTTTGGACCATTTAATAATCCAAAAGATGTGCAAATAATGAGAATTGAGAAATGGGATAACAAAGTTGTGGTGACAATAAAGCTGATTGAGAGGTTGAGGGATTCAACCGTTATGGTTCATAAAAAAATACTTGGGACAGAGGTATGGGGTAAATTTGAAGAGGTTGCTAATAAATACGTTACTTCTCGACCAACATATAAAAGTGTAAAGCACGTAATTCACGATGGTAATACTACAGTATTTGAAGGTTACTTATCCAAGAGGTATCATTTCCTTGAAAGGCATGCAATATCAATTACGGATCCAGATTTAATGGAGGTTAATAGATTTTTGTTTAAGTCGGCAGGGGACATCTATGGGGTTAATTGCAAAAAGGACACAAGAGGGAATTGAAAGTGTGGTGTGAATGGCCAGCCGGCAACAAAAAGTTTATGCCAACTGCGGGTGACTTGTGGGCATAAAGTTTAGTTTTTTTTAATTTCGCTCGTCCACGTGGGACAGGACGTGGCTTCGAAACCGCCACGCCTTATGACGAATTCGAATTCATAAGAGAAGAACTGAGAGAAAAACATTTGGTTAAGAAATAATTGGTGACGTTCGGTGCTCGGTTGACAGTTTTGTGCCTTTTGGCATACAGATCCCGAAACCCGCCTGAACGCAAAGCCACACCCCATTCGCAGTAATGCCGCTCGGTAAACTCGGCCACGGTCAATAGGCAAAAAATCCCGCTTTGGGTAATTTGGAATAACACAAATCAACTCATGGGCAACGGCTTTCACCCTGCAAAAGTCGGTCACTCGCGCACGGCCACCGCTTGCCCGGTCACTACACGCTTCACCGAAAAATAACCGTGCGCCATCTTTGCGCTGTCGAAATATTGCCGAACTTACCCGTTCGTTACATCCCAACTACCTCTACCTATGCAGACGTGGAAAAAGATAGCCCTGGCACTGGGCGGTGTGGCCGTGGTGGCCTTCGCGTTGTTCTACTTTTCGCGCAGCCGCGCCTCGCGCCCGGTGGCCGCCCCGCTGGACCCGGCCTTCGGGCAGTACATCAGCTCCTATACGGCCGGTGTCATCAGCTCGGGCTCGTCCATCCGCGTGGTGCTCTCCTCCAACGTGGTGGATTCGCTCGCCATCGGCACCGAAACCACCGTCAAACTCTTTTCGCTGTCACCGGCCGTGGGCGGCACCACCGCCTGGCTCGACCTGCGCACGGTCGAGTTCAGGCCGGAGAAGCGGCTCGTCTCCGGCCAGGTGTACACCGTCAATTTTGCCCTGTCGCGCCTGATCAATGTGCCGGACGGGTTGGGGAACTTTCAATACACCGTGCAAGTCATCCCCCAGAACTTTGAGGTGTCGATTGAAAATGTGAAGCCTTATGTAAAGACCGAACTGAAACGGCAAAAAATTGAGGGACTATTAGTCACGGCCGACTATGCCGCGGACGCAGAAGTAGAAAAAGTGATCGCGGCCACGCAAGAGAGTAAGTCGCTGAAGGTAAACTGGACACACACGGGCGAGGGCAAACAACACCACTTTGTGGTGGAAGACGTGGCTCGGAAAGAGGCCGCTTCCAACGTGCAGTTGGCATTGAATGGTGCCCCGCTGGGCATTGATAAAAACGAAACACAAAACGTGGACATTCCCGCCTTGGGCGATTTCAAAGTGACAAACGTACGCGTGGAACAGGGCAGCAGCCAACATGTGGTGGTGCAGTTTTCCGATCCGCTGAACGAAGCCCAAAACGTGGAAGGGTTGCTATCAATCTCCCAGCTCTCCAGTCTGGACTTCGAGATCAAAGACAACGAAGTGCGCATCTATCCGCCCGTGAAACAAACTGGCACACGCACGCTGACGGTGGAGGCCGGGGTGAAAAATATTTTGAATTACAGGATGCCCAGCAGCACCACGTGGGAGGTGGTGTTTGAGCAGTCCAAACCGGAGGTGCGCTTTGTGGGCAAGGGCAGCATTTTGCCGAGCACGGATGGCTTGGTGCTTCCGTTTGAAGCGGTGAACCTGAAGGCCGTGGATGTTAAGATCATCCGCATATTTGAAAACAATGTGCACCAGTTTTTGCAAGTAAACGACCTGGATGGCAGCCAGGAGTTGAGACGTGTGGGGCGTGTGGCGTTGCAGAAAAAAGTATCACTCGAAGAAGCAGGCGTGACCGACCTGGGCAAGTGGAACCGGTTTACGTTGGACCTGGCTACGCTGATCAACCCCGAGCCGGGCGCGATTTACCAAGTGCGGTTGAACTTCAAACGCAGTTACCTGGCCTATGTGTGCGAAGAGGGTGGTGAGGAAGTAGCGGGACAGACACTCTTTGGCGCAGAAGACGATTTTGACTCGGAAGAGCGCGAAGAAAGTTACTGGGACAGCTATGAGGACTACTACTATGGCGAGGACTATGAGTGGGAAGAGCGCGACAACCCTTGTCACGCCTCATACTATGTGAACCGTGCCATCCGCAAAAACATCATCGCCACCGACATGGGGTTGATGGCCAAGCAGGGGGAAGATGGCACCACCACCATCATTGCCACCGATTTGAAGACCACCCTGCCGCTGGCCGGGGCGCAACTGGAATTGTTCGACTACCAGCAGCAGACACTTGGTACCGCCACCACCTCCAGCGAGGGGCAGGCCGTCATCGCTTCCAAACGCAAGCCGTTTGTGCTGGTGGCGCGCAACGGGGCGCAGCGCGGCTACCTGAAACTACAAGATGGCGGTTCGCTTTCGCTCAGCAATTTTGATGTGGGTGGCGAACGCGTACAAAAAGGATTGAAAGGTTTGCTGTATGGCGAGCGTGGTGTGTGGCGGCCAGGCGATTCGCTGTATTTGAGTTTCATCTTGGAGGACAAACTGAAGCTGTTGCCCGCCAATCATCCCGTGGTGTTTGAACTGCAAAATCCGCAGGGGCAAATTACCAGCCGATTGGTACGGTCCTCTTCGGAGAACGGATTTTATGCATTTGCTACCGCGACCGACCCCGATGCGCCCACCGGTAACTGGACGGCCAAGGTAAAAGTAGGCGGCACCGAGTTTACGCAGCCGCTTAAAATTGAAATGGTAAAGCCCAACCGATTGAAGATCAATTTGGACTTTGGTGTGGACAAACTGAAAGCCGGCACCGATGCCATCAGCGGTAAGCTGAACGTGAAATGGCTACACGGGGCCCCGGGCAAAAATCTGCGGGCACAGTTTGAAGTGACGCTCACCAAGGCTGCCACCAAGTTTGAGAAGTATCCGGAGTTTGCGTTTGATGATCCCACGCGCAGTTTCTCCAGCGAAACGGTGGAGATTTTTGATGGCTTTACCGATGACGAAGGAAACCAGACCGTGAATGCTGAGTTGGCCGTAAACGAGGCCGCCCCGGGTATGCTCAATGCGGTGTTCCGCGGCAAGGTGTTTGAAGAGAGCGGTAACTTCAGCATCGATCGCTTTAGCATTCCGTACTATCCATATACTTCGTTCACCGGCATCCGCTTGCCGCAAGGCGACCGTGCCCGCGGCATGTTGCTGACCGACACGACCCATCGGGTGGACGTGGTGACCGTGGATGCCGATGGCGGCCCTGTGTCGCGGAAGACAATTGAAATGACCCTGTACAAAGTAAACTGGCGCTGGTGGTGGGATCAGTCCAGCGAAGGCGATGTGAATTTTATGTCGGGAAGCTATTCACAACCCATTGCCGTGGGCAAGATTCAAACCGTCAATGGCAAAGGACAGTGGACATTTAGAGTTAAATATCCTGAGTGGGGCCGTTTCTTTGTGCGGGCTTACGATCCCGAATCGGGCCACAGCACCGGCAAAACCGTGTATATCGATTGGCCCGGTTGGGCTGGTCGCGCGCGCAACGAAGCGGATGGCGCTACCATGCTGTCGTTTGCCTCTGACAAACCCGCCTACAACATTGGTGAGAAAGTAAATTTGGTGATTCCCGGCAGCGAAAAAGGCCGTGCGCTCGTCAGCGTGGAAAACGGCAGCCGCGTGCTCAAAACATTTTGGCTGGAAACCAAAAAGGGCGACAATCCTTTTTCGTTTGAGGTGACGAAAGACATGACGCCCAACGTGTTTATCAGCGTAACGGCCTTGCAGCCGCATGCGCAAACGGCCAACGATTTGCCCATCCGCATGTATGGTGTCATTCCGATTCAGGTGGAAGATCCCGCTACGCATTTGACACCCGTTATCACCATGCCCGATGTGTTGGAACCCGGTCAAAAAGTGACCATTAAGATCTCGGAAAAAGAGAAACGCAAGATGACCTACACCGTGGCGGTGGTGGATGAAGGGCTGTTGGATTTGACAAAATTCAAGACGCCTGATGCGTGGAATCGCTTCTATGCGCGCGAGGCGTTGGGAGTGCGCACGTGGGATGTATTTGATGAGGTGATTGGCGCCTTTGGCGGAAAACTCGAACGACTCCTCGCCATTGGGGGCGATGGCGAATTGGCCGGAAAGGAAGACGATGCCAAGGCGAATCGGTTCAAACCTGTGGTGAAATTTTTTGGTCCTTTTACCCTGACGGCAGGCAGTCGCGAACACACGTTTACCATGCCTCAATACATCGGTTCTGTTAAAACGATGGTTGTGGCGGGGTACGAAGGGGCCTACGGTTCGGCCGACAAGGCTACGCCCGTGCGCAAGCCGTTGATGGTGCTGGCCACGCTGCCACGCGTGTTGGGGCCCGAAGAAAAAGTGAAACTGCCGATTATGCTCTTCACCCAGGACAAATCCATACGCAACATAAAGGTAGATGTGAAAGTGAGCGGCCCGGTGGCACTGGCGGGCAGTGCATCCAAGACGGTGGTCATGCAAGGCAGCGACCAAACGATTGATTTTGATTTGGATGTGGCCGGCCAGACGGGCGTGGCAAAAGTTGAAGTGACGGCCAGCTCCGGCAGCTATAAATCGACCGATGTGATTGAGATACAAGTGCGCAACGCCAACACACCCGTTACGCGGGTGCAAGAGGTGCTGCTCGAAGCGGGCAAAAGCTGGTCGGGCAACATTGCGCCCGTGGGTATGCCCGGCACGAACAGCGCCATTCTGGAAGTGAGCACCTTGCCGCCCATCAACCTCGGCCAGCGGCTTAAGTACCTGATGCAATACCCGCACGGATGCATCGAGCAGACTACGTCTTCGGTGTTTCCGCAATTGTATCTGGAAAACATCAAGCAATTGACAGACGAAGAAAAAGCAATCGTACAGCGAAACGTGAAGGCCGGCATTGAACGATTGAAACTCTTTGCGCAGCGCGATGGCGGCTTTGCGTACTGGCCCGGT
Source organism: uncultured Ohtaekwangia sp. (assembly GCA_964524935.1). GTDB lineage: Bacteria > Bacteroidota > Bacteroidia > Cytophagales > Cyclobacteriaceae > ELB16-189. The sequence continues at coordinate 397,358 of CAZGFJ010000001.1, forward strand.
GGCGAAAACGCGGACAGTTGGGGCACCACCTATGCCGGGCATTTTTTGGTGGAAGCAGAAGCGAAAGGCTACTTTGTTCCGAGTGATGTGCTGAGGCGATGGAAACGGTACCAAAAAGAGAAAGCCCAGGCGTGGCGCAAAAACCAGGAGTATTACAGCAGCGAATTGATCCAGGCGTATCGGTTGTATACGTTGGCGTTGGCAAACAGCGCAGAGCTGAGCGCCATGAACCGGTTGCGCGAAGCCGGCAATCTGCCGCCCACAGCAGCCTGGATGTTGGCGGCCGCTTACGCCAAGGCAGGGCAGGCCGAGGCTGCCAAAGCGCTGATTGCCCAACTGCCCATCACCGTAAAGCCCTACCAGGAAATGGCCTACTCGTATGGTTCGGATATGCGCGACCGCGCCATCATCCTCGAAACACTGTCCATGTTGGGCGACCGTACCAAAGCGTTTGAAGTGTTGCGCGAGATAGCGCGCTCGCTGGGGCGGCAGGATTATTATGGGGGCACTCAAACGCTGGCGTGGTGCCTGAAAGCCATTGGCGTTTTCGCGGGCCAGGAGCAGAAAGGGGAGATGCGTTGGACGTATACCTACCGAGGCAAAGAAGTAAACGTCAGCACCGGACTGCCGCTGGCACAAGTTGCGCTCGCAGTAGCGGATGGGAAAACCGAATCCTTGAAAATTTCCAGCGAGAACAAGGGTGTGTTGTTTGTTCGCCTCTTAGGTGAAGGCACCCCTGCCCGCGGCCAGGAAGAAGACGCGGAGAATAATCTGTCCGTGAGCATATCCTACACCGATACCGAAGGCCGTGCGTTAGAGGTAACTAATTTGGAACAGGGGCAGGAGTTCATTGCCACGGTTACAGTATCCAACCCGGGGTTGCGTGGGGGCTATAAGAACCTGGCGCTGACGCAGGTGTTTCCTTCTGGCTGGGAGATCAACAACCTGCGATTAGACGAAGCGCAGTCGCGCCTCGGGGGCGATGTGCCCACCTATCAGGACATCCGCGATGACCGTGTCTATACCTACTTTGACCTGGGCAATGCGCAGCGGAAAACGTTCAGCGTGTTGCTGACGGCCAGCTATGCGGGCACGTTCTATTTGCCTGCGGTGAGCTGCGAAGCGATGTATGACCCCACGGTGTATGCACGCAAGAAAGGTATGGAGATAAGGGTGTTGAAACCGGCAGGGCAGTAACTCTGGGAAACCAGATAAGGACGACAACATCGTAATTGCGGTGGCGGGGACCCCACTGGCAGATTTTTTGGTGATCGGAAACATCCGCGATTTTGGTATGAGTCGGGTAGGGCAAAAATCGTCAGCCCGAAAGATTTTTGTGAGCAGCTTTTTTAATAGCACCAACGTGTTTCGGACCCCTGTAGATTTGTGGAATTAATTGATGAGCCGCGTAGTATGCCAAGCGTGTATTCCCGTCTTCGCCTTCTCATCCATTCGCGGTGGATACTGCTGTCCGTGCTCGTGGGCGCTTTGGTCATTGTCTATTATTTCTGCCTTCCACAGCCCTTGTTTTCGGATCCGTACAGCACCGTGTTGGAAGACAAACACCACCGGTTGTTGAGCGCGTCTATTGCGGCCGATGGGCAGTGGCGTTTTCCGGTGGTGGATACCGTACCGGAAAAGTTTGAGAAAGCATTGATTTTGTTCGAAGACAAGCGATTCTATTCGCATGGGGGTGTAGACGGGCGCGCGCTGGCGCGCGCCCTGCAGCAAAACATCCGCGCGCGAAAAATTGTCAGAGGCGGCAGTACCCTCTCCATGCAGGTCATACGGCTGGCGCGAAAGGACAAACCGCGAACCGTTTGGCAAAAGATCGTTGAGATGGTGACGGCCACGCGGCTGGAATGGCGTTACACAAAAAAAGAAATTCTACAGATCTACGCCTCACATGCTCCCTTTGGGGGCAACGTGGTAGGGTTGGAGGCTGCCTGTTGGCGCTACTTTGGTCGCGACCCCTCACAACTGAGTTGGGCCGAGGCTGCTACGCTGGCGGTGCTGCCCAACAACCCGAGCCTCGTCCATCCGGGGCGCAACCGCACGGTGTTACAGCAGAAGCGCGATCGGTTATTGAGGCGCCTGGCCGGGGCGGGTCACCTGGACTCGCTGGCGTTGGCGCTGGCCTTAGAGGAAATGTTACCCGGAACGCCCCGGCCGCTGCCCCGGTTGGCCTCACACCTGTTGGATCATGCGGCCGCCCGCGGAGGCAGGGGAATGCGCATTGTTTCGACCGTGGATGAAACACTACAACAGCGCGTGGAAGAGCGTGTGTGGCACCATCATGAACGGTTGCGCGACAATCAAATTTTTAATGCAGCAGCCCTGGTGATGGAAGTGGAAACCGGTCACGTGCTGGCCTATGTGGGCAATGTGCCTGCCGGTGAGCAGCACCAACCGCATGTGGATGTGGTGCAGGCACCCCGCAGCACGGGCAGTATTTTGAAACCCTTTTTGTTCGCGGCCATGGTAGATGAAGGCAAGCTGCTCCCTGGCATGTTGCTGCCGGACGTGCCCACGGTCATTCAGGGGTTTGCTCCACAAAACTTTTCCAGGTCGTTTGATGGGGCGGTGCCTGCCAACGAAGCGCTGATCCGCTCGTTGAATATCCCGGCCGTGCTACAGTTGAAGGAATATCGGTATGAAAAATTTCACAGCCTGCTTTCACGCTTGGGAATGACCACACTCACGCGCCCACCCGACCACTACGGCCTTACGCTGATCACGGGCGGTGCCGAGGGAACATTGTGGGACATCACCGGCATGTATGCCTCCATGGCGCGCACACTCAATCGCTACTTTACCCGCCCGGGCACAAAGCGATACAATGCCCGCGATTTTCACGCCCCCGTTTTTCAGCCGTCTCACCGAACCGACTCGGCCGACTCGCAACAAACGTCTGTGCTTCGCGCGGCATCCATCCACCTCACGCTGGAAGCGCTCAAAGAATTGTATCGCCCGGGAGAGGAAGCGGGTTGGAAGTTGTTTAGCAGCACCAAGAAAATTGCCTGGAAAACGGGCACCAGCTTTGGCTTTCGCGATGGCTGGGCGGTGGGTGTAAATGGCGACTATGCCGTGGGTGTGTGGGTGGGCAATGCCGATGGCGAAGGAAGACCGGGGCTCACGGGCACCGAGGCGGCCGCACCTCTTTTGTTCGACTTGTTTTCGCTGTTGCCGGGCCAGCGATGGTTTGACGTTCCGCATAGCGAACTCGTGCCGGTGGCCATTTGTGCACGCAGCGGCTACCGTGCCCAGCCACAGTGCGGGAAAGCTGACACGGTATTGCTGCCGCTGGCGGCTGAACGCATCGCCACGTGCCCCTATCACCAAAAAATATTCACAGACGAGACAAAGAAATTCCGCGTACATGCAGACTGCCAGCCCCTCGACCGGTTACTCCCCGTGCCCTGGTTTGTGTTGCCGCCCGTGCAGGAATACTATTACAAAAACAAGAATATCCGTTATCAACCGTTGCCACCGTATCGGCCCGATTGTCGCGATCCGGCCGCCATCGCCTCGATGGATATCATCTACCCCCGTCCCAACGCCTCCGTGTTTGTGCCGCGTCTCCTGGATGGCTCGATGAGCGATGTCGTGCTGCAGGCTACCCACCGCGACAGCAAGGCAAAAATTTTCTGGCATTTGGACAACGAGTTTCTGGGCGTCACCTCGCGCGGCCACAAACTGGCACTGCAACCCCGCGAAGGAAGGCACGTGCTGGTGTTAATGGACGAAACCGGTCAAACCATCCGGCAACCCTTTACCATCATTGCCCGGTAAGATTGTTTGTTTGGAAAAGAATGTGCTTTTTTGCAAGATAACTTGATAACGATCAGGTTGTTGGCTTTAACCTAAACCCCTTCCTATGAAGACGCGTCTATTTTTTGCGCTTCTGGCTTTTGTTTTTTCATCTTTTTTTTCCCGCGCCCAATCGGAACCACCCGCGTATTTTGTGGTGATCGGAGCATTTGCGATCAAAGAAAATGCAGGCAAGCATGTATCGGATGCAGTGGCCAAAGGGTTGACTCCCACGCCTGCGCTGAACCCCTTGCGAAAGTTGACCTATGTGTACACACTCCGCACCGACAAGCCCAGGGCCGCCTTTGCTGAAGCAGCACGCATTCGTCAATCAACCCCGTATGCCGATACGTGGGTATTCTTTGGGCGGCTGGGCGAGGTAGAGGGTGATGCCTCCGAGGTAACGCAGGAGAAAATTTCGGTGGCACCAACCGTTATAACAATCAGCGAGACTCCCCCGATACTCACTGACTCCGCGATGACCACCACAACCCCGATTTTGGAAACCAAGCCTGCCCGCAAACCGGAGGACGGCAGGGATTTTCTATTTCAGGTCATGTCGGGTCAGGAGCCGCTCAAAGGAGTGGTGGACATTTACGACAAAGACAAAAAGAAAAAACTTCGTTCTCTCAACAGCAATGAGCAAACGCTCATCAAACCCCTCACGCCCAACGGGCAATGGATCATTGTGTGCGAGATTATGGGGTACAAGCCTAGCGAATTTACTCTGAACTATTTCGAACCGGGCAACACCCAAGGAGTAGAAGTCACGGAATCAGGAGAGGTGTTGGTTTCGATCGACTTGAAGAAGGCGGTGCGGGGCGATATGTTGCGCACGTACCACGTACGTTTTTTTGAAGATGCGTCCATCATGCGGCCTGAATCGCAAGACGAAGTAGACGCGCTCAAGAAGATGTTGTTGGACAATCCCGAGTTTCGCATCAAAATACATGGCCATACCAACGGCAACTACGGAGGCAAAATCGTGTCGAAGAAGGAGAAGGGTAGTGAATTCTTTACGCTTACCAACACCCAGGAAGGCAAAGGTTCAGCCAAGAAACTTTCGGGCATGAGGGCAGAGGCCATCCGGGATTATTTGATTGCCTCAGGCATTGATGCCAAACGCATGGAAATTGAGGCATGGGGCGGCAAAAAACCGCTCGAAGATCCCTACAGCGACAAGGCGGGGGCCAACTCGCGCGTGGAGATTGAGATCTTGTAGCCACACCTCTTGGGTAAGTGTTCGGTTACGAGTATCTTTCCCAGACGAAGGAGAGCATAGCCCTCCTGTACGCTACCCAACCCCGCCCCGTATGCAAAAGAAAATTCTGACCGTCATCCTGGTCATCATTGCTGCTCTCACCGCCAGGGCACAGGACGAAGCGAGCTATTATGTGGTGATAGGCGCCTTTCGAAACTTGAATTATGCCATCGCATATACCGACAACGCCAACCGGGCGGGATTCAATGCCGAGTATGCCATGAATCCCGATCGGCAGTTGTACTACGTTTTCTTGTTGGCAACCCCGGACAAGCGCAAGGCCTATACGTTTATGATGAAGATGCGCCTGGAAACGGGATATAAAGAATCGTGGGTTTTCACGGGCAGCCTTGGTGCCGGCACGATGCCGCCTCAGGAGGCAAGGCAGGAAACCCCGACCGAAAAAATACCCTCGGATGAAATGGTGAAACCACCGGTGAAAAAGGATTCGGTGGCGGCCGTGGTGGAACCTGTCGTAGTGGAAAAGCCGCCTGTGGCTGAGGAGAAGAAACCGTTCTATCGCACATTTGTCTTTCAGTTGGTTGATGCGGACAACAATAATCCGGTCAAAGGCGAAGTTTTTTTGCAAGAAGACCCCCGAGCTGAGGAGTTTGTGACCTACACCGCCAACGAGAACATTCAGGTAGGGCCGCCCCGTAATACGGCCGGCACGTATTCGTTGATCACACAGGCAGCCGGCTACCGCATGGTAACACAAAATCTTAACTATAAACCCTTGATGAGCGATGGTAGCGATGCGGACAAACCGGTGGTAGTACCCATCCGGTTGGTAAAGGTGAAGAAGGGCGACTATGTGGAATTTTCGCACGTGCGTTTTTTTAAAGACGCAGCCATACTACAGCCCGGATCGCGCGATGAGTTGTTGGGGCTGGCGGATTTGATGAAAGAAAACAGCCGCTATAAAATCAAAGTACATGCGCACTGCAATGGCAAAGCCGCCCGCGAGGCGACCCTGTTGGGCACCAGCACTGAATACTTTGCGCTCAGCGAGCAGAATGTGAAAAAGAAAGTATCTGCGAAGGAACTGACGGCCGCCCGCGCACAAGTGATCAAAGATTTTTTTGTAAGCCTTGGTATTGACGGCTCGCGCATAGGTACGGTGGCCGAGGGCGGCCGTGTACCCCTTTACCCGGAAACGGGTAAGACCGCTCAGTTTAACGACCGCATTGAGATTGAAGTGGTGCGGAGATAGCTGGCGCTTTCGCTGCTACGGTTGTAAGTAAAACGAAATTGGAATTTCCTGGCGCGAGCTGTTAAAGCCGTATATCAATACTTTGCCCTTGTATTTGTTGAAGAAGTCGACAACCTCTTGCGGCTCCGTGATGCGCTTGCGGTTGATGGACACGATGGTGTAATTCTCCGGCATGTTTAGCCGTTTGAAAAGACCCTCTTTGATTTTAAACACTTTTACGCCATAGTCTACAGCTTCCAGTGTGGCCCCGAGGGTCGCATCGCTGTAAAACTTTCGTTTGATCAAATTCGTGTCTCCGTTTTTATTCAACAGCACTACCGTGGTGGTAGCCGGTTTTTCGTCCCGCAAATAGGCAATAGTGATTTTATCGCCAGGGGAGTGGTAACTCAGTTCCTCTTCGAAGGCACTTTTGCTGTTGATCTCCGTGGCGTTGACGCGAGTGATGATATCCCCCGGCTGCAAGCCTGCCTTGTACGCGGCCCCTTCACGCTCCATGTCACCCAGCAGTACGCCTTTAAAATTTTTCACGTTGGTGTTGAGATCGTATTTCTTGGCGTTCTGGAAATCGTACTCGATGATATTGCCTCCAAAAATGGCCTTTTGCGAAACACCGTATTTGATGAGGTCTTCCACTACTTTGCGGGCGATATCAATTGGCACCGCAAAAGCGTAGCCGGTATACGACCCCGTGCGCGATAGAATGGCTGTGTTGATGCCCACCAGATGGCCGTCCTTATTCACCAGCGCTCCGCCACTGTTTCCGGGGTTAATCGCGGCATCGGTTTGAATAAACGATTCAATCGGAAACTTATCTTCCACGATATTGATCCGCCTCCCTTTGGCACTCACGATCCCTGCGGTAACCGTGGACGACAGTGAGAAGGGATTTCCTACGGCAACGACCCACTCGCCTACGATCAGATTTTTAGAACTCCCCAGGGTAATAGCAGGCAGATTTTCCTCCTTTATCTTTAATACAGCCAAATCGGTGGAGGGGTCGGTGCCGATTAGTTCGGCATCATATACTTTTTTGTTGTAAAGAACCTGGATCTTTTCGGCCGCTTCGATCACATGATTGTTCGTCACAATGTAGCCGTCCGAAGTGAAGATAACGCCCGAGCCGCTGCTTACACGTTCCTGCGAGCCACTACTGCCAAAAAGCAAGTCCCAGTAGGAGTAGGTGGCCCCGCTTTGGGAAATGCTGTTGATATACACCACGCTGGGGATGGCCTTGGTGGCAGCCCCGCTGAAGTCAATGACCTCGGCCGGCAGGGTCGTTTGGGTAGGGCCGTCAGTTGTCACGTAAGGCTGGGAAGCGAAGTCGGCCGGCCGCTGGGTATCAGTGGTTTGGATGGCGCGCAACTGTTTTTCGGCACGATAGGCATCAAAGACATACGCGCCCGCAATGCCCGAACCAAACGCAACGAAGGCCACAAAAACGAGATGTTTAATATTCATACGGTTTACAACGGAAGGTATGATCAAAATGTTGGTCCGAAAGTTCTGCCAAGCCAGGCAAAAATAATTCCAGCCCGACCGGCCACACCATTTTGTCAGCATGGGCACGCGGCTTTGCCCAAAAGCCTGCTATTTTTGCAAGATGGGTATCCGTTCTGCTTTGGCCAAGCCATTTGCCGCTTACATTGCCAGCCAAACAAAGGAATGGTCTGGCAGGCCAGGTCTGTATCAGCAACGCACCTTTGAAAAAATTATTTCGGCTGCCAGCAACACCCGTTTTGGGCGCGACCATGGCTTTGCTGACATCCGCAGCCATGCCGACTACGTCCGGCAGGTGCCCGTGCGCGACTACGAAGACCTGAAACCGTACATCGAGCGGGTGGTGCGGGGCGAAAGCGATGTGTTGTGGCCCGGAAAGCCTGCGTACTTTGCTAAAACGTCAGGCACTACCTCCGGCACCAAGTACATCCCCATTTCGAACGAATCCATACCCAACCACATCAATAGCGCGCGCAATGCGTTGCTCAGCTACGTACACGAAACCGGCAACGCAGCCTTTCTCGATGGAGGATTGATTTTTCTGTCGGGCAGCCCGGAGTTGGAAGAAAAAGCAGGTATCAAAACCGGCCGCCTGTCAGGCATCGTGAATCACCACGTGCCCGCATATCTGCGCACCAACCAAAAGCCGAGCTACGCCACAAACATCATCGAAGATTGGGAACAAAAACTGGAGCGCATCATTGACGAGACGCTGCACGCCAACATGACGCTGATTTCCGGGATACCGCCCTGGGCGCAAATGTATTTCGACCGCATTGTGGCACGCACGGGTAAAAAAGTGAAAGATGTATTTTCGGATTTTTCGATGTTTGTGTACGGGGGTGTAAACTTTGAACCCTATCGCGCCAAATTGTTTGACACGATTGGTAAAAAGGTCGACTCGATTGAAACCTATCCTGCGTCTGAAGGCTTTATCGCCTATCAGGATTCGCAACATGCGGAAGGGTTATTGTTGTTGGCCAACAGCGGCATCTTTTTTGAGTTTGTGCCCACCGAGGAGTTCTTTACCGAGCATCCGAGGCGGCTGTCGATTGAAGAGGTGGAGTTGGGAAGAAATTATGCCGTCATCATCAACAGCAATGCGGGGCTGTGGGCGTATTCCCTTGGCGACACGGTCAAATTTGTTTCAAAACAACCGTACCGGCTGTTGGTAACGGGTCGCATCAAGCATTTTATTTCTGCTTTTGGTGAACATGTGATTGGCGAAGAGGTAGAGAAAGCCATGAAGTTTGCCTGCGCCAAATTTCCGGAGGTGGCGCTGGTGGAGTTTACCGTGGCCCCCAACGTGGCCCCGGCCGAAGGCATGCCCCATCATGAATGGCTGATCGAATTTTCCCAACCGCCAAATGACCCTGAGGCGTTTCGATTGGAACTGGATCAACAATTGCGCGGGCTGAACGTGTACTACGATGATCTGATTTCGGGAAACATTTTGACCACGCTAAAAGTCACTTCGCTGGCGCGAAACGCCTTTATCGACTACATGAAATCTCTCGGTAAGTTGGGCGGACAAAACAAGGTGCCGCGGCTGAGCAACGACCGGAAGATTGCGGAGGAATTGAGTAAATTTCGAGCATGATCACTGAGCGCCAGAAGCAAATCGTAATTTCGCAGCTGTCGGAGTTAAAGCCCTTGCGCGTGGGCGTGTTTGGCTCGTATGCCCGCGGAGAGGAGAAACCCACCAGCGACCTGGATATTTTGGTCCATTTGGACTATTCCCTTCGACCTTCCTTGTTCGACTTGGCGAGGGTACAAGAGAATCTGTCCGGTGCCCTGGGAATTCCAGTAGATTTGGTGACAGACCGTGCGCTATCCCCTCACATGAAACCGTATGTCCAGCGCGACATTTCGTATATTTTCGGATGAGGGACAAGGTGTATTTCCAACACATTCTTGATTCTATCGGAAGAATAGAACAATACGTTGACAGCTTGAGCAAAGATGAGTTTATGCGGCACTTTATGGTTCAGGATGCTGTACTTCGAAACCTGGAAATCATAGGCGAAGCATCTTCCAAACTATCTCAGCCCATCAAAGACAAGTACGCAACCGTGCCATGGCGCGATATTAAAGCCATGCGCAATTACGTGGCCCATGAATATTTTGCCGTAGACATGGAAGCGGTTTGGAACACGGTGGTTATCCATTTGCCCATCTTGAAAGAAAACGTGCTGTCCATCCTTAATGACGTTGAACCTTGAAAAAACGAATTGCCATCCTCGGGTCTACCGGTTCCATCGGCACACAGGCCCTGCAAGTTATCCAGGCGCACCCCGACCACTTTGAGGTGGAACTCTTAACGGCCCAAAACAATGCCGCGTTGCTCATCGAACAAGCCATTGCCTTCCAGCCGAACGCTGTGGTCATCGCCAATGAAGACAAGCACGCAACGGTGAAGGAAGCGCTCGCGGCTCATCCCATCAAAGTATTTGCGGGCGAAGCTGCCCTCGCTTCTTCGGTGCAAATGGAATCGATCGATTTGGTGCTGACCGCACTGGTTGGCTACTCGGGCCTTCGCCCCACCATTCAGGCCATCGAGGCCGGTAAAACCATCGCGCTGGCCAACAAAGAAACGCTCGTGGTGGCAGGCGAATTGATTACTCAATTGGCAAAAGACAAAGGCGTTAACATTTATCCGGTGGACTCTGAGCATTCGGCCATCTTCCAATGCCTGGTGGGGGAGTTTCACAATCCGATCGAAAAAATCATCCTTACAGCTTCGGGCGGACCATTTCGCGGAAAAAGGCGAGACGAGCTGCTGTATGTCACCAAAACGCAGGCGCTCAAGCATCCTAACTGGACGATGGGAGCCAAAGTGACCATCGATTCCGCCTCGCTCATGAACAAAGGGCTGGAGGTTATTGAAGCAAAATGGTTGTTTGGGCTGCGGCCCGAGCAAGTGGAGGTTGTTGTTCACCCGCAATCGATCGTACACTCGCTGGTCCAGTTTCAAGACAGTTCCATCAAGGCGCAATTGGGTCTTCCGGACATGCGGCTGCCCATCCAGTTTGCCATGACGTATCCACAGCGGCTGCCGGCCGATTTCCCCCGTTTTGACTTTGCACTGTACCCATCCCTTACGTTCGATAAACCCGATACCGAAACTTTTCGTAATCTTGCACTCGCTTTTAAGGCGCTTCACCGGGGCGGAAATATGCCGTGTGTGCTCAACGCAGCCAACGAAATAGCCGTGGATGCGTTCTTAAAAGATAAGGTAGGCTTTCTCGCAATGTCGGAGGTGGTGGAACAATGTTTGGCGAAAATGGATTATATCGCCAACCCCCGGTACGATGATTATGTGGAGACGGACCGCGAAACACGAAAAAAAGCACTTGAATTGATTCGCTGATGGAAGGATTGATCATGACGGGCCAACTGTTGTTGAGCCTCTCGATTTTAATTGCGGTACACGAATGGGGCCATTTTATCGCGGCCCGTATGTTCAACATACGCGTAGAAAAATTCTACCTGTTTTTTGATTTCCTTTTCCCCATGGCCAACGTGGCCAACTTTGCCTTGTTTAAGTATAAGAAAGGCGAGACGGAGTACGGCATCGGGTGGTTTCCGCTGGGCGGCTATGTAAAAATAGCCGGCATGGTGGATGAAAGCATGGATAAGGACCAGATGAAGGAACCGCCCAAACCCGATGAGTTTCGGTCCAAGCCTGCGTGGCAGCGGTTGATCGTCATGCTGGGAGGTATCATTGTTAATATTGTAGTGGGCATTTTCGTCTTCATCTGCGTGATGTATTTTATTGGCGACTATTACCTGCCCATCAAGCTGGTAAACGACAACGGGGGCATCGAGGCGCTGGCCATTGCACAAAAAATCGGATTGCAAACGGGCGATAAGATCGTTAAAGTGAACGGACAGGAGTTTGAATACTTCGAGTCACTGACCAAACCCGATGTGTTGATTTCAGGCGGTTCGTACTACACCGTAGAACGCGGGGAGAAGATCATTGACATTCCCTTGCCCGAAGACTTTATCGAAAACTTTGACCGCAGAAAGGCGGCCGAGTCGTTTATGCGCTATCGTGTTTCCACAGTGGTGGAGGAGGTTAACCCCGAAGTGGTGATCAAAGACAGCGAAGGTAAAGAGATCAAGACGGCTTCTGTGGCTTCATCGATCGGGTTAATGAAGGGAGACAAGATAATCAACGTAAATGATACACCCGTAGCCTATCGCGATGAGTTGAGTGCCGTGTTGGCGCAGGCTCCGGACTCCGTTCGGGTGGCCGTTGCCCGTGGCACCGATACTGTCTTGCTGAAAGGGCTATTCAAAGGCCATTCCATCCTGGGATTTATGCCCCGGGCAATCAAACGCGAGGATTTTGTGCACATCGAATATTCTTTGGGTCAGTCTATTGTGCAAGGGCCCGGCCGCGGCATAGAAGTGTTGGTACTTCAGGCCAAATCCATTTGGAAACTGGTGACAGGTAAGATTTCCGTTCGTACCATCTCCAGCCCCATTGGCATTGCGCAAGCGTATGGTGGCACTTGGGATTGGGAACGCTTCTGGCGGATGACGGGATTGATCTCGTTGGCGTTAGCCTTCATGAACTTGCTGCCCATCCCCGGGCTTGACGGGGGCTATGTGGTGTTCTTGCTCTATGAAATGATCACCGGCCGCGAGCCCTCGGAGAAAGTATTTGAGAACTCCATTAAGGTCGGTATGGCCTTGTTGTTGTTGCTCATGGTCTTCGCATTTTCCAATGACATTGTGAAGCTGTTTTCGAATTGATTTTGGAATCCCATCGCCCATGAAATCAAGTCCCCTCCCACGAGGGGATTTTTGTTTTTGAAGCGAATGCTCGAGGCTGACTTCAACCGATTTAGAATCCAAAAAAGGCTAACTTACCTCGCGTTAACGCCTTATTATGCAGGTAGGTGATTTCCTTCGCACATACGCTTCGCATCCGCACTATCATGCACCCGTAGGCCCTGCGCTACACGCCAAGTCGTGGCAAACGGAGGCGCCCTTGCGCATGTTTTTGAACAACCTGGATGCGCGTGTAGCCGAAAACCCCGCAAATCTGGTGGTGTATGGCGGCACTGGCCAGGCAGCGCGCAACGTAGAAGCCGCCCAAAAAATCATTGAATGTCTCCTTCGCCTGGACGAAGATGAGAGTCTGTTGATACAGTCCGGAAAACCGGTGGGCATTATTCCTACCCATCCGGAGGCGCCCCGCGTATTGATTGCCAACAGCAACCTGGTGCCGCACTGGGCCAACTGGGAGCACTTCAAGGAATTGCAGGAACGCGGGCTGATGATGTATGGCCAAATGACGGCCGGCAGTTGGATCTACATCGGCACACAAGGCATTTTGCAAGGCACCTACGAAACGTTTGTGGCGTGTGGCCAGAAACACTTCGCGGGCGATTTGAAAGGCAAGCTGATCGTAAGCGGTGGATTGGGTGGCATGGGTGGGGCTCAGCCCTTGGCCGCCACGCTGGCGGGCGCCACGTTTTTGGGAGTGGATGTAGACCCCGCGCGAATTCAGAAAAGGCTGGAAACCCGCTACATTGACAAGATGACGCACTCCTATGAGGAGGCCATTCGATGGACGCTGGACGCGAAGCAGAAAGGAGAGGCGATATCGATTGGGTTGGTAGCCGACATTGGGGATACGTTAGAGCGACTGCTCAGCGAAGGGATCATCCCCGATGTCCTGACCGATCAGACTTCGGCTCACGATCCGGTCAATGGATATGTGCCGCATGGCCTCTCGCTACCGCAAGCAGCTGAACTGCGCGAAAAAGATCCCGCAGCTTACAAAGAACGCTCGCTCAAAAGCATGGCCCGCCATGTGCGGCTGATGTTGGAGATGCAAAGACGCGGCAGCATAACGTTTGACTACGGCAATAACTTGCGTGAGTTTGCTAAACAAGGTGGCGAGAAGAACGCATTTGATTTCCCGGGTTTTGTGCCGGCCTATGTGCGCCCGCTTTTTTGCGAGGGCAAAGGCCCATTCCGGTGGGTGGCCCTTTCGGGCGACCCGCACGACATTTACATGACCGAGGAGGCATTGATCGAGGCCTTCCCGAAAAACAAACACATGATACAATGGTTGCGCGCGGCCCGCGAGCGTGTCGCCTTTCAGGGATTGCCAAGCCGCATTTGCTGGCTGGGCATGGGCGAGCGCCAAAAAGCAGGACTGATCTTCAACGATCTCGCGCGCCTTGGGCGCGTGAAGGCACCCATTGTCATCGGGCGCGATCATCTGGATTGTGGCTCCGTGGCTTCGCCCAACCGCGAAACGGAAGCCATGTTGGATGGCAGCGATGCCGTGAGCGACTGGCCGCTGCTGAACCTGCTGGGCAACACCAGCGGGGGAGCCACGTGGGTCTCCTTTCACCATGGCGGTGGCGTGGGGATGGGCTATTCGCAACACGCGGGCATGGTGGTAGTGGCCGATGGTACGGAGCGTGCCGAGCGCTGTTTGAAACGCGTGTTGCACACCGACCCTGCCATGGGCGTCATTCGCCACCGCGATGCCGGGTATGACATCGCCATCGCAAAAAGCAAAGAATTTAGTTTGGATATCTGATGGCGGCACAGCTCATCGGTCCGTTTTCACAGGTGGTCACGCTGCGTCACTTGCCCCTGCGCGGTGCGCTACGCGATGATCAATTGGAAGTAGTGACCCATGGCGCGCTGTTGTTGGAGGACAATAAGATCGTAGCCGTTGATGCATTTGAAACGCTATGGCCCGAGGCGAAGAGACAGAAGGCAACCGTGTACGAAATCGCGGGGGCCTCGGTGGCCCTTCCGGGGATGATAGACGCACACACACACAGTTGTTTTGCGGGTACGCGCGCCAGCGACTATGCCCTTCGCAATGCGGGCGCGTCCTATCAAGAAATTGCCCGCGCGGGTGGAGGCATTTGGGACACGGTGCAAAAGACACGTCAACAAACCCAGCACGAACTGGCTCTGACCACCGCGGCACGTGCCACTCGGTTGTTGCGTGAAGGCGTGACGACACTTGAAATAAAAAGCGGCTACGGTCTTTCGGTGGAAGATGAGTTGAAAATGCTGCGCGCCATCCGGGATGCACAACGGGCCACGGCATCGGATTGCGTGCCCACATGTTTGGCCGCGCACACCAAGCCGCATGACTTTGAAGGAGACCATGAACACTATTTGCAATGGATGGGCGAAGTGTTGTTGCCGATGGTGAAGAGTGAGTCGTTGGCCACACGCGTAGACGCCTTTGTAGATGAGGTCGCCTTCCTTCCGGCTATCGCCAAAAATTTCTTGGCCCGCGCCAAAGCGATGGGCTTCGACATCACCCTCCATGCCGATCAGTTTTCCACAGGTGGCAGTGGGTTGGCCATTGAACTGGGGGCAGTAAGTGCCGATCATTTGGAAGCAAGCAGCGATGGTGAAATAGATGCGTTGGCGAAAAGCGATGTAGTCGCGGTAGCCTTGCCGGGCGCGTCATTGGGATTGGGCTGTGCTTTTGCCCCCGCACGAAAGCTGCTGGACGCTGGGGCGGTGGTGGCCATCGCCAGCGATTGGAACCCGGGATCAGCCCCTATGGGCGACCTGCTCATGCAGGGCAGTATCCTCGGGGCGTTTCAAAAGCTCTCGAATGCGGAGGTACTGAGTGCCTTGACGTTTCGCGCGGCCCACGCCTTGCGCTTGCACGACCGCGGGATGTTGGCAGTAGGTGCTAGAGCCGATTTCATGTCATTTCCCGTGGCCGACTATCGGGAGATTACTTACTGGCAAGGAAAACTAAAACCTTCTATCGTGTGGAAAAATGGAAAACGGGTTGACTGAGCTGGGGCAAGACCGCTACACATGCGGACTTCTTTCACGTTGGCGTGGTCGCACAGATGCGGAAGCCAACGGAGAGGCGTGGTACTGGCATCAGGTGGTACGGCCCTTGGATTTGATGCGCGAGCAGCCAATGGAGAAAAGCATCGTGTTGGTAGGCTGTTGCACGGACGAAGGTGTCAAACGAAATCAGGGGAGGGCCGGGGCGGTCGCAGCACCCGATGCCATTCGCGCATTTCTCGCACCGCTGCCACATCATGCTGATTCCCGACAAATCATGTGGGATGCGGGCAATATTTTGCAACCCGACAACCACTTGGAAAAAACCCATGATGTGATCGATGGGGTGGTCAGGGAGCTCATCCAAAAAAAGTGTTTCCCGGTTTTGCTGGGAGGTGGACATGACATCGCCTATCCGCACTTTTGCGGCATCCAAAAAGCCCTTGGTCAAGAAACCAACATCGGCATTGTGAATTTCGATGCCCACTTGGATTTGCGTGAAGATCAGAGCCGCCACTCGGGCACTCCTTTTTATCAGATCGCCAAAGAAAATAAGGGCCGCTTTCATTACCTCTGCCTTGGTATTCAAACCTTTAGCAATACCCCGTTTCACATGCAACGGGCCAACGAATTGGGGGTCGAAACGGTGGGCAGCGAACACTTTGTGATGCCCTACTGGGAACACATCCAGCGGAAGCTGACTGATTTTATCAATCGGGTGGATGTCGTATACGTCACCGTGGATATGGACGGATTTGCCGCCAGCTACGCACCCGGTGTTAGCGCACCATCACCGTTGGGCTTTTCGCCCGATGTGGTGCTTGCTTCGCTGCAGCTCATCGCCCGGTCGGGCAAGCTGGTGAGCTTGGATGTGGTGGAGTGCAATCCGCTGTTTGATGTAGATGGCCACACGGCCCGGTTGGCGGCTCGGTTGATTGCGCATACGGTTGCTTTAAAACGTTGAATAAGATGATACAAGACAGCGCTGAATCGGCCGCCCACTGGCAAAAGGAAATTTACCTCAATGGATTTGCCGGTCAGCGGCTGCGCGTATCGGTTGATCCCACAGCACTCGAGCAGCAAGCCAAAGCCGCGATGTCGCCCGAAGCCTTTGCTTACATTGCGGGCGGTGCAGGGTTGGAAAGTACCGTTCAAAACAACCGGTCGGCCTTTGAAAAGTACAAAATCGTGCCGCGCATGTTGCGCGATGTGAGCGTGCGTACCACCTCGGTGGAACTCTTTGGGCACACCTATGCCTCGCCTTTGTTTTTGGCACCCGTGGGCGTGTTGGAGATGGTCAATGCCCAAGCCGATGTGGCCGTAGCACAAGCCGCGCACGCCTTGCGCGTTCCATACATCTTCTCCAACCAGGCCAGCAAACCCATGGAAGACGCTGCCCGCGCCATGGGTGATACGCCCTTTTGGTTTCAGTTGTACTGGAGCAAGTCGCGCGAGCTGGTGGCCAGTTTTGTGCAGCGGGCCGAGCGCTGTGGGGCCAAGGCCATCGCGGTCACGCTGGATACCACCATGCTCGGTTGGCGTACGCGCGACCTGGATATTGCCTACCTTCCTTTTTTGGAAGGCAAGGGAATTGCACAATACACATCCGACCCCGTGTTTCAGAAATTAATGGATACGCCCTCGCCCCCGGCCGGCAAACGGGCGGTCACGTGGCACTCGCTGGCGGGATTGGTGAAAATGACACGCAACTATCCGGGTAATAACTTTCTGACAAAGGTTTTTTCGGGGCGGCCGCTGAAGGCGGTGCAGACGTTTGTGTCGCTGTATTCAAACCCCGCACTTACGTGGAATGACCTGTCGTTCTTGCGGCAGCACACCCAACTGCCGATCTTATTGAAGGGCATCCTTCATCCGGATGATGCGCGCAAAGCTATTGACCACGGCATGGATGGTATCATTATCTCTAACCACGGGGGGCGCCAGGTGGACGGTGCGGTCGGCACGTTGGATATGTTGCCCGCCATTCGGCAAGCCGTAGGGGCGCGCATACCGCTTTTGTTGGATGGGGGCATCAGGGGTGGTGCCGATGTGTTCAAAGCATTGGCGTTGGGTGCCACGGCTGTTTGCATCGGGCGGCCGTATGTATATGGGCTTGCGATAGGCGGAACACAAGGTGTACAAGAGGTGATACGGAACCTTTTGGCGGATTTTGAATTGACGATGGGATTGGCGGGGTGCCGGTCTGTGGCCGAAATAAAGGAGTCCACCCTGATCGGGTAGGCGCAGCGATTCTTTGTATTTTTACGGGATGAAAAAATGCATTTTTGCGATCATGGTGTTGAGTTCGTGCACCACCGCCCAACTCAACCAGGCCATCTCCGATGCCAACAAGATGCTGGGCAGCGAGCAGCCACTGACCACCGCGGAGGTGGGTGACGGCCTCAAAGAAGCCTTGATCAAAGGCATATCCAACGGATCGGATATCGTGTCGCAGGTGGATGGATATTTCAAGAATCCCGATATCAAAATCCCCTTTCCGCCCGAAGTTAAAAAAGTGGAGGACCGGCTTCGGCAAGTGGGCTTTGGCGAGGAGGTAGACCGCTTTGTGGTGACCCTGAACCGGGGCGCGGAGGATGCTGCCAAGGAAGCCAAACCGATTTTTATCAACGCCATTCGCCAAATGACCATCGAAGATGCCTGGGGAATCTTGAAAGGGCAACCCAACGCAGCCACTGAATACCTGAAGCGTACTACCTCGGCCCAACTGCGTGAGAAGTTCATGCCTGTTATGCAAAACTCACTGGCCAGGGTGAACGCCACCAAATACTATGGCGACATCGTCAAGCGCTACAACCAAATTCCGCTGGTGGAGAAAGTAAACCCGGACCTGGCGGGCTATGCGACCGACAAAGCCATTGACGGACTCTTTGTGATGATCGCCCGCGAAGAGAAAGCCATCCGTGAAAACCCGCTGGAGCGAACCACCGATTTGCTCAAGCGCGTGTTTGGGTATAAATCTTAACCAGAATCGCTTCCAACGCCTTTCAAACGAAACAACAACGAACAAACCATGGTTGAAAAACATCAGTCCACCTTGACAAAGGCCGTACAAGCCTTGCATGCACGCACGTTTTATGCGGCCTTTCCCGAGCATCCCGCGCCAGCGATTTATGGCGAAACAGCCGATGCCGATGGGCAAGCAAGTTTCAAAAACCGGCTCGGTAAAAATTTTGACGAGTTGCTCCAGCCTCATTCCGAAAAATGGGGAGGACAGGAAGAGTCGCCTTATTTGCAAGAGCCGTTGGGCATTTTGTATCCGTTGTTTTCGGTAGACACATTGATTGAGCGCAGCGAAGCCGCTTTTCATCAGTGGCGTAAAGTAAGCGTGGATGACCGGGCCGAAATTTTGCTGGAGTCGTTGGAGGGGATCAAAAAACGTTTTTTTGAGATTGCTTATGCCACCATGCATACCACCGGCCAGGGATACATGATGGCGTTTCAGGCGTCCGGGCCCCACGCAGCAGATCGGGCGCTCGAGGCCATCGCTGCAGGGTATGAAGAGCTAAACCGCTTTCCCGCGCGAGCCCTGTGGGACAAGCCGATGGGCAAGTTTAACATCCAATTGAACAAAGAGTGGCGTGCCGTACCCAAAGGAATATCCGTAGTGATCGGTTGTTCTACCTTTCCTACATGGAACTCCGTGACAGGAATTTTTGGAAGTTTGATCACGGGCAACAGTGTGATTGTGAAGCCGCATCCCGGGGCTATTTTGCCCATCGCTATTTTTGTGGCAGAGATCCAGCGTGTGTTGGCTGAAAAAAAACTCGACCCTGCCATCTGCCAGTTGGCGGCAGATACGTTTGATCAGATGATCACCAAAACGCTGGCAGAGCATCCGAACGTAAAACTGATCGACTTCACCGGCAATTCGGCTTTTGGTTTGTACCTGGAGGCCCTGCCTGGCAAAGTGGTATTTACCGAGAAAACCGGTGTCAACTCGGTGATTCTGGATTCGGCAGAGGACATAGATAAAGTGGCCGCCAATCTTGCCTTTTCGGTTAATCTCTACAGTGGGCAAATGTGCACGGCCCCACAGAATTTTTATGTCCCGCAAACGGGGATAAAAACACCAACGGGCACGGTATCGTTTGAAGAATTTGCGGAGAAATTCGTGGCGCAGCTGAACGGTCTGATCGACAACCCGAAGGCCGGGCCGTTTGTGCTAGGCGCGGTGCAAAACAAAAAAACGTGCGATCGCGTGGCCGATGCGGAGAAGCTGCCCGGAAAAGTTTGGTTGAAATCGCGCACGTTTGAAAACCCGATGTTTAAGAAAGCCCGTGTGGCCACGCCCGTAGTCGTGGAGATCGACTCGTCTAAGAAGGATGTGTTTAGTCAGGAGTTGTTTGGCCCCATCGTGCTGCTCATCAAGACAAAAAATACAGATGAATCGCTGGCATTGGCACAAGAGATGGCCATACGTCATGGTGCCATTTCGTGCGGGGCATACACCACCGATGGTTCCGTTAGAGAAAAGATTGCCGATGCTATGGCACTGGCCGCCACGCCCGTTTCGTTCAACCTGACGGGCGGCATCTATATGAACCAAAATGCGGCCTTTTCGGATTTCCACGTAACGGGCGGCAACCCTTCTGGGAACGCTTCATTCACCAACCCTGAGTATGTAACCAAACGGTTTACGTGGGTAGGTCACCGCGAGCCGGTGAGGGGGTGAACCATGGGAGGTTCGATCAATGTAAATGGCTGATGGGATAGTTGGCAAGATATTTCCAAAAGCACCTTTCGGTTCTTTGTAATTTCCGCCTTGTCCCGAAGCGACAATAAATTAGCAGAATACATTTTGTTGATTTTGCCCAAGTCCCGCAGGGGCGGGCAATTGGTAGAAAGCAAATTTGCATCGTTGTAAGTCCCGTAGGGACGATATATGCTGAGTGGCATCAGTCCGACACGTGTTTAGGGGTGTCAGTCCGGGCAACGTGCATCCGTCCGTCAAAAAAGGAAACGCATTAAATTGTCAATCCATCGGCCGGAGATGGAAATCGTTCAACCTCAAGGAACCCTGTAACCTCAAGGATTCCGAAGCGAAGCCACCAACTTGATAGAAGCCGAGTTGATGCAATAGCGCAGCCCGCTGGGAGCGGGTCCATCGGGAAAAACATGGCCCAGGTGGCCATCGCAAACATTGCACGTAACCTCTACACGCACCATACCAAAACTGGTGTCTTTGTGATACGCGATCACGTTATCCGCCACGGGCTGGGTGAAGCTGGGCCAACCGGTTCCGCTTTCAAACTTTACGGTGGAATCGAACAACAACGTGCCGCAACAGCGGCATGCGTACAAGCCCGGATCGTGCGCTTCGCAATACTCACCGGTGAAGGCGCGCTCGGTGCCCTTTTTTCGGGTCACGTAAAACTCTTCCTCGGTCAATAGTTTCTTCCATTCCGCATCACTTTTTTCCACCCGTTGGGGCGGTACCGGGTTGCCGGTGGAGGCAACGTGTAAGACATTTTTCCAGGTGAGCATAGAGTCGATTTTGTGTCAGCGTTGAAACACCGCGGCCCGACAAAAAGTTTTCATTTGTGCAGCCATCAGAAAAACCAAAGTTTGATGGCCATCAGTATCAGCGAAACCACCATGATGCGCTTGATCCATCGTTCGCTGGCCGTCACGCTCCACCGGCTGGCGTACCAGCCTCCTAATCCATGGCCGATGGCCAACACCAATCCGGTGGACCAAACGATCTTTCCTTCCCACGCAAATACCGCCACAGATACCCCTGTGTACACGATAGCCACAAAGACCTTGATGTAATTGATCTTCACCAAGGGCAGGTTGTTGATCAAGCTTAGTGTACCAATAACCAAAAAGCCGATACCCGCTTGCACAAAGCCGCCATAGATGCCAATAAAAAAGAACAATGCGATGCCCGCTACGCGGTGCCAGGGCCCCATGCGCTCCGGCTTGCTGTTGCTCCGAAACGGGTCGATGATGACCAAGGCCGTGGAAAACAACATAACCCCCACAAACAACTGTTTGAACAAGTCATCGGTGACGTGCACGGCCAGCGTGGAGCCGATGAACCCGCCCACCAGCGAGACGGCACACAGCCATAAGCTATAACCCAATGGTAACACTACGCGCTTGGAGGCGAAGCCCCCCACAGCCGATAGGTTTTGCGCGAGGATGGCGACCCGTGCAGTGGCGTTGGCAGCGGTGATGGGCATGCCGAGAAACGTGAGAATGGGCACCGTAAACAACGAGCCACCTCCCCCGATGGTATTGAGAAAGGCGGCCACAAAACCGACTGTCGTGATCAGCAGGTACTCGTACCAGAGCATGGGTTACCGCACACTGATTTTGCGCACCACGCGCGCAAACACACCGGGCAAAAAACGCTGCAAGTACACGCCAAACAATTCTTTGCTTCCCCCAATGTAGGCCTCGCGCTTTCTCTTTTCAATGGCGCGGATCATCCGGCTGGCAAATTTTTCGGGAGCCATGCCTGCGTCTGTCGAGGCGTCCATCTGGTTGAGGGCTTCACCCGTTCCTGTCAGGGCATGATAGGTCACGTTGGTTCTGATCCAGCCCGGGCAAATCAAGGTAACGTAGATGTTTTTTGACTCGCGCCACAGTTCGGCTCGCAGTGAATCGAAAAAACCGTGAAGTGCATGTTTGGCGGCTGCATAGCCACTGCGGTACGGTGTGCCGATGATGCCCATCACGCTGCTTACGGTCACAATGTGGCCTGCCTTTCGTTTCAGGAAATGAGGCAATAAAAACTTCGTTAATGCAACCGTGCCAAAGTAGTCGACCTCCATCAATTGACGGTCCACATCCAACGTGGTGTCTTTGGTCAGGCTACGCTGGCTGATGCCACCATTGTTTATTAAAATGTCAATATGACCAAACAACTGAATGGCTGCTTCGGTGCAAAGCTGAAGCGTGGCCGGTTGAGCCAGGTCGAGCGGCAATAGTTTGATATGGCTTTGTGCCTCGGGCGGGCAATTTCCTTTTACCCGTTCCAATTCATTTTTTCTTCGGGCCGATAAGATCAGCCACGCTCCGCGTTTGGCCAGGGCATATGTGAGGTACTCGCCAATACCTGACGAGGCTCCTGTTATCCAGATTACTTTGTTTTGTAAGGACATGGTCAGCGTCTTTCGTACAACACAAAATCAAATGAATAGAGATGACGTGCATCCGCCGGGTGATGTGTCCGTGATACTTCGCGCCATGAAGCGGCATCCACTTCAGGAAAGAATGTGTCGCCCTTCAGGGTGGTGTTAATTTCTGTGAGGTACAACCGCTGGGCATGAGGCAATGCCAGATGATAAATTTCGGCCCCGCCAATGACGAATACTTCTCGCTCCTTGGCATCGGCCGCCAGCGCCAACGCATCGGCCAGATTGTTCACAACGTTTGCGCCCGGGGCGCTGAACGACCCTTGTCGCGTTACTACAATGTTGACACGCTTGGGAAGTGGCCTGAATTTGGGAGGAATGGAATCCCAGTTTTTTCGGCCCATGATGACGTGATGATTCATTGTGGTCTCCATGAAGTATTTCATGTCGTCCGGCAGCGACCACGGTAAATCATTATTCTTCCCGATCACGCGGTTTTGAGTAAGGGCAGCAATGAGGGAGATGATCATGGTATTGAAACTGGCGCAAAGATATTGATTGGCGGGCCGCTACAGTGTGTTTCCGCGGAAAAACTCGGTCATGGCCATTCTTCGCTTGCCCTCGGGCTGCCACTCCAACACTTCTATCCAGCCGTCCACCGTGCTAATGTGCAAATGGGTCTTTTGGTCGGTGCGAATCGTGCCCGGTGTAGTTGCTGGGGTGGTCGGTGGCAACACGTTGGTCCGATATAATTTGAACGTTTTCCCGTTGAGCACCGTCCACGCGCCCGGGTAGGGGCTAAGCCCCCGGATGAGGTTGTGGATGGCGTGGGCGGGATTGTTCCAGTTTATTTCGCACGTTTCCTTGAAAATTTTGGGCGCGTGGTTTTCGTTACCCGTGGGAACTTGAGGTAAGGACGGATAGTTGCCCCGTTCGATGGCCTCCACGGTTCTCACCACCAGCGAGGCGCCCCGGTGCATAAGTCGCTCATACAGTGCCCCTGCGTCATCCGTGAGGTAGATCGGTTCTTTTTCCTGGTAGATGACGCTTCCCGTGTCGATTTCATGTTTGAGAAAGAATGTAGTGACACCAGTTTCTGTTTCTCCGTTGATGATGGCCCAGTTGATCGGTGCCGCTCCGCGGTAGTCGGGCAAGAGGGACGCGTGAAGATTAAACGTACCCAGTGCCGGCATAGCCCACACGGCTTCGGGCAGCATACGAAAGGCTACCACGATTTGCAGATTGGCCCCATAGTTTTTTAACTCCTCCAAAAAGACGGGCGACTTTAAGTTGGTTGGCTGCAACACGGGCAGTTGATACTTTTGAGCGGTGATCTTGACGGGCGGGGGCGTCAGTTTTTGTCCGCGCCCCTGCGGTCTGTCGGGCGCGGTGATCACGGCCACGGGTGGGTAGCCGTGTTGCACCAACGCTTCCAGGCTGGCCACGGCAAACTCGGGTGTGCCCATGAAAACGATGCGGAGATTATTTCTTGACATGATTCATTTTTTACAACCCCGCAAATTGAAAGTCAGACTTTCAATTTGCGGAGTTTATTTTCCTAGTTTCTTCAGTAATTCGAGCAAACCCACAGCCCATATATGCTTTTGCAACGCGAAGGAACCTTCGATCGGGCAAACGACATACGCCTCTCGTATTTTCAGGTCGTTGAGTAAGTAGTAAAAGCCCTTGCTCACAACCGGTGACTTGGATAGTTTACACTCGACAGCGACCGTGCGCTTCCCTTTTTTCAGGATAAAATCAATCTCGGCTTGGTCGGCCGTGGTGGCATAAAATATTTCCCATCCGGGCAGTTCGGCCGCTACTTGACTCAATACAAACCCTTCCCACGAAAAACCTGCTACCGGATGTGAAAGCAAGTCATTTCCTGTGCCGATGTTGAGCAGGGCATGGAGCATGCCTGAATCGGCCAAATAGATTTTGGGGCTCCGCTTGAGCCGCTTGTCGATATTGGCAAAAAAGGGTTCCACCCTGCGCAACATGTAGGTGTTCACCATCACATCAACGTAATGCTTCACGGTAGGATGTGTGATGCCCAGTGAATTACCTAACCCCGATAAATTTAGCGGCTGTCCGTGCAGGTGTGCGCACATCATCCAAAACCTGCGCATGTTTTCCGGTGCGATGCCCACCCCAAAAGCGGATAGGTCACGCTCCAAAAACGTGCGTACAAAACTCTTACGCCAAACAAAGCTTATGGACTCTTGCTTGGCGAGGGCGCTGGACGGAAAGCCTCCGCGTAGCCACGCTTTGGTGAGCGATACTCCGGCCGAAGCAAGCTCCCGGGCGGATAGAGGGTCTAAAGGCGCGTACACAATACGACCGGCCAGCGTTTCGGACGATTGGCGGAGAAACTCGGGTGCTGCCGACCCCAGCAATAAAAACTGACCATTACGTGCAGTGCGATCGATAAAACCACGCAAAACGCGAAAAAGGTCAGGCATAAACTGCACTTCATCAAAACAAATCAGCTTTCCAGCGTTTTGGTCGAGAAACAGCGAGGGGTCACTGAGCTTGGCGCGATCTTCAGGGTCTTCCAAGTCGATGTACAAGGCGCCTTTCACCGAGCCGATGATATGTTTGGCCAACGTGGATTTGCCACATTGCCGTGGCCCCGTGATACCCACGGCCGGGAAATGCCGCAGGTACTTCCGTATTTCTTTTTCCCGATGGCGAAAAATCATCATGACAAGGCAAATATAGTAAAATTGGAACCCCGCAAATTGAAAGTCAGGCTTTCAATTTGCGGGGTTCACAAAAACGTAAATAAATCGTTTTCCTCAGTCGCGCAGCGACTTACGCATGTGTTTTTGGCAGATGGGGCAGTCGCGCCACACATGCCCGCGGGCGGGGCAGTATGCACGCCCAAAGTAGATGATTTGCAGATGCACCTTATTCCATTTTTCCTCAGGGATGAGCCTCTTCAGATCGCGTTCGGTTTGTTCCACGCTTTTCCCGCTGCTCAGGCCCCATCGGTAGGCCAGGCGGTGAATGTGGGTATCCACCGGAAAGGCGGGAATGCCAAACCATTGGGTCATCACCACCGAGGCCGTTTTGTGACCTACAGCCGGTAGGGCTTCCAGCGCTTCAAAGGTGTTGGGCACCTGTCCGTTGTATTTCTCCAATAATATTTTCGACAGCCCGTAGATGCCTTTGGATTTCATGGGCGAGAGGCCGCACGGTTTAATGATCTCGCGGATTTCTTCCACACTCATCTTCACCATATCGCGCGGATTGTCCGCCCGTTTGAAAAGCAAAGGCGTGATTTTATTGACCCGTTCGTCCGTGCATTGAGCGGAAAGCAACACTGCCACCAGCAGCGTATACGCGTCTTGGTGGTGAAGGGGCGTATCCACGGCAGGGAAGTGGCGGTCGAGCGTGGCAAGTATGTCGTTTACTTTGTTTTGTTTGGTCATGAGTGCAAAGGTCGAAGGAATGCCGCAACTGCCGACACCCAAAAATTGCTTTTTGGTTAACAAGGCCAGGCACGGTTGGTTCTGACCCGCTTTGCGGTCTTTTCCTATATTTGCGTCCCTATTTACTATTGTCGATGAGCGAAGTGAAGATCACCTTGCCCGATGGAAGCATTCGTACGTTTCCGTCTGGCGTCACAGGCATGGATGTGGCCAAAAGCATCAGCGAAGGATTAGCCCGAAACGCCCTGGCCATTGAGATCAATGGTGAAATACGCGATTTGAGTCGCGTTATCGAACACGAGGCAGCCATCAAGATACTGACATGGAACGATGCCGGAGGCAAATATGCTTTTTGGCACAGCTCCGCCCACTTGTTTGCCGAGGCGTTGGAAGCGCTCTATCCGGGCGTAAAGTTTGGCATCGGCCCCCCCATCGACAATGGCTTCTATTACGATGTGGACTTGGGGGATCAGCCTTTTGGCGATGCCGAGTTGGCCGCGGTTGAAAAGAAGATGGGCGAACTGGCAAAAGCCAATAGCGAGTTTCAGCGCAGGCAGGTTTCCAAGGCCGAGGCCGTGGCTTACTTTACGCAAAAAGACGACCCCTATAAACTGGAGTTGATTCAGGATTTGGCGGATGGCTCGATCACGTTTTACCAGCAAGGCAACTTTACGGATTTGTGCCGCGGCCCGCACATCCCCTCCACCGGGTTTATCAAGGCCATTAAACTAACCAATGTCGCAGGAGCCTACTGGCGGGGTAACGAGAAAAACAAAATGCTCACCCGCGTGTATGGCATTACTTTCCCCAAGCAGAAAGAGCTTGATGAGTACCTGCACCTGCTGGAGGAGGCCAAGAAACGCGATCATCGTAAGTTGGGCAAAGAACTAGAGTTGTTTGCGTTTTCGGAGAAAGTGGGCATGGGGCTGCCGCTATGGCTGCCCAAGGGTACAATTTTGCGCGAACGGCTTGAGCAGTTTATGCGCAAGGCCCAGATAAAGGCCGGTTACGATCCGGTGGTCACTCCACACATCGGTGGGAAAAACCTGTACGTGACCTCCGGGCACTATGAAAAATACGGGAAAGATTCGTTTCAGCCCATCCACACACCCGATGAGGGCGAGGAGTTTCTGCTCAAGCCCATGAACTGCCCGCATCACTGCGAAATTTATAAAGTAAAACCGCGGTCGTATAAAGACTTGCCCATCCGGCTGGCCGAATTTGGAACCGTATACCGGTATGAACAAAGTGGCGAACTCCATGGGCTGACACGCGTGCGGGGCTTCACGCAAGACGATGCCCACATCTTTTGCCGGCCCGAGCAGGTCAAGGAAGAATTCATTAAAGTGATCGACCTGGTGTTGTTTGTGTTCCGTTCGCTGGGCTTTGAAAACTATACGGCCCAGGTGTCGTTGCGCGATCCACAAAATAAAGCCAAGTACATCGGCTCCGATGAGCTGTGGGACCGGGCGGAACGGGAAATACAGGAAGCGGCCGATGAACGCGGCCTAAAAACCGTGGCGGTGCAGGGGGAGGCGGCCTTTTACGGGCCCAAGCTTGATTTTATGGTGAAAGATGCCCTTGGCCGCAGTTGGCAGTTGGGTACCATTCAGGTTGATTACAACCTGCCCGAGCGCTTTGAACTGGAATACATCGGCTCGGACAATCAAAAACACCGGCCGGTGATGATTCACCGGGCCCCTTTTGGTTCGATGGAGCGTTTTGTGGCTGTACTTATTGAACACTGCGCGGGTAACTTCCCCCTGTGGCTGGCGCCTGAGCAGATTGCCGTGCTGCCGATTTCGGAGAAATTCAATGCCTATGCAGACGAAGTTGTCAATTATTTGAAAAACAGAGATATACGTGGTTTTTTGGACGACCGCGATGAGAAGATCGGACGCAAAATCCGCGATGCGGAGGTGACTAAAGTTCCCTATATGCTGATTGTGGGCGAGAAAGAAGTGGCCGAACGCAAGGTGGCTGTGCGCAAACACGGGGAGGGCGACAAAGGAGCCGTGTTTTTGGAGGAATTCGCCAATACCTTTGCGGCCGATTTTGCCATGCCACAGTAAATTTTGTGGAAAACAGTAATTGTTAGATATTTGCAGCCTTGTTCGCAAAAAGCGGGCAGGGGAAAAAGTAACTAAACCCAGTAAGTGGCAATCAATACAGGAGGTTTTGGAAATCGCCCGGGTGGGCCCGGAGGCCCCAGGCCTGGTGGCCCTGGACCGCGGGGCGGTTTCAGGGGACGCGTCAAAGAAGAACCCTATCGCGTAAACGAGCGGATCCTCGCTCCGCGTGTGCGGGTAGTGGGTGAAAACATCAAGGTAGATGTGTATCCTACTTCGGTGGCGATCAAAATGGCGCAGGAGCAAGGGCTAGATTTGGTGGAGATATCGCCCAATGCCGACCCTCCCGTTTGTAAGATTGTCGATTACTCAAAGTTTAAGTACGAACAGAAAAAGAAGCAAAAGGAGATAAAGGCCAACGCGCAAAAAACGGTTGTTAAGGAAATCCGTTTTGGCCCCAACACCGATGACCATGACTTCAACTTTAAGGTGAAGCATGCGCAGAAGTTTCTTCAGACGGGCGCCAAGGTGAAAGCCTATGTGCACTTCGCGGGCCGCTCGATCGTGTACAAAGAACGCGGGGAGATTTTGTTGCTCAAGTTTGCCCAAGAGCTGGAGGAGCATGGGAAGGTAGAGGAGATGCCGCGCCTGGAAGGTAAGCGCATGTACATGATGGTAGCGCCCAAAGGAAAGAAGTAACAAGTTTTTAAAATAGAAGTCGACATGCCAAAGTTAAAAACAAAGTCAGGGGCCAAGAAGCGCTTCAAGATTACCGGCACCGGTAAGATCAAGCGCAAACGGGCGTATAAGAACCACATCCTGACCAAGAAAGAGACCAAACAGAAGCGCAGACTGGGTCATAAGGCCATCGTTTCCAAAGTAGACGAGCCCAATATCCGGTTAATGTTTCCGTATTCGGTGTAGTAGGTTCATTGATGTTCAACCCGGCAGCTGGCCACTAAGCGTTTGAGAGGGTTTTTCAAAACGCCATCTGCCAAAAACAAAAAGTTATGCCACGTTCAGTAAACAGTGTTGCATCCCGCGCCCGCAGAAAGCGCATCCTCGAATTGGCCAAAGGTTTTTTTGGCCGCAAGAAAAACGTATGGACGGTAGCCAAAAATGCCGTTGAAAAAGGGCTTGTTTATGCCTATCGCGACCGCAAAGCCAAAAAGCGTGATTTCCGCGCCTTGTGGATTGCCCGTATCAATGCCGGTGCCCGTATGCACGGCATGTCGTACTCGCAGTTTATGGGCAAAGTAAAAACAGCCGGCATCGATCTCAACCGAAAAGTACTGGCCGATTTGGCCATGAACCACCCCGAGGCGTTTGAGGCCGTGGTGAAAAAGTTGAAATAACCGAATGAAAAAAGGATTTGACAAAAAGGGCCGAAAAGCCCTTTTTTTGTGCCCGCCTGTGCGAAACTAAAAGCGCCACCTCCTGTTACGTTTTCATCGCGTGTTTTTATGAGCAAGTCCAAGAAGATATTTCTCGCGGCCGGTGTAGTGTTTTTTGCACTCTTATTTTACGCCAGCTATGACATCGCCACGCGCACTACGTTCCCCGGCTCTAAGCCGCAGCTACAGGAGCGCATCAAAAAGCAATTTCTGCCCGCTGACACCTTAACGGCCCCGCGGCCGGACACCTCAGCGGCCGTTCAACGGTAATTTCGGCATTTGGGCTCCCAAAAAATCCGATTGTCGGAGGCGTGTTTGCTTGCCAGAAGCCCCCTGATACCTTTGAATCAGATTAAAGCCAACTATAGACAAGATTATCCCCTGGGGTCAAGGACTTTGGGGGATTTTCTTTTAAAGGGCATTGTCATTACCTTTCTCACACAAAACTCCCCACCCATGAAACAAGCCGCCTTACTGATCGTGATCGTCATGTTGGGGAATGGTTGTGGCAGCAACGACAGTTCGGAGCGCGTAAGTTGCGCCAACGCAGGGTTGACCCTCTCAGTGGCGGCCGTTATCAATTCCTCCAGTTGCAAAGCGGTTGACGGCAGCGTGACCGTGAGCGCTAGCGGAGGCACCGCCCCTTATGACTTCAATTTGAACGGAGGCGTGTTTCAAACCAATCCCCGATTTGAAAACCTAGGCCCGGGAACGTACGCCATTAAGGTGAAGGATTTAAATGGATGCGAAGCAACCCTGGAAGCCACCGTCAACGCTCCCAACTCAAATTTAGATGCACTGGCAACAGCCACCCCCGACAATTTATGTTTTGCAGATAACGGCTCGTTGCAGATTGCTGCCTCGGGTGGCGCTCCGCCTTATCAATTCAAACTTCCGGGCGGTCTTTTCTCCGATGTCACCACGTACTCCAACTTAAAGAATGGTTCTTATGCAGTCATCGTTAAAGATGCAAACGAATGTCAGGTGACTGTTTCGCTGACGGTGCCCCGCGGCAGCACGGGCATCAGCTACCAGACAGAAATAAAACCGATTCTGGAAGCTTCCTGTACCCGGTTTTCCGGGTGTCACGGATCGGGTACCGGCCCTCGTGACTGGACAAATTTCGCCAACGTAAAACGTGAAGCTGCCCTTATTAAAACACGCACCGGCAATCGCAGCATGCCCATCAACCCCGGGCCGGCCCTGACGCAGCAACAAATAGATGCGATTGCGTGTTGGGTAGATGATGGAGCCAACGAAAACTAACCTGAGCACATGCGCCTGATTCTTTCCATGTTGCTGCTGGGTGGCTGTGTGCTATCCGCGGCTGCGCAAAAATATATTTCCGAAAAATCGTTTGTCTCATTCTTCTCTGATGCCTCCATCGAAGACATCAAGGCAGAAAACACCAAGAGCACCAGTTTACTCGACCTGGCTTCGCAGGACATTGCCTTCTCCATGTTGATTGCCGATTTCCGATTTGAAAAAAAGCTGATGCAGCAGCACTTCAACGAAAAATACCTGGAATCAGAGAAGTACCCCAAGTCCACCTTCGCAGGAAAAGTAACCGGTTTTTCTTTGGATGCCGCAGGCAAACAAAACGTGATGGTGAAAGGCAAGTTGACCATCCATGGCGTGACGCGCGAAGTGGAGGTGCCCGGCACTATGCAAGCCGCCAATCGGCAGATTCAGGCCGATGCCACCTTCATTGTAAAACTGGAAGATTACAACGTGTCGCGGCCGCAGATTCTCTGGAAGAATATTGCCGAGCAAGTGGAGGTGACTGTTTCGTTTACCTACAAACCCTATGAAAAATAGCATCTTGACGCTCGCTTTGTCGATCTCGCTGGCAGCCACTGCACAGGATGATTTGCTGAAGCAATTGGAGGCTGCGGACGAGCCGCGCACACAGTACGTTATCCAAACCTTTAAATCTACCCGCCTGGTAAACAGCCAAACGGTGGAAAGCAAAAGTCGGGGAGAACTGGAATTTATTTTTGCTCATCGCTTTGGCCTGGTCAACGATGGCCTGTATGAGCTGTTTGGCCTGGACCAGGCCTTTGTGCGGCTGGGGCTGGAGTACGGGGTAACCGATCGGCTGGGGATCGGGTTTGGCCGAAACTCGGTAGACAAAACCATGGACGTGTATGGCCGCTACCAGGTGCTTCGGCAAAGCACAGGCGCCAAAGCGATGCCTTTCACGCTTACCACGTTTGTGAATATGGCGGTAGAAACCGCCCCGCGAAACAGCGACTTGCCCGAACCCCTCTCCTTTGAAGACCGGACATCATACACAGCCCAACTACTCCTGGCACGCAAGTGTACCGACAGGTTTTCGCTTCAACTCATGCCCACGTTAGTTCATAAAAATACGGTAGACCGAACGTTGGAGAATAACGACCAGTGGGCGCTGGGGGCCGGTGGGCGGTACAAAGTATCGCGTAGCATCGCGCTCACTTCGGAGTATTATTATCGGTTTGACGTGCCCACTGAGAGTCCTTACTACAATGCATTTGGCGTAGGGGTGGACATTGAAACGGGCGGTCATGTGTTTCAATTGGTGCTTACCAACGCTCGGGGACTTACCGAGCGCGCCATCTTTACGGAAACCACTGGCAACCTGGCCGAGGGCGATTTGCACTTCGGCTTTAACGTCACGCGTACCTTCCAGCTTAAAAAAGAGAAATAGCTGTTCTTTTTTGCAGTCAACCACAGTTTTTTACGTTCTTCGCTGGCAAATCTTCAGCTCCACTTGCTGCTCATCTCTATTGTTGTCTATCTTCTTGCCACGCTCGCGATCGGCTACTGGGCTTCGCGCAAGGTTAAAACCTCGGGTGATTTCATGCTGGCGGGCAGAAGCCTGCCCATGGTGCTGAGCGCCTCTGCGCTGTTCGCCACATGGTTTGGATCAGAAACGGTTTTTGGCGCTTCTTCTGAATTTTTGAAAGGGGGATTGCTGGGTGTCATTGAAGATCCTTTCGGAGCGGCCCTCTGTTTGCTTTTATTCGGCCTCTTCTTTGCGCGCAAACTATACAACATGAACTTACTTACGTTGGGCGATTTCTTCGGGGTGCGCTATGGTAAAACCACCGAACGCGTAGCCAGTATATTTTTGGTGCCTTCGTATGTGGGATACATCGCTGCGCAGTTGGTAGCGATGGGTCTCATATTAAATGTAGTAACAGGGTTTCCCACATGGCAAGGAGTGGTGGTCAGTGCCCTGGTGGTTACAGCCTACACCTACGTGGGAGGCATGTGGGCTATTTCTATCACCGATTTCATCCAAAGCATCATCATCATTGTAGGCTTGGTGGTGTTGGCGCTCATCCTGACTTCCAAAGCGGGAGGCTTTGCGGCTGTGTGGAATAAGGTTCCTTCGGAAGATCTTCGGTTTTTTCCTGCGTTTCAGTGGCATGACCTGTTGGTTTATATGGCTGCGTGGTCTGTGTTGGGGTTGGGGTCAATCCCGTCACAAGATGTTTTTCAGCGGGCCATGTCATCCGGATCGGCTACGATTGCTGTGCGCTCATGTTATATCGCGGCCGGCTTGTACCTGACGGTCGCCATGTTGCCCCTGTTCATCAGCGTGTGCACGCGGCAATTGTATCCCGAGCAGCTACGTGGCGATACGCAACTGGCGCTTCCAAACATGGTGCTGGCGCATACGCCCCTGGTGGTTCAGATTTTGTTTTTTGGCTCGTTGTTAAGTGCCATCATGAGCACGACCAGTTCGGCCATTCTGGCTCCGGCCGCTATTTTCTCCGAAAATATGTTGAAACCCTGGTTCGGGCGCGGCATTAGCGACAGGCAGTTGCTGCTATACACGCGTTTGTCGGTGTTGGTTTTTAGTATCCTGGCAACGGTGATGGCCTGCTGGCGATCCAACATCTACGAACTGGTGGGGGAGTCATCCATTTTAAGTTTGGTGTCGTTGTTTGTGCCGCTCACGCTTGGTCTTTATTGGAAGTATGCCACCGCTCGTGGCGCCTTGTGGTCCATGGCGCTGGGCATGCTTGCCTGGGTTGTGTTCTCGTATGTGATCGAGTCGGAAATCCCAGCCCTGGTGCCGGGCGTTTTGGTTAGCCTGGTGGCGATGGTGGTGGGCAGCATGGGCGGCCGGCTTAAAACGGCTTAGGCAAGAAGAGCCAACTGTTCTTTCGATATGCGGTCCATGACGGGTGGCGGCTGAGCGATTTGTCTTTCTTTAACATATTGGGTAGAAAAAGACCTCCCCACACAAAAGCTAGAATCAACCCGGACACGTGGTGACCTGTGGTCATCGCAAAACTTCCATAGATTAACATCTCACCCAGGTAGTTGGGATTGCGGTTGAGCCGAAAAAAACCCTCGTCAATAAGCCCGGGTCGGTACTTCAGTGTAAAATACTTTTGTGCATCGCTGGTAAAGTGCAAAAAGACACCGATGATATTTGTAGCAATGGCCAGCGCCAGCAGGGGCACAGGCACGGTCAGCGCCTGACTGATCAGTACGTAGGGGCCTACCCAATACAACCCCAAAAAACCAAACACAAAAAGGCCGTAGGCGAAAGATACTTTCTGTTCCCACTGCCGGTCGGGAAACAGCCGATCTTTCAGCAGCCAAAGAATTCCATACGAGCCGTGCAGCGCCAGGTACACCCAAGCTTCGAGCGAAAAGTTATTAAAGTAGGTCATGCCGAGCAGCACCACCAACCCGGTGAGGCCCTTGTGCAGATTGATCGGGTACTTCAGCTTCACCGTCAGTACTTTTCCATCGTGGGGTCTATCTGATCGGCCCAAGCGAGAATACCACCCTTCAGGTTGTAAAGATTGGTGAAGCCGTGGTTTTTCTCCAGCCAATTGACCATGTTGCCGCTGCGCGCTCCGCTTCGGCAGTGGATGATCACTTGTTTGTCGCGCGCGATTTTATCGACATGTGTGGGTATCTCGCCTTGTGGAATCAGTTCGCCACCCAACTGGCAGATGTCATATTCGTGTGGCTCGCGTACATCAATAAGCTGGAAATCGGCCTTGGCGTCCATCAACGCCTTTAGCTCCTGAACGGTTACTTCTTTCATGGTTGAGTGTGTTTTAGGAAGGTAAAACTAACACTGTTGATCGAATTTCCGGTGGTGCCAACGATGGCGTTGCCAAACATTGGCCAGGCTCTGCTGACAGGAGTTTGGCACTAAGCTGCGATCAGTGCCGGGAGGCGGAAAGCGACACGGTGGCAGGCGAGGGGGCGGTGGGCAGCAGGGCCTGATTGTTGGCCTTTAACACCGCCTCATAGCGGTTGTGAACGCCCAGTTTTCCATAGAGCTTGAAAATGTGCGAGGTGAGCGTACCACGGGTGATACTCAGATTTTGACAAATTTGGGCATAGGATAGCCCCTTCGACAGTTCTACCAGCACCGCATATTCTTTGGGCGTGAGGGTGGCCAGCGAAGAGAGTTCCATTTCCTGCCGAAGACGTGTGTTGACGAATGGGGGCAGATAGGTTCCGGTTTGCGAGAGCACTTGCAGACATTCGTTCCATTCGGCAGGGGTGGCGCTTTTTCGGATTAGGCCATTGACGCCCGCTTGTAGAAAGAACTTCCACTCCCGCGCGTCCGCACCACCGAGTAAAGCCAGTGTTTTGCACAACGGATAGACTCTCTTGATCGTTAGGAGGGAAATCAAATTGTAGGCCTCATGACTTTCACCCAACAGGAGCAGCGAAGGCATAATTTTTTTGAAACTGCCTACCGATTCGGTTACGCTGGGATAAACATAAATGCCTTTGGTGCTGCGGTTTGCTTGCAAGGTCAGCAAGATACGGGAAGCATCCAAGGCGTTGCGCTCAATCAGTAATACACGTTCCATGAAACAAACGTACCGGAACGCCCCATCGACAGGATACCCCATCGTGCGGTATTTTTAAATCAGTTTTTCAGACCGTGCGTACGCGATGGCATCGGCCTTTGAGTTGACGTGGAGCTTGCTGTAGATGTTTCGGATGTGCGTGCGAATGGTTTCTTTGCTGAGAAAGAGTTCTTCCGCAATGCGCGAGTGACTTTTGCCGGAGGCCAATTGGGTCAGTATTTCCGTTTCGCGCGGAGACAGAGGTGATTTTTGATTTTTATTAAAAGAACTGACGACCATGCGGGCGATTTGCGAGCTCATGGGCGATCCTCCGCTGACGACATCTTCCAGCGAGGCTACCAGCCGGTCGTAGTTAGAAGTTTTGGTAAGATAGCCCACTGCTCCCGCACAAAGGGCCTTGAATACCGTCTCGCTCGATTCGTGTATGGAGATTACTAAGATCTGTACGGCAGCGTTTTGCTTTTTGATTTCCGCGATGGCCTGAATGCCGTTCATTCCGGGTAGTTCGATGTCCATCAAAACAATTCCCGGATTGTCGGACGCCAGGTTGCGCAAGGCTTCTTCGGCTGTGCGGTAAACGTTGATGACCACGAAGCGGGGATGCGATGATACCAGGAAGCTAAACCCTTCCCGGACAATGTCGTTGTCCTCAACAATAACGACACGCATCTTATTTTGACCAATGTGCATAGTTTTCAATTTCAAGTATGATGGTGGTCGCGCCTTTGCGCGAGGAGATGTGAAGGGTGGCACCCAGTTTGGCCGCCCGTTCCCGTATGTTACGCAGTCCGCCCTCAGAAGTTTCAAGGTGGGCCTGTTCAATGCCCACGCCATTGTCAAACAGTTCAAAACGCAATCCACGACCCTGCTTGGTGATTTCAAATTTTACCTCGGTTGCCTGGGCGTGTTTAACAATGTTGGTCATACACTCCTTGAAAATGAGAATGAGACCGCGGGCATAATAGGCTTTTACGGTGATGTCTTTTTGCCAATCGCGAATGGGTTCGGTTTCGAAACGTGTGTTCGTAACGCCAAACAATTGCTCGCCAAAATCTTTCAGGTACAGGATTGTCCACTCCAGGGTTTCGTTTTCGGGGTCAATGGAGTAAATGAAGTCTTTGGTTCCAAAAAAGAGGTCTTGTGCCTTTTTCTCAAGCAAGGCTATAGGCTGCTTGATGCTGGGTGGCAGGTGGGGCGCGCGCAGTTTCAGCACGTGCAGCAAGCTTAAGATGGACGCAAGGTGGTTTCCCAGTTCATCGTGGAAGTCGCGCGCCAGTTCTCTGCGCAACTCGCGGCTGATGTTGAATGCCTCATGTTGGGCCTGCAACGCTCTGCGTACGCGCAGTTGCAGCAGCCCGTAAATGAAGGCCAACAAGATCACCAACACCAGAATGATAAACCAGTCCTTTTGCCAAAAAGGAGCCAAGACCGAAAAAGTCATCTCTGACCTGGCTATTTCCTGGCTTAGAAAATCGACTATTTTTACTTCAAAAGTGTACTTGCCGGGCGCAAGATTGGTAAACTGAGCCTGCGTTTGGGTGGAGGGACTGGACCAGCGATCGGACTGACCGACCAGCCTGTATTGATAACGAAATGACCGTGGGGCCAGCAGGCTCATACCCTGAAACTCGATGGCCAGATCTCCCTCGCCATATGCAAACGGGGGGATTGAGGAGTTTTCAAAATACGATTGCTGTGTTTTGATATTTCTGAGTTGTGAAATGAGTACTGTGGGCCGCGCCCTTACTTTGGAATTCGCTTTCGGATCAAAGACAAAAGCGCCATTGATGGTGCCGATCCAGATTTTGCCGTTTGTATTTTTGACGAGGGCATTGGTCATGCACTCAATTCCCATGAACCCGTTGTCGCGGCCCAACCAAACCACCTGATTCACGCGAAGGTCATCGCCCAATGTCAACACATAAAGACCTTGATGAGTGCCACAATAGACTTTGTTTTCATCTACCAGCATTGATCGGACAATATCTAACGGGAATTCAGGTATCCGTTGAGGTTGGCCCGCATCACCCTTGGGAAGTACCCACAGCCCGTGCCCGGAGGTGCCGATAAAAATATTGGAGTTTTCATCCCGGGCGAGGCACCCGATCAATGACTGGTCGAGAATGGCATGTGTTCTGATTTTTCTAACCGAGTCGTTATACAAAATGTGTAACCCCTGATGAGATGCCAGCAGTACTGCCGTATCCAACGAGAGCGTGGATGCAATTGGATTTTCAGTCAGAAATTTTTGGAACGTGCCGCGTTGATAGAGAAATAAAGATGTTCGGTCCGAAAGAAAGAGGCCGTTGCCATGTTCGCCAATCACCGAGGGGGGCATCGCGAAATCGGGCATGGCAAAGGGATGGTAGACTCCGTTGGCCATCCACCCGACACGGCCCTCAAACGAAGCCACAAAGAGGTCGATCCCCATCGGGCGTATATCGTACACATTTCGGATTTCCGGAGGCAGGCTCAGTTGCGTAGCCTGCAATTGCCGGTCGACTTTAAATGCACCCTTGCCTAGTGTGGAGACAACCGAATAGTTTTCATCGATCTGCCGGATGTCGCGCACAACATCATTGTAGGTGGTGGGTGACAGCTGAAGCTGAACGAAGGGCTCGCGCAGGATTTTATAAAGTCCCTGCACCGCGGTGCCGGCCCAGAGTATCCCCTCCCGATCTTTATACAGCGAAAGAACGGGTGTGTTCGTCAGCCCGTTCTGATCACCCAGCCAGAGAAACGAGTTACCCCTTTGCCACAACAATCCATCTCGGATAGCCAGCCACAACTCGTTGTCTTGAACCTGAATGTCAAAAACCTCTGATCGAATGTTTTTTTCCTTAACGAGCGTCCACTGCTTATTTTTCTTCGCGTGATATAAAAGCTTTCTATTTGTGCCGATGAGCAGTGTATCGTTGACACAATGAACACTTAACGCACTGTCAAGTCCGGCTAAGGCGCATGTAAATGTGCCGTCTTCAAACATAAATACATCACCGCGGGTGGTCATTAGCCATGCCTTACCGTTATCATCATATTCAATGTCGGTCACGGGCTCGTCACTGAAGCCGTGAACTTTCGTGTATCGCTTCAGTCCATTGGTAGCCGACAAGCAGTACACGCCCGCCTCGGGGGTGGCGATAAATATTTCATCGCCTGTACCACTTTCAATTTGACCGATTACGCCCGGCCATTCTACTCCCGGATAACGGTAGATGCGATCATTGACCAGAAAGTTCAAGCCTCGGGTAGTGCCTATCCAGAGTGTATCGCGGGCATACTTTAGCGAAGTTACCGTGGAGGAATTCAGGCCGTGGCTCACCTGAAAATTCTCAAACGTACGGCCGTCAAATTTTACCAGCCCTACATCACCCACGCCCAGCCAAAGGAATCCGGCTTTATCTTGAGCAATGGCCTGTACTTGAGATACCGGCAGCCCGTCTTTTTGGGTGTAGTTGAGGGAAGAGAATTTTTGAGCGTAGACAGCGTTGACAATATGCAAGCAGAGAAAGACTAAGCCGTAGATACACCACTGTTGCCCACGGTTGTGGGTTTTTTCTTGAGTACGCGATATGGGTTTACCCGCAAGCGAACAACGAATTTTGATTTGGAGTGTTGGCAAGCTAGTGTTGGTCACGCGATGACCTACCATGTCGGGGTCGTTGCTGCACGCTGTGGTATTCATCTTCACTTATCCTACAGCTTTGTCAGCCAAAGATAGCGTTCCTTTTTTGATGTTTTCATACCCCAGATTGAGGTATTCAGATGCCGCAATATACTTTCGTTTTGTAGCCGTCCGTGAGAATAGTGCATCAGACAGCCGATGTACCTACTGCATGTTGAGGTATCCTCAAGTATCAGCAATGCTTCACATTGGGTGATTTTTGCGCTTCTCAATCTTGTCACTTTTGGGACATCTTAATTTAACAACTAAGCTATGATAAGAAAATTACTGATGGTTGGCATCTGTGCCGTTTGGCTCATCGGCCCGGGTGACGTGTTTGGACAGGCTCGCACGATTACGGGCGAGATCAGGTCGGAAGAAGATGGACTACAGCTCCCGGGCGTAAACGTGGTGGTGAAGGGCACCACCCGTGGCACCGTTTCGGATGTATCGGGCCGGTATCAAGTTGAGGCGTCCGGCAACGAGGTGCTGGTATTTACGTTCATTGGCTATCAAACACTGGAGGTGCGCGTGGGCGATCAGACCACGATTAACGTACAGTTAAAGGCTGACATACGTCAATTGAGCGAGATCGTGGTAACCGGCCAGGGCACCGGCATCGACAAAGCCCGCCTTTCTACGGTCGTGGATGTTGTGTCGGAAGATCGGCTCAAAAATATCCCCATGGTGCGTAT
Source organism: uncultured Ohtaekwangia sp. (assembly GCA_964524935.1). Taxonomy (GTDB): domain Bacteria; phylum Bacteroidota; class Bacteroidia; order Cytophagales; family Cyclobacteriaceae; genus ELB16-189. The sequence goes on from CAZGFJ010000001.1 coordinate 437,144, forward strand.
CGACCAGTTGCTGCAATCGCAATTGCCAAATACACAGATCAATTTGACGTCTGGCTCCCCGGGTACTGCGTCCGTGATTCGGTCGCGCGGTGTTTCTTCGGCATTGCGGTCTACAACCCCTGTTGTGTACATTGATGGGGTGCGGGTTGATAATTTGAATACAGCCAGCGCTACAGCCATCGGCACGGGCGGAGCACAAAGTTCTGCGTTGGCAGATATTCCGGTGGAAGACATTGAGCGGATTGAGTTTGTCAAGGGTGGTGCGGCCACAACCCTCTACGGTTCAGATGCTGCCAATGGGGTTATCCAGGTATTCACCAAGCGGGGAAAAGCGGGGCAAGCGCGCATGACGTTCGAAACGCAATTGGGCGCCATTCGCGGCACCACGGATTTTCTTAAATACAAGGAGACCGGGGAGCTGGGTTTTCGTCCCGGCTTTTTGCAAAGCTACCGATTAGGGGCCTCGGGTGGCAGCGAGAACTTGACCTACAGCTTCTCAGGCAATATCTATGATGATAACAGCTTTCAACGTGGGGTTGAGCAGCGCAGGTATAATCTTCGGGCTTCGCTCAATGCTAAAGTTTCTGACAAACTGAATTATAACTTTACCTCGTCTTTTGCGAGCAACAACTTTTCGCGTTTGCCGAATGCCAATACTTCGTTTGACCGAACCAGCGGTATTGAGCAAGGGCAACAGGGCGACCCTGCCGACTGGGACGAGGCTACGCGGGCGGAAGTAGACCAACTGCTGCGCGATGTGGCCCGGTTGTATTACAATCGCGAGAAGATTCTCCGTTTTCAGACCGGCCACACCTTTGTGTACAATCCCATTGAAGAAGTAACGATCAATGCCACGATTGGGTTGGATTATCGGAGTTCGGAAAACAAAGAGGTTGAAACCAATGCCTATCAAATAGCACAGCAAGCCATTGCTCCGGGCACTAATAATCAAGGAGCCATCGCGGTTCAGAATCGCAATTTTCTCACGACCAATGGTACGCTCAATGTCAATTGGGACAAAAAGTGGCGCGACTTTTCATTTATTACCAACGTGGGAGGCCAGTTTTTCAGAGACATTGACCGGCAAATACGGGTAGATGCCAGCAATGTCACAGAGGGCTCTTTGAGTGTCAACAATGCCGCGCAGCGGATCGGCAGTGACTTTCTCAGTTACGTGACCAACTACGGATACTATGCGGCCGAGAACGTAGGGTTTCGAAACAAGTACTTCCTGGATCTAGGTGTTCGCATCGACTATAATAGCACGTTTGGCAGTAATATCAACGGACAAGTATTCCCCAAAGCAGGATTGGCCTACGATCTGACCCAAGAAAAGTTTATCAGGGACCTTGGAATCGAGTCAATTGTAGGACAGTTTAAGATTCGCGCGAACTATGGTGAAGCTGGTAATTTCCCGCCCCCTTTCACGCGCGACAGGTTAGTTTTGGTGAACTCTTATCTTGGCAACCCTGCTTTTCAACCTGGGCAGCCGGGCGATCCTAACCTAAAACCTGAACGTACCAAAACCACGGAAATCGGTGCGGATTTGAAATTTTGGAATAACCGCATCAGCGTAGGGGTCACTTATTTTGATGCGCTCACCACCGATGCCTTATTCACCGCGCCTTTTGCACCCTCGCGGGGAGATGAATCGCAAACGCGCAACCTGGGTGAAATTTCAAATAAAGGATTTGAAATCACCACTTCCTTCGAAGTGTTGAAGCGCGAAAACGTAGAACTAAGCCTGAATGCCTCGGCAAATACGGTTGTGAACAAAGTGTTGTCGTCAGGCGGGGCGCCTGAGTTCAATATCGGTGGGTTCACCTTCCTGGGTAACTTTGTAAAGCAAGGTCTGCCGGTGGGTTATTTCCGCGGTTCGCGTCCCACCTTCGCTGCGGATGGTACACTAACGGACGTGGTTGCCAATGCTGATTTGGGAAATGCGCTACCTGATCTGTTTGGAACGTTAGGACTAAATGCTACGTTTTTTAAGAGTCTGACACTCTTTGTGTCGGGTGACTATCAACGTGGGAGCCAGGTGGTGAACACCAATGAAGTTCTCCGCTTTTTCAATGGCTTGTCCGATGATCGCATTCCCACGCCTTCGCTGGGTGAAAGCTTTTTTGATCTGGCGGGCGTGTGGGTGGAAGAAGGCGACTATCTGAAAGTTCGTAACATTTCGCTTACCTATAACATTCCTACCAAATTTTTGGGAAGTCGCATCAAAGGGGCTACGATTGGATTCACCGCCCTCAATCCTTTTAATTTTGTGGCCAATCAGATTGATCCGGAGGTGACGGGCTCAGGTGCATCAGGTACGCTGCCCGGCACAAACACGTCTGCACAGCAACTTGTGACGGTAGGCGGTTTCAACTACGGTACGTTCTCTGCACCTCGCCAGTATCTGGGAACTATTCGCATCAATTTTTAAGGATACTCAACGAATCAGATTATGAAAAAGAGAATATTATCGATTTCTTTCCTATTGTTTTTGTGTGGCTGTGAGTTGTTTGATCCTACGCAAGACGCGGTCAATCCAAACCTCACGCTGGATGCCGTGTTGGGTACGCCCAGCCCGATGCGCGGCTGGATCAACGGACTAGAGCGGCAAAACGCCATCGTTTACAATAACCATGTGACACTGATGGAGATTGGCTCAGACAATTACGTAAACACGCGCACGTTTTATAACCAACAGTTTGACCGGTTAAACATCTTGTTTCAAGACGCCAACGTGAATGCCGTCCAGTTCAGCATTGCTGATTTGCGCCAGTCGGCTGTGGCCGGGCTCACCACGGTGCAGGCGGCTGATCCATCAACCACACCTGAACAAGTGGCTGAGCTGCACTTCTTCAAGGGGTGGGCCGAGCTGCTGGCCGGTGAGTTGTTTGTGGTGTTGCCCAATGCGCCCGGAGGCGTGCCATTTACAGCAGAGCAGAATCTGCAGGCAGCCGTTCAGGACTTTATCGAAGCGGAGACCCGCGTGCCCACATCGGCCAGTTATAAGCTGGCTCTTGCCAGAGCGTATTACCGACTCGGGGATAAGGCGAATGCAGGCACGAAGGCGAGCGAAGCCCTGGCATTGGACAACGACTTCCTGCGTGCCGCACAGTACGATCAGCCCAACGGCTTAACAAGCACGATCCAAGATGCCTTGTTTGATCGTGGCAATTTTGATGACCTACAGCCACTTCCCCGCCTGGACTTTTTAGATCCCAAGCACTATGGGCGGTCGGCCACCGTAGAGAGCCCCACCTACTTTCAGAAAGCCGAAGAAGCTCATTTGATACTGGCGGAAATTGCACTTTCGAACAACAACGTGGCACAGGCAAAAACGCACATGACAAATTGCTTGACCTTGGTGCAAAGCCGTCAGGTTGATAGTTTTAGCGATGCCGTAGAGAATCGGATTCAGGCAACCCCCGGTTCGCGCCCCGATCGCAGCACCGTACGCGTGCGCGCCAGTGCCGCAGACCCGTTTCGTACCGGATTGGTGTTAACACGAAATGCAGGTAACGTAAGTATCCCTGTTATTTCAGGTACTTCGCTGACGGCCGCGCAGATCGCTGCGTTGAGCACTGAGGATGAGGTGTTGGAAAACCTCTATCTGATGAGGCAAGAGATATTCATTGCCGAAGGTAGGAGGTTTACTGATCTCGGTTTGCGTTTGCCGCTGTCGGAAAACGAGTTGCTAACCAATGCGAACGTCACGCAGGCAATGACCCTTGCCAAGATACCGGCTTTTGTGCCCACGGATATGGATGCCATTGAATATGACCGCACAGCCGGAGAATGCACCATTAAAACCAACATGAATAAGGTACTTGTTGCCAACAAAACCTCGGCAGACGTATTGCCCTTTCACTAGGTAAAGGTTTTCTGCGAGTAAGCAGAGAATGAAAGCAAAAGCGGTCGCTGCTCAGTCAGCGACCGCTTTTTTGTATTCAGCCTAACGCGATCGGGCAAACCGCGATCGCGCGCGGCCGGCCGACCGCCCGTGTTTGAAGGAGCGTTTGGGCAATGCCTCGGTTCGTTCGGAGGGCTGGGGCGCGGTGGTCGTGGAGGGCAAAAAAGGATGGTCATTGGCCAGCGGTATCACCTTGCCAATCAGCTTTTGGATGTCTTGCAGATATGGTTTTTCCTCGCGGTCGCAAAAGGAAATGGACGTGCCGCTGGCCCCCGCGCGGCCCGTGCGGCCTATCCGGTGCACGTAGGTTTCGGGTACGTTGGGCAGATCAAAGTTGATGACGTGAGTCAGGTCGTCAATGTCGATGCCGCGGGCGGCAATATCCGTGGCAACCAACACACGCGTTTTGCGCAGCTTGAAGTTGCTCAGGGCACGCTGTCGTGCATTTTGCGATTTATTACCATGAATGGCTTCGGCACCGATGCCGGCTTTGCTTAAGTCTTTTGCGATGCGATCGGCTCCGTGTTTGGTGCGCGCAAAAACCAGGGCCGTTTCAATCGCCTGGTTTTGCAACAAGTGGACGAGCAAATGGCGCTTTTTATTTTGATCCACCAGGTACACGGTTTGCTGGATGGTGTTGGCCGTAGACGACACCGGGGTGACTTCTACCCGCACCGGATGGCTTAAGATGCTGCCGGCCAGCGAAGCGATTTCGGAAGGCATCGTTGCCGAGAATAGCAGCGTCTGCCGCTTTTGCGGAAGTTGGGCAATCACGCGCTTTACATCGTGGATAAAACCCATGTCCAACATCCGGTCGGCCTCGTCCAGCACAAATATTTTGATCCGGTGAAGCTTCACAAAACCCTGGCCCATCAGGTCGAGGAGACGCCCCGGGGTGGCCACCAAAATATCGATGCCTGTGCGCAGCGCATCGGTTTGTGCCTTTTGCGATACACCTCCGAAGATCACCGCATGGCGCAAGCGAAGGTGGCGACCATAGGCGGCCACGCTTTCGCCAATTTGAATGGCCAGTTCTCGGGTGGGTGTCAGGATCAACGCCTTGATTCCATCGGGTGCCTTTTGGTAAAGTTCATCGGTATGCAGCAACTGAAGCATGGGAATAGTAAAGGCGGCTGTTTTCCCTGTGCCCGTTTGGGCGCAGCCCAGCAGGTCTTTGCGCTGCAGCAGAAAAGGAATGGCTTTTTGTTGGATCGGGGTAGGATGTGTGTATCCTTCTGTCTTGAGCGCCTTTAAAATGGGCTCAATAACGTGTAGTTCATCAAATGTCATAAGGAACGTGCCGGGGTAGAAGATATAAGTTAAAGGCCCGGCTGTGTGTATTAACGATGCAAAGATAACAAAAAAGGCGTACCACCCAGCTTCTGCGAAAATGGACGCGCTGCGTGCCCCGGTTTAAAAGGGGTGCAGGTATGAAAAACTGCGGTCTTATCGGTTGGCAAAGTAGTGGAGCGCCATCGCATATCCCTCCAGCCCAAACCCGGAGATCAGCCCGATGCATTTGGAGGTGATCAGACTTTTGTGCCGAAACTCTTCGCGCGCATAGATATTGGAGATATGAACTTCAATGGCAGGCGTTTGAATGGCCGCCAGGGCATCGTGCAGGGCGATGGAGGTGTGGGTGTAAGCCCCCGCATTCAAAATGATGCCATCATAGGAAAAGCCCACTTCGTGCAACTTGTTGACCAACTCTCCCTCCACATTCGATTGATAATAGGATAGCTCGTGAGGGGTAAACCGTTGGGCAAGCTCTTCGAAAAAATGGTTGAAATCCCGATTTCCATAAATCGTCTCTTCGCGCACGCCCAACAGGTTTAGGTTAGGGCCGTTGATGATGTGTAACCTCATGTGGGCAAGTTAGCGTATTTTGCAAGATGGAACGAAATACAACGTTGTGAATTGGGAGGTGTACTTGCGGCAGTTCAAAACCTATCTCAAGCTCGAGCGGTCCTTGTCCGACAATTCTATCGAAGCCTATGTGCGCGATGTCGAAAAGCTCCGAAGCTACATGGAGGCGAACCATCCGCGCCTGTCGCCCTTGAAAACAACAGGCGCCCATTTGCAGGCCTTTGTGCGGTTTGTGAGCGAATTGGGGCTCAGTCCGCTCAGCCAGGCGCGCATCATCTCAGGCATCAAGGCATTTTTTCAATACCTGGTATTTGACGAGGTCATTGAGCAAGATCCCACCGAGCTGTTGGAGACACCCAAAGTAGGCCGCAAACTGCCCGACACGCTGGATGTGCCGGAAATGGATGCCTTGCTGGCGGCTATTGATCTTTCTCATCCCGATGGGCAGCGCAACCGGGCCATGCTGGAAACATTGTACAGCTCCGGCCTGCGGGTGTCGGAGTTGGTCAACCTAAAACTCGATAACATTTACGAAGATATCGGCTTTTTGCGCGTGGTGGGCAAAGGCAACAAAGAACGGCTGGTACCCATTGGGCGGGAGGCGTTGAAGTATTTGCTCATCTACGTGCGCGAGGTGCGGGTACACGTTCCTGTGAAGACGGAAGCCCGGAGTTTTGTTTTTTTGAATAACCGTGGAGGCCGCCTGTCGCGGGTGATGGTATTTTTGATTATCAAAGCGCTGGCCCAAAAAATCGGCTTGAAAAAAACCATCAGCCCCCACACCTTTCGCCACTCGTTTGCTACACACCTTATCGAAGGGGGGGCGGATCTGCGGGCCGTCCAGGAGATGCTGGGGCATGCCTCCATCACCACCACGGAGATCTACACACATCTGGACCGCGATTACCTCAAACAGGTGATCAAGGAATTTCACCCCCGCAGTTGAGGCGCGGGCCGACAAATCCGTACCTTTGGGACATGGCGCGCTCATTTTTACTCCTTTGCCTGACGATCATCTCTCTCCCTATCCGGGCACAAGAATTCAAGGTGGAGTATGACAAGAAGCATGATTTTACACGTTACAAAACATTTTCGTTTGGCGAAAGTGAAATCGTCATTCCGGCTGACCAACGTACCATTCCCGATGCCCAATGGCACGAGTGGATGAGAAAAGCATTGCAGGATGAGTTTGCAGAGAAAGGGCTTGCATTCATAGAGCAAGATGGCGACTTAGTGATCACTTACATTGTCGGCAGTGTGGCGCGTACGGAGGTTCAAAACCTCGGGCCCATGGGCATGGCACCCGGGGCTGATCAAAACCGCATGTGGAACCGTGATTTTCAACAGGGCAGTATCATCATCGACCTTAATAACCGGCAAGGGTTCAAGGTTTGGCGTGTCAGTGCCACCACCAACGCGTCCTTGCCCGATGCCGAGCGGCAATTGGATCAAATCGTGGGGGAGGGGTTTCGAAAGTTTTCCATCAAGCCCAAGAAAAGCAAGAAGAAGTAGCATGTATCAATCGTTCATTCGGCCGCTGCTCTTTTGGGTCGATCCCGAAAAAATCCATCACGTTACGTTTCGGCTGCTCCAAATGGCGCAGCGTGTGCCGGGGGCACTTACCCTCATCCGCAAGCGATACACAGTGAAGCACGCTGCTTTACAGCGGACACTTTTTGGCCTCACCTTTCCAAACCCCGTGGGGTTGGCGGCAGGTTTTGACAAAGATGCCAAAGCGATTGATGCCTTCGCGGCCTTTGGTTTTGGGTTTATCGAGATCGGCACCCTTACCCCCAAGCCGCAGCCCGGCAACGATAAACCTCGGCTTTTTCGGCTCCCCGCTGATCGGGCGCTCATCAACCGCATGGGCTTCAATAATGAAGGCGTGGAAGCCGCGGTGGCACGGCTACGAAAACGGAAGTCACGCGTGATGGTTGGGGGCAACATCGGAAAAAACAAAGCCACACCCAACGAGCGCGCGTTTGAGGACTATCACTTTTGTTTTGAAACACTCTATCCGCATGTGGACTATTTTGTCGTGAATGTGAGTTCACCGAATACACCCGGCTTGCGCGAACTGCAAGAAAAAGAACCGCTGAAAAATTTATTGGCTCATGTCAAGTTGCTCAGCGACAGCAAGCCAAAAGCCAAACCCATCTTGTTAAAAATCGCCCCGGATCTTACCCTGCCCCAACTGGATGACATTGTCGAAATACTAAAGGCAACCCATACGGACGGAGTGATCGCGACCAACACCACCATCTCACGGGAAGGATTGATCACACCTGTTGGTCTGGTCAATGCCGTGGGCAACGGAGGGCTGAGTGGCGCACCGCTATCTGACAAATCGAATGAGGTGATTCGGTATTTGCGCGCGCGCCTGGGCCCCAGCTACCCGATCATCGGGGTTGGGGGCATCATGTCGGCAACAGATGCCTTGGAAAAAATCAAAGCCGGTGCAGACCTGATTCAGATTTACACCGGCTTTGTATACGAAGGGCCGGGGTTTGTGAGAAGAATTAATCGGGCGTTGAGTCGCGGTTAATATCGAATGAGCGACCGGTCATGGAAACGGAGCACCGGCATAACCAGACCCCATGTGATTTCGTGGCTGGTGAAATTCAGCCCGGAGTCGGCTCCAGACGGTAATTCCAGCATGTATCCGAATCGCATGCTTTTAAAGACAGCCTGCACCAACACGCCATATGTTTTGAAGTTGCGCGTAACTAAGCCGGCCGTATACAGCTCTTGAAAGGTAAACGCAGCGTTGAGATCGACCGAAGCGGGTGCGCCACCGGTGGCGCGCAATAGGACAGAAGGTTTGAAGCGCCAGCTTTCGTTGACAAAAATTTTGTATTGACTGAAGAAATAGATATGCTGTTGATACAGATCAATCTCCTGTCCGCCCTGGCTGAGTGTGCTGGGTAATAGTCTGGGTACGGAGATGCCGATCAAATAACGGTCGCTATGGAGCAACAATCCCGCGCCCATGTTGAACAACGTTTCAGAAATGTTGCTAAAGAGCGGGTCACCACTGTCAAAAGGATTAACGCGCGAAAGGTCATTGGCATAACGGATGAATCCAGTTTGCAGTCCAAATGAAAAAACTGCTTTATCCAAGTCGATTTTATAAGAGTATAGACCGGCAAATTCTGTGGTCGTGTTTTCGCCAATTTTATCCTGAACCACCTGCAAGCCGATCCCTACCTTGTTTTGAAAAACGGACATGTGGCTGTTGAAATTTAAGGTGATGGGATTGGCGTCCAGACCGGCCCATTGCGTGCGGTACTGCACGTTGGCATGAAATCGATTGTTGTGTCCTGCCCAGGCAGGGTTGATGGCCAGCGGATTGTTGATGTATTGAGCATACACCGGATCTTGCTGGCCGTATGTCATCGATAGCGATGATAACAACCAACCGGAGATGATTATTTTTTTCATGCTTGTATAGGTGGTAATGAAGAGTTATTTTTTTAATGAGATAAAGCCTCTACGTTTCCCTCCGTTGGCAAATTCAATCATATAGTAGTAGGTGCCGCTGGGCAGCTCCTGATCGTTGTCGCTTCGGCCCGTAAATGCCACGGTTGTATTGTCGTAGTTAGCGGCACTCCACACCGCATCACCCCAACGGTTATAGATGGTAACCCGATTCTGTTGTGCCTCCGGCAGCACATCGATGTATTGAATATAAAAGCGGTCATTTTTGCCATCTCCGTTCGGGGAGAAAGCATTGTATACGGTTATTTCTCCGCCCAGTTCAATAGACACTTCCTGTTCGGTGCACAAACCCGTTTGGTCGCAGGCGCGTACCGTGAGCCGATCGGTGCCGGGGAAGGGAACTCCAGCATAGTTGACGGTGAGGGTACATCCGTCAAGAGAGAAGGGAGCGCCACTGGTCAGCGTACCCACCGCCTGTATCGAAGAGGCGTCAAGGTCATTTTCCGCATCGCTGATCAGATCGCATAAATTAATCGTGATGGTTCCTTCGATAAAAGCAGTGGTGGTGGAGGGAGCAATCACGGGCGGTGTGCAGTTTTTTAAACTAATCATGATGCTGGCGCGACTGCTTTCGCAGGGGCCGATGGCGATGGCAACAGAGACTGTACGGTTGCTGATGATGTTGGAAACGGTTAGCAGCGCATTCACTTCGCCCGGCAATAGTGTTCCCCCTTCATACCATCGGTAGTTTCCATTGGTGGTGCCCGATGCGACTACGTTTGTCGTGCTGCCGGGGCAAACCGGGTCAACCGGAGTAATGCCGGGGGTGTTGGGTACCGGTAGAACCGTAGCCACCACTTCGGTGCGGGGGCTTTCGCAGGTGCCATCTGTAATGGCTACCCAGTAAGAGGTGGTGGTCGTTAGCAGCGGAGTAGTAAAGGCATTGTTTTGCTGAGTGCCATCGGCTGTGCCTGCGGTGGGTACCGTATACCAGCGGTACAAACCGGGCGAACCACCCGATGCTCCAAGGACAATACTGGTGCCGCTGCAACCGCTGTTATTGATTGGAGCGGGTGCCGCGGGGGGTGTGTTGACTATCGCATTTACCAATGTGCGTGCGCTTTCACAACTGGTAGCCACCTCCAGTATGGAAACGTAGAAGGGAGTGGTGACAGAGAGTGATGGTGTGGTAAAACTGGCCGTTGATGCTATTGACGTACCACCTGTTGAAACATCATACCAGCGGTACTCCTGGGTGCCGGTAGCGCCCGAGGCGGTGAGGGTGACGGTGCCGGTTTCGCAACGCGAAACAGAAAGTGAAGTGGGTGGCGTTGGTGGCGTGCAAGTAACTGTAAAGTTAGTATTGCTGCTGCCCGTACCTGCGAGCGTAGTAACGAAAATGGGGCCGGTAGTTGCCCCTACAGGAACCGTTACGGTTAAGCTGGTCGCAGATGCGGCAGAGGGTGTGGTGGCCGTTACACCATTGAATCTTACGGTATTGCTGGCGGCAACGGGATCGAAGTTAGTACCCGCAACAACCACCGTTGTGCCGATGGGGCCGGAAATGGGGGTAAAGGAGGTAATGGTAGGTACCGATACAACAGCACAAAGAGTTCCAGAAGGGGAATCACCCACAATAGTCCACCCTTTGGTTGTGGTCAGGTTGGTTCTTCCAGCTGCAGCATTGGTACCATACTGCCGGCCAGTGGCTCCTAACGTGCGCCCATTCGGGGTGGAGGGGTTTGTGCTCCAGCCAATAAGGGTAGCCGAGTAGTTATTGCAATTTACACCCGAGGCAGAAAACATATTGGTCATTGAAACCCCGGGATTCAGCACCCAAGATCCGATGTTTTGGTTAAAAGCAGAGGCATTAAAAAACATTGCGTTCATATTGGTAACCGCGGCCGTATTCCAAGAACTAATATCTTGGTTAAAGGAAGTGGCGAGGTTGAACATTCTCGCCATGTCGGTAACTGCAGCGGTGTTCCATGAGCCAATATTTTGATTAAATGGGTTTGTGGGTATAATTGAATTCCCGAACATATCTGACATGTTTGTAACGCTGCTGACATCCCAAGATCCAATAGGCTGATTAAAGGCAAAAGCATCTTTGAACATACGAGACATATTTGTAACGTTACTCACATTCCACGCTGAGATATCTCTATTGAAGAAGCCAGTGCCAGAAAACATAGACGACATGTCAATTACGTTGCTAACATCCCAAGAATCAATCGATTGGTTGAAATTACTCCCCATGAACATTGAGCTCATATTTGTAACGTTACTTACATCCCAGCTATTGATGTTTTGATTGAAGTTCTGCGTACCCAAAAACATGCCTGACATGTTGGTAACGTTACCTACACTCCAACCGCTAATGTCCTGGTTGAATTGCAAGGCGTTGGCGAACATAAGAGTCATATCCGTGACATTACCAACATCCCAACTGCTTATGTCCTGATCAAATGCATGAGCACCACCAAACATAGACTCCATAATAGTTACTGAACTGGTATTCCAGCTGTTAATGTTTTGATTAAAGTTTGTTGCTCCTTTAAAAACCCCTTGCATGTTTGTGATAGTGCCCGTATTCCATAAGTTAATATTTGATGGTCCACTCAAATTAGCGCATGCCGCAAACATGTTTGATAGCGAGAGGACATTTGATAGGTTTGGAATGTCCGTAGCTGTTACTTGCAAATTAGTACATCCTTCAAATGCATATAGCATGCTCGTCCAATTGACACTTCCCCAATTTTCCACATGAGTAAGCCGATCCCGATCTACATCATAATTAATGATAATCCGCTGAAAATTGCTTGGTGCTATTTGCAAACGAATCGTAGCGCCTGCTGGGAGACCGGTTATCGTGAGATTTGTTCCGCTCCACGAGCCGCTACCCGTTGCGGTGCCGGGAGAAAGCTCTTGCCAAGTGTAGTTAACCGTGCCGCTGGTGGCTGTGCCCAAAGATATTTCAGTTGGGCTGGAACCAGGAATTGAGAGATCCCACTGCGTGACGAAACTCGAGTTGTTGAATGATACTGCGGGCGTGTACTCCCACAAATCAAATAACTGGCTGGGATTGCCGCCCATGCCCAAAAACAACTTACCTCCAATTGAAAATGTCTGGCCACCGCTGCGTACGCCACCCCCCAAGTTTGCCCGTTGAATCCAGGTATCACTCGCGGGATCGTACTCCCAGAAGTCATTCAAAAAAACAAAGCCCACATTATCGTATCCGCCACCTGCAAAACCTCGGTTGCCGATTGCACCGCCCGTAGCGCCCCAACGCGGAAGAGTTGTGAAATCCGCCTTGCGCACCCATGAATCTGTGCCAGGGTTATACTGCCAAAAGTCATTCGTCCAGGGTCCAAAAAAACCGGTCTTTCCTGTGCCAACGTAACCCATTCCTGCAGCGGAAAAGGAAAAAGGCCCCTCACGTCCTGCACTAGGTAGATTTGCTTTGGCTGTCCATGTGTCACTTGCAGGATCATATTCCCAAAGATCATTTAGGTATGATCCGTTATAGCCCATGCCAATATAACCTTTCGCTCCAATGCTAAAACCTGTCCCATTGTATCTTACCCCACCAGGAAAGGTTGCGCGGGCTGTCCAACTATTTGCAACTGGGTCAAACTCCCAAAAATCATTAAGCCAAGTTCCGAAGAAGTCGCTGGTGGTTCCGGTACCAACGTATCCTTTAGATGTTGTTGCGAAAGACGCGGTTCCATTGCGAAGCGCACCGGGAAAATCAGCTTTTTGAGTCCACACATCTAAGGCTGCGTCATATTCCCAGACTTCGGCCGAAAATTGGCTTAGGCCGAAATAACCCTTACCGTTTATCGCAAAAGAAAACTGAGTGATATTTCCATATCCGCCCGCTTTTTGTTGCCAGGTGTCAGGCTGTGCGAAGATTAAAGTACTCGAGATTATCAAGAAAGTGAAAGGCAGTATGGTACTTTTCGTTAGTTTTGAACTCTTTACTTTCATAATTATTCAATTCTTAGTCTTTTAAATTCGTCTATCCTAACAGTTGGAGGCATTTCACCCTTTTTCATTTTTTCAATTACTAGCCTTGCCGTTTTTTCTGCATCTTCTTTTGTTTTGAAACCCTCATTACCTGCTCTACCCGGAATGGTAGGCTGGTGAATTTTTAACATGTCGTTTACGTAGATATTATAACCCCATGTCTGGTTGTGAACAAGGATCGTTTTGAAAGTGTATTTATCGCGTTTCTTTTCAGAGGTTTGGGCAAGTCCAACCTCGAGGATAAGTGGGCAAATAAGGAGTAACGCGAGTTGTATTTTTTTCTTGAATTGCGTCATATCTTTTCTTTGAAATTGAGTGCTGTATTCTTGTCTCATTCCTCCATCGTTGCATTCTATGCTTCACCTGTCGTACCTGCTGGAAGACCGGTTATTGTGATTTGTTCATAGTACATCTTTTTTGCATTCATCCCAGTGAATGACTATTTTTTTAGGTTGACCAAAACCCTACGCGCGTAATCTGCTACAGACTGTAATCGTATCGGAATGTCGTTGTTGACGTTTCGCATGTCTACCGTGCTGCCGGCTGTATAGTTCAGCATGAGCGCGGTGAATGTCTTGGTGAGATCATCCGGTGCCGATTCGTGTTGTTGTTGAATGGCCTCAAGGGGCACATGCGCCACCTCGAACTTTTTGCCGAAGGTCTTTTCAAATATCTGAATCACCTCAAGAGGGCTCAACGCTTCGGGGCCCCCGAGTTGAATAGTCTTATTTTTAAGAGTTGATTCAGTGATCGCTGCGGTAGCGAATTCGGCAACATCTCCGATGGAAATCCAACTGATTTGACGTGTACCCTCTCCGTAAACTGTTGCTTTGGCGTTAGGGAAATCAAACCCCAGCGCGGGACTCAGCCAGGCTTCCATGAAGTAGGTGGGTTGCAGGATGACGAAGTCCATTTTGCCGGACGGAAGCCGACTTTCCACTTTTCGTTTGGCATTCTGAAGGGGAAAATCACCTTGCATGGGGGGAAATGATACATAGATGAATCGGTTGACGCCCTGAGCCTCGGCTTGTTCCACCAGGGCGAGTTGGGTGGTCATGTCTACCGAGTTAATGGAGTCACCCTCTTGAGCCGATCGGACAGCCGTAGCCGTAGAGATCACCGTTGTTATCCCGTCCAGCGCGCGGTTGATTGATGTCGCGTCTTTTAGATCACCGGTCACGAGCTTAACGCCAAGCTGCTGCAGGTCGGCCACCCGCTCGGTTGATGAGCTTATTCGCACCAGCGCGGTTACATCATTTTTGGACAACGCGAGTTGACGACAGATTTGGAATCCCAGATTTCCGGTGGCGCCTACAACCAGGACGTTGGTGGATGTTACGTTTGTCATTGCTATAAATGGTAAATGTGCCAAAGACGATCCGTTTCGATTACCACGGTATGCTTTGTGTTGGTAAATCAAATGTAAGATGCAGAGGCACCTGGCCGGTGTCTCGGGTGTTGCGCTTTCTTGTGAATTTGTTGCACGCTTCGTGCAAAGGCAATCCGGAAGGATTAGATGTCGGAGCCTATTTCTTGAGCTGTTCCACAATGGCAAGGTTGTCGGCCACAAGCCAACTGCTGACGATCTTATTATTTCTGATTTCGTAACCCGCCACAAACATGTAGGTTACCTCTTTTCCGGTGGGCGAAATACCGAGCCATTCGCCCTGGTGAGTTCCGTGAAACCTGGCTAACATCACCACTCTATCGCCTTCTGCTATCAATTCTTGGATCTCCACCTTGTACTGGGGAAAGATGCTTTCCTTGAATAGTACGTTACCAATCAGCCCGTTATCGTCATTAAATTTCGCAAGTAGCTCACGGGTTTTTGTCTGTCCACTGGTGGCTGTTACGTATTCGATGATAAACTGCTTATTTCGTTTCTGTTGATCCATAGATCATTGGACAAAGATTGCTGACACCGAAAGAATACTAAATCAAAAGTACCTGTCTTTGTCGGTGTTCTACGTTCCTGTTTGTTGCATTTTGTTGTCGCGCTGTTGCTTTTCCTTTTTTAGGAAAGATGAAGGATTTATGCCAAATCGCTGGGTGAATGCACGCGTAAAGTGCGAGGCCGTTTCAAACCCCGTTTGGTAGGCAACCTCATTGATCCGTAAGTCAGTGGATTCCAGTAGCTCTTTTGCCTTTTGCAAACGCAATGTGCGAATGTAGTCTCCGGCCGATTCTTTTATGATTGGTTTAAGCCTGCGGAATAGCTGTGTCCTGCTCATGCTCATACACTCGCTCAAAAAATGGGTGTCCAGTTTTGGATTTTGAAGATTGGCTATGATCAGGTTGTTCACTTTTCTGAGAAACGCAGCATCCCTCGGGTTTGATTGCGCAAGTAGCTCGAGCAGGTCAGCGGATCGGGTAAAATGGGATCTCAGTCTTTTGCGGATATCATCGTATTCATCCGGGGGGTAGACGGCTTGGTCGGGGAGTTGGGTCTCACGTGAAGCGGGGTAGGGTTTTACCAACTCAATTTCGATCTGATACTGCGTTCCGGTGGCGGTGGGGCTTACCGCCACGTGCGATTTACACGCACGTGTTACCTCCACCTGGAGACTTAGGTTGATGCCAGAGTTGATGATGGAAACATAACACGTTTTGGTATCGTTTGGCAGAATCGAGACTACGATTGTTTCACGTTCGGGAGTGAGTTCAATAATCTTGGTGAGAATGGCGCCTATATCAACCACCAAGTTCAAAGGCTGGAAAAAAGCAATGGTTCGGGGCTGAACAGAGGTGAATGAAAGCGTGATGCCCTCGGCCTTTGCAATGGGCTTAAAGGCCGCGGTCAGGTGTTTCAGAAACGAAACGAGGTCGGCTTGCACAGATTTGTTCATGACAGTAAACTATGCGAATGACTAACCCGAAATACCAATCAAGTACTTTATTTGAATTTCTATGGCCGACTTTGCTGAACGGCTAACCGATTTCAGCAGGCGTTGGTTTTGCTTCAGTGATCCACAACGGTCATACAAAAGCAGGTTACCCCCGATCGGCCATCGAGGTTCGTTTTACTCACTTCAATCCCCCCGTATCCACATAATACCGCTTCGGATCAGAAGGGTCTACGTACACGTCTACTTCGTTGTTGGGCAGCAGGCCGGTAGGGTCTTGCCACAGGTGATCGCTTTTGAATGAATAGGCGGTGCCGGAGGCAGCATCTTGCAATTGCGCCACAATCACATACGGACTTCGGCCATTGACTTTGAACGACATGTCCAACTCAATGGACACAACCGGCAGGCGAACTTTGCGACCGCGTCTCATCGTCACAAGTTCCTCGCGCAATTGTTCTTTTTTTCGTTGTATGTACAGGCCTACATAGCCGATGCCGGCAAAAATCGAACCGATCGATCCGAAGATGAGGGGCAACAGATACTGGGCTGAAAAACCCTTGATCTCCGCTTCTTCGGGCTGGCCTGCGGGAAAGTGCACCATCACTTCTTCGCCCTCCGTCATGTCGCTGCTGGAGTAGCGCGAGCGCACGCGCTGTTCGTTGCCATCCGCCTCAAACACCATCCACGGCCCTGCTTTAATGTCTTCCAATACCGCGGGACGTTCCACCCAATCGCTCTTTGTCTGTTCCGACAATAGCCAATACAACGCCAACGACAAGAACAACGTACCGATGCCGGCAAAAATCCGAAAGAAGGTTTTTAGGGTTTGCACAAGGCTATTGGATCGTAAAATCCATTTCCGTTACGATTTCCGATTCGGCATTTTTCTTGTCAAACACGCGCATCACGCAGCGGTATGTTTCTCCGGGCTTCATCGGCTTGCCGGTGGTCACGGTGCCGCGCAGAATAGCTGCAGCGTCCGGATCATAGCCATCCGTGCCGTTGGCAAACAGGTCTCCTTCGTTTAAGATAAATCCGCCTGCCGCATCGGTCACTTGCAGGGAGAGTCCGGGAAAAGCCATTCCATTTTCAAGTGTGTAGCCTTCAATGCCTTCGTAGACAATGGCGAACGTATTGTCCAACGAAATAACGTTGTCGCCCATGGGCGTATCGGTCGAGTCTACGATGTACACGCTCTCTACGGAAAAGCCATTGTACCGGGTGTTGGCACCGGTGGCGCCATCCACCTTCACCCCCTTGGAGAAGTTGAAGCTCAATCCTTCGGTTTCCACACGGGTGGAATCAGCCTCGGTGCGCGATGAAGTTCCGCTACATGCTGCCAGGGCCACACACAAGCCGGCTACCAGCGATAGAGATAGGTTAGGTTGGTTCATGGTTTTTTTTGTTGCCAAGATAGCATTCCGCACGCCCAAAAAACTCCCCTGAAATGTGGATTTTTGGTTTGTCGACCTGGCCCTTATCCCCACGTGCATTTTCGGCCATATGTCTATCTTTCAACCGTGTTTGCCTTGCGCTCCCTTGTGAGTACCTTTTTCCTTTTGGCCGTCCTTGGTGCGCGGGCGCAAACCGACACGCTTCGTCTGTCGGTTTGGCCTTCGTTTGAGGTGGCCGATCGGCATGTCGACATCGCCATCGATTCCGGGGATGCAGTGCCGATCGGGCAGGCACACATGTTGTCGTTTACTCACCCGGGGCCCGTTTTTTTGAATGGAGTGATCGTTCCCCCCGCCACACGCTACCGCTATTTTTACCGCTTGGTGGTGCGTAACGACACGCCCGATTCGGCTTTTTACTTTGTCACGGCCAGTCCTCAGCGATCTTTTGTGGTGAGCGTAGGACATGGCAACGAAGCACCACGCCCGGCCACGCTGCAGGAACGCCACTACCGATCCGACCCGGTGGTTAAGCTGGTGCCCGTGGTATTTGCCCCGGGCGAAACAAAGACCCTCTACATACAATTGAAGTTTCCCCACTATACGCCCTCGAACATGTTTATCTGGTTGGTTGAGCAGCGGTCGGAGTATTATTTTTTCACCTATCAGTTGGGGTATTTGAGCCGGCAGAATACGTTCTCGTGGTTTTTCTGCGGCATGCTGCTGATGATGTTTTTGTACATCGCCTTGAAGTATGTGCAACTTCGCACACGGGAGTATCTGTACTATGCCGGATACATTTTTTTCTTCCTCCTGTATTTTGGCCTAAAGGCGCTGGTGGTCAGCGGGCACGAGTGGTTATGGCATGCCGAGTGGTACAACGGCTTTGTGAACGATCAATTGCAAACGGCCGGATACATCATGTACTTTCTGTTTTTTCAGCAGTTTTTGCAAACCCGCTCATTGATGCCTGACCTGCATCGGTTTGTTTCGGCATTGGTGGTGGCCCTGCCGATGTATATCCTGGTCGATCTTATTTTGTTTTATTTCCCGGCCACGCTGGGGCTAAAGGAAACCTTGTGGAACGTCATTCGGGTGACGCTGGTGGCCATCACGCTCTACTGCATTTGGCGCACCGCCCGCGCCCGCAGTCCACTCGGTAAATACCTCATCACCGGAGGCTTGTTGCTGGCGGTATTTGCGCTAGCCGCGATGGTCTTTTCGTTTTACCCGGGTATGATTGCGAATCTTCCAAGCCCCTTTCACTGGGGCATCACCTATTTTCAGATTGGCGTGGCAGCCGAGTTGATTTGTTTTGCGCTGGGTTTGGGATACAAAAACCGGCAGGATGAAATTCAAAAACTGAGAGCGGAGGAGGAATTGAAGCGGCAGGAAGCACAACTGGAGTTTGAGCGCTACCGAACGATGACCCAGGCACGCGAGGCCGAGCGCGGCCGGATTGCAAAAGATCTCCACGATGGTCTGGGCGGCATGCTGACAGGGGTGAGGCTGTCGCTGGCGAACGTCAGTCCGAGCACTCCGGAGGGAGCCTCGCAGCTCAAACGGTCGTTGGATATGTTGGATGGCTCGGTCTATGAACTCAGGCGCATTGCGCAAGACCTGATGCCCTTGGCGCTACAGCGATTTGGGCTTGTCAGCGCGGTGCGCGACTATACTGCTTCCGTGGGCAGCATGGGCACCGTGCACATGACCTTCCAAACGTTGGGCGAAACGCGCAGACTCACGGCCGACCAGGAGCTCATCTGTTTTCGGTTGGTGCAAGAATTGGTCAACAATGCGTTGAAACATGCGCGCGCCAAAAACCTGTTGGTACAGTTGGCGTTTCAGCCGTTGGCGCTGGAGCTCACGGTGGAAGACGATGGGGTGGGTTTTGAGCCCGACCGGCTGCGCGAAGCCGGGGGCAGCGGCTGGAGCAACATCCACTCCCGCGTAAGCTATCTGAAAGGCACAGTCGATATTCAGGCGGCCCACGGTGAAGGGGTTTCCGTTCATATTTTCATACCTGTTTAGCTCCCCGGAAAAGGGGATTTTGGCCTTGGCGTGTTGACAAAGGTCGGGGGAATCGCCAACTTTCCTGCGTCTATAGGAAATTTTATGATACGCGTATTCATAGTGGATGACCACCCGATGGTGATAGAGGGCATCAAGAGCATGCTGCTGC
Source organism: uncultured Ohtaekwangia sp. (assembly GCA_964524935.1). GTDB lineage: Bacteria > Bacteroidota > Bacteroidia > Cytophagales > Cyclobacteriaceae > ELB16-189. The sequence continues at coordinate 456,809 of CAZGFJ010000001.1, forward strand.
AACTGCCGGACATGCAGTTCGTGGGCTTTGCCATGAATGCCGGTTCGTGCGAAGGTTACTTTGCCAACAACACCGCGGACGTGGTGCTCATGGACATTAACCTGCCCGACCTGAGCGGCATTGAACTGTGCCCGCGGTTGCTTAAGCGTCATCCCGATCTGCGCATCATCGCACTCAGCAACTTTGATCAATTGAGTTATATCCAAAGTATGAAAGAGGCCGGTGCCCGCGGCTATGTGCTCAAAAATGCCTCCACGGATGAATTGCACCGTGCCATCATGGCGGCTACGGAGGGCGAGTCATACTGGCTGGGAAAGGACAATTTGAAAGAGCACTGGGCCAGCCAACAGCCTTTACTCACACGCAGAGAAGTGGAGGTGCTGCGGCTGATTGCCGAGGGCTTAACCAACAATGAAATCGCGGAGAAACTCTTTGTCAGCGCGAGCACGGTGGATTCGCACCGCAAGAACCTCATTTCAAAACTTCAGGTAAAGAACACGGCTGCACTGGTCAAAACCGCTGTGGAGAGTAAAATCATTTGATGAACAACTAATTCCAAGGTTCCATGAAACCTCTTCTCGTACTCTTTTTCTTATCTGTGGCGTGGGCCGGTCAGGCACAGCGCGCCATGTTGAAAAATGACACCCTTTATTATGGCGACTACAAATTGCATGAAGGCCAGAAAATTCAACTCACTTACGGCAGTGCTCCCGACAAGTCGTTCGTTTTTATTTTTTTTGGAAGCGGTTTCAGTGGCCTCTCTAAAGTAAGCGCCAATGCCGCCAAGTTGGAGGCCATCAATGATAAGTTGGTGAAGCGAGGACAACAGCACTGGGTGCGTGCCCGGATCATCGGAGGCGCTATGTTGGGAAACCGGCTTTGGATTAATGTAGAGCCGGCATTGGACAATAACGAAATTCAGATAGTGGCTCAATGAACTTCAAGATGCATCGATGGAACTGGACTGTGCTGGCGATTGTCGTATGGACGGTGTTTTCGTCTTATCGGGTCGAGGCGCAACCCCCCGAGACCTTTGACCTGGCTACCTTTACGCCCCCGGTCGGATGGCAACGCGAAGGCAATGAAAACACGGTCTCTTATGTGGTGGCCAACAACAGCACGGGCGGCTGGTGCCGGGTAATGGTATACCGCAGCATGGCCTCAGCGGGCAGCGCGGTTGCGGACTTCCAGGCGGAGTGGGAGCAATTGGTCACTCCTTATTATCAGGGCGCCACACGGCCCAACCCGGAGCTCACCGAAGAAGACGGTTGGACTTCCGCGGCCGGTGTGTCGGCCTTCACGTTCAATCAACAACCCGCCTACTTGCTGTTGACGAGCATCACCGGCTATGGGCGCAGGCTTTCTGTTTTGGTGCTGATGAACAGCCAGGAATACATGCCGCGTATTGAGCGTTTTTTGGATTCCATCACCCTGACCAAGCCAGCCACTCCGCCACCGACTGTCCAGCAACCTGTGTCCACGGGAGCGGTTATGACCACCGTTGTTCCTTCCGCGATAAATTACGGTATTACCAAAGCCACCACGAAGTTCGATGACGGATGGGTATCTACGATTGAACCCGACAAGGTGGTGGTGACCAAAGGGAATGTGGCGGTGTATTTGTATCACCCGCTCAACTATGACGATCAATCGCGCAATGCCGGTCGCGACTTTTTTTGGGATCAACATATTACCCGTTACTTCCGCGTGTTGTCAAAACAATACCGCGACCATGGCGAAATGATTGGGGCGTTTCAGGCCCCGTACATCGAGGGCACCGCGATTGATCCCAAAACGGGGCGCACTGTTTTTCTGGGTTTGTATGTCACCTCGTCCAATGGAATGATGTTTCCCATTTTGGCCGTGGCTGCGGATGAGGCTGCGCTGCGCAAAACGTTTCCCAATGCCGAAAGCCAGATGGACTCTGACCTCTCGATCATGGGCTACTACAATCGTTTTGCCGTCACCTTGGCCGATATGCTGGGCAAGTGGCAGGGGGGCGGCTCGTCTGCTATGAACTACTACAACGCTTACACGGGCGCTTACACAGGCATGGGCGCGGTGGCAATGAGCGATCGGTTTGAGTTTCAAAAAGACGGTTCCTATACCAGCAGGCACCAAGGCGCTTCGGGCATGGTAGGCTCCATGTCTACCTATTCGCAGGAATACAAAGGCAAGGCAACGGTAACCGACTGGGAAGTGGTTTTGCCCAACCGTTGGAAAGGGGAGACCGACCGGTTTGTTGCCTGGTTTGAAGCCGTGCCCAACGGCCGCGTTTTGCACCTGCGCAATGCCGTGTCGTCAGGCTTACGCTACGATCTGGTGCTGGAAAAATAGAGGCCCAGCCTTGCCAACCGGGCGGCCGGTGGCGGATGTTGTCGCTTTTTGGCGTTCCTTTGCCAGATGGTTCGTCCAAAAAAGCACCTGGGTCAGCATTTCCTGAAAGATCAGCAAACGGCTTTCAAAATCACGGAGGCGTTGGAAGCCCGTGCGGGCGAATGTGTGTTGGAAATAGGGCCGGGTACCGGTGTGCTCACACAATTTTTGGTGCAGCGGCCGGACATCTCATTCCGGGTGATTGAGATTGACCGCGAGTCGGTGGCCTTTCTTCGAAAAACATATCCCGCGCTAGCGATCGTAGAGGGTGACTTTTTACAGGCACCCTGGGAAGCGATGGCGACCGGCCCGTTGCATATCATCGGTAACTTCCCCTACAATATTTCCTCACAGATTTTTTTTCGCGTGCTTGCCCATCGGCAAGAGGTAAAGTCGGTGGTGTGCATGCTGCAAAAAGAAGTGGCCGACCGCATTGCCGAAAAGGAAGGAAGCAAAACGTACGGAATACTGAGTGTGCTGTTGCAAGCCTACTACACGGTAGAGTATCTGTTCAAAGTGCCTCCGGGCGTGTTTCATCCTCCCCCCAAGGTGATGTCGGCCGTCATACGGCTGGTGCGAAACGAACGCGAACACCTGGGCTGCGATGAAACGCTCTTTCAAAAGGTGGTAAAACAAGGGTTCAACAACCGCAGAAAAACGCTGCGCAATGCACTAAAAGTATTGGCATTTCCGGCTGATGTATATAGCTTGCCCGTGATGGACAAACGGGCCGAACAACTCTCGGTGAACGACTTCATCGAACTGACCCGTCACATTGAAGAACGTGAACGAGCTACGCGAATTTGAGCTGAGCAAAGAATATCGCGACCGCTTCCAGCAGGCGCTGGATGATCGTGATGAGGTATCTATCCGTACCTCGCTGGCGGAAGTAAACCCAGCGGACATTACCACCCTGCTCTACGAATTCACCAGCGAAGAGTCGAAGTACGTGCTGGACATTTTACCGCTGGAAACCCGGGCCGAGATCATCAATGGGCTGGACCGGGATACCCGTACGCGCTTTGTAAAAGTTTATACCCCCGAAGAACTGTCGGCCATCGTCAACCAATTGGCCTCGGATGACGCAGCCGACATCCTGAATGAACTGCCTGTTCGCGAAAGTGAGGAGGTGCTGGCCCGGCTGGAGCCCGAACTGCGCCACCAGGTGGTAGACCTGCTGCGCTATGACGAACACATAGCCGGGGGCCTGATGGCCAAAGAACTGATTAAGGTACGCGAAAACTGGACCGTGGGGCAATGTGTAGAGGAGATACGTAAACAGGCCGAAAACGTGACCACCTTTTATGCCGTATGGGTGGTGGACGAAACCGACCGGTTGCTTGGAAAGGTATCGTTGCAAAAGCTGATCGTAACCGAACCGGGCACACTCATCAAAGACATTTACGAAGGCGAAATCATATCGGTGGAAACGTACCTCGAAGAGCGCGAAGTGGCGGACATCATGAAGAAGTACGACCTGGAGTCGGTGCCGGTGGTAAACGTGCAAGGCCAGTTGGTGGGCCGCATTACCATTGACGATGTGGTGGATGTGATCACCGAACAGGCCGAGGAGGACCGCCAGGCTATGGCCGGTATTGCCGAAGACGTGGAGGAGGATGACAGCGTGTGGCGCAACACGCGTGCACGCCTTCCCTGGCTGCTGGTGGGTATTTTCGGGGGCGTGATGAGCGCGCGCTTCATGGGGCTGTTTCAGTTGGAGATCGAACGGATCGCAGCCATCGCCTTTTTTGTGCCGCTCATCCAGGCCACGGGCGGCAATGTCGGCATACAATCCTCCTCGCTGGTGGTGCAGAGTTTGGCCAACCCCGGTTTTGTAGACGAAGGGCTGGGCAGGCGACTGAAAAAAGTGTCGCTGGTGGCCTTGTTGAATGGCTTTTTTCTTTCGCTGCTCGTGATGGGCGCCACCGGTGTCATTTTTGGGTTCGATAAGCTGACCCTGGTGGTATCGCTGGCGCTTTTCTGTGTGGTGGTTTTTGCTTCGCTGGTGGGCACAGTCACTCCGCTGATATTAAATCGGTTTGGATTCAACCCGGCCCTCGCATCCGGCCCCTTTATCACCACCACCAACGATCTGCTGGGCCTGGCCATCTATTTTTTGATTGTCTCCCTGTTGTTATGAGTCCGGGCCATGTACCCTTTGTGTAAGGTTGTGGCTGTTTTCGTTTTGCTTTGACGCGGTCGGGCGAGTAGTTTTACAGTCCTATCGGTAATACCTCTACGTGGCCTTCATGACATTCTTCAAGAGACGTTTGGTGAAATGGCAAAGCTATTTCGATGAAGTAGTCGAAAAGCCGCTGCTGACATCGGCCCTGGTGCTGTTGTTCATTTCGCTGATTGTCATCGGGCTGAGCCTCAAGTACTACATCCACGATTTTGACTCTTTTTGGGCGCAGATTTTAGCCGAGGCCCACGGCATGATTTTCGACATTGCCGTCATCGGTATCTTGTTGTTTTGGCTCAACCAAAACGGGGAAACACGGCAGCGTATCAAAACCTATAAAGATGAAATCGATGACTTTCGCCTGTGGGAATCAGAGGAGGCTGCCTTTCGCACCGTGGGGAACATCAAGCGACTGAATCGACATCGGATCCATGAAATCAACCTGGTAAACTGCCATTTGCAACGCACAAATCTGAACTACGTCAACCTGAAAGGATCAAATCTAAACTCGGCCAATCTTTCACACTCCAGCCTGATCGAAACCAACCTGGAGAATACGCGACTCAACCAAACGAACTTAGAAAATTCCAACGTCAATCAGGCCAATCTCAACTCGGCCTATGCCAGCGGGGCTAATTTCAAAGACTCCTTTTTGATCAAAGCACAATTTGAAGGAGCCTTTCTGATCAAGACCAATTTCAAGAATGCGTTTTTGATGGAGGCGAACCTCCAGAACAGCTACCTGATGGGGGCCGACTTTGAAAACGCCAGTTTGTACAAAGCCGACTTGCGCGGTGCCAAGGGCCTGACGGTGGAGCAGCTCAGCAAAGCCAAAACCCTCTACCTCGCCAAATTTGATGACGAACTTCTGGAACAGATTCGGCTGGCCATCCCCGAGTTGGTGGATGCCTGAGCATTTTGCAGGTGTCCGATAAACATGTACCTTTGACCCATAAGAACAACGGTTTCGGCAACGAAGCCGTTGTTCTTTTTTGTCTTACCGCAACGCGCGTTTTTTATGAGCAAGATATCCTATTACACCAAAGAGGGACTGGAAAAGTTGAAGACGGAATTGAACGAGCTGAAGACCAAAGGCCGGGCAGACATTGCCCGCCAGATTGCCGAGGCCCGCGACAAGGGTGACCTGAGCGAAAATGCCGAGTACGATGCTGCCAAAGATGCCCAGGGCCACCTAGAAGCCAAAATTGCGCAACTGGAAGACCTGATGGCCAACGCGCGTTTGCTGGACGAAACCAACGTGGATATCTCCAAGGTGTCCATCCTCTCCAAAGTCACGATCAAAAACAAAAAAAACGGAGCTTCTTTCACCTACACACTGGTTTCGGAAGAAGAAGCGGATTTGAAGTCGGGGAAGATCAGCACCCAATCACCCATCGGCAAAGGATTGTTGGGGAAGAAAAAAGGAGACAGCGCCAAGATTAAAACCCCCGCGGGCGAAATCGAGTTTGAAGTGATCAACATCGGACTGTAAGCATCGGGTATGGCTTCCATCTTCACCAAAATCATCCAACGCGAAGTACCGGGTTATGTGGTGGCGGAAGACGAACGTCACATTGCTATTTTGGACATCATGCCGTTGGTGATGGGCCATGTGCTGGTGATACCCAAACGGGAGCAAGACTACGTATTTGATATGTCCGATCAGGCCCTGGCCGATTTGATGACATTCGCTAAACCAATTGCCAAGGCTCTCGAAAAGGTGGTTTCGTGCAAACGCATTGGCATGTCGGTAATCGGATTGGAAGTGCCGCACGTGCATATCCATTTGGTGCCCATGAACTCGGCCGATGATGTCAACTTTACACGGCCCAAGTTGAAGCCTTCCGCGGAAGAGCTTTCGCAGATGGCCGGCCAGATCAAGGCGGCCCTGGCAGCCCCGGTTTAGATGAAGTCAATATCCGCGCTCAGCGGAAAGCGCATCAGGAAATCGAGGGCCTCTTCTACGGTCATTCCTTCAAACAGCACCTTGTACAAACGATCCGTAACCAGTGCGCGCACCTTGTAGTGGTCGGCACACTTTTTCGCGATTTGTACGGTATTCACCCCTTCAGCCACTTCTTCCATAGACGCCAGGATTTGTGGCAGCGACTCGCCTTTGGCCAGCCGGTAGCCCACCGAAAAGTTTCGGCTCATGGGGCTGTTGCAGGTGGTTACTAAGTCGCCAATGCCGGCCACGCCCAGAAACGCCCGTGTGTCTCCGCCCAGCGCGCGGCCCAGATACACCATTTCTACGGCACCCCGGCTGATCAACAGTCCTTTGGCATTTTCGCCATATCCCAAACCGCTCAATGCGCCCGAGGCGATGGCGATGATGTTTTTCAGGACGCCTGCAATCTCTACACCGACAATGTCCGCGTTTTCGTACACCTGAAACCGATCGTTTCGCAGCAGTCGCTTGCCGGTTTGGATTACTTCCTTGAAGTGGCTGGCCACCACCGTAGCCCCTGGCTGACGCTGCGCCAGCTCGCGCGCCAGGTTGGGTCCGGCCAGGCAGCCGATGCGCACCACTACGCTTTCTTCGCGTATCACCTCACTCATGGTTTTGACGCGGGCCCGGCTAAGCGTGCTCACCGACTGCAGCGTTTCGCCCTCCGGCAGCCGGATGTCAAACCCTTTGGTGCCGTGGATCAAGATGTGGTAGGGGTGGAGGTAAGGAGACAGGTTTTGCATCATGGCCCGGAAATGCTGCGAAGGCACCATGGGAAAAATCACATCGCATTGGGCTGCCAGTTGTTCCAGGCTGTTGATAGCCGTTACATGATCATGGAGCAGTTGCCCTCGATTTTCGCGCGTGCGGTTGATCCGCTCCACGGCCTGGGCATCGCGGGCGAACAGAAGGACAGGTCGGTTCAACGCAATGATATTGGCGATCGCGGTGCCAAAGCTGCCCGCCCCGATCACTCCCGCGGGTTTCTCAGATGAGGGATTCGAGGTCATAGCCCACCAGCCGGTTGTGGTAATAGTACAGCGTGCTCAAATCCTGCGTGACAATCTTACCTTTCTTGTTTCGCAACAGCGGCCGCTTGAGGTGGAAGATGCCCACGTTGTCCAGACCGCGTTTAATCACCAAATCGATTTCCCCCTTCAAATGCGTAGCGTGATTCACTTTCCGTTCTTCTTTGAGTTTGTAGATTTGTTTACGTACGCGTTTGAACGTTTCACGAAACTCCTCATAGTCCAACTCCAACTCTTCCTCGGGCAATCGCAAAAGGCTAAAGAGATCTAACTTGGGATGTTTCTTTTGCCACATTTCAAAGGCCACAAAGGCCGCCACGTGGCTGGCAAATACGCGGTTGATGCGGTGATACTCATGCACTATTTTCTGACTGAGCATGCGTGTATATTCGTCTTCGCGCTGCTTGTCCACCGTGACCGCTCCGTTTGAAACAAAATACTCGCGGGGCTCAATCACGCGGCCATTGGCGTCCAAACTTTGGCCGTCACCGTCCACATAATTACCCAGCACATCCAACCCCGTACCAATGGACACCGAGATGCTGGAGCCTTTGGTGAAAAACTTGAACAGAAACTTGATCAACTGAAAGCTGCCGTATTTTTCTTGTTCCGGAAAGTAGCGGTCTTGCCCTTTTACCTGAAGATAGTCTTCGATGAGGTCAGGAGCTTCCAGGACAAAATGATAGTTGAGCGTAACGGGTACGATAAAGATTTTGCGCACTTCGGGCCCCTCGTTTTCCAGGTAGAGGTTGCGTTGAGCCTCGATGGCGGTACTCAGCAAGCCGAGTTTGAGTTGTTTCTCAAGCATGCCCGATCGCGAGCGCGTGCCGCCCGGAAAGAAAAGACTGTGTGCCCCCTTTTGAATGGCCAGGTTCGAATACATTTTGAGCGTTTCCAGGTAGGGTAGGTTTTTCTTCCTGCGGTCTACTTTATATGCACCCAGACTGTTCATGAAGTACGCAAAGATTTTTATGTTGAACAGGTTGAGCCCGGCCCCATAGATGAAAGCCGGCAGCCCGAGCGAGTGGATAACCCAACCGATCAGGATCGAATCCAGGTTGCTGAAGTGCGTGGGTACCATGACAACCGTGCCCTGCGTGGCCAGTTTGCGCAGCATCTTCACTTTACCCACGATGTGGATTTTGTCGCGAAGAGTATAGCGGTTGCGGAAAAAGGCCCCGAATTTTTTTACCCGCGCCCCGTTCAGCAGGCGTGTAAACCAAAACTTTACGATGGCGCGCGTGACGCGGTACGAGTTCGGTTTGAAGTTTCCGGCTATTTCACCGGCATACCGTTGCACGATGCGTTTGGCGAGTTCTTCCGGCTTTTTTGACGTTTCGTCCTGGCTGGCAGAAAGTTCCACGAGCTCTTGCTTGACGGACGCCCAAAACCGGCTTTCATCCTTAGGGTCAACACGCCAGCGATTGCGCTTCAGGCGGTTTTGCTCGCGGTAAACCGTGGCCTCCAGTTCGTCAATCAGCTGTTTGCGGATGGGTCGCAGTTCCATGATTCGCTCGAAGCTTTTCTGCGCCACTTCCTCCACAAATTCCTTTCGGTTTTTGCTGAGTTGGTATACCGGCCATTCTCGTATCCGGTTAAGGATCGGAGTATATTTCCGGTTTTTGTTTTTCTTTTCCTCTAAGATTTCCATCCACAGTTGCCTTGGGCAAGGCAACAAATGTAATGCTTAGTTATCATCCTAAAAATCAAGGGCATCGCCAAAAAGCCATCCGTTCGCCAAGCTCTCCCTGCCGGTGCAGCAGGGCCCTTTCGATCTCTTCCGCCATCGGGCGCGAAAGGGACCCGGAATGCGTGCAGATGCCCCCGCGATGTGTTTGCGTCCGTTTGGGTTGACGAGAGTCGTTGTTTATTTCCCTGTTCAGGGTAATTTGCCCATGGTTTCGTCCTGCTTGGAAATCGTTGCATGAACAAAAAGATATTGGTGGTAGCCCTCGGACCCGCGCTGTTTGTCGGTGTGCTGCAACTCTTGCGATTTACTTCATTGTCCGCGGATGCCGCCATGGTGCTGGCGATGGCCGTTTGGATGCTGACGTGGTGGGTTTCTGAAACGGTGCCGCTGGCCGTTACCGCGCTGTTGCCCATTTTCCTGTTCCCGTTGTTTGGCATATTGTCGGTCAAACAAGCCACGCTTTCCTATGGCGATCCGGTCATCTTTCTTTTCATGGGAGGCTTTATCCTGGCGCTGGCACTGGAAAAACACAAGCTGCACGAACGGATTGCGCTTAACTTGATACGGCTCACGGGCAGCAGCGGAAACGGCATCATTTTGGGCTTTACGCTGGCTACCGCGTTTTTGAGCATGTGGATCAGCAACACGGCCACGGCCATTATGATGTTGCCCATCGCCATGTCGGTGGTGAATCTGATGAAAGAAGAGTTTGCCAAAAGCGAAGCCAACGAAAAGAAGTTTTTAAATTTTTCTACTTCGCTTATGCTGGGCATCGCCTACGCCAGCAGCATTGGCGGCATGGCCACGCTGATCGGAAGCCCGCCCAACACGGTGATGGCGGGTTTGTACCGCTCTCAATACCAGGTGGATTTTACGTTTTTGGAGTGGTTTAAATTTGGATTCCCCCTGGCGCTGCTTGTGCTGGCGGCTTGCTACCTGCTGCTCACGCGGTTTTTGTATCCCAATCATCTGCCTAAGGTTCCCGGCTCAGAAAAGCTGATCAACCAACAGCTTAAGGCGTTGGGGCCCATGAGTTTTGCGGAGCGGGGTGTGCTGGCCATTTTTGTGTTCACTTCGTTGTTATGGATTTTCCGGCCGTGGGTAAACGATGCCCTGGTGACTGTGTTTTTCGAAGAGGGAGCTAAGCGCATCCTGTTAGATGACACCTCCATTGCCATTCTGGGCGCCATCCTGATGTTTATCGTGCCGGCCAATGCCGAAGGAAAGGAATTCTTGCTGGATTGGACGGACTCCAAGCGGATGGCCTGGGGCATCCTGCTGCTGTTTGGCGGGGGGTTGTGTCTGGCCCAAGGGTTGGAGAACACCGGACTTATCGAGTTGATTGGGACGAGCATCGCTGCACAGGGCCAGTTGTCACTTTTTGTGCTGATTCTGATCGTCACGTTTCTGGCCATTTTTCTCACCGAGTTTATGAGCAACGTGGCTCTCACCACGGTGTTTGTGCCCATCGGGTTTGGTATTGCCAACGCCATGGGCGTGCCGCCACTTTTGCTCGCCATGCCCATCACGTTTGGCGCCAGTTGTGCCTTTGCCATGCCCATTTCCACGCCCCCCAATGCCGTGCTGTACAGCAGTGGCTATGTGAAAATGTGGCAGATGATCCGGGCGGGTGTTTTGCTGAACATCCTGTCACTGGCCATCATTGTAGCGGTGGCCATGACGGTGGGGCGCAGCCTGTTTGGGGGCTGAAGGCGATTCGGGGATAATTCGCAGCGGGCGTTGACGGAAAACCAAACTTTGCGCATATTTGCAACCCGTTTGAAAAAGAACGGATGTGGCGATGCCTGAGTGGCGGAATTGGTAGACGCGCACGACTCAAAATCGTGTGCCTTCGGGCGTGCCGGTTCGACTCCGGCCTTAGGTACAATCTGAAAATCAGGCAGTTGAGAGACTGCCTGTTTTTGTTTGCCCAACAACGGGCTTTCGGCTTTGGCAACGCGTTCAGGCCAGTTGCGTATGTCACATGCGCATGCATGTCATCGTTTATGCACTCCAAATAAAATTCCCCTGTTTGGGTGCCGTGAGTTATGGAATCTTTTTTTGTACAGTTTCCGTTCAGCGGTGAAGCCAAAATCGTGGTCTGTCTGCCTGAGCTAGCGCCAGCACCCATCCTGTTGGGTAGTATACGTTGGTCAGAGTTTTCCGCCCAAGCTTACCTGTTGATCTGTTCGGACAAGCTTCGGATAAAGTTTCTTCGTTGATCTTTTTTCAACTCGATGTCAAAGCCGACTCGTATGAGAAACTTGGATGGATACGGACCCAACTCCTTGTGCCGAAAGTTATAGTACGCCAGTGTTTGCCCCCTGACTAAGCGGTTTAGTTGGAACGTTTTGCCAATACCCCCCAGATAGTTGGTTGTCCAACTGGTGGGCAATACTTCCTGCGTGGGGACGATGGGCACGGAGTAGTGGACGATCTCTACGTCAGCACGCAGGTAGAACGACTTGAATAGCCGATAAACGACAAACATCTTGGGTCCAACCATTTTGTGTTTTTGGTCAAAAGACCACGTGTTCAGGTCACCATTTAGCCGGTATACAAAGCCGCTCCCGATATCCCAATGGGGCCGTAGCCGGTAGTACACCTGAGGCGCCAGGTCGATGGCCATCATTTCTGGTTTGGAGACTTGAAAGGTCACCCCTGGAAAGAGGCGTTCGCGGAAGGGGTAGTCCGACAAAGGGTTTACCGCGCGCTTGGGCAGGTTATGGATGTCTTCAAATTGGCCGTACTTGCGCTTTGCCTTGACCAATTTGTTTTGTGCCGTTGAGAGCTTTTCTCCCTGTTTTGACAATTCTTCATTTGCAAGATCTTTTACTTTTGCTCGAGTCTCATGCTCCAATTTTTGCGGGTCGCGGTATTGCTCCATTTTTGAGAGGTATTCGTTTTGCGCTTTTTTAAGCTTTTGCATCTCAGCTTGCCGGGCACTCAGTTGTTTTAGTTCTGGTCTTTGCGCTACCCGATCCTCCAACAGTTCTGTTATTTTTTCGGAGTTCGTCAAACTATCCTTTTTTATCGCCTTCAGATCCGTTTTGATTTGGGCTAATTCCGTGGTGATATTTCCGAGCCTTTGAAATTCCGCTATGTTTTCCGCTCCCGGCAAATTCACAGTAGCCACTTTTGTCGGGTCAACTTCCCTGAGGTTGGGTAGTTGATCCGGTCGAGGTAGTTGTGAAAGACGCTCATTTACAGAGGGGATTTCAAGGTCCGTCTGCCCCATGATATCGAAGGTAAGGTTTGGCTCGATCGCCTCGTCCCCCAATAGGTCATTTTCTGCTTGGAAATTGGAGAGAAGTTGTGCCGACTTCCGCTGATAGGCATTCTTTATGCTGTCCACCTTTGAACCGATTTTTGCTCCGGTTTGGGCTGCTTCATTATTTAGGGAATCAATGCGAAATCGCGCGGAACGCTTCAGGGAATCAAGGCGGCTCAAGTGAGGATTGCTAAGCCATATAGAGTCTATGGTTGACAAGTCCGGCTTGCGTGCTTTGGGGGTGATGGAGTCGAGCATTTTGACCTTATTGGTCAATGTCAATATAGATTTTTTTACGCTGTGCGATAGCGAGTCGGTGCGGGCGGTTTGCGTGCGAATGGAGTCTTGAAATCTCGTGGTGATGGGCTTTTCCTTACGCTGATCCTGAGCCACGGTGTCCGCGGCAACAAGGCAAACGAACCCGATCAGCCAATAAAATCGCGACCTTAGATCACCTTTCTTTTTCACCGTTTTTAAAAAAATCAAGATAAAAGTAGCAAGAAAGATACAATCTGCATTAATTTTGATAAACGACCATAGTTCATAATATGCAACGAATTACGATCATTATTTCACTGGTAAGTCTGCTGGGTGTGATAGGAATAGCCATCTATTTGTCTTTTTACCAGGTCCCGCTGGTGTACGTAGATTCGGCAAAGTTGGTGAACGGCTATAAAGGGATGCAGACCGCCCGCCAGGCCTATCAACAGAAAATGGCCCAATGGAAAGCCAATGTGGACACACTAACCTCTGAGATAAAGCAAGAAATTTTTAACTATGAGAAAGAAGCGGCTAAAATGACCGCCAAAGAAAGGCAATTGTCACAGCAGTTGATCAAAACCAAACAAGACCAACTCAATCAATACCAACAGGCCCTCAGTGCACAAGCCCAGCAAGAGGACGCGGAAATGACCCGGCAGGTGCTTGCTGAAGTGAATGCTTTTCTAAAGAAGTATGGCAAAGCCAACCGCCATCGCATTATCCTGGCTGCCACCGAGTATGGGAACATTGCCTATGCCGATGACCCACTCGATATTACGGACGATGTGCTGGAGAAGTTGAATGCGCAGTATGAGGGTAGATAAGGCGCTTGCGTTGGTCGTGCATGTAATCACGATGGCGGTGCTTGTTACGCTGATTTCATGCCGCCCCCAAACGCTCACAGAAGCCGAGCTCATGGCGTTTTTGAATGACGAACGAAACGGACTCAAAAAGAGTGAAGAGATCGGAGGTGTGACAGCCACCGTCACGTACCGGCCCACGTCTCTTTTGATATGGCAAACGGTGGGCGATGTTACCGATAGCGTTGCCCTGCGCGAAGCCCATGAACGGTACGGAAAGTATTGTTATTTCACCCTCAGTTTTTCGATGCAGGCCAGGGAGGCCTTAGTCCCTAGCCACCCCCGGTATGCTGAAATGGTAAATATTCTGTCTTTTAGAATGCATGACTATTTGCGCATGACAACTTCGGCTAAGGACACAGTGGAAATGGCAGACTTTGCCTTTAACCGAACCTTTGGCATGGCGGGCTCAACTGATCTTTTGTTGGTTTTTCCGCGGGAGGCCCTGGCGTCACGCAAGTGGGTTCAGCTCAATTTGGGGGAGGTTGGTTTTGGGTTGGGTAATCAATCCTTTCGCTTTTTGACGGACGACATTGTCACGTGCCCAGAAGTAGAAGGCATCCGCTAGGATGGCTTGCATTGTTATCTCATCGTTATTTCTTGATGCTTAGCAAAAATATGTGATCCGTTATTTGGATTTATGGTAGCTGTTCTGCTAATTTTATTCTACCGCAAACCAACGGAATATGATCCGACATAAAACCACCGTTCGATATGTCTCGGTTTTTTTAGTTCTCCTGTTTATATTCGAACTGGTTCTACCCTCAACTGCATGGGCATTAACATCCGGCCCAACTTCACCTGAGGCGAGTAGCTTTGAGCCTGTAGACACAACCGACATGGTAAATCTCGCAAGTGGTGACTTTAACTACAACATCCCGGTGTTAGAGGTGCCTGGCCCATCAGGCGGCTACCCTTTAGCTTTGTCATATCACGCGGGGATTAGCCCTGATGAAGAAGCTAGTTGGGTCGGTTTAGGTTGGACATTGAACCCAGGTTCGATATCACGATTTGTGAATGGATTTCCAGATGATCAAGTAAATGCATTGATTTCAGATAGATTTTTTTGGGAAGGAGGCGAGAGAACGACCGTATCAATAGGGATAACAAAAGGTATAAGCGGACTTGCTGGGGTCACAGCCGGTCTTGCATTTTCGAGTGATACTTATCAAGGGTTTGGCGCAGGCATGTCAATTGGTGTTAATTTCGGCCTGCCAATCAAGGGTAGTGATGGAAAACCTGTTGTTGGTATAAATGTTACCGGTGGAGTAGGTCCTTTTGGTGGGGCTTACATGAGCGCGGGTATTTCAACTGGATTAGGCGCAACCGGGATAAATTTCAATGCAAATGTCACTACAAATTTTGTTGACATTAGTGCGGGAGTTGGTGTTAGCTCCTTGGGGACAAACATGGGTGCATCTATTAGCTCTGCCGGGGGAGGTGTTACCTCGTCAGCTTCGGTCGGCTTTGCGACAGTCAGCAGTAATCGGGTTGGTAAACTTACTACTCAGGGGTTTGGGTTTACACCTCCACTGCCGTTGATTTCTTTGTCCTTTTCCTATCAACGTTATTGGATTGACGAGACTACGAATGTACGAGTCAATGGCGCATTGCATACGCCAACTTCACAACCCTCTACCGGTTTTGATAGCAACGGATTTGATTCTTACACTATTGCTGATCCTCAGATTAGCCTAACTGAAAACATTGATACCGATAAAGTATTAGGTGGAAGCTTTATAAATTATGATCATTTTAGTGTGCAGGCGCAAGGTGTTGGGGGTCAGATTCGACCCTATTCGTATAAAAACCTGATTTTTAGACAAAACTCCAAGCGCGGTAGCGACTATCAGATAAAGCAATACGAATACAATCAAGGCTATCAAAACAGAAAAATTGAATTTCGTTTTGTGGGTGATTTTTCGAATCAGTATAGAAACACTGCGGGCAGCTTGGCTTCTGGGTCTCCTCCGTTGATTCCACTATTTGGGTCTGGTGAAATTACTGGGGAGATGGCAACTGCAACCGATGGATTCAAAAATGGTCATTTATCTGGTTCTCGACATGTTGAATGGTACACCAACGATCAGATATTAGGTCTCGACCTTACAAAGAATGCTGCTCAAGAAGGGCTAATTGAATGCAGGGCTTCGGGATTTCATCGGAACATATCTCCCAAAAAGCAGATTGGAGCATTCAAGATAACCAATGAAAGCGGGGTGACATATCATTTTGCTCTGCCTGCTTATTCCATTGATGAGTATCAATACTCTGAAAACATTAATAGAGCAAGCGGGCACACGTTTAGTGAAGTATCTCGTAAAGAGCGCTATGCTTACACGTGGCATCTGACGGCAATAACCGGTCCAGATTTTGTAGATCGGGGTCCGCAAGGAGTACCTGATGGTGTTTTAAGTGAATTGGATTGGGGATATTGGGTGGAATTTGAATATGGGCTGTGGAGCGATACTTATCGTTGGAGAAATCCGGGGGTAGGGCTTGATCAGGATATCGATAATAATTTCCAAAATTTTTCCGAGGGTCGCAAAGAGGTATATTATCTGGATGCGATTAGAACAAAGACTCATTCTGCTTTTTTTATCAAAGCTATTCGGAATGACGCGAAAGGAACAAGTAGCCCAGCAAAGTCGCGTGTGGGGGGCTATATTGCACAGGCCGCAACAACAAGAGACGTTGGTTGTTACGTGGAGCTTGGCCCTCCATCCAATTTGTCATACCCAATTTATAGAACGGTGAACTATTTTTCGAGACCCGTTAGTTCCCTCCGTTTAGATTCAATTTTTCTCATACCAAACACGGCACTGAAGCAACTCACGATTTCAAAAAGCGGTGGGTCTCAAATGCGGCAGGCTTATTCCTATCCGTGGGGCCCCCTCGAACAGCCAGGCACATGTAGTCCCATAGTACATTTTTATAGTATAAATGATCATTTTTACCAAAACATACTTGATGTATACGATCTTTCTTCTTTTTCTTTGATACGAGATAAAATTATAAAGAAAATTGGTTTTGGTTTTGACTACGAGTTAACTCCGGAAACCCCAAACAGTTATCCGACTGAAGTACTATTTCCACAACCTCCGCCAACGTTAAGCAGCGCTTATCAACTGACCGGAAAGTTGACATTGAAATCGGTTGATATGGTCGGTAAACATGGCATTAAGTCGCTTCCCCCCACTAAATTTACCTACGATAAACCCGGAGCTAAAGGTCAAGGCATTGTAACCTCATTAAATGGATCGGATACGAGGGAGTTTGTTTTTAATACAAGTAGCTCAGATCTAATAGATGGAGATATAATCAGGTTCTCAGATCAAGGTCGAGACGTCTATGCGTTAGTGTTTTCACGCCATGGTCAGCAGAGACTTCGGATTGTTGGCAGAGCTCTTCCGCGTAGTGGCATAGCTGTCCAATGGGTGGTTACAAAAAATCCTCCATACTTTGATGAATTGCGAGATGAGTGGGGTATGTATAAACCTGATTTTATACCTCAAACCCAAAAAAAGTTTGACTACCGATTTACGACAGATATCTCCTCTGGATCAACTGATGTGTGGACTTTACGTTCTATTCAGAGCCCGTTGGGATCAAAAATTCATATTGATTATGAGTCGGATGAGTATGTAAATGCGACTCTCTTTGACGGTAGACAATTTGGAATAAATGCAATGTTTTGGACAAATGAGGGCTACCAAATACGCCTCTATGATCCGGTTGAGGTGATTGAGGATGAGTTTAAGGTTGGTGATACCCTCAAGCTTACCGCCTTAATCCAGCACCAAAGTGGCATATCGGCAAAAACGCTAACCGATGAACTCAGAGTTCTTGAGAAAAAAACGGTGACAGTGCATGGACGAAATTTTTTGCAATTTACTGTTACGTGTGTTGGTGGATGGTCCATACCTGGTTCAGAGTGTCCACTTTTTCAGCAATCGGTAAACGGTATTTATGCTGGATTTGTGTCAGTTTCAGGTCGTGAAGGTATAGTTAGAAAAGGAGGCGGTATTCGTGTCAAATCGTTAACTACGCATCAGGATGCGACTACACGATCAACCCATTATTCATATCAAAACGGAGTCACTTCATATGAACCAGGACTTTCCCCAGTGCCCATCTACACAAACAATTATTCTTGGGACGGGGCGTTGTTGTCGATACGTCCGGAAAAGTATGCGTTCGAAAGGAAATTGCTTGAGAAGTTTTCAAGACTATTGCAACTATCAAGAGAGATACCCGCACCCGGGGTTATATATGGGACTGTTGAAGTACGCGAGTCAGTAGATGGACGCATGCTGCCAAATCGGTCAATATATGAGTTTGTTACCTTTTCTGAGAGCATGCTACCGATCTTACATTCGCCTGAGCAGACCCAGGTTGTTAACAATACTTATCAGGGTATCAACTATAAAAAAGTCAGAAAACGAGATGTTAATATCTCAAATATCTCTTCGCACTTGGGTCAGCTAAAGAAAGTGGTTTTAACAGACGATTTTGGTAATAAGATATCGGAGACGAAAAATCTTTATTTGACCGATTTAGCTACTAGTGTAACAAATCCTGCAATATACTCTCAGTTGTTGCATGATAAATTCGGTTCTCAAGGTGTTATAGATGAGACGGTGATGGATGCGCGATTTGCCCGACAAAATAATGGCGAATATCATCTCTACGGTGTGGTATCAAGGCGCCACTATTTGCCAGTCATTAAGGTGGGTGAGGTGTCAATTAACTATAAGACAGGAGCTAAAACGGAAAATCAGATTAGGGCTTTTGACTTTTATTCTGGTGCCGTTATCGAAGAGCTAAGCTATGATGGCTATGGAAATACTTTTTTAACAAAGACGAAGCCTGCATATCGTGTTTATAGCCAAATGGGATTGATGGGTACAGGAGGCAAGAATATGTTGACTCAACAGACGGAGAAAACCATTTTTAAGGTACGTGCATCCGACCCCACTGAGAAACTGGGAGTTGTTGCTTCGCACGTCACAACATGGAGTGATCAAATACCCGTATTGGGCACCACCAGTGGCCAGCCAGGTATTTGGAGAACGAGTGGCTCTTTTTCCTTTGTCGGCCCCAATGATGTCAGCGCCAACGTGGATGGATTGATAACGGGCTATCAGCCGTTTGACTATAACAACGAGTCGGATGATCGTTGGCAAAAGCAAAGCCAGATTACCCTTTATGATGTAAATTCTCATGCGCTGGAGGTGTATGACAAGAACCAGGTATACGCCTCCACAAAAATGGATTTGGGGAATGGCTTTGTACTGTCAACGGCTACCAACGCCACGTACCGCGAGCAAGCCTATTCTGGAGCCGAGGAGGAGCCCGTGCCAAGTCAGTTTGGCATGCTTGTTTTTGGAGGAGGTGTTTATTGTATCGGCAGCCGATCCGATAACGAGGCACATACCGGGGAATACTCGGTTAGGCAATCACCCGATCAGCCGGCCTTCAAATACTTCTTGGTGCCTCGTCAAAACACATATCGTATGAGTGTGTGGTCCACGGCCAATCAGGTTAGCTTTAAACATCGACTTGATAATCAACCGGCTATCGTGACTCTTCCTACCAGCAAGGTGGGTTCACCTGCCGGGGACGAAGACTGGGGCTGGAAGTTGTTTCAGGCAGATGTCACCATCACAGATTCCCATGATAATCTGGAGGTTTGGTGTGAGGCGGTGGGCGAACATGCCTATTTTGATGACTTCCGGTTTCATCCGCTGAAAGCAAATTTTAACTCGTACGTGTACAACAAATGGGGTGAACTCACTTTTGTCCTCGACAACAATAATTTATTCACACGGTATGAGTATGATGCCATGGGACGGCTCAAAGCGACTTATAAAGAAACACTCAATCCGCAGGTGGGCTCGGTGGGGATCGCGAAAGTAAGTGAATATGAATACAACTATGGCAGTACGTCCAGCCGGACGGTTGCACTGACGGCCTCGTCTACGGGATTGACGGGAACCGTATCACCCAGTGGAGTCTCCCATGTTTCTTATATGGGCAAGCAAGCAGTGGAAGTACGTGAGACGTGTACCAATGGACAACGCTTGCAGCGGGTACGCATCGACAACAAGATCATGACCCGCACCAACGGCACCTATTTGCTCTTTGACGGTACCCTGCTCACCATTCAGGGTAATGTGTATACTTTTTCAAATATGCAGGCACCGCATTCACTGGTGGCGGAGTTTGCAAGTACCAGTCCTTCTGGGCCGGTGGGCGTCTCGTTTTGCCAGTCGGTTTCAACCGGTGACATGCACTGCTTCACCGGTTTTTATGAATATGGTTATTACGATGTCTGTGGCCAGCTGCAATATCCGCTCACGGTGGTCGGCTCACGAGACGAGATTCCTGCGGACGTGCGCAATGGCGACTTGCCGCTGAACTGTTGTTCGGCCAATCTGCCGCCTACCGATGGCCAAATCACAAATGTGTGCCCATGTCATTGAGAGCCGCGATCATAGCATTGCTTATATTGGCTGCTCATGCCGCAGCTGGGCAGTGCATTAGTTACTCGTTGACCATTTGCGAGGGTGCGCCTGCCTACTTTTCGGGAGAGTGCGGGCCGGGCTATGTGTACCGGTGGACAATCAATGGACAAATGTTTCATGGGCCTTCCCTAGAGTATACTTTTGCCTCCCCCGGAGACCATACGGTCAGCGTCTCCTATTTCTGCCTGTCGGATGGCAATCCGTTTATCTCAGATGAATGTGCCAACCTGCCCGGTGGGTCGGAGACGTTCACGGTGAACGTGTTGCCGAGGGCAGTTGCTCCTCAGTTGGCGCCCGACAAGACGTCAGTATGCCAGGGCGGGAGTGTAACCATCACCATCTCCAATGCTCACGCCACCGGCAGTGCCGTCACGTGGCGATCTGTGCCACCCGGGTACACCGCACTGGGCACTACGGCCACCTTTACCAACATCACAGGGTACACCGAGTTTATTGCACGGGTGGGCAGGGGAGACTGTTCTGTTGAGCGTTCAGTTTACATACCCGTTACCTCGACTACCGTATCACTGCCGACCAACCCCCCTGCTTACTACCGAAAAAGAGTTTTCGAGGCAAATGAGCTCGGGTACGGCCATTATCTCCAAGCCAGCCCTGACGGGCAATCGCTGGCCAGTCCGCTCACGCAGGACAATGCCGTATTTGAACCGGGTAACTACTATTCACGGGCCTATAACATCACCTCCAACTGTTGGGCCATCGCCTCCGCACCCGTGGCCATTACCATCGATTACACACCGCCTCGCCCGTTAGTCACCCAGGTACAACGCTATGGCTACAATGAGTTGTTTTTGGCCAATGGGTTTTCAGAAGAGCTTTTTCAGTTTGCGGATGTCTACGTGGTAAGTTCCCCCGCGGGTACTGAGACCACAAAGCCTTTTTCGGACAAATATATCGTCAGCGAACCAACTACTATTTATGTCAGGTTGCGCGACAAACACACGGGCACCTGGGGGCCGGGAGCTACCGTGCATGTCGCGTTGCTGGGTGACCAAAGCTTGAACTTCGTCCGGACGATTGCCTATGACGGAAGTCCCTCGAACACACCTATTTCGGAAAGTAAAGCGTTCTTTGATCAGGCAGGCAAGCCGCTCCAAACGCAGACCAAAAGCTTTGCCCATCAAAAAGTGATCGCCTCGCAGACAATAAATGACCGCTACGACCGTCCGGTACTTACCGCGTTACCTGTGCCGCTGGATGGTGCCCAGTTCCGGTATCACGAAGGGCTGATGCTGGCTGCCTCTGACGATCGGAAATACAACCACACCCATTTCGATGACAAGGTTACCAACACACAACTAAATCCCGTGCCACTGGCGAAGGAGAAAGGCAACACATTGGGCTGGTATTACAGCCAATCCAACGCCCGTGAGGATCGGCCCGCACAAACCGATTTTCCATATTCTCGCATTGTGTATTACGAAGACGGTTCGGGCGAAGTTAAAATGGCTGCCGGACCCGGTGAAAGCCACCGCCTGGGCAGTGGTCATGAAGTGTTGTCTGGCACCTTTCCGGTCATTAAGGAACTAGACTACTATAAATCGCTGCGCGCATTGGCCATCCCCGGCATCAATGAACGGAATTCAACGTATAATCCCAATCAAGTCTTTCGGCCGGGCGACATTAAGGGCGTACAAAAAGTGGTCCGGGACGAGAATGGTAAATGGGCCGTCTCTATCACCGACAAAGAAGGGCGAACTATTTTGTCCGGACGACCCGGAGCCTGGGATGAGCTAGGCGGTATTCGTATTGACAACAACTTTACCGCCAGTGCAAATCCGGCCGATGCCGACTACAATCCACTGATTTATGTTTATCTGTATGATGCCAGGCAAGTTACCCTGGCCAACGAGGGGGCCGGTCAGTCGTTGGATTACTCCATTGAAGAGCTTATTCAGGGCGTACCCTTTACCGGAAACGTAGGGACTACCTCCTGGCCGGTAGGTTTTTACCGGATCAACCTGAAGTCGGGCCGGTTGCGGATCAACTACACCAACTACCTGGTGGACGTCTCCATGCAATTCTATGACGATGCGGGTAGACTGCGTACCTCCGTATCGCCCAACGGTGTGAAGCAATATCGCATGGACAACCGGCCCTTTGATCAAATCGACAAAACCGAGTACCAATATAACTTCCAGGGGTGGCTGTTGGAAATGACCGAACCCGATGCCGGCAGGACACGCTACCAATACAGACGCGATGGAAACATCCGTTTCTCCCAGAATGCCCAACAGGCATTGGATGCCCATTTTTCCTATACCCAATACGATGACATTGGCCGCCCGGTGGAATCCGGTGAGTACGTGGGCGCCACGACCTTCGAACAGGCCCGTTCCCTGCTTGAATATCAGCACCAACCTCAATGGTCCGCTTCCGACAAACGCGATTGGCTAAAAACCTCGTATGATCTTCCCGATGCCGACTTTCTATCGGCCACCCAGTTGGACGGCCTTTATACGCAGCGATTTACCCGGGGGGCTGTTTCGTTTACCGAAAACGAAAACATCAAGACCTGGTACTCATATGATGAATTGGGCCGGGTGACCTGGATGGCCCAAAAACCCAAAGCCCTCACACGTGTGTTTGTGGTGGAATATGGATATGACTTTCTGGGCAACGTGTTGCGCGTGACGCAGAAGTCATTCGAAGCCGGAGCAGCGGTTGACCAGTTTCACCACTATTACGAATACGATGCCGACAAACGGCTAAGCCGGGCCTTGACCAGCGCGGATGGCGTAAAAAAGATTTTGCAGGCTACGTATAGCTATTATGCGCATGGCCCGCTGAAGCGCATTGAATTAGCCACGAACCTCCAGGGGATTGATTTTGTCTATAACATTCATGGCTGGCTGACGTCCATCAACCATCCGGACCCGTTGCAAGATCCGGGGCGGGACGGACTGCCGGGCGAGCATGGCTCGTTTCGACAGGATGCGTTTGGCATGCTGCTCGATTATTACAACAGCGATTTCACCTCGTTGCTGACGGCCGCAAAAACGCAGCCTCTCGCCCCCGACCCCAACCGTTATCATGGCCTGCCCGCGTCCGATTCCAGAACCATGGCCGCGACCGCCCATAACCTCGGAATCACCCCGGCCTTTGATGTGTCTGAATTAGGCTTAAAAGCGTACAGCGCGGAGATGCCCATTTATTCACAAATGGTGAAGCACCTACAGCAACAGGATGAAAAGATACTGCTAACGGTACCTACTCAAAACGATCTGACCGTCCTTGCAAATGATGGTTTTCCGATTGAAACCGTTAGCCCTATCGCATCGGTAAAGGGTGAAATTATGCCAGAAGACCCGGAGGGCGAAGATGAAGCGTATCTCTTGCCCCTGTACGATGTGCTGTGGAGTTCGCTGGTTGGTGCCAGCTTTGCCAATAACATCCTAACCAAAACGGCTGTAGACGGGTGGGGCAACAGCGGAGCCGCCTCGCTCAATGTGCTGCCGGCTGGCCAGGATGGCTTCTTGGAGTACGTGGTGCACAACGGCCAAAAACGCATTGTGGGATTGACGGACACAGACGTGGACGCACACTTCAATTCGATACGCTATAGCTGGTATACCATCAGCAACTCCGCCATGGTGTACATGGGCGCCAGCCGACTCAAAACCATCTCCTTTCAGTTTGGCGATGTGTTGCGCGTGGAACGGATAGGATCATCCGTTCTTTGGAAGAAAAACGGGGTGACCGAACACACGGTTACCAATGCACTGACTACCGCGCTGATAGCCGACTGCTCGTTGGGCGATGATGGCACCACGGTGGCGTATGCCAAGGCTTCGTTTTGGATTCCTTCCGTGGTGCCCCCGGCCCCCGAGTACGATATTGTGTGGGCCGATGCGGTGGGCGTTTCGGTGAATGGAAATACGATCACTAAGACAGCCTCATCCGGTTGGGGTAATGGGGGAGCCGCCTCGGTCAATCAGTTGCCGGCTAATATTGACGGCTGGGTTGAATACAGGTTGGATCAACAAAACGGCAGGCGGCTGATGGGTCTTTCGGATGTAAATACGGACGCTGGCTACAATACTATTGACTATGCATGGTACACCAGTGCCAACGAAATCTACGTATACGTCAATGGCGTAAATCAGCGAACCCTACCGGCCGCCACGGGGGATGTATTGCGCGTAGAGCGCGTAGGCACTACCATTTATTTCAAGCAGAATGGCGTTAGTGTACACACGCTCACCAACGTTCTAACCACGGCACTGATAGCGGATGCGTCTATCCATGAAACGGGTGTCAAAATAACCCATGCCAAAGCCTCCTTCTGGATACCACCCGTTCAAGGGGCTGTGCCCGATCTGTGGGAGTTTCAGGCCCTCAAGGCATTGTATGATAGTTGCAATGGCCCTAGCTGGCGCAACCGAACGAACTGGCCCACGGCCGGTAATTGGCCCACATCGGCCACGGCCACGCAAATGGATGCCTGGTTTGGCATTGCGGTGGCTCATGGCGATATCACGGGCATCACGATGGATTATAACGCTGTTAATGGGCGACTACCTCAGGCCATCGGTAACCTGACGGAACTGCGTGCCTTGAATTTGCAGCGAAATGCGCTCACACGCCTTCCCGCATCGTTGGGTAACCTGATTAACCTCACGACCATCAACCTGTATATGAATCAATTGGCGGGTATACTGCCTGATTTGTCGCGCCTGGCAGATTTGGTTCATTTCAACATTGCCAACAATCCGACCCTGACTCCGGCCCCCGTTCCGCCCTATTTGGCGACCTGTACTAAACTCACCTACCTGAGCATGGCCAATACAAAACGCACCGGCACGCTCCCCACCATGTCGGCCCTGTTGGCCCTGCGCAGCCTGGTATTCGATAACAATCAGTTGACGGGTTCCATACCCAGCGGCTTTGGAGGCCTGCCCAATTTGGTAGAGTTCCGCGTAACAGGCAATCAGCTATCGGGGCCTATACCACCTGACCTGTGCCATGCCACTACCCTCACCACTCTTGATTTGTCGTATAACCAGTTGAGCGGTGCCATTCCGGGCTCCATCTCCCGGATGGTTAATTTGGTCAACCTGCATCTCAACCATAACCAGCTAACGGGCCTGTGGCCCTATCTGGGTGAGTTGACCAAGCTCCGAGTGCTTCGGCTGGCGGCTAACCCATTTACTCCGGCCATCATTCCCGACTGGATTGGCAATCTGAAGCAACTGATCACGCTTAATCTGACCGCCAGCGCACGCATAGGGTCAATACCCGCTGAACTTGCCAACCTTACACAACTGGAGCTGTTGACGCTCGATCAAAATAAACTCAGCGGCAGTATCCCGGCTTCCCTATCATCGCTTACAGCACTAACGCAACTCTTTTTGTACGACAATGAGTTTACCGGCACGGTTCCCGAAAGCCTGGGTACACTGCCTGCCGTGACGCATCTCTTTCTGCACATAAACAAATTGTCGGGGGCTGTGCCTACTTCCTTCTTGAACCTGCCTTCTATCACGTATCTCTATTTAAATAATAATGATTTTACGAGCATTCCCAATTTTAGTACCGCTTTACGCAGAGACAACCTCTATTTAAAGATAGAGAGTAACCGGCTGGACTATACTACGGTGTTGCCCACGGCTACGTATGCCGGCTATCGTTCACGCGTGTTTTCTCCCCAAAAAGAACTGGACGACATTCGGTTGATCAACGCGCCCCAGGGTTCTACACTCACCATTCAGGCCCGACCCCTGGCCCCCAACACCACCGTGATCTGGGAAAAACAAGCCACCGCTACCACCTGGACCAACATCACCGCCACCAACCAAAGCGGAAACCCCGGCATCTACTCATTTGGCCCCGTCACGGCCGCCCAGGCAGGCGTGTACCGCTACCGCATGACCAACACCGGCACCGCGCTTACCCTCCAGAGCGCACCAATTACGGTGCACATCACCGACCAACTCAACGCCTCCGACTACTCCGTGGGGCCGCTTTATAATGGAAACATCTCGGCCATCAGTTGGCGTACCGAGGCGGCCTATGCCTCGGAGAGCGGCCTGCCGTGGGACGGCCTCTTTATGTACCGCTATGACGCCAAGTATCAACTGCGCGAAACCCAGTTTGCCGACCCCGACTTCAGCACCCGCACCTTTGTGTTAAAGGGCAATCAATACCGCGAGACGGGCATGGACTATGACGCCAACGGCAACCTGCTGGGACTAAAGCGCTATGACCGTGACCAAACCCGCATTCACAACTTCGCCTACACCTATCACCCCATCACCGCCACAGCCCCGGCCGTGTTGGGCAACCGCCTCAAAGCGGTGAGCGGCTATGCCACCAGCTACACGTACAATGCCATCGGGCAGATGACGCACCAGGAGATGGTGGACACCGATGCCAACCAGTTTGTGGTATATGATGTGAGTGGCAAGGTGAAGGACGTATACGGTCATATTGCGGCCGAGCCGGGGTCTCCGCCATCCGATCCGGGCCATCCGATTGACCCGGCCTTGGGTGTTCCGGAAGGGTATGTGCTGAAAGTGCGATATAAATATGACGACCGCGGCTTCCGCTTGTCCAAAACTTCCTACGGAGCCGCTCCCCTCTCCTCCGGAGAGGGGCCATGGGGTGAGGTCACCACCTGGTACATCCGCGATGCCAGCGGCAATGTGCTCAGCATCTATGAACAAAAAGGCGGTACCGCTCCCATAGTCCGCACCGAAGTTCCTATTTATGGCAGCGGTCGTGTGGGCATGTACCGCCCCAAGGCCGATGGCGGCCACGAATACGTGTATGAGTTGACCGATCACCTTGGCAACGTGCGCGCCACGCTTAAACGCGAGGAGACCGTGTACCTGGCCACGATGGAAGACAACGGAGCGCTGGACTTTACCAACCCCCGCCTGAGGGAAATGGTCACCTTCGAAAACCTGTTCGAGACCGAGAGGCGCGACCCCTACATGAACAAAACCGCCCCCACGGCTGATGAACCCACGCCCCGCTACAGCGCCTACCTGCATTGGATCGATGATGGCAACCCCGCCACACGGGAAGACATCATCGGCCCGGCCATCGCGCTGAAAGTGGAGGCGGGCGACACGCTGAACCTGGAAGTGTACGCCAAGTTTGAGAAGAAGGTAAGCTTTGCCCGCAACGCCACCGTGGCGATGATGAGCAGCCTGCTGGGATCATCGTTTTTGAACCCCGCGTTTGGCATCGAGACTTTTTCGCAGGCTTCGGCCGTTTTTAATGGCAATTTATCGGCTGCGTTGGCCAACAGCGGTGACGGGGGAGACACCCGGCCATATGCCTACTTGAATTACATTTTGTTTGACCGCACGTACGCGATGATAACCGCGGGTGCAAAACGGGTACCGCTCAATGCCGGTTTTGACCCGGGTTTGGAGATGGCGGTGGCGCCCCAATTGACCCGATTCGACAACCCGGTGACGGTGGGGCAGGCCGGCTATGTATATGTATGGGTGAGCAACGAGAGCGAGAACAGCAAGGTGTGGTTTGATGACCTGAAGGTCACGCACCGCAGCAGCCGGGTTACGCAGGCCACCGATTTTTATGCATGGGGCAACGTGATGCGGGAGAATAAGTCACCCGAGGATGCGAGATACCGGTATGGGTACCAGGGGCAGTTTGCCGAGAAAGATGAGGAGACGGGATACAATTTCTTTGAGCTTAGAAATTACGATCCGATCGTGGGCCGATGGATATCCACCGACCCATACTCCCAATATTGGTCACCCTACACGGGCATGGGCAATGACCCGATCAACTTCTCCGATGCGGATGGTGGTTACTCAAGGTTTGGTGCTTGGTGGCGAAATATTACACATGGGGGTAATGGAATCTATCAAGCGGGCGGAGAGTGGGGCTTTAATGTAAACGGTGGAGAGAGTTTTGAAGTTAACGGAGAGCCGATACAAGGTTATACCTCCATGTTTGGTACCTATGGAGAAGGAACCGAAATGACACAGTTTGTCAGCGATCTCACTGACAGATTGGCCACGGCTGAACTTCAAAGAAACACTACGTTTTATGAGAGATATCAGGCAGGGTTAGAGCCAGGGCATGCGATTGAGCCGTCATATCCAGAGACGTGGCTGATGCCGGTACCGAAGGGGTTAGGTGGCGTGGGTTTTGGGGCAAAAGCAAGTAAATCTTTGTTTAGCTCAGCTAAGGTAGTCCCGAGCCATGCCAGAACTATAGCGCAAACTGTAATGCGAACTGGAAAGACTTTGCAAGGATATGTCAGTAAGAATTTTGAAAACCGAGAAAAGAAGCTTCCGCAATTGGATCCAAATAGAAAGCCGATTACATACAAAGAATATGATGTACATCCTCATGTTCGAGGAGTCGATCGAGGCGCAGAGCGAGTTGTAATTGGATCAGATGGTCGTAGATACTATACAAGCGATCACTACAAAACGTTCACTGAATTCTGAAAATGTAAATATGAGCAGTTGTTTTCACATCGTTGATGATGAACCCAAAGGTGGCCAAAGTATTTACGTTGGCGTAATTGATGGACATAAAAGCCAGAACGTCTACGATTTCCTCAACAATATCTCTATTGCATTTAAGTTTCCAGATTATTTTGGTTATAACTATGATGCTTTAGATGAATGCCTGAATGACTTGGCTTGGCTTGATACGCCAGGCTATGCTTTATACATAAAGAATTACGATGCCTTTTTAAAGGATGAAGATCACCAAACAAAATTGGACACACTGCTTCTTTTTAAAGACACGTGTAATCAATGGGCAAACGTTCCCAACTTTGAAGGTGAAGATGATTTTAGAAGAAGAGCAGATTTTAAAATATATGTAGAACAATGCGAAGCGATTGAGTCCGATTTAAGAAGAATATAATTTACCCTGCTGGCGCGCTTATGGCGCGTGCCATTTGTATTTTTGGACGTGACGTGTTACTTTGTAGAACGTTCTTTGAAATAAATAGTCACCTTTTTCAACGGCATCCTGTCTGCGGCACTTGCCGGCAGCGGTGACGGGGGAGACACCCGGCCCTTTGCCTACTTGAATTACATTTTGTTTGACCGCATGTATGTGATGATCAATGCCGGGGCGGTGCGGGTGCCGCAAGGAGCAGGCTTTGATCCAGGTCTGGAGATAACCGTAACACCCCAACTGACCCAATTCCAAAACGCCATCACCACCCATCAGGCCGGCTATGTATATGTATGGGTGAGCAACGAGAGCGAGAACAGCAAGGTGTGGTTTGATGACCTGAAGGTCACGCACCGCAGCAGCCGGGTTACGCAGGCCACCGATTTTTATGCGTGGGGCAACGTGATGCGGGAGAATAAGTCACCCGAGGATGTGAGGTACCGTTATGGCTATCAAGGACAATTTGCAGAGAAGGATGAAGAGACAGGATGGAACCATTTTGAACTAAGGGAGTATGATCCGGTTGTTGCACGATGGACTGCTGTTGATCCCAAGAGACAGTATTACTCACCTTATGTTGGCATGGGTAATAACCCAGTCAATGCGGTAGACCCCGATGGTGGTAAGAATGTTAAGTTTGATGCATCAGGCAATTACGTGGGAATTGACCATGATGTATGGTGGCACAATTTATTATTTGGTAGTCGCGGTGTAGTTGTTGGTGCTAATGGTGATTTTACATCAACTTTTAAGTTTGCTGATCCTAAAAATGATGTTGCTGATCTTGAGAGTGGGGTTATTAACCGCATAGTTTTTACTCAAGAATCCGAAATTGTTCAAATGCTAGGGAATGCTGGAGCATTTGAAAACAAGAGTTTCAGTGAGGCAATTGATTATCTAAAGGCTGAAGGAGTTGGAGGGGGTAAATTTGATTTCTCTTACACGGCAATACCTGATATGTACAGTGGAGCAAGCCGTGATCCTTTAAGAAGCCCTTCACCCATGTTGTTCATAGTAGACGGTGTGGCTCATAACCATATGAACTTTGGTAACTTTCTGTTCGGAGCAGGAGGTGGAGCCTTGCTTGGAGATAAATTTGGGTTTTCTGGCCTTGTCTTACGAGCTGGTGCTCATTACAATAGCGTTAGAAACGCTCCCTTAAATGGATACCCTTCACAGTTGGACTCTGGGGATGATCAATTCTCCATTTTTATGGGGTATAGGCATTCATATCAGAGGAACTATAATGGAATGAATTATTCCGGAGGCAGACTTACTCCGAGGGGAAGGTGACACCTAATCATACAAGAATAATGCAATCGACTTTGAATTTTTCTATTTTTTTTCTGGCCCTGTTAGGTTCATGTCAGAGTGGCAACGATAGTGAGTTTGTAAGCAAGTATGGTAATGGAAACTTTGAAGAGTATATGAACACCATTGTTTACTTTCGAAGTTTAGATGATAAGGGTAATTCGATTTATTTTTTTAATTCTCTTGCTGACACGTGTGAAGCTCCCTATATAGTCACGATTAACAAAGAGACGTGGAAGGCGATTAATGTTGATATGAAATTACGCAAAGCACCTTGCGACAGGATTGGGATTGATACCGTTGTAGCAAAGAGCTTAGTAGAAGGTTTTTTAAAGTTTGATATTAGTTTATTAAAGGTAGACAGAGATAGTACTATTTATGTAAATATTGAGGCATCATCAGAACGTGCTGATTTAATTAGACTACCAAAGTCGAAGTCGCCAAATGAACTCAGGGACTTTAGACATGTCAAAGACAACTGGTACATGAGAAAACAAAAATAGAGCCCATCTTGATCGGTGGGCTTTATTTTTAACCAGCGACCAGATTAGAGAGATTGTCTTTAAGTTTTTTCTTAGCGATGAACGAATCGAGTAGGGCGAAGAAGGCAGACTTTTCTTTTTCTTCGAGTAGGTCAAGGTAACGGAGTTTTTCCATCAGTGATTTATCGGCCGTATTCACGTCCAAATCTTCACCTGTTACCAGGTCAGCCACTTCCACGCCCAAGGCTTTAGCAATCTTCTCAATGGTAGAGAAGTAAGGATCAGACCTTCCATTTTCTATGCGGGAATATTGGACGCCTGGCGCGGGCGCGCGTGGATCTCACCGTTCAGTGCCGATAGGAAAGTTCATCAGTTATCGAAGTGAGCAGAAAAGCAAAATATGTTTCATCCCGACTTTAGCGGGACAAGTGTGCAAGCTTTAGCAGCGCCATGAAAGGCATGGCGCTTTGAATGAAGTTCAGCAGTTGGCTTGCATCATTTTTTTGAAGCGCAAAGGCCACTCAATCCCACCGCACATCCAAAGCACTTGCCCTTCAAAAAAACGTCAACCTTCTTTCTTCAACTGAAAAAAGAAAGTTGCCGTTGAGAGGTTGAACCGTTATCTTTAAGCTCCACTTAACGGAATGAAATAGTTCTTTGAAACGGGAGTGTAGGGATCTGAAAATGTTACTCCAAAAGTTACACAGGGTTATATAGCTATGGGTATCAAGGGCAGTTCAGTGAACGTGACGAAGAGACCGGATACAATTTCTTTGAGCTTAGAAATTACGACCCGATCGTGGGTCGATGGATATCCACCGACCCATACTCCCAATATTGGTCACCCTACACGGGCATGGGCAATGACCCGATCAACTTCTCCGATGCGGATGGTGGTTACTCAAGGTTTGGTGCTTGGTGGCGAAATATTACACATGGGGGTAATGGAATCTATCAAGCGGGCGGAGAGTGGGGCTTTAATGTAAACGGTGGAGAGAGTTTTGAAGTTAACGGAGAGCCGATACAAGGTTATACCTCCATGTTTGGTACCTATGGAGAAGGAACCGAAATGACACAGTTTGTCAGCGATCTCACTGACAGATTGGCCACGGCTGAACTTCAAAGAAACACTACGTTTTATGAGAGATATCAGGCAGGGTTAGAGCCAGGGCATGCGATTGAGCCGTCATATCCAGAGACGTGGCTGATGCCGGTACCGAAGGGGTTAGGTGGCGTGGGTTTTGGAGCAAAAGCGAGTAAATCGTTATTTGTATCTTCCAAGATAATTCAACGAGGAGGGAATACAATCAGCAGCTCTACATTGAAAGTTTGGAAATTGACTAAAGAGCAGGGATATAAGGCAATTCACGCATTTAAAAAAGAAATGGGATTGGGTAATAAAGACCATACTAATTTTCATGAAAACGGAAATATCAGCGACTCGAAAGGAAACGTTCTTGGAAATATTCATGACTATGTTCATTAAGCTATGGAGATAACTAAGCCAGAAGTAAGTTTCTTGATAAGGGCATCCGATAAACACATCGATGTAAAAAGTCTTTTGAAGGACGAAAATTTATCGAAGCTCAGAAAAGAGGTATGGAGTCAAGGTGACCCGATAAATAACAAAAAAAACTACACAAACTCTGGAGTAGTTCTAAGAATATTTGATGGAAAGCTTGATGACATAAGGGATGGAGTTTTACACACAGTAGTGCCATATTTTCAACTGAATCAATTAGCGTTAAAACTTCTTAAATCAAAGATGAATGTGATGATATTTGAGGTAGAGTTCAGTTTGAAAAAAACCGATCTATTTATGTTTGGATTTAATTTCCCACAAACGTTGCTATCTCAATTGAGAGATTTGGAATTAGATGTAGATATTAATCATTACTTTTTTGACTGAGGATTTTGTTCTCTGGCCGCCAAGTCCTGTATGAAATACTATTTTAGTTTGAGGATAAACGCAAAAAGAATCAATCTATCAATACATTGAACAGATTTTAAATATAAAATCTAACTTAGCAAACGGTTGGGGTGTTGAGATCGTAACAGAAGATTATTTTGGTTTTATTTACTACTTTATTGGTATTTAGAGAAAAAATATTTACACCTTGAAAGGTTAGGTGTAACACGAGAGGATATTACTATTTGGTGTTTATATGAATATGATGAGCAATGTAATTTAGAATTTGGTTACTTAGACCTACTGCATCTGGGGCAGAACAGAATATCATGGTGCATATCTTGTTGGGAAAGTGATAGGAAAAAGGTATAATAGTTCAGGTGGAGCTAATGGTATATGGGTGAGCAACGAGAGCGAGAACAGCAAGGTGTGGCCTGCCTGCCGCAGGCAGGTTTGATGACTTGAAGGTCACGCACCGCAGCAGCCGGGTAACCCAAGCCACCGATTTTTATGCGTGGGGCAACGTGATGCGGGAGAATAAGTCACCCGAGGATGCGAGGTACCGGTACGGGTATCAAGGGCAGTTCAGTGAACGTGACGAAGAGACCGGATACAATTTCTTTGAACTAAGAAATTACGATCCGATCGTGGGCCGATGGATATCACCTGATCCTTATGCACAATACTGGTCACCCTACGCTGGTATAGGTAATGATCCAATTGGAGGTATTGACCAGGACGGTGGATTTAAAACGAAATTTGGTGCCCAATGGTATTCATTTTGGAATGGAGGTGCGGTTGAGCAAGCAGTAGGTGGACACAAGGCAGGCGAATGGTTTGTAGGTAAACAAGTAGAGTTAGAAGGAGGGGGTGCAGGAATTCAATTTAATAGGGCATTTGATTGGGGATTTGATGTTAGTGGGCGTGTGGCGGGCGAACTGTCATTGGGGGTTCAGGCAGGATATCATATAACAGGTGTACCGGGTGCCGATTTCAACTTGTTCAGTTTTACGTTTGCTGAAATTGATATCGATTTTAGATATACTTCCCAGGATGGCTTTACTCTTAATAACAAAGATGTGTTCAGGCATATTTTTCAAGATGATTTTGATCCTAAAATTCAACAATTTGCTACCGGTGATATCCCCTTCATTGGGGGATCGCTGGCCAGATCCTTTCGTGCGAACGATGAGTATAACACTTCAGATAAACTCGTAAACTTACATGTTGGCCATCCCGTTGGAGCAGGTAATTATGAACTGCATTGGGGTTATTCGGAGAGAAAAGCCGATGAAAAGTATTTTGGAGGTTCGAGAGGAGCAAGAGCAATTATTGGTGGCGATGTCATCTATAAGTTTAAAATCAACAAATAAATTTTCAATTACCATGTTAGCTATAGATGTCACCGTTGGACTTATTTGTGTACTTCATGGTTTCATTTTTTTTGAAATAGTGCGGGCAATAAAAATGAGAATATTAAAACAAATAATTATCCGTGAGCCGGAGCTTGGGAAAAGCGATATGGAAGAATTAAGAGAAAGGTATAATGGTTTATTTTTTATTTTTGAGGGGTTTCCGGACAGCAAAGAATTTGCGTTATTTTATGATTCTAAGTTCTTGGCATTCAGAAGCCGGGCAAAAAGACTACGAGACTATTCTTTAACTGTTTTTTTCTCCTGTTTTGTATTCTTGATTTTGAAGGATATTATTTTTAGATCATAAGTTGCTTTTTAAATGGAGCAGTTATTCTATAAAACGTTCTTTGAAATAAATAGTAACCTTTTCAACGGCATCCTGTCTGCGGCACTTGCCGGCAGCGGTGACGGGGGAGACGCCCGGCCATATGCCTACTTGAATTACATTTTGTTTGACCGCATGTATGTCATGATCAATGCCCGGGCGGTGCGGGTGCCGCAAGGAGCAGGCTTTGATCCAGGTCTGGAGATAACCGTAACACCCCAACTGACCCAATTCCAAAACGCCATCACCACCCATCAGGCAGGCTATGTGTATGTATGGGTAAGCAACGAGAGCGAGAACAGCAAGGTGTGGCCTGCCTGCCGCAGGCAGGTTTGATGATCTGAAAATCACCCACCGCAGTAGCCGCGTTACGCAGGCCACCGATTTTTATGCGTGGGGCGACATAATGCATAAGCAGAAGAGCCCGGAAGACCCGTTCTACCGCTGTTCTTCCCAAGGCACGGATAATCAATCAAAAACAATCTTGCGCAAGAAGCCCCCGGTTGTTAATTTAGCCAAAGGAAAACTGAAGGATATGAAAACACGGATACTGTTTTTCATGGTAATGTTGATAAGCAGCTTTACTTCCGCAGGGCAAGGGATGTGGGTGCCCAATACCATCAGCACCCCCCGAGGTAACGTGACCATTAATTCGTATCAGGCCATGCCCAATATGTACAACATGAACCCCAAAATCAGTTTTAAATATGATTTCAGGGTGGTGATGCGGGACGACAGTACATTCACCAGGCGCATGGCCATTGATGTATCTGGAAACCCACATCAATTCAAAATAAAGAATGGCAGGCAAAAGGATTTCATCCGCCCGTCTGACACCCGGGAAGTGTCGCGGCTAACGCTGGAAGGAATGTTGATCAAAGGTGTGCCTGCGGATAGCTGCTGGTTGTTTCATTCCGTGAAGGGGAAAATCAACTGTTATGGATTTTTGGCCGAAGAAGGATATGCCTACCTGGCCGCCATACAGGAGGGCGATGATGGGGTTTTGGTGCCGATCACGCGCGCAAACGTAAAAGAGATGGTGCAAACGGAAGACAAAAAGATACTTGCCCTGATCGATCGCGGCAAGCTGGTCAAAGCGCTTCAAAAATACAACGAGGCAAAGTAGGGTGATAGCCAAGGGAATGGCGCGAAGACGAGTGAAATTTCCGGAATGAACAAACCCGTACGGTCATTCATCACGGAAGTTGTCTAAACAAACCAAACTGGTGGGTTGAGGTACTTGAAACTCGTTTTCCTTGAATTGACTTGTTAAATCACACGTTGCCCTTCCATGCCATCGGGCTGTACCAAGGTCGAATTCAGTGGCGGGCGCGGCCATTGCGAATTCTTCGATCTGTTTTCTTCTTTTCGGGTCGATTGTTCCGGTCCATCAAATAATTCACCCAAGACAACACTCGGGAATAATACCACCGGAGAAGGACTTTATCTTTGGTATGACGGCCTGTCCGTTAGCCATAACGTCCGATAGCGATGTTGGTGTATAGCAAGCCATCGCTACCACCTATTTTTGTCTGTGTTTTTACAACCCGCTTCCACCGCTGTGCTGATTTCCTGAGCCTCTTTATGGTCAAAACGACCCGCAAATGGGAGCCATGCTTGTTGAGGGTTGCTCTTACTTTTTTTATCAGTCTCTTCACATAGATAACCACACTGTTTTGCTGTTCCGTGCTCAGCGATGCGAAGGTTTTCAAGAATTCATTTTCAATGGTGTCGGATGACATGGTTTTGAAAATTAATCGAAAGATGCGCCTTTCGGCTGATTTGGAGTCCCTGGCTACGTTTTGCAGTTAGGCGGCAATCGTACCGATGCGCGTCTGCAAATAAAAACAAACCCCATCCGAAAACCGGACGGGGCTGTTTTCCAGTGTCAATTTCCAAACCGGCTAGGCGGCCGCCTGGACTACGGCTACCTCCTTGTTCTTTTTCACGTTCTTCGATTTCGCAGAGGCCTTCCTGGCTGCCTTTTTCAGGTCTTTGGCAGCCGCTTTGGTCATTTTTGAAACGGCCTTTTTTGTTTTTTTCGAAGGCTTCTCTAATTTCAGTTCTTTCAGTGTGTTGGCCAGCGCTGCGGCTACTTGTGCCTTCACTTTCTTACGCGTTTTATCTTTTGCCATACGGTACAATACGTTTTGATCAGTGTTTCATTTCAAAGGTAGATGAGCGTTACCGAAATGTTAATGAACTTAACAATAACTTAACATGACACGTCCGCATGTTACTGTAAATCAATCCGTTGAATCAAAAAATTTAACATTGAAAAAGGGTTTTCAAACCGGTTTTGTGCGGAAAACCCCGGTGCGAACAGGAGCGTTTATGACTGCTTCAGGGCCTTCATGACTTTATTGGTAAAAACAAATTCATCCAAGGCCTGCACGCCCGATGACGTGATTTCCTGATTCGATCCCTGCCACACTTTGTCGCCCTTGTACAGAAACATGATTTTCTCTCCGATGCCCATCACAGAGTTCATGTCGTGTGTGACAACCACCGTGGTGATGTCAAACTCATGCGTGATTTCCAGGATCAGCTCATCGATCAAGATCGAGGTTTGCGGATCAAGTCCCGAATTCGGTTCATCGCAAAACAGGTAGTTGGGGTTATTGACGATGGCGCGGGCAATGCCCACGCGCTTTTTCATGCCTCCGCTGATCTCGGAGGGCATTTTCTTATTCACATTTTCAAGTCCTACCCGCTGCAGGCA
The DNA here is from genome assembly GCA_964524935.1 of uncultured Ohtaekwangia sp. Lineage (GTDB taxonomy): Bacteria > Bacteroidota > Bacteroidia > Cytophagales > Cyclobacteriaceae > ELB16-189. The sequence continues at coordinate 494,029 of CAZGFJ010000001.1, forward strand.
GAAGTTGACACGCGCGCGTTTCTCTTCTTCGCCCATTTGTGTGAGAATGTCCAGCGGGAACATGACATTCTCCTCTACGTTTTTCGAATCAAACAGTGCCCCGCCCTGAAAGAGCATACCTATTTCCCTGCGGATCTCAGACTTCATCTCTTTGTCGGCTTCGGTAAAGTTTCGCAGATCATAGTACACGTTGCCCGAGTCGGGCGGAAGCAAGCCCACGATGCATTTGAGCAATACGCTTTTGCCGGTGCCCGAAGCGCCAATGATCAGGTTGCATTTTCCTTTGTCAAATTCACCGCTGATGCTGTTTAGCACCGTCTTATCGCGAAAGCTTTTGGAAATGGAGTTGATCTTGATCATGACAACAGCAATTCGGCTAGGAAGTAATCGGCCAACAAAACGGCAATCACGCTGGAGGTAACTGCTTGAGTGCTCGAGATACCCACTTCCAATGCACCGCCATGGGTATAGTATCCTTTGAACGAAGAGATGGAGGCGATGAGAAAGGCAAAGACAAACGACTTAATAAGCGCGAACGACACGCCAAATTCCTGGAATCCGAAGCGAATGCCCTGCACATACTCGGTGGGCGTGAGCACCCCCGTGAGCGTGCCCACCAGGTAGCCGCCCAGCAACGCGCATACACCGGCTACAATTACCAGTAAGGGGTACATCAGCAGCGAAGCGATGATTTTTGGCAGCACCAAATACGAGGCCGAGTTGATGCCCATCACTTCCAGCGCATCAATTTGCTCGGTGATGCGCATGGTGCCCAGCCCACCGGCCATGCTGGAGCCCACTTTGCCGGCAAAAATGATGGCCATGATGGTGGGGGCCAGTTCAAGGATCGTCATCTCCCTGACAACCTGCGAGATGACAAACCTGGGTATGAGCGGACTCACCATGTTGTAGGCCGTTTGCACGGTGGTTACCGCGCCCATGAACGTGGAGACGAGCACAAACAAAAAAATGGAACGCACACCGATCTGCACGCATTCCTCAAAAACCAGTTTGTAATAGGTCATGAAGGTTTCCCTTCGCACGAACAACGACCCCAAAAAAAGGATGTACTTGCCGAATGATTTCATCAAAAACGAATCCGCTACAATTCTCAAAGATAGGAGAAAATCCACACGCCAACGAAGCAAGACGTGCCGGAGGCGTTGCGCATTGCACCCAGCCCGCTATCTTTGGTTCCTATGAATAAACTACTTGTGGTTACCGGAGGAACCAAGGGTATTGGCCGCTCCATCGCTGATCGTTTTGCCCAGGCAGGTTTTGATGTGGCCACCTGTGCCCGCAACGAAACCGACTTGAACTCCTTCCAGCGTCAAACGGAATCGGCCTGGGGCGTGCAGGCCGTTGCGTTTCGGGCAGACATGTCAAAAAAGACGGAAATCAAATCGTTTACGCAAGCCGTGCTGGCGCTGAACAGGCCGGTGGATGTGCTCGTAAACAACGCAGGTTTTTTTGTGCCCGGCTCGGTGACCGATGAGCCGGAAGGCACCCTTGAAAGCATGATTGAAAGCAATGTGTACAGCGCCTACTACACCACGCGCGGATTGGTGGCGCCCATGAAAGCACGAGGCGAGGGCCATATCTTCAACATGTGTTCGATTGCCAGCCTGAAGGCCTATCCAAACGGTGGGTCCTATGCGATCTCAAAGTTTGCCCTGCTGGGGTTTTCGAAAGTACTGCGCGAAGAACTGAAGGAAAACGGCATCCGGGTAACCGCCATTTTGCCCGGGGCCACCAAAACCGCCAGTTGGGCGGGCTCCGACCTGCCCGACAGCCGTTTTATGAAGGCGGAAGACGTGGCCGAAACGATTTTTGCGGCCTGGTCACTTTCGCGCCACAGCGTGGTGGAGGAGATACTGATACGGCCTCAGTTGGGCGATATCTAAAAGCCGCCTCAAAACAGGGTAGAGTGCCTTTTCGGCCGGGTTTTTTTTGAGCTGTCCGGTGGGGTTGAGACCACGATTACATCTATTTTTCAGCTCGCTCTGTCCGAGCGCAGATGCGCACGGGTCGATCACCCTGAAGGGTACTCCATTTCGCCCATCCGGCCAAACATTTATGCCCCCGAAAGAGTTAAATTTGGGTCAAATCTCTTTTTGTGAACCCTACCGTTGCCTCCCTTGCTGCTTACTGCAATAGCCTTGTTGAATATAGCCGGAGAAAAACCCGCATCGTCCATATAGGCGATGTGCCGATGGGCGGGCATCATCCCATCCGCGTCCAATCCATGACGACCGTGGATACCATGGACACGCTGGGTTCGGTGGAACAAACCATACGCATGGTGGAGGCCGGCTGCGAGTATGTGCGCATCACCGCGCCCAGCATCAAGGAAGCACAAAACCTGGCCGAGATCAAAAAAGAACTGCGCAAGCGCGGCTATCAGGTGCCGCTCATTGCCGACATTCACTTCACACCCAATGCGGCCGAGTTGGCTGCCCGCATCGTGGAAAAAGTGCGTGTCAACCCCGGCAACTATGCCGATAAAAAACGATTTGAAGAAATTGAGTATACCGATGCAGCGTATGAAGCTGAACTGGCGCGCATCCGCGAGAAGTTTACCCCGCTGGTAAAAATTTGCAAAGAGTATGGCACGGCCATGCGCATCGGCACCAATCACGGCAGCCTGTCGGACCGCATCATGAGCCGCTATGGCGATACGCCCTTGGGCATGGTGGAGTCTGCGCTGGAGTTTTTGCGCATCTGCGAAGACCTTCAATACTACAACATCGTTTTGTCCATGAAGGCCAGCAATCCGCAAGTGATGGTGCAGGCGTATCGGCTGTTGGTTCAAAAGCTGGATGAAGAAGGTTTTCAGCCTTACCCGCTTCACCTGGGTGTTACCGAAGCAGGTGACGGGGAAGACGGTCGCATCAAATCGGCTGTCGGAATTGGTACGTTGCTGGAAGATGGGTTGGGAGACACCGTGCGCGTGTCGCTGACCGAGGAACCCGAAGCAGAGGTGCCGGTGGCCGCTACCCTGGCCAAACGGTATGACCACCGGGTGCCGCATGCACCCATCCGCGCCATTGACATCAACCCCATTGATCCCTTTCGCTACACCCGCAGGCACACCCGCGAGGTGGCCAACCTTGGAGGACATCAGGTTCCGCGCGTGGTGGCCGATTTCTCTCACCGCGATAAAATTACGGCCGCTTCGCTTTTTGCTGTAGGCTATCAGTATTCCGTGCCGCTCGACAAGTGGAATATTACCGACATGGCTTGCGATTATGTTTATCTCGGCAGCCAATCCATCGATTTTGAAATACCGGGCACACTGGGCGTGGTGCAAGACCATGCTACCTGGATGAAACATGCCCGCCAACCCCGCCATTATCCGTTGATCGAGGCGGGCCAGTACGGGCCGGCCGAGCGTTCGGCCGAATTGAATTTTGTGCGGGCTTCGTGGGCCGACTTAAACGAGGATTTGATCCATCGGCTGACGCAGGACGCCACCGCGGTATTGGTGATTACCACCGACAACAAGCACGGCATGGCCGCGCAGCGCAGGATGTTTATGGAGTTGATCAACCGGCAGTGCTCCGTACCGGTGGTTGTTTCGCGCGATTATCAAAACGTATCGGTGGAGAAGTTTCAGTTGTACTCCGGTACGGATGTGGGCGGCCTGTTGATCGATGGACTGGGAGATGGTGTTTGGCTGACGGCCAAAGGCGATGTACCCGACAAGGTGGTGAATGAAACAGCCTTCAACATTTTGCAGGCGACACGTACCCGCATCTCCAAAACGGAGTACATCTCATGCCCTTCCTGTGGGCGCACCCTGTTCGATTTGCAGGAAACCACCGCCAAGATACGTGCACGCACCAATCATTTGAAAGGTATTAAAATCGGAATCATGGGCTGTATTGTTAACGGCCCGGGCGAAATGGCCGATGCCGACTATGGTTACGTAGGCTCGGGGCCGGGCCGCATTACGCTGTATCGCGGCAAAGAGGTGGTGAAGAAAAACGTACCTACCCCACAGGCGGTGGATGAGTTGATTGGGCTCATCCGCGAAGATGGGAATTGGATTGAGATAAAAGAACCCGTAAATGAATAACAACATGGAAAATCAGCAGGCACCGGCAGGGAAGAAGAAACTTTCCATCAAAGAATTTTTTCAATTGGGCGAAGTGGGTGGCTACTTTTTTCGCGGCAAAGATCCCCATCGGCCGAGCAATTTTAATATCCGCATGATGCACGGCATCAACAAGATTTCCATTTTGGTTTTTCTGGGTGCGTTGTCCCTTTGGTTGATCAAACGTTTTTTCTTTTGAACCTGGAGTCCTTTCGAACGTACTGTTTGTCGAAACCATGGGCAACGGAAGAATTTCCTTTTGGCAATGAAACCGCGGTGTTTAAGGTTCATGGCAAAATATTTGCCTTGGCAGATGTGGAATTGTTTGAACGCGTGAACCTCAAATGCGATCCAGAGCTGGCGGTGGAGTTGCGCGAAAAATATTCGTCCGTGACTCCCGGGTACCATATGAATAAAAAACATTGGATTACGGTGGTGATGGATGGCACCATCCCGGACCGATTGGTGAACACCTGGGTCGATGCCTCGTATGCGTTGGTCGTAGCCACGCTGCCCAGGAACGTGCGCGAAAAGCCAGCCTCAAACGGGCATTAGCGCAACGGTCAAATACTTTTGTCTTTAGTTGCCTAACAGTCAATTCTTTAGCCCGTTTCGGATTTCGTGCCAATATGCGTAATTTCGTGCCTTATGGCTAATCGCGTGCCATGCTAAGGGCTTTAATCGCGTCCGTTTGTGCGCTTTTTATGCTGGGTTCATGCACCCAGCGTACGATCTGTCCTGCCTACCAAAGTGCGTTCATTTACGACAAAAAGAAGTCAATAGAGACGTTTGCGTACTACAATGACGATACGCTGAAAGCAAAAGAGATCGAGTTGAGCAATGGCAAAAAAGTGACCTTGCCCGCCCGCAACAAGTCGATCCAGTATGGGGCCAATCCCACCTATGCCGATAAGGTCAAACGCGATCGCAGCGACAGTTCAGACCGCGAAAAGTATCCGGATGTATATGCTTCGGCCGCGCCTTCGCAGCAGCAGATCATGAACAAGCCCTACCGCAGCAACTATCAGGTGTTGCCCGGCCCTGCCTTGCCCAAGGAACGATATGTGAAGTACGATCGCTACCTCTTGCTCCCGAGAAAGACCTACAAAAAAGCGGTGCGCGCGCTCAATACTGTGCCCATGACGAAAGTGTACCCGGAAAAACCCAAGCCCGATTCCGCCTTGACGATACGTGGTGCCGAACAGGACTCCACGGCTGTGGCGCGGGTAAAAAAGCGGGCGGACAGCACGTACATGATTACGCTGGCGCGCGAGAAGTATAACACAGAACAGGAAAATTACCTGTGGTACATGCGCAAAGACATCATTCTGCCCGATGCATGGTATGCGCGCTATGGTACCGAGGGCGAGGGCGGTGGCGAAACACCCCAGACCCAAGCGGGTGCCCAGCCGCAAAAGAAAAAAGGGTTCTTCCAAAACCTGTTTAAAAAGAAGCCAAAAACCCGCGATTCCCTGGCGGTCGAATCAGTTGCCCCGCAACCGACTGACAGCGCGAAAACCAAACCTCCGAGAAAAGGCTTGAGCTTGTTTAAGAAGAAGGACAAGGCCAAAAAGCCTAACGAGGAGCCCGCGCCCAAAAAAGATAAAAAGCCGGCCGATGAGGATGACGGGTTTTAGTCGAAAAGCGTGAGGTTGCCAAACTGGTTGGCAGCCGGAGCGGGCCGAATAAGCGAGGCTTCGTTGATTTCGGGGGAGGCGATCCGAGGGGATACCGTGTAGTATTCCCAGCTCATAGGCGCTGGTTGGAGCAGCGATAGCAATTGGCTTTGATCAGCTTCTTTTTCCATCCACAGTCGCTCCTTTTCCAAGGTGAGTACCGCGGGCATTCGCTCGGCAACTACGCGAAGGTCATCGCCTGCGGGCGTGGTGATCATCGTGAAGGTGTGCACGTGTTCACCATCGTCCTGCTGGTATTCTTCCCAGATGCCCGCGATGGAAAAAAGTGATTGATCGGGCAGTAGGACGCGGTAAGGGGTGGAGGTTTTTTTGCCGATTTGCTTCCACACAAAAAAACTATCAGCGGGAATGAGACAGCGGTAGTGTCGCAGCTTCTTCTGAAACACGGGCTTGTCGGCAATGGACTCCGCACGGAGGTTGATGATCTTTTCGGCCAGCGATTTGTTTTTTCCCTGCGCGGGCGGTGCGCCCCAATAGAAGTACGACACGCCCTGTGGGCTGTGCTGCAGTATCACAGACAGCAAACGGCCAGGACCTGCATTGTACTGCGGCCGATGAGGCTCCGTGTTTTCCACGTCAAAGCGTTTGGTTAACTGTTCGGGCAAGGCAGTGAGGGTGTAGCGGTCAATCATGAAAATTCAAAAACGGTATTAGGGCAAATCCGTTGATACGGTTATATTTGCACTCCTTTTTCCTCGAAATTTAGCCAATTTAGAGGCGTAAAAGGGGTTTTTGGCGGGATGTCTTGCCGAATATTCGCGAAGAAGGGAGAGGTGGGTGAGTGGCTGAAACCAATAGTTTGCTAAACTGTCGTACGGGTTAAACTGTACCGGGGGTTCGAATCCCCCCCTCTCCGCAAGGGTGCCTGCCGGGCGAGACGCCAGGCGGGCATCGTTTTTTGAGTCCGGCTATTGAATTCATACCACGGACGGTGGGAAAGAGTAGGGCAGGCCTGATTGAAAATTAGGGCGATAGTTATCGCCCCGATAGCTATCGGGATGGATAGAGCAGCGAAAGGGTGAAAGAAAATTAGGTCCGATAGCTCAACTGGATAGAGCAGCTGCCTTCTAAGCAGCAGGTTCGGGGTTCGAGTCCCTGTCGGATCACTTGGAACGCAACGGCATTGCGTTATCTTTGCAGGCCTTAAAAAAGTTCGGGGTGTAGCGTAGCCCGGTATCGCGCTTGGTTTGGGACCAAGAGGTCGTCAGTTCGAATCTGGCCACCCCGACAAAAGCCTCTCCGTAGTGAGAGGCTTTTTTATGCGTTTTGTGGAAGCAAAAGTTTCTTTGAGTATGACGCAGCTTGGTGTCGCGTAGCGCTTTTTGGTGCCGAGGCAGTCAGGTTTCCCGCAAGGCGGCCATTCCGACAAGAAATTTTTCGTGTGGAAAGCTTCGTTGATTTGAGTTTGTTCAGTCACATGACTGATATTGTCAATTTTCAATTCTTCGCAGAAACCAACTATCGACTCGCCAATGCGTGGCGTAAGTCCTGCAGAACGGATTGAGGGTGGCCATCAATGATGATTGCCTCGGAATTGATTTTTGGAAACTCGGTGTGGAAGAGTGTTCTGCTCGTTGCGTCTACACCACCACCAATAATCACAGCGTCAAACACATCCGACCGGAACGCAGCAAAGGCTTCTTCATTCGATTGCCTGCCCACAGCCTGGTAATTGTGCTGCGTTAACATGGCTGTTACGCTGGCCAGCATATTCTCATGCCGCCCGATGATCAACACTTTGTGCTTTTGTTCCATGCGGTTTTTAGTTGGCTAACCGCGAAAAAACATAAATGCTCGGGGTGGCACGGATTGTTGTGTGCATCAGTAAGAGGAATAAAACCTGCGCACTGTATTGGTAATGTTATTGACCAAATCCTGCCGCGCGTTTTTGGCCAGTTCGTCACGGTCGGGCCACGCTTCTTTGCGCTTGGCCAGGTTGCGTTGGTTGTCGTTCAGCGCCCGTTGGTCGCCCGAGTACGTGGCCCATTGCCATGTCCAGTTTGCATCGCCCTGAATGGTCTCGTTCATTGCCAACCCGTTACTTTTTACATCCGTCACTTGCACCACCCCTTCGGCCGTCACCCGATAGCTGCGGGTGTATACGCGCACCTCCGCCCGAACCTTCTCATACACCGGCTCTTTTTTTCCATTCACCACCTTTTCGGCCACTTGAATATCTTTTTCCAGTTTTTCGGTGGTGCTCGAGGTATTTGCCTCGCGCGGAAAGTCCACGCCTCGGTATTGCAACTGCAACTGGTGATCAATGGGAACATTGTCGCTCAGCGCCTGGGCATTGGTGTAGAACTTCAGGAACTGGCGGTTGACAGGCGTGAGTGCCTGTTGAAGTGTGAAGTTTTCGCGGGAGGCATTTACCTCGGAATAGGCCACGCGGAACGTGGCGTTATACTCGGCCTGATTCATCATTTCAATCGTTTCGCGATAACCAGGCGATAACCGCTGCACATCGGCAAACAGGAAGTAGGCGCGCTTGGCCTCGGCCCGGTTGTTTTTCAACATGGCCTGTATGCCCGCTTCGTACGATTCCTCCGCGGCCTTTCCCTTTACCTCTGTTAGTTCTTTGTAGCGGCTCACCGGGTTGGCGATGACGCGGCTGGCCCCGGGCGAGCGCTTAATCTCTTCGTACAACGTATTGATCTTTTCGTAATTCTCTACAGCCCGGTTCCATTTGAAATTGGCATCGGAGGCAATTTGATTTTTGGCGTCCGTTTCCAAGAACTCCACCGCGGCTGTATAACTTAGCCCAAGCACTTCGCGCGATTTCTTGTGGTCAGGATTTTGGCGCAGTCTGTTAACAGCAGTTAGCACCGCTTGATAGTAGTCGCCCTGTTTGTAAGCGGCTTTTCCGGAGCTGCAGGAGTCCAGAAGAATGACGCAAAGCAAGAGTAAAACCAGTAAACGTATTTTCATAGTTTTTCCTTAAGGCAATTTCGGTGCCCGAAATTAGCGATTGCCGACCAGCGGCAAAACAGGCTCACTTCCGAAAAAAGTCGATCAGGATATCGTCAATCAACCCTCGCCAGTTACCCCAGCTGTGACCTTCGTTTACTTCGCGGTACGTGAACTCACAAGCCGTTCCTCGCAAAATTTCCTGCATTTTACGTGTCTCTTTGAAACTGTCGTTGATGGTGCCCGTTGTCATCGACACTTTTAGCATGGGGTTGTCCGGATTTTGGCAGAGCTCATAAATGCGCGGTTGTGTCCAAAAGGCGGGCGATTGAATTCCGGCCAGCCCAAACACCGATTGGGGCGAGAAGGCGAAGTAGGTGGCGGCCAGCCCGCCCATCGAGGTGCCGAGGATGGCCCGGCTGCCGGGCGCGGGCAGTGCGGCATAGTGTACCTCAATAAAAGGTACTAATTCTTTCGCGATAAAGTCATAGTAACTCGCGTTCATGGCCAACTCCGTCATGCGCCTGTTGTTTGATCGGTTAATCGGTTCTCGGTGATCGATAAATACGGCTATGATGGGCTTAATCTTCCCCTCGGCAATCAAATTGTCCAGCACGGTAATCATGTTTCCCATGCGCGGGTGCATGTATTCGTAACCATCGGTGACGTACACCGTAGGTATTTTTGTGGCTTCATGGTAGCCGTGTGGCAGGTAGAGGCTGTACATCACTTGGTAGCCGAGCCGCTCGCTATTAAACAGCAGATCACTCTTTACAGCGCCTTTGGCCATTGTCACTCCGTCCAGATGCACCGGTTCTTCCCTCCACGCGGGCATGCGCAGCTCTGAGTTGGGGCTGCCTCCGCCCACGCCCGACCATTGTTGGTGCGGGTTGCGCGGATCTAATATCCACTGCGCGCCATTCAACAATATTTTGTAATCAAGACGGGCATCCGGAGGGAACGAGGCTTTCAGGTACCAAATGCCGCTGTTGCCAAGTTGCGTGCCTTTGTTTGGAAAAGACTTGTCATAGCCCCATCCGTTAAAGTCACCCATCCATTCGACCCTGGTGGCCACCCCGGTGTACACAAACAGCGCAGAGTCTTGATGCACAAAGGGCACGGGCAGGCCAATGGGCTGCTTGCCACTTTCGGAGGCCACGGCCTCCCATTGTTTCAACTGGGCATGTATGGCCTGAGCTTCGCACACACTAGGCAGTGCGAGTAAAACCATCAAAGAGCATATCCGGATCATAGCTAGTCTTTGTCATCTACCCTGAGCGAAAGAACGCCCGCAATGATCATCAGTGCCCCACCCAGTACGAGTGTGAGCATGGTGTTACCGTTGAAGAGATAGACGGTAAGAAAACCTAAAATCGTGGCGGCAAAAATCTGGGGGATGACGATAAAGAAGTTGAAAACGCCCATATAGTACCCCATTTTGTTGATGGGTAACGCACCTGACAGGATCGCATAGGGCATCGAAAGGATGCTGGCCCAGGCAATGCCCACCAGCGCCATCGAAACGGCAATGACCCAGGGGTCTTGGATAAACACGATGGACCCCAGCCCCAACCCACCCATGATCAAGCAGACCATGTGCGTGCGCTTGCGGCCCAGCCGCAGGGCAATCAACGGAATGATAAAAGCGAAAACCGCGGCCACGCCATTGCGCACCGAGGAACAAACCCCCAGCCAATCGGCACCATCGTTATATTCTTGTTTCACGCGTTCTAACTCGTGTCGATCCGCTGTTACGAGTCCCGGGCTGTCCAAAAAATAATTGGTCAGGTTCAGTGTGAGCACCGGTTCGGAGCTGCCCGCCTGAAACATATCGATTTCGTCTATATCATTTTTCAACGAATTGAACATCACCGGATCAAGCTCCGCCTGCCAAAAATTTGCTTTCAGTTTTTGATACAACTCGGCCGACACTTTCATGTTGTAGATGTTGCTGGTGACCGCGTTGGTTGAATAAATCCACATGGAAAAGAGTGCGAACCACGTGAAGAATTGTACATAGGCCAACTGGCGCATGGTTTTGGGCATGTGAAAAATTCCTTGAAACGACTCCTTGATGCCTTGCCAAAAACCACTTTGTTTATTTTCCTGACGAAGCTTTTCAATGCTTTCGGGAGGAAATTCCTTGGTGGTAAACACCGTGTACATGACTGCGGTCAGAAACGCAAAGGCTCCGGCATAAAACGACCACTTCACCGAATCCGGGATGATACCACTATCAGCTGTGTTGCTCAGGCCAAACCACTTGTTGAATATCCAGGGCAGCAGGGCCGCGATAACCGATCCCGTTCCGATGAAAAAACTCTGCATGGCAAAGCCCGCGGTACGCTGTGAGGGGCGCAGCTTATCGCCTACAAACGCGCGAAACGGCTCCATCGAGATGTTGATGGAAGCGTCCATAATCCACAACATGCCTCCTGCCACCCACAACGAGGGCGAATTGGGCATGATCACCAGAGCAATGGTGGCCAGGATGGCACCGATGAAAAAGAAGGGTCTTCGCCTGCCCCAGTAAGGGTGCCAGGTGCGATCGCTGATATAGCCGACAATAGGCTGCACCAGCAAGCCTGTGAGGGGAGCGGCAATCCACAAAATAGGAATCTCATCTTTGTTGGCCCCCAATGTTTCGAATATCCGGCTGACGTTGGAGTTTTGAAGCTCAAAGCCAAATTGAATGCCGAGAAAACCAAAGCTCATGTTCCACAATTGCCAAAACGACAAGTGTGGGCGCGCGGAAGAGGCACTGCTACTCATAGACAGGTTAATGTGACCCCGTGAAGGTAGTGTTTTTATGTATTCCCTGATGTTCGATCGCGCGCTCTTTCACTAAACTCCACAATATAGCGGAGAGTGCCAACGCCCCTGCGCAAATCACAAAAATAACGCTCTTGCTGGCACTCGCCTCAATGACCTTACTCAACCCCACGCTTACAATCAATTGAGGTAATACCACTGACAGGTTGAAGATACCCATAAACAGTCCCATTTTGGCTTTGTCCACTTTTTCCGTCATGATGGCAAACGGCAAACTTACGGTGGCTGCCCAACCAATGCCGGCAATGGCCATGAAAAGATACAACAGAGCAGGCGTGGCGCCTGCGAAGAGGATCATGGCATACCCCAGCGCCATCGTGCCCATGGCCACTACGTGTACTTTCACCCGGCCGATTCTCTTGGCGAGGGGCTCCAACACGAACGCGGGCAGCAAAAACCCCACGGCATTCAGGATTAGAAACGATACGTTTACGATCTGCCCGGCCTGATCGCTGGCAGTGATGCCCATGACGTCCCTCACATAAAAAAACATATTGACGAACATGGTTTGTACACCCAGCCAGCAAAATCCGTGCGCCAGGTAGATGCGCATTAACTGGTTGTAGTCGGAAGTAGGTTGCACGGAGCCGGACTGATGGGCCGTGGGAGCTGTCAATGCGTTGGGTTCGGTGATGAACAAGGGAGGCAGCATGGAAAACACAAAGACCAAACCAACCGAAAAGAAAATCAACGGGTAATTGCCGAAGTAGGCACCGATGGCATAGGCCAGCACGCCAAACGCTCCGGATATGGTTTGCATCAACGTATAGCCACGGGTTCGCTTCTCGCCCTCGGGTGTTACATCGGCAATCACCGAGCGTGTGGGGTTAAACCCAATGTTGATCGAGAGGTCGAGCGTGAGGGCTACCGCGATAGCGACCCACAGAATGTTGAGCCCCGTGGTTTGGCTGAGGGCACCCAGTTGCGTGAGTGCCACAAGACTGAGCGAGGCGAGCAGGCCACCGATCCAAATGAAGGGCCGTCTGCGGCCACCCCAAAACCAGGTTTTGTCGCTGATAAAACCGATGATCACTTGCCCCACAATGCCGGCAATAGGCCCTGCGGCCCACACCAATCCAACCTGATGGATGTCCAGTTGATGTTCGGTGGACAAAATCCAACTGAGGGCCGAAATTTGTACCGACAAGGCAAAGCCCATCGCGGTAGCGGGCAAACTCAGTATAGCGAAAAAACCGGAGGAGAGGTTTCGTTGTAGTGCATTCATGTCACCAACTGATTTCGATGGGATCGGTCGAGTAGGGTATCACCACCCGTTTGACGAATTCCGAGCCCATGCTTTCAGGGTCGTGTATAGGGTCATACTTTTCCAATGGAGCGAAAAATGAATGTTCGGCTGATTCCGCAATATGGGTTTTGCCATTTATCCGCATGTGGTGGGCATCGGTGCCATGTAGGGAAATCTCCAGAGATGTGTACTGAGAAGGATAGCTTCCCTGGGTGGCATGCATCTGCACGCGGTTGCCTTCGCTTTCGATCAATCGCGTGTTGAACATTCCCTTCTGGTATTCAAAGGTATGGCCGTCATCTTCATACCATTCAAAGGAGGAGCCTTCTGCGCCCGAGTAGATATGCAGCTTTAACTGATCGGCCTTTTGTTTGGTGTGTGCCTTGGCAGCCTGCATCGGCAGCACGGCCCCTGCCCTTACAAAAACGGGCAAGCGGTGGATCGGGCAGTCCACAATGATTTCTGAGTTGCCCGAATATTTTTTTCCGGTGTAGAGATAGTACCAATCCCCGGGAGGCAAAAAGACCTTGACCATGTCTTTGGTGCTTTCCACGGGGGCCACTAAAATGTGCGGGCCCAACAAATACTGGTTCTGGTAGAGCCCGTCAAACACACGCGCATCATGCGGGTGCTCAAGAGCCAGCGAGCGCTGCACGGGCATGCCTGTTTTGGCGGCATCGTGAAAGAGTGAGTAGATATAGGGCAGCAACTGGTAGCGGAACTTGATGTAATTGCGCGAGATCTGCTCCACTTCTTCCCCAAAGCTCCAGGGCTCTGCATCGCGGGTGTTGATCATGGTATGGCCGCGGAAAAAAGGCGAGAGCGCCCCGATGGAAATCCAGCGGGCGAATAGTTTTGTATTGGCATCGCCCACAAATCCGCCCACGTCATATCCGGCAAAAGCGATACCGGTCAGCCCCAGACTATTAACCAGGCGTACACCCAACAGCATGTGCTCATCGTACGATACGTTATCGCCCGTCCATACGGCTGCATAGCGTTGCACACCGGAAAATCCGGAGCGCGTCAGGTTAAAGGGGCGCTGTCCGCCCAAGAGTTCCTTAGTGCCTTCGTAGGTGGCGCGCGCCATCTGGAAGCCATAAATGTTGCGGCCCCTGCGTGCGGTGGACAGGTTCCCTTCGAAATCGAAGACCAAATTTTCAGGCAACGCATGCCCCCAAGTGGCAATCTCGTTCATGTCGTTCCAGTATCCTTTCACGCCCATCTTGGCATAGGCCTGTAACTTTTCTTTCCACCATTGGCGTGCACCGGGTTGGGTGAAGTCGGGGAAATGGCACCAGCCCGGCCACACCTGACCGGTGTAGTACTGGCCATCGGGGTATTTGATGAACACGTCATTTTTGACGCCATCGTCATATGCATCGTAGCCCTTTTCTTCCTTGATGCCCGGGTCGCACATAAGCACCACGTCAAAGCCGAGGTCTTTGAGTTCGTTCAGCAGCTTTTGCGGTTGGGGGAAATTTTTCTGATCCCACGTGAAGATTTTGTATTTCTCCATGTAGTGAATGTCCATCACAATGACATCGGCCGGGATGTCTTTTTCGCGGAACGTGCGCGCCAAATTTTGTACCTCCTTGTCGGGATAGTAGCTGTAGCGACATTGTTGATAGCCAATGCTCCAGAGCGGGGGCATTTCCATGCGGCCCGTGAGCCACGTGTACTGTTGGATGATGTCCGCCACGGTGGCTCCGTAAAAGAAATAATAGTTCATCTCGCCCGCATCGGCCGCAAAGCTGGCGAAACGATTGTTGGAGGCGCCAAAATTGAAAAATGTCTTATGGGTGTTGTCCAAAAACAAACCGTAACAAAGGCCGTGGTGAAGCCCTATGTAGAAAGGAGTGGAGCAGTAGAGCGGATCTTGCCCCGAGTGATAGGCGTAGGCATCGGTATTCCAATGTACATAAGACGATCCTTTGCGATCGAGGTTGCCTGTTTTTTCGCCCATGCCAATGAAGCGCTCACCTTCTTGCAACTTCTTGTACGTGGTTACCTGTTCGCCCACCCAGGCCGTACCCAAGCCGAGCTCATCTTCGTTGATGACCACGCCTTGCGGGGTAAGAAAGCGAAAGCGCACCGGGTTTTTGGTGATTTCAAGGGTGAGGTGCTCAGTTTGCAGCACGATTACGCTGCCCGTGTCGCGGTGGTTGAGCGTAACGGACTCGGGCTGTGCCACCACCGAGTAAGAAAAATCTTCAAACGAGGCTTCGCGCGTAACGCTGATGCGCACAATGGAGGGCGAGTAAAAAAGGGCGCGAAACGACAATCGACCTGATTTGCCTTGGGCGCGGGCACCGCTCACTTGGAACGATTCCAACGCGGCCAATGGCTCGCTGACGGACTTATTAAACATATTGAACCGGTAGTTGCTGTGGTTAGTCTTCAAAAAAGACCAAAGCGCAGCACTTAACCTAACAATCGAGCGTCAAAAAATCCGAAAACGGTTGCGGTAGTTAACAGTCGAAACAGACGGAACTTGCTTTTGCCCGCTCACTAAAGCACGTAGCGTCTCTGAGTCGTTGTGAGCATTTTTTCGTTTGTTTCCTCACTTTTTCTTGCGGATAGAAGACTCCCGGGCCACGAGGCGTGTTTTGAGCACTTTGGTTTCGGGCTGTGGCTCGCCCTGGTCTTTGTCGCGCATTTCAATGTGGCGGATGAGCAGCCGAGCCGCTTCTTGTCCCATTTCAAAGCCCGGCTGGTCTACCGAACTGAGCGGAGGGTCCATCAATTGGCTAAAAAACCAGTTGCTAAAGCCCATGACGGCCATATCGTTGGGGATGGAGAGTCCTTTTTCCTTTACCGCCTTCATGGCTCCCATGGCCAACATATCATTATTGGCAAAGATCGCATCCGGAGGTGTGCTGAGCGAGAGCAGCTTTTTAGTCGCCTTTTGCGCTTCCTCCAAGGAGCCGTCCGGGCACTGGATAATCAGGTTTTCTTTTACCTCCAGGCCGCGGTCGGTGAGCGCGTCCTTGTAGCCGCGCAGACGGTCCGTGCTGATGAGCAGGTTGGGGGCCGCCATGAGGTGGGCAATGCGTTTACAGCCCTGGTCGATCAGGTGCAGCACGGCTTCTTTGGCGCCCACGTAGTCGTCCACGATCACTTTGCTTGTGTTGGGGTTGGTGTACATTCGGTCGAAAAACACGATGGGCACTCCTTTGGAGATAATGGCCTCGATGTGGTCATAATTGGTTGTTTCTCTGGATATTGACAGGAGCATACCGTCTACCCGGCTGTTGAACAAGGCCTTCATGTCGGTCATTTCGCGTTGCACCGACTCGTTGGTTTGGGTGAGGATGACGTTGTAGCCGGCCTGATAGGCAACGTCTTCGATGCCGCTGATAACGGTGCTGAAAAAGAAGTGCACCACTTCCGGGATGATGACCCCGATAGTATTGGTTTTTTTCTGTCGCAGGCTCAGGGCCACGATGTTAGGCTGGTAGTTGAGTTTTTCGGCCAGTTCGTTGACGGCCTTTTTAGTTTCGGAGCTAATGTCGGGATGGTCTTTGAGGGCGCGCGATACCGTGGAAGGGGAGATGCCCAATTCGCGGGCGATGTCTTTGATGGTGACTTGGTTGAATTTCATGTCGTGGTTGGCCAGGTTCAGTGGTTTTGTGTAGGATTTATATTTTCGGAAACGATTGCGGTACCGTTTCCATTAAATTTCTTTGATATAATTGTTAAAAAAGAGTGGAGAATTAGGGTTTTCACTCTAATATTGATTTGAAATGGCTGTTTCCGGTTGTCAAAGTAACGGAAAGTCAGGCGAAAACAACCATGGATAAACAACAATTAAAACCCTAAATCAACTATTTATGACCAGATTGTATCTGTATGTGCGCAGGTATCTAACGGTTCTCTTTCTGTTCGGGGCCTTGGCGGGCTTTGCGCAGGGGCGGACGGTGACAGGAAAGGTGACGTCAGCCGATGACGGCTCCGGTATTCCCGGTGTAAACATCCTGGAAAAAGGAACCAATAATGGGACCGTTTCTGATGTGGACGGTAATTTCAGTATTTCGGTCGGAGAGAATGCGACTCTGGTGTTTTCTTTTGTGGGATATGTTACTCAGGAAGCCTCCGTGGGTTCGCAATCGGTAGTGAATGTGTCCCTTCAATCAGATGTGACGTCACTATCGGAGGTTGTAGTCGTTGGTTACGGAAGTCAGGATAAAAAGGAGATCACAGGATCGGTGGTTTCCTTGACTACCGAACAATTTAACAGAGGGAACGTAAACGACCCGCGACAATTGCTTCAGGGGAAGGTTCCAGGGTTGAGTATTTATAATAGGGGAGGCAACCCCAATTCGCCTGCCACTTTTCGTTTGCGCGGCATTTCAACGATCGGCTCAAATTCGCAGCCGCTTATTGTGATTGACGGGGTTTTAGGGGCATCCTTGGATAACGTTGACCCTAACGATATCGAGAGTATCAACGTTTTGAAAGACGGTTCTGCGGCTGCTATTTATGGAAGCCGAGGATCGGCTGGGGTTATTCTGGTTACGACAAAAAGAGGAACCGGCAAGTCAAGTGGAACAACCGTTGATTACAATGGTTATGTTGCCGCAGATCGCGTTTTTAGAAAACAGCCGGTGATGACGGCCAATGAGTTTATCAACGCCGGTGGAAACGACTTGGGTGCCGAAACAGACTGGCAGGACGAGGTTACACAAACAGGGATTTCGAACGTGCACAACGTGGCCATAGCCGGAGGTACCCAAAAGACCAGTTTCCGGTCATCTGTGAATTTCAGGGATGTAAATGGCGTATTGAAAAAGTCGGGATTCGATCAAGTCAACGTTCGGGCCAACCTTAGCCACAGAGCTCTGAATGACAAATTAAAATTTGATATTGGCTTTTCAACAACGGACAGACGGAGTGATTTTTCATTTAACGAGGCTCTTCGCTACGCTGTCTTGTTTAACCCCACAGCCCCTATCCGTTTCCCGAATGGTGACTTCTACCAGGCTATTTTGTTTGATAACTTTAACCCGGTGGCGATTTTGGAGCAAAATATTAACGATGGAAAGCGGAAAACAATTAACTATAATGCAAGGGTTGACTACAATCTCTTGGAGAACTTAACGTTAACCGTGAATTATGGCCGGCAATTTGAAAACAACTTTAATGGAACATATTTTTCCAGGAACTCGTTTTTCGTGGGACTTAATCGTAAAGGTCTTGCTCGTAGATTTAGCTCTGAGTCAGACTTTACCCTTTTTGAGGGTTGGGCAACGTATCAAAAGGAGTTCGGCAAGTTTAATTTGGACGTAACCGCGGGGTATTCCTATCAGCAGGATAATTACGAAGATACCTTTATTGAAACGGGACGTTTTCAGAATGATCAATTGGGCTATAATCAATTGGAGCAGTCGGCCGATATCGCATTGGGCCAGGCGGTCATTACATCAACCCAGAATCCGGACAACAAGGTGATTGCGTTTTTTGGTCGTGCCAATCTGACGTTTGACAAGGGTATTTATTTCAATGCGTCTGTTCGTAGGGAAGGTTCCACTCGACTAGGAGAAAACAATCGCTGGGGTGTTTTTCCTGCTTTCGGGTTGGGCGTTGATATCACAAAATACGTGACCATTTCTAAAGTTGATCAACTGAAGTTTAGGGCGGGATACGGAGTGACGGGCTCATTACCCGGACAAGCCGGTCTGGCGCAGGACTTGTGGACATTTAACTCGCGCAACTTCTCGACTAACTTTGCTCGCAATTCCAATCCTGATCTAAGATGGGAACAGAAACGTGAGACGAATATTGGTCTTGATTTTGGCCTTTTTGGTAAACTGACGGGTTCCATTGACTACTTTGTTCGGGATATTGAGGATTTTATCCTTGAGCGGGATGTAGACGTGGCTGTGTTTGTGTCGGGGCGCAGGACTGAGAACGTGGGCTCTCTTAGAACAAGTGGTTTGGAGATCGCTCTGAATTATAGTTCTGTCAATATCGGACAAGTTCGTTGGAATCCAGGTTTAGTGCTGGGGACGAATCAGTCGGAGTTGACCTCATTCTTCAACAATCGGTTCGTTACGGGTAACTTTGGTTCGCCCGGACAAAACGGAACTCCTTTTAATTTAGTCGAAGTAGGTCAGAAGCTTGGCACTATATGGGGCCCTGTTTTTGATCGAGCAGCCAGTGACGGAAAAGTTGTTTTCAAAGATTTGAATGGGGATGGTGTCATAAAAGCCGATGCAGGACAAGCTTTATTGCCAGATGCCGACTTCAAAAAGCTGGGTCGCGGTATTCCGGTGATGGAACTGGGATGGACCAATCAACTATCCTACAAAAATTGGGATTTAAATATGTTTTTCCGCGGTGCTTTTGGACACAGCTTGATCAATAGTTTCCGTGGGTTCTATGAGCCCATTGATCCAGGTGCGATCAATTCGTACAATCGCATCGCCACTGATAAGGCTGTTGCTGGGCTAGAGGAGGCCAAGTATGGTTCGTTATATGTCGAGAAAGCCGATTTTGTAAAACTTGACAACATTACATTGGGTTATCGGCTTACCTTACCAGCCTCTAGTGCATTCAGGAACGTGAGGTTCTACACCACAGTTCAGAACGCATTTTTGATAACCGGATACACAGGCATCGATCCGGAGCCGGTGTTGGCCGATCCAGAGGATAACAACAATCCACTGGTAACCGGTATCGACAGACGGAACACCTACTTCGCTGCTCGCACGTTTACGTTGGGGGTTAATGTTGGATTTTAACTGATAGACAATAGCATATGAAACAGACATGGAGAATAGGAAGTATGGCCTCGCTGTTACTGGCGTTTGTCGGCTGTACCAATTTGGATGAAGAGTTGAAGGGCGATTTTAATAGCAATTTCCCAACAACTTCGTACACGAGAATTAACGTCAATAAAGCAACGCCCAATGATGGCTTAGGAGGTGCATTTGCTCGTGTATTAAATGGGACCGCTAATCACGGGAGTTATTTTTCGGTGCAAGAAGTGTCGACTGATGAAGCAGTAATTACACAAAAAGGTGGTGACTGGTTTGATGGCGGCATTTGGTTGCGCATGCATAGGCATCAATTTGATCCCCAAGTTGGTGGTATAAATGGCGCTTGGAATGATTCGTATGGTGGCATCACACAGTGTAACACGTTGTTGGCGAGCACGGATCCTCAGGTATCAACGCCTGCCGCGAAGGCACAATTACGCTTTTTGAGAGCCTACTTTTACTGGCGACTGCTGGATGTCTTTGGGCGTGTTAAGATAACGACTCAACCCCTTGTTGATGTTCCGCAATCCACACGCGTGCAAGTCTACAATTTTGTTGAAAGCGAATTGTTGGCCGCGATTCCGGATCTGCCCGCCTCAAAGCAGGAATATGGACGAGTCAATCGATTTGGTGCTCATGCACTTTTGACTCGGTTGTATTTGAATGCGCGAGTATACAAGGGCTTGGCTAATCATGATGTTGCAGATTTGGATAAGGCAATTGCCTCCGCGGATGAGGTGATCAATTCGGGGCTTTACTCTTTGGATGCGAACTATAAAGATGTTTTTGACCCTGATAATGTAGAAGCAAGGGAACATATTTTTGTGGCACCGTTTGATGAGCTCACGGGAACAGGAATGAATTTTGCTCAAATGACGTTGCACTATCCCAGTCAATTAACTTTCGATTTGAGAGATCAGCCGTGGAATGGTTATTCTACGCTGGAAGCTTTTTATAATTCATACGAAGCGTCCGATGCGAGACGAGCTCAAAATTTTATTGTTGGGCCTCAAACGGACCTAAATGGCAGCCCGATTCTTGATCTGGCCTTTGACCCTGCTGATCCAGACGGTGCAGCAATCGTCTATACTCCCCAAATCAACCAATTGGAACCGAGTGGGTCTCGGCAAGCTGGAGCTCGATTGGGAAAATTCAATTTCAAGCTTGGTCAACTACCCGACATGGATAACGATTTTCCGTTGTTGCGTCTGGGAGAAGTCCTTCTAAATAAGGCAGAGGCCCTATATCGCAAAGGAAGCACAGGTTTGGCGTTGAATTTGATAAACGATTTGCGTGAGCGAGCCGGAGTTGCTGATTTAACTTCTTTGAATGATGATACTCTGTTAGCGGAAAGAGGCAGAGAGCTATTTCAAGAGGGGCTTCGCAGGACGGATCTCATCCGGTTCAACAGATGGGGTGCTGCCTGGTGGGAGAAACCAGCCCACAGCGATGCTCATAAAATCCTAATGCCTATCCCCATTGAGCAAATCAATGCAACGCAAGGTACAGCCAACCCGCTGACGCAAAATCCTGGCTACAATTAGCAAGATTTTCGGTAATTGCGACTAAGTTTGTAACAGCGTCCTTCCTTAAAGGACGCTGTTTTTTTATGCGCTTTTTTGGCCTTTTTCTGATCTCCGTTTGGTGTGTTTCGTGTGGCGGCCACAAACAGCTACGCCCCCGGTTTACAGAGATTAGTGCGGAGGCTGGTATTGACTTTGCTAATAGTTTGATTTTGTCTGATACACTAAATCCTTATACCTATCGTAATTTCTATAACGGAGGTGGGGTGGCACTTGGGGATATCAATAATGATGGCTTGCTTGATATCTACTTTACCGGCAATCAAGTTGACAATAAGTTGTATCTCAATAAAGGAAATTTCGTATTCGAAGACATTACAGAAATGGCTGGAGTCTCTTGTTCGGGTGTTTGGTCCACTGGAGTAACTTTTGCGGATGTTAACGCGGATGGCTGGTTGGATATTTATGTCTGTAAATCTGGACCACCGGGCGGCAAGAATAGACATAATGAGTTGTTTATAAATAACGGCAATTTAACTTTTTCAGAAAGCGCCCGAACATGGGGACTGGATGTGACGGGTTTGTCCGTTCAGGCATCCTTTTTTGATTTTGATAAAGATGGTGACTTGGATTGTTATCTTTTGTCTAATTCTCTGCAGTCTGTGGGGTCTTTTGATCGAGCCGTCAATAAGCGCTTGGAAATTGATCCAGCAGGAGGGGGCAATAAATTTTTTGTCAATGAAGGTGGTCGATTTATTGATCAGTCTCGAGCGGTCGGTATTTATCAGAGTGTCATTGGATTTGGTTTGGGGATAACCTTGGGTGATTTTAACCAAGATTCATGGATAGATATTTTTGTGTCAAATGACTTTTTTGAAAGGGACTATCTCTACATTAACAATCAACATGGTGGATTTGCGGAGAGCCTGCCGGAGTATTTTGAGTCGATAAGCACGGGGTCAATGGGCGCAGATTATGCTGATCTAGATAATGACGGAGTTGGAGAGCTATTTGTTACCGAAATGTTACCGGACTCTCTTTCCAGAAGGAAAACGAAAACCATTTTTGAAAACTGGAATCGTTTTCAAGACGCGGTAGGAAAGGGCTATCATTATCAGTTTTCCAGAAATGTGCTTCAAAAGAAAGTAGGTGAGTCATATTTGGAGCTGGGTCGGCTGGCACAAATGTCAGCTACTGAATGGAGTTGGGGAGCTTTGTTATTCGACATGAATAACGATGGTCTTCGCGATGTGTTTGTAGCTAATGGTATTGAAAAAGACCTTCTCGATCGTGACTATCTGAGTTATGACGGCTCATACGGAAATGTACAAAGGTTAATCAGTCAGGAGAAGAATGCGGTCTTGACGTTGATTTCCAAGATGCCTACATCGCAGTTTTCAAATTACGCGTTTGCCAATGAAGGACGGTTAAAGTTTCGAAATGTGGCTAATGAGTGGGGGCTTGATGCTCCTCAGAACAGTACAGGGTCGGCCTATGGCGACCTTGATAACGATGGTGATCTGGATTTGGTATTGAACAACTGCAACTCCAAGGCAAGCATCTATCGTAATGATGCAGCAACTAAAGCGGGCTTTTCCATTGAATTGTTTTCCTCTCGTGGAAACAGGTTTGTTGTTGGTGCTACGACTGTTGTGTTTCAGCAAGGCAATCGTCAGACGAGCGATAACTTTACAGTAAGGGGTTTTCAAAGTTCCTCACAGTCACGCATGCACTTCGGAATAGGCGATGGATACGATGCTATTGATTCGGTCTCTGTTTTTTGGCCGGAGGGAGGTGTTACAACCGTGTATGGTAATGATATAAAAACACCATGGCTACGGCTGTGGAAGGACAGTTGCGTTGTGGCAAAAATTGCTACGGGGAACCAGCGGGTCCAGCCGAGGGTACGCCTTGAACCAATGCCGAACCGATTTCCGCGGCATCGTCCGAATGGGCTAGATGAATTTGATCGGGAGCGCTTGATACCATTTATGCACGGAAAACGAGGGCCATTTTTGATTCAGTCGGATGTTAACAATGATGGTCTTACCGATGTTTACTGCGGTGGCGGCAGAGGACAATCAGGTTTTTTCTTGATTCATCGATCCAATTCGTGGGATGTGGATAGTTTATGTTTGGTGGAGTACGCCCAAGCAGAGGAAATGGGGAGTAGTCTTTTTGATGCAAATGGCGATGGGTATGCGGACTTATATATTGCCTCTGGTGGTCGGTTTTATCCAAAATCATCAAGCTTACTGGCGGATCACCTCTTGATTAATTTGGGTAAAGGGCGTTTTCGGGAGGTGATACATGCGCTTCCTATAGATGCTAGGGGCGCTACAAGTTGTAGTGTTTATCTGGATTTTGATCGTGATGGCGACTCCGATCTTGTTGTGGCTGAAACCGGTGATCCGTTTGTTTATGGTTCTTTGGGTGCGCTTCGAGCATTTCGGAATGATGGTTCAGGTTATTTTTCAGAGGTGTCTGCACAGGTATTAGGGCAGTTTAATCCACGCGGAGTCGTCACCGATATGGTGGTGACAGATTTTGATAAAGACGGTTGGCCTGATATTGTTTTAGTGGGAGACTGGCTTGGTATTTACCTGCTTAGAAATAATCAAGGGATATTAGTCGATCAAAGTAAGCGCTATGGGACTGACACGCTTACTGGGTGGTGGACTGACATTGAGTCGGCAGATCTTAACAACGATGGCGTCCCTGATTTTGTCGTGGCAAATCATGGCACGAATACATTTTTTCGCGTCAAGGACCGAATGTATGTCAGCGACTTTGATGGAAATGGGTCAATTGAGCAAGTTTATTGTACCTACGAACATGGGCGCTATTTTCCTATTGCAGATCGTGATGAATTGGTGTCACAGATTCCCTCATTAAAGCGGAAGTTGCTGTTTTATTCGGATTTTGCGAAAATGGACATAGAGCAAATGCTTGGTCAAGACATTGTTAGTCGAAGTGCATTTTTCGAGGTGTCGGTCTTAGAGTCAATTGCGCTTCTTTCGAGCGCAGATGGCTATGACGTTGTTTCGCTGCCCATCGAGGCGCAGTTTTCTCCGCTATATTCGCTTTGTTTAGTTGATATCAACCAAGATGGAGTTATGGACGTCTTGGCGGGTGGGAATAACTATTTTGTAAAGCCACAGTTTGGAAGATTTGACGCATCTACCGGGTGGCTTTTTGAAGGAAAGATGCAGAACGGAAAGTTTTCGTTCAGTAGTGGGGTTTCGCTGGGTGTTAAGGGGCAAATACGGGATATTGAGGTCGTAAGGGCGAATGGTGATTTTTTTGTTTTTATTTCAAAATATGATGATGCGTTGGCTGGGTATCGGGTGGTATTTTAGTTTTTTAACGGTTCTGGTCGCTTGCGGAAAGTCAGAATATGCACGCATTATGGATTATGAACTATCGAAAGACGGACGGAACGATTCTTTGTTGCTGGGAATCTCGTTTGGCGAGTCAGTAATTTCGTTTCGGAGAAAATGTGAAATACTCAATAAACAGAGGATTTTGGTTCAGGGTACAAGTAGTGGTAGCGTTAGGTATTTACCTATGGATACTACATTATTTGGTACAATGAGAGGTTTCGGCATGGAATTTAAACCAACTTTTGATGATAAAGACGGGATTTGCGAAATAGAGCTATTGTTTTATCATTCTGCTTGGTCACCTTGGGGTTCACAGTTTCAAGCTAAGTCACTAAAGGATGATGTTCTGTCGGGGTTGATAAATTGGTACGGAGGGAATGGATTTATTCCGGTCGTTCTTGAGCAGGATACGATTTATGCCAAGGTTGATGTCAATAGACGTATATTAGTGGGCGTCAGGGACGAGAGGGTCATTAAAGTAAAAATTCAAGACACGCGCCACCCTTACTTTAAGGATTAGTTTTTATGCGGACTAAGTTGCAGATGATTTTTGGATTATTGTTGTTGGGGAGCTGCGGGGAGGTAGGTATCCGCAATGCCGCCTCACCGTTATTTGAGAAGGTGTCACCCACTGAAAGTGGTATTTTTTTTTCGAATGATCTCAAATTTGATAGGGCATTCAATATTTATACTTATCGAAATTTCTATAACGGAGGTGGAGTTTCACTAGGTGATATTAATAATGACGGTCTTTTAGATATTTATTTTACGGCTAATCAGAAGTCTAATAAACTTTATTTGAACAAAGGAAATTGGGTTTTTGAGGACATAACGGATTCTTCTGGTACGGGTGGTAAGGGGGCATGGTCAACCGGAGTAACCATGGCGGATGTTAATGCGGATGGATTTCTCGACATCTATGTTTGTAACTCTGGAGATGTGAAGGGAGACAACAAGCAGAATGAGCTCTTTATCAATAATGGGGACTTAACATTTACAGAGTCAGCTATAGACTATGGACTTGCCGATCGTGGGTTCACAACCCATGCCGCATTTTTTGACTATGACCGGGATGGTGACCTCGATGCCTATATACTCAACAACTCGTATCAGTCCATTGGCAGTTTCAATCTTAAAAAAAACGAAAGACCCAATCGCGACAGCTTGGGTGGCGATAAGTTAATGCGCAATGACAACGGTAAATTTGTTGATGTATCTGAAAAGGCGGGAATTTACGGTAGTGTAATTGGCTTCGGCCTGGGGGTGACATTGGGTGACGTCAACAGGGACGGATGGCTCGATATTTTTGTGTCAAACGACTTCTTTGAGCGCGACTATCTTTATGTAAATCAGAAAGACGGAACATTTAGAGAGGTGTTAACAGAGTATATGAGTTCTATCAGCGGGGCGTCAATGGGGGCTGATATGGCTGATGTTAATAATGACGGCTGGCCTGACCTGTTTGTAACAGAAATGTTACCCTTTGATCATGACAGGTTAAAAACAGTTACAACGTTTGAAGATTGGAATAAGTATGAATACAATGTATCTAACGATTACTATCATCAGTTTACTCGTAACATGTTGCAAGTCAACAATCAGGGAGAGTCGTTTTCGGAGTTGGGTAGGTTAGCAGGTGTTGAGTCAACGGACTGGAGCTGGGGAGCACTTTTTGCTGATTTTGATAATGATGGCATGCGCGATGTTTTTGTGTCTAACGGAATAAAGCAGGATTTGACGGATCAAGATTTTTTGCAGTATGCCAGTAGTGAAGAGTTTGTAAAATCGGTGATAAAAAAGGAGGGTGTGGACTACGAGGAGCTGGTTCGAGTAATACCGTCCAGGCCAGTCACAAATCAAATTTTTAAGAACAAGAGCAGGGGTGCGTTTGAGAGTGTTGGCGATTCCTGGGGTCTTAATGAGCCTTCATTTTCAAATGGTGCGGCTTATGGTGATTTGGACAATGACGGAGATCTTGATCTGGTAGTAAATAATGTGGATCAACCAGCCTTTTTATATCGGAACAATCTTAATTCGGACTTAGCGCGATCTCTCCGCTTCAGGCTAGTGGGCATTGGGGGCAATACAGGAGCTATTGGTGCTTGTATCGACATTACCACCTCGGAGGGTCACATTTTTGCAGAACAGATAGTAACCAAAGGGTTTCAGTCGTCAGTTGATGCAACATTACATGTCGGGGTGGGGGCGGATACGCTAATTGCTTCTGTTGAGGTACGTTGGCCTTCCGGCCATGTTACTTCATTGAAGAACGTCCGATCCAATCAGTTGTTGCATTTGCGTGAGATTGATGCAGTCGAGCCTGGGCAGGTGTTGACGAAATCGGATTTGAAGACTTTTTTAACGCTGCGCGAAGCCGGTTTTGAACCCCATGTGGAGAATCAGTTTAATGATTTTGATAGGGATCGATTGCGCTACCACATGGTAAGTAATGAAGGCCCTAAGGTTTGTCTCGGGGATGTGAATGGTGACGGTTTGGATGATTTTTATGTAGGCGGAGCGAAGGGTTATTCGGGCACACTTTACATTCAGCAATCAAACGGGCATTTTTTCCAACAAAAAAGCCCATTCCGTGACGAGAAAGCCAGCGAGGACTGTGGTTGTGCTTTTTTTGATGCCGACGGTGACGGTGATTTGGATTTGTATGTTGCGAGTGGAGGTTATGAATTACCAAAGGCAAGTTCGGCCTTGGCTGACAGATTGTACATCAATAACCATGGCAGTTTTGCCGCTTCGGAACAGATATTGCCAACGCCAGACTACGAGTCCACCTCGGCTGTTGCTGCGGCCGATTTTGATCAGGATGGCGACATGGATCTTTTTGTAGGTGTGCGGCTGGAGCCGTTTCAATATGGGGTGCCAACGAACGGTTATCTCCTGGAGAACGATGGCCGCGGCAAGTTCCGGGAGGTAAGCCAGCAACGCGCCCCCGTGCTGAAGGGCATGGGGATGGTGACGGACGCGTTGTGGAGTGACTACGATGAGGACGGAGACCCGGATCTTCTCGTGGTTGGCGAGTGGTTGGGCATTCGTCTTTTCAACAACAACAAAGGGCGGTTTACGGAAGTAAGCGGGTCTTTGGGACTGAAGGACACGGAAGGTTGGTGGAACAAGGTGATCGCGTACGACCTGGACGGAGACGGGGATGATGACTACGTGTTGGGCAACCATGGTTTGAATTCACGGTTCAAGGCAAGCAAAGAGAAGCCGGTGACCATGTGGGTGAACGACTTTGATCAGAACGGGACGGTGGAGCAGATCATCTGCCGCTGGTGGGGAGATACACAATACCCGATGGCCCTTCGCCACGACCTACTAAGCCAACTTCCGGGGCTGAAGAAGAAGTACCTTAAATACAGCAGCTACAAAGACCAACGGGTGGAAGACATATTTACGGCCGATCAGTTGAAGCGTGCGTTGAAATGGGAGGCGAAGGAGCTGCGCACGAGCGTTTTGTGGAATGAGGGGAGCAAGCTGCGGTTGGATCCACTGCCGCTGGAGGCGCAGTACGCCCCGATGTACGGGCTGGCGGCCGGTGACTTTACGGGCGATGGGAAAGTGGACATCGTGGTAGGCGGCAACCAGTACCGGGCCAAGCCGGAGGTGGGTCGCTATGATGCAAGCTACGGGGCCCTGTTGGCGGGTGACGGCCGGGGAGGTTTCAAGTTTGTGCCCTCATCGGAATCGGGTCTGAAGATACGGGGCGAAGTGCGCAGCATTGTACCACTGCGCGTGCAGGGTAAACCTTACCTCTTCTTTGCCTTGAACAATGATGTTCCGCGGCTCTATGAAATCAAAGCACCTTGACCGATGTCTGAAAAAATTCGATGGGTGCTTTTGGGGTGGTCGGCCATGGTCATGGCTTGCTCATCGCCCACGCCAAAAACGTTGTTTCAGCAACGGGGGGAAACGGGTATTGACTTTTCTAACAACTTGACGGAGACAGAGCAGTTTAATATTATTGAATATCTGTATTTCTACAATGGCGCTGGGGTGAGTATTGGCGACATCAACAATGATGGCCTGCCGGATGTCTATCTTGTGTCAAATCAAAACAGCAATCGCCTATTTTTAAATAAAGGCAACTGGAAGTTTGAGGACATCACCGATAGGGCTGGGGTTCCGGGGAAGGGAAACTGGAAAACGGGAACGGTGATGGCCGATGTCAATGGAGACGGGTGGCTTGATATCTACACCTGTGGCGTAGGACGATACAAGTCCTTCAAGGGCTCGAATCAACTGTACATCAACAACGGAGACCTGACGTTTTCTGAAAAGTCCACTGAGTATGGGTTGGCGTTTACGGGTTTTTCCACGCAGGCCTGTTTTTTTGACTACGACCGGGATGGTGATCTGGATATGTACCTACTCAATCACTCTGTTCATTCGGTCGAATCGTACGGACGCGCATCTCTGCGAAATCAATCGGACTCGTTGGCGGGTGACCGCCTGTTTGAAAATTTACTGATACCCAGCGGAAAACCCACATTTGTTGACGTAACGTCCAAAGCGAATATCTTCTCCAGCAAAATCGGATACGGATTGGGTATAGGCGTGGCCGATGTAAACAATGATCAATGGCCCGATATTTACGTTTCAAATGATTTTCATGAAAATGACTATCTCTATATCAACAATGGGGATAAAACATTTTCCGAGGTCATAGCCGAGGCCACAGGACACACAAGTCGCTTTTCCATGGGAAACGATTTGGCTGACATCAACAATGACTTGCGCACGGATATTGTGACCACCGATATGTTCCCCAGGGATGAACCGATTATTAAAACCTCCGCGGGTGAAGACTCCTACGAGATTTATCAGTTTAAGTTGAAATTTGGATATCATACACAGGTGGCACGTAACAGTCTGCAATTAAATCAAGGAATTAATACGCACGGTGTACCTTTTTTTAGCGACATTGCTTTTCCTGCCGGCATTGCAGCTACGGACTGGAGCTGGTCACCCCTGCTGGTGGATTTTGATGGCGATGGTTGGAAGGATTTATATGTCACAAATGGTATTGTGCGCAGGCCTAACGATTTGGACTATGCCAACTTTATATCCTCTGACTCAATTCGAAAAAAAATGATTTCCGGTAATGTTCGTGTCTTGCCCTGGTTGTCATTAATGCCGGAAGGAAGTGTGAAGAACTTTTTTTTTCAAAACCGTGGAGACAGTACATTCCATGATGCTTCGATGTGGGCGGGGATCGTGGAGAAAACGTGTTCAACCGGTATGGCGGTGGGTGATTTGGACAATGACGGTGATCCGGACTTTATAGTTAACAACCTGAATGGGGACGTTGGGGTATGGGAAAATACGACCGAAAATAGATTTGTCCGCCTTCAGCTCAACGACCCTACATCGGCCAATGTACATGCCGTTGGCGCGAGTGTCCACGCGTATACGCGGGGAAAATCACAGGCTCAGGACGTAAAGTCGGCCCGGGGGTGGTGCTCCTCGTCAGACGCTACTTTAAGTTTTGGTGTGGGCCGGGCGTCTGCGGTGGATTCGGCTATCATCTTTTGGCCGGACGGTTCGCGGCAGGTGGCAAGATCTCTGACCGGCAAACAAGTCATTAGGAAGAATTCGTCTCTCCACCAACCCGGAGAGCCACCTCCAACATGGTTTTCGGCTCTTCCCATGCAAGTGGCCTACCGGCATCGTGAGAACGATTTTAATGCGATTAGCCGTGAAAGCCTTATCCCACGTACCTTTTCAGCGGACGGTCCTGCGCTGGCTGTGGGCGATGTTAATGGCGACTTATTAGATGACTTTTACGTGGGCGGGGCGAAAGGACAGCCGGGGAGTATTTGGATTCAACAACAGACGGGTGGATTTACCCAACACGTCATTTTTCATGCCGATTCACTTGCGGAAGACGTGGATGCAGTGTTTTTCCATGCAGACGGAGACGCTCATCTTGATTTGGTGGTGGTAAGCGCTGGGCACGAGGAATTGCAAGCGAGTGAGCGCATTAAGCCTCGTCTTTATATCAACAACGGCAACGGACAGTTCAGTAAAAAAAATGACTTTCCAGACATCTACCTGCACGCGTCTTGTGTACGGCCGTGCGATTTTGACCAGGATGGCGACATGGATTTGTTTATCGGTGCCGGTGTCATGCCACTTCTTTACGGAATGGCGCCTGTCAGCTATTTGCTTGTCAATGACGGTAGTGGTCACTTTGCGAGTGCTGATGGTTGGTTGGGGCAAAGTGTATTTGACAACTTGACGCGGGTACGACCGGGTATGGTTCGGGATGCTCGCTGGGTTGATGTTAATAGGGATGGTCTCGATGACCTTATTTTAGTGGGCGAGTGGATGCCCATTACAGTGCTGCAGCAACAAAGCAACCATACATTTGCCAATGTTACCGTTCCTGTTGGTTTAGACTCTACCCATGGATTGTGGAATTGTGCCTATGTGGCGGATGTAGATCAGGATGGTGATGTAGATATTTTGGCGGGTAACATGGGCCATAATAGTCGCTTGTCCGCCAGTCGTACGAAGCCTCTTTTTCTCCACCTGGGCGATTTCGACTCGAATGGGAATTCAGATCATATTTTGGTGTACTACAATGGCGATAAGTCCTATCCGTTTGCGTCTAGAGATCAGTTAGTAAAACAGATCCCATCACTCAAAAGAAAATTCCTGAAATACACGGACTATCGAGACGTAGCTTTGTCAGATGTGGTCACACCTCAACAAAAAGGAAACTCTGCTCAACTTGTTGCCTACACATTGCAAACATCGTATTTTGAAAACATAGACGGGATGTTTTATCCGAGACCTTTGCCAAGGGCGGCTCAGTATTTCCCGGTACATGATATTTTGATGGACGATTTTAATCGGGACGGAATAACGGACATTGTGCTTGTGGGAAACGAAACAGCCATACAGCCGGAAATAGGCCCGATGGATGCCGGTTGGGCCCTTCTGCTAAGAGGTAAACGCGGAGGCCAATGGGAGGCCCTATCACCTCAACAGTCAGGGCTATTTCTCCCCGGAAATACGCGCGCTTCCGGTGTGCTTCGAGGGCCTAAAAGCGGCAGACGCCTTATTTTTGCCCGTAACAATGATTCGATCGCGTTTTTTCAAGTAGCCAAATAAACTAACTTCTATGAGACACGGAGTAATCGTTCTTTGTTTGATTCAAACAGTCTTTGTTCAGGCACAGGTGAGTACATGGGAAATTCCCGCGCAAAACATCAACGCCAAAAATTATTTTGGAGTGACCGTAGCCAATGGGATGATTGGCCTGGTTTCGTCACCGGAACCTATGAAAGTACAGGATGTGGTGCTAAACGGTGTGTACGATTATTATCAGCGCGGACGGGTGTCCAATATCTTGAAAACGTTCAATCACGTGAACATGAATTTGGATGTGAATGGGCGCAGGGTTAGTGCCCGCGATATTAGCAATTATCGGCAGGTGCTGGACATGAAACGAGCGGTTTTGAAAACCCAGTTTGAGGTGGGGCAGGATCTGTCCGTTGCACACTCGCTCATGGCCCTTCGCCACCTTCCTTACTCGGCCCTGACCATCGTGGAGATAAAAGCCCTGCGAGATGTGACTGTTTCACCCATGAGCGTGATTGAGGCGCCCAACCATCTGGTAGATGTACGAAATCTATACAGCGAAATCGATCGCCCGCATGTGACCATTCCCTTACTTACCTCCGTTGGCAAAAGCCCTTCGGGCAAACACACGGTGGCTGTTTCCAACAGTTTTATCTTTTCCGAACCACACGGTCAGGAGCCCAGACTAATTCATGAAGACTGGGACTACAACATGCATTTGGTCAAGTTCTCGAAGAAATTAAGAGCGGGTGAGACCTACACGTTCAGCGTAGTATCATCGGCTACCTCCACCGCGGATTTCCAGGATCCGTTGAATGAGGCAGAAAGACTCACCGTGTTCGCCAAGCTGGAAGGAACGCAACGGTTGTTGCAGCGGCACGAGGCCGACTGGGAGAAGCTTTGGAAAAGCGATATCATCATTGAAGGTGACGAGAATGTTCAGCGCGATGTGCGCTTTGCACTCTACCACCTGTACTCGTTTGCGCGCGAAGGAACCGCGTATAGTTTGTCCCCGATGGGCCTGTCCGGCCTGGGCTACAATGGTCACGTCTTTTGGGACACCGAACTTTGGATGTATCCTCCCCTGTTGGCGTTGCAACCCGCCATGGCCAAGTCGCTCCTGGAGTACCGTTTTCAGCGATTGGATGCAGCCAAGCGAAACGCCTTTTCTCATGGTTACCGAGGTGCGATGTTTCCGTGGGAGTCATCGGCCGAGGGAACCGAAGACACGCCTGTCTGGGCACTGACGGGCCCCTTCCAACATCACATTACCGGCTGTGTGGGATGGGCATTCTGGAAGTATTACCAGGTTACCAAAGACAAAACATGGCTACGCGATAGGGGATATCCAATGTTAAAAGAAGTAGCCGACTTTTGGGCCAGCCGGGTAGAGCGAAAGGGGCCCGGGAGATATGAGATCAACAATGTAATTGGAGCCAATGAATGGCAGGAAAATATTGACAATAACGCTTTTACCAATGCCATGGCCATTACCGTGCTTCGCTACGCCACGCAAGCGGCCAAAGAACTCGGTGTGGTACCCGATCCCGACTGGGAACAGGTTGCAAGAAATATTCCTATTCTTAAGTTCCCCGATGGGGTAACCCGAGAGAATGCCACGTACGCTGGCGAAGTAATTAAACAAGCTGATGTGAATTTGTTGGCGTACCCGTTGGATATGATAACGGATAAAGCACAGATCGAGAAAGACCTCAAGTATTACGAGCCCCGCTATGCGCCCGATGGTCCTGCGATGGGCTTTTGTGTACTTGCTACCCTGTATGCCAAGTTGAATCAAACCGAAAAAGCATTGGATGTGTTTGTCAAGAGCTATGAGCCCAATAAAGTGCCCCCTTTTGGGGTGCTGTCGGAAACCGCGGGCGGTACAAATCCCTATTTTGCGACCGGTGCCGGGGGGATGCTTCAAACCGTGTTGTTTGGCTTTGGAGGGTTACAGATTTCTGATGCCGGGATTGTGCAAACAAAGACATCCCTGCCCAGGAAATGGAAGTCGCTCCAGATAAAGGGGGTTGGGCTCGCCCAAAGTACCTTTTCCGTGAAGTGAAACGTTGTGGTATCAGGTGTATCTTTGTGGAATATAGTTGCCCTTTTTTCGCGTTATGAACAGAATTTTCAAAGTTAGTTGTTTGGTTCTGGCGATGGTCCCATATGGCTGCAGGAACACGGGCGAGTATAAGGTACAGACAGAAAATCCTGAGTTCCTGCATCGTACGATGCGTGCAATCACCGATCGCATCGTTCATGATATCTTTTCGCCCCCGGTAGCCAGCCGCATTTACGCCTATGTGAGCGTGGCAGGATATGAAGCGATTCGGCCTGCACATCCGGAGTATGCCTCGCTGGCGGGTCAACTAACCGGCCTGACGCCCGGGCCCGAGCCCATCGCGGGTAAAGAATACTCGTTTACCATTGCGGCCGCACAGGCCATGTTCAAGGTGGGGCGAACCCTGGTTTTTTCGGAAGACCAAATGGATGAGTTTTACGAACAACTGACCCGCGAATTCGAAGACACGGACATCCCTGATGATGTTTTGGAAAGGTCACTAGCCTACGGAAACCAAGTAGCGGACCACATCATTGTGTGGTCGAACGGGGACAACTACAAACAAACCAGAACGTACCCAAAGTACTCCATCGAAAAAGACCCCGCCACATGGAAACCCACACCACCCGCGTACATGGATGCGGTGGAGCCCCATTGGAACAAAATACGTCCTTTTGTGATTGATTCTGCCGCCCAGTTTAAGCCCGTACCGCCCACTCCCTTTTCGATCGATAAAAAAAGCCGGTTTTACCAGGAAGCAATGGAAGTTTACAATGTTGTGAAGAACATCACGGAGGAGCAACGAGAAATTGCTAATTTTTGGGATTGCAATCCTTTTATGATGAATGTGCGCGGGCACGTTATGTTTGCTACAAAAAAGATATCTCCAGGAGGCCACTGGATCAACATCACTCGGGTGGCATGTACCCAGACCAAGGCCAGCCCCATGGTGTCAGCCCAAGCCTATGTTTGTGTGTCGTTGGCGTTGATCGATGGCTTTATTAGCTGCTGGGACGAGAAGTATCGCAGTCGCCTGATCAGGCCAGAGAGTTATATCAATCAGTACATTGACGAGGACTGGCTGCCGATTCTTCAGACGCCTCCCTTTCCCGAGTATACCAGCGGCCATAGTGTGATCTCCGGTGCAGCATCGGTGGCCCTCACGCACGTGTTTGGCGATCATTTTGCCTACGCAGACTCCACCGAGGTTGACTTTGGATTACCGGTTCGAAGGTATGCCTCCTTTGATCAGGCGGCCGAAGAAGCTGCCATTAGCCGGATGTATGGCGGCATCCACTACCGGCCCGCGGTGGACGAAGGACTGAAAGAAGGAAAAGCGTTGGGTGAGTTTGTGATGCAGCGATTGAGAACTCGGGAGCGCAGTGAGACAAGTCATTAGAAAAGATATGAACCGATTAGCAACTCTTTTACTGCTGGTTTTGGTTGCGTGTACCACAGAGAAGTCAAATCATGATCTGTTTCAGAGTGGCCTTTTCCAAGCTGTTCAATCCTCCAACGTCTTTCCCGACTCCAAGACCTTCCCCGATTGTACTCCCAAACGATCCGTGAGGGATATCTTAAGCGATTACGAAGAAAAGTCTACCCAGGAAGATTTTGACCTTGTGGCCTTTGTATATGAGAACTTTGAGTTGCCCAACCGGCCCTCGACCCGTTTTGAAACCGATTCCACTCAGCCCATCGAGGCACATATCCGCGCGCTGTGGCCGGTGTTGACACGCGCAGCTGATCAACCGGTGTCAATGGGCTCATTGATACCCCTGCCGAAACCCTATGTCGTTCCAGGCGGACGATTTTCCGAGATTTATTATTGGGATAGTTATTTTACCATGTTGGGGCTGCAAGCCGAGGGTAATGATCAGCTCATTGAATCCATGGTCGACAACTTTGCTTTTTTGATTGACAGCCTCGGACACATCCCTAATGGCAATCGAACTTATTACCTTAGCCGTTCGCAGCCTCCCTTTTTTTCATTGATGGTTTCGCTTTTGGCAGAGAAAGACCCCGTCTACCTTCAGAAATACCTGCCTCAGTTGCTCAGGGAACATGACTTTTGGATGAAAGGAAGAGAGCGTGTGACTGCGCCCGGACAGGCGTATGAGCGAGTGGTCATGATGGGCGATGGTACCTACTTGAACCGCTATTGGGATAACAGCCCTACA
The DNA here is from genome assembly GCA_964524935.1 of uncultured Ohtaekwangia sp. GTDB lineage: Bacteria > Bacteroidota > Bacteroidia > Cytophagales > Cyclobacteriaceae > ELB16-189. The sequence continues at coordinate 529,823 of CAZGFJ010000001.1, forward strand.
CCTCGGCCGGAAGCATTCAAGGAAGACGTAGCCGAGCAGCAGAAATCAGGCCGAACGACTGATGACATCTACCGCAACTTACGCGCAGGCGCAGAGTCCGGTTGGGATTTTTCCTCCCGGTGGTTCAAAGATGCCCAAACATTGCACACCATTCGAACCACAGAGATCATACCGGTGGACCTCAATGCTTTGATGTTTCACCTGGAGAACACGATAGCCCGCGCCTACCGGGAGGCGAAAGACAGCGACAACGAACGCCCGTACCGGACGGCCGCTTCGAACCGCAGGCGTGCGTTGCTCACCTTTATGTGGGACCCGCAGCAGAATTTTTTTGTCGACTTTGATTGGCAAGCACAAAAGCCTACCGGCATAAAAACCCTGGCGGGCATGTTTCCTTTTTTCATCGGATTTCCGCAGCGCGATTTGGCCGAGAAAGCAGCCTCAGTATTGGAGAGTGACTTCCTAAAACCGGGCGGCCTGACGACCACCCTGGTACAAACCGGGCAGCAATGGGATGCACCCAATGGCTGGGCTCCGTTGCAGTGGGTTTCGTATAAGGCCTTGCGCAATTACGGACACGATCACCTGGCGCAAAGGATACGCGCCCGGTGGCTGCGCCAAAACGAGCGCGTGTATCAGCGCACGGGCAAGTTGATGGAAAAGTATAACGTGATGGATACCACACTGCTGGCCGGGGGAGGCGAGTACCCGAACCAAGATGGGTTTGGTTGGACCAACGGTGTGTATCTCGCCATGAAGGCAGACACCATTCGTTGATCTGTATCGTCTTTTTGGGGTTGATTGGTAGGTTTTTGATCGCTACCTTTCCAACAAAGCTAAGCCATGTCGCTACCCAAACCCAACCTGACATTTGCCCAAATCATCAACATGAATGTCGGTTTTTTTGGCATTCAATATAGTTTTGGGTTGCAGCAAAGCGCGGTTAATCCGATCTACGATTTTTTGGGCGCCAGTCCTGACGAGATACCACTCTTGAACTTGGCCGGGCCGGTAACGGGTTTGTTAGTACAACCGATTATCGGTGCATTAAGCGACAAAACATGGCATCCGCGTTTTGGGAGGCGCAAGCCATACTTCTTTATTGGAGCATTGTTGTGCAGCATCGCGTTGTTTTTTTATCCGTTCAGCAGTGCACTTTGGATGGCCGTGGGACTATTGTGGATTTTAGATGTGGGCAACAACACCGCCATGGAGCCGTATCGGGCATTTATTGCCGACAAGTTAAATGACGACCAGCGTGCCACGGGTTTTCAAACACAAAGTTTTTTTACCGGATTGGGCCAAACGCTGGCCAATGTTTCGCTGTTTGTATTCCCCTTGGTAATCATAGGCAGGACGGGCGCTATTCCCAATTGGGTGTTTGCCTCTTTTTTCCTGGGCGCAGGATGTTCAATCGGTACCATTTGGTGGAGCATGCGTACGACACCTGAAATTCCGCCCACCGAAAACGAAATTGCGGAAATCGTTCGCAAAAATAGGGGTCAACCACCACTTGTATTTCAGTTTTTTATTTCGGTAGCCACCTCGCTGGTGGCCTATTCGCTCTTGGTGTTGATGGCGTTACCCGCCCTATTTTACCGTCCGCTTTTGTCAAATACCCTGGCGTGGGCAAAGTCGAACACATGGGTGCGGGTGGCCTTCGCGCAAAATATCGAAATCATAGAAGCTATTTTGGATATGCCGCGCGTCATGTGGCAACTCGCGCTGGTATACCTCTTTCAGTGGTATGCGCTTTTTTGCTATTGGCAAAATTCCTCAAAAAGCATCGCCTTGTCCGTATGGAAGACAACACCGGGTGAGGACCCTATTGCCTACGAACAGGCGGTAAGCTGGACGGGCCTCGTAAACGGGTGGTATAATGTGGTCACGTTTTTGGCGGCTTTCGCGTTGGTCGGGTTTGTAAAAAAAACCAACCCTAAGGTGGTTCACTTCACTTGCCTGATGTGCGCGGCCGTGGGTCTCATGTTGTTTCCTTTTGTGGAAAACAAGTACTGGTTGTTCCCTGCCATCACCGGATTTGGGGTGGGGTGGGCCAGTATGATGGGCATTCCGTATTTGTTGGTGGTTGGGCAAATCCCCAAAGAGCGCTACGGTGTGTATATGGGCATTATCAACATGATGATTGTGGTGCCCATGATTATACAAACAGTCACCTTTGGGTGGGTGTTGAAAAACGTTCTTTTCAACAACAGCAGCTATGCCGTATTGCTCGCGGGCATTCTCCTGCTCGTGGCGGCACTAGCAACGTTATTGATCAGGTCAGAGAAAACAAATGAACGTGTCCGCCTCACGCCCGGCAGTTCGCATTAGATGTTTTTTTAATTACTAATCAATTTCTTTTATGCATCCCTACATAGCGGAATTTGTTGGAACCCTGTTGTTGGTATTGATTGGCAATGGGGTAGTGGCAGGTAGTCTGTTAAAAGGGAGTAAGGCCGAGAACGGAGGCTGGTGGATTATCTGTTTTACCTGGGGCATGGCTGTCACCTTGGCGGTATATGCCGTGGGCGACTTTAGCGGTGCGCACTTGAATCCGGCTGTTACTGTGGCATTGGCCTACGCAGGTGATTTTGCGTGGGCGGATGTGACCGGCTATGTGTTGGCACAGGTGGCAGGAGCGTTTGCGGCTTCGGTGTTGGTGTGGCTGCACTACCTTCCTCATTGGCAGGGTACAAATGATGGCGGAGCGAAGCGGGCGGTATTTTGTACGGCACCAGCCATTCGAAATACGGTTGCCAATCTTTTTAGCGAACTGGTAGCCACGGCCGTGTTGGTTCTGGGCCTTTTGTTTTTGGGCGCACAAGAATTCACCCAAGGGTTGAAGCCATTGGTAGTCGGTATTTTGGTGATGGTCATTGGCTTGAGCCTCGGTGGCACTACCGGTTTCGCCATTAATCCGGCACGCGATTTTGGCCCTCGGTTGGCACACGCCATCTTACCCATCCACGGAAAGGCACCGTCCGATTGGGGCTATGCTTGGATACCCGTCATCGGGCCGCTGGCGGGAGGACTTCTGGGTGCTTGGCTCTACCAATTAATTTACTAGGCTATGGGAAAGACGTATGTGATCGCACTGGACCAGGGCACCACGAGTTCGAGGGCCGTGTTGGTCGATGAACACGCGCAAATCGTGGGCATTGCCCAGCAGGAGTTCACACAGCGATTTCCCCATCCAGGCTGGGTAGAGCATGATCCCGAAGAGATATGGAAAACACAGTCGACTGTTTTTAATCAGCTCATCGGTCGACATAGCTTGGCGGCTGCCGACATCGTGGCCATAGGCATAACTAACCAGCGCGAGACCACCGTGGTGTGGGATAAGGAAACGGGTAAGCCCATCCATCACGCCATCGTTTGGCAAGACAAACGAACCGCCCCCATGTGTGAGGAACTAAAGGCCAGGGGATTGAGCGACTACGTACGGGAGAATACAGGGCTGGTTATCGACTCCTACTTTTCCGGTACGAAAATAAAATGGATACTCGACCACGTGCCGGGGGCGCGCGCACTGGCGAAACAAGGCAAGTTACTTTTTGGCACCATGGATACATGGTTGATATGGAAACTTACAGAAGGACGAGTGCATGCCACGGACTATTCAAATGCTTCGCGAACAATGCTCTTCAATATTCGCACCCTGGCATGGGATGAACTACTGCTTCGTGAATTGGATATCCCTAAAACCATGCTGCCCGCAGTGAATCCATCCTCGCATCATTTCGGAACATGGACCGTAGATGGAGTAGATATACCGATCTGCGGTGTCGCAGGCGACCAGCAAGCAGCCTTATTCGGGCAGGCGTGCTTCCAGCCGGGCATGGCCAAGAATACCTATGGAACCGGGTGTTTCATGTTAATGAATACCGGCCATGCGCTTCAATACTCAAAACACGGACTCATCACCACCATTGCTTGGGGACTGGAGGGCACCGTAGAATATGCGCTGGAGGGAAGTGTGTTTATTGCGGGGGCTGCCGTACAGTGGCTGCGCGACAGCTTGCACCTCATCGATCAATCAAAAGATTCGGAATATTTTGCTGCCAAAGCCCTTGGCTCAAATGACGTTTACGTGGTTCCAGCCTTTGCCGGGCTGGGCGCTCCGTATTGGGACATGTACGCACGCGGTGCCATCTTTGGCCTCACCCGCGATACGGGTAAAGATCACATTATCAAAGCCACACTCGAATCGTTGGCGTACCAGACCAAAGACATTCTCGATGCGATGCAGCAAGATGCGGGCGTTACCCTCTCTGGCTTGAAGGTGGATGGCGGGGCATGCGCCAATAACATTTTGATGCAGTTTCAGGCCGACATTATCGGGGCCCGGGTCGAGCGCCCTGCCGTCATTGAATCAACGGCCATGGGGGCTGCATACCTGGCCGGGTTGCAGCGAGGTCTCTGGACAAAGGCGGACATCGTCAATAAACGTAAGATCGAACGAGTTTTTTCGCCCCACATGAACGAAGGGACCCGCCAGAAACTGTATCGCGGTTGGAAAAAAGCCGTGACCCGGTCGATGGGTTGGGCCGAAGAAATGACCAACTGACATGATGACACGGCAGGATGTTATTCAATCCCTTCGCGACCAGCCATTCGACCTCTTGATTATCGGTGGGGGCATTACCGGGGCGGGCATCGCACTGGATGCAGCTTCGCGCGGGCTGGCCGTGGCGCTGGTGGAAAAAGAAGACTTTGCCTATGGCACCAGCAGCCGATCAACCAAACTCATCCATGGGGGGCTGCGCTACCTCAAGCAATTGGAATTTGCGTTGGTAAAAGAAGTAGGCAGCGAACGGGCCATCGTGCATCGGTTGGCTCCGCACTTGGTGGTACCGGAAAAGATGTTGTTACCCTTATACGAAAAACGCGGCCTTGGGTACTGGCTCACATCTATCGGACTAAAAGTATATGACTGGCTGGCGGGCGTAAACGCACAAGATCAACGTAAGATGCTGACAAAGCAACAGACGCTGGCACAAGAGCCGTTGTTGAAAAGCCACGATGTGAAAGGAGGCGCGCTGTATGCCGAGTACCGTACAGACGATGCCCGGTTGACGATTGAGATCATCAAATTGGCAGCTTCGCTGGGTGCCGTGGTGGCCAACTACGTAGAAGCTACTGGCTTTGGCTACCGCGAGGGTCAGGTAGCGACCGTTTCTGTGCTTGATCATCAAACCCAACAGACGTTTGAAATCCGGACGACCGCGGTGGTGAATGCGGCCGGGCCGTGGGTAGATGACGTACGTCAACTAAATCAGTCCAAACACGGAAAAACACTGCACTTGACCAAAGGAGTACACATTGTGTTGCCGTATCATCGTCTGCCGGTGCGCCAGGCGATCTATTTCGATGTACCCGATGGGCGAATGATTTTTGCGATTCCGCGGGGCCGCGTTACCTACGTGGGTACCACCGATACCGACTACCACTCAGATAAAGATCGCGTTTCCACGTCATCTGAAGATGCGCTGTATCTGATACACGCCATCAACGAAACGTTTCCCTCGGCACACATCACGTTGGCGGACGTGGAGTCATCTTGGGCAGGCCTCCGGCCGTTGATCCACGAAGAAGGCAAGTCTGCTTCGGAACTTTCGCGAAAAGACGAAATTTTTGAGTCACCCACGGGTCTTATTTCCATTGCGGGAGGCAAGCTCACGGGCTATCGCAAAATGGCCGAGCGCGTAGTGGATCGTGTGCTTGAGAAATACTTTTCCTCCGGTAGTTACCGTCCTTGCCATACCGACCGGTTGCCCCTGGCCGGCAACGGGCTTACCCGTGTGTCCGAGACGCAGGCACTCGAGTCGCAATTGACACTGCGTTTTGGTAAGCATGGTCTTTTGGGAAGTGACATTACTAATTTGGTGCATCTCTATGGTGCGCAGGCGGTGGTGATACTCGAAGATTTCGAGCGCCATCGCTCAGGCGAACCAGGCCGGGATTTGCTCATGGCCGAAATGGCTTACACCATCGATCATGAGTTTGTGGTGTCCCCGCTCGATTTTCTCATCCGCAGAAGTGGCATGCTTTATTTCGATCGGCCCAAAGCGGCCCACTACATGTGCTATATGCTCGACTTCTTTGCTGCGCGTTTTCAATGGACGGCCAAAGAGCGACAGGCACAGGCGGAGAAAATTACATCCGCGATGGACGAAGTAATACAGTTTAGGCGATGAACAATAAATGGACAATTTATTTGTGGGCGTTGGCAGGGTTTGTCATCGTCATCGGGGCGGAGGTGGCCAAAGTGTACTACATCATGCCTTTTCCGGGCAGCCAGCAGGGCGAGGCCGTAGAGTGGGCCTATCGTATTCATCAGTACATTCGGTGGATACGAATTTTCGGATGGGCAGTGTTAGCTTATCCTTTGTACTTGATCGTGAAAAATGATGCCACCGGTTTGCGCGTGCTGGTGGGTGCGCTGATTATCTTTTACGTTCTTGTTTTCTATCAGTTTAATTTTCGACTGATGGCCGACAAAATTTTTGAGCAACCGCACGAACTGATTTTCCTGTCGGCCGACTCCAGCCGGGTAGAGCGGACAAAACTCGTGATTGGAGTGGAGCAAAACGGCTGTGCAAAAGCCTATCCCATTGAGATCATCGGCTACCATCACCAAGTACGCGATACACTGGGTGGCGAATTATTGATGGTGACGTATTGCACCGTTTGCCGCACCGGCCGGGTTTTTCGGCCGGTGATAGACGGGGAGCCCGAAACGTTTCGCTTGGTAGGCATGGATCAGTTCAATGCCATGTTCGAAGATACGCGCACACAAAGCTGGTGGCGACAGGTGAATGGAGAGGCTGTAGCCGGCCCGCTGAAGGGATCGTTACTGGAGGAAGTACCCTCCCAACAGATGAGTCTTCTGGCCTGGATTGATCGATATCCCAACACCTTGATCATGCAACCGGACAGCCGGTACGATTCGGCCTATGCCGATCTGAACGAGTATGACGAAGGAACCATTGAAAGCCGGTTGGAGCAACGCGATACGCTTTCTTGGCAAAAGAAGTCGTGGGTGGTGGGTATCCAGTTGGGTACCGCATCAAAAGCCTATGACTGGAATGATTTGTTGGATCTGCGTGTAATCAACGATCGTGTCGGTGACTTGCCTGTTTTGCTCACAGTGGAGCCGGATGAAGTTTCGTTTCACGCCTGGCAGCGCGACACGCTGAGTTTTGAGTGGGTTGAGAGTACCCTGCGCGACCGCAATACAAAGTCAGTCTGGAATTGGCGCGGGCAATGCGTGGAAGGCCCACTCCGGGGCAAGCAGCTACGCTATGTACAGGCCTACCAGGAGTTTTGGCACTCGTGGCAGGTGTTTCGTGTAGGCACTGAAACGTATACAAAAAGCCACTGAATTGCTATCTTTGAGCATGAAGTTAGTCACCCTTGAACTGCCGGATCAGGTAGCCACGATGCTTGAGAATATGTCGGATGCCAATATACGAAACAGTCTTTTGTTGGCCGCAGTGTTGGCGGGTTCCAAAGAAGTTTCGTTGGGCGAAATCCAGAAATCGATTGACGCCAATGTCAAGCGCAGCGGTGTATCAGACACAGAAGTGGATCGGCTGTTGGATAGCATCTCGTAGGTGAAGCGAATCTTCCTTGATACAAGTGTTATCGTTAGTGCTTTGTTAAAGCCGTCAGGAAAGTCAAGGCAGGTTTTTCATCATGTGCTTCATCGAGAGCAACTTTTAGTGTCTTTTGAAACACTTTCTGAAATTGAAGAGGTAGTGTCGCGCCCCAAATTCAGCCCGTTTTTTTCTGAATCGGATCGTATTGGGCTTTTGTCGGTATTGATTCAATCAGGCGAGTTTATTGAAACACAATCAGCCATTGATGTATGTCGTGATCCGTCCGACAACAAATTCCTAAATTTGGCGGTAGACGGGAAAGCTGATTTTTTGATCAGTCGTGACCCCGACCTTCTTGTTTTGGCTCCTCACTTTGCGGTGCCTATCGTGGATGTAAGCCTTATTTTTCAATGATGATGTGAGCGTATGAAACAGGCTTGGTGGAAAGAAGCGGTAGTATATCAAATCTACCCGCGGAGTTTTTATGACAGCAATGGAGATGGCATTGGCGATCTTCCGGGCATCATTCAAAAACTGGACTACATTCAGTCGCTTGGAATCGATGCCGTCTGGCTCAACCCCATCTACCAATCGCCCTACGATGACGGAGGCTACGACATCAGCGATTACTACGCAATTCATCCGGAGTTTGGCACGTTGGCCGATTTTGATGAGTTGATTGCGGGGCTACATGCACGCGGCATCCGGCTGATCATGGATTTGGTGGTCAATCACTCCTCGGATGAGCATCGGTGGTTTGTGGAATCGCGCCAAAGCAAAAACAATCCCTACCGCGACTACTACTTTTGGCGGGCGGGCAAAGGAGACGGTCCGCCCAATAACTGGCCATCATTTTTTGGCGGGAGCGCCTGGCAAAAGGACGAGGCCACGCAGGAGTATTATCTTCACCTCTTTTCACAAAAGCAGCCCGATCTCAATTGGGAGAACCCCGCCCTGCGCCAAGAAGTGGCCGAACTGATGCGCTTTTGGTTGCAAAAAGGCGTGGACGGGCTGCGCCTGGATGTTATCTCGGCCATTTCAAAACGAACGGACTTCCCCGACACGGACACGCCCGACTTTAATGAAACCATTCGGAGATACTACGCCAATGGCCCGCGCCTTAAAGAGTTTATTGCAGAAATGCGTCATCAAGTTTGGAATCACTACCATGTGATGACGGTGGGCGAGGGCCCCGGCATTACGCCTGACAATGCACTGGATTATTTGGACGAGACGCATGGACTTGACATGATTTTTCATTTTGGTCATATGTTCATGGATCAAGGCCCGGGCGGACGATTCGACCCCGTGCCCTGGACGATGACTGATTTCAAGAAGGTCTTCCAGACCTGGGACGATGCCCTTCAAAACAAAGGCTGGGGCAGCATTTTTTTAGGCAACCATGATTTTGCGCGCATGGTGTCGCGATGGGGAAATGATCGGGAATATTGGGAACCCTCAGCCAAGCTTTTGTTGATGTTGCTGCTTTCCATGCGCGGAACGCCTTTTGTTTTTGCGGGCGATGAAATCGGCATGACCAACACCACCCTTACATCGGTAGCTCAGTCCAGGGATATTGAAACACTCAATGGCTGGCAGGAGGCCCGGAAAAGAGGAGTGACCGAAGCAACCTTTCTTCGGGCGGCCAATTATGCCGGCCGCGACAATGCGCGTACGCCTTTCCAATGGTCGGCTGCCCCGCATGCAGGGTTTACCGAGGGCCAACCCTGGATGGCCGTTAACGCCAACCATACGCACATCAACGTGGCAAGGGAGGAAACAAACCCTCACTCAATCCTGTCGTTTTTTAAGCAAATGCGGGCTTTGCGAAAAGCCCATCCCGTCTTCACATTTGGCTCCTACACCTTGCTGCGCGATACGCCCGACCGATGCTTTGCTTACATCCGCGAAAGCGCCAAAGAAAAGCTGGCGGTGGTGCTCAATTTCTCGGACGAACCGATTACATTGGCACAAGCAGGGGTAGCAGCCAGTGCCTCCCGGCTTTTGGGAAACTACCCATCCGCTCACGGACATGCGCTGCGCCCTTGGGAAGGTGTGATCTTTCAGCTATGAGCAAAAACGAAAAACAACTTTGGGGTATTGACCTGGGGGGCACCAAGGCCGAGGGGGTCGTGCTGGGCCCCGGTGGCGTTGACGATATTCGTTTCCGCGACCGCGTACCTACCGGTGCGGAAAACGGATACCTGCATATTCTCAACCAGATAGCCAAGCTCGTCAGCATGATGGAACAAAAGATGGGCTATCGGCCAGAGCAGTTGGGTATCGGCACGCCTGGCACGTTAGATCCCAAACTGGGCACCATGAAAGGGTGCAATTCCGAATGCATGAATTTTATGCCCATGAAAAGGGACCTCGAAAAGTTACTGAACATGGAGGTAGAGATTGCAAACGATGCCAATTGCTTTGCATTGGCGGAGACCCAATTAGGTGTGGTGAAACAAGATTTCCCCGAAGCAAAAGTTGTCTTTGGGGTAATTATGGGCACAGGCGTGGGAGGCGGCCTGGTGGTGGATGGTAAGGCCTTAGGCGGACTTCAAGGTATCGCAGGGGAGTGGGGCCATAATTTTTTGGATGAGTCAGGCGGACCTTGCTACTGCGGAAAATCGGGGTGTGTCGAGAAAGTGTTGGCGGGCCCTTCGCTGGAGCGTTACTACACATCCGTAGCAGGCCAGCACAGAAGCATGAAAGAAATTTACACACTATATCAATCAGGCGATGGCGCGGCCCAGGCAACCCTGCAGCGCCTGACTCATTTTTTTGGCAAAGCCTTGAGCGTGATCGTCAACATCATTGATCCGGATGTCATCGTTATTGGCGGTGGCGTGGGCAACATCCCGGAAATTTACACCGAAGGGGTAGAGTCGGTGCGTAAATTTGCCTTCAACAACGGGGTGCTGGACACCCCTATTGTTAAGCCCCGGCTGGGCGACAGTGCAGGGGTTTTTGGAGCGGCCTATTTGGTGAATTGACCCGGTCTGGTTTCAGATTTCGATCAAGCATTGTTGCTGGAATCCTGCTTTTTTGAGCAGTTGCTGCGCTGACAGAGGGCCTCCATTCGTATGCTTTTTGCCCTCCAAATTTTGCTATTTTTGTCTGTTTACGTTCCCACAGCATGAAACGAATCGCCATCATCGGCCCCATCCCCCGCGACCATATTGTCACGCACAATGGGGAACTGATCCAAAAGTGGGGCTGCGTGACCCACCCCGTCATTGCCTTGTCTGTTTTGGCCGGAAGCAAAGTCGAGGTAATACCCGTGTCGCATGTGCGCGCGGTCGATCGCGACAATGTAGCGGAAGTGTTCAAGGGATACAGGGGCATCAACCTAAAACACATTTCCAGCAAAAACGACCAGGGCGATATCATCAGTTTACGGTTTGTAGACGTAAACAATCGTTTGGAACGGCAAACGGGTTTTATGGATCCCGTGGTGCCGGACGACATGAAGAAACTTCTCGATTGTAAGGCTTTCGTCTTTATCCCCATCAGCGACTATGAAGTATCGTTGGAAACCCTCATGTTTTTGAAAAAGCGGAGTAAAGGCACCATCATATTTGATGCCCACGGTCCCACCACGGCTTGCCTCATCAATGGCGAACGTCAGCGCAAGTTCTGGATCGATCGGGATGTTTGGCTCCCTTACATAGACGTGCTAAAAATGAACCTGGAAGAAGCGCAGGCCTCCTGGTTCAAGAAAGAATATGAAAGCAGCGATTTTGGTCATAGCGAAGAACCCGACCGGAAAGAGCTGCGCTCCTTTGCCGAACACTGTTTGTCAAAAGGCGTCAAGTGCGTCTATATCACAGTCGACTCGCGCGGCTGCCTGGTGTATTTCAAAGAGCGCGGGAAAATCAGGGAAGAAATGGTTGCTGCCGTGAAAGTGGAAAAAGTGGTGGACACCACCGGCTGCGGTGACTCCTTTGCCGGAGGTATTGGCTATGGCCTTACCATGAAGCCCAAAGACTATCTGGGAGCCGCCCGTTTTGGCAATGCGCTGGGGGCCATGCGCACGCAGGGCAAGACTTTTGATGTGTTCCGCACCCTAAAGGAAACCGAACAGATCATCCGCCAGGGATATATTGCATGGAACTTGTAAACAAAGTGACATAGATGATACGTGCATGTATTTTTGATTTGGATGGTGTCATTGTGGACACCGCGCACTACCATTTTTTGGCGTGGCAGCGATTGGCGCAAGAACTCGGTGTGCCGTTTAGTGAAGGAGATAACGAACGGCTAAAGGGAGTCAGCCGCATGCGGTCGCTGGAGATCATTCTCGAACTCGGCAACCTGGCGCTGGACGAAGCGACTAAAGAGCAGTTAGCCACCAAAAAGAATGGTTGGTTTGTTGACTATGTAAATGCCATTCGGCCGGAGGAGATCTTTCCCGGGGTGAAAGAATTGATTCAGCAGATAAAATCGCGCGGGCTCAAGGTAGGCCTGGCCTCCAGCAGTAAAAATGCACAGCGCGTCATTGATCTGTTGCAAATTGAGTCTCTTTTTGATGCTGTGGTTGATGGCACGATGATTACCTATTCGAAACCCCATCCGGAGATATTTCTGCTGGCTGCCCAACGCCTCCAACTCAAACCCGCAGAGTGCGTAGTCTTTGAAGATGCCGAAGCAGGCGTAGAAGCGGCTCTGGCCGCGGGCATGCGTTGTGTGGGCGTGGGTTCGCCCGAGCAACTGGGTAAAGCCCACCACATCGTGCCCCACACAGGACAATATACACTCGAGAAGCTGAGCGAACTAGAGCACCTCAAACCTTGAACTTTGAATTTCTGATTTTGAATTCCTAATCCTCCACCTCCATTTTCGCCTTTTGTATGAAGAGCTACATCAAACACCACCCATGGCACATCATCGAAGAAGGATTTAATCCGCATGTGCATCGCATCTCCGAAAGCTTGTTCAGTCTGGGCAATGGCCGCATGGGGCAACGCGCCAATTTTGAAGAGCACTATTCAGGCGAAATGCATCAGGGCAGCTACGTGGCTGGAGTGTACTACCCCGACAAAACGCGGGTAGGGTGGTGGAAAAATGGCTACCCGGAGTATTTTGCCAAGGTGCTCAACGCCCCGAGTTGGATAGGCATACGCATTTCCATCGGCAAACAATCACTGGACTTGGCCACATGCAAAGTCAGCGGCTTCAAACGAGTGCTGGACATGAGACAGGGGCTGTTACACCGTATGTTCACGGCCACGCTGCCTGATGGTAAAAGACTGCGGGTAGATGCGCAGCGTTTTTGCAGCATGGCCGATGGCGAAGTAGGTGCTATTCGATACGCGATCACGCCCCTGAACTTTAGCGGAGTGGTCACCATCACTCTTCCGGTGGATGCGGATGTGGTGAATAAGGATTCCAACTACGATGAAAAGTTTTGGAATGAGGTGGCCAAAGAAGCAAAGGCGGGTATGGCCATCGTCACGGCCGAAACAAAAAAAACATTTTTTCACGTCACCACCGGCATGACCTATGCCGTGTACACGGGTGGTAAAAAAGTAAAGCCTGCGTCAGTCAAAGCCAGCAAAAGAGAGAAGTATGCCGACAATGTGATCACCCTAAAACTGACCAAAGAACAGGAAACCGTTCTTTACAAGTATGCGGTGGTGCTGTCAAGCGAGAACCATCCCAAACCAAAACTGATGGCCGCTGCCAAGAAGAAACTCACGGCCATAGCTGCTAAGGGGTTCGAGAAGCTGTTTGCCGACCACGCGGCTGTATGGGCTCACAAATGGGAGGCGTGTGACATCACCATCGATGGCGACATTGCCGCCCAGCAAGGCATCCGGTTCAATATCTTTCAACTGACACAAACCTATACGGGCGAAGATGAACGCCTGAATATTGGCCCGAAAGGATTTACCGGGGAAAAATATGGGGGCAGTACGTACTGGGATACCGAAGCCTACTGCCTGCCTTTCTATCTGGGGACAGCCGATCAGAACGTGGCACGCAATCTTTTGGTATACCGATACAAACACCTCAAGCGAGCGATCGAGAACGCAGGTAAGCTGGGCTTTACGGATGGTGCTGCGCTGTACCCCATGGTGACGATGAACGGGGAAGAATGTCACAACGAATGGGAGATTACTTTTGAAGAAATCCACCGAAATGGGGCCATTGCCTACGCCATCTTTGACTACATCCGCTACACGGGTGATGAAAGATACCTGGTAGAGTATGGTCTGGAGGTACTCATCGGCATTTCGCGGTTTTGGGCCCAGCGCGTCAATTGGTCAGCCGATAAACAAAAATACGTGATGCTGGGCGTGACCGGTCCGAATGAGTACGAAAACAACGTCAATAACAATTGGTACACCAACACCATCGCCACATGGACACTCGAGTATACCGGCAAAGCCCTGGATTATGTGCGCCAGGCGGATGACGCGAAGTTGGCCAAGATCATTGCCAAAGTAAAACTGACCGATGCGGAGCCCGCAAAGTGGAAGGATATCATCGACAAAATGTACTACCCGGTAGACCAAGGGCGGGGTGTCTTTTTGCAGCAAGACGGTTTCCTCGACAAAGAACTGCTCACGGTCAACGATCTGCGCCCGCAGGACCGGCCCCTGAATCAGAAATGGTCGTGGGACCGCATCCTTCGTTCATGCTTCATCAAACAGGCCGATGTGTTGCAAGGTATCTACTTTTTTGAGGAGCGTTTCGACAAAGAGACCATCAAGCGCAACTTCGATTTTTACGAGCCCATGACCGTGCACGAATCATCGCTGTCGCCCTGTGTGCATGTGATTTTGGCATGCAAAATAGGCTATGAAGAAAAGGCCTACGAGATGTATCTGCGCACCGCCCGTCTGGACTTGGATGACTACAACAACGATACGGAAGACGGCTGCCATATTACTTCCATGGCCGGCACGTGGGTGAGCGTGATCAAGGGCTTTGGCGGCATGACGATTCAACGAGGCCAACTGCACTTTGCCCCGTACCTGCCCAACCGATGGAATGGATATTCCTTCCGGCTGGAGTTTCGCGGACGGGTGATCAAAGTACGAGTGACTAAACAGGGAGCTGATGTGATGTTAGAGTCAGGCGAGCCATTGGCCGTGGTCGTCAACGGACGCGAAGTATCGTTGCGCGCTGATCAATGAGGTTTTATAGCACGCGTCATGCGGGGCTTTCTTTTTCGTTTCGCGAGGCCGTGCTCAGCGGGCTGGCACCGGACGGTGGATTGCTCATGCCCGAGCACGTTCCCTCGTTGCCAACTTCGTTGGTGGGTGAGTTGGCCCGGTATTCGGCCCATGAAATAGCCTATGAAGTCGCCTGGCCATTTCTCAAAGGCGAATTCAGCGCTGCGCAGGTACAAGAAATGGTTGAACATACACTTTGCTTCTCCATCCCGCTTGTTCCTGTCAACCCCTCCATTTACAGCCTTGAACTCTTCCATGGACCCACACTGGCGTTTAAAGACGTGGGGGCGCGTTTTCTGGCAAGGGTGCTGAGTCATTGGACTCAGACCGAGACGCGTCAGACAACAGTTTTGGTGGCCACATCAGGCGATACAGGAAGTGCCGTGGCACATGGCTTTTATAATGTACCGGGCACACGCGTGGTCGTCTTGTACCCCTCAGGCAAGGTGAGTGAATTACAAGAAAAGCAGTTTACCACGCTGGGAGGAAACATTATCGCCCTGGAAGTAGACGGATCGTTTGATGATTGCCAACGATTGGTCAAACAGGCCTTTACGGATGCGGCCCTGCGAAAGCAAACAGTATTGACGTCCGCCAACTCCATCAACATCGCACGGCTGCTGCCCCAAATGTTTTATTACTTTCTGGCGGCTGCACAGCGGCCATCCGGTATTCCTCTCGTATTCTCTGTGCCCAGTGGCAACTTTGGCAACCTCACAGCCGGGGTGCTCGCACAGCGCATGGGCTTGCCTGTCGAACGCTTTTTAGCGGCCACCAACCGCAACGATACCGTGCCCGCTTACCTGCGTACAGGACGCTTTGAGCCCAAGCCATCCGTGCAAACCATCAGCAACGCCATGGACGTAGGCAATCCCAGCAACTTTGAACGGCTGTTGCATCTTTTTGGTACGTATGAGGCCATGTGCACTCACTTCCAGGGGTATGGCTACACCGATGACGAAACGCGCCAGGCGATCAGCCAGGTCTTTCACGATACCGGTTATGTTCTTGATCCGCACGGAGCCATCGGCTATCTCGCTTGCCACGATTACCTGACTAGCCATCCGTTGTCTTCGTGCATTTTTTTGGAAACCGCACATCCTGCCAAGTTTAAAGAAACGGTGGAGAGGGAAGTAGGCGGGGTAAAGGTGCCGGAGCGTTTGCAGAAGCTGCTCTCCGCCACTAAACAATCTATCAAGATTCCGGCCACATACGAGGCACTGCGCGCCCGATTGTAAGCGCATCGAAGAATCCCCCGCCCCCCGTCCTGATTCTGAGCATTAGCGAAGAGTCCCCTTGAGTTCCTGGTCAACTCCCTACTTCTTCCAACCCTGCTCACCCAGCAAGGGCACAAACGCAAAATGATCGAATGTTTCCGTCTGCGTTTGGCCATTTTTTTTGGTTACCAGATACATCGCCTGTTTTTCCAAATTGCCAACCGGCACAATCAACTTGCCGGGATCTTTCAGCTGACTCACCAACGCGTCAGGGATCACGGGTGCACCGGCCGTTACGATGATCTTGTCATAGGGTGCCTTGGCGGGATAGCCTTTTGATCCATCGCCAAATAAAAAGAAGGGCTTGTAACCCAACGCAGGCAGAAAATCGCGGGTACGTTCAAACAATTTCCGGTTATACTCGATGGTGTACACCTGAGCGCCCAATTCCAATAAAATAGCGGCCTGATATCCTGAACCCGTGCCGATCTCTAATACCCGGTCACCGGGCTTTACCTCCAGTCGCTCGGTTTGAAACGCCACCGTGTACGGCTGCGAGATGGTTTGACCTTCGCCAATAGGAAAAGCCTTGTCTTCATAGGCGTGTGTCAGCAACGCATCGTCAAAAAAAACATGACGCGGCACCCGCCCCACTGCGGCCAGAACAGCCTCGTCTTTAATGCCCTTTTCGCGCAGCTTTTTGACCAGTTTATTGCGCAGCCCGCGTTGGCGGTAGTTGTCCACAATCATTCCACAAAAAATATATAATACTGTAAGTCAATCACTTAAAAACAGAAAAAGCATTCTTCCGCTCCGTCAAACTGTCGCAAAAGAGGTCAATTTTTCCGCTTTGTCAAAGTTTTGGTGAATTGATAGGAAAAGTGAAACCTAAACCACTATTTTCGGGTTCTCTAAGCACAGTGAGAACATATTTTGCCATAGCGTTGTCCTGTGTATACCTGTCCCTGGCAGTAGGTGTGGCCAAAACCACGCACTACTGTATGGGCAGGGTAAATTCCCAAGTACTCTTCTCTTTTCAAGCCAAACCTTGTGCGTGCGACCGCTACGCCAAGGAGTCCAAACCATCATGCTGCCGCGATGAAGTGGAACTCATCCAATTGGATGAAACCCAACAGCCTTCTTCCGTTCTGCACATCGTGGATGTGACCCCGGTACTCGTGGCATTGGTGGCGGCAGGTTATGAACTGCCCACAGCTAGTTTTCGCGCGGGGTCTCGTCCTGTTGCGGTTGCGGACCCGCCTGTTTCCGGGCCCCCGATCTATCAAAAAAATTGCAGCCTGATTTTCTACGAGGGTTAGCGTGATCGATCTTCAGATCGAACCTGCCGCCCACGCATTGACAGACCCAGGTAGCTGTTTACATTGCTTGCTTGTGTGTCCGGTGGCCAACTCACATAACAACATGTATTTTAATTCATTTATCCCTTATGAAAACGATCAAAGCATTAGTTCTCATCATCTTCATCAGTGCGGCAGGGTTTGCCGAAGCCCAGTCTAAAACCGTAACGGCCAACCTCAAAGTGTATGGCAACTGCGCCATGTGTAAGCGCAGAATTGAAACTGCGTTGGACACGAAAGGCATTAAAGCAGCCACGTGGAACACCAAAACCAAAATGCTGGAAGTGGTGTACCTGCCCGAAAAAATTTCCGAGCAGAAAATCCATGACCTGATTGCGAGCGTAGGCCACGACACCGACAAAGCGAAGGCCAAAGACGAGGTGTATGCAAACCTTCCGTTCTGCTGCCTCTACCGCGACCATGACCACTCGGGCATGACCGACAACTAAACCATCCCGAGCGATGAAGAATTGGTTGTGGACGGCATGCGTGGTGCTGGCCGCACAGGCGCATGCGCAAAAAATCATGGGGCTGGTAGTCGAGAAAAATGCCAAGGGCGTGGAACAGCCATTGGCCGGGGCCAACGTTTATTGGCTTGGAACCTCCATTGGCACTACCACCCGCGACAATGGGGTGTTTATGATCGACCGCACGGACAACAGCGACCGTCTGGTGATCAGTTACGTTGGCTACAAGGCCGATACGGTGGCCGTAACGGCCGAGACCAAGAGTCTCAAGGTTGAACTCAAGTCCGATGCTTACCTGGAGGAAGTAGTGGTGCAGGGGTGGAAACCGTCATCGCGCTCCGACTTCTTCTCCGGCATCAACGTGATTCAAATGGACGAGAAGGAGTTGTTCAAGGCCGCCTGTTGCAATCTCTCCGAAAGCTTTGAAACCAACCCGGCTGTGGACGTGGCCTTCACCGATGCCATCACCGGCACACGACAGATTCAGATGCTGGGGTTGGCGGGGCCTAACACCATGATCTCGGTGGAGAACATGCCGGGCGTGCGTGGTCTGGCCTCCAGTCAGGGCATTCAGTTTATTCCCGGTACGTGGATCAACTCCATCCAGGTGACGAAGGGAACAGGCTCCGTGGTGAATGGCTATGAGAGCGTGGCGGGCCAGATCAACGTAGAGTTGAAGAAGCCGCAAGAAAGCGAAACACTGTATGTGAACGGCTATGCCAACAACGGGGGGCGTTTGGAAACCAACTTGGTGGCCACCGTGCAAGCCGGCAAGAAATGGGCCACTACCTTTTTGGTGCACGGCAGCGCGCGGCCGTTTGAGATGGACCAAAACAACGACTCGTTTTTGGATTTTCCGCTCGGCACACAAACCAATGTCATCAATCGGTGGGTCTATAATCCCGGCAATGGATGGCTGGGTCAGTTTTCCTTGCGTTACCTCAACGACCGCAAGCAAGGTGGACAAACCAACTTTGACCGCGACAATAAGTTTACCACCAACCGCTACGGTTTGGAGATCAACACCGACCGCTACGAGGCGGTTGGCAAACTGGGGTATCAGTTTCCCGGCAAGCCGTACAAGAGCGTGGGTTTTCAAATCAGTGGCACGGTGCACGAACACGACAGCTATTTTGGTTTTACCGAACACGTGGCCGATGAACGTTCCGTGTATGGCAACGCCATTTACCAATCCATCATTGGCAACACCTCGCACAAATTCAAAACAGGCGTGAGTTTTCTATACGATCGCTTTCGCGAGACGCTGGACTACACCCAGACAGGAAGTGTCTTTGACTTTGGCCGTGTGGAAGTGGTGCCGGGCGGCTTTGTCGAATACACCTACGATGACTTGAAAAAATTTTCGGTCATTGCCGGCTTGCGGGTGGACTACCACAACCTGTTTGGCGTGTTGGTGACGCCCCGCCTGCACACGCGTTGGAACATGACGGAGTCCACCGTGCTGCGCACCTCCGTGGGCCGTGGCTACCGTGTGGCCAATGTGGTGGCCGAAAATACGGCCTTCTTGGTATCGTCACGGCAGCTGGTGCTGGAGCGTGCAGTAGGCGATGCCTATGGCTTCCGTCCAGACGAAGCGTGGAACTATGGTGTGTCGCTGAATCAGGATTTCACGCTGGACTACCGGCTCGGCACACTCAGCCTGGATTACTTCTTCACCGACTTCCGCAACCAAGCCGTGCTCGACTATGACCTCAATCCGCAAGAGATCAATATCTATGCCCTGCGCGGTAAGTCGTACTCGCATAGCATGCAGGCACAATTGGATTATCAGTTGGCGCGCAGGCTGGATGTACGGCTGGCGTACCGCTACCTGGATGTGCAGACCGACTACCAGGGCGGCCGGTTGGAGCGGCCACTGGTGTCGCGGGGCCGTGCGTTTGTGAACGTGGCCTATGCCACCAAAAACTTATGGAAGTTTGATTACACCGTGCAGCGGCTGGGTGTGCAACGCCTGCCTTCAACGGCCACCAATCCAGCCGAGTACAGGCTTGAAAATTTCTCCGATCCGTATTGGATCATGAACGCACAGGTATCCAAAGACTGGGGCGAGCGGTGGAGCGTGTATGTGGGCGTGGAGAACCTCGGCAACTTCCGGTTGGACAATCCCATCGTAGGGGCGGCCGATCCGTTTGGGCCTTTTTTCGATAGTTCGATGGTATGGGGCCCCGTGTTTGGGCGGATGGTATACACCGGTTTTCGCTACCGCGTGAAGTAAAGGGGTGCGGCTCATTGAAACCGGCCGGGGCGCAGCCCCGGCCGGCTTTTTTTTTGCGTATCCCGAAAAAGAAACGGCACGAAGACTTTGGAGATGACCGGGTTTTGTATATTTGGTAAGGGGTAGCAACGAGACCTATGAAACACCGGCATGCTTGACGAATACCAGCGATAATTTTTTCTATAGAACAAGCCCGCCCTGTACGATAGCAAATAGCAATGAATATTAAATTCAATCTTAGATGAAAAACAATATTCGCGCTTTGTTGATACTTTTTTCTATGTCTTTGGTGAGCTGCGATGAGGATAAAGAATATCGGTGCGACAGCACCAATAGGGTCGGAGCGGTTTGCAAAGATGGGACTAAGAGCAACTCTGTTGGCTCTGGTACATGTTCCGGGCACGGTGGCGTTGATTATTGGCTGTGCAAGTAACTATGAATCAAGAAGCGGAAGATATATCGAAAGGGAGAGTTGGTTTTCTCAATATCACCGTACTTGTTTTGTCGGTTTACGTCTTGGTCGCATTGCTTGTTAGTAGCATATTCAAGTTGCCGACTGAAATATCAAGAGTGCTCGATCTCGTAGACAATGGGATATGCCTATTCTTTATCATTGAGTTTTTAATCCGCTTTTATAATGCTGATAATAAACTGAGGTTTTTAAAATGGGGTTGGCTTGATTTAATTTCCAGTATTCCAAATATTGACTTTCTCAGAGCAGGTCGGGCTTTTCGACTGATTCGAATACTCCGGATACTACGAGCATTTCGCTCGACAAAGCACCTGATAGGTCACATCTACCAGAATCCAGCGCAAGGGGCATTTACAACGGTGAGTATTTTGGCCGTAGTACTGATACTTTTTTCGTCAATTGTGATTTTGCAACTTGAAGACTCACCCGATAGCAACATTAAGACGGCTGAAGATGCGCTATGGTGGTCTTATGTTACTATCACAACGGTAGGTTATGGTGATAAATTTCCAGTAACGACAGGCGGAAGGATGCTCGCGGCCGTTTTGATGACCGCAGGCGTGGGCCTGTTTGGGACGTTCACTGCATACATATCATCTTGGTTTTTGGCCAACAGGAATAATCAACAGAAAAGTTTTGAAGATAAAGATCCGTAAGAATCACCTCTCAACAGAATCGAAAAAACAGATGCTCACCGCCCTCCACCCCAAACTACCCATGCGTCAACCATCCGTAACGAAGCAATTCTATGAATCCATGGGATTTCAGGTATGGGGAAACATATACCCCGAATACCTGATGATGGAGCGTGATGGGCTGCAGATCCATTTCTTTTTGCATAACATGCTAAACCCAACCGAGAACGATGGGCAGGTATATGTGCGAACGGATCAAATCGAAACGTTGTACAAGGCCTTTTTGGAAAGCGGTGTGCCCATCCACCCGCAAGGCGCACTGGAGACCAAGCCTTGGGGCCAGCGCGAGTTTTCTGTCCTCGACCCCGACCATAACTTACTCACCTTCGGGCAGTCGGTATAACCCCGGTAGTTTCCCGCGGCACCCACTTTTTGGCCTTTGTGTAGTGAAAGAAGCTATTTCACAAAGTTGCACGAAGTAATGTAATCCTTTGTGATCCTCTGGGCTACTTTGTGCTCTTTGTGTAGTGGAAGGTTGTTCCACAGAGTTTCACGAAGAAGTCCGAAAGTGCACAGAGCATGCTAAATCCTTTGTGATCCTCTGGGCTACTTTGTGCTCTTTGTGTAGTAGAAAGTTGTTCCACAGGGTTTCACGAAGAAGCCCGAAGTGCACAGAGCATGCTAAATCCTTTACGATCCTCTGGGCTACTTTGTGCTCTTTGTGTAGTGATTGAAAACCCAAAACTCATTTGCCGATCAGCACAAACGGGGCCCAGTAATAGGGCGAGGCATAGTCCTTCCGTTCAATCATGGCCAGCTTGGCCTGGCGCAGGGGCGTAGCATAGTCGCGGGGTGTGTTGGTTGCCAGGCGTGTGTAAAAGTCCGTCATCAATTCGGCCGTGGAGGCATCGGCCACACTCCAAAACGATACCACGTTATTGCGCGATCCGGCATACACCAGCGCGCGCGACAATCCAATGATGCCCTCGCCCTTGGAAATTTTTCCCAATCCCGTCTGGCAGGCTGAGAGTACCGTCAGCTCGGCATTCAATTGGAGGTTATAAATCTCGCCCGCAAAGAGGTTGCCGTCTTCGGTGCCGCTTGTTTGTAGAAAAATCCGCGACAGTTGAGGCTGCTCGGGATCAACCATGCCGTGGGTGGCAAAGTGGAGATAACGGTACTGGTCAAGTTGGCCATTTTTAACATACTCTTCACTGGCTTCGTCAAACACACGGGCCATCGCGTTGGCGTTGAACAATCCTACCAGCTTTTGCGCCTCTGCTTCGGTGCCGGGCAGCGAGGCCAGTTGATCCTTTTCGGGAAAACGCACGGGAGCACACACAAACAGCGGCAGGGGCGCTGCGGCTTTTTGCGACCGCGCCTTTTGCAGCAGGAGACCCGCAGAAAATTCATAGGAAATGGCATACCGCTTGACCGCAAACGGCATGAAAGCAAAGTCGGTATTGGTGTTGCGCTGATAAAACAACGCTTCGAAAGGGATGGTACCCATGCTGGCGGACGGCAGCAAAATCAGCTTTTCAATGGAAGAGGGTAGTTTTGGCAGCAACAACGAGGAAAGCTGAGTTGCATAGGCATTGAATAGCGCGGGTTCGCTGAAGTACATGCTGTTGATAAAGCCGCGCAGCGCCCCGCGGAAAGACGCAGCGATTACCTGAGTACGGATGGAATACTTGTTGTGCGTGAGGATAAACTGATAAAGTACACTATCTGTTTCAGCCAGAAAGTAGCTGATAAAAGCCGTCTTCTCGTCCAGCCCTTTTTGTACCTCGCTCACGCGTGGGGCCGAACGGTTGAACTTCAGGTCAAAATAAGCAGGATAGTTTTTTTCCAGTCCCTCGGTAAAGCGGTTGTATTGGTTGTTCAGGTCAAAAAGCCGGGTGCGTAACTCTTTCTCCTCTTCTTCGCTGACTTTGGACGCCAGCCGCTGGACAATGTAGGCGATGTCGGCTTTGAGTTTGCTCTCCGCCTCCAGCAACGTGGCAGGTATACCGGCAAACGATTTGGCTTCGGTATCGGCAATCAATTCTTGTAACACGGCTGACTTACTCTTTTCGGCAAAATAGAAGGCCAGCTCGCGGTAGGGTGCGGGCTTCACCGTGAGCTCTGCAATAGCCAGTGATACGCGTACGCCATCCTGGTAAACATCGGTGGCTTGTTCGCCCAACTCAATTTTGTCGTTTTCGTTAAAGGTATGCTGGCGCAAGTTGTCTACCAGCACATCGCACAGTTGGATGGTTTGCAGGGCGAGCGTGAGGTCGCTTAACTTCAACGTCTTGCCATAGTGACGGGCTTCCAGCACTTGCGCCTTTCGATTGAGTGAATAGAACATCACTTTGGTGTTGTAGGCATCGTCTGTGCGGGGATTTTGCTGGATTTGTGTGGCGGCAAACGAAGGGGAGTTGGCGATGAGGGCCTGTTGAAAAGAGGCCAGGGCCGCATCGTACTGCTGTTGATTGATTTGCAAGACGCCCAGTTGGTTGAAGGCCACGGCAATATCGGGGTGGCGGTTGCCATAACTTTGACGGAATAACGCGATGGCCTGTTGCGTGTAGTCTGTAGCTGCGGATCGGTTATTCAGCCGGTCATACACCAATCCGAGGTTCAGAAGGGCCAGCGCCTGATTGGGATGGCCTTGCGGGTACCGTTTTTTCCAGATGGCAAGGGCAGTCTCGAAGTTGGCTACAGCATCGCCATACAACTGCAACTGCAAATAGGCAAAACCGATATTGGAGGCGGCAATGGCAAGCTTGGGATGGTCGGCCTCGCGTTTTTGTACATAGATGGTCTGCGCCATTTCGTAATAATCCAGTGCCTTGTCGGGATTGCTCACGCCATAAAGTGTGCCCAAATCGTTGTAGGAGGCGGCTACTTCTTCGCTGATGTTGCCGAACAGTCGCTCGCGGATTTGCAGCGCCACTTGCCCGGCTTCTTCTGCTTCGTTTCGCTTGCCGCTGTTGTAAAAGGCAAAACTCAGGTGGGCGAGGGCCGTGGCAGCTTCTTTGGATTCGTTTTGGCCCGCTTCGCGAAAGCCGTCTATCGCCTGCTGCAACTGTTCAATTGAGGCCTCGAATTGTCCTTTGGTCAACAGAATATAGCCCAGGGTGGTTTGTGCCACGGCCTTTTCCACACCACTGCCCGCGGCTGCCCGCATCAATGCTTCGGCCTCATCGGTTTTGCCTTGCATCAGCCATAACTCAGCCTGTTTGCTTTGCAATACGAGAGCTGGGGCCGCTTTTCGTTCGGTTGCCTCTCTGATTTTTTGTTGGGCGGCCGTCAGTTGGTTGTCGGCCAGCAGCGCGGCTATCTCGTCTACCACAGGCTGTGCGTAGACGGAGAGTGCGCTAAGCGCAAAGACAAAAAAGAAGATAATCCGCATACGTTAGAAGCGATGAATGTACGTAACGGATGTGACCCGGTTGCGCGAGAGTCCATCAGGGTTTACATCGCGCTGCACGATTTTGTGCCCCCACAGGACACGCACCCCCGACTTTACGTTGAAGCTATATCCAGCTGTGAGTATCCCCGAAAGGGCAAGACCTTGCGCGCCTGCGGGCTTGATTTCCACACCGGCCTCGTTCAGCCGTCTGTCATGGGTGAGGCGGTAAATCGGCAACAGCCCGGCCGAAAAATTGAAACGGGCAAAACGGAAGTTGCGCTCCACGCGTAACATCACATCGATGCCGCGCTTCAAGCCGTTGGTTTGGCCATAGGTTTCCAGGTAGGAAGGGTCGGGATATTCAGGAAAATCATCCCAGTCGAACGTGTTTCGGTTGCGGTTAATGACAGGGATTTGAATGCCGGTGGCAAACAGCCATTGGCGGTTGATCAGGGAGAGGCCCGTGATAAAGTCATAGGTGCCCAAGCTGGTTTGGTAATACATGGGCAGTGGCTCGCCCGGAAAGCGGTTGGAGGTCTTTTCGGATCGGTTGGTGGGTACCTTGGCCCCGGCCGAGCCGCTGACGTCAAAACTGCCCCAACGGGTGAGGTAACGCGTATAGCAGAGGGAAACATCGCCCATACCTTGTGTTTCGCCCAGGTTGCCGTTGGTCACCCACTGGTAGGGGAGTTTCACCTGAAAAGAGGAGAGCGCATTGATGCGGAAGTTAAGGTCGGTAGTGGCCACGTTGACCACAGGCGTGGTGGTGGTGATGCCCTGGTAGTAGCTCACCTCCATGGACAGGAGCTTAATGGCCACCTTTCGTTTATACGGCTGGTCGGGTTTCATGGCACCCATCGTACAAAAACCTGCATCGCTACAGCCTTGCCCGTGAGCGTAAGAGCAAACCAAGCACCACACAACGCAAAACCGAACCATCATCCGCTAAATGTAGCGAGTTGAAAAGGAATTGGCAAAGCATTTGTGTGCTCTGTTGAGCCATTGCCCGCCCGATACGTAGAGGCTACATACCCAGCGACTGATTCTCCACCGAAGCCAGCTCAATAATCTTCTCGTACTCGGCTGTTGTCAGATCGTTGAAGAAATAATGCACGGGGTTTACTTGTACTCCGTTGATCAACACTTCGTAGTGTAAGTGTGGGGCAGTGGAGATGCCCGTATCGCCCACATAGCCGATCAGATCTCCACGCTTTACGCGCTGGCCCTGACGCACGGCAAATCCATGCATGTGGGCATAGCGGCTGCGGTAGCCAAAGCCGTGGTCAATCTCAATCATTTTTCCATATCCACTAAAGCTGTTTTGCAGCACGTCAATGGTGCCATCGGCTGTGGCATAGATGGGCGTACCAATGGCCGCAGCAAAGTCGATACCCGTGTGCATCTTTTTTACTTTATAAATGGGGTGTATCCGCATACCGAAGCCCGATGCAAGGGCGATGAGTTCTTTGTTGGCCACCGGCTGGATGGCAGGGATGGCGGCATACAGTTTTTCTTTGTTTTCAGCCAACGCCACGACCTCATCCTGCGAACGCGATTCGATGAACAGCTTGCGTTTAAGTTTGTCCACGTGTTCGTGCAGCTTGACGATCATCGCTTCGTGTTCCAGGTCTTTGTTGCGGATGTCTTCGTAGCGGTCGATTCCCCCGATGCCCGCTTCGCGGATGGCTTTGTCAATGGGCTCTGCCCCCAATACCACGCGGTAGATGTTATCATCGCGGTATTCCATCTCTTTCAAGATGGTGTTCAGGCGGTTCACTTCATCGTTCAGGCTTTCGTAGTAGAAGCGCAGCTCTTTGACTTCGTTTTTGAGCATCAGTTCTTTGGGCGACTCGAAGTAATTGTTGTACAGGAGCAAAAGCCCTACGGCCATGGCCAGGGTGAATGCCAAAAACCCGAGCGTGTTGAGCACAATGTCCATGGTGGACGTCTTCACCCGTTCGTACTTGCAGGTTTCCGTGTCGTAATAATATTTGATGCGCGCCATAAGGTTTGCGTCAGGTTTGCAGTTGGTTTATAGCCACTTCAGCCCGCGGGGGGGCGAAAAGCCTTCATTACATCATCACGCGTCTCCAAAAAAGGCCCTCCGAGCAGGTCGATGCAGTAGGGGATGGCCGGAAACACGGCATCCAGGCATTGCCGGATGGCTTTCGGTTTGCCGGGCAAATTTACGATTAAAGTTTGATTTCGGATACCGGCCGTTTGGCGCGACAAAATGGCCGTAGGGACGTATTTTAAGCTCTCCTGCCGCATTTTTTCACCAAAACCGGGCATCATTTTCTGGCATACCGCCTCGGTGGCCTCGGGTGTCACATCGCGCACGGCAGGCCCGGTGCCCCCACTGGTGACGATAAGGCAGCACTTTTGTTCATCGGCCATGCGTATCAGGGTTTTCTCAATCAAGGCCTGTTCATCGGGGATGACGGCATATTCGGGTTCCCAAGGCGATATCAGATATTCGTTTAGCGTGGCCACAATGGCCTTGCCGGGGAGGTCTTCGTAAATGCCCTGACTGGCGCGGTCAGAGACGTTGATGATGCCGATGCGGGCCAACATCAGGCCGCAGGGGTTTTGGGCTTCCCGTGTGCGCGCCCTTTTTTAAACACCTGACGCCCTTTGTCGAGGCCCTTGCGGATCTCTTTTTGGGCCTCGGCCGGCAGCGCGATCACCTCGGCACACGCCTGGGAGCAACAGCCGCGGTATTGAGCCGCACAAGCTTCGCACTGAATGAATAGCAAATGACAGCCATCGTTTTCACAGTTGGTGTGGGTATCGCAGGGCGCTCCGCATTGATGACAATGGCTGATAATATCTTCGGAGATGCGTTCGCCCAGGCGCTCGTCAAACACGAAATTTTTACCGATGAATTTGTTTTCGAGCCCCTGTTCTTTCACCTGCCGGGCGTACTCAATGATGCCGCCCTCCAATTGAAACACGTGTTGAAAGCCATTGTGCTTCATCCACGCGCTGGCCTTCTCGCAGCGGATGCCACCCGTGCAGTACATCACAATATTTTTGTCTTTTTGGTCGGCCAGCAGGTCTTTGACCACTTGCAGTTCTTCGCGGAACGTATCCACATCGGGGCAAAGGGCATTTTTGAAATGCCCCACTTCGCTTTCGTAGTGGTTGCGCATGTCCACGATCACTGTATCGGGTTGCTCGGCCAGGGCGTTGAACTCTTGCGCGTTGACGTGTTGGCCGCTGTTGGTCACGTCAAAGGTGGCATCGTTTAGTCCATCGGCCACAATCTTTTTGCGCACAAGTATCTTCAGCTTGAAAAAAGACTTGGCCTGCGTGTCCACGGCTATGTTCAGGCGAATTCCCTCTAAGAAAGGGATGCCATAGATGCGCTGGCGGAACTCTTCGATGCGCGCTTCCGGTACGCTGATTTGAGCGTTGATGCCCTCGTGCGCCACGTAAATCCGGCCCAGCACGTCCAGCTCGCTCCACGTGCGCCAGAGGTCATCACGAAACGCCTGAGGGTCGGCAATGGCGTGGTACTTGTAAAACGACAGCGTAACCCGAGGTATGGGATCGGCTTGCATTTTTTGCTTCAAAATCCGCTTGTCGATGCGGTTGTGAAGGAGGGGCATACTGTAGGGACTAGTGTTAATCGCAAAGATAACGAAAATCAAAGGCCTTTTAGCGGCCAACTTCGCCTACGTTTTCCCAACCAAAGCACCAAGAAGATTATCTCTTTTTTATCGCTGATTCAAACACGTGTCTTCGAGCCTTCGTAGCACTTTTGTGCAAGGTCTTTCAGTGAGTGGCGTTGGGCTTCAATTCCCCACGCAACAACTTATTATAATCCTCGCATACGAGAAAACCCTTTTGATGGCAGAACTGGCAGGTGCTGTACTTGTTGCCAAAATATCCTTTTTTGATGACCACCGTGCTGCCGTTGCATACCGGGCACACGACTTTACCAGTCGGCCCGCAGTCGATGTCATAGTCCTTCGAAAATACGTCAGCCGCTTGTTGGCGTTGGGTTTCATTTTCTTTCAATACGGCCGCCTCCGACTGGCGCTGCAGAGCCACGGCTTCGGCATAAAACTGACCACTGGTGCCCTTGAGTTGGATGTACTTATTCAGCCAATCAATGGCCTGTTTGTGGCGGTTGAGGTAGTGCGAATTTTTGCCCACGTAAAAGGCCAGCTCGGAGGGCACGCTGCGGATGTTCCGCAGCACCGCGCGTAATTTTTCATCGGCTGCTTCATGGCTTCCTTCATTCACCAAGACAATGGCTGAGTCAAGTTTTTGGCGGATGCCCCGCTGGCGTTCGGCCTCGCGCTGCATCTCCAATTGCTGTATTTTGTCGCGCTCGGCATTGGTTTGCCCCCAGGCCTGGGTGCCGCCCCACAATAGTATACAGGCCAATATCCACTTGTTCATGAGGCTGCTGCGTAGCGCGCCCGCTCTTTGGGTGAAAGATTCAGCCAATCGAACGTGGCACGACTAAAAATGTTTTCCTTGTCTTTTTTTGGCAGCTTCATGTCTTCAATAAACTTGCCGATGGACAAGTCGCCCAACGGGAAGGGATAGTCTGTGCCAAACGTTATCTTTTTTGATCCGATCATTTTGATGACATACTCCAACATCATCGAGTCATGGGTTATGCTGTCCACCCAAAATTTGCCCAGATACTCACGCGGGTGGACGGGATTGTCAATGGCCACCAGATCGGGGCGGCACTCAAAACCATGTTCAATCCGCCCGATGGTCGCTAAAAACGATCCGCCCGCATGGGCAAAATTCACGCGCAGTCTCGGTAATTTCTCAAAAACCCCGCCAAAAATCATGGAGCAGATGGCGCGTGTCGTTTCGGCTGGCATGCCTACCAACCAGGGCAGCCAGTAGCGCTGCATACTCTTCTCGCCCATCATATTCCAGGGGTGTACCAACAGGGCCAGGTCCAGTTGTTCGCAGGCCTGGAAAATCGGAAAAAAACGCCCTTCGCTGAGGTTTTCGTCATTGACATTCGAGCCGATCTGAATGCCTTTTAATCCTATTTTTTTGATGCGGTGAAGTTCTTTGATGGCCAGTTCGGCATCTTGCATGGGCACGGTACCCAATCCAATATACCGCGTGGGATGTTTTTTGACAATGCCCGCCACATGGTCATTCAAAAACTCCGATAAATCCAGGCAGTCGAGTGGCTTAGCCCAATACGAAAACATGACCGGAATGGTGCAGATGACTTGTACCCGCGTGCGGAACTGCTCGTACTCTTTGATGCGCAATTCGGCATTCCAGCAGTTTTCTTTGATCTCGCGAAAAAACTGGTGGCCGCGCATCATCTTGGCAAAGCCGCGTTTGTGATGCTGCAGGTAGATGAAGTCGCCATAACCAAACTTCTCCGTCCAGTTGGGCATCTTTTTGGGCAGTATGTGCGTATGGCTGTCTACTTTGAGCACGGCTTTGCAAAAAATCTGCGCGTGCTCTCCCCCGGGCAAACACGGCTTGGCAAAGCTATAAAATTTGGGGGCCACCATTATCTTTACTGCTTACAAATATCCTATGGCACTGCACCGGCTTATTTCGTGGAATGTAAATGGCATCCGTGCCATCCTGAAGAAGGACTTTGAATCGAGTATCCGCGCCATGCAGCCGGATGTGTTTTGCTTACAAGAAACAAAAGCTGCGGAAGAAGAGGCCCGTCAGTCGCTGGAGGTATTCCACGGCTATCACATATTTGTTAATTCCTCCAAGGCGCGCAAGGGCTATTCGGGCACGGCCATCGTTTCAAAGGCTGAGCCGCTCAACGTTACCTATGACATCGGCCTGAGCGAGTTTGATCAGGAGGGCCGCGTAATCACCGCGGAGTACTTGACGTGGTTTTTGGTAACGGTTTACACCCCCAATTCGGGCGAGGAACTGGCCCGCCTCGACTACCGCGAGCGGTGGGATGCAGAGTTTCTCAACTACCTGACCATGCTGCGTAAGCGCAAGCCGGTGATCGTATGTGGCGATTTTAACGTAGCCTTCGAGCCGCTCGATTTGGCGCGTCCGAAAGAAAACTACAACAAATCGGCCGGCTATACGCAACGCGAGATTGATGGCTTTGGCCGTTTGCTGGCCTCGGGTTTTGTGGATTCGTTTCGGCAGTTTTATCCCACAGAAGCCAAGTACAGTTATTGGAACTACGTGACCAGCGGCCGCGAAAAAAACATTGGTTGGCGGATCGACCACTTTCTGGTGGACCAGCGGCTGCGCCATCAATGCCAGGACGCGCTTATCTTCAACGAATACCTTGGCTCCGATCACTGCCCGGTGGGATTGAGCATAGAGCTTTAAAAAAGCTAACCAACGCGCTCAATGTTGGCCCCCAGCGCTTTCAGCCGTTGCTCAATGTCCTGATATCCGCGATCAATCTGTTCTACGTTGGAGATCTCACTTTCGCCCTGTGCCGAGAGGGCAGCAATCAGCAAGGCTACGCCCGCACGTATATCGGGGGATGACATTTTGATGCCGCGCAATGCCTGCTTGCGGTCGAGCCCGATCACCGTGGCGCGGTGCGGATCGCACAAGATAATTTGCGCCCCCATGTCAATCAGTTTGTCCACAAAGAACAGACGGCTTTCAAACATCTTTTGATGGACGAGCACAGTGCCCTTTGCCTGCGTGGCCACTACCAGCACGATGCTCAGCAAGTCGGGCGTGAAGCCCGGCCAGGGGGCATCAGCCACTGTCATGATGGAGCCGTCAATAAAGGTCTCAATCTCGTAGCGCTCTTGCGAGGGAATGTAAATATCATCGCCCCGGAATTCCAGTTGAATTCCCAACCTCCGAAAGATTTCAGGAATGATGCCGAGCATTTCGATGCGGCAGTTTTTGATGGTGATCTCTGATTGAGTCATGGCCGCCAAACCAATGAAGCTGCCGATTTCGATCATATCGGGGAGCAGCGTGTGTTCGGTGCCCTTTAATTCGCTGACGCCCTCAACCGTGAGCAAATTGGAACCGATGCCCTTGATGTTGGCGCCCATGCGGTTGAGCATGCTGCACAACTGTTGAAGATACGGTTCGCAGGCTGCGTTATAAATGGTGGTGGTGCCCTTGGCCATCACAGCCGCCATCACAATGTTCGCGGTACCGGTCACGGACGCCTCATCCAGCAACATGTATTTGCCTTGCAGGTTGGAGGCATCAATGTGATAGAGATTTTGGTCTGCTTCGTATTTGAATTTGGCACCCAGGTTTTGGAAGCCCAGGAAGTGCGTGTCCAATCTCCTGCGGCCAATTTTATCGCCCCCGGGTTTGGGAATGTTGGCCTGACCGAATCGTGCAAGGATAGGCCCCAGCAACATCACCGAACCACGCAGTGCAGCCGCTTTTTTTCGGTACTCGTCTGTTTTGAGATAGTCAACATTGATGCTGTCGGCCGTAAAACGATAGGAGCCTTTGGCCAGCTTTTCCACCCGGCAGCCCAAATCGCCCAGCAACTGAATCAGTTTTTGGACATCCACAATATCGGGGATGTTGTGGATGGTAACGGGCTCGCGCGTCAGCAGGGGCGCACAGATAACTTGCAATGCTTCGTTTTTGGCTCCTTGCGGGATGATTTCCCCTTTTAGTCGCGCGCCTCCTTTGATCTTGAACGAACTCATTGCTCTCTTCTGCGGTGCGGGTTGTTGTTGCGGTTTTTGTTGAAGTGCCGTTTGCCCGGGTGCCGCTGGCCACCGTTCTGCTGGCGGTTGTTTTGGCCCCCGTTGGGCGGGAACGATTTTTTGCGGTCGCGGTACAATTTTTCGAACAAGTTGTCTTCGCGCACTTTGTCGATATTCATGGACAGTTCGCCATCAGACAATACTTTGATGTCTTTCAAGATGACCGAGTCATCCAACACTTCCTTGTTCCAGGTGGCAAAAAATGTTTTCATCAACTTGCCCAGGTAGATGACGGCCTCTTCGCGCTCTTGCGGGTTGGATATCTTTAGCGCTTCCTTGACGAGGCGCTCCAGGTTTTTGCCGTAGTGTTTGTAGCGCACGTTGGTTTGCGGATAGTGCACCTTCATGGGCTTCTTAAAAATGGTTTCCCGGTTGGGCACGGGGTAGGGGGCATCGATATCCAAATTGAAGTCGGCCATCACGTACAGGTCGTCCCACAGGCGTTGGGGGTCGTCCGGTTGATCTTTGAGGGTGGGGGTCAGTTGCCGGATCAGGTCGATGAGGCCGTGGGCCATTTCGGTGCGTTTGGCTTTGTCGGGCTGCTCGCGTATGTGGTCAATGAGTCGTTGCACATGGCGGCCATACTCTCGGAAGATGATGTCTTGCCGCTGGGAATTGTATTCTCCTATCATAATTCAGTAACTAACTTAATTTCTATTTCCTTCACAGCTCTAAGCCTGCGATCATTTGTCACAAAGACATCACAACGGTGACCCATGGCGGTAGCGAGTTGAAGTGAATCGATGGCTTTGAGCGATCGGTACCGACTCCTGAGTTCACCGGATATTTGGGCAACTGTCATGTCTATTGGGTGAACATCAAACAAAGAATCAATTAGTTCCTGCCCCTTTTTCAATATCTTCAGATTGTTGATCCTCCTTGGCTTGATTTCGAATTCAGCTACCGACAGCACGCTCGTTTCAAGCAGATTTTTCTGGATGACGCAAGACGTTAGATAATCCAATAGTTGCAAATAATAACGTGGATGTTTTTCGATAAAATAGATGATGGGAGGGGTGTCCAGAAATACTTTAATCATTACCCCTCAATTCATTCACAAACTCTTGGGCATCTTGATTCCAAATCCCTCGACCGAGCCCACCCAATTCATGTAACAGCCTAAGCGAACGTTTTTGTGATTCGGTCAGCTTCGGTTGTAGTTTGTTCCGCACGGACGGTTTGCGCTTGATTTTAATTTTCGGCACCGATCTAATGAATCTTCAATTTGGCAAAGCTAAGCAATAATGTCTTCTCGCCAAAATCGGCAAATTGGATCTTGGCCTTGCGGTCGGCTCCCGTTTCATCCAGTTTCACCACTGTGCCAAACCCAAATTTGGGGTGCTCCACTTTCATGCCCTCCTGCAGGCGCGAAGTATCGCTCGGCACAAAGTCGGCTGACGGTTTGTAGCTGCTGGCCTTCACCATTGGCTGCGAGCTCACCGTCTTTTTCATGCCGCTCACAAAACTGCGGGCATAGTGCGGGTCGGGTGCTACGACCTCGCGGCCACCAAATTTGGTGCTCACTTTTACATACCGCGGGTCCAGGTCGTCCAGAAAGCGGCTCGGCTCACAGTTTTTCAGCCGCCCAAACCGGTAGCGCGACAAGGCGTAGGAGAGGAACAACCGTTTTTTGGCCCGGGTGATGGCCACGTAAAACAGTCTGCGCTCTTCTTCCAATTCCGCGCGGCTGCTCAACATCAACTGTGAGGGGAAAAGATCTTCTTCCATGCCTACCAGATACACGTATTTAAACTCCAGCCCCTTGGCCATGTGAATGGTCATCAGCGTCACCTTGTCTGGGTCGTGGTCTTTATCCTCATCGGCATTCGTGAGCAGCGATACCTCCTGCAAAAAGGCACCCAATGTCTTATCTTGCTTTTCAGGATCGTCTACGTACTCTTTGATGGCATTGAGCAATTCCTGCACGTTTTCGTAGCGGCTCAATCCCTCCACGGTTTTGTCTTCGTAGAGCTCCCGCAGCAGCCCTGAGCCTTTTGCAATGTCCGCGGCCGCCTCATAGGCATCTTTATTTTGAATCTCGATACCAAAGCGCTTGATCATCGTGACGAAGTCTTCGATGGGGCCCGCGGCCCGCCCTCCCACAAACGGAGATGCATTCTGCAGCACCTCCCAAATGGAGATGCCGTGATCGTTGGCCGCCACCACGATCTTGTCAATGGTAGAATCACCAATACCGCGCTTGGGCAGGTTGATAATTCTGCGGAAGGAGGCCTCGTCCTGTTGGTTGAGGGAATAGCGCAAATATGCGAGCAGGTCTTTGATTTCTTTGCGTTGATAGAACGAGAGACCACCCACCACTTTGTATTTGATGTTCATCCGCCTGAGCGATTCTTCAATGGCGCGGCTCTGGCTGTTGGTACGGTACAGTACAACAAAGTCACTGAATTTCAGCTGCTGCTGCATCTTTTCTTCAAAGATGGAGGTGGCCACTAACCTGCCTTCCTCATTGTCGGAGACGGCTTTGATGAGTTCGATCAGCTGCCCGTCTTCATTGGCGGTCCACACCTGTTTGGGCAGCTGCGCTTTGTTTTTCGAGATCACCGAATTGGCCGCGTCTACAATCGTCTTGGTGGAGCGGTAGTTTTGCTCCAGTTTGACGATGCGCAGATCGGGATAATCTTTTTCAAAGTTCAGAATGTTGCTGATATCCGCCCCGCGGAAGCCATAGATGCTCTGTGCATCATCACCCACCACGCAGATATTCTCACGCATGTTGGCCAGTTTTCGGATGATGAAGTACTGGCAGAGGTTGGTGTCCTGAAACTCATCCACCAGCACGTACTGGATGCGGTGCTGGTATTTGTTCAAGGTTTCAAGGTGTTCTTTGAAGAGCTTATCGGTGTTAAAGAGCAGGTCGTCAAAGTCCATCGCGCCCGACTTAAAGCAACGCAGGGCATACGCTTTATAGATGTTGCCGATCTCGGGGCGCATGTTGGCGGCATCATCGGCCAAAAACAAGGGGTTGGCGAGGTAGTCTTGCCACGAGATCAATTTGTTCTTGGCGGAGGAGATTCGGTTGTAGACCGTGTTGGGTTTGTACTGGGTCTCGTCAAGTCCCATTTCTTTGATGACTGATTTCAGCAGCGACTTGCTGTCATCGGTATCGTAGATGGTAAAATTATTTGGATAACCGATCAACGGGGCTTCGGCCCGAAGGATGCGGGCAAATACCGAATGAAAGGTGCCCATCCATAAGTTGCGGGCATCGGCCCCCACCACCTGTTCAATCCGGTCGCGCATCTCTTTGGCCGCCTTGTTGGTGAAGGTGAGCGCCATGATATGGAAGGGATCCACGTTTTTCTGTTGGATGAGATGGGCAATGCGATAGGTGAGCACCCGTGTTTTCCCCGATCCCGCCCCGGCAATAATCATGCACGGTCCTTCGGGATTGATAACGGCCTCGCGTTGGGGTTCGTTCAGCGTTTCTAAGTAGTTCGACATACAATAATTTGGCAAGTTACAGCCTTCGCCCCGTTGGGATGGAATTTGTTCTTGATATTTTTGGCAGTCGCGCGTGATCGATCTCGTACCTGCGTTAAACAAAATCACAGAAAAACGAATCATGCTATTTTAAGTAGTTAGGAATGAGATCATAAAGTAGAAGCACATCAAGTAAAATGAAACCGGAATTTTTGCATACTGAAAAAAAAGAGTCTTTTCGGAGCTGGCTGTTTCGCACGGCCATGAACTGGTATCCCATGTATTTTGGAACGGGCGGCAAGATTTTGTTTTGGGCCGGTGACCATTCGGAGTTGCACGTACGGCTTCGGCTCAACCCCTGGACGTACAACTATGTGGGTACCATCTTTGGTGGCAGCATGTTTGCCGCCTCGGATCCGTTTTATATGTTGATGTTGTTGCGCGGGCTCGGGCCCGATTTTGTGGTGTGGGACAAAGCCGCTGCCATCCGTTTCAAACGGCCGGGCAAACAAACCTTGTATGCCGTTTTTAAGGTGAGTGCCCGTGATCGGGAGGCCATCCGGGAGCAGGCGCTGGCTCAAGGCGAAACGACCCGTGATTTTTTGATTCAGTGGGTGGACAAATCGGGTGTGGTGCATGCGGAAATCACCCGCCATTGCTACATTGCCGCGAAAGCGTTTTATCAGCAAAAGAAAGGCGAGACCCAGCAAGCGCGTTTGCGCGTAAAAGGAATCGATTAGAAACCAGCAACCAGCAAAAGGTATGATGCAGATTGGAGAGGTACTCGTATCGGACGACATCAAAGACGTGGAGTTTGTGTGCCATTTGGAGAAATGCAAAGGCGCCTGCTGCGTGGAAGGTGATTTGGGTGCGCCTTTGGAAGAGGATGAATTGCCCATCCTGAACGAAATACAAGCGGCCGTGGCACCTTACCTAACGCCCGAAGGCCGAAAGGCTATTGCCGATCAGGGGACCTACATTTTGGACGAGGATGGGGACTATAGCACCCCTACCATTGGCGGCCGCGAGTGCGCCTACGCCCACTACGATGCGCAAGGCGTGTTGAAATGCGGCATTGAACAAGCCTATCTCGATGGGAAGGTTGCCTGGCGAAAACCCATTTCCTGCCACCTGTACCCCATCCGCATCACCCAAAAGAAAAGCATGCAAGCCGTGAATTACCACCGGTGGAGCATCTGCTCGGCCGCCTGTTCGTATGGCAAAAGCCTACGGGTGCCGCTGTACAAATTTCTGAAAGAGCCCCTCATCCGCAAGTATGGCGAGACCTGGTATGGCGAGTTGGTGAAGGCGTGCGAGCCGTAGTGCATAAAAAAACCCTCCGGGTACGGAGGGTTTTTTGTTTTGCAAAACAACGAGAGGCTATTCCGCCACCACCGTTACCTTTATTTCTTTCTTCACTTCTTTGTGAAGATCGAGAACTGCGGTGTACGTGCCCAGCATTTTCGGGCTTTCTTTCATGATCACCTTTTTGCGGTCAATGTCAAAGCCCTTTGTCTTTAACACCTCTGCAATTTGGTTGGCCGTCACAGCACCAAAAATCTTTCCGCTCTCACCGGCTTTAGTGCCGATTTCAACCGTCAGGTCTCCGATACGGTTGGCCAATGCTTCTGCATCTTGCTTTACTTTAGCTGCCTTATGGGCGGCCTGGCGCACGTTCTCGGCAATCATGCGCTTGTTGGATTCATTGGCGATGATGGCCGTACCGTTGGGGATCAAAAAGTTGCGTCCATAACCGGGCCGCACCTTTACCACATCGTTCTTGTAGCCGAGTCCCTGTACGTCTTGTTTCAATATTACTTCCATGGCTTTTACTCGGTTTAGATTATTTCAATGAATCGCCCAGATAGGGAAGAATAGCCAAATGGCGGGCACGCTTTACAGCTTGTGTCACTTTCTTCTGGAACTTCCAACTGGTGCCGGTTAACCTGCGAGGCAATATCTTACCCTGCTCGTTAATAAATTTTAATAGGAAATCGGGGTCTTTGTAGTCGATATACTTGATCCCGTTTTTCTTGAAGCGGCAGTATTTCGGTTTGATCTCCGCGCGCTTGATGGGTTCGTTCATTAATGTCATACCGTAGCCTCTGTTTTAGGTGCTGTTTTTTTCGCTCTGTTAAACTCGCCCTTGCGTCTGCGGGCATTGTATTCCAGCGCATATTTGTCCAGCGAAGTGGTCAAAAATCGCATCACTGATTCGTCACGTCTGAACTCCGTTTCCAACGTGGCTACCGTTTCCGGAGCTGCCGCAAATTCGATGAGGTTGTAAAAGCCGGTGGACTTCTTCTGGATGGGATAGGCCATCTTTTTCAGTCCCCATTGCTCTACGTTCACGATGTTGGCCTTTTGCTTGGTCAACACCTTCACGAACTTATCGACAGTATCCTTTGCCTGGTCTTCAGACAAAACGGGATTGAGAATGAATACCGTCTCGTAGTTTTTCATGGGTTAAACAATAATTTGTTTAGTTAAAAATGAGGCGCAAAGATAGGCAAATACGGGGGTTTGGCAAGGCCGGACTTAATAAA
Organism: uncultured Ohtaekwangia sp.; assembly: GCA_964524935.1. Taxonomy (GTDB): domain Bacteria; phylum Bacteroidota; class Bacteroidia; order Cytophagales; family Cyclobacteriaceae; genus ELB16-189. The sequence continues at coordinate 568,056 of CAZGFJ010000001.1, forward strand.
AGCAGCCCCGTAGCACACGTCAGCCACCGGGCTGTTGAAGCCGCATTCTCGCCTCACTAATCCTCTCATCATCAGCACGTTCAATGATTTCAAGGGTGCCCAGGAACTGGACGTTGGCTCCTTTTTCGATCAACAGCCCTCCTCCAATTGTTACCCTGCCCGAACTGCCAAACACCACGTTGGCCCCGCTTTTTATCACCACCCTCGGGTTGGCGGGCTGGGCGGGCGGCAGCATGCGAAACAGGCTCCCACAATAGGCGCACCGAAGCATGTCTTTCCCTTCTTTGACAAAATCAGTAGATCCGCATTGAGAGCACTGGCATGTTGTTTTCCCCCCTTCGGCCATGCTGCTAACATATAAAAACTACATGTCGTTCAGGCCCCAGTCGTAGTCGAGGTGACTGATTTTTGCCTCCGGCTTTATCTGAACATCCGAATACGTGTTGACAAACGAGCGAACCGAGCCTCCGTTTTTGTTAAAGTCCATCCCGTACCACTTAAAAATCATGCTGAGCTGCGGTGCGGTCGCGCTCATTTTGTTGCGGAAGGGATCGGCCAGAAACGCCTTGGTTTGTTTAGTAAACTGTTCGTCCAGCCTGGCGGCTTCAAACGCTTCGTTCAATAAAATCGGGCACGATTTGCTGGCACACACCAACGCCATGTGAATCCGGGGGTCGTCAAACTTTTTGCGGAGTTGCCCGTGTTCGATGTTGTTTAAATCCATCTTCTCCTTGCCGATGCGGATAAATTTAATGTCCCACGGGGTGTTTACAAAGGGTATCTGAATGCTGCTGCCGATGTCCTTGATGCTCTTCACGGGGTAGTAGCGGCAAATGAGTTGAATGGTAAATGCGTTATACGCATTGATCCAGTAGGCCATCTGTTCCTGGCGGCTCCAGTTTTTTTCATCGGGTGGGTTGGCGCTCAGTAGTTTCAAATACAGGTTCAGTTCCGTACTGTCTTTGATGAACCCGCTATAGTTCACCCGGCCATCGGCTGTCACGTGCTTTTTTAGCAGGTTGTTATAGAGCGCATGGGAGGGTGCCTTGCTTTGCGCGAGCCCCAGCACGGGTATGACGCTGACTAAAAAAATGGTGATCTGATTTTTCATGTGGTGGGTGGGTAATGGTGATATCTACGAAACAGGCCCCGAAGCGGTTTTTTTGTCGGGATATCTCAATCTATGTACCATTTTTTTACGTAGTTTGAGATATTTTGCCATGTATCTGCAAAAGCTTGTATTTTGGATGGCGTTGGGGGCGGCCCCGGTCGGGGTGGCTCAAACTCATCACTACAAAATTACATGGGCGAGTGCGCCCATCGGTGTCATGCAGGCGACACGCTTCCAACAAGACTCGCTCACCGTATACACACTCCAAAGCGAAGTAAGTTTTTGGTTCTTTCAACGCATTCACGTTCACTACTATTTGCGCTCGGTATATCGGGGTGATGAACTTCTTTCCAGCGAGGTGCGCACCCAGTCGAGCCGGGGCGACTTCAAGACTACTGTTGTCAGGCAGGGAGACCTGTATCGCGTGAGTGCCCGCGCTTACGACTACCAGGCAGACACTACCTTGCAGACGCCCATTGCGTTCAATGTAGCACGCCTCTACTTTGAGGAACCACACCAACAAGCACATGTGCTCACCGATGCCTATGGGCTGCCGGCCGAGTTACGAGCGCTGCCCAATGGAGAGTATACATTGGCGTTTCAGGGAAAGCGCAATCGCTTCTTCTATCGCGCGGGCAAGATGGTACGTGCCTCCATGCACAGCCCTGTCAAAAACTACGAAGTCCGGCTGATACCTCCTGCGCTGTGAAATTGAGTGTGATCATTCCTGCCTTCAACGAAGCGCAATATATTGCGGAACGGGTACGCTTTGCGCGGGAATATGGGGGCGATGCGGTATGCGAAGTTATTGTAGTGGATGGCCGTAGCGAAGATCAGACAAAAGTATTTGCCGAAGCCGCGGGTGCGCGGGTGCTGCTATCGCCTGTACGCAGCCGGGCAGCGCAGATGAACCTGGGCGCACGCCATGCCACAGGCGATGTACTCTACTTTGTTCATGCCGATGTGCAGTTGCTGCCCTCGTTTGCGCACGACATTGCCACCGCCCTGGCTTATTCCGATGCGGGGTGCTACCGGTATGTGTTTGACTCGCCCAGGTTCATGTTAAAAATCAACGCGTGGTTTACGCGGTTTGACCGCCTTATGTGCCGGGGAGGCGATCAAACCCTATATGTCAGGCGCACGGTGTTTGAGGCGCTGAACGGATTTGACGAATACTACACCATCATGGAAGATTACGATTTCATCCTCCGGCTGCGAAGGCAGTTTCGTTTCCATATCATCCCCAAAAACGTCATCGTGTCGGCCCGCAAGTACGACACCAATAGCTGGCTTCGGGTGCAATGGGCCAACTTGTCTGTATTTATCATGTTTTTTCAAAGACAATCTCCAGACGCCATGAGGGCGAAGTATCGTCAGTTGTTAACCTACCGATAGTGGCTTCGTATTTCGTCAGCGGTATTCAACAGGTGGGCATTGGCGTGACCGATGCGGAAACCGCTTTTGCCTGGTATCGGAAAGCCTTTGGTATGGACATCTGCGTATTCAAAGACCGGGCCGAGGCCTCGCTGATGACGCGCTATACGGGCGATCAGAAGCACAGCCGGCATGCGATCCTCGCGATGAATATGGAAGGTGGCGGGGGCTTTGAACTGTGGCAATATACTTCGCGTCAGCCGGCACCATTGATGCGACCAGTGTCGTTTGACCAAACGGGCATCCTCGCCATCAAGTTGAAAACACGCGATGTTGTGGCGGCCTTGCCCGCGCTCCATGCCAGTGGCCCGCAAGCCCTGTCGCCCATCACCCGCAATCCGGAGGGCAAACGCCATTTTTACGTGCGCGACCCGTTTGGCCATTGGTTTGAAGTGGTGGAGGAAGCGGAGTTTTTTTCTAACACAGGCAGCGCGGTGGGCGGAGTGTGCGGAGCCGTGATGGGGGTGCGCGATGTCGACCGCGCGCTACGCTACTTTCAGATCTTTGGCTTTGATCGGGTGTTGATCGACAGAGAACGAATGTTTGACGATTGGAATTCCATGCCGGGTACGCGCCAGGTCTTTCGCAGAGTGCTGATTGCTCAGTCGCAACCCGGGCGCGGAGCGTTTGGCGGGTTGCTGGGCCCCGTTACCCTCGAACTCATTGAAGCGCGCGAGCACCGGGGGGAACATGTCTTTGCGGGCCGCCAGTGGGGCGATTGCGGATTTATACACCTGTGTTTTGACGTGCACAACCTTCCGGAGTTGACCCGCGTGCTTGGCCACCGATTTTCGCCTTGCACGGTAGATAGCCGTGACGCCTTTGAAATGGGAAACGCAGCCGGCCATTTTTGCTATCACGAAGACCCCAATGGCACCCTGATTGAGTTAGTGGAAGCACACCGACTTCCGCTGCTGCCTGCATTAGGCTGGAGCCTGAACTTGAAAACCCGGGACAGCCGCAGACCCTTGCCCCGCTGGCTGCTCGGCATGATGCGATTTAGCCGCGTGCGGTAGTCTATTTTTTGACAAACAACAGCGAAGCGGAGTTCATACAGTAGCGCAAGCCCGTAGGTTTCGGGCCATCTTCAAACACATGCCCCAGGTGGCCGCCACAGCGGCTGCACACGACTTCCTCGCGCACCATCCCATAACTGAAATCCTTTTCGATTTTTACCGCCCCGGCTACGATGGGCTGAAAGAAACTGGGCCATCCGGTGCCCGACTCAAACTTGGTGGCTGCATCGAATAACTCCTGCCCGCAGGCGGCACATCGGTAAACGCCCTCTTCGTGATTGTCCCAATACCGGCCGGTAAACGCCCGCTCCGTCCCTTTTTCGCGCAAGACGTGATATTGCAGAGGCGTCAGTTGTTTTTTCCATTCCGCCTCGGTCTTCACCAGCGGAAAGGAGCTCTCTTTTTTTGACTTGGACTCCTGGCTGCACGCCTGAACCACGGTAGCGAGCAGTAAAACTCCGGATAAAATCGTTTTTGTGTTCATGTAGATTCAGAGGCTGCCAAAAGCAAAAAACCCCTCCGTCCGAGGGGTTTTTTGTTACCTAAACCTAAACCTATGAGAAGAATTACTCTACTCTGGTTCCAATAACGCAACGCGGTTTAAGAAGTTACCCCCGGTCAGATTTTTTTTAGGCTTTTAACATTATTTTAATTTTTGCGTGTTGATACCAACTAATTGGCGACTATCGTTGCTGTAGCCGTCTGAGAAAGATTGTTTTACGATTTTAACTTCGCGCCAAATTGTTTTTTGAATTTCTCCACTTTCGGGCGAATAACATACTGACAATAGCCCTGCTCAGGGTTCAGTGCAAAATAGTTTTGATGGTAGTCTTCTGCCCTGTAGAAAACGGGTATCGGACTTATCTCCGTCACAATCGGGTTCTTAAATACCCGGGAGGCGTCCAATTGTTTTTTGTACTGGTCGGCTGCCTGTTTTTGTTCGTCCGAATGATAGAATACCACCGAACGGTACTGAGTGCCCACGTCCGCCCCCTGCCGGTTCAGCGTGGTGGGGTCGTGGGTATTCCAGAATATTTCCAACAAATCGGTGTACGAAACCACGGCTGGGTCAAAGGCAATCTGGATGACTTCGGCATGCCCTGTCAGGCCGCTGCACACCTCGCGATAGGTGGGGTTTTTGACTGCCCCCCCCGCATAGCCAGACACCACGGATTTGACGCCCTTCACGTCCAGAAACACAGCCTCGGTACACCAGAAGCAGCCACCACCAAAGGTGGCCAATTGCAAGGATTCACTCATGTTTTTTTTGGATTGATTCGTTTGTGCTCCGGCCGTCATAGCCAGCGCAAGAAAAAAAAGGAACGCCATTAACTGTTTCATAGTGTGCTTGATAACCGACACCGGGCGTAAAAGGTTTTCCATAAATGTCGGCCACCGAACAAACGAAGAAACTAAAGCCTGCGGATGTGCTACTTCAGGAAAGAGTGCACAGTGTGCACGAATTTTTTCCGTTCCTCTACAAACGGGAAATGGCCACTCTTCTCAAACACCGCGAGGACGGCATTTTTGGTTTGGGACTGCAGGCGTTGCGAGCAGGTCAGCGGAATGGCATCGGCCTGGCCATGTATGATTAGCAATGGAAAGGCAAATTGTGCCACCTCGTTATACCAGTCAAAGTTTTGTAAATCGGGCCCGAGCCCACGGTATAACGCTCCGGATGCCGCGGCAAACGTGGATGGTAAGTGCAATGCAAGGGATCGGATGTGATCAGGATCAAAAAAAGAATGGCGGAAGGTAAACAACATCAATTGCTCCTGAGTGTGCGCATTTCCTGTTTTGAACCCTGGCGAGCCGATGATGATTGCCCGATCGGTACTGTCGGCAGGGGAGTAGCGGCTCTGCATGGCTTCCGCGAGTACCTGGTCATACTCCTTGTTTAGTGGCACCGGGTTGGTTAGGATGAGCTTGTCGATACGTTGAGGAAACGCGTGGGCATAGGCCACCGCGGGCAAGGCCCCCCACGAATGTGCCAGCAGACTCACGTTTTCAACGCCCAGCCATACACGGATGCTCTCCAGGTCACCCACCCAAAACGAGAAACGCAGTGAGTCCGCAGCAGGAATACTGGACAGGCCGCAGGCCCGCTGGTCATAAAAGATGAGCCGGTGGTTCTTCGCCAGCGATTCAAGATGGGGAAGAAAGTAGGCATGATTCAGCCCGGGGCCTCCATGCACTACGATCAGCGGGTCGCCCGAGCCCATGGTGCGGATATACAGTCGTGCCCCGTTGATCGTGGTCAGCCCCTGTGTTTCCTGCGCGCCCGCGCCACCGCACGCGATCAAGAGCAAAAGCGTGAAGCGCGCTACCATCTTCGCTTGGGTTTTGCGGCCGCTAACGCCCCGGTGAGGGAGGCAAAACCGCCCACCAAAGCACCGATCAATCCCGTCAGGAGAAAAGCATTAATTGGCAACAGCCGGTTTATTTTCTCCGTCAAAATTGAATGGGTTTGCCAATCAACAAACATCGCCATGCCCACCCACAGCAGTCCCACCCCCAGAAACCCTGCCACAAAGGATTGAAAACCACCCCGGCCGAATCCATACCCTGCCAACACACAAACGATGGCCAACGTCCACCAGGGAAAGAAGGTTTGAACCAGCCAGCAGCCGATCACCGTTACAAAGAGTTGAAGCCAGAATTTCATTTTGCCGCGGGGGTTAAGGTGGAGATGACGAGAGCCTGCGATTTGAGTTTTTCCACACCGGCAAACGCCAGGGTGAGGTACTCATCGCGCACCCAGGAGTCAATCAAATGATTGTAATATGCGCTTCCGGGGTTGCCCGACTGGCCCCCGGGGTAGATGCCCCAGGCCTTGATACCTTTTTTCTCCAGGCTTACCACCATGCGCCAACTGGGCCCATGGGTTCGCGAATGGGCGTTCACGATGTCATGATTGCCTCCGTGGCGCACATGATAGCTGAAGGCGGGCAACCCCTGGAGCAGGTGGCCGATGAAGGAATTTTTGTAATCGGCCCACGCAGCGTTTTTGCCTTTTTCGTTCTTCCATTTTTCAACCGCGGCTACCCCTTCGCTAAAGGACTTTCGAAGCACGTCCCGGGCGGTTTCTTTTTCTGGCGTTGCCGCGATGTCAAAGAAAGGCAGCGTGGGTTGCGTGCGGATAAGTTTCAAGGTGGTATACGTGGTGGGGTATTCGAGTGCCAGCTTCTCATTTCGCATTTCATCCCAAATCATTGGATACAGCGCATCCCACCAGGCTTCGTAAAAGGAGGCGCCCTCGGATTCCGCATGGTTAAAGAAGTCCCATTCGCGCAGGGTGGCATACGCTTTTTGTTCGGCAGGGGTCAGTTGTGTGGAGTCCAGCTCGGACAGCCAGAACGGTAGACTTTCGGCCGCCTTGAGGTTGTAGTTGTCTGCCTGTAGTTCCTTCATGTCGGTGGGGGTGATTTCCTGGCTCTCGCGCAGGAGTTGGTTGATTCTGCGGTTGCGATAGGCTTCCCAACTGCTGCCGTTGATGTAGTAGGGGTAGGTGTCATCAACCGGGTACTGGTTGGCAGAGCTTACAAAATCGCGGGCGGGGTTTTTGTACATCACATTCTGTTCGTTTGGTATGAAGGCCTGCCACTCACTGGCCGAGCGGGTTCCATCGAGCAAAAATTTTCCTTCTCCCGGTCTGCGCACCGGATACTTTCCCTGGATGCGCATAGCGATGTCTCCGCTGACGCTGGCAAACACAAAGTTTTGGGCAGGCGAAGTGTAATGGTCCAGGGCCGCCATGTAGTCGGCATGGTTGCGGGCACGGTTGAGTTGGTAAAACGTCATCAGCTCATTGGAAGGATCGTGGGCCACCCACCGGAAAGCATAATGTTTGAGTTCGCGGTCAGGCTGAAAGCGTTCGTCATAGACCACCGGACCATGGTGGGTGAAGACGATGGTGTCTGCAAAGGAGGGCTTGCCTTTGATGGCGAACACCTCGGCCACATGCGTTGCTTTCCGCCAGGCGCCATCGTAGAGGTATTCGTTTTTCAGCGAATCGCGGAACTGGATTTTGTACCAGTCGACCAGGTCGCGTTGCGCGTTGGTTACACCCCAGGCGATGGAGTCGTTGAAGCCGCTGATGACGGCCGGTGCGCCCGGGAGAGACGCGCCCATGGTGTTGAGCCCCGGGGCATTTAAGTGAATCATGTACCAGATGGAAGGCAGGCTCAGGTTCAGGTGCGGGTCGTTGCACAGGATGGGCGAGCCGGTAATGGTCTTTTTGCCGCTCACAGCCCAATTGTTGCTGCCCACATCGGCCGGTACCTTTTTCGTGGGCGGTATGGTCACAAATTCATCCGGCACAGCCAGCGGCAATGAATCGATGGTAACAGGCTGGAATTTCCACTGTCCCGTGTTATCTACAATCGGTTCGCCCACACGTTCATTATCCGGGTAGAGCAAGTCAACGGTCTCGCGGCCAAAGAGCTTGAGCGCGTTGGTCATTTCAATGTCCTTTTCGCCCATGTTGAGCGTTTGAGCCATGTTTTTGAGTAAAAGGGCTGATTTGAGGTCCGTCCACGGTTCGGGGGCGTAATCCAACAGCTTGTACTCAATGGGGTAGTTTTCATACGAGAGTCCGGCCACATAGGCGTTGACGCCCTTGGTATAACTTTGGATCATGGCGGCCGTCACCGGGTTGCTCATCATGCTGGCCAGCGCCTGTTGTGCCGCGTACACCATGCCGAGTCTTCGTTGGCTGCGGTCGTAGTTCAGGGCTTTTTCGCCCACAATTTCCGAGATGCGTCCGGCCCCTGCATGGGTTTGAAATTCCATCTGCCAAAACCGGTGGCGAGCCGTGATGTAGCCCTGGGCCAGAAACAAATCGCTTTCATTTTGTGCGAAGATGTGGGGTATCATGGCGCTGTCATACACAACCGTGACGGGCTGTTGGAGTCCGGGAAGATTCAGGTTTTCTTCACGGGCCGGGCCCGCTTCGGCATTTTGCCAGAAGCCATGAAAGGGGTCGAGAAACCTGCCCAAAGGTGGAATGGACTGTCCTGCATCCCAACCGCGGTTGAGTGCCCATACCAGCGCAAGGGTGATCACAGTGGCGAGGCCCGTCTTGAAGAGTTTCATGTGGCAACGGATATTTTGCTTAATTTTAGGGTTTATTTGACATATTTCGTAGCGGAATGCCGGTAAAAGAGGTACTGGGGAGGTACAATAAAGAGCAAATCAAAAAGGCCGCGGGTATTAAAGCCCTGTTTTTTGATGTCGATGGCGTGCTCACGGACGGTAAAATCATCTATGACGATGCCGGCCGTGAAACCAAGCATTTTAACGTAAAAGACGGCTACATCATCAGCCACCTGAAAAAAGCGGGATTGATCGTGGGCATCATCACCGGCCGCGAGTCGGCCGTGGTGAGCAAGCGGGCAGCCGAGCTGAAGCTCGACTTTTGCCACCAGGGCATTGTGGACAAACATTCGGTGTTTGAAAAATTGATCGACTTCCACAAACTGAAGAAGAAGGAAGTGGCGTATGTGGGGGACGACATCAACGATCTGAAAATATTGACCCAGTGCGGTTTGGCCGCTTGTCCGGCCGATGCACTGGACTATGTGCGCACCCGGGTGGACGTAGTAAGCGCCCTGAAAGGGGGCCGAGGTGTGGTGCGCGAGGTGGCGGATTTGATTCTGGCCGCCCGGGGGGGATTGGATGAACTGATCGAATTTAACTAAGTGACATGTACTCCGATGAGGAACTTCTCAAACGCCTGAAAAAAATCAATTGGGACACCCCGATTCCCGAAGCGGAACTGCTCAAAATGCTGAAAGGTGAACCCAGCCGGGATTTTGAGGCATACCGTAAAAGTTTGTACATAAAAATCGTGAACGGTTTTTCATGGCATCAGGTCAGAAAGATGATTACGGAAGACAAGTTACCCAGCGTATTGACGGACGAAGTAATACAGGGGTTGTTTCCAAGAAATTTGCGCGAGAAATACAGATATGTCCAGTCGTTATTATAATGAGCAGTTGTACCCACTTCAGGATGAGGTATTGCGATTTCTCGGGTCCGTGGAGTCACCTTTTTACCTCACGGGTGGCACGTTATTGGGGCGTTATCTGCTGCACCATCGGTTTTCAGATGATTTGGACTTTTTTGTTAATGATAATCCGACCTTTGCCGAAGAGGTAAACCGGATTATGTACCCGGTCGTGCAACATTTTCCAACTATTGAGTTGTCGGTGCGGTATGATACATTGATTCGGTACTTTATTCATCAAAACGATGTTGTCCTCAAAGTGGAGTTTATCAATGATGTACCCTACCGGGTAGGCAGTCCACAGCCCGGCCAGTGGGTAAAACATGACACTTGGTTGAATGTGTTGTCAAATAAAATTACCGCCTTGTCAAGGTCAGCAGCCAAGGATGTGGTGGATATCGTCCACTTATGCTTTTCCTATCCATTCAATTGGGAGGAGGTGATCAGTCAGGCAAAATGCAAAGATGCTTCGGTCAACGAAATTGACGTGAGCCGATCGCTTTATGAATTTGACCTCACTCGGCTCCGGGAAGTTTCTTTTTTGGGCCCCGTTCCGCTATGGGACAAAAAAACTATTCTTACTTTGGCAAGGGAATCACTCCACGGACTGGATAACAGTCTCGCGATTAAAAATTAGGGAGCGCATGGAACTGTTTAAAGATCAGGTACGTATTTCGAACTCGTTGCGTCTGGGCGGAGATCGCCTCGTGCTTTTTTCTGGTCCCTGTGCAGCCGAAAGCGATGAGATCTGTCTGAAAGTAGGTACCGAGGTAAAAAAAATCTGTGCTGACCTGGGCATTGACTACGTGTTCAAAGCCTCCTTTGACAAAGCCAACCGCACCTCCTTGGGCTCTTACAGAGGTTCGGGCATGAATGAAGGACTGAAAATACTGGAGCGCGTAAAAAAGGACTTGCATGTTCCAGTGGTCACCGATGTGCATGAGTCGTATCAATGCGATGAAGTGGCCCACGTGGCCGATGTGTTGCAGATCCCGGCATTTCTCTGCCGCCAAACGGATTTATTGAAGGCTGCGGCCCGCACGGGCAAGGCCGTAAAAATCAAAAAGGGACAGTTTATGGCCCCGGAAGACATGAAATATGCCGTAGATAAAGTGCGCGGGGAGGGAAACCAAAACGTCTTTCTAACGGAACGCGGAGCCTCGTTCGGTTACCATACATTGGTGGTGGACATGCGGTCGCTGCCGGTCATGCGCCAGTACACACCCGTGGTGTTTGATGTGACGCACAGCGTGCAGCAGCCGGGCGGCAAAGGTGGCAGTTCCGGTGGACAGCGCGAGTTTGCGCCCTACCTGGCCAAGGCAGCCGCAGCTACCGGGGTGGACGGCTTTTTCATCGAAACGCACCCCAACCCCGAAAAAGCCCTGAGCGATGGGCCGAACATGATACCGCTGGAAGAGATGCGGGGGTTTATGACGGCCCTTCTTCAATTTTGGAAACTGCAACGCAGCGCATCATGAAATGGAAATCCTTATTGGCGGCATGGTTGATCGTGATCTTGCTTGCAGCCTGTGTCCCCAACCGCAAATATGTTTATCTCCAGAAAGAGGATGTTAATAGAAAGAATCTACCCAAAGACAGTGTGGTACGACAGTACGACATGGCGTTATTCGACTATCGGTTGCAGCCAAACGATATCCTTTCCGTACGAGCCCAGACTATTACCGATGCCAAGTTTGACTTTTTTACGTCCAGTCAGGGAAACGCAGGGAATAATGTGAACGCAGCTTCCTTGAATGGAGAGATGATTGATGAACAAGGTGAAATCTCTTTCCCGGTTGTTGGCAAAATTAAAGTGGCAGGCCTAACGGTTTTCCAGGCGCAGGACACGTTGCAAAAGATTGCCAACCGCTACCTGGAGTCACCGAGCATCCGGGTGCGCCTGCTCAACTTCCGCTTTGTGGTGCTGGGTGAAGTGACTGCGGAGGGTGTGCATACCTCTTTTAATAACCGGGTTACCTTGCCCGAAGCGATTGGCCTGGCGGGTGGGCTGTCGGAGATGGCGGACCGCCAAAACATCAAAGTTATTCGCTATCATCAGGGCCGGTTGGAGGTGGGATACGTGGACTTACTAGACGAAAATGCCGTCAATTCCCCCTATTTTTTTGTTCATCAGGGGGATACATTCATCGTGCCGGCTTTGCGGCAACGGCCGTTTCGAACGTACTTCCGTGAGAACGTGACGTTGTTGGTATCTGCCATTTCGTTAACACTACTGATTATCAATTTGAGTAACAACAATTAGTTTTCCTGTGTCGCAAGCCCCATCGTCTACTGAATTCCAAGTTCCTTCCGAGGAGACACAATCCGCTGTGACCATTGACTTTAAGCGCGTGCTTTATCGCATTGCCAAATATTGGTACTTGGTCGTCTTGTCTGTGGTGGTGGGTAGCTCTCTGGCCTATCTTGTGAACCGATATGCCACCCGGATTTATCCGGTTACGGCCTCATTGGTCATTCGCGAAAACCAGGAGAAAGCCGCTGCGCGATTGTTGTACAACAACCCATTGATTAATGCCAGCCGGAATTACTATAACGACCTCTATATTTTGCGTTCCTATCCCCTCATTGAGAGTGTGGTGGCCAACCTGAATTACCATGTCGTTTTGTTGCGGGAGGGAAAAATCAAAACCACCGAATACTATAACGGTCTGCCCGTGCGTATTTTGGTTCCACTGCCGGCCGGCAAACCCGTGAATGAAAAGCGGGTGTATCGTCTCACCGGAGAAGAGACGTTCACGTTGCAGGCCGAAGGCCAAGACCCGGTACAAGGCGTGTATAACGATACGATCTCGTGCGGAGGTATGTCGTTTTTTTTTCAAAAAGACCGGAATGCCTCGCTGGCCAAGTATATTGGTGAGGAGTTCACCGTACATGTGCGCGACCTGAGAACCGTGGCCGGTAGTTACATCGGGAGGTTGAAGGTCTCCTGGGCTGAGCAGGGAGCCTCCGTGGTCAACTTAGACATCAACGGCCCGGTGGCACAGAAGGAAATCGATTTTTTGCGCGCTCTTACGCTGCGATTTCAAGAGTATGACTACCAGCGAAAGAGCGAGGCGGCCAAGCTCACGCTCGACTTTGTCGACAAACAATTGGCGGACATTCGCGATTCGCTCAACCTGTTCGAGCGGCAGTTGGAAAATTTCAAAAACAAAAACGTGATTACCGACCTGGGGCAGGAAACCCTGCGGTTGTATCAGAAACTGGAACAACTGGAAGTGCAGAAGGTGGAATTATTGGTGCGCGAGAATTATTATCAATACCTGGATCAGTACGTGCGCTCAAGCGAGAACATGGATCAGGTAATTTTGCCCGCTTCGCTGGGGATTACCGAAGGGGTCATCAACACGTTGGTCAATCAAATGATCACATTGCAACTGGAACGCAAGTCACAGTTTTCATCTGAGAAGGCCAATCCCTATTTCACGCAAATGGAAGAAAAGGTGCGGCAATTGCGAAATGATATTCTTGAGGGGGTACGGAACCTTCGTGCTTCTGATAAAATCAAGCTTAACTTTATTTCGTCACAAATTGATTTGCTGGAGCGGGATTTAAAAAAGCTTCCCTCGGCCGAGCGTACGCTCGTCAATTTGCAGCGCAACTACGACCTGAGTGAAGGGCTATTTGTGTTTTTGATGCAGAAACGGGCGGAGGCAGGTATCTCGGTGGCCTCCACGGTAAGCGACATTGAGGTGGTCAATCCGCCACGTCAGGCCGGTCGTCACATATCACCCAATACCAATCAAAACTACCTTGTGGGATTTGCCGGAGGATTATTTTTTCCGATCATCCTGTTTGTCTTTTTCGAGTTAGCCAACAACCGCGTTCAGTCCAATGAAGATATCGCCAAGATCACAACCATCCCCGTCATCGGGGGCATAGGTCATACTCCGGGCGAAAATAACCTCATTGTTGCCCAGCGTCCGCGTTCGGGCATTGCCGAATCGTTTCGCGCGCTGCGCTCAAACCTCAATTATTTCACCCATCACAAAGACAAAAAAGTATTCATGGTCACCTCTTCGCTGAGTGGCGAGGGCAAGACGTTTACCTCCATCAATCTGGCCACGGTCTATGCCATGTCGGGCAAACGCACGCTGATTATCGGAGCGGATATGCGTAGACCGAAACTTTTTGCAGACTTTCAATTGAGTAACGAAAAAGGCCTGAGCACGTATCTCTCAGGCCTTCACCGCGTAGACGAGGTAATTCAAACCACATTTATCGAAAATTTGTCGCTGATCAGCGGGGGACCCGTGCCACCCAACCCCAGCGAACTGTTAATGACCGACCGCATGGGGCAATTGATCCGGGAGGTGCTTGATCAATTTGACTTTGTGCTGATTGATACTCCGCCCATCGCGCTGGTTACCGATGCCTTTGTGCTGGCGAAGTTTGCCGATCATTCCATTTTCATTGCGCGGCAGGACTATACCCCCCGGCCAGCGTTAAAAAACGCACAAGAGTTTTATGAACGCGGCTTGATCACCCACATGAGCCTGGTGCTCAACGATATTCATAAATCAGGACCAGGCTATGGTTATGGCTATGGTTACGGTTATGGCTATGGCGGCTACGGGTATGGCGGTTATACATACGGTAAAAAGAGTAGCAGGAATCAATACTACGAAGAGTAGCGCCCCGATTTAAATGTCGTCTCTAAGACAACGAACACTGGCCGGTTTGGTTTGGACCTTTACGGAACGCTTCAGCGTTCAGCTCATCACCTTCGGTATATCGGTAGTAATGGCTCGTTTACTTATGCCGGCCCAGTTTGGCTTGGTGGCCATGATAACAGTGTTTATAGCGGTTGCGGAATCGCTGCGGGATTCCGGGATGACCAGCTCATTAATCCGAAGCTCCACCGCGGATGAGCGCGACTACAACACGGTGTTTACCATCAACGTGGTTTTTAGTCTGTTTCTTTATGGTGTTCTTTTTATGGCAGCTCCAGCTATTGCCCAATTCTTTCATCAGCCCGAGTTAGGCGCTATTGTGCGTGTCATGGGCATCAAGCTCCCGATTAATGCACTGGCCTCGGTACAGTATACAAGACTAACCAAAGACATGCATTTCAAACGCCAACTCCAGATTCAGATTCCCTCAGTGATCGGTGGTGGTGTGGTCGGTATTGTCATGGCTTATCAGGACGCGGGGGTATGGAGTTTGGTGGCCCAAAGTCTCACCCAGGCCATACTTGCCTCCGCTCAGTTGTGGTTTGCCCATGCCTGGCGACCATCGTTTGTTATTTATCGCGATCGGTGGCGCGAGCACTTCCGCTTTGGTTACAAACTCACCTTGTCGGGTTTGCTGGATACTGCGTTTCAGCATTCTTACAACCTCATCATTGGCAAATTTTTCAGTCCAGCCGAAGTAGGTTTTTACACCCGCGCCCAGTCGACCAAACAACTGCCGGTGGCCAATCTCAGTTCCGCATTAAATAAAGTAACGTACCCCTTGTTTTCGGAAATACAATCTGATGACCAAAAGTTGCGTACGGCTTACCGGGAACTTATGCAGCAGATCTTGTTTTGGCTGACACCTGTTATGGGACTGGGCATGGTACTGGCTGAACCCTTGTTTCGTGTGATATTTACCGAGAAGTGGCTCCCGTCCGTCCCGTATTTTCAGGTGCTTTGTTTAGCGGCTGTTCTTCACCCGTTGCATTCCTATAATTTGAATGTACTAAAGGTAAAGGGGCGTACCGATTTGTTTTTGCGAGTGGAGGTGATCAAGAAACTTGTTGGGGTCGGTTTTATCGTAGGCACCCTGCCATACGGTATCATGGGGCTTATCTGGGGCCAGGTAGTTTTTAGTATCGTGGCGCTGTTTATCAATACATACTACTCCGGGCGGTTAATTCACTACTCGCTGGACCGCCAACTAGGCGATTTGTGGGCCACCCTGGCCTGGGGGGCTGCTTGTACAGCGTTAGCGTGGTTTGTTTTCTTACAAATGGTGGGGGCGGGGGCAACAAACGACATCGTCTGTATGGCACTGGTTACTATATTTACGGGGCTCATATACCTTACTGGGGCCTCGATGATGAAACTGTCTCCTTGGGTCTCGGCCAAACGTATATTGTTTAAAAAATGATTCTCGTCACAAAGCCGTTTTTGCCCCCTGTGGCCGAATACCAGGAATTGGTTGAAGGTATCTGGCAGCGCCAATGGCTGACCAATAACGGTCCTTTGGTGAACGAATTAGAACTTCAATTGAAGTCGTATTTGCAGGTACCCCATTTGTTGTATGTGGCAAACGGCACGGTTGCCTTGCAGTTGGCCATCAAGGCATTGGGATTGACAGGCGAGATCATCACCACACCCTTTTCTTACGTGGCCACCACAAGCAGCATACTTTGGGAGAACTGTACGCCCGTCTTTGCCGACATCGACCCTCACACATTGACCATTGACCCAAATGCGGTGGAACGGGCCATAACACCCCGCACAAGCGCCATTTTGGCCACCCACGTTTATGGCAATGCCTGCGACATTGATGCCTTGGGAACATTGGCTCAAAAGCACAACCTACGGGTTATCTACGATGCAGCCCATGCGTTTGGTACCCAATATCGCGGCAAGTCAGTTTTTGAGTACGGTGATATCTCCACGACCAGTTTTCATGCTACCAAGTTGTTCCATACGGTGGAGGGTGGAGGCGTGTTTACCTCCGATGCCGGACTGTTAAAGAAACTGGCGTTTCTGCGCAATTTTGGACACAATGGTCCGGAAGACTTTGCGGAAGTTGGGATCAATGCAAAAAACTCCGAATTTCATGCGGCCATGGGGCTGGTTAACCTTCGGTACATTAGTCAAATATTAGCATCTCGAAAGGACCAGAGCGAACGATACGACCAGTGGTTTGAACAGATGCCGCGCCAAAAGCTGGTGATTCAAAAACATACCCATTTTAACTACGCCTATTATCCGCTGATCTTTAAAGACAAAATTGTTGCTGATAGAGTTTTTGTTGCTTTGGAGGCGAACAAGATTTTTGCTAGACGATACTTTTACCCCAGCCTTGATACGGTAAATCTTTTTCTGCGACAAAGAAATGTTGAATGTCATACCAGTCGGGCGACTGCTGCTTGCGTACTGTGTTTGCCCCTCTACTTTGCACTTTCTTCGGCCGAACAGGATTTTGTGGCTCGCATCATTCTCCGTGAGGTGAATAACGCTTAGTGTAGAATCTATGACCCTGGGAATTATGCAACCTTACTTTGCTCCCTATCTCGGATATTTTCAGTTGATGCATGCCGTTGATGAGTTTATTATTTATGATGACGTTGAATACACAAAAAAAGGATGGATCAATCGCAATCGTATTTTGGTTAATGGTAGTGATGAGCTGATTACCTTGCCGCTGCAAAAGGATTCTGACTACGCTCTTATCGGAAATCGTTTTCTGGCTGATACTTGGCAAACAGAAAGAATTAAAATTTTAAATAAAATTAGAGAGAGTTATCGTAAAGCGCCATTTTTCAATGTTTTTTTTCCGATACTTGAAACGATACTGTATTTTGAAGACAGGAACCTTTTCAGATTTCTTCAATACTCTATCGCGGCCTTTAACCAGTATATCGGTTTGACGACTCCCGTGGTTGTGTCATCTACCATAGAAATAGATCATGGTTTAAAGGGTAAACAAAGAGTGATTCGTATGTGTCAGGCAAGAGGATGCTCGGTATACATCAACCCGATTGGTGGAATTGACTTATATGATAAAAACGAATTCAGAATGCATGAAATCGATCTTAGATTTTTGAGAATGAAACCCGTTACGTATCATCAGTTTGGCGATGTTTTTATTCCAAGTTTGTCAATCATTGATGTTTTGATGTTTAATTCGCGTGAGGACGTGGCGCTGCTCCTTGAGAAATTTGATCTTGAGTAAGTATGTTTCAATGGACAAAATTGGGAAAGATCTTTGATCCGACTCTATGGCGCAGAAATGAATGGATGCAAGAGTTTGCACAGGCGCCTGCAACTTTGGTGATGCATGATCGTGTGAGAGTTTATTTTTCTTGCCGCCCGCCTATGGATAAAGAAGGTAGATATGTTAGCTACACTTCTTTTTTAGAGCTGGACAGATCAAACTTACTTAAAATTGTTAATGTGGCCAGTGAACCTATTCTAGAACTGGGGCAGCGAGGCACATTTGACGAGTTTGGTGTTTACCCTTTTTCCGTCATTGAGCATGAAGAGAAGATTCTCGGATACTACGGGGGATGGACGCGATGTGAGTCGGTTCCTTTTAATGTTGCAATCGGGATGGCGATCAGTAAGGATGGGGGTAGTAAATTTACCCGACTTGGTCAGGGGCCGATTTTAGAATATTCAAGTCAAGAACCTTTTATTCTGAGTGGCCCAAAAATCAGACGATTTAATAATAAGTTTTATCTATTTTACATTGCTGGCAAGAAATGGAAAGGAGAAGGTGGCAGACCTGAACCCGTTTATACAATTCGTGCCGCCACATCGGATGATGGTATCCGATGGACGAAATTGAATCGGGAACTTGTTGAAGTTCGCATTGAAGATGATGAGTGTCAAGCGAGTCCGGACGTGATTTTCGCAAATGGTCGGTTTCATATGTTTTTCTGTTATAGGAGGAGCATAGATTACCGCGGAAGGTCGGGAGGTTACAGAATTGGATATGCGTACTCGACAGACTTGCTAACCTGGCATCGTCAGGATGACAAGGCGGGAATAGATGTATCGGATGAGGGTTGGGATTCTGAGATGATAAGTTACCCGCACGTGTTTGAGCTGGATGGCCGGGTTTATATGTTGTACCTAGGCAATCAAGTCGGGAGATTTGGTTTCGGGGTCGCAAGATTAGAGGGAGTTCTGCATTAATGTATGAAATGGAGGAAAATTTGTCATTTATTTGACCCTACTCGCTTTTCCGAGTTGGGTCAATTCATTGGATTTGCTCAGTCGCCGCAGGCACTTGTTTTGCCAGATAGAATTCGGGTTTATTTCTCAATTCGGAGAACGGATTCTGTGGGCAAGTTTTTGAGTGAGGTGTGTTTTGCAGACTGGAGCCATGATTTTGATACGATGTTACAAATTTGCAGTCGACAGGTATTGCCGTTGGGCGTACTCGGAGCATTCGATGAACATGGTATCTTTCCCTTTAGCCCTACTTGGCATGGAGACAAGATTGTTGCGTACACTTGCGGCTGGAGTAGACGGCTCTCAGTACCTGTAGAGACGGCTACCGGTTTTGTCGTCAGCGAGGACCAGGGATTAACCTTCTCGCGAGCGGGAGATGGACCCATCTTTGGACCTTCGTTGCATGAGCCTTTTTTGGTAGGTGATTCTTTTGTTCGGAAGATAGGTGATTCGTACTACATGTGGTACATATTTGGTACATCTTGGCGGGTTTTTGAGTTGGGTGGGCAGGTAGAACGTGTGTATAAAATTGGCCAGGCAATCTCGTTGGATGGCATTCATTTTTCCCGAAACGGGGTTCCGATTATCGCAAATATCTTGGGTAATGATGAATGTCAGGCGCTGCCAACAGTTGTTAAGATAGCCGATCGTTATCACATGATGTTTTGCTATCGCCATGCAGTAGGGTTTAGGACAAATCCCCGACAGGCATATCGATTGGGTTACGCCTTTTCAGACGATCTGCAAACGTGGGTGAGGGCTGATGAAAGACTGTCATATGAAGGAAAGCAAGGCGAGTGGGACTCTGAGATGATGTGTTACCCGAATCTTTTTGAGTGCGGTGGTCGGATTTTTTTACTCTATAATGGCAATCAATTCGGTAGATTTGGCTTTGGGCTCGCCGAGCTGGTAGGGATATGATCACATATTCGTTTAATAAGTCGACAATGCAGTTGCTTTTGAGGCACTTAGAGGATGTTGACACATCTTTCGAAGTTCCTCTATCGAGCCGCTTGAATATCGAGGAGTATACCGAGAAGTTGTACGCTAAAGCTACGTTGGTAGAGAGCTGGGACGAAGACGTATTAATTGGTTTGTTGGCGTATTATGTGGATACTGATGTAAAACGAGCGTTTATAACCAACGTAAGTGTATTAGTTAGATATCGTGGAAAAGATGTGGCAACTGATTTGATGCGGTTGGCTTTGGACAAGATGAAGTCAGAAGGTATCAAACACGTAGTTTTAGAGGTTCATCCCGCTGCGCGACATGCACAGTTTTTTTACCGAAAGTTTCAGTTTGAGATTGAAAAGGAAGATTCAAATACCATCAGAATGATCTTGAGACTTATCAAATGCCCTACCTATGACACGTGATTTCGACAAGGAATTTAAGGACAATCGCGACCGAAAATATGCCTATGGATTCGATTTTGATGTTATGCATCCATTTATGATCCGGGCTTTCAGCCCCTTTTTTCGTAACGGCAAGACATTGGAATTAGGCAGTTTTAAGGGAGACTTTACAGCCCGCTTGTTAGCGCTTTCACCTACAATAACTTGTGTTGAAGCGTCAGTTGAAGCAATAGAAGAAGCCAGGCAAAAGTTAGGAAATCAAGTCCGGTTGATGCAGGGGATGTTTGAGACGATCGATTTAGATGAGAAATTTGATAATGTCGTAATGACCCATGTCCTGGAGCATGTTGACAATCCAGTAGGCGTTTTGAAGCGAATTAATACGGAATGGTTGACAGATGACGGGTATCTTTTTTTAGTGTGCCCAAATGCCAATGCCCCCTCTCGGCAGATTGCTGTAAAGATGGGTTTGATATCGCACCATTCGGCCGTTACCCCGGCAGAGGCACAGCACGGACATCGTATCACGTACACCTTGGATACGTTGGAGCGCGATGCAAGACTGGCCGGACTGCAAGTAGTCCTTAGATCCGGAATTTTTTTTAAGGCATTAGCGAATTTTCAATGGGATCAGGTAATTGCACAACGGATTGTTTCCGAGGCGTACTTAGAAGGATGTTATGAATTGGGGCAGTTGTATCCAGACCTGTGTTCAAGTATTTTTCTAGTATGTCAGAAAGGGAGACAAGCGAAGTAGACGAAGACGCTTCTGTGGTGACGGTGTGTATCATTACCTACAACCACCAAAAGTATGTTTGTGAGTGTATAGAAAGTGTTTTAGGACAAAAAACGGATTTCGTTTTTAAAATAGTTGTTGCCGATGACTGTTCTACAGACGGCACCGTAGAACATTTATTGAGATATCAGAATAGATACCCTGAAAAATTTAGTTTGATCCTTCAAAAGACGAACATCGGCCCGGCCAGAAACTGGTTTCAGTTGATTACCACTCCCAAAACAGAGTTCATTGCATATTTAGAGGGTGATGACTATTGGTTAGATCCTTTTAAACTTCAAAAACAGCTTGACTTTTTGAGACGAAATAAAGATGTTAATTTAGTTTTTACGAAATACAATTTTGATGGCAAAACACTCGATGCACTCCACTTTAGCTCCGTTTTATTTAGAAATGATTTCGAGTTACCCGCAGAGATATTGAGTGTTCATAACGGAGATACCTTTTTTTACGCGTTAATGTTAATGAGGGGTAAACGTGCGCAATTAGACTTC
This sequence comes from uncultured Ohtaekwangia sp., assembly GCA_964524935.1. Lineage (GTDB taxonomy): Bacteria > Bacteroidota > Bacteroidia > Cytophagales > Cyclobacteriaceae > ELB16-189. The sequence continues at coordinate 589,184 of CAZGFJ010000001.1, forward strand.
GTTGGGCACTTTCGCAGAAGACATGCGAATAGCAATTGGTCTTCACGTCCACAGAAAGAACGGCTTACAAGAAAGCTAGAGAGTTATAAAGTAATTATTAGCTATGTTGAACGTAATTGTCGAACGGAGGCGCATCAACTACTATTGGACGACCTACACATCAGCAGGGGGCTCGCAACCTTGCGGTTGTTTTGGATCGAGCCCTCGCTTTCACTATTGTCCAGTGTATTTTTCCATCTTTTTGTTGCAAATCACAGAAGATTCCGAGCTGTAAGATCCGTTGCCGGTGCATTGCGCGCCGAGATCACAAATCGTCTAATGGGATGAAATTGGTTTTTCTTGTTAATTCGCTGGGAGGGGGAGGGGCTGAGAAGTCAATTTTGACGTTAGTAACCCAGTTGATGCGCAACGGTCATGAAGTTACATTAATATGCCTCAATGAAGTTAATTCCAAACAGCAGTACGAGTTCCGCGGATTGCCGGTCGAAATGCAACGACTGCACGGTTCTTTTGTTATTCAACTCATTCGCTTGGCATGTCTGCTGAGAGGGGAGAATGTTGACGTGCTTCATGCAACACTATTCCGATCGCTGATTGTAAGCCGTTTGCTCTCAGTTTTTCTTCCCAAGATAGTTTTTGTTGACAGCCTCGTTTCCACACCGTATTCACCAGCTCGTCTTCGGGATCCTCGACTGTCACGGCTCAAGATGCGCGTGGTGCAAGGCGTGGATGCGCTCACGGCCCGTTTGGGCAACCGTCACTTTCACGCCATCTCCCGGTTTGTGGTTGATCACTACCACACCTTCTATCCAATCCGGCCGGGCAACCATTCCGTCATTTATCGCGGTCGCGCGGCTAACCCCGGAGTACCGCCCCGCCCCGCCACGCTGGCCGAACTCCGCCTGGCCCCGGGGGATTTTGTGTTTGTGCACGTGGGCCGGCATGAGTATCCCAAAGCTCACGTGACGCTCATCCATGCTTTTTCAAACCTTCACGTGACAGACGGACGCCCCGTTAAGTTGCTTCTGCTTGGCAAAGAAGGAGAACAGACTTCCGCTATCCGTCTGGCCCAGGCCGCGAGTCCTCTGTCCGACTCGATTATTTTGGCCGGTTTTCGGCTTGATGTGGAGTCCATTCTCATGCGAGCCAACGCCTTTGTTTTTCCCTCGCGCTATGAGGGCCTGGGAGGTGCGCTGCTCGAAGCCATGGCGGCCGGCCTGCCGGTCATCTGTACGGACATCCCAGTCTTTCGCGAGGTTATCCCCGATCCCGAAGGAGCTGTTTTTGTGCCGGCTGACGATGTGCCCGCACTGACGCGGGCCATGCAACAAGTGTATGACGATGATTCGCTGAGACAGCGGTTGGCCCGCTACAGCCATACCCGCTTTTTGGAAGCCTTCGAGGAATCTGCCATTTTTAACCAAATGGAAGCATTGTACCGGCAACTGACGGAAGCGCGATGACGGAAGCCCGACCCTTGCGCATCCTTCAGTTGGTAACCTACCGCCAGTTTCGGGGTGCGGAGATATTTGCTGCCAATCTTTCAACCGAGCTGATCCGGCATGGCCACCAGGTTTGGTTTGTTGGGCTGTATGCCCCTGGACCCAATGTACTATCCGTGCCCGGAGCGTACGAACACGACCTGTATGTGAAACGGGTTTCGTGGGTATCGCTGCGGGGCGTGTGGCGATTGGCGCGATTGATTCGCCTGGTCCGTCCGGACGTGATCCAGGCCAATGGATCGGATACCCTTAAATACCTTTGGCTGGCGCGTTGGCTTGCTCCGCGCACACCGCTGCTTTACCGCAACATCAGTCTGGTAAGCGTGTGGATGGGTCGCTCATTTTTTAAACGGGCCGTGTATCGATGGCTTTTCTCGCAAATCGATTTTGTCACCTCCGTGGGTCCCCGAACGCGCGATGATTTTATCGCCTGCTTGCGCTATCCTCCGGAGAAAATAGAAGTGATCCCCCGGGGTATTCCACCGCTACACCCGGATGCGGCCGTGCGTGCGCGCTGGGTGGCCCAAGGCTGGGTGAACGCAGGCGATTTTGTGGTGGTGCACATGGGGCACTTTTCGCCCGAAAAAAATCATCTGTTCCTGTTAGATGTTTGGAGTCGGGTGGTGGCGGCAGACCCCTGGTGCAGGTTGCTGTTGGCGGGTGAGGGAGCCTTGCGCGATACGATTGAACATGAGGTGAAGGACCGCCAGCTTGAAAATTCAGTGAGGTTAGTGGGGTTTCAGCCGGCCGCTCAGATATTACCGGGTGCCGATTTGGTGGCGCTGTGCAGCTTGGTCGAAGGTGTACCCGGAGTGATACTGGAAGCCGCTTCGGCCGGAGTGGCCTGCATTGCAGTGGATGTGGGGGGTGTGAGCGAAGTGGTGATACCCGAGCAGACCGGTGTTTTGCTCCCTGCCCATGATGCAACTCTTTTTGCCGAAAGCATTCTGCGTTTAAAGCGCCACCCTGCAGAGCGCCTCGCCCTCGGTGCCCGTGCCCGGCAGCAGGTGTCGGACACGTATGATCCGGAGAAAAATGCAGGCCGATTTATATCCCGTTATCGGCAACTGATGTTGACTGACCATGCATAAGCCACGAACGAACGTTTTGCACGTTATCAAATCCTTGGGCCGGGGAGGGGCGGAGATGCTTTTGCCGGCCACCTTAAAAGCGCATGACCGAGAGGCCTTTGATTTCCATTACGTTTATTTTTTACCCTGGAAAGACCAGTTGGTGCCGGCTTTAGAGCAGGCAGGCGGCCGGGTGACGTGTCTGTCGGCCTCGAATAACGTGGCCATGCTGTTCCGCCTGGTGCGCTTGATTCGGTACATCAAAGAAAATGAAGTCCAACTCCTTCATTGTCATTTGCCCTGGGCGGGTATTGTAGGACGTTTGGCCGGGTGGTGGCTCGGTATTCCGGTGCTTTATACGGAACACAATAAGCAGGAGCGATATCATTTTTTGACCCGTTGGTTCAACCGCCTGACGCTCGCCCTGGGTCACCGGGTGATTGCCGTTTCCGAAGAAGTGGCCCACTCCATCCGGGCTGTTAAAGGGTCTTCTTTTGCGGTGGACGTGATTAAGAACGGAGTGGATGTCAGTCTTTTTTCGGAGCTTGACCACGGGTCGGCCCGGGAAGCGCTGGGGATTCCCGGCACTTCGTTGGTGGTGGGCAACGTGTGTGTCTTTCGGAAACAGAAAAGACTGCTGGTGTGGCTGTCGTTGGCCCAACGGATACATCGCGAGTATCCCGCAGTCATTTTTCTGTTGGTAGGAGCGGGCCCGCTGGCATCGGAGGTAGCTGCTTATATTCAGGCAAATCACATGCAGTCGTACGTGATTTGCCCGGGGCTGCAAACCGATGTACGCCCGTTTTTGGCGTGTATGGATGTTTTTATGATCACCTCTGAGTTTGAAGGACTGCCGGTGGCGATGCTGGAGGCCATGGCAGCCGGCATACCGGTGGTCAGCACACAGGCCGGAGGGATTGGCGAGGTGGTAGGCGATGGCCGCGAAGGGTTTGTAGTACCCGTGGAAACCCCGGAAAGTTTGCTGATGCCGCTGGAGCGACTGATTCAGGACGAGTCCCTTCGGAACAGGTTGGGCCGGAATGCGCATCAGCGAGTGCAGTCCGCGTTCAGCCTGCAGCGGATGACACAGCAGTTGGAAGCGCTTTATCGCGCGGCCCTCGGCCAGTAATCCGTATCTTTGGGCGGAGCATGGATTATGAATGTGTTTGCACTGCTGAAAAATTTGACCAAGCCGGGCTATGCCCGGGTTATTTTGAACAAGATACGGACCCGAATCCGCCCGGTCGGAGGACAGGAGGAGGCGCTTTCCTGGTACCAGCAACAGGCAATTGATCTGGCCGCGATCGAAAAAAAGCTCGACCCGGTACTGCTTGAAGAAGCATTGACACACCAGCAAGACCAGCGCATATATGCCCAATCGATATTATCACAGCTGCCGGTGAAATTAGGCGGGGGTGGTTTTAGTGCCTTGCTATTTTACTTAACCCGCGCGATCCGGCCCGGCATTGTGGTAGAAACCGGTGTGGCTGCGGGATTCTCGAGCCACACGTTTTTAACCGCGCTGCATCACAATCAGTACGGCCACTTGTTTTCGAGTGATTTCCCCTACTTTCGCTTAGCCGACCCGGAGCAGTACGTGGGCATCCTGGTGCCTGATCCGTTGAAAATACGTTGGTCGCTATTCACCCAGGGCGATGAGCAAAACCTGCCTGCCATCGTAGCTCAATTGCAAGGACGATCCATTGACTTGTTGCACTATGATTCCGATAAATCGGTTTCCGGACGTAGCTGGGCATTGGCCTACCTGAAGCCGTATTTTTCGCCTGATGTGGTAATTGTTTTTGATGATGTCAACGACAACCCACATTTTCGCGATTGGGTAGGGCAGGAACAACTACCGTTTCGGTTGTTTGCCTGGAACAAAAAGATCATCGGGGTAGTGGCCCTTCGAAAAGCAGTGTTGGACCAATGGCTGCCCGGCATTTGAGCAGCATCGGCCCCAAGATCGACTTGCGCCTGGCGGAAGATGGTGATATTCCGGCTATTGTCCACTTGTTGAAGACGAGCCTGGGGGAATCGCTGTTACCAAAATCCGAGGCGTTCTGGCGTTGGAAGCATGCGCAAAATCCTTTTGGTCGCTCGCCAGTGTTGCTTGCCTGCCAAGAGAGCGAGGTACTTGGGGTGCGCGCATTTCTGCCGTGGCAATGGTGCTCCGGGCAGGAGACATACCGGGCACTCCGCGCGGTAGATACCGCAGTACATCCGCGTGCGCAAGGTAAGGGCTTGTTTACCCGCCTTACCCGGCACCTGCTGGCGGAGTGTCAGCAACAAGGTTATGATCTGGTGTTCAATACACCAAATGCCAACAGTTTACCGGGTTACTTAAAAATGGGATGGGTGCGGGCGGGGCGTATGCCATTGACGGTCCGGCCCCTGTTTGGTTGGCCGGGTAAAAAATGGGTGCCTACATCCGCTCGGGATGCCCTTGATCAGTTTCAGGGTTGGGCCGACTTGGTGCGCGAGGGCTCCGCATTGGTTACACCCGCCAGCCGTGACTTCTTTCATTGGCGCTATGCAGCTGTACCGGGGATCCCATACTTTGGATGGTGCGATGACACGGGGCATCATCTTTTCTTTTTCAGAATGAAAGAGCACACGTATTTCACCGAACTCCGGGTCGTTGACGTAGTTACCGATCGCCCGGCCGCGTTGGCGCAGGCATGGCGTTCGTTTTATCGCCAGCTCCCGGCTCCCCGCCCGGTGAGTTGGGTGACCCGGGCGGGAGGCTGGCCCAGGCTTCCGCTGGGGCCGCTTCTCACATTGCGTGCCCTCCGCGACCCCATCGATGTGGTCAGCTTTCAGAAAAAATGGCGTCCTTCGCTGGGGGATATCGAACTATTCTAACGCAACATGGTTCAAAGTCTTTTTGTATTAGTGGTATTACTGGGTATCACCTACTGGTTAGTACCCCGGGTGACCAGGAATCATCCCGGCATTCAGCCGGGCCATGTATATGCATTGTTCTTTTATCACTATGTGCTTTCATTTGTGTATTACCTCTACGCCTTGTTCAACCCTTCCGACTCGAAAGTGTACTACCTGAAAGTACTTCGGGATTTTCGGGGCCCGGATTGGGGTTCGTTTTATGGCGTGAGTACAACCTTTATTGAATTCCTGGGCTATCCCTTGATCCGTTTTTTTGGTTTTACCTACGAATCGGTGATGGTGACCTTCAGCTATGCGGGCTTCCTGGGGTTTGTTGTCTACCTCATTTTTTTGTTTGAGCAAGTGCGTTTTAAGCCTGTCATTTTGGGGGTCGATGCCCGCCTGTTTGTTCTGTTTTTACCCAATTTTCATTTTTGGACTTCTTCGTTTGGCAAGGGTTCAATTATCTTTTTGGGGATTGGCTTGGTTATCTTTGCGCTGAGTAAGTTGACCACACGGTACGGCTGGATGATCCTTGGCTTGCTCATTACCTATCATGTGCGTCCGCACATTATGTTTGTCTTACTCATCTCGATTCTTTTAGGTTTTTTGTTGACGGGCAAACGCGTACCCCTGGCGCAGAAACTGGTTGTGGTAGGTTTGGCAGCAGTAGCGTTGTTTTTTGTGTACGAAGACGTTTTGGTCATAACCGGATTGGACGAGGATTTTCTGGAGAGTACAGCATCCTTGTCGGAGCGGGCAGCCGATCTGCAACGGGCCACCTCCGGAGTTGATATCTCTCGATACAACTTTGTTGAAAAGTTATTTACGTTTTTATACCGCCCGCTGTTTTTTGATGCCCCGGGGGCCCTGGGTTTTTTTGTATCGATTGAAAATGTCGTGTATCTGGCACTTACCTTGTATTTGTTCCAGTCGGGTGCACTTCGATTTCTTTGGAACAGCGATGTGCTCGTAAAGACGAGCCTGTTTGCATTTTTAACAGTGAGTATTGCCTTGGCTCAAATATCCAGTAATTTGGGTTTGGCCATCCGACAAAAAAGTCAGGTGATGATGCTTTTGTTATTTATCATTATTCGTTTTTTGGACGTAAAGAAAGCAGCCCGTTGGCGCGTGGCAGAACGAAAAAAACGTCTCCGGTCCATGGCCTCTCTATGAAAAGCATTTTTACCATCTCGCTTGACTTTGAACTCCATTGGGGCGGTTTTGAAAAGTGGCCTTTGCAGATCAAGACGGCCATTCACCGACCTCCGGGATATCAACCGACCCACCCAACGGAATACTCACAGTACTTTTTGAATACCCGACAGGTCGTTCCGGATATGTTGGCCTTGTTTGGTCACTATGAGGTGCACGTGACATGGGCTACCGTTGGCTTGCTCATGCACAGTACCCGGGTGGAACTGCTAGCCAATGCGCCTAGCCGGCAACCGACTTATCACACACGTGAGTTGAGCGCCTATCATTACATGGATCATTCCGGTATTGGCTCGGATGAAAACTCCGATCCTTTTCATTTCGCGGCATCGCTGGTAGCGGAAATTCTCCGAGTGCCGCATCAAGAACTGGGTACCCATACGTTTGCGCATTACTATTGCCAGGAGCCGGGCCAAACACCGGAACAATTCGGTGATGACCTGCGTGCTGCCCAGCGCGCAGCCAAACGGTTTGGCGTGCAACTACAATCACTGGTCTTCCCGCGAAATCAATTCAACCAGCAATACCTTCGTATCGCCTATCAGGAGGGCATTCGGGCGGTACGGTCCAATCCTGCCGATTGGTTTTGGAAAATAGAAAGTACCCAGCACGAGCCTTGGTTGAAAAGACTGGCGCGCGGAATGGATGCCTACGTACCCATCGGAAAAAGATCGAGTTATCCGCTGTCTTCGGTAAGACAGTTGCCTGATATCCCGGTTTGTTTACCCGCCAGCCGGTTATTGCGCCCCTACCGACCGCAGGAGCGTTTATTCTCTGCGTGCCGAGTCACCCGCATAAAGCAAGAGATGGATAGGGCGGTACGAGACGGTTCCGTCTATCACGTGTGGTGGCATCCGCATAATTTTGCACGCCACCCGGAACAAAACCTGGCTGATTTGAAAACCCTGCTCGAGCACCTTTCGGTTTGCCGAAGACGCGGCATGGTGAGTCTAAACATGGGTGAAACGGTACACCTGTTGCCCTATGCACACGCCTAGAAAACTTCTCAGGATCACCACCGTGCCGGTATCGCTGCATCTTTTGCTGCGCGGTCAATTACCTTTTTTTCAGGGGCGAGGCTATGAAGTGCTAGCCGTGAGTGCACCGGGGCCGGAAGTAGCCACACTGAAAGATCAAGGCATCCGACATGCGAGTGTACCGATGACTCGTACGATTACGCCCTGGCGCGACCTGGTTAATTTGTTTTTGCTCTGCCGCATCATGCACAGGTTCCGGCCCCACATTGTTCACACCCATACGCCTAAAGCAGGACTGCTCGGAATGTTGGCGGCCTGGCTCTGCCGGGTGCCTGTACGATTGCACACCGTGGCCGGTCTGCCGCTAATGGAGTCATCCGGATTTCAGCGCAGGTTGCTTCGCCTGACGGAGCAAGTAACTTATGGCTGCGCGCATGCTGTGTATCCCAACTCTTTCGGATTGTTGAGCTTCATGCAACGGGAACTGGGAGTGGGTACCCGCCCCAAGTTCAAGGTATTGGGCCACGGCAGCACCAATGGAATTGACACTGCTTACTTCTCCTTGTCCGACCCCATTCGTGAAGAAGCACTTCGGTTACGCGCACGCCTGGGGATTGGACCTGGCGCTGCCGTTTTTTTATTTATTGGCCGTTTGGTGCCGGATAAAGGCATTCGTGAGTTGATTGAAGCATTTAGGGGGCTTTCCATTACCGATCATTCTTTTTTGGTCTTAGTAGGACCGCCCGAAGCCGAAGCCCCGCTGTCGGCCGATACGCAGCGGACGCTCGAGAATCATCCCCATATCAGGGCGGTTGGGTTTCAAGTCGATGTACGCCCGTGGTTGGCCATGGCCGCGGCTTTTGTATTCCCCAGCTACCGCGAAGGATTTCCGAACGTGGTCATGCAGGCTGCCTGTATGGAAGTGCCCTGTATTGTTTCTGACATCAATGGGTGCAACGAATTGATTGAGCCAGGGGTGCGGGGCTGGGTGGTGCCGGCAAAACAAGTATTGCCCCTGCGCTCCGCGATGGAAGAAGTGGTTCGGGAGAAAGAAAAAGCAGCTCGTTATGCAACGGCTTCACGGAACTGGGTAGTTAGCCACTACGATCAAAGGCAGGTATGGACCAAGTTGAGTGAAGAATATGAAAAGCACCTCAAACACGTACTGGAATAGCCATGTATCGGACGTGGGTTAAGTCTTTTTTTGATCGATGTGCCGCCCTGGTGCTTTTGGCCGCCTTGCTTCCGGTTTGGGGTACGGCCCTCCTTGTACTCGCTATCGTCAATCGGGGTGATGTTTGGTTTCGCCAGCCCCGACCGGGAAAAAATGGGACGCTATTTGTGATCTGGAAGTTTAAGACCATGACCGATACGCGTGATGCCGAGGGAAGTTTGCTGCCCGATCACCTTCGGCTAACTACCTGGGGACGAATCATTCGCAAAACTTCGGTGGACGAACTGCCACAACTGTTCAACGTGCTCGGTGGATCCATGTCGTTGGTAGGACCGAGGCCCCTTTTACCGGAATACCTGCCACTGTACAGCACCCGGCAGCATCGCAGACATGAGGTGAAGCCCGGCATCACCGGCTGGGCCCAGATACACGGACGCAACCAAACCACGTGGTCCGAGCGCTTGGATCACGATGTTTGGTATGTCGATCACCAAACCTTCTGGCTCGACTTAAAAATCTTACTTTTGACCCTGGTAAAGGTTGTAAAGGCGGAGGGCGTACAACAGCGAGCGGATGTTCAAACCATGGAACGTTTTAGAGGCAATGAATGACAAACACGTTGTTTTGATTGGGGGCGGAGAACACGCGCGTGTGGTTGCGGATATTTGGCTGAGTCAGGGGAGGACTATACAAGGCTATTTCGACCTGGTTGAGCGACCGCTTTACCAGCTGTCATGGCTGGGTGATTATCGGGCTGATAAGTTTTTTGCTGCCAATGCGATTATTTCCATCGGCAATAATCACACCCGGAAAAAATTAACTGCTCAGGTTAAACACCACTTTGACTCATGTATTCACAACAGTGTTTTGTTTTCGCAGCATTCGACTCACGGAGAGGGGTGTATGATGTTTCATCAAAGCATTGTTCAGGCCGGAGGTCGGTTGGGCAACCACGTGATTGTTAACACGGCTGCACAGATCGATCATGACTGCCGGATCAGTGACTTTGTCCACGTTGCCCCGGGGGCAGTGTTGTGCGGCAATGTCACGTTGGGCGAGGGCGTCTTAGTAGGCGCGGGTGCCGTGCTGCTGCCGGGGATCAAGGTAGGCGCTTGGGCTACTATCGGGGCCGGTGCAGTGGTCACCCGCAATGTACCCGAGGGCACTACAGTGGTGGGTAATCCGGCCCGTCCAAAAAAAACGGTCACATGAAAGATTTGGTCATCTACGGAGCAGGTGGTTTGGGCCTTGAGATAGAAACGCTGGTGCGGGAGCTCGGCCAGTGGAACCTCCTTGGTTTTGTGGACGATGGTGTGCCCTCGCGAGAAAATGCGCGGGTTCTGGGTGATGGACAGTGGCTTCACACTTCGCAGCGGAAATTCGCTGTGGTGATTGCGGTGGGAAGCCCGGCTCAGAAACGGGTGATTGCTCATCGGTTACAAGAGGCTCATCATCTTTCTTTTCCATCGCTGATCCACCCCTCGGCTACGATTGGCAACCCGGCTACCGTAACCTTGGGAAGAGGTTGTGTAGTAACCGCAGGTGCGCGGCTGACCACCCACATCCAGGTGGGGGAGCATGTGCTCGTGAACCTGAATGCCACCATCGGCCACCACTGTCGGCTCGGGGCATTCTCATCTATTATGCCGGGCGTTAACCTGGCAGGGCAGGTGACGATCGGCCATGCGGTGTTAGTAGGTTCAGGCGCCAACGTTTTAAATGGCCTGGCCATTGGTGACAATGCTTCTATCGGTTCAGGCGCTGTGGTGACAAGATCGGTTCCGCCAGGAGAAACATGGGTGGGTGTTCCTGCTCGTCAACGTCAAGGGCTATGAAGTCGCTGCTGGTCGAATTCAAACCCGCCCTGGTATTTATCGCTCGTTTTTTGATTTTTTACCTGGTCGCCAATATGGGTTACCTCTTCTGGCTGAGCCATTTTCAACCGGCCCCTGATCCCGTTACTCGGTTGGTAACGAATCAGACGTCTTGGCTGTTGAACGGTTTGGGTTATGCGACTTCGGTGTTACCGCGCGAAGGCCCCGCAACTGTGTCAATCGTCACCAAGGGACAAGGAGTGGTATCGGTATATGAAGGATGCAATGGCGTTAACGTGGTCATCGTCTTTTTGTCGTTCTTAATTGCCCTCGGACCGTGGCAGCGCCCACTGGTGGTATGGGCGATAATGGGTGTGGTACTCATTCACGCGGTAAACCTGGCGCGTATTGCCGGTTTGTTTGCGGTGGCCTTGCACGTTCCTTCCTGGTTGTACTTTTCACACAAATATGTATTTACGCTGGTGATTTATTCAGCGGTTTTTTTCTTGTGGTTTTTATGGGTTCGCCAAACACGCCACCACCGCTGATCGGTCTATCGGCCCGATGGATGTTGGGTCTCACCTGTGTGGTGGGGCTGTGCCTGACCTATGTTTTTCAACGCATCAACTGGGCGTCCGCCTTGGGAATTTCGACAGTAGGGTTGGCTTTCATCGTCAACAAAAGCATCCGGTTTTTGCTCAACGACTTTTGGATGCTGGGTGTACTTACTGCGCTTTTTCCATTTCGGAAAAATATCTTGATTGCTGTGTTTACGCAAGCCATCGGTTTGATTGTGCTGTTGGTACCCTATTTTGTGCTCCATCAGTTTTTTGATATGCGTAATCAGACTCTGGCATTTCTCCATCGACTGGTTGTGAATCCGATTCTTTTGTTATTACTGATTCCGGCTTTCTATATTCAGCAACGACCAAAAAACTAACTATTTGATTTCATGACGAACCCTCATCCGAAAATTTGGCTTTCGCCCCCGCACATGGGGGGCGATGAACTAAAGCTGGTGCAGGAGGCCTTTGCCACGAATTGGATATCGCCTGTGGGGCCACATATCAACGCCTTTGAAGAGGAGTTGGCCGCTTACGTGGGCACTCCGTATTGTGCGGCCCTTAGTTCTGGTACAGCCGCGATTCACTTGGGCCTTATCCTCTTGGGGGTGAGGGCGGGGGATGAAGTGATCTGCTCGACCTTCACTTTTTCCGGTTCTTGTAATCCCATTGTTTATTTGGGGGCGGTGCCCGTGTTTGTCGATTCCGAAGAAGACACTTGGAATATGGATCCTGAGCTTCTGGAACAGGCCATTTTGGATCGGATTGAAAAGGGCAAAAAGCCAAAGGCGGTAATTGTGGTTCATCTTTACGGGATGCCGGCCCGAATTGATCGTCTTATGGAAATCGCGAACCGGTATGAGATTCCGGTCATTGAGGACGCGGCTGAAGCACTTGGGTCCGCGTACCTCGGGCGCAAACTCGGAACCTGGGGTACACTGGGCGTGTACTCCTTTAACGGAAACAAGATTATGACCACCTCCGGAGGAGGCGCTTTGGTCTCTGAAAATGAAAAGTTCATACAGAAAGCCCGTTTTCTGGCCACGCAAGCACGAGAGCCGTTTCCGCATTACGAACATCGGGAGGTTGGTTATAACTACCGTCTTTCCAACGTGTCAGCCGCGATCGGACGGGGCCAACTTCGCGTCCTCGACAACCATATTCGGGCCCGCAGGGAGAATTTTGAGTTTTACAAGCGTATTTTCCATGCCGTATCAGACGTTCACCTATTGGACGAGTTCTCCGGGGCGTTTTGTAATCGATGGCTTACCTGTATTGTCTTGCAAAATATAGATAATCAGGAATTTAGTCCGCATTCGCTACGGCTCTTTTTGGACGCAGAAAACATCGAGTCGCGGCCCTTGTGGAAGCCCATGCACCGGCAACCCGTTTTTGCTAATGCCCCGGCATTTGTGTCAGGAGTAGCCGATGGGTTATTTGCCAGTGGCCTGTGCCTGCCTTCGGGCTCAAACCTCACCCCCGTAGAATTTGACCGCCTTTCCGAAACTTTGGGGCGTTGGTTGGTTACGCATGCGCCCCGTTAGGCATAAAAGTTTTTACGGGTCGATGATAGGGGTATTTTCATTATTTTTGTAGCTTAGACCATCATTTATGGGCAGCAAAACGGTTTTTTCGTGGCTCTTCCAAATAGGACTATGGCTTATTTTGGGTCTGGGCACGGCTCTGGAGGCGTTGGCGCAAATTAATGGTGACTATCGTTCCCGGCAGACGGGCAACTGGCATACGGTCACCACCTGGCAAGTATTCAATGCAGGAGGCTTTCAAAACTTAGAAGATCCAGGTGCTGGGGCTTTCCAAAACGTCATACCAACCAGCGCCAGCGGAGCCATCGAAATTCAAAGCGCCCATATAGTCACCGTGGCCGCAAACGTAACGGTGGATCAACTTACGGTTAGTAATGGCGCTCAGTTGATCTTATCCTCAGGCGTTCAACTCATATTGGCAAATGGGGTGGGCAACGACCTGACGCTTGGCCCCAGTGCCGTGGTACAGGTGGCCGGTACTCTGGTGGGCAATAACGGATTTTCGCATGCGGGTACATCCACTACGAATCTGTTTTTTTTGGCGGGGGGAACCTATCGCCATTTATACACTACAACGGAAGGTATCATCCCGCTAGCCACCTGGAATGCCGCGTCCAACCTTGTACTGGCAGGCTATACCACCAACATCAGCGCCAGTGTCGCTGGAAATTGGGGCCAGACATTTGGCAACGTGGAGGTAAACGTAGGACTTTCTTATGGTGCCGCGTTGAATATGAACGGGCTTCTGACCAACATGGCGGGGTCTTTTTTCCTTACCCGTACAGGTTCTATCAATTCTACTTCGTCATTCTTGTTTAGTTCGAACCAGACTGCAGTCATCACCATTGCTGATAGCGTGAACATATTGAATAATGCCAGATTTCTACTGACGCAGACGGGAAATGTCACGTTGAACGTTGGGCGTACCTTTCGCTACACGTCCACGAACAACAAGGGATCTTTTTTGACTCAGTCAGGCATCGCACATGCAACGGTCTCCGGTAACTTGGTGTTTGGGGCCACTGATGCGCTTCTGTATACCAGCGGTGCAAATGGAACGGCTACGATTCGTGTTTTTGGTACCGTTCAGCAATTGGGTGGTCAGTTTACAAAAACAGGTATCAACTCGGTAACAACGATACGTTTTTCCGGGCCATCGTCCCGCTTGCTCACCAACTTTGTATTAGGAGGAGGTGCCGACTATGTTGTTGAAAACGGTGCTCAGTTTGACACGGGAGAGTTTTTTGTTTCTACGTCCGGTAATTTTACGATGGAGGCAAACAGTACTTTGCGCGTAGGTTCTACTGAGCCCACCGGGGCGATAGGGGCCACTGATGCCACCGGCAGTCTGAGAATCAATCCATCCAAGCGCTTTTTCAACGCAACCTGCCGTGTGATCTACCGTAATCTTGCGAATCCACAGTTTATGGGGCCAGGTAATCCTCAAACTGCTAACGCAATCACAGAAATTGAAAATCCCAATAATGTCAGTGTTGTCGGAAACGTGACTCTTGTGGGCGCACTTGAGCTGGACGGTGGAAATCTGATCGTTGGGGCCAACACCCTTACGCTGCGTAGTCCGGTAACAACCACGAGCAACTTTATTCAACTGAGCGCAGCCTCCAGCCTGGTCATTAACAGCAGCGGGGCGTTTGGCACACTTCCGGTCAATTCAAACGCTATCATCGGTACGCTGACCCTTAACCGCACAGGCGGGGCCGTCATCACGCCTAATCAAAACTTGACGGTGGCCACCTCGTTACAGCTTCAAAATGGCGACTTGGATATTAATGGTAGGACCTTGGTGTTGGATGGAACTTTGACACGAACCAACGGCCGAATCGTAGCGAATACCAGCACGACCCTAGTTGTTAATGGTTCGGGCACTTTGGGTAGCAATTTGCTTATCGCGCCTCCGGCACAACTTGGAACGTTACGTATCAACCGATCATCAGGTACGGTTGGGTTATCCGGTGCTATTACCATCACCAATTTATTGGATCTTCAACAAGGTACACTTAACAACACACCTGCGACCACACTGGTGATGGCGAACAACGCAACGATTCAACGAAGTGGTGCAACCCTGGCCAATCGTCCAACCAACGCGGGTTCAGACACCTATAATGTGACATACAACCCCACAGGAAGTTTAATTACGGGTTTGGAGTTGCCTGACCCGACCAATGCGGTTGATTTGTTTATGTTGACCACACAATCCGGAACAGTGACGCTGGGACAAAATGTGACGGTAAACGGCAATGTGAATCTGTCGGGTGGTTCTTTTGGAACCGGTACGTTCACGCTCACGATGCGGGGAGCTAACTGGAATGACGATGCCGGTACTTTTGTGCCCGGTGCGGGCAGCGTCATCTTTGATGGAGCCACTACGATCGGGGGTTCCTCCACACCCTTACTTGGAAATTTTTCAATTAATGTTGGACGTACGCTTACGCAGGGTTCGTCCAATCTGGAATGGCAAGGCACAACAATTACGCTTAGCGGAACATTTCAGTCGGGATCCGGGACAGTACTGTTGACAGGCGCAAGCCCCTGTTTGTTATCGGCAGGAAATAATTTGTTCAATGATATAGAGGTCAATAAATCCGGTGGCGCTGTTTCCATCACGGCCGTCCTTCGATTGCAGGGCATGATGACAATTAGTAGTGCCACCGTAGTCGACTCGGGTCCGGGCCTCCTCACCCTGGTTTCCACCAATGATCAACCTACTGCGGATGGGTCCATTGGGCCGATTACGGGAGGCGGGTCTGTGATTGGCGAGGTTACCATTCAACGCTTTATGAGCGCTGGTGACGACATTAACCGATACATGAGTGCGCCTACCAAAACAGCCCGTGTGGTCGATTGGCAGGACGATTTCCCCATCACCGGTTCATTCGTGGGATCAAGCACCTGCTCGGGATGTTCGGGTAATTCGCTTCGTTATTATCGTGAGCAGACTACAGGCGCCTTTAATCGCGGATTTACAAGCTATCCCCCCACCTCCAACACGCAGCCTATCCTAAATGGAAGAGGTTATCTGGCCTACATGTGGGAAGGTGGCAGCCCCATCACCTGGGACATGACTGGCGAGATCAATTCAGGTAGTTTTAGCTTCGCTGACTCGGCTTTGCTTACCTACACACCCTCTTCACCCGCCCGACCCAATGATGACGGTTGGAATCTACTGGGCAACCCATACCCTTCGTCCATCGAATGGAACTTAACCGATTGGACAAAAAGTAATGTGACCGACTTTGTGTATGTAACGGATATGGTCTCGAACGTTACTCGTTTTTGGAATGCGGCCAGCAACTCAGGCGATCTGTTGAATGGCGTCATCGCCACGGGGCAGGCATTTTGGGTGAAAGCCACGGGCGCCTCGCCCACGTTGGTTTTGACCGAAAATGCCAAAGTTCGCTCGGGTAGCGGTAATTTCTACCGAAAAAGTACCGACCGCCCCTCGGCATTTCCTCTTACCGTGAGCCTCTCTAACGGGGTCTACGAAGATAGATCATACGTGTCGTTGCTCCCCACGTCCACTTCTGCATATGACGAGTTAACAGATGCCCTGAAGTTTATTTCCGCGGGGTATGGGGTCTCGATCGTCACCCCCGATCAAGTGGATCTGGCGTTAAATGTTGTACCGCATTGGCCGGATCAAATCCCGTTGCGCGTGACGGTACAAAAAGCGGGCACTTACCGATTAATGGTGGAGGCAGACGATCAGGAACTTTTGGAGGCACATGAATTCGTGGATTTAGAAACAGGGTATTCAGCTTCGCTCGGTGAGCAGGTAAGCTACCCGATCCATGTAACGGCTGAAACCATCCTTAATGACAGGTTTTATATTGCCAGGCGTGGTACGCTGCGACCCTCGGAAGAGATGATGATTTCGGTGTTCCCCAATCCGGTGGCCGATCAACTTATGATTCAGGCGGAAGGTTCGAAATCTATGGATGTGAGCTTGTTTAATCAACAGGGAAAGACCCTTCGCGCGTGGCATCAGGAAAATTGTGAACAAGGTCCGCTCCGGTTTGATGTATCGAGCTTGCCCCCGGGGGTTTACTATGTGCTGGTACGGTCAGCCAGTGGCCGCACCAAGACCACCAAACTAATAAAGTCATGATCAGGCGTTACGCAGTCCCATCCTTGCTAATGATCATCTTTTGTTTGCTTCCTATATTGGTGGAAGCACAGCCTTGTGGAGCGCCACCCTGCCCTCCACCTGACCCGGGTGAGCCGGTTCCCATTCCTTTCGCTTGGTTGTTATTGGCAGCCGGTGGAGCACTCGGAGTGCGCACGCTGCGTAAGAAAAATGATAAACGCAATTGACCCGCCTTGGTAGCCTCGCTTGTCAATCGCCTTCGGATATTGCCGCGCTGGATTATCCTGTGCATTGATGCCATTATTCTCCTTGGCTCGGTCTTCATTGGCTATCTCATCCGGTTTAATCTTAATTGGGCAGAGATTGCAAGGTACAATCTTGTGGAAGGCTCAATGCTATTTGTGGCGTGTGGCTTTGCATCAAGCCTGCTAACAAAGTCATATGCTGGTATTGTACGGTATACTGGAGTCGAGGACGGTATTCGAATCTTGTACACGGGCGTGTTAACATTAGGCCTGGCATGTACTGCGAATCTTGTTTACTACTACAATGTGAGGCTGAATCTGGTGCCCTATTCAGTCGTTGTTATAGCGTTCTTTACGTCTTTTTTGTTTTTGTTTTATTATCGGCTTATAGTCAAAAGTGTTTTTGCTTTCTACAAAAACGAATCACCCCGCAAAAACAACATAGCCATTTTTGGAGCCGGTAGTGCCGGCTTGCTGGTCAAACAAATCATTGATGCAAATCCGTTGTCAGACATGCGGGTCGTGGCTTTTTTTGAGGACGATGCGCGAAAGGTTGGGAAAGAGGCCAATGGCGCGAAGATCTATCATGCGACAGCGGATTTTCTTTCCGTAGTCAACAGCTTTCAAATACGGGAACTGATCTTGTCCACACAAAATCTTGCCTTGGAACGCAAGAACGAGATAGTCGAATCGTGCTTTCAAAATCATGTGAAAGTTCGCTCCGTGCCCCCGGTCGACAAATGGGTACGAGGCGAGTTGAGCTTGAAACAGATCAAAGAGATCAACATTGAAGATCTGTTGGGCCGGGAATCCATTACACTGGACAGTAATCATTTGCTGCCTCAATTGTCGGGTAGGCGTATTTTAATCACAGGCGCGGCCGGCTCGATAGGAAGCGAAATAGCGCGTCAGGTGGCTCTCTATCGCCCACAACAGCTGGTGCTTGTCGACCAAGCTGAATCACCGTTGTTTGAAATTGAGCGAGAGTTGGCTTCGTTGCCATTGGAGCATCGTAACGTCCATGTTTTTGTGGCCGACATTTGTAACCGGGCTCGGATGAGTAACTTGTTGCGGGAGTTCAGGCCCGAAATCATTTTTCATGCAGCTGCGTATAAACACGTGCCCATGATGGAGAGTAACCCGTCAGAGGCTGTTGTGACAAACATCTTGGGCACTCGGTCTTTGGCGGATTTAGCCGTAGAGGCACACGTGTCAAAATTTGTGATGGTGTCAACGGACAAGGCTGTCAATCCCACCAATGTGATGGGGTGCTCCAAGCGTATTGCTGAGATCTATGTGCAGTCGCTGAATAATCGATTAGAGCGGTCCGGCTTAAAACACACAGCCTTCGTGACCACTCGATTTGGTAATGTATTGGGCTCCAATGGCTCTGTTATCCCCGTGTTTAAAAAGCAAATTGCAGCCGGAGGACCTGTAACAGTGACTCATCCGGATATCACCCGCTACTTCATGACTATCCCGGAAGCCTGCCGTCTGGTGCTGGAGGCAGGTGTGATGGGACAAGGAGGCGAGATATTCTTATTTGACATGGGAAAACCCGTTCGAATTTTTGACTTAGCCAAAAAGATGATCTTTTTGTCGGGGTTGGAGCTATCAAAAGACATTGACATAGTGTTTACGGGATTGCGGGAAGGTGAAAAGCTGTTTGAAGAATTGTTGCACGATCGCGAAAACACCATCCCCACACATCACAACAAGATACTGAAAGCCAAAACGCTTGAGTATGACTACGATTCCATTTCCAACATGATTGACCTGTTCGATGAATTGGCGATCGATCGCAATGAACTGAAGATGGTGGCTCTAATGAAAGAAATTGTGCCCGAATTCAAGAGCAATTATTCACGATATCAGGTGCTGGATGAGACATTGTAGCATTAGCGTTAGCGTCTGCGTCTCCCCGGCTTGTATTTTTTATATCGAATTTTATTACCTGTTTTACGTTTATAAGTGGGTTTTGCCAATGAGAAATCGTAAGGTAAATAGTACTCTAACTTAACATTCAAAATAAAGTAACCATCGTTTTTTTCCGGATTACCGCGAACCCCCACCCCGGGAGTTGGAGTAAATGGCCGACCTATACTGTTAAAGTACTCAAGTCTTCGGTCCGACAGAGAGCGGGCCAAGTCACTCGACAAGCTGGCTGGGTCCGGGTATCGTTTTATGCTAATATCATCCAAATAGTCGGTAAAGGTCATTCGATATCCTCCCTCAATATTTATGTTGAAAAAAGGCCCCTGTTTGATGCGAATGCCCAGGCCCAACGGAACCACCGGTTGCAATCTGGAATAGGCAACCCCTTCTGTTTGTAGCGGTTGTAAGGCTACTTTCTCTCCGTTGAATACCGTTTTGGGATTCATATAAAGCAAACCAACACCCCCAAACCCATAAACATTGAAAAATGTACGTTGGTAAAAACGCTGTCCATTTGGAAACAGACTGACCAGTCCTGCTAAATTCAGTTCATAATTATTCGATTGAAACGACAGATTACGCTCCCGTCTATCATCGTTAGCTTTTACATCGCTGCCCGAGAGTTGAAACCAAGTTACTTCTGCCCGAGCACTGATTCGCTTACTCAGAAAGTATTGCAACCCTATATTCAGGTTGGGCTTGGCATCAAAATAATCTCCTGGATTTTGGAGTTCGCCCAGGTACGTAGAAGTGCCTGTGCCAATGGAGACAATGGTGTTGCGATCTCTGCGAATGGAGTAGAAACTCTGGGCATTTACGTTGGCGGCTGCCAACGTTAGCACAACAAGTAATCCGGTGAAAGCCAGCCTCATGCGTCTCAATCAACCTTAAATATAGGCAAAATCTGCCACGATCAAAACCGGGAATTTACACCAAAACCTCCTTGATTTTTTGAGCCGCGTCTTTCAGGAGGATGGCCGAAAATACCTTCAGACCGGATTCCCGAATGATTTTGGCACCTTCCTCGGCATTGGTGCCCTGCAGTCGCACGATGATCGGAACGGGGATGTTGCCTACCTTTTTGTACGCCTCCACCACGCCATTCGCCACACGGTCGCAACGCACGATGCCCCCAAAAATGTTGATCAGGATGGCCTTCACGTTCGGGTCCTTCAAGATGATCCGGAAGCCCGCTTCCACCGTTTCGGCATTGGCGCCTCCACCCACGTCCAGGAAGTTGGCGGGCTCGCCCCCCGATAACTTGATAATATCCATCGTGGCCATGGCCAGACCGGCCCCGTTTACCATGCAGCCTACGTTGCCGTCCAGCTTCACGTAGTTCAATCCCGATTTTCCCGCCTCCACTTCCAACGGGTCTTCTTCGCTGATGTCGCGCAGTTCTTCCAGGTCTTTGTGACGATACAAGGCGTTGTCGTCCAGGTTTACCTTGCCGTCCACGGCTATTACTTTATTGTCCGAGGTCTTCAAGACAGGGTTGATCTCAAACATGGAGGCATCCAATCCGATGTAGGCGGTGTAGAGGGCGTTTACAAAGCGTACCATCTCTTTAAAGGCATTTCCTTCCAGCCCCAGGGCAAAAGCAATTTTGCGGGCTTGAAAGGGTTGCAGACCGATGGTGGGATCTACCCACTCTTTAATGATTTTTTCGGGATGCGTGGCCGCCACCTCTTCAATGTTCATGCCCCCCTCGGTGGAGGCCATGATCACGGGCTTGCTGGTGGCGCGGTCGAGCAGGATGCTCATGTAATATTCTTTGGGTTCTGATTCACCGGGGTAATACACGTCTTCGGCAATCAGTACTTTGTTTACCTTTTTTCCGGCCGGGCCGGTTTGTATCGTCACCAACGTGCCGCCTAAAATCGCCTTCGACTTGTCAAACACCTCATCCACGCTTTTAGCCAACACCACCCCGCGCGAGCCGGTCTCTTGAACGGTGCCCTTGCCTCGTCCTCCGGCATGTATCTGTGATTTCACCACGAACCATTTGGTGCCGGTTTCCACCGTTAGTTCTTTGGCAGCCGCCACGGCTTTGTCGGGCGTATCGGCCACAATGCCGCGTTGTACGGCCACACCGTATTTCTTCAAGATGTCTTTGGCTTGGTATTCGTGGATGTTCATGTAGATAAAATTTT
The DNA here is from genome assembly GCA_964524935.1 of uncultured Ohtaekwangia sp. Lineage (GTDB taxonomy): Bacteria > Bacteroidota > Bacteroidia > Cytophagales > Cyclobacteriaceae > ELB16-189. The sequence continues at coordinate 610,370 of CAZGFJ010000001.1, forward strand.
GGAGCAAGCTACTTTTTTTAAACCTTTATTTCAAGAACATTTGAGGGATGGGAATACTACAGGCGGAGGACTTGGTGAAGAGCTACGGAGCTCTCACCGTGTTGAAGGGCGTGAGCCTGACGATCGAGAAAAGTGAAATTGTGGCCATTGTGGGCGCTTCCGGGGCCGGCAAAAGCACGCTGCTGCATTTGCTGGGCACCTTGGACACACCCGATCGTGGACAGGTGCGTGTGCAGGGCAAGAGCTTGTTTGCACAAAGCCGCCCCGAACTGGCTCAGTTCCGAAACCGCCACCTGGGTTTTGTATTTCAGTTTCACAACCTGCTGCCCGAGTTTACGGCCCTGGAAAATGTCATGATCCCCGGTTTGATTGGCCAGCGCCCGCAGGCAGAAGTGCGCAGTCGCGCACATGAGCTGCTGGCGTTACTCGGGCTCACAGAAAGGGCCTCGCACAAGCCATCGCAGCTTTCCGGTGGCGAACAACAACGGGTGGCGGTGGCCCGCGCACTGGTCAACGCACCCGAGTTGGTGTTTGCCGATGAACCCAGCGGCAACTTGGACTCAAAAAATGCCGCTGACCTCCACCAACTCTTTTTTCAATTGCGCAAGGACTTTGGCTTCACGTTTGTCATCGTAACACACAACCCCGAATTTGCCGCCATGGCCGACCGTACCCTGGAGATGCGCGATGGGAAGCTGGTGGTCGGATAAGTTTACATGCCGGCTCTGGCCTATTCACTGCGCAGGCTGATGACGGGGTTGGCGCGTGCTGCCCGAAAGGACTCCACGGCTACCGTCACAAACGCAATGATAAAACAGATGCATCCGGCAGCCGCAAAAACCCACACCCCCATGTGGGTACGGTAGGCAAAGGACGTCAGCCACCGGTCCATTACGTAGTAGCCTAAGGGTATGCCGATCACAAAAGCAATCGCCACCAACCACATAAACTCGCGCGAAAGCATGCCCACCAACCGCGGCACGGAGGCACCCATCACTTTCCGGATTCCGATCTCTTTGGTTCGTTGCTCGGCCGTGAATGCCGCCAACGCGTACAACCCCAAACATGCCACGAAAATGGCCATGCCGGCAAACACCAACACCACGGCCGACAAGTTTTCCTCTGAGCGGTACAGCTCTTTCAGATGTTGATCCAGAAACGTGTACTCAAAGGCTGCCGGTATGATGCGCTGGTAGGTCGATTGCAACTTGGCAACCACATCGGCCAGCTGCGCGGCATCTACTTTTACCAGCAGGTAGTTGAAGGGCTCGGTGCGGTTGCCGTTGTGAAAACAAAATGCTCCGATCTGTTGATGCAGAGACGAGTAATGAAAATCTTCTGTGACGCCCACGATTTCGGTGGGGCCATCAAACCCCTGAATCGTTATCCGTTTGCCAATGGCTTCTTCGGGTGTTAACCCCAGGTAATTGACGGTGGTTTCATTGATGACCACTTGTACGGTCGTATCGCCAGTGTCTTTGTTGAGCGGCAAGGTGCTGCCCGCCCGCAGCGCGATCCCCAGTGTTTGAAGTACCTCGTGCGAGGCGCGCGCGGTCAACAAAGGTTGACCCTCTCCCGTATCGCCTTCGCGCAAAATGTTACGCATGCTGGTGCCGATGCCGGGGTACGACTGCGCCCGCGCCACCGACTTAACCTCGGGTAAGCGCTCATAGGCGGTTTTGACCGATAGCGCCTGGTCGGCCTGTGCAGCTGTGGTCATGACGGCAATCACTTGCTCGGGGCGATAACCCAATTTTTTATCACGAATAAAACGCATTTGCTGAAAAAAGACCACCGTGCAAATGATTAACACCATGGAAATGGAAAACTGGAACACAACCAATCCTTTGCGCACGGTTGTTTGCCCACGCGAGGCAGCCGTTTTTTGCAATACCGACTTGGGCGAAAACGAAGAAAGATACCAGGCCGGGTATACGCCTGCCAGCACTGTAAGCGAAAGCCATAACAAGAGAACCCCAACCCAAAAAGATCCTTCAATCAAGAAAGCCAGCGTGATGTTTTTTCCGCTCAGGTTATTGAACACCGGCAGGCACAGCACAAACAACACCAGGGCCACAACCATCGCCATGATGACATACAGGGCCGCCTCAAAATAGAATCGGCCGCTCAACTGCCCCAGCGTGGCGCCCAGCGTTTTGGCAACACCCACTTCTTTGTTTCGTTTTTGCGACTGTGCTGTAGATAAGTTCATGTAGTTGACGGCAGCAATCAACAGAACGATGGCGGCCAAGGCCATCAGGATTTTGACCTGTGTCGCATCGCCATAATTTCTGCGATCAAAAGCGCTATTAAGTTCGCCCGAGTGGAGACGGATGTCCAGCAGCGCCTGCAACGAAATGGTGTACCACCGCCTGTCGGCCTGTATGTTGCGGGCAAGCATCTCTTCAATCTTGGTGTTGGCCACCGCGGCCGAAACTCCTTCACGCAGCAAAAAGAACGTATCGAAACTGGCATTGCCCCAGCTTTGGTTACGCTCTTGCCCAAACCAATTGGATGCAAACGAGGCGATCAGCTTCGCCTGCAAAAACGAGTTGGACGGGAAGTCACGATACACGCCTGTTACCTCCAGTTGAATCTCATTGTCCACCCCGATGGATTGCCCGATGGGATCTTGTCCTTTGAAATACTTGGCTGCGGTACTTTCGCTGATCATCACCGTATTGGGCCGGCTTAGCACCTGGTCTTTGCTGCCACGGGTAAGGGTAACATCAAAGATATCGAGCAGTTCCGGGTCGGCATAGAAGAGGTTGGTTTCGGCAAATTTTTCGGTGGCCGTGGAAAGGAAGCTGATGTCGCCAAAATTGTGGTGAAAATACCGCGCGGCCTTTTCCACTTCTGGAATTTCGCGTGCGGCTGTTGTCGCCAATCGATTGGGCGCCCCGCCCCACTTATTGATCTGCCCGTCAAAATCGGCCACGATGATGGCGCGGTAAATGCGGTCTTTTTTGGCGTGAAACCGGTCGTACGAAAATTCATCTGCTACATACAGGCCGATGGCCAAAAAAGCGGTAAGGCCGAGGGCAAGGCCGGTGATGTTGATGATGCTAAACGAGGTGTTGCGTACCGAATGACGCAATACCATTTTCAAGTAGTTTTTTAGCATGGGACATGGGTTTGGGATTAGATGCCAGCAAAACCAAAATGGTTGCGTGGAGTTCTGTTTTTTTTGGTTCTATTCATGGCGCAGGGCTTCAATAGGATTTGACAGAGCCGCTTTGGCCGCCTGATAGATGACGGTCGCCAGCGCGATGACAAAAATCAGCGTACCCGTGATGATAAATACCGGCCAACTCAGCTCGGTGTGGTAGGCGTACCGCGCCAAAAACCATCCCATCACGTACCAGGCCACTGGCAAGCCTACCGCCAATGCCACCACCACCAGACGGGTAAAGTCGCGGCATAGCAAGACGACCAGGTGGGGTACGGTGGCCCCCATGGCTTTACGGATGCCGATTTCCTTTTTGCGTTGCTCGGCCGTAAAAGACGCCAGGCCGAACAATCCCAGGCATGCAATAAAAATGGCGATAACGGTAAAGCCGATGGCCAGTTTCTGGATGACCACATCCCCTTGATGCAGGTTGTCAAACGCTTCGTCCAGAAAGTGATAGTCGAACGGATAGGCCGGGTCGAATCGTTGAAACGTGGCCCTCAGGTGTTCCAACGCCTGGGTCGTTTGCCCTTCTTGTATTTTTACAAACACACGCCAGGTATTCTGCGGCTGGTACACGATAAACATGGCCCCGATTTTTTGGTTGATCGAGTTTAAGTGATAGTCCTGAAATACGCCAACGATAGTACCCTCGGTACTCCAGATACGCACCGGGTGGTTTACGGCCTCTTCCGGGGTGAGGTTCATTTGGCGCACGAACGATTCGTTCACTAAAAAACGAGTGCTGTCTGCCAGGCCTTCAAAGTTTCGGCCACTCACCAAGGGGATACCCAGGGCGGGAAGAAACTCGTGGTCGCTGTTCATGCTGCTGAAGGGGGTCATGTCATTTTCGGGTTTTCCCTTCCAGTCCACATCCAGCGTCATGGAACCATGATTAAAGGGTATGTGGCCCCCGTAGGTCACATGCCGGATAACCGCGGACTTTTTCAGTTCCTCGCGGAAGGCTTCGCGGTTTTTGTTCAGGCCTGTCGTGATGTTGAAATACACCACATTGTCCCGGTCCATGCCCAGGTTCTTATGGTAGATGTAGTTGATCTGCCGGTAGGCTATGAGGCTGCCCGCGATAAGCACTACCGTGAGCGCAAATTGAAAGATGACCAGCCCCTTGCGCAGGCGTGCGCCCCCGGCTTGGTTAGAGACATTTCCCTTGAGCACGTTGGCCGGCATGAATGAAGAGAGAAAAAAAGCCGGGTAGCTTCCCGCCACCACGCCTGTGCCCAGGGCGATGGCCAGCAACGAGCCGATTACCACGGGGTTGGTGAGCCGAAAGGTGATTTCCTGATCGACAGCCGCGTTGAACAACGGCAACAATAATTGCACCCCCACCACAGCCATTATCAGGCTCAGCAGCGACAACATCACAGACTCCCCGATGAATTGGATAATCAAACTATATCGCTCGGCACCCACCACTTTCCGCACCCCCACTTCGCGGCTGCGCGTGGCCGAGCGGGCCGTGGCCAGGTTCATAAAGTTGATACAGGCAATGAGCAGAACGAAGAAGGCAACGAGCGTGAACATACGCACATAGGCAATGCGTCCACCCACGGGTTTACCGTTTTCCCAAGTGTTGTACAAATAGCTGTTGCTGACGAGTTGGGCGGTTGCTTCGGTGATGCAGCCGCGGCATTTGGTTTTAATGTACGGGCGCAAACGCGCGTCAAACGCCTCGAAGGATACGCCTTCTTTCAACCGCGCAAAGGTCAGGTCGTTGGTATTGCCCCACTCCAATAACCATTTGTTCTCCTTGACCTTCAGTTCGTAGGGTATCAAAAAATCAAATTGTATGGTAGAGGTAGAGGGGATGTTTTGATAGACGGCCGTCACCGTGAAATCGTAGGTTTCGCTGACGCGGAATGTTTTTCCCACGGGGTCTTCGGTGCCAAAAAAACGCGCGGCCGTGCGTTCGCTGATCGCAATGCCGTTGAGGTCGGGGATCGGCCTGGCGCTGTTTCCTTTGACGAGTGGAAATCCAAATAAGTCAAAGATGGCCGGATCGCCCCAGCAGCCACGGATGAGAAAGCTTTTGTCATTGTGACGGAGCAGGAATTCATCGCCCCAGTCGATGCGGGCGGTAGCCTCTACTTCCGGAAAATCAACCGGCATGTCGGTGCCCAGAATACCGGGTGTGGAAAGGGTGGTTTCAACCTCGCCCGAGCTGTACAAATAGTTTGTGACAATTTGATAGAGCCGATGCGGCTGCGGAAAGGAGCGATTAACGCTGCGTTCGTGCAACACCCACAAAAAAATGAGGATGCTGGCCGTGAGCCCCACCGCCAGCCCCAACACGTTAATAGACGAATATCCGAGGTTCCGATAGAAGTTGCGAAAGGACGTAATCAGATAGTTTTTGATCATGGCGTCAAGGTACTGAAAATTGACACCCCGTCAGTCGTTGCGCAAGCTGTCCACCGGGTTGGCCAGGGCGGTTTTGATCGCCTGTGTGCTCACCGTAAGCCACGCCATCCCTATAGACGCCAGCCCCACCGCGACAAACATCCACCATGCTAACTCTGTCCGGTACGCATAGCCGCTCAGCCATTGCGTAAGCAAGTACCAGGCGAGGGGGGTGCCCACGCTCCACGCCAGCACCATCGGCCGCAGGAAGTCGAGCGACAACAACACTACCATGTTTTGAACCGAGCCGCCCAACACCTTGCGCACCCCGATCTCTTTGGTCCGCTGCGCGGCCATAAACGCAGCCAACCCAAACAGGCCGAGGCAGGTAATCACCACCGACAAGACGCCAAAGTGTGAAGCCAGGGACAGGGCACGCTGCTCAGTAAAATATTGTTGTTGCAGGTGCTCATCCACAAAACCGTAGTGTACCGGATTTTCGGTATCGAACTTTTGATACAACGCGGGCACTTTGTCGATAAATGCGGCCACCTGGTTGGCTTGTACCTTCACCAACATGTGGAAGTAAAAAGTCTCAGACTGATATCGCATGATGAAGGGCTCAATGCCCACGGACAGCGGGCGAAAGTTGAAATCGTTTACCACTCCGATGATCGTTCCGGGTACACCCCAAAAGACCACCCGTTTGCCCACGGCTTCGCCCTTGCGGTAGCCCATTTGTCGCGCGGCCGTTTCGTTAATGATATAGGCCGCAGTATCGGCTTTCGTTTGTGCGGAGAAGTTTCGCCCTTCCGACAACGACATGCCCATGAGCGGTATCACGTATGGATCGGCATTCATTTGGGTGATCGTCAACTGCTGGCCCAACGCTTGCCCTTCCCAATCAATGTAGCTGTAGTTTTCGTTGTTCACAAAAATGGATGTCGTGGAGGCGGCCTGCGCCACTTCCGCCTGCCGCATCAGCTCTTCGCGGAAAAGCTCATTTTTTTCCCGCAAGGCTCCGCGCAGTTCGATAAACATCAGTTGATCTTTTTCGAAACCCAGCTCTTTGGTTTGCATGAACTGAAGTTGCCGGTAGATGACCACCGTGCCCATCAACAATAAAAAAGACAGGCAGAATTGCGTGATGACCAGCGCCTCGCGCAACCTTTTTCCGCTGCGTCCACGAATTATTCCCTTAAAGGAGGCTATGGCATGAAGGCGTGCCAGTTGCGTGGCCGGATAAACGCTTGCCATGAACCCAATTAACAAGGTAAACGCCAGCAAAAGGATGGAAAACGAAAAAGGAAGGGTGTCCAGCGCCAGTTCGATGCCGATGATTGAGCTGAAATAAGGAAGCGTCAAATCGACCAGTCCGCGGGCCAAGATAATGGACGTCAATACGACCATCGTTGACTCGCCCAGGAACTGGGCAAAGATTTGCGCCCGCGAGGCGCCAATGGTTTTGCGTATGCCTACTTCTTTCGCACGCGTACCTGCCTGGGCAGTGCTGAGATTAATAAAGTTAAAACAAGCGATGAGCAGAATCCCCAAGCCGATGAGCCCGAAGATTTTGAGATAGACCTGATTGCCGCGTTTTACCCAATAGTCAAAGTCGAGCGGATGCAGGTACATATCTTTTACCGACTGGAGGCCCAGCAGGAAGCCTGCCTGGGGGTCGCGATTGGCCAACACGCCTTTGATCTTTTCTTTAAAGGCGACCGGGTCGTGCGCTGGCGGCAGCTCCACAAACGTATAGAAATTGTAGCTCGTCCAGTTGTAGGTCCAGCGGTCGGTTACCACATGTTCAAACGAAAGCAGGAAGTCAACTTGAAGCGAAGACTGCGCAGGTAAGTCGCGGAAGACGCCCGCGACCACAAAGTCGGTTTCGTTGTTCAGTCGCAAGGTGGCGCCCATCACATCCTCGCGCGCACGCCACTGGTTGCCAAAGTATTTGGCGGCCATCGTTTCGCTGAGGAGGATGTGGTTGGGTTGGGTGAGAACCGTCTTGGGGTCGCCTGTCACCAAGAGAACGTCAAACATCGGCAGCAGGGTACGGTCGGCAAAATACAGGTTGTTCTCGGAGAACAGGGCTTTAGATGTTTTCAGTACCCCGCTCCACTTGCCCAGCCGTGCGGTGTTCACCACTTCCGGAAACAAAGACTTAATCTCGGGGGCGAGCAGGCCCGGTGTGGTGGCGCGCGTGGAGCCATTTTGTTGTACGGTAATCCGATACACGCGGTCGGCCTTGGAATAGTGCTGGTCATGGCCGCGCTCGCGCCAAACGTAAACGAAGATGATGGTGCTGCAGGTAATGCCAAGCACCATGCCCAGGATGTTTAATGTCGATAACAGCGGTGACCGCCACACGTTGCGCAGGCCTACCAGAAAATAGTTTCGTAGCATGATGATGTTGTTCTATTCGGTACGCAGGCTGCGGGCCGGATTTTCAAGGGCAGCCCGCACGGCTTGAAAACTGATAGTCAGCAACGCGATGGCGAGGACGGTGTGGCGAAAAATGACTTTGAGCGAATTCATCCTCTACCCGTTATTCGCTTCGCAAACTGTCTACAGGGTTTGCCCATGCCGCTTTGATGGCCCGCGTAGCTACCGTGGCCCACGACAACACCATGGCCAGTGCCCCGGCCCCCGCAAAAAGGGAAACGGTCAATTCGGTGCGGTAGGCAAACCCCTCCAGCCAGGTCTTCATGGCCCACCAGGTGAGCGGGGTGGCGATGAGAATGGCCAGCAATACCAACCGCAAAAAATCTTTGGACAACAACTGGGTGATTTGAGCTACGCTCGCGCCCATCACTTTCCGGATCCCAATCTCTTTCGTGCGCTGCTCCACCGTAAAGGTGGCCAGCCCGAACAGGCCCAGGCATGCGACTGCCATGGCTAATACGGAAGCCAACGTAAACAATTGCCCGTACCGCATTTCCTTTTCATACAGTTGGCGGTAGGCGTCATCCAGAAAATAGTAGGTAAACGGATTGCCCGGGAAATACTGACGATACAAGTTTTCAACCTGCGACAGGTTTGCTTGAATGCCCTGCGTGGCCATTTGCACGGTGTACATACCACCGCCTTGGCTCGGCAGGAAGAGGATTGGTTCAATGGCCTGGTGCAGCGAAAGGTGATGGTAGTCGGCAATGACACCGATTACCATGAATTCCTGATCGCCCATTTTTATCTTTTCACCTACGGCCTGCTCATGAGATGCAAAGCCGAGTTTGAGCGCGGCTGTTTCGTTGATCACGATGCGATCGATGTCGGAGAATTTTTGGTTACCCATTTCTTTGGTAAACCCTGTGCCCGCTGCCCAACGCATGCCGTACGTGTCAAAATAGCGGTGATCGGCCATCATGATCGCGTACGAGATATTTTCATCCCCCGGTTCGGGCACCAGGCGCGTGATCCCCGAAGTGGAGAAGTTGTACCCGTCCAGCGGCACACTGGCCGTACGGCAAAACTTCCCTACAAAACTGAATTGTTGCAACGCATCGGTGAAGGCGTTTGTCCGGTCTTTGAACGTGTCATCTTTCCCGGTCTCCGGGCCTTGGATCACCATCAACTGGTTCAGCTCAATGCCCAGATTTTTGTCTTGCAGAAATGCCAACTGGCGATACAGCGCCCATGTGGCTCCCAGCAGAAAAACAGAGATGCTAAATTGCGCCACCACCAACACTTTACGAAGCCGTATACCCGAAACCGAGTGGCTGAAATTGCCCTTGATGATTTGTGAAGGCCGGTAGCTGGACAGCGCAAAGGCAGTATACGCACCGGAGAGCAGAGTACCCATCACCACCAAAAACAGACCTGCAAGCCACACCCCTGTGGTAGTCAGCGTGGCCATCGATAACGTGACGCCAGTGATGGAATTGAAAAGAGGCTGAAATAAATTCACCCAGCCCAACGCCAACGCAACGCTGGCCGCATTCAGCCATGCCGACTCGCCCAGTAAATGAAGGATTAGTTGGCTGCGGCTGGCACCCGATACTTTCCGTATGCCGATCTCTTTGGCTTGCTTGAGCCCGGTGGCCGTGGCCAGGTTGACGTAGTTGAACCACGCAATGAGGACGATGAGCAGCGCCAGGGCCATCAACAAATAAACAAACGCAAGACTGCCGGTGGTCGGGAGCGGACTGCTCAGTGAGGGTGCCAGGTGGACTTCCGTCAGCGGCTGTAGCAACACATCGCGGCCACTGTCGGGGCTACGCTGTGCCATAGCCTGCGCGAGTTTACCGGCTACTTCGGCCGGTGCCGATCCTTCGTGCAGTTGCAGCCACGTAAGCATCCAGGACGATCCCAGTCCATCTAAGCTGGCCCATTGTTCATTGCCATTCAGGTTGGCCTTGCTGCCCAGGGTTGACATTGAGAAAACGAGCGGGTAGCGGAGGTCACTGGTTTCGGGCATGTCGTCATACACCGCTACGATGGTATACAACGTGCTTCCAAACTGATTGCTCAAGGTGAGCGTGCGGCCCACCGGATTGGCGGACCCAAAGTACTTGCGGGCATGGCTTTGCGCGATGGCCGCGGTGTTGGGTTTTTGCAAACTGCCCGCATCGCCCCGGCTGATACGGAAGGAGAAAAGATCAAAGAAGTTGCCATCAGCATAGGCAAACTGATCTTCGCGAAACACCACCGAAGAGCCCTCGGCTGCCACAATGCCATGGCCAAGGTTGACGCCTTCCGCCACCCGGCAAAAGCGCGCCACCTCGGGCAACGCCTGCGTTGCCACATCAGCAAGTCCGGGAGGTGTCAACGGCCCGATGGATCCATCTTTGTATTGCATGAGTACCCGATGCAGCGAAGACGCATGTTGATGAAATGCGTTAACACTTTTTTCATAGGCTACATACTGGAGAATCAAGATAAAGGCCGTCAGCCCAAGCGACAAACCTGCCAGGTTGACCAACGCGAAGAGTGGACGCGCCACCATTCTGCGCAAGGGGAGAGGTAAATGATTTCGGTTCATGGGATGGGGATTATTCGGCTCGCAAACTATCGATTGGGTTGGCCATGGCCGCTTTGATCGATTGCCAACTGACCGTAAGCCATGCAATGCCCAGGCAGGTGGTCCCGGCCGCCACAAAATACCAAGCCGAGAGATCCATTTGATAGGCAAAGCTGTGAAGCCAACGCGTGGACGCATACCAGCCGGCCGGCAAGGCAATGCCGAGTGCCACGACCACCAGTGTGATAAATTCTTTGGAGAGCATGCGGACAATGCCCGCAGTGGAGGCTCCCAGTGTTTTGCGTATGCCAATTTCTTTCCTCTTGAGTTCAGCGGTATAGGCCGACAAACCAAACAAGCCCATACACGCCACCAACAGCACCATCAGCGAAAAGCTGCCGACCAAAATACCGAGGCGTTCCTCGGCCTGGTATTGCCGGTTGATGTCTTCCTCCAGAAAGCTATAGCTAAATGGCACAGTCGGGTTTACTTCTTTCCATACTTGCTCCAGCGCACGGATGCGCTCAGTGACGGGGCCTGACGCCAATTTTACCAATACCGCTCCGTAGTAGTTACCGTTGCCCAGCAGGTAGGCGGTGGGTTCGATCTCATCGCGCAGCGAAGAAGAATGATAGTCTTTAACCACGCCCACGATGGTGCCACGGTAGTCGGAGTAGAGGAGTCCGTTTTCTTCGGTGTACATGCGCAGCGGCTGGCCCAGCACTTCTTCGTTGGTTTTACCCATCAGCTTTGCCGCACGTTCATTGATGATGAAGTTTCGTCCTTCATAGGCTGGAAACTGGTCGCGCATCAAATACATGCGGCCTACGTCCGCCCCGGAGCGCTTGTCAAAGGTGCGCCCCGCCACCATCGACAGCCCCAGCATGTCAAAAAAATCATAGCTCACCAGTTGCTGCTTCAGTTGCAAGCGGTCTTGGGCGGTGATACCCGTGGTCTCAAACGGGAAGGGCCCCCAGCCGCTGTCCATGCCGGGTCGCGCATTGGTGCCTGCCACGGCCGCAACCGCAGTCGATTGCTCCAATTTTTCCACCAGGGCACCATACATGCCGGTGGCCCCCAGTTGGTCAATGGTAACGATGTGTTCTTTGTCAAAACCAAGCTGGGCGTTGCGTAGAAAGTCAATCTGCCAGTAGGCCACGGTGGAACAGATGATGAGCGTGATGGACACCGAAAACTGAAACACCACCAATATCTTTCGTACATCAGTGCCACCCAAGCGCGAAGACGCGCTGCCTTTCAACACGGTAACAGGCTTGAACGCAGAGAGATAGAAAGAGGGATAGGCGCCCGCCAGCAAACCGGCCACAAGTAACAGGGCTCCCAAGGCGGCCCACAGCAGCGGATAGTGATAAGGTATCGCCAGGGTCAGGGTCAATTGATTGTTGAAAAACGGCAGTGCCACTTCGGCCAACACCACCGCCAAAGCCATCGCGGCTAAGCTTACCCAAAGGGCTTCGGTGATAAACTGAAACACCAGTTGCCTGCGGTGTGCACCCATCACCTTGCGCACACCCACTTCTTTGCTGCGCTTGAGCGCCCGCGCGGTGGCCAGGTTCATGAAGTTGACACAAGCCAGCAACAGCAAAAAGCCGGCAATGGAGATGAAAACAAAAACCAACTGCCGGTTGCCGCTGGCCTCTATCTCGCTTACAAAGTCAGCAAAATGAATGTCGCTCAGCGCCTGCAGGGCGGGCACAAAGTTGGAGGCCTCGGGTTCTTGCCGATGTTTTTTGATGATGGCCGGAAACCGTGTGTTGACGTCAGCCACGGCTACTCCCTCGCGCAGCAGAACATACGTCCATGTAAAGGGCCACCAGTAACTGCTAAACGAGTCGGCTTCGGAAAATCCATACTCTGCTTTAAAGGTGGCCATCGAAATCAACATGTCGGGGTGGAGATGGCTGGTGGCGGGGAAGTTTTCGTAGATGCCCGTGATGGTTACGTCCGATTTGCCTACGCGCAGTGTTTGGCCTACGGCCGGTTGATCCGGAAAGTACTTCTGCGCCAACGACTGCGAGAGCAGCGCTTCGCCTGCACGGGCGAGCGCCCCGGCTGGTTTTCCATCTACCCAGGTGAAGTCAAAGATGTGCAACGCATCGGGTTCGGCATAGAACAACCGCTCTTCGCGAAAGCGGATGGGCGCTTCGGTGATGGTGGACACGATGGTGGCCAGGTTGCTGATGGACGCCACGCGCTCAAACTCAGGAAACTCGTTGCGCACCATGGTGGCCATGCCCCCGCCTACCCAAGCCATCGGCTTGCCTTCCTTTTGATATTGTACAATGCGATAGATGCGGTCGCGCTGGCGGTGGTGCTGATCAAAGGAAAATTCATTGACCACATACAGCAAGATGACGATGCAGGCTGCCATGCCCAACGCCAGGCCGATGAGGTTTAGCCACGAGTATTCGCGCTGCCTGAAAAAATTGCGTACCAGGGTGATGACGTAGTTTTGTAGCATGGGTTCTTCGGATGTTGCGTTCTGGAGTACGAAGATCGTTCCAATTACAAAAAGCTACCTGAAACAACAGAAAAAGCCCATTTCTGGGCTTCTAATCGTTCATATTTGACCGTGGGTGTCCGATTGCGGTCGGCTGGGGTTTTACTCATCCCACCAAAAAAAGGACTCTTTTTTTCGGAAGTAACGCTCGTAGTTCTCGCGTGTGGTAATGCCCACGGGGCCTTCATAGATGCCCCCGACATTGCCCATGTCTTCGACCCAAACCTCCAGGGTGTTGTTGTTTTTTTTCAGCAGCCCTGTGGGGATGTCGTACACGCGGAACTTGGCAAACGATTGGCTGGAGCCATAGGGCCGTCCATCGTTGGTTTTGCCGATTTGGCGGCCGTTGATGAAGGTGCGGTCAAAGTCGTCTATCTTGCCCAACAGCAAAACGAGGTCCTGGTCTTTGGCGAGCAGCGCCTCGGGCACGGAAAAGCTGCGCTTGTACCAGGCATTGCCATCGTATTTAGAGTATCCCTGGTGCTCCCAGGGCGAGGGCACCAAAATGTTTTTCCAGCCCGAGTCATCCGCTGGCTTTTCGTCCTCCCAGGAGCGGTAAAACTGCCAGAGGCCTTGCAGGTCGACCAACAAACGACTTTTGGGTGCCGGAAAGATGCCGAGTTTTCCCTCGATGATGCCTCCGCCCAGCGTGACATCAAACACCCGGATGGCAATCACATTTTCCCCGTCAAAGTTGATCACCTCGTTGGACAAATTGTATTTGCGCTCATTGTTGTAGGCCGTTTTAAACTTGGGGGGCATGTTGCCCGAAAAGCCCACCAGCGTGCCGTTCAGGTATACTTCGTCACAATCGTCAATGTATCCCAGATGCAGATAATACGACTCGTTTTTATTCAGGCGCCTGCCGTCAAATTTTTTGCGATACCATGCAAAGCCATCGTATCCGTTAAAGCCTTGGTCCTCCCATGGCGAGGGCGCGATGATGATTTCCCATTCGCTGTCGTTAAATTGAGGGTTGGCCCAGGTGGCGCGGTCTCCGATATGAAATTTCCAACTGCCGTTCAGGCTGATCGACTGGGTGTAGGCGAGGTTGGATAACGCCATCAGAAACAGGATGAGGTAGGTGTTCAAGGCAGGGACAAGTTTAAGGCACCCGGTCATACGCGGCACGAATCGTTTTAAAAATACAAAAATGTTTGAGTGAGGGCGCGCAGCCTGACCAGTGGCCACAACGCCCTCCCCAAACAAACCCTATTTGGACGCTACAACGGGATAGTTGTAGGTGGTTTTTTCCAGTTGGGCCGTCCACTTGCCGTTGGCACCCGCAGTCATGCGGTAGGTCACGGCCAGGTCGGCACTGGATACTTCAATCCAGAAATCGTTGTTGGTATTCCGCTCTACCCGATATTTTTTGTTGAAGCCCCCTTCAAAGTTCTTGCCTTTCACGCGGTCGCTGGTGATGATTCCGCTGGCATCCGAGAACTTGATATCAACCTGTTCGGCATCATATCCGTAAATGAGTTTGATGACATCTTTGTTGCTGGTGGGAATCACTTTTACAGCCGGGGCTGCTGTTTGGGCTGCTGCCTGGTTGACAGACAGCGAGGCGACAATGGCTACCAAAACGCCTGCGATCATGATTTTTGTTTTCATGGTATGTGTTGATTTGAGTGTTTGATTTTTGTTTCCGTTCACAGTACAAATAACGGCCGGGTTTCGGGCGAAGATGTCACCATGCCGTAAAGGGTTGTAACAAGATGTAACGGGGTGGTACCTTGTTAGAAACGCGAGCTGCGTGCAGCGTCAGTAATCGGCCCGGAATTCAGACTTTCCGGACGCGATAAAACGAATCCATGCAAAGAACATGGGGCATGCTGATACAGGCCAGCAACATAAAGAACAACCCCCAGTCGGGCGAATCACTCCCCACAACAAAAAAGATGATCACGACTGCACCGGCCAAACTAAAGGGTAAGGCTTTCGTCCACATGGTTTTTGAGGACAGCCCCACTTCTGTTTTCAGGTGTTTCCACCCGTGAAGGCTGTGTTGAAAAACGAAGTAAATGCCAAAACTGACGATCAACGGAAGATAACCCAGCAACAGAAGATTCATCAGGGACAAGGTCATTAACAAACTCCGTTGGTGCCATGCAAGCGCAAGGCCGAGCAGCGAAAATCCCACCTGCCAATACAAAATGGTTGCCGCATTGAGCGAGGCGAGTGCCGTATCCACCTGCAAATGGGGAATCAACGCCAGCACCTCACGTGTCTCCGGAAGGTGAAACGACAACAGCATTCCGAGTACACAAAGTCCCCAGCCAAAAGAGAGAAAGCCATACCCATACTTCCATTCCTGGAAATCACCCTGACCAAAATGCCAGGCAGAAAAGAGGATAAAGGAAAGCAAGACAACGTCCGGCAACCAAAACCAAACCACACCCAACGCACCGGCCTTGCCCACGTAACGCAGAATGAATAATGCGAGGCCCGTTCGGGTTCGTACTTTTTGTTCGGTGATATGATCCAACGCGCCATGCGATAATCCTACCGTAAAAAAACCGGACAGCAAAAAGACCCAGGTGAAAGCAGGTTGATCAATAAACTGAAAAAGCAATGCCAGGCCGGTAACGAGGCTGCAGTAAAACACGGCCGGGAGCCGAAAAAAAGAAGTAACAACCTTCTGGCGAATGCCTGCCTGCCGAGGTTTGCGATACGTTCCCTCTTGCCATATTTTGTTCGGAAGGTAAATCATCTCCTGTTTCGCGGAATGTGGCTCAACCACTTCCGCAGCGTTCCCACTCAACGCATGCAATCCGGTACATTCAGGCCGGGCAGTACCACGAATGTTAACGACCGAGGGGGAGGAACCCGGGTGAATGCCTCCCCGCGCAGCCTGGATTTTATCGGAATAGCGGAGCGGTTGGGGCATGTGGGAACACCTGATGTAAGAGCAGAACCGCAGGGAAGGCAAATTGTTTGCCGTGCCCCTCGGTTTGGATTGATGAAAAGTTGAACAATAGGGCGGCCCGGGCACCGGCACGGAATTAACCGCAACACCAACCTTCTGCAGCATCCGTGCCACCGCGCGCATTGAGGGCCGTTTGGTATAGCCCCTTCATGTTTTATTCCCAGAAAAGCACTGATCCGAAACGGTGGCGCTGCCCTGCGCACAGGTGCCGAAGTTAAGAATCCCGCGAAGCTAAAGACAGTACATAAAATGATACTTCGCAGTACTGGGGTTATCTCAGAGGGATCGCGGTGCAGGCGAGCCGCTCATCAACGAACTGAAATGCTTCTTTTTGGATGTCTCCTTACTCCGCGCAGAATGGATGCAATCCTCACTCAACAAAAAAATCAACCGGTTAGCTCGATAAAACCCACGAACCGCTACACCATCACCAATTTATACCCTGTACCGTGCACGGTCAGGATTACTTTGGGTTGATTGGGGTTCAATTCAACCTTCTGCCGCAGCCGTACCATAAAGTTATCCACCGTGCGCGTGGTGGGCTGTTCGTCATAGCCCCATACTTTTTCCAGCAGATCGTAGCGGCTGACCACCTGGTTTTTATTTTGGTGGAGGTAGGCGAGAATCTCAAATTCTTTGTGAGAGAGTTTTACTTCGCTATCGTTCTCGCGCGCCACGAAGGCGGCAAAATCCACGTGTAACCGGCCAATAGAAACCAGTTGTAACTCTTTGGCAGGAATGCCTGCGCTCCTCCGCAAGATGGCCTTGATGCGCGCCAACAGCTCGCGCACCCCAAAGGGTTTGGTGATGTAGTCGTCTGCGCCCAACTCCAGCCCCAGAACTTTGTCGATCTCTTCGCCCCGCGCAGTCAGCAGCACAATGGGCGTGGTAATGCCTGCGGCACGGGCTTTTTTGCATACGTCAAACCCCGAGAGCCTGGGCAGCATCACATCCAGCAAAATCAAGTCAACGGGGTGTGCTTTGATCTTCGCCAATCCCAGCTCGCCATCGCCCGCCACCTCCACCTCGTAGCCTTCTATCTCCAGGTTGTCTTTCAGGCCCAGTTGCATGGCGGGCTCGTCTTCAATTAATAAGATGCGTATCATAGGTGGAATCAGGTGGCTAAGGGTAAAAAAATTGTAAACGTGGAGCCTTTTCCGAGGTCGCTCTCCACATGTATCCTTCCTTTTTGCTGGGTCAGCAATTGCTTGACCAGCGACAGGCCCAGGCCGGTGCCGCGGCTTTTGGCCAGGTTGCCGCTGGACACGCGGTAAAACTTATCGAAAATGTGTTTTTGATCAGCCTGGCTGATGCCTACGCCATAGTCGCGCATGGCCAGCCATCCTTCCGGGCCGGTTCGGCCCGTACGGATTTCAATCTTTTTCACTTCGGGGCTGTACTTAATGGCGTTGTCGAGCAGGTTTATGATGATTTCGACCAGGGCCTCTTTATCGGCCATTACGGACACGGAAGGCGCCTCCATCCATTGGTACACAAACCCTTTGTTCTTCAGGTGGAAGTCGTACACCCGCAACACGTCCTTTGCTTCGTGCGCCAGGTCCACCCGCTGGAGGTGCAGCTTTTTTTTGCCCGCTTCGGTTTGGCTGAAGTTCAGGATTTTGTTGACGATGCCCGTCAGGCGGTGGGTTTCCTGGTTGATGATGGAGTAATACTCTTGCTTTTTTTGTTCGGATTGGGCGCGCCCCATCTCCAGCGTTTCAGCAAACATGCTGATGAGCGCCAGGGGGGTGCGTATTTCGTGCGATACGTTGGCCACAAAGTCGGATTTATTTTGTGCCAGTTGCACTTCTTTTTTTACGCTGCGGAAGGCCAGCACCACTGCCACGATCAGGATCACGTCCAGCCCGATCAGCAACATCAAATTGGTTTGCGTGCGTTGGCGCACGAGTTGCTGTAGCGAGGCGCCCTGTGTGCGGATGCCCAACGTGTAGCCGGGAAAAACCCAAAAGTCTTTGGTGAGCATGGCCGCAGTTACGGTGTCGCCCGAAAGGGTGGAATACACCGGCAACGGGTTGTCTTTTTCATACACGGCCAACACAAACTGATCTTTGGCGATCTTTTGAAGTTTAGGCCCCACCAGATCTTCCACAAAAGCCGATGGCTCCACCACAAAACCGGCTGTGCGCAGGCGGGCGTTGGCATTTTCGCTGATGAAGCAAACAAGATGGTAGTTGCGCAGCGCGGTATCGGAAGAGGCAAGGACTTCATTTTTTTGGAAACCGCTTTTCTTGTACCTGACCAACTGCCTGATCTGCGCATCGTGTTGTGCCAGCGTACGTTGGATGGGCGGCTTGGTGCGCAGCGTGAGCACACTATCCAGCGAATACGAAAACAGGTGCGGCTCCCGTTCGATCGTATCGCTAAAGAAGATCACGTGCAGCGGGGCGTTGAGCGCCAACAGGTTTTCCAACCCTGGGTTATTGTGTGAGGCCGCATCCAAACTCACTTGCGTTTTGGATATCCAGTCGCTGATGACGTCATCCGAATACTGGTTGACGGAAAAGAGGATGCTCTCCAGTTGGTTTTCGTAGATCTCGCCAATCATTTTTTCATCCTTGGTCAGCGATGAGATCTCGTACACGGAGAAAAACAGGGCCGGTATCAAAAAAACGGCTGTGAGGATGAGGGCGATCCGCTGGGTGGGGTTCATGGCGATACAAGTACAATCATACGGTTTTTTGGATGGCCGCGGCCAACGAAAGTTGTATCAAATTGTCACAAGCAGCCGCCTCAGCGCATTTTGGATCGCTTGATCAGGTAGGCTTGCAGCACCTGCTGATACGGTGTTTGTGCGTTGGCCGAGATGAAGTCCACCTTCAGTTGATGGCATTTCATTTCCAGCTCGCGGTGGAAGGCCGCCAACTGTTGCTCATACCGCTCGCGTATTTCGCTGGGCTGCAGCCGCAGGCGCTCGTTTGTCTCCAGGTCGATGAATTCATAGGGGCGCTCGTCAAAGTTGAAGGCAAGCTCCGTGGGGTGGTCGCTCACGTGAAAGAGCAGCACTTCATGTTTGTTGTGTTTGAGATGTTGCAAGGCCTTGAACAGCTCGGCCGTGTCTTCGCCCCCGTCAAACATGTCGCTGAAAACGATCACCAGCGAGCGCTTATGTGTTTTCTCGGCTACCTCGTGCAATACCCGGGCCACGTGGGTTTGCTTGCCGCCTTCCGTTTGTGCCAGGCGCTGCTCCAGCAGGGTGAAGAGCTTTTGCAGGTGACTGGAGGACGACTTGATGGGCGTGTATTCTTCGATCCGATCGGAGAACAAACAGAGGCCTACGGCATCGCGCTGTTGCTGCAGCAGGTAGGCGAGGGCGGAGGCCGCATAAACGCTGAACCGAAACTTGGCCAGCGAGGGGCGCGGATAAAACATGGAAGACGAGCTGTCGAGGGCGATGAGGCAGCGGAGGTTGGTTTCTTCCTCATATTGTTTGGTGTAGAGCCGGTCGGTGCGGGCAAACACTTTCCAGTCGATGTGGCGCGTGCTTTGGCCCTCGTTGTAGAGCCGGTGTTCGGCAAACTCCACCGAAAAGCCGTGGTAGGGACTTTTGTGGAGGCCGGTGATAAAGCCCTCCACCAGTTGGCGGGCCCGTATTTCCAGGCTGAGGGCGGGCGTGTTTTCGGCAAAGTTTGCGGCCATGGACTTGAAAATAGGCTTTTTTTGGCGATAATTGGGCAAATAACGGCATAAGCAAACGCCCAATCGCCAAAAGTGTTTTGAAAATTTGCACTAAAAAAAGGAACCTTTTACCTTGGGTGTGCCAAAGCCGAGAACCATACCTAACCTAACCAAACAGCATTAGTCCGTGGAAGAGAGCAAAACAAACGGCCGGGACGAGATTTTCTCAGAGAAAGTAAAGGCCGGTAAGCGCACCTATTTTTTTGACGTCAAGTCCACCCGCTCAAACGACTACTACCTCACCATCACCGAAAGCAAGAAGCGGTATCACAAGGACGAAGAGGGCTTCACGTATGAAAAGCACAAGATTTTTTTGTACAAAGAGGACTTCAACAAGTTTATGGAGGCGCTCACCAACACGGTGAACCATGTCAAAAACGAGTTGATGCCCAACGTGGACTTCAGCCAGTTTGATCAGCGCGAAGACCACGAAACCGAAGAAGGCGAGCCGAAGGTATCAGCCATGAACAGCGAACTGAAGTGGGATTGACTGCTTGCCTCCCCACGGCAAGTACCTGAACCTAACCCACGAGACCTCTTCCACGCGAGTGGGGGAGGTTTTTTTGTGACACTACGAAACCCCGTACGCTTGGCCCGCAGTTAGCGCAGCACGGTGATTTCTTGACTTGACGTTAAATCTGTTTTGGTGCGGTTAAATGGACGGCCTTGGGGTAACGTTATAGTTTCAAGTTTCTTGCGCTATGATAAATGGTTCGAATATCTAGTTTGGCGAAACAATTTCGTAAATGATTCTATGGTTACCCTCAATAAGTTCTCTTTTGTTTTCTTCATTTTTCTCTGGAACAATTCTGCCAGCCTGAGGAAAAGTCTTTAAGAGGTTAGTTTTTTTCAAATAACTTCTCAATTGTCAGCTTAGTCTATTTTTCGGAATTCTCGGCAATATAGTCGCCAATGTCATTGAGGTCATTTATCGCTTGATCTGTCCAAATCAGTTTAATCATTTGGTCAACTTTGTTTTGACTTGTTCCTCGGTATTCACCTTCCCGTCCTTTGCTTCTTGGCGTCCTCTTTCAATTTTTTCGATGATCAGTCTTTCGATAACCTCGTCTATCGAGAACTCGTCTGGGAGTTTATTGATGGATTCGAGTACAGTGGATTTTCTCATCTTTTGTGCGAATTTACCGCTCAAGTAGGCAAAAAAATCATTTGAGCAGCCAGTTCACTTTCAGTGAATTTGGCGAGTAGGAAACCACTACACATTTCAAATAACCATTCTGTCCAACCTTTAGGGGGTTAATACATTAGGTACAAATTTCCCTTGGAGGCTTTTAACTCTAATTCTCTTCTATCCAGTCAACTCTCTTATGGTACATTAAAAATGTACAGTTAGGATTTGTCAGAATGCACAAGGCACTCTTTCCATGCCCTTCCAGCCATATTTCATGATAGTTGAATTGGAGGATATTTTTTAGATACGCTCCTACCACTAAATGGCGCGCCTGAATGGTGTTTCTCCTCCCCCGCGGCAGGGATGGAGCGGCCTGTTTGAGCCACGCCACGGGCGGGGCGAGTAGCGACAGCCCGGTGGTGCGCCTCGCACCAGCCGCCCTTACTTGCCGTCCGGCTCCACCAGCAGCCCGGCATTGTACTGCTCCGTCCGTACCAACTGCCCTTGTTCGTCATAGTACTTCCAGGCCTTGTGCTTCTTGTTGGCCACGTATTCGCCCTGTTCTTTGAGTTGCCCGTTGGCATGGTAGGCCGTGAAGAGGCCCTGAAGTCGGCTGAACATGTAGTGGGCCTCGGTCTCCACCTGGCCGTTTTCGAAGTAGGTTTTGGCAGGGCCGGTGATGTGATTTTTATCGTACGTCTGCTCAATCGCCTTTTTACCGTTGGCATGGTAGCGTATGTGCAGTCCCTGGCGCTGGCCTTCTACGTAGCGTTCCTCCAGGCGTGGCGTTTTGCCGTCTTCATAAAAGAACGTCCACTTACCGTGGGGTTTGAAGTTGCGGAAGTTTTTCACGTACACCGGTTTCCCCTGCTCGGTGAATTCTTCTTCGGTGGAGAGAATGCCCGTGCCAAAGATTTGTTCTTTGTGTTTGATCTGGCCGTTGGCATAGTAGATGATGTTGGTGCCTGTCTTCAAGCCGTTTTTATAGCGAAAGCGGTGTTTCACGCTGCCATCGGGGTAGTAGGCGGTGTTGTCGCCATGGAGTTTGCCGGCCATAAAGTGCCCTTCGAGTGTAAGGCGGCCTTCGGGGTCATAGTTTTTGAAGTCGCCCATTTTTTCACCGGGTTTGATTTCATAGACCATCTCCAATTGGCTGTTGGGGTAGTAGGATTTGTATAAGCCCGACACGTAGCCGTCTGCGTAGTTGACTTCGGTTTCGAGCACACCGCTCTCGTAGTAGGTGCGTGTGATGCCGTTTGGCACTTTGTTGCGGTAGGGGATTTCTTTGCGAAGTTTGCCGGAGGGGAAGTATTCTTTGAGCAGGCCATCGGGTTTTCCTTCCACAAAGAGGGATTCGCTTTTGATGACGCCCGTATCGAAAAACGACTTGACGGAGTCCACCAGTTTATTTTGATGATAGAAGGCGCGCTGGATGGGCAGCCCCATGGTATTGTATACTTCTACCGGGCCGTGACGCATGCCATTTTCATAGGCAATTTTGCGCAGCAGGGCGCCTTGTTCGTTGTACTCCAGAAACTGGCCGTGGCGGTAGCCGTTGTCGAAGGCTCCGTCAATGGCCACCTTGCCATTGGGGTGAAAGCGCTTGTAGGTGCCATGGATGACTTCCGCATTGTGCGGCTGCACCGTGTATTCTTCCTGCAACTGCGTCTTCATCGGGTCGTAATACGTGCGTACCAGGCGCGGTTGGGCCATGGCCGCAGTGATGGCCCCGCACAGCACGGAGGCCAGCAGGATTGTGATGCGCATGCGCGCGTTATGTTTGGGCAGTGATAAGGAGGCGTGAAACGGCATGTTACCAAAACGAAATAAGGGGCTTCATATTTTGTTTGGTGCGGTTTGCTGATCGGGCTTTTCTACAACCGCTCGATGACGATGGCCGAAGCGCCCCCGCCACCATTGCAGATGCCGGCCACGCCTATGTTGGCTTTATGCTGCCCCAACACGGAGGCCAGTGCCATGGTGATGCGTGTGCCCGAGGCACCGAGTGGATGGCCCAGCGCGACTGCGCCCCCGTTGACATTGACGCGGGCGGGGTCAAGGCCGAGTTTGAGGTTGTTGGCAATGGCCACGGCTGCAAAGGCTTCGTTGATCTCGTAAAACGAAACATTCTTGGGATCGACTCCTGCGCGTTGCAGTGCTTTGGGTATGGCCAGTGAAGGGGCGGTGGTAAACCACATCGGGTCATGGGCGGCATCGGCATAGCCGAGAATTTTGGCGATGGGTGCAAGCCCCAGCTCGTTTGCTTTTTCCTTGCTCATCAACACCACGGCTGCGGCCCCGTCATTGATGGTGGAAGCGTTGGCCGCGGTGACGGTGCCTTCTTTGGTAAACACCGGCTTGAGTTGTGGGATCTTGTCGAAGTTCACGTTTTTGTATTCTTCGTCCTCGGCAAAGAGGGTGGTGTCACCTTTCTTGCCGGTGATTTCCACGGGTACCACTTCGTCTTTGAATTTGCCGGCCGCCCAGGCGGCTGCAGCCCGCTGGTAACTGTCGATGGCGTAGGCATCCTGCTGCTGGCGCGTGATGTTCATTTCCCTGGCGGTGTTGTCGGCACACACGCCCATGGCGCACTGGTTGTACACATCCGTGAGGCCATCGAAGGTGAGGCCGTCCAGTAGTTCACCATTTCCATACTTATAGCCGTAGCGCGCCTTGGTGAGGTAGTAGGGGATGCTGCTCATGTTTTCCATGCCGCCCGCCACCACGATGCTGTTTTGGCCGAGTTGAATGGATTGCGCAGCCAGCATAATGGCCTTCATGCCGGAAGCGCACACTTTGTTGACGAGCGTACAGGGAATGTTGTAGCCCATACCGGCCGCCACGGCCACCTGCGTGGCGGGCGCCTGGCCCAAGCCCGAGGAGATCACGTTTCCGATAAACACCTCGTCCACCAGGGTGGGTGAGAGGTTGATCTTGCCCAGGGCACTTTTCACCGCTATGGCGCCCAACTGGGTGGCTTTGATGCTCGCCAGTGTGCCACCAAAACTTCCGATGGGCGTGCGGGCCATGGACATGATGTATATCTCTTTCATATAGCTGTAGTTAACTCAATATTCAACATTTCTGATCCTAACACCTAATTTCGCCAGCGATCAACGACCCACAGCCCAACCATCACCAATCGGGTTTATTCTTGTCTTTGGGTTTGCTGGCCTTGCGTTTGTTTTGCTGCAAGTATTGAATCTCCTGGTTTTTCATCGCCTCCAGGATCATGCGGGCTTTCTGCTCGTCAATTTGCAATTGCTTTAATTTTTCCGACATGTCCGGAGGCGTTTCTTTTTTATCCTCCGGCTTGTCTTCGGGTTTTTCTTCCTTTTGTTCCGGCTCTTTTTTCTCCGGGTTCTTCTTTTCTTCGTCTTTCTTGTCCTGTTCCTTTTTCTCCTGATCTTTTTTCTCTTGCTCTTTCTTTTCCTGTTCTTTTTTCTGCTGCTGCTGCTTTTGTTGCTGTTCCTTCTGCTGCTGTTCTTTTTCTTTTTGCTGTTGGTCTTTCTTTTCCTGTT
Source organism: uncultured Ohtaekwangia sp. (assembly GCA_964524935.1). Classification (GTDB taxonomy): domain Bacteria; phylum Bacteroidota; class Bacteroidia; order Cytophagales; family Cyclobacteriaceae; genus ELB16-189. Next base: position 634,653 of record CAZGFJ010000001.1, read on the forward strand.
CGAGTAATTTCTTGAGTTGTTGGAGTTTTTGGTTGGAGGGCTCGGCCCGCAGTCCCTGGTTTACGCTGGCCAGTGCCTGGTCGGTGTTTTTGTGAATAAAATGGCTGGAGCCTTGATGAAAGTACTCATTGCCACCCTGCGCGCACAGCAGCGTGGTTCCGAGCAAAAAAAGAAGTGTGAAACAATACCGCATGGTGTCAGGGCTTTCGGTCAATTTCGTTAATCGCTTTTAATCGCTGTCGCATATCGGCATACGCATCCAACCGTGGGTCGCGCTGCCGCGACAGGGCCAGAAACTGATAGGCAAGGCCGTATTTCCGTTGGCTTACGAGCCGATCTACCGTGGCGAGCACTTCCTGTGGAAAGACCAGCACGCGCTGCAGCAGTTCGTAGTTGTAGCGGATGGAGTCGTTGGCGGGGTCTTTGCGCAGCGCGTTTTTATAGTGGTTGATGGCTTCGTGCAACGTGTTTTCGAGTTGCGCGGGGTCAGGGGGGGCAAACTTTACCTGTGTGTTGCCCAACTGGTTGTGGGCCAGTGCCGCCAGGGTGGCGTGGGGCGAAGCGCCCAGGGCGTTGTACACAGTGCGCACGGTATCCAGCGAATACCGTTGCATGGTGTCGTCACGGCCGGTTTGCTGCCGCACGATAAAACCGGCATGAGCGAAGTTGAGCGCCACCCGCTCCTCGGCTATCTTCAGCGAGTCCAGCACGCGGCCCAGGCTGCGCTGTGCGCCCCGGGCGTTGCCTCCAAGCAGCCCCTTTTTGCCTTCCCGGATCAGGCGATTGTACTCAGCAATAGGTGATTGACGCCACGCTATCCAGGAAGCCAGCCCACCGGCCAACCCGAGGGCCAACAGAACAGCTGCCAAAAGATAAATCGTCTGCTTCATGGTCAAATCCTCACCGTACGTATGGCCACCAGGGCATCCAGCAACAATAACGCCAGTGCCACGGCCAGAAAATAAAAGTAGCGGTTGGCGCTGGCATCCACAAAGCGGGCATCGCGCACTTCGCCTTCCACTTGGCTGATGGTATTGATAAGTTTGGTCACCTCGTTTTTTCGCTCGTTGATTTCAAAGTAATCGCCTTTGGTTTTGCTGGCCAGTTCTTTCAACGCACCGGGATTGAGGCGGGTTACCACAGGCTGGCCGGTATTGTCCATTTTTACGCCTCGCTGGGCGGGAATTTGTCCGCCTTTTTCCGTGCCCACGCCCAAGGTATACAGTTTGATGCCCTGGTCTTCAATGTCGCGGATGATATCGCTGGTTTCTTCCCCAAAGTCTTCCCCATCGCTGATCAGCAACACAATTTTCGATTTTTGTTGTGTGCTGGGCCCCTCCTGGTCTTTGAGTTTCTTCAGCGCCATGCGCAGCGGGGGGCCAAAGTCGGTGCCGCTGCCGGGTACTAAGCCCGAGTTCATTGTTTCGATAAACAGATGGAGCGCGTTTTGGTCGTAGGTGAGGGGGCATTGCATAAAGGCTTCAGAAGAGAAAATCACGAGGCCGATGCGATCGCTGCTAAAGGCTTCGGACAAGCGCTTAAGCTCATATTTCACCTTTTCGAGGCGCGAGGGTTGCACATCGGTGGCATCCATCGATTTGGAAAGGTCCACACAGATCATGATGTCTTTACCTACTGATTTGATCTCGCGTTTTGACTTGCCGATGGCCGGGCCCATCCACGCCACCAGAAAGAGGGCAAACACGGCCGTGCGCAGCGCCAACTTGATAAAGATGGTCTCAAAAGACGTGTTCAGTTGCCGCGCAATGCGGATGATGCGCGCGAGGTAAAGGCCATAAGCCACCACAAAGGCTCCGATCAACAACCATTCGGCCCATCCCAGACTTCGAAACCATGTCATGGCGCAAAAGTACGGCTAAGCGGCAGAATTGGCAATGAAGAGGGGCGTGGCAAATCAATGCGGCAGACGAGGTCTCGGTTTGACCTCACGCCATCCGAATGGCTGCGTGAAGCAGGGCTTGTGCTCCCCTCTCCGGAGGAGAGGGGAAGGGATTGTCTGCGTGATTTTTGGGGCGGGGTTTATGATGGCATAAGCTGGTTTGCATGCGAATGAATCTCAGAGGTCTATGTCAGACCAGTTTGACCTCACCCCATCCGAATGGCTGCGTGAAGCAGGGCTTGTGCTTCCCTCTCCGGAGGAGAGGGGAAGGGATTGTCTGCTACTTACTAGGTACGTGATTTTTGAGGTTAGGCAGGCTACCGCTTTTCCAGTTCATCGATGGCCATCACCAAATCCTCCCATCGTTGGTTGATGGTGTCGATTTCGGCTTGCGCGGTGTCCAACTGTTTTTGCACGTGGGCCAGTTGGGCAAAGTCGCGGTACACTTCGGGCTTGGCCATTTCCATTTCCAGGGCTTTCTTCCGGTCGGTCGCAGGATTGATGCGGTCTTCCACTTTTTTCAATTCTGCGCGGAGCGCCTTCAGCTTGCGGTCGCGCTCCTGTTGGGCCGAAAGGCTTTCGGGCTTGGACGTTTTTTCTTCCTTTTTGGGAGATGGCTTTACCACCGTCTCTGAGCCATTGTTCTTTTTGCGCCAATACTCATACTCTTCGTATGTGCCGGGGTACTCTTTGATCTGTTTGTCTTCGATGTACCAGATTTTATTGGCAATCTGGCTGATGAAGTGGCGGTTGTGCGAAACCACGACAAACGAACCTTGGTATTGCTGAAGGGCTTGGATCAAGATGTTTTCCGAGATGAAATCCAGGTGGTTGGTCGGTTCATCCAGCAATAGGAAGTTGGCTTCGGAGATCAGTGTTTTGGCCAGGGCCACGCGGCTTTTTTCTCCGCCCGACAGCACTTTGATTTTTTTGTAGACGTCATCGTCTGAAAACAAGAAACACCCCAGCACGCCCCGCAGCTCTTGTTCGGTTTTGGCGCTGCCGGCCTGTTTCAGCTCTTCCAGGATTTCATTTTCCACATGCAACGACTCGAGTTGATGCTGGGCATAGAAGCCTTGAATGACGTTATAACCGGGTAGGCGTTCTCCCTCGATGGGTTCGCTTCCGCTGATGATGCGCAGCAACGTGGATTTTCCTTTGCCATTTGCTCCGATCAAGGCAATCTTGTCGCCCCGCTCAATCACCCCCTGGGCATTTGCCAGTATCTGCAATTCGCCATACGCTTTCGATACATTTTTAAGCGTGATCACAAAACGCCCGGAAGGCTGTTGGAATTTGAAGTTAAAATTGATGGCCGCGGTGTCGTCCACTACTTCTTCAATGAGATCCATACGCTCCAGGGCTTTCACCCGCGACTGTACTTGCCGGGCTTTGGTCGCTTTCGCGCGAAAGCGTTCAATGAACCGCTCGGTTTGGCGTATCTTGGCTTGCTGATTTTCAAAGGCATTTTGCTGGATGGTCTCGCGCAGTTCTTTTTCTTTGAGGTAGAAACTGTAGTTGCCCTCGTAGGTGACCAACTGTTGTTGCGTTACCTCCACGGTCTTGTTGATCACGTTGTCCAAAAACGTGCGGTCGTGGGAGACGATGATGACAGCCCCTTCGTAGTTACGCAAGTAGTTTTCCACCCATTCAATGGACGGCAAATCGAGGTGGTTGGTGGGTTCGTCCAGCATCAGCAGCGAGGGTTTTTCCAGCAGCAGCTTGGCCAGCATTACGCGCATGCGCCAACCGCCTGAAAACTCGCGCAGCGGCCGGTGCAGGTTAGCGGTGGAAAAGCCAATGCCCTCCAGTACTTCTTCGGCCTTGGCTTGCATCGTGTAGCCGTCCAACTGTTCAAATTTTTCCTGCAACCGGGTCAGCCGCTCCACCAGCGCATCCGAGTAGTTGGTTTCCAACTGGTGGATAGTCTTTTCCAACTCGCGCTGCGTGTCTACGGCATCCCTGAAGGCACCCATGGCCACGGTGAGGATGGCATCGTCCGACTGATAGGAGAGCAGGTCTTGGTTCAAAAAGCCGATGGTGCAGTCTTTGGCCTTGGAGATGGAGCCGGCATCGATGCGCAGTTCGTTGTTGATAATGCGCAGCAACGTGGATTTGCCGCGGCCGTTGAGCCCAATCAGCCCGATTTTATCGTCCGGCTTGACAAACAGGGATGCATTTTCGTACAGCGCGCGGCCACCTATATAATAGGAGATGTTGGAAATGGATAACACAGCACAAAAGTAAGGGTTACCGCGCAAATGGGCGTCTTTTTCCCCTCCGGGCTGTTGGTTTTGATCCGTTTAAGGAAAGGCGGTTGGTTTACCGGACGAGAAGGCTATTTTTGTCACACAATTACAATCGAGTATGAATAAAAGCATTCTTTTCACCGTTGGTTGCGTGTTGTTGCTGTCGGGGTCGTGTTCGAAAAAGGAAACTAGCCATCAGGCCACCGACTCTCCGTCAGGTCTTCCCTTAAGTTCCATCCAATTACCAAAAGGATTTTCCATATCCGTGTTTGCCGAAGTGCCCAATGCGCGCTCGTTGGCCCTTTCACCCAGCGGCACTTTGTTTGTTGGAAACCGCGATGAAGACAAGGTGTATGCCGTGAAAGATACCGATGGCGACCAAAAAGCCGACAAAACCTGGGTGCTGGCCAGCGGCCTGAACATGCCCAACGGGGTGGCCTTTCGTGATGGCGATCTGTACATCGCTGAGGTGAGCAAGATTTCGAAGATTACAGACGTGGAAAGCAAACTCGATAACCCGGGGGCGTTGGAAACCGTATATGATAAGTACCCGACCGAGACCCATCATGGCTGGAAGTACATCGCCTTCGGGCCCGATGGGAAACTGTATGTGCCGGTGGGCGCCCCATGCAACATCTGCGAATCGGAAGACAAACAATATGCGAGCATCACCCGGCTGAATGCTGATGGCAGCGGCATGGAAGTTTTTGCCCATGGCGTGCGCAACACCGTGGGTTTTACGTGGCATCCACAAACGAACCAGATTTGGTTTACCGACAACGGCCGCGACATGCTGGGAGATGACATTCCGCCCTGCGAACTTAACACTGCGCCTGCGGCTGGCCTGCATTTTGGCTATCCGTATTGCCATGGCGGCACAATTAAAGACCCTGAGTTTGGCGACAAAAAGCCGTGTACGGAATTTACCCCTCCGGTCCAAAATCTGGGCGCACACGTGGCTCCCCTCGGCCTGAAGTTTTATACCGGCAACCTGTTTCCCGCGGAGTATAGAAACCAAATCATCGTGGCAGAGCACGGCTCGTGGAACCGCAGCAAGAAAAGCGGTTATAAGTTGAGTTTGGTGACGGTGGACGAGTCGGGCAAAGCCATCGACTACAAACCCTTTGCCACCGGATGGATGGACGAGACCTCGCAGAAAGTGTGGGGTCGTCCGGTGGATGTGCTGGTAGCACCCGATGGCGCCCTGTTGGTGAGCGATGACCAGGCGGGCGTAGTGTATCGCATTGCGTACCAGGGGGAATGAACGTTGAATTCGACATTCAACATTCAACATTCAAAATTGCGTAGGGTCAAATCTTGAATGTTGAATTTCGAATCTTGAATAACCTTGAACCTTGAACTTTGAACCCTGAACCTTGAACTTTGAATTTTTGAAGCCCCTTTCTCTTTGTTTTCTCACCATCTGGGTCACAGTTTCGGTGTCGGCTCAACGTCATGACGATCCCGCCACCGATACACTCAATTATTTATATAGCAAGTGGGTATCTCCCGAAGGGCTTGTCAACTACCAGGGCTTCCAACAAGACAGTGCAGTTTTCTATCGCTACCTAAGCCAACTGGACAGTGCCCGTGGCCGCAGCCTGGCGTTTTACATAAATGCCTATAATGCCTTGGTGATCAAGTCGGTGATTGAAGACAGCGCCTTGCTGTATAACCCCTACCGGTCGGCATCGGTCGTTCAAGTGCCGGGGTTTTACGACAGCACCCACACCGTGGCAGGCCGTGCGATGTCATTGGCCGATCTGGAGCGGTATCTGCTGGCCACCTACCGCGATGCACGTGTACTGTTGACGTTGGGCCGCGGCTACCGGTCGTCCTCTCCGCTGCGCAACAAAGCCTACGAAAATGCCACCATCGAAAAAGACCTGGCCGAGGTAACGACTGCCTTTGTCAATAGCGATTTGGGCCTGACCATTGACGACAATGGCTTCAAGGTGGAGATGAACCCGCTGTTTAAACAGTTTGAGAATGAGTTCAAGCGCGGCTATGCCAGCGTGTTGGTGTTTATCCGCAAACAGGTGACGGTGCGGTCGAAGATTTCGCAGATTGAAACAGCCTACAAACAGAAATTTGACATCACGTACCAGCGCACCAACTGGGATTTGAATCGGCAGTAAGTGATCAAATAGCGAGCACTGGCCCCAATTGGGAGCGACCGCGAGCTACCCGCTGCCGTGTTTCTGCGGTGTTACCGGTTTTGGTGTACTGATAACGCAGCCTTAAAAGCCCGGTAATTTTTTCGTAGAGGTGCTGGCCTACCTTTGTTAAAAATTATCTTATGAATAGAATTTTCCAAATATTGGTTATCACCGCTGTGGCCGGTCTCTTCGGGTGCAGCAATAACGAAGACGAAGCGGGCGAAGTTTCGCAGGTCGAACTGAAAGACCATTCCGTCAGCGCTAACATGGTGAAGAAGTTGCCCGGGTTTGAAAACCTGGAAGTGTTTTCGCTGGTGGGCAGCGAAGATGTTTTGCCGGAATCACCCAACTACGTATTTGGAGGATCGGCCGATGGAGCCGGGCTGCTGAAAAACGAGGACGGCACCTTTTCGTTTCTTGTCAATCACGAGGACAATTTTGCCGTTTCGCGCGTAACGCTTGATAAGACATTTAAGCCGGTAAAAGGCGAGTACATTCTTAATTCCAACGGAGGCATTTGGCGTTTGTGCTCAGCTACGTTGGCTACAGACGAAGAGCATGGCTTTGGTCCGGTCTTTTTGACCTGCGGTGAGAGTGGCCCTGAGTCGCGTACGCATGCGCTAGACCCGCGCGCTACACCGGCCCAAGCAGCGCAGACGCGTGAATTGGCCGGTTTTGGTCGTTGGAGTGCCGAGAATGCTGTTCCTCTTCCTAAAACAGCTTACCCCGGCAAGACTGCTGTGATCATTGGCGATGATGATTCAGGTACCGATGGCGGACAGGTAGCGCTGTATTTAACGAACACCCCGGGCGATTTGATTAATGGCTCATTGTATTTGCTTAGACGGACGGATCAAAACACAAGAGAGATGGATTTAGTGGAGGGGGCATCGGTCAATATCGAATTTGTTCAAATACCGGACCACCGCTTGTTGACGGGCGCTCAGATGAATGCGATATCAACCCAATTGAAGGGCATATCCTTTGGACGTGTGGAGGATATCGACTACCGCAAGGATGGTGTTGGAAGAGAAGTTTATTTCAACGTGACGGGGCAAAACGGAAATGCGAACCGGACGAAGTATGGCCGGGTATACAAACTGGTACTGAATGCCAACGATCCGTTAAAGGGCACCCTGGAATTGGTGCTGGATGGAGACAACCGCAGCACCGGCAAGGCTAAGGAATTTCAAAATGTCGATAATATCTGTGTCACCCAAAACTATGCCTACATCCAAGAAGATCCCAACAGCTACGGTGACGAGACACACGATGCGTACATTTATCAGTACGACCTCAACACCAAGGAGTTGAAAAAAGTGATTGAGCTTGACCATTATCGCGACAATGCCGAATTGGGGGCCAAGTATCTGTCAACCACGTCAACATTTGGCTCGTGGGAGTATGGAGCCATGATTGATATTTCGGAGACCATCGGTATCGAAAACACATTTATAGTCTGTATACAGCCTCACACCTGGCGATTGGATAAATTCAAAGGTGTAGATGGAGGTACTCTGCGGCCCAACGAGAATCAAGGTAGTCAAATCATTGTTATAAAAGGCTTGGCCAAGTAAACTGTTGATACAGTATCTTTAGTTGTAGTTGTTTCATAAACTGCCTGGGTGCCCGACCCGGGCAGTTTCTATTTACAGATTGTATGAGGTACGCTGTCCAGTTTGGTGTTTTATTACTTGTTTTTTTGGCTGCCGCGTGTGGCCGTCAGCGCGCTACACCCGCTGACCGAGTAAAGGCGTTTATGATTCAACAGGCGGACTCGCTGGCTATTTATGTAGAAGCCATGAAAAAATCTGTTCAGGCAAATAATTGGGACCGACTTCCGCGGCAGTTTTCGGAGGCCCGCTTGCATTATAAAAAAGGGGAGGGGTTGTATGAATTCTACTTTCCCGGCGTGTGTGAGGTGCTTAATGGACCAGCCCTGGACGAAGCGGATGAATACGATGATAAAGTCGTGGAGGCCACCGGCTTTCAGGTTTTGGAGGAATTGATTTTTCCCGTAGTGGACACTACCTTAAAGGTCGAAATTGAAACGCATGTGGCGCTTCTCTCTTCCGCTGTCGTTCGCCTTCGCGCACTGTGCGAGTCTAATAAGGTTTCTGATGCAAATGTTTTCGAGGCCACGCGCCTTGGGTGGATGCGCATGTTGAGTCTGGGCATCACTGGGTTTGACTCTCCCGTAGCCCAGTTATCTCTTCCGGAAACAAAGGCTCACCTGTTGGGTATCAGCCGCATTCTGTCGTTTTATCCGCTAACGGATGAGAAAGCAAAGGCCTGGATGCGTTTGGCTGCACAAACGGGAGCCTACTTGGATAAGCCTGTTGATTTTACTGAGTTTGATCGTGCCGAGTTTATTATCCGGTACTGGCGCAGGGTTGCCGATGAATTACTGGCAATCCAGAACTCGCTTGGTGTTCCTAACAATAACTTGACCAGCGCGCTGGACTTGACCAAGTCATCTTTTCTCGAAAAGGGCGCTTGGGACATTCGTCATTTTGCACCTGAGTACAATCGCGAAGTAAGCAGGGAAATGGTGGCTCTTGGCGAAATGCTTTTTTATGACCCCATTCTATCGGGTGACCAAAACCGGTCATGTGCTTCGTGCCATCGGCCTTCCAGCGCATTTACCGATGGGCGGGTCACCGCCCTTTTATTGCCTGGCCGCGAAGGTCCCATGCGCAATACGCCCACCGTTCTGTATTCCGGTTTTCAAAAAGCGCAGTTTTGGGATTCCCGCGTGCACTTTCTCGAAGACCAGATAAAAGACGTAGTCGCCAACCCTAACGAGATGCATGGCGACATCCAGGTCGCGTGTCAAGCCATGAAGAACAGTGAAAAGTACCAGTCCTTTTTCAAGGCATCATTACCCCACCGTGAGATCACCGAAGGCACGGTGCTTACCGCGCTGGCCTCGTATATTCGGTCGCTCGGCATCTTTGAGTCTAGGGTCGATAAGTATTTACGTGGCGATAGTTCGCAATTGAACCCTGATGAAATACAAGGATTGAACCTGTATATGGGTAAAGCTAAGTGCGCCACCTGCCATTTTATGCCATTAACCAACGGCTTGATTCCTCCCGGATTTCACGAATCGGAGTCAGAGATCATTGGTGTGCCACAGCGACCCGATACGGCCCGAGCACAGATTGACCCGGACGCAGGCAAATTTTCTACCTATCATCGGGAGCTGCATCGGTTTATGTTCAAAACCCCTACGTTGCGAAATATTGCGCTTACCGCTCCCTACATGCACAACGGAGTGTATCAAACGCTAGAGCAAGTCGTGGATTTCTATAATCGCGGAGGAGGGATCGGTATCGGGATCGACCTGCCCACCCAAACATTGCCTGCCGAGCCGCTGGGCCTCACCCGCAAGGAGCAGCACGATCTGGTCAGGTTCATGGAGGCATTAACCGACAGCGATGGCAAGTGAACCCAGGGGTGAAGAAACGCACAATCCACGGCATCAGAGCCATTGCAATCCATTGAAATTCAAATTGATCCACACTCGTTTGCGTAACTATTGTGACCGTTTTGCTTGCCTCACTTTGTGCGTTGGCCCTACCTTTGTATCCAAAACAGCAGAACTATGGCAAAAACAGCGGTGAAAGAGACTATTAAAACATCTGTGAAGAGCGCTCCGAAGGCAAAGGTAGCTCCCCCTTCCATCGACCATATCTCGGAGACCATTCATGCCAAACTCAAGGCCCTCGGCATCGATCCCAAACTACAGGCCGACATCGAATGGTGCCTGGGCAGCTATCGTCACGATGGCAACCCCGCAGGCTTATATGAAATGGCCTCCAAAGCTTTGACGATCTTGAAAGCCGAGCAGGCAAAAAAAACCAAAGGCATCACGGCCAAATTGATCAGCGATATCGAAAAGGCGCTGGCCTCTTTCCAATAGGCAGTCCACCATACGTGGTTATCACCAAACGCCCAGCTCGCCAGAGCTGGGCGTTTTTGTTTTAGGTACATTACTGCGTTGAAGCAAGCAGGTGTGCTCAGATCATGTGTGTAACGTTAGTCAACTGACCCTCGTACTTTTCGCACGCCACGCCAAAGCGCAATAAAAAATCAACGCCTTCATCAGACGCAAGTCCCTTGTGCTCGGCATAGGAGTTGAGGTAAATGACGCGCTTGATGCCCATACTGTAGATGATGCGCGAGCACGCCAGACAGGGTGACAGGGTAACATACAGGGTGGCATCTTCTACGGATGTTTTATTTTTCACGGCATAGAGGATGGCGTTTTGTTCGGCATGCAACGCCAGGGAACAGCCACCTTTGGAATCGCGCGGACAGCCGACTTCAGGCCATTCTTCATCGCAGTTGTGTGTGCCCGCGGGTGGACCATTGTAGCCGATGGAAATGATGCGCGTGTCCTTGGTGAGCACCGCACCTACATGCCGCTTGATGCAATGCGAACGCCTGGCCAGGTTCACGGCCAACTCCATAAAGATATCATCAAAAGCAGGTTTACTCACGATGAGTCAAAGATAAAGAAAGAAATGCGAGTGTGCGGAAAGGCAGGAACGACTACGAGGCGTTGACAAAAAAAAAGAAGCGGTCCTGGACCGCTTCTTTTTTCTAAAAGCATCAAGCAAGCTCGATTACTTCTTTTTCTTAGCAGCTTTCTTAGCTTTCTTCGCTGCTTTTTTTGCGGGTTTTTTTGCCATAGCGTTTAATGTTTAGATTAAAAATTTGTTAAACGTTACCGAAAGGTATAACAAAAAATTATTTCGCAAAAATTTTTCGCAAAAATTTTCCGAAGTGATGAAAATCGTTAGCGTGCTACATGCATTTCGTGTCATCATAACTCTTCTCTCATGTAAGCTCAAAGAATGTTTACTTCAGGTGTCAAAGCAATGGAAAATTTTTCCATGACATCGTGCTGAATAGAACGAGCCAACTGCAACATCTCATCGCCTGTTCCTCCTCCATAATTCACCAACACCAATGCTTGTTGTGCATGAACACCCACCGAGCCGATGCGTTTTCCTTTCCATCCGCATTGTTCAATCAACCATCCGGCAGGAATCTTAATCAATTGATTTTCAGTTGGATAGTTGGGGATTGTGGGGTGGCTGTTTTTCAGTCTCTCAAATGCTTGTACATCTACGGATGGATTTTTAAAAAAACTTCCCGCATTGCCAAGCTTCGCGGGATCGGGCAACTTATGGCTGCGAATGTCAATGACCGCATCGCAGACAGACTGGATGGACGGGGACTGATTTTTCTTTTTCAACGTCTCATCGATCGCACCGTAGTGTGTGCGCAACACATGATTTTTTTTCGTCAGTGTTAAAGTAACACTTGAGATAAAAAAAATTTCTTTCCACTCGTGTTTGAAGATGCTTTCACGATAGCCAAACCGGCATTCGCTGGCATCGAACGACCGTGTGATTCCCCGAAGCAGATCAATGCCATGCACGGATTGTACCACATCTTGCAACTCCACACCATAGGCACCGATGTTTTGAATAGGTGCTGCGCCCACCGTGCCGGGAATCAGCGCGAGGTTCTCAAGACCGCCCCACGACTGTGCCACACATTGAACGACCAGCGCATGCCACGCTTCCCCCGCGGCTACGGTAAGGTCAACGCGTTGCTCATCTTCGCGATTGATCTGTTGACCTTTCATCGTGTTTTTGATCACGAGTCCATCAAAGTCGCGCGTCAACAGCACATTACTACCTCCGCCCAACACCAGGCGCTTGTTGTCTTGATACACGGGATGTTGCAGCAATGCCAACACGTCATCGACATGGTTTATCTCGACAAAAAATCGCGCCCGCGCATCAATGCCGAACGTGTTGAGTGTTTTGAGACTTACCTGTTCGCGAATGGAAATCATAGAATGAATAAAGGCTCTGAGGGTGAAATCAGAGTCGAAGGAATAAAAAGCAGGTAAATAATAAAAGGAAATGCGGAATTATCACGCGGGTTGTGCCACTAGAATGCCTCGTTCACCTTTTCGGCCGACATCTTGAACAACACCGTGCGCGGAAAACGCCCCGCGATATACGTGGTTCCGCAAATGGCCAGGCCACCATCAGTTGTTGCTGTAACGGCACCCACTTCAAAGGGATTGGAGAAGCCGAGGTAGTGAGTACCCATTAAGGTGCCCGTGGCGCGGTCATAGGCATATAATGAAATCTGTTTGCCCACCGTGTTGCTGGCAAACAAGGTGACCGGAGTTCCGTTGATGGTAACTTGATAAATCTTGACCGTAGCGTTCGGTGTCAGCTCCACCAGCGAGAGCCCGTTGGCTTCTTCCAGGTTCGATACCTGATCGGTGGCCGACTCGTTCAGCGTGATTGACGGCATCAAAAAGTTACGACCGAAACTAAACGTGGCGGCCGCCCACCGGTTGCCCTCCAGGGGCATCAGTTGGCTGAATCCTCCCTTGTCCTGGTTTCCATTTACCCGTCCGAGCGGGCCGTCAGCGGCCAGGTCGGTAAATACCAATGAGAAGGTATAGTCGTAAAAACCGTTGAAGAAATAACGTCCGCTGGTAGTCTTGCCGATTTGAAATGGGAATACCTTGCCGGTGCGGTTGTAGTGTTCAATGATAGGTTCCTCGGCAGCATCGCCCGCGCCCACCGAGAAGCCTTTCTGTGTGGAAGCCACCCCGGATGTCGAAACGAGGGATACTACGCTTTCGCGTGTGGCGTTGTCATACCCCAGCACCACAAAGCCGGTTCCATCCATGGCTGCCGCGGCAGGGTAAAACACCCCGTTAACCAACGTGGTGGAAACCAAACTTCCATTGGCACTCACCTCCGACAATTGGGCCTGCGTGGTGAGCGGATCCATGTTGAAGAAATAAAACTTGTCGCCCACCTTTAACAAAGGCGCCACGGGATTCACTTTGTCAGACGTTACCTCCACCTCGGACACCACCAGCCCCAGTTCATCTACTTTCAAAATGAAGATACCAGCATAGTAGGGCGCGTTGTCTTCGCTGATGTTGCGTTCGCCCATGATCAGGTAGCCGCCATCGGGAGTTTGCACGACATCCAGCGGACGGTACGATGCATTGAACCGGTTGTTATCATATACCCGTACAAAGTTGGCTTTCTCGGTAGCAGGGTCGGGGTCGTTGCTGCAGGCAGCCAATCCCACGAGGGTGGCAAGGAAGAGAATATGTTTTTTCATACAACGCGCGTCAAAAAGATTCAATCGAGGGTACGGAAACTGGTACTGAGGAAACGCAATGGGAAAAGTACACCGGCCGAGATGACGATATTGTTGAGCTTCAGGTCATCTTGTGCCTCGCCAATGCCGGAAAGCCGGTCGTTGCTGAACCGGTTTTGCGTGTTGGTGACGTTGCTCATCCCCATTTTGTAACTCACGTCCAACACCAGGCGCACGTTGCCTACGTTATAGTCGAGGCCTGCCCCGGCCATCCATCCCCAATAGTTTTCAAACAGGTCTTCGGCCCCCACAATGACGGGCGGGTAGGAGAGTGGGGTGGCCGAACCACTGGCGATGTCCATGCCACGGATGGTTACTGTTTGCTGAGCACCGACCAAGAACGAGTAGAACACACCCGCCTGCACATAAGGACGAAGTTTGTGTCCGGTGATGTCGTACTTCAACAGGAACGGGATTTCTGCGTAGTCCGTTTTTTGCTCATGATCGTATTTCAACTGCAACGTTTGGGTCACATTCTCGGGGTTGAACCACTCATATTGATTGGCGTATGTAAACCGCGAGTGTCGATAGGTGGGCTGCAAGCTTAATGACAATCGCTTGATGTAAAACGTGATCTCCAGCGTAGCCTGACTGCCGGTTTTATTAAATTGATCGTAGGCTTTGTCGCCCAGCGAAGCGGCATAGTTGGTGGGCACAATGGCTGAGTAGCGCGCCTGTGGTACGGCCTCAGTCAGGTTGGTGCCGGCCTTCAATCCAATCCACCACTGTTTTTCCAAAAAGGTGTTTTTGCTTCCGGGCGGGCGTCCGCCTCCATAGGGCGAGCGTTTGCGTTGCGCGTAGGTCAAGGAGCTCACCAGCATCAAGGCAGCGAGTAGGCAGGTTTTGGTCATGAGGTTAGGTTATGGCAATACAATCATTTTTTTGGTTTCGGTGTAGAAGCCTGTCTTGATCTGATAAAGATACGTGCCGGGGTGCAAATGTGCTACGGCCACTTCGACCTCATGCTCACCGGGTTGTTTTTCTTCGTCTACAAGCGTTTGTACCCATTGGCCTTGTTGGCTCAGAAGATTAAGCTTTACATGTTGTACGGCATTGATCTGGTAGCGAATGGTGGTTCGCTCCTTGGCAGGATTGGGGTAACACCCTTTTAAATTAAATCGGCTGGCCACAAAGTTTTCGCCTACGCCTGAAATTACCTGCTGGGCCAGAGGCAGCGGTTGGTAGTTACCGGTGCCTTCCTCTCTGGGTCCGGTGAAGAAATTGCCAAAGAAGATATCGTCATTGATTTTTTGCTCATCCACCAGCATCCAGTCGCGCAGGAGGTTGGCATACACCTGGCGATAGTCGAACTGCATGTCTACGTTGTCTTTGCCCAGGCTCATGTCGGGCACGGAGCCTACCACTCCCGGTTGCACGCCCTTGCCAAAGATAAACACGGGACCGCCTGTGCCGTGATCCGTGCCATAGCTGCCATTGGAGGCGATGCGTCTTCCGAATTCGGAAGTGGTCACCGTGAGCACGCGGTCTTCCAATCCGCGCGCGCGCAAATCTTCCTGAAACGCCCTCATAGCGGACGAGATGTGAAACATCAGGGCTGCATGTGACCCCATGGTAGGATCGTAGCTTTCTACCTGAGAGGCATGCGTATCAAACCCCCCAATCTTTACCATGAACACTTTCGTTTTAACACCCTGGCCCGCCCCGCCACCGTCCAAAAGACGGGCGATCAATTGCAGTTGAGAGGCCAGGCCGTTGCGAATGCTGCCCGCGGGCGCATTGAAGGGGTAGCGCTCGGGGTATGTTACTGCGGTAGCCGAGCTGCGCTGATACACCGCTGCCAGACGCTGCGCATAATCCTCCGTTTTATCTTCCAAGCCCAAAATCCAGTTCAGCTCTTTTCCATAAGGCGAATCGTTGAGCAACGGAGGCGGCAGCCCACGCGGGTCAATGCCCATGTCTTCGAAGCCGTTGAGCTCTTGTATCAAATTGGCAAAGCCCACCGGGTCGCGTTCCAGCGAAATGGAAGTCGGGATGTTCCCCGCCTGATGGAAAATCAGCGACACATCACTGCCCATTTCAATGGCCAGCGGGTCTAGCATTTCTTTGCCATCGGGTGTCAGCGGCAGGGGGAAGTCATCGGGGTAAGACAGGCCCGGAAAATTTTCAGCGAGGTAGGTGTTGAGATAGCGGCCTACCCAACCGGAGTTGAAGTAGTCATCAAAACTGCCCCCCATAAACGAGATGTCGCGTCCACGGAAGTGCGAACCGTTATTGTTCAGGTACGATACACCCTGTACGATGCACATGCGGCCGCGGTCATACAGTTCTTTCATCCCCTGCATGTCAGGATGGAGGCCCACCTGGCTACCGGGCGCCAGGGTGCGGTCCAGCTCAATCATCTTGCGTACGCTGTTGTTTCGTGGTATGGCGATGTTGGCCCTGCGGCTATAATATTGTTCGTATTCCGAAAACGGGATGACCGAGTTGAGTCCGTCATTGCCCCCATGCATCTGCAAGATGATAAGCACCCGGTCGTTGTTGCTTTGCGCGGCCATGCGCGTCAAGGCGTTGTCGGCCATGAGCTTCAGGGGGATGCCGCCCAGCGTAATGGGCAGCGTGGCCAGCGACAGGCGTTTTACAAAATCTCGTCTTTTCATCGATTGGGTATTAGAAAAGTTGATATTCGGGTGACTGCAAAAGGGCGTTGAACAAATTGCGAAGTTGGTTTTCCACCACCTCGCCCCGTGCGCCCGTCCAGCGGGTGGTCCACGCGGTTTCAGGGTCCGGATCAATCGACCCCAAAAAGGCATTAAGGAAGTAATTCAGACGTTCGGCTGTCAACCCTGCATTGGCATCAGCATTGGTATCGTACGTAAGGCTATCGGCCTGCGGGAGCAGTTGCCGAGCCAACTCAATCACCAAATTACGTGCATTGGCTGCGGTGGCTGGGGCCACATTGTTCTCCACGTAATTGACCACGTTGATCACCGTCATGGCACCGCCCATGGATGTCTGTGGGATCAGCGAAGTGATAAAGTCATACCTGCGTGCCAGGTAGTTGGTGGTGATCCAACTGCGGTGGTAAATCGGAAACTGGTGATAGGCATCGTAGCCGGCCACATCAAAGGGCTCGTAAAAATTCATGCCCATGTACCCAATGCGTTGGATGATTTCGCCCGTGCGTTCGTAGTAGGCAGCAGGCGAAGAGGTCAAATCTGGCATAGGCACATTGAAAAAGCGGTAGGTGCCAATCAACAGATCCAACGGTGATTTGATAATGGCCCCAAAGTTATCGTCTGTGGTGCCGGCTGCCGCTTCATAAAAGTGCTGGCTACGGAAAAGGTCTTCCAACACGGGCTGTAGTTTGAATCCATTGCTACGAAACGTTTCTGCCATTTGATAAATAATCGTGGTGTCCAACGCTTCGGGGATATCGTGGTACACGAAGTACCGGTAAATCCTGCGGCAAATGTTTTTGGCTGCTTCCGGCATGCCATTGTCCAACTGAGGCTGCTGATAGATGTGGTCGATCAGTTGGTTGATTTCATCCAGCGCGCTTTCTTCGGTGGCGTTGGCTCCGTTGAGCAACAGCGGATCGGGCGTGAGGGTGAAGCCGGCCAGCCGATCGCTGAACACTTTCACACTATTGTCATGAGCGGAGGCGTTGGTGGCATTGCCACGTACGCGGCCCCGACCGCGCAGCTGGGTGTCGGGATCAACAAATGAAAAGTCCGGATCAAAATCCCACCCGGTAAACACTTTAGCCGCTTGTTGTACATCCAACTCGCGAAAGACGTAGTAATCCGAGGGGCCGTCTACGGGTTTGGTTGTTCCTTCCAGCCCTCGCCCGATCGAGTACAATTCAAACAGCTCGCGGGCGAAATTTTCCTGAATGCCGCCCCGCACGTTGAGGTTGCCATCCAACAAGCGCAACATGGCATTGTCTACACAAATCTTTTTTGTCAACTCGCGAAGGTTGAAAGCCGCGGGTTTGGTGCGGTCAAACGCAAACTGACGGAACAGTTGGTTTTGAAAGTACAGTGCGCGGCTGCTGTCGATTTTGGTTTGGATGGCCGTGAAGAGGGTGTGCAAAAAGAAAACTACTTTCTCGCGCACCGAGTAGGCCAGCGACTGGTTGGCGGGCACGCCCGCGCTAAGCATCTGCGCGATAAGCCACCCCTTGAAGATTTCCTGTAGATCGCTGTCTCGTCTGTCGGGGGCGGTCACACCGCTCTCCACCCATTCCTGGTTGTTCTCCGGGTCGATCAGGGGCAGGGGATTCGGCAGCGAGGCCGGAAACAGTTGTGCCACGGCCTGTGCGGCTGTCAGCCCGGCAAAGGCGGTGATCTGTTGTTGCGTGGGGCCAAAACTGGCTCGGTGTAAAAGATGCGCGGCCCGTTTGTAACCAAGAGGACCTGAGAATGCTGGTAGCGGCATAGCAGACGATCGCTTTTTGTTCGAAATTAATCAGTTTACCCGGGTTATGCTTGCGTTTTTGCAGACAAACCGTCAAAATCAGCGTTCGATGTCGTTTTTTTTCCGCGACTGTGCGATTACCGCAACGCAGCGATTTTTTTGTTTAACGATTTGTTGATGTACCTTTCACATCGATGAAGCTGATCGAGTGCCCGCGCGATGCCATGCAGGGAATGGACGTGTTTATCCCCACCGAACAAAAGGTTCGGTATCTGAATCAACTGCTTGACGTGGGGTTTGATACGCTCGATTGTGGCAGTTTTGTGTCCCCCAGGGCCATCCCGCAAATGCGCGACACGGCCGAGGTGCTGCCGCAGTTAAGACCGAGTGCCACCAAGCTGTTGGTCATTGTGGCCAACACCCGCGGAGCGCAGGAGGCCGTCACCCATACCAACGTCACTTATCTCGGGTTTCCGTTGTCCATCTCCGAAACCTTTCAGCAGCGCAATACCAACAAGTCCATTGCCGAGGCTCTCAACACGCTGGAGGAATTACAAGAGCTATGCGTTACGCATAAAAAGACTCTGGTATCATACATCAGCATGGGCTTTGGTAATCCGTATGGCGATCCGTACTCGATCGATTACGTTCTTCAGATGATTGACCTGCTCCGCACCATGGAGGTTACTATTGTCTCGCTGGCCGACACCGTAGGGGCGGCTGCACCGAATCAGATCAGCGCACTATACACAGCCGCGCGAACGGCCTTTCCCACGTTGGAACTGGGGGCCCATTTGCATTCATCCCCTGTCAATGCGCAGGAGAAAATAGCCGCAGCCTACTCGGCAGGATGTACACGGTTTGATGGCGCGTTGAAAGGTTATGGCGGGTGCCCGATGGCCAAGGATGAGTTGGTGGGAAACCTGGCTACCGAAACCATCCTTACTTATTTGGACAGCCAGCGCGATGCGCCTCCACTCAACCGCGAGGCATTAGCGCACGCCCTTACGTTGGCAAACGAGGTGTTTGCTGCACACTGATCCGCGCACCTATTGCCTGAAAAACACTTCGTATTCGTATACAAGCGTCTTGGCGCCTGTGGCGGGGAGTTTGACTTCCCAGGCCATCACCGTTACAGGATTGTTGTCGGTGCCTATGCGCTCTTTGGTTGCTTTGCCGCCATCGGTTTTGGTGACATGACCCGTCACGGTTTTCTTCACGCTCACGGTGGCTTCTTTCTTTTGCCGGTTGGATAGCGTAACCGAGCCGCGGATTAACACACGGCCATACGTATAGCCACCGGTCTTCTTCGCCTCGTCCTTCCGTTCGATTTCTTCTTCGGCATGGCTCACGCTGATATCCAATGCTTTGGACAATTTAATATCGACCTGGCCACCCATGGCCGTGTATCGCAGCAGGTCTTGCGCCAAAAATTGTTCTTTCTCGGTAACAACCATAACCGGGGCGGTGGTCAATGGAACGGACGCGGTGTTTTTCAGCGTCAATGAGTGGATGACATCCAGCGGGGTCTCGCCCGGTTGAATGTATCGGTTGTTGATGAAGTTGGTGTGATCGGGAATGACAGCCTCATACTTGTGCGCGTATTCCACCGGGGCGGCAAACACGGAGTAGCTTGCCTTACTTCCCTTGGGCAGGTTGATCTTACCGATTTGATAGATATAAAGGTCTCCGGTTTTTTCGCCATCACTGCCGTATTCGTTATCAAAGGCGCTTTCGCTGGGCGAAGCGAGCATTTCGCGCGAGCGCAGAGAATTGCTCAACATTTGCGTAGGCATACCGCCCGCATCGCCTGCGTGACTTCCCTCGGTAAGGTAATCATACGTGATGGGATCCCGCCTTTGGCCAAAATACATTTGGGGTGCGCCCACCACCAATTCTGTTTCGCCATTAATCAGATCTTCCACACCGTTTTCGATGACAGCCTTCATCTCCAGTCGGGCGGTTTTATCGTCCCTGATCTTCAGCAGGTATGAGGGCACCCAGTTGATACCCGCCTGCATGGAGAGTTGCTGCAGTTGAAGGTCACGGCCCGGCTTGCCCGGTTTGATAACAACCATGCGTTGAAGGGTGTCTTTGGTATAGGTGGTGACCATCTCCTCCAGAAAATCTACCTGATGAAGCGAGGAGAGCAGCAGTAAACTGGTGGTGCCGTTTTCCTGACGGATTCTCAGCAGGCCCGTCTCGCTGTCACAGGAAATCAACTGGCCGGTGATCGGTGGTTGTTCTTTGGCGTGGAATGCCAGCCTCATTTTTTTGCCCACATTACCCAACAGAAAATCGGCAAGCTCTTTGGAGTCGTTCGATTTTTCCAGGGTGTCGGTTTTAAAAGTTAATACTTCGAGCGAGTTGTTCACTGCGCCCAGCCAGTATCCTCCAAAAAGCGCATCGGTGGGAATCGGCAGCCGTGCTACTCCGTCTTTTATTGGCACTTTTCCTTCGCGCGTCATCAGGCATGTTCCATTTTTAAAGATAGTGATACGTTTCAGAGGCAGGAGTGTTTGGGCATCCATATGAAGGGTGATTAGAAGTAATGCAAGGGCGGAGGGGAGTAGTCGGGTCATGACGCGGTTAGTTGGTTTTCAATTTATAGCATTTTCCCGGAAGTGCCTCCACCAGGTTTTTGAATTCCAGGCCCAGCAGCAGAGAAGCCAGCACACCGGGCGACAATTCCGCCCGCCACGTGAGTTCGTCAATTTGCATCGGGCTCTTTTCCATGAGCACGTGCATGATTTTTTTTTCGTCACGGTCTAGTTGCGACCAGTCGGGTGTCAGGTGTTTTTCGCGGGTAGGGGCGGTGTCATCCGCCCGGGCGCTCCAGTTCATCACATACTCCAGGTCGCGCACGGAGGAATACAGGTGTGCTTTGTTGGCTTTGATAAGCTGATTGCATCCTTCCGAATACACGTTGCCTACGTTGCCGGGCACGGCAAATACATCTTTGTGATAGCTGTTGGCGATATCGGCTGTGATCAAGGCTCCGCCCCGTTGTGCTGCTTCTACAATGACGAGCGCATCGCACAGGCCGGCAATGATGCGGTTGCGTGCCGGGAAGTTGTGAGCGTCTGGTTTGGTGCCAAAGTGGTTTTCGGTGAGCAAAGCGCCTTGACCCATCATTTTGCGGGCTGTGTCTTTGTGCGCGGCCGGGTACACTACGTCTAACCCGCTGCCCATAACGCCCACGGTCTGCAATCCGGATTGCAAGGCCTGCTTGTGCGCTTGGATGTCAATACCATAGGCGAGGCCGCTGATGATGAGTGCCTGATGAGGCACGAGTTCGTCCACAATTTTCCGCGCCTGCTCCTTACCATAGTCAGTAGCCTGGCGGGTGCCTACGATGCCCACGCATTTTTGATTTTCAAAGTCGGCACAGCCCTTTACATAAAGGAGGGCAGGGGCATCTTCGATGTTCTTGAGCCTGCGCGGATATTTTTTATCGATGTAAAAAATGAGTTCGGCCTCTTCGCGCTCGGCCTTGCGTGCTTCTTTTTCCGCCTCTGCGAAAGCGCTTTTGTCGCGCAGGGAGTTGGCGGTCACCTCGCCCACCCCGGGTATTTTCAACAGTTTGCCTCTGGGTTTTTGAAAGACGGCTTCGGCCGAGCCACAATAACTGATCAGTTGCTTGAAAAGATAGTCGCCAATGCCGGGTGTCAGGTGCAAAGCCAATAACGACAGTCGCTCTTGATCCATCAAACAAGTTTAAGGTATCCCGAAAAGGAAAGCAAAAAGGCCGCGACAAAAAAAGACCCCGTGAGGGGCACCGTTATTGAAGCTTGTCGCGCACTTCGGTCAGAAACTGGCGTATACGCCTGAGCGAGTCGATCATCTCCATTTTGTCGCGCACGGCCTGCGTGTCGTTTTTGAGCATCTCTTTGGCACCCTGTAAGGTGAAACCCTTTTCTTTGACCAAATGGTAAATGGTGCGTACACTCTCTATATCTTCCTTTGTAAACTGGCGATTACCCTTCCGGTTTTTCTTTGGGGAGATGATGTCGAACTCGGATTCCCAAAAGCGGATGAGGGAGGGAGCTACATGGAACATTTCGGCTACTTCACCTATCGAATAGTAAATTTTCTCTATTTCTTTTTCCTTGTAGGCCATGCAGTAAGCAGAAATTGAAAATCAACTGAGGTTTAGGCGATTAACTTCGTGCAAAGTAACAATTCTTTAATGTGCCGCAAAAACAGGGTCGTAATATTTTATTCCCCAACCTTTCCACAGCTATCCACATTCACTTTGTGGATTTCTTTACCCAACCGTTTTCATCAATGGTGAGTCCGCTTTGCGGGAAATCCTCTTCCGTGAGTTGTTTAATTTTCGATAACGCGGCCTTTTGTGGATCGATTTTTACGGGTGCGCGAAACGATTGGATGCCCGGATAGATGCGCGCCTGTTGGAAGGCTCCGCGCGAGTCGGTGAATACTTTCACAATGGGGGCATAGCCATTGATGCCCGCTACGTTGATGCCGCCATAGGTCATGAAGTTGCCCAGGCTGTAGGCGATGAATCGGTTTTTATACACCTCAACCGCCCGTACCACGTGGGGACCGTGGCCAAAAACCACATCTGCGCCTGCGTCAATCATTTGATGCGCAAAATCGTAAACGTTTCCACGATTTTCCCCATAGAATAACTCGTTTTTCCGGGTTACGTGCTGATGGGTGGGGCCCTCCGCCCCGCCATGAAAAGAAACAATAACAATATCCGCCAGAGAGTCGAGTTTGGCCACGATTTTTCGGGCATTGGCCAGGTCGTTCAGGTTGTTGCAACCGCTGTTGGGTGCAAAGGCAGTAAAGCCGTAAGTGACGCCATTCTTCCGGAACACCGCATACGGTTTGCTCACCAGGCCGGCATGCTCAATGCCAAGAGCGTCCAACGCTTTCATGCTGCTCTTGCGGCCCACATCGCCAAAGTCGCCCGCATGATTGTTGGCCAAACTCATGACGTCAAAACCTGCCTCCGACAAGTTTTTCGCATAGCGCTCGGGGCTTCGAAAGACGTAGCATACGTCAGGATTTTTGCAGGTCTTGGGCGTGCCGCCCTGGTCTAATAATACACCCTCTAAGTTGCCCATGGTTACGTCTGCCGCAGAAAGAATGGCCGACACTTCTTTAAATAAATCGGCTCCTTCGTGGGGCGGAAGGCCACTGTTGTTGGGGTAGTTGCTGCCCATCATAATGTCACCCACCCCGATGATGGTGATGGTGTCGCGCGTTTGCGCCCATCCCGCCAAGGTCATTGCAAAGAAAAAAATAACAAAGAATATGCGCGTCATCGTCATCAGGTAAGTCATGCAAAGAAAACATTACTGCGGCATGTAGCCAACAAGTGGGGTGGTAAGGTCAATGCTTACCCGGAACTGAAGGGCAGGACAACAGCCGTTAACCACCAGGGGCCGCGTCAATCCAATGACATGAGGGACCGACTGCCAAGCTCCACGAGCTTTTCGTACTCTTTGTTGTTCAGGTCGCGTTGAAAGAAGTTGATCGGATTTACCGGAGTACCTTTGTACAATACTTCGTAGTGGAGGTGCGGCCCCGCTGAGGTACCGGTGTTTCCTACGTAGCCAATCACCTGACCCCGCTTGATGGAGTCGCCATCTTTGACAATAAAATGCGTGAGGTGAGCATAGCGTGTTTCAAAGGCGTAGTCGTGGTCGATGTACACCACAAAACCATACGAAGGCGAATAATAGGCCATTTGCACCTTTCCATCGCCCGTGGCATACACGGGTGTGCCGCGCGGGGCACTGAAGTCAAGGCCGTTATGCGGGCGGACATATCCCAGCAACGGGTGCATACGCATGCCAAAGATGGTGTGCAGGCGTGTGAGCTGCTTGTTGTCGATGGGCTGGATGGCTGGGCGTGAGGCCCACATTTTTTCCTTGCGCGTCAGTTCCTCGGCCAACAAGCCAAGCGATTGTCGTTCGATGTCCAGGCGATTGCCGATTTTGTCCACCAGCGCATATCCTTCGCGTATCAGATGATACGGGATGTTTTCAAATCCACGTTCACGCCCCCCCACACCCGCTTCGCGCATGCCGGGTTCCAACGGTTCCAAATCCAGGATAACGCGGTAGTTATGGTCATCGGTGTGTTCCAGTTCGGCCAGTTGCTGAGAGGTTTTTTGGGCTTGTTTGAGCAGAATCCCCCATTCCGTCTTTAGTTTTTCGTTTTCCTTGCGCAGCAGCGTTTCATCCCAATCAGGAAAGTTATGATTGAAGTACGTCAGACCGGCCATCCCCAACGACAGTGAGATACCCATAAAAACCAACAGCCTGCGACCAAACAGCCGAGGAGTTACCACGATGGGCTCGTATTGGCAGGTTTGAGGATTATAGGAATAGCGCAAGGCCATGGGGCTTTCTAATCAAACGATTGGTTTTCTTTTTTTGACAATCGAACCAGGGTGGCATAGCCATCGGCCGACAACCCCTCCATCAGATACAACACCGGGTTTTGATTGTGACCGTCTTTCAATACTTCATAGTGAAGGTGAGGGGCCGTGGATCCACCGCTCATGCCCACGGTGCCGAGCGGGTCGCCCTTTCTTATTTTCTGGCCCGCGCGCACCCGCACGTGGTCCAGGTGCGCATAGCGCGTCATCAGTCCGTTGCCGTGGTCAATTTCCACATAATTTCCGTAGCCGGCTACGAGATCGCTCTGCCTGACCAGCGAAACCATACCTGTGCCGGAAGCCAGAACGGGCGTACCGCGCGGAGCGCGCAGGTCCACGCCATCGTGATGGTATATACCTTTGTGAAACGGATTGATGCGGTTGCCAAAACCAGAGACCATCATAGTCACCTCAAAATCGGGCAGGGGCAGGCCCGTAGGCAGGATGCTGATACGTACGAGTTCGTTCTTGTCAATGCTGCCTTCGCTTTCATGGACTTTGTTCAGGTATCGGGCACCAGCCAGCAACTGGCGGACCGTCCCTGTCAGTGCTTCAGAGTGGTGTTCATATTCGTGGGCATCGGCCATTAAGATCGCATCGCGGGTGACGCTTGGGGCCTCCTCGTGGGGCGAGGTTGTACGGTTTTCGAAAATTCGGTTGGCCAGTTCCTGCTCTTGACTTTTTAGTTGGTCCAGTTGCTCCTGAGAGCGTGCCATCACTGTCGCTAACTGCTTGTGATGCTGCGCCAGGGCTTTATTTTCCAATCGCAAGGCTTTCTCTTCGTTCGAATTCAAAAACTTGTTCTGCAAAAGGAGCAACCCGATGAAACAGACAAAACCCACGGCCAGATAGCTGAGCAACGAAAAAACAATCGTACCCACGCGCAAACCCACGCGCTCATACTTCAGGGTGTTGGGGTTGTACCGAAAGCGAATGCGAGCCATAAACTACATTTCACAGCCCCGCGTGCATGCCGTTCTTAATTTGGCTGTTGCTTTCATTATCACCATGGGCGGGTTAATTTTGTGGGTTTTCAATTTTTTGAAACCTTAAATATAGACAAAAACCCGTTCGGCCAAGCTTAAAGCCGCCTTAGAACCCATGGACTCACGCACGATACGACAGCATTTTCTTGATTTTTTCGCAAAAAAAGGCCATCAGATAGTTCCTTCGGCACCCCTGGTGCTCAAAAATGACCCCAGCCTGCTCTTCACCAACTCGGGCATGGTGCAGTTTAAAGACTACTTTTTGGGCAATGCCATACCCAAAAGCCCGCGCATTGCCGATACCCAAAAATGCTTGCGGGTAAGCGGCAAGCACAACGACCTGGAAGACGTGGGCATGGACACCTACCATCACACGTTGTTTGAGATGCTGGGCAACTGGAGTTTTGGCGACTATTTTAAGAAGGAAGCCATTGCATGGGCATGGGAATTGCTGACCGAAGTATACAAACTTCCGAAGGAGAGACTATATGTAACCGTGTTTGGTGGCGACACCGGTGACGGGCTGCCGGTAGACGAGGAAGCCAAGGATTTGTGGAAGCAATTTGTGCCCGATGAGCGCATCTTACATGGCATAAAAAAGGACAACTTTTGGGAGATGGGCGAGAGCGGCCCGTGCGGACCCTGCTCTGAAATTCATATTGACTTACGCCCCGATGTCGAAGTAAAAAAACAACCGGGCCGGGAGTTGGTCAACCGCGACCACCCGCAGGTGGTGGAGATTTGGAATTTGGTGTTTATTCAGTTCAACCGGCTCGCTTCCGGCAAGCTGGAGCCGCTGCCAGACAAACACGTGGATACCGGCATGGGCTTTGAACGCCTGTGTATGGCCATCCAGGGTAAAACCTCCAACTACGACACAGACGTTTTCCGCCCGTTGATGGATTTTATTGCGGTAAACGCAGGCGTGAAATATGCAGGCAGCACACCCGCCCAGAGGGCCGCTACCGAAAAACAAGACATCGCCATCCGCGTGATGGCTGACCACGTGCGGGCCGTGGCCTTTGCCATTGCCGATGGGCAACTGCCCAGCAACACGGGCGCGGGCTATGTCATCCGCAGGATTTTGCGCAGAGCGGTGCGCTATGGATTTTCCTATTTGAATTTTCAGGAGCCGTTCCTATACCGGCTTGTACCGTTGCTCGCTATCCAGTTGAAAGACGTTTTTCCCGAGTTGCATCAGCAACAGGACTATGTGGGAAAGGTAGTTTTCGAGGAAGAAACTTCCTTTTTGCGCACCTTGGAGAAAGGTTTGGAACAATTAAGTCGCGAATTTGAATACATCAAAGACTTTGAAGTCAATGCTCAAGCCTTGAAATCTCAATACGAGAGGGATAATCCTAATATCGATGAGGCCGATGCTTTGGATATCAATAGAAACGTAAAGACAAATAGTGCTATTTTTCCCCTTGCGCTAAACGCTTCAAGAGCGAATTGGTTTGGTGGGGCGAAGAGTGTGTTGCGAGACATTGAGGATGTCTATCAAATTGTTAAAGGGAAACAAAAATTTGAAGATGCATTCAGAACCTTACTTGGTAATGTTCGGACCCTCCGTGGAGATATTTGTTTTGAACTCTACGATACCTTTGGGTTCCCGTTCGACCTGACTGCGCTGATCGCGCGCGAGCGCGGGTTCACGGTGGATGAACAGGGCTTCCAGCAAGAGATGGCCAAACAAAAGTCGCGCTCCAAGGCCGATGCCGCAAAAGAGACAGGCGATTGGACGGTGCTGCGCGAAGATCAAAAAACGGAATTCATCGGCTACGATCAGTTGGAAGCTACCGCGCGATTGGTCAAATACCGCAAGATCAAGCAGAAGAACAAAGAGCTGTATCAACTGGTGTTGGATCAAACGCCTTTCTATGCTGAGAGCGGTGGACAAGTAGGAGATACGGGCTTGATCGAGACCGGCACCGAGAGCGTAGCCGTGATGGACACCAAAAAAGAAAATGAGCTCATCATTCACTTGACCGAGAAACTGCCGGCCCAACTGGAGGGTGAATGGCAAGTATCTGTTGATCGCACCAAGCGTCACCAGTCCATGAACAACCACTCGGCCACGCACTTGCTGCACGCGGCCTTGCGCCAGGTGCTCGGTAAGCACGTAGAACAAAAAGGGTCGCTGGTGAACGACAAGCTGCTCCGCTTCGACTTTTCACACTTTGCCGCGATGACCCACGAAGAAGTGGCCAGGGTAGAGGCGCTCGTCAACGAAAAAATACGGGCCAACATCGCCTTGGAGGAACAGCGCCACGTACCCATTGAACAGGCCAAAAAGCTGGGGGCCATGGCGCTCTTTGGCGAGAAGTACGGTGAGTTTGTTCGCGTGATCACGTTTGATCCGAGGTTCTCCGTAGAACTATGCGGAGGTACCCATGTACCTGCCACCGGACACATCGGTTTGTTCAAAATTGTTTCAGAAAGTTCGGTAGCCGCAGGGGTGCGCAGGATTGAAGCCGTGACGGCCGAACATGCCTTTGAGTACTTCAACCAATCGCTGGTGTTGCTCAACGAAGTGAAGACGCTGCTCAAAAACCCAAAAGACGTGGCAGCGTCCGTGCAAACGCTGTTGGAAGAAAGACATGCGTTGGAGAAAAAACTGGAAGCCGTGCATCTGGAGAAAGCCGAGCGCCTCAAGATTGAATTGGCAGGTCGGTCGAGCCAAAAAGACGGGTGTACGGTAATCATCGAGAAAATAGCCGTGCCGACCGCGGATGTGCTCAAACATATTGCCTATGGCTTGCGAAACCAGTTTGACGACCTGTTGCTCGTACTCGCGGCCGATATTGAATCAAAACCCCAAGTGGCGGTGATGGTGGGCGAGAAACTGCTTCAAACCGGCCGCTTCCATGCGGGCAACCTGGTGAAAGAATTGGCCAAGGAAATTGAGGGTGGCGGGGGAGGACAGCCCTTTTTTGCCACTGCGGGCGGTAAAAAGATTGAGGGGTTGGACGTGGTGGTGGACAAGGCCAGGAAGTTGGTGAAATAGTACATGAACTACCAACTCGTCATCGGCCTCGAAGTGCACGTGCAGTTGCAAACGGACAGCAAGATCTTTTCGGGCGATGCGACCCGTTTCGGGCAAGAACCCAACACGCAGATCAGCGCCATTACCTTGGCCCACCCCGGCACGTTGCCCAAACTGAACAAAAAAGCGGTGGAGTGCGCGGTACGCATGGGCCTGGCTTGTGGCTCGTCCATCACCCGTCACCAAATCTTCGACCGCAAGAATTATTTCTACCCCGATCTTCCCAAGGGCTATCAACTCACCCAAGACCGCACGCCCATCTGCCGTGGAGGATTCATCACGTTGGAGGGTGAATCGCCCCGGAAAATTCACCTGAACCGGATTCATCTAGAAGAGGATGCCGGCAAATCGATTCACGTAGAAGGAGAGGCCGATACACTGATCGACTTAAACCGCGCAGGTGTGCCGCTGATCGAGATCGTAACAGAGCCCGTGATTCACCAGGCCGAAGAAGCCGGTGCGGTGGTGGCCGAGATCCGAAGACGCGTGCGCTACCTCGGCATTGGCGATGGCAACATGGAGGAGGGGTCGCTGCGATGCGATGCGAACGTGTCGCTGCGGCCGGTGGGCAGTACAGTGCTCGGTAAAAAGGTGGAGATCAAAAACATGAATTCCATCCGTCACATCGTGCGTGCCATCGACTACGAGGCTTCGCGCCAGGCCAAGCTGTTGGATGCCGGCCAGCAGGTAGTGTCGGAGACACGGCTGTTTGATGCCGCCACCGGCCGCACCGAAAGTATGCGCACCAAAGAAGAACTCAATGACTATCGCTACTTTCCCGATCCGGATGTGAGCCCGCTCACACTTTCAGAAGAGTGGTTGCAGGCCATTGTGGCCTCACAACCGCGACTGCCACAAGAATGGAAGGAGAAACTGCTCCACGACTATCGCCTGCCTGCCTATGACGCGGGCGTGCTGACCGAATCAAAAGAGCTGGTGGAATATTTTGATCAGGTATGCCGGCACACCTCCCACTACAAAGCAGCCTCTAATTGGATGATGGGACCCGTGAAATCATTTTTGAACGAACATAACCTCACGGCAGATCAGTTGCCCATCGCCTCCGAACAATTGGCGCGGGTAGTTGATCTGGTTGAGCGAGGCAACGTGAGTTTTGCCGTGGCCGCCCAGTCGATTTTTCCGGAAATGATGCAACACCCGCATGAGGAGCCGTTGGCGATCGCGGAACGACTCAATTTGGTACAAGATGGCAATATCGATTTTCTGGCTCCGTTAGTGGAACAAATCATCCGCGAATTCCCGTTAAAGGTCGAAGAATACCACAAGGGAAAGAAGGCAATTGTCACTAT
The DNA here is from genome assembly GCA_964524935.1 of uncultured Ohtaekwangia sp. Taxonomy (GTDB): domain Bacteria; phylum Bacteroidota; class Bacteroidia; order Cytophagales; family Cyclobacteriaceae; genus ELB16-189. The sequence continues at coordinate 664,313 of CAZGFJ010000001.1, forward strand.
GTTTATGGGCGAAGTGATGAAGCGAAGCAAGGGAAAGGCCGACCCCAAGATGGCCAGCCAGTTGATTGTTGAAAAGTTGAAAAAATAACGTATGAAAAAAATCATTTTTTTCCTGGTAGTTGTGTCGCTTGTGGCGTGCAACACGGGCAACTCCAAAACGGAAGCGGACGCCTCCGCACCCGGTTGGGACATCGTGGTAAAGGGAAAGGTGGGCTTTCCGCAAGCCGGGGGCAAAATCTATTTCGAAGAATTGCGGGCGGACGGGGCCACCGGACGCACGGATTCCGCCACGCTCAAGGCCGACTATACGTATGAAAAAAAGCTCCGGCTTTCTGAGCCTGGCTACTACCGCCTGAATTTTTTCAACCAACAAATGGTAACGGTGATTTTGAACAAAAGCAATATCGAGGTCAACGTTGATGGCAACAATCCGCAAGGCTTTGTGGAGGTAAAAGGCTCGGCCGAGCAAGATTTGTTTGTGAAAGTGCAAACCATGCTTAATGAAGTCCAGCAAGCTCCCGAAATCGCTCCGCTCGAAGCCGAATTCCAAAAGGCAGCCGCAGCGAAAGACGAAGCCCGGATGACTGATTTACAGGGACGTTACATGAGTTTGATGGACACAGGCACCCAAAAGATAGCTGACCTGATCAAGCAACAGCCTGCTTCCCTGGCGGTGGTGGAGTTGCTTCGCTCTGGCAACGTATTGGACAAAGACCGGTATTTCGAAGTGTACAAAGACGCAGCCGAAAAACTGACAAAAGAAATCCCCAACAATAGTCACGCCAAGGCCTTTATCGATCAGGTAAAAGTGATGGAAGCAACGGCCATTGGCAAAGTGGCGCCCGAAATAGCGTTGCCCAATCCACAGGGGGAAGTCGTAAAACTGTCATCGTTGCGGGGCAGGTATGTGCTGGTGGATTTTTGGGCGAAATGGTGTGGTCCCTGCCGCAGGGAAAATCCTAACGTAGTGAAAGCCTACAACAAGTTCAAAGACAAAGGCTTCACGGTGTTTGGCGTATCGTTGGATCGCACCAAGGAGGATTGGGTGAAAGCTATTGCTGAAGACGGTCTTACCTGGACGCACGTCAGCGACCTGAAGTATTTTAATTCGCAGGCGGCCGCTGATTACAACATCAATGCTATTCCGTTTTCGATTTTGTTGGATCCCAACGGTGTGATCATCGCCAAAAATCTGCGTGGCCCGGCTCTGGAGAAGAAGCTGGCGGAGGTGATGAAGTAGCGTTTGCTCGCACCGGTTGCAGAGGGGGGAATGGCCCTGGGTTTGGGGATAACAAGATGTTTTCTGTAACGTCATCTTTTATAACCACCGCGTAAAAAATGCTTTTTAACACGCAGCATCTGAGTGGAATCAGGGATGGTAGCATTACGCTGGCGTTCCGCAAATGGAAAAAGCTGTCTGTGAAGAAAGGTAGCCTTATCAAAACGGCCATCGGCCTTGTGAAAATCATCTCTATTAGCCCAACAAATGCCTCTGAAATAACATCCCGCGAGGCGGCAAAGGCCGGGTTTGCTTCTTTGGAAGAGCTGCTGAAACTGCTTGCTACCATACCAGCCGGAACCATCTACAAAATAAGATTAGCCTATCATTCACCCGATCCAAGGATAGCGTTGCGAAGCCGAGCCACCATTACGAATGACGAGTTTGAAACTCTCAAAACCAAGCTGGATCGGTTGGACACCTACAGCAAGGAGGGCAGTTGGACGCGGGAGACACTCAAGACTATTCAAAAGCATCCGCGCCTTAAAGCAGCTGAGTTGGCGAGACTTCTCTCCAAGCAAAAAGACTGGCTCAAAATCAATATTCGCAAGTTGAAGAACCTCGGCCTCACCATCAGCCACGACCCCGGTTACGAGATTGCCCCACTCGGCAAGGCCTTTTTAAAAAAGTGCCGCTAAGCAGCATGTAGCGTGCTTACTTCCTTTGCGTATTTCTGCCGGTATTCAAGCGGGCTGATACCCGCATATCTTTTGAACACGTCTCGGAATGCCTTTGCATCCTGATAGCCGCAGTTGTACATAATTTCAGTAACCGATTTCCTTCCGATTTCCAGATCCTTCTTGGCGGTTTCAATCCGAATCCGCTGAATGTACTCATTAACAGAGTATCCGGTAGCTGCCTTGAACCTCCGTTCCAGCGTGCGCCTCACCAAATGGTGTTGGTTTGCCAGGTCTTCCACCGTGAACTTTTCACTCAAATTACTTTCAATGAAGTGCTGCACTTTCAGAATGATTTCATCGGTATGTTCTTTGTGCCCCTGAAATATCATGTAAGGAGATTGACGCGTCCTGTCCAGATCGATCATAAAAGTCTTGGCCAGAAACACGGCCAACTCGCGGCCTCCAAATTTCTCTACCACGTATAAGATCAGGTTGGGAAACGCATAAGCGCCACCGCAGGTAATAATACCTGCCTGTTCGGCAATCAGTTTTTCCTCACGCACCAGCAGATCGGGAAATTTCTCTTTTAACAAATTCGCATGCAGCCAGTGCGTAGAACAAATTTTACCCTGTAATAACCCGGTGGCGGCCAGCACATACGTTCCAATACACATGCTTACCAGAGTGGCCCCACCCTTATACTGCTCAATTAAGAATGTCAATAAAGACTGGTTTCTGCGAACGGCATCATCCGGATCATCATAGACTGCCGGCAGAATAACGATGTCCGTTTGGCTCACTTCTGTCCACAGCCGGGTGGGGATGGGTTGCGCAGCGCCCGCAACAGCCGTATATGAACTTGCAAAGCCTACTAAATCGATCTCGAACAGTTTACGACCAAACTGCTCAACGAATCGTTCATTGGCAACCTGCAGTATTTGCTGCGTTCCCATAATATTGACAACACTATGGCTACCGTTGGGCACCAGTATCGACACGTGTTTCATGACGCTGCAATTTCATGCCAAGTTAGGCCAATCCAGTGTCGCAATCAACCCGTACGTATGTCGCATTTACTATCGGCCGGGAGCCAAAAGCACCGATACCTTTGTTCGCTCAAACAAAACGTCAGCACCATCGTGAAAATCAATTCCTTCACCGTGTCACTTACCGTAGATAATGTAAGCCTGTCCAGCCGATTCCTGATTACTCATTTTGGCTTTGTTGAAAAAATGGCTGCTGAGGGTTTCGCTTCCCTCCAACATGAACAGTCGGGTATTCATGTAATTTACCTGCAAAAGGGAATTGAAGTACTCCCCGAGTTTATGAGAGATATAACCTGCGCGGGTACCATATTAGCCTTTGTTACCACACACATCGAGCGCGAAGAAGAACGTCTCAGGAGTGCAGGCGTTTCTATAGCTTTGCCTACGAAAACAGAAGAGTGGGGTGAAAAGCTGTTCATGGTCAAAGATCCAAACGGTGTGATCATCCAACTGGTTGAGTGGGTGTAGTGAGCGTTTGAAATATCAACGGCACTAGAAAGTGCTGGTACAAAAGATACCCGATGAAGCAAGTATTTATCAACCTACCGGTACAAGATGCAGAGAAGTCGATGCGATTCTACACACAATTGGGATTTGTCAACAATCCACTGTTTACCGATGAGCATCAAAAGTGTATGGTGTGGAGCGAGCACATCTACGTGATGCTGATTACGCAAAAACAGTTTGTGGAGTGGAATGCCAAGTCGATACCCGCAAGAAATTTTTCAACCGCCAACTTTACGTTACCGGTTGAAACCATTGACAGGATGAACCAAATCGTGGAGAAAGGCCTGAAGGCAGGTGGCACCGAACCCAATCCTCCGCTTGATGAGGGCTTTATGCAACTGAGAAGCATAGAAGACTTCGATGGCCACGTATGGGGTATCATTTGCCTGGACGTAGAGATGTTTCGAAAAAGAAAGAAGTCAGTTATCTGATTCCAAGAGATGGAGATCACCACTAATGTTGCCAACAGCGAACTCGATTTTGAAGTGGCAAAGAAGCTGATGAGAGAATATGCTGCGGACATCGGGGTAGACCTGGCATTTCAGGATTTCGAGAATGAATGTAACAACATGGCGACACAGTATGCAAACCCCGAAGGGGCGTTTGTCATCGCCTATCACAACGATCACCCTATTGGCTGTTTCGGTATCAGAAAAATTGACAACAGCACGTGCGAGCTCAAACGAATGTATCTGCGTCAGGAAGTAAGAAGACAAGGGTTAGGGGAGAGATTATTGACGATTGCCATTCAAACAGCCGCAGGATTGGAATATCAACTCATGCGACTCGATACATTGCCCTCGATGACATCCGCGATCCGGCTCTACAAAAAGCTGGGCTTCAAAGAGATTGAACCTTATCGGTTCAATCCCATCGAAGGAAGTAAATTCATGGAAATTGATCTTACACATACAAACAAATAAGGCATCATGCGCTGACGGCTTAATTCACCTGACCTATCATTCATAACTCAATCACAAAAAATCACCTATGAAATCTTCATCCATCGCAGCATTGTTACTACTGCTTGCCTGTAACATCAGTGTTTGCCAGGAAAATCAGTCCAATGCCGCTGTTACCGAAAAAGGGCTAACAAAAATTTCCGTCATGTATCCCTATTCCGAAGGAAAGACGTTCGACATCGCGTATTATGAAACGAAGCACATGCCTATGGTGGCGGCTATGTTGGGGACAAATTTGGTAAAATACACCGTTGAGAAAGGCGTTGCCAGTGGCATTCCGAATACACCATTACCCTTTATGGCCATTGGAATCTTCTATGTAAAAAGCCTGAGCGATTACCAGGCAGCCATCGCACCAAACCGAGAGGCAATCCGGGCCGACTTCCCGAATTATACCAATGCAAGTCCGGTGATTTTTGTCAGCGAAGTGATACGTTGACTGGCTTAGCCCATTCGTGTCACCAAAAATATAGCATATGAAGAAAGTGATCTCACCCGACAACGTCACCATCGCCTATGAGGAGTTGGGAAACGGGCGTGCCCTGATCATCGTGGGTGGGGCGCTGGCCGATCACCGCCTGTATCACCCACTGGCAGTTGAATTGGCCGCACACTTCAAGGTATACAATTACGATCGCAGAAACAGGGGTAGGAGTGGTACGGCCCAAAACCATAGCGTGGAAGCAGAATTGAAAGACTTGGAAGCGCTTATGTCCATTGATCACGAGCCCAAAATACTATATGGTCATTCGGCCGGTGCGGCCCTCGCCATCAGAGCTGCGGCTAAGGGTATGAACATTGATCAACTCATTCTGGCAGATCTTCCTTTCTCGCTGCTGGATGATAACAGCAAAGCGGCAGCAGCGCGACACAACCATGAATACCGTAAACTGGAAAGATTGATTAGCAAAGGCGATAAGAAAGGAGCCGTCAGGTACTTTCTGAAAGACTTTGGTATGACTGAAGAAGAACTTGACGGATTCATTGCCTCAGAGGCTGGGCAAGCGGCCGTTGAAATAAGTCCTACCCTGCTTCTCGACTATCACGTACTGGGAAATGGCATTACACCGGCCGCACTGCTCCATCAAATAAAGGTGCCAACGCTGCTATTAACATCGGAATACGGATTACCCGCTGCGCAGGATGCCGCAAAATACCTTGCCTATAGTCGCATTCATCTGCTGGACGCGCCCGCGCACACCACCTCCCCGCGCGACATTGCCAAATCGATCAGGGACTCTCTAAAGTAATTGCATCATGAGCGAAGCGTCCATGACCATTGCCAAAGCCGCCCTGCAAGTAATTCTTGGGTTGACATTTCTCTTTACCGGAGGTACTAAGTTACTGACACCGAAAGAAAGTTTACCTGCCAGGGGTGTAACAGGTTTTGAGAATATTCCCCCAAGGTGGATTAAATGCCTTGCATGGATGGAAATAACAGGTGCACTGGTGTTGTTTGTCTTCAGCATTCCATCGTTACCCCATGTATTCTCTAAGGTGGCGTGTGCCGGGTTCGCGTTGTTGATGATAGGTGCTATCTACCATCATTGGAGACGGAAAGAGTATAATAAAATCGTAGTTACGACATGTCTACTTATACTGTGTCTTTTGATTTTGTTCTGTCCTGACCAAGTAGAGAAATGAGGTCATTGACGTGTTAAGCAACAGGGATTTTTTGTTTTTACCAATGACTGTCGGTACCCAAGGCAGAAAGGTTTAAAAAATGGGGACACGTTGAGATTGTACCTAAAGTACACTACGCGGCTATGTTTGCGGCCTGTCAACAGAGATCAAAAACTCATCGTCTGCGTAGGATATCCCACCAGGCTAATGACGAGGTTGCCGCGGTCCGTGGGTGCGCGTAGCGAGAATTTCCCCTGGCTGTCGGTAACAGTGCCGACAGTCGTACCGGCTACTACAATGTTCGCGCCTGTCAGCGGCTCCTGATTTTTGTTTCGCACGGTGCCCGTCAGTACAACTTTTCCCGCCTCGTTTTGCCTGGCAAGCTCAATGACAAACTGATTTTCCGATTTGCCAACCACTACCATTTCGGGCAGGGTGGCGTTTCCCGATTGTCCTACCTCCAACGACTTATCTGACACTCCCAACTTAAAGATGATGGGAAGCACCATTTTCTGCCGGACGGTCACACCCCTCTGTCTGCCGGGATTCCACGCAGGGGATCCCTCCAGTACGCGCACCGCCTCCTCATCACAGCCCCCGCCAATGCCGCGCACCACGCGGATGTCCGACAGCGTACCGTCCGTGTTCACCGTAAACTCAAGATATACTTTGCCTTCTACACCTTCGCGCCTGGCTTGTGCCGGGTAGCGCAGCTGAGCTGCGATGTATCGGTACAGCGATTCAATACCCTCTTTTGGGGTGGCCGTTTCTTCGACCACTGTAAAAATCATGTTCCGGTCAGCAGAAAGATCTCCGAGTTGGCTCGCTACGCCACCCTGCTGCACAATGGCATAACTCCCACCCATACCTGCGCTGGTAGATGCCACCACGTGTACTTGCGTCACGGATTGGCCGTCAATTTTGTTCAATGCTTTTTGGCCCTCCTCATTAAGTTCATACACGGAGAACGTGGCGTGGGGTTGTTGGCGGTGCAATTCATCTAACTTGTCTTGTACTTCTTTTGGCCACAAAAGGGCAGCCGTGGAATTTTCCGTTGCCACCTTAAGATCCGCCAACTGATCCTGGCAAGAGACAAAAGCAATGGCAACGGCCGATACAAGGGCGATGACGGGCCATTTCCAAAAGGCCAGCCGGGTACGAAGTTTTTGTAACATAGCGATGCGTTTTACGGTGAAAGAAGAATTGAAATGATGGGCAAGCGAAAAGCCCGCCTGATGCAGCGCCTCTTCGGCCAATAACTGTGCGTAGGCAGCCGCTCCCGCGGGGGTGGCCACGGCCGCATCGGCTTCAAATTCATGTTGCTGCGCCAGCTCGGTGCGGTACCAGCGAACCACCGGATTAAACCAGCAGAACAAGCCGATCAGTTGGGTAAAGAGGATATCATACGAATGAAGACAGTCCACGTGCGCTGCCTCGTGCTGAAGCATGAGCTGTGCCTCGGGCTCGTCAATGGATCGGTTTTGGGCCAGGTAAATAGTGCCTGCAAAAGAGAAGGTAGAGTGTAACGCGGGCGACTGCACCACGCGGTAGCCGCGCCAGGCCTGCCGCCCTCCCCTCATTCGAAGATGGAGGATACGACCTGTTCGGTACATAAACACCAGCACGGCCATGCACACGCCCGCCCAATAGATCGTGCCTACCCATCGCCAGCCGGCTGCCGCAACGGGCGTGTGCGCAGCGGGTGATGAGCCATCGGAGGTGATCACGATTTCGGGCAACCAATACGATGGGAGCACGTGTGTCAGCGTAGGCACCGCATCTACCGGAGCAGGCCAGGAAAAAAACGGGGCCGTTACCGATACGAGTAACGAACCCAAGAGGTAGAACCGCTTAATGCGAAAGTCATCTTCGTTGCGAAGCAGCCACCAGTAGCCAACCGCCAGCAGCAGCAAAGCCACGTTTACTTCGATGAGGTAGTTGGCGGCATTCATGGTTTTTTGTTTTTGAGTTCTTCCAATTGTTTGACCAGTTGATCGATTTCGGTCACATTCATCTTGTTCTCATAGGCGAAAAAAGACACCAGGTTTTGAAAGGAGCCTCCGAAATAGCCTTTCACCAGGTTGTTGAGGTAGAACTGCGTGTACTTCTCTTTGGGGATCAGCGGGTAGTACTCATGCGTCTTTCCATAGGCTTTGTAGCCCACAAACCCTTTTTTCTCCAAGATGCGCACAATGGTGGACACCGTGTTGTAGGCAGGCTTGGGCGCGGGCAGGTGATCCATAATGTCTTTGACAAACCCCTTTTTGATCGCCCACAGGATTTGCATGATCTGGTCTTCGGCTTTGGTGAGCTCTTTCACAGGATTAGTAGGTTTTTTGGTTGGCTGCATAGGTGACCGGACTGCATTGTGCAAAAGGCAATGCATGCGTGAGCGGAAATTGGTAGTCGCGGATAAAGGCTGTTACCAAGCGTTCAAATTGCCTTTCCTTGGCGGGCGCGATGGCACCGGGCGCAAATTGAAAAAGAAAGTAATCGATGGTACCATTGGCATTGAAGTAAATGCGGTTGAAGCACCGGGTGTCTACGGCCCAGCCGAAGTTGTTCCTCAATAAAAACAGGTTCAAGTCAGTCAACAACGAACGATACGCGTTCACCACTTCCTGTTCCCGTTCGGCAAACGCGGCTTTCGATGGGTCGCTGTGTACCGCAGCCATGTATTGGTCATCCAACCGCGAAATGGAAATGCCCTGTTGCTCGGCACGCTGAAAGGTAGTGGCCAGTTTTTGACCATGACATGCAACGGCCCACACGAGGAGAAACCAGGTGAACTTCATATTCAACTATCAATTACGTTTTAAAACTAAGTCTTTAGTTTTAGAATTCCAAAGCATTCTTGTCATATTTTTTCCGCGGTCGATTTTGCTAATACAGCGTGGTGCAGAAGGCGAGGATGTTGGCCCCCATGCGCAGGGCCTCTTGCCGTTTGGCTTCGGGATCGTTGTGGATGCGCGGGTCTTCCCAGCCGTTGCCCAGGTCGCTTTCGTAGGAGTAGAAAACCACCAGCCGACCCTCATGAAACAGGCCCAAACCCTGGGCCGGCTTGCCATCGTGTTCATGTATTTTGGGGAGACCCTCCGGGAATTTAAACTTTTGATGGTAAATGGGGTGGTCAAATGGAATGTCGACCAGCTCAAGTTCCGGAAACACCTTTTTCAATTCTAACCGTACAAACTTGTCCATGCCATAATTGTCATCTACATGCAAAAACCCGCCTCCCACCAGATAACTGCGAAGATTGGCAGCCTCCGCGGCAGAAAACACCACATTGCCGTGACCGGTCATATATATATAGGGGTAGTTGAACAAATCCGGACTGCCCACCTCTGCCACATCTTCCTCGGGGTGCAGATTCATGCCCAATTCCTGATTACAGAACCGAATGAGATTGGGTAACGCGGTTTTATTGGCGTACCAATCGCCACCGCCCTGATATTTGAGTTTGGCGATTTTGAGTTGGCCTGCTACGGGCGTGGCAACCAACCATCCGCAGGCCCATATAAAAACGAAAATGAGTTGTGCCTTCATGATGTAGCAAACATACAGCAACTTTTGCTTCTTGGCGACCGCGGGCATCGGTCACCGCACGCTCTTACCCCGCGAAACGGTTTGCCGGCAGTGCGTCTGGCGTGAAAAAGTTATCTATTTTTGGCGATCGATAACCCGCTTTCCGAAAAACCACCATGCAGCAGTACCTGGATTTAATGCGCGACATCATTGCGCACGGTGCCACCAAAACAGACCGCACCGGTACCGGCACAAAATCCGTCTTTGGCCGCCAACTTCGGTTTGATCTGAGCGAAGGCTTCCCGCTGGTGACCACCAAAAAGCTCCACCTTAGGTCCATCATTTACGAACTGCTTTGGTTTCTAAAAGGCGACACCAACATCAAGTACTTGAACGATCACGGGGTCACCATCTGGGATGAATGGGCCGATGAAAAGGGTGATCTCGGTCCGGTATATGGAAGCCAATGGCGCAGTTGGCCCGCCCCGGATGGACGGCACATTGATCAAATCAGCCAGGTGCTGCATCAATTGAAAACAAAACCCGATTCGCGCAGGCACATCGTAAGCGCGTGGAACCCGGCCGAGGTGGAAAACATGGCGTTGCCGCCTTGCCATGCGCTATTCCAGTTTTACGTAGCCGAGGGCAAACTCAGTTGCCAACTGTACCAACGCAGTGCCGATTATTTTTTAGGTGTACCCTTTAACGTTGCTTCGTATGCGTTACTCACCCACATGGTGGCGCAGCAATGTGAGTTGCAGCCGGGCGATTTTGTGTGGACAGGAGGTGATGTGCATCTTTACCTTAATCATTTGGAACAAGCCGAGCTGCAGTTGACCCGCACGCCCTTTCCGTTGCCACAATTGGTGATCAAACGTAAACCCGACTCGTTGTTCGAGTATCGGTTCGAAGACTTCGAAATCGTCAACTACCAAAGTCACCCCTCCATTAAAGCACCGATTGCCGTTTAGACACGGGGTTGTCATCTTACGGACATTTTATTTCCCGGAAAAAGTGGACGTTTGTTTTACACTTTTCACATGAGACCCATTTCGATTCTGATATTGGTTGTAACGGCCTGTGCCCCCATTGAATACGTGGATGATCCTGTCGTAGGGGCTCGCATCGAAGTGGATGTTCCCTCGGTGGCGTTGATGCCCACGGGCACGCAGCGCGTGATGGCGCAGTACTTTGATGATTACGGGCTTCCCCAAACCGTTCCGTTAACGTGGCTGAGTACTGTACCCGCAGTGGCCACGGTTGATAATGACGGTACCGTGAGAGCGCTCAGCAATGGACAAACGGTCATACGGGCTTCGTTTGAAGGGCTCGAAAGTACTCCGATCAATGTGACTGTCGTCAGCGATGAGAATGCCGTGGCCAGCGTGACCATCGTCTCGGCCAAAAGCACATTGGCGATCGGAGAGAAGACTTCGTTTACCGCTACCGTGAAAAATATCGCTGGCGCGACTCTGACCAACCGACCCATCGAGTGGTTTTCTGAAAATTCAACCATCGCCAGCGTATCGGCTACAGGCGAAGTAACGGGCGGGTCGGCCGGAGTGGCGGGCATCTATGCCAAATCAGAAGGGGTGAAGAGCAACACCGTGCCCGTGACGGTAGGGTTGCTGCGCGATGGCACCTTTGTTCCTTCAGGTGGTTATCAAGCCAGAGGCACGGCTGTGTTGAAAATTGAGGCCGGGCAGTTGATATTGGAGTTGAGCAGCGATTTTCAAACCAGTTTTGCCCTCGGTACCTATATCTATCTGGCCAACTCCACCAACGGGGCGCAGGTTAGGGCCAGCGGCTTTGAAGTGGCTCAGATCACCACCAACGGGGCCAAGCGATTTAATATTACGCAGCTCAATCCGAACATCAACCTGTTTGATTACCGATACGTCATCATCTTATGCAAGCCGGCCAGCGTGACGTTCGGCTTTGCTGACCTAAACTAACCACGACATGCGCACCTGGCTTTGTTTGTTGATTGTGTTTGGAACGCAGGTGGCGGCTGCCAGTGGCTGGCCCCAACCCAGGCGAGGCGGCTATTTTAAGTTCGGACAAAACTGGATTATTTCCGATGCCTTTTACAGTCCCAGCGGAGACATCACCACGATACGCACCAACAGTCTGTTTACTACCAGCCTGTATGGCGAATATGGAGTGAGCCATCGGTTGACAACGCTGTTTTATCTTCCCGTTTTTGTGCGCAGCACGTTGGCGGAAGTCCGCTATCGGCAAAGTGGGCGTGTGGAGTCGGCCGAATTTCTGAACGCAGTAGGTGATGCTGATGTCGGTTTCAAATATGGCCTGATCGTGAACAAACCGGTGGTCGTCAGTGCTTCGGTGCTGCTGGGGTTGCCGTTGGGCGAGACATCGGGAGGGGTGAGCGGCATTTTGCAGACAGGCGATGGCGAATTCAACCAACTGCTCCGGGTCGATGTGAGCCATTCGTTTTATCCACGCCCTTTTTATGCCTCGGCCTATGTGGGTGTCAATAACCGCACGCAGGGCTTTTCAGACGAGTTTCGCTGGGGGGCCGAAGTTGGCTATACATCTTCCAAGATCATTGCGGTAGCAAAACTGAATGTGGTAGAATCGTTCTTCAATGGGAGCGATGCCGTGGCCAGCAATGGTGTTTTTTCCAACAATACCGAGTATGTGTCACCCACGCTCGAAGTGGCGTATCTGCTCACCGAGTCCTTGGGGATTACCGTTTCTGCCGGCTATGCGTTTTCCGGGCGCAACATCTTGGCTTCGCCCAACTACGGTGCCGGTGTGTTTTACAAGCTGATCCCCTCCAAGTAAGGATCTATATTTTGGCGATTTTCCGCTCAAAGCGCACTACGTAGTCGCAGAAGAACTATTTTTGCCGCTCGTTAAGAAATACCCCAAAAAGGAACATTTCTGTCCGGAAATGGTAACCCTTTTTGCGTGTTTTTCCGTTAACATTCGGGTATGGCCGAAAAAAGCAGTGTTTTTGATATGATCGGACCCGTGATGATCGGCCCATCCAGTTCGCACACCGCGGGGGTGGTACGCATTGCGCGGGCTGCCACACAGATACTTGGCGGCATACCCGACCGTGCGGAGATCATTTTCTATAACTCCTTTGCGCGCACATACGAAGGCCACGGCAGCGATCGTGCCATTATCGCGGGCCTCATGGATTTCCGACCAGACGATGATCGTATCCGGGAGGCACTGGAAATCGCTGACCAGCGGGGCTTGAAGTATACGTTTAAGTCGGTAGGCAACGCCTCAACACTACACCCCAACTCCATCCGCCTTACGTTGGCACGCGAAATGCGCCAAGTGGAAGTGTTGGGGGAAAGCAAAGGGGGCGGCATGATCAATATTGCCGAGGTGAATGGCCTGCGGGCCGACTTTACCGCCAACTTACACACGCTCGTCATCTTTGCGGCCGACACAAAAGGTTCTATTGCCTTTATTGCCAATGTCTTGGCTCATGACGACTGCAACATTGCCACCATGAGCGTATCGCGCAAAGGCAAGAATGATTTGGCCTGTTTGGTTATTGAAATGGATTCAGGTATTAAAACTGTAACATTGAATTACCTGCGGAGTCTTAATTGGGTAAAAGAAGTAATTTATATCACTGACATAGGACTATGATGAAACGTTTCGCTTTTATTTTTTTGATGGCCTTCCCGGTGGCGGCCATGGCACAGCCCCGGAAATTGACATTAAAAGAGTGTGTGGACATTGCGCTGGAGCGGAACCTGAATGTGCAGCGCAGTAAAAACAATGTGGATATTTTTGAAGCAAGTCTGTTACAGGCAAAAGCTTCTTTTTTGCCCACGGTAAATGCCGGTGGGTCGTACGGGCAAAATTTTGGTCGCGCGCTAAACCCGGTAACCAATCAGTTCTTAAACCGGAACAACAATACGGTCAACATCCAGGGAATTGGTACACTCAATGTGTTTAACGGATTGCGTGTGCAAAACACATTCAAGCAAAGCCAGCGCGATGTGGTGGCAGCCGACAAAGACCTGTCAAAGGCCAAAAATGATGTTACCCTCAACGTGATCACACTTTTTGTAAATGTGGTGTTGAACAAGGAGCTCTTCGAGAATGCCCGATTTCAGTTGAACTCGAGCCAGGCACAATTGGATCGCATCAAAAGGCAGGTGGCTGCTGGAGCCTTACCGCTTGCCAACGAACTCAATCAGGAAGCTCAGGTGGCCTCCAACGAAGTCAATTTGGTAAACCAGGAAAATGCCTATGCGCTTTCGGTGCTCCAATTGAAGCAGGCGTTGCTGATTGCGGCTAATGAGGAAATTGAAGTACAGGCCCCCGAGGTGACGGTGGACGACCTGGTGTTGGATCAGAAGGCCGAAGACATCTACCGCATTGCGTTGCAGAATATGCCCGAAGTGCAAAGTGCCAAGCTCAAGGTCGAGAGCAGTGAGTTCGCCCTGCGTGCCACGCGCGGATCCTACATGCCACGACTTACACTTAACGCCTCGGCACAATCCAACTATGCAAGCGCTTCCGATGGGCCATTGTTTCGGACAGGCGATAATTTTTTGCTGACGCCCACGCCCGTGGGGCAAGTGGGCGCGGGGCCGATCGTAGGTCCGGGCGATCCCAACGCTGTTTATTTTTTCCAGCAAGAGCGTATATTGGTATCCGATAGCTATGGCGTCAGGGCCCAATTGGAAGACAACCTGTTCAAAGCGGTAAGTCTTAACTTGAACATCCCCATTTTCAACGGCCTGCAAACCCGTGCCAGCGTGCAGCGCGCCATCATCCAAAAAGAAAATGCCGAGATCGCAGTACTGGAAACCGAAAACACCCTGCGTCAGACTATTGAAACGGCCTATAACGATGCGTTGGCATCCTCGAAAACATATAACTCCAGCCTGAAACAGGTGCGCGCCCAGGAAGAAGCCTACCGCGTCAATAAGCAACGATATGAGTTAGGCGCCATCAATTTCGTGGAGTACAATGTATCGGAGAACAGCCTCTTCCAAGCCAAATCCGATCTGGCGCGTGCCAAATACAACTTTGTGTTCCGCAAAAAAGTGCTTGATTTCTATCAAGGAAAAGAATTAGGTTTTTAACAATAGTCTATACATCCATGGCCAAACAAAAACAAAAATCAAACAAGGTTCTCTACATTCTCATTGGAGGCATCACGCTGCTGATCGCTTTTCTCATCATTGCCTCCTCGCAAGGATGGATCGGCAAACCCAAGGACCTGGAAGTGGAGATGACCAAGGTAAAACGCGTGTCTATTACCGAAAAGGTCTCTGCCTCCGGCACGGTACAACCCGTGGTCGAAGTGAAGATTGCCCCCGAAGTGTCAGGCGAGATTGTAGACCTGTTTGTGGAAGATGGCGATTCGGTCAGGTTGGGGCAATTGCTGGTCAAAATAAGACCGGATGTACAGGTAAGCCAGCTCGAACGGGCCGAGGCCGGACTCCAGCAACAGAAAGCTAACCTGGAAGCATCCAAAGCTGCGTTGGCCCGTGCGGAAGCCACCTTTGTGCGCGCTAAGCAGGAGTATGAGCGCCAGGAGAAGCTTTGGAACGAGAAAGTGATTTCGGAAGCCGAGTGGCAACTGGCCCAACAAAATTATAAAGTAGCACAGAACGACCTGAAGTCAGCCGAGCAGTCGGTAGAAGCTGGCCGTTACATTGTAAACAGCACCGAAGCCAGTGTACGCGAGTCGCGCGAAAATGTGCGCAGAACCACCGTAGTGGCACCCATGCGCGGCATCGTATCTAAACTGAGTGTAAAAAAAGGCGAACGCGTGGTAGGTACCGCTCAGATGGCCGGCACGGAGATGCTCCGCATCGCTGACCTGACCAAAATGGAAGTGCGGGTGAACGTAAATGAGAACGATATCGTCCGCGTACACCTCAACGACTCGGTCCTGATCGACATTGATGCCTATGCAAACAACGGTAAGCAATTCAAAGGTATCGTCACCAATATTGCCAATACCGCCCGCGACAAGACCTCGGCCGATGCCATCACCGAGTTTGAAGTCCGTATCCTGATCCTGCGAGAATCATATGAAGATTTGATTAGACAGGGCAATCGATATCCCTTCCGCCCCGGCATGACGGCCAGCGTGGATATCATCACCTCGCGGAAAAACAACGTGACAGCTGTGCCCCTGGCGGCCGTAACCACCCGTGGCGATGAGAAAAAAGTTGTGCGTAATGACGATGATGAGCGTCCGCAGGTAACGGACACCAGCAAAAAGCCTGAGAAAAAGGAAGATAAGGTAGTCGTATTTGTCAATGACAATGGCAAAGCCAAGATGTTGGAAGTAAAAACGGGCATCAGCGATTATGACAACATTGAGATCGTGTCGGGGTTGAGCGATAGCGTAGAAGTGGTAACGGGCCCCTTTTTGGTGGTTTCAAAACGCCTGAAAGAAGGAGACAAGATCAGGGCCAAGAAAGACGCGACAAAGAAAAGCGAAGGCAACACGGCTAAAGAGTAGCCGGGCCAACAATACAAACTACAGAGGCGGGCAAACCCCGCCTCTTTTTTTACCAACGCTTAGCGGCCAGTCCGGCCAGCGTTTCGCCAATGGCCAGTGAAGAGGTGGCCGCGGGGGAGGGTGCATTACATACATTGATCACGCCCTCGTTCTCAAGGATCAAAAAGTCATCTACCAGGCCACCGGTGCGGTCGCATGCCTGCGCACGCACACCAGCGCCTCCGTCTACCAGATCATGTTCGCGTATCTCAGGGATAAGTTTTTGCAGTGCCCGTGTGAAAGCGGCCTTTGAAAACGATCGGTACATTTCACCCAACCCTGTGCGCCAGTACTTGGCGGCCACCTTTTGAAAGCCCGGCCATGCCAATGTTTCGCCCAGTTCGGTAAAGCTGATTTGTGATTTCCGATACCCCTCGCGCTTGAAAGCCAACACCGCATTGGGGCCCGCTTCTACGCCACCTTTGGCCATGCGGGTAAAATGAACCCCCAGGAACGGAAAATTCGGATCGGGCACCGGATAGATCAGGTTTTTAACCAGGTACTCTTTTTCAGGGCGCAGTTTGTAATACTCGCCCCGAAACGGGATAATGCGCAGATCCAAGGGTGAGGTGGTGAGTGCCGCCATCTTGTCGGAGTAAAGGCCGGCACAATTGATCACCAGCTTGCCCGCATACGACTGCTTTTGAGTAATAACTACGCAGCCGCCCGTTGTCTTTCGGATGTCCATCACTTTTTCATCAAGGCAGATCGTACCGCCATGTTCTTGCAGCATTTGGCCATACTTTTGAGCCACCAATTTGTAATCGACAATACCCGTTTGGGGCACAAATATCCCGGCCAGTCCGTTGACGTGTGGCTCGTGTTCGCGCAGTTCTTCGCGTGTCAGTTTTCTCAGGTTGGCCAGGCCGTTTTGCTGTCCGCGCACAAACAGACTTTCTAATAAGGGCAATTCTTTTTCCTCGGTGGCTACAATGATTTTACCACACCGCTCAAAAGGAATATTATGTTGTTGGCAGAAATCGATCAGCAGCTGATAGCCCCGCAGGCAATTGGTGGCCTTCAGCGATCCGGGTTTGTAATAGATGCCGGAGTGGATAACGCCACTGTTGTTGGCGGTCTGGTGGGTGGCGAGTGCGCTCTCTTTTTCCAGAACGATCACTCGTTTGCCCGGGTGTTGGCGCTGAAGTTGCAAGGCGGTGGCCAAGCCCACAATACCACCGCCTACTATGATTACATCGTATGGCACAGATAAAACAAGGTTCAGGTTGGGAGATTGCGCACCTACGGTTATTTGACCTCAAATGTAGCGGAGCCCATCAGATAGTCATCGGTATACGCTTCGAGGGTGTAGGTACCCGGCACATAATCCGATCCTTTTTCATAAAAGAATGTGATCTTCTGCCGGGTGTTGTCAAAGAGGATTTCCTGACTGGCGGTGTAAAACTCTTCTTTGCCATTGAACAAGAACGTACCCGAACCCTTGGCCACATCAAACAGCACCTGGCCGTTTTCATCTACAATGCGGATCAGAATTTTTTTTCCTTCAATGGGTGCCACTTTATTTTCGGCCAGCGTAAATTCGATTTTCAATTTCTCAATCTGCCGGTTTCTGAAGGGAGATTCGCGTTCCTTTCCCCGGTTGTTAACTGCTTTCAAAACAAAATTTTCGGCTTTCAGTTGCGAGGCAATGGCAACTTTGGTGGCTAACTCTTCTTTATTTTTGGACAGACGGTTGATGGAGTCGCTCAGTTTGTTTTGGGTGGTTTTGAGCGTGCGGTTTTCGGTGAAGAGCTCTTTGTTTACGGCTTTTAGCTTGTCAATCTCTTCGTCTTTGATTTTTAACAATTCTTCATAACCTTCCACCTTGGCCTTTAGCTCGTTGATGGCTTTTGTGCTGCGTTGCGTGCTCCTGCGCATCTCTTTTTCGATTTCTGCTTTCGCTTTTTGCAACTCGCTGATGTCGCCACCCAATTTTTCGATTTCGATGATTTTTTGGTCCAGTTCTTTACTGATATCATTTAGCTTTTGCATGGTGGTCGCCAGCTCTTCTTCCACCTCGATCTTTTGCTCTTGAATCACCACATCTTTCTTATAGTCAAAATAGATCCAGGCGCTTTGCGCAATGACAATGGCTCCGAGAATGGCGATGATCACGGGTGACTTGCTCGATTTTTTGGGTTCTACCGGGGTAGTCATAAGTCAGTTTTGGCAAAGGTAGGATATTGGCGGCTTATAGCGAACACGTGTAGTGTTCGCGGTGCAGCTCCGGATGGAAGAACAACAGACCGCATCGAAACAGGTCCATGGTGGCGTATACAAGGGTGTGTTGTTGCAGGATGCGCCAGGCCTCGGCCATTTCGGGCGAATAGTGGATGTCATCAATAACGATGATGCCCTGATCGCTCATGCGCTTGCCCAGCCACTCAAAATAACGCAGTGTGGGCTCCAGCCTGTGATTGGCATCAATGATGGCCAGGTCGATTTTGGCGGGGTTTTGCAAAAAGTCGGGCAACATTTTGTCGATCAGCCCCTCCACCAACGTAACGTTGTGCGCTCCGAACGCTTCGAAGTGGGTTAAGGCCATCGAGGCAACGGCCTGGTTTCCCTCAAAGGTGGTGATGGCAGCCTCCTTCACCCGGCTCAAATACAGGGTGGTTAGGCCAAGGGAGGTACCCAGCTCTACCACCCGCTTGGCGCGCACGTGTGCCGCCAGGCGAAAAAAAAGATGGGCCCACCGGGTCGGCAACAAACTGGTTTTGGCGAGGGACTGGATGGTACGGCTGTTGCTTTGGAAATGCGGTGACGGAGCGCCCAGGTCGGCAAATGGAACAGCTTCCGTGTTTGCCAGCAACTGCTGCCGCAACCGCTCAATATCTTCAAAACGGGCGCAGGTATTTTTTGGGCGAATGACGCTGGTGTAAAAATCAAAAAAGAAAGGCGAATGGATGGAATGCTCATCCACCTGCCACAGCCAGTGGCGAAGGTATTCGTTGAGCTGGAAGAGTCGGTTCGACAAAGTGCACTCAGAAAGGAGAAAGGTACAAACAACCGGGCAGATGACAGGAGCCGAATCGTACCAACGGAGAAAAAACCCGGTGAAGGAGAGGTTTAATTAAGCCGAAGCGGTGCCACCATGCTAAAGGCCGGAATGTCCACGCGAAACTGGGCCCCATCTACCACGCGCTCCATCAGATACGTGCCTACCATTTTACCGATGCCCGACTTGAGATTACAGCCGGAAACATACTGGTGCGACTGCCCCGGTTCAATGACCGGCTGTTGGCCCACCACACCTTCTCCTTCCACTTCGCGGGCCGCAAAACCCGCATCGAAAATGTGCCAGTGCCTGCGCATCAACTGAATGGTAAACTCACTTTGGTTTTCAATGGTGATCCGATAGGTAAACACATAGTGGTATTGGCTGGGACTGGAGTAGGAAGGTTGGTACTCCGTCTCCACTGTTACCCTGATTCCTTGTGTTACTTGCGCAATCATTCGCGTCAAAAATATCAATTTTTTCTATTTTTCAGTCCCTGCGTCAAAATCGTTTAACTATTGATAACACGGCATGGTAAAAATAGAGGAATCGTGGAAGGCACGCTTGCGGGATGAATTCGAAGCTCCTTATTTTCAACAACTTATCGCTTTTGTGAAGCAAGAGTATCAACATCAGGTAGTCTACCCACCGGGCCCCGACATTTTCCGGGCTTTTGATGCCTGCCCGTTTGACCGCGTGCGCGTAGTCATCCTGGGGCAAGATCCTTACCATGGCGAAGGGCAAGCCAATGGGCTGTGTTTTTCGGTGCGGCCAGAGGTGAAAATGCCACCTTCGCTGATCAATATTTTTAAAGAGATCAAAAGTGATGTGGGCAAAGAACTGCCCGCACACGGTGACCTGACGCGGTGGGCGCAGCAAGGTGTGTTGTTACTCAACGCTACGCTCACGGTGCGCGCCTCTTCACCAGGTTCACATCAAAATAAGGGATGGGAGACATTCACTGATGCGGTGGTGGACCGACTCAATCGGGAAAAAGAGCATGTGGTCTTTTTGCTATGGGGAGCGTACGCACAAAAGAAAGGCGCCCTGATTGACACACACAAGCACTTGGTACTCGCGTCCGCTCATCCTTCTCCTTTTTCGGCCGACAGAGGCTTCTTTGGCAATCGCCACTTTAGCCAAACCAATGCCTACCTCACCGCCCGGGGCCTGGCGCCCATTGAATGGTAACTAAGGCGCGCGGTTGAGCCATGCATCCAGCCCCCCCGTTAAGTTATACAAATTCAAAAACGGGTGCGCTTTTAGCAAAAGCTGAATAGCCTGCCGGCTGCGTGTGCCCGATTGGCAGTGCAGAACCACGTTGGTATCGCGTGGTATTTCGGCCATCCGTTCTGCCAACGCAGAGAGAGGTAAGGATATACCTCCCAGGTTGGCCGTGGCATATTCATGGGGTTCGCGCACGTCTACCAGCACAAAGGGAAGATTATGTGACTGCCAGTGCTGCCATTCGTCCACCGACAATTCGCGAATGGCCACCTCGGGCAACACCGAACAGAAGTGATCGTAATCAATTAGCTGTGTGATGCTTTTGGCGGCTCCGCGCGCGGGGATGTGAAAGATATGATTTTCGGATTGCAGCGAATCAACCCATAATACGCTACCCACCAGTGGCTGTCCCAGTCTCGTGATGAGTTTGAGGGTCTCGTTGGCCATATAGCTTCCGATGATGCCACACAAGGAGCCAAGCACACCTCCTTCGGCACAGTCGGGCACGCTGCCCGGGGCGGGCGGCTGCGGATGAAGATCGCGGTAGCACGGTGACCCACGATAATGAAACACAGACACCTGGCCTTCGAAGCGAAAAACAGAACCAAATACCAACGGTTTGTTCAGCAGCACCGAGGCATCGCATAGCAAATACCGCGAGGGAAAATTATCGGTGCAGTCGATGATCACATCAGCCGGTGCCAATCGTTCCAACGCATTGGCGGATGTCAACCGTTCGGCTATAGCCATGACCTTCACGTCTCCGTTGAGCAACCGCAGTCGGGTGGCGGCCACGTGAGCTTTCAATTGCCCTATCTCGCCTTCGCCAAAGAGCACCTGCCGGTGCAGGTTGGTTTGGTCCACCATGTCACCGTCTACAACGGTGAGGGTGCCAACACCCGCAGCTGCCAGGTATTGCAGCACGGGACAGCCAAGGCCACCCGCACCTACCACCACTACGTGGGCATTCAACAGCCGCTCCTGTGCCTCACGCCCAAATCCGGGCAACCGCAAGTGCCGGGCGTACCGCATGGCCGTTTTTATCTTCATCTTTTCTCTGCTCGTGAAGATACGTTAACTTTCGGAACAACGGACGTCCTACACATGGGCAACAAGCGAAGAAACATTACCACAGGCGCACCTTGGGAAGACATCGTGGGCTACTGCCGCGCGGTTCACATCAACGATACGGTAGAGATATCCGGATCGGTGGCCATTGACGAAAAAGGGCAACTGGTGGGTGCAGGCAGCCCTTATGAGCAAGCGCGCTTCATCATTCAAAAAGCACAGCGCATCTTACAACCTCTCGGTTTTGCATTGACGGATGTAATACGCACGCGCATTTACGTGGTTGACATCAGCCAATGGGAAGAGGTGGGGCGCGCGCATGGCGAGTTTTTCAAAGACATCAAGCCGGCTACTTCTATGATTCAGGTAAGTGCGCTGATCGGCCCTGAGTATCTGGTGGAGATCGAATTTACCGCCATCAAAAGCTAAAGGGCGATTTTCCCTCCAGCGCAATGACGTGCAGCGCGATACAAACAACACTGTACCCTACAAAGAACAACGTGACAGGCAACGTGGATACCGTTCGCCTGGAACTCCATACCCCAAAAAAAGCCATGACCTGAAGACCATGCAGCGTGAGAAAGTGAGGTATCCGCAAATCGCCCCCGCGGAGGCTCCAGTTCAAAAACGGTAGGGCTGCATTACCCTCGGCCACGCCCACCGCATGACTCAGATGACCCGACATAATGCCTCCGGAAACACCCCCGACCAGGAATAAAAAAATACCACAGCGCCAGGCCGCCAGCATGGAGGGCGACAGGCGAACGCCCGGCAGCCAGAAAAGGATAAAGACCCATGTAATCACCACGGTGTTGATCAGGATGAACAATCCCATGGTGGCGAAAACAGCACCGTCAAGGGCGGTGGAGACATTAAAATGTGAGGGTACGCCCCGGAACGCTTGCATGAAAATGGCTGTATTCTCCACGGTCATGCACACCACGACCAAAATCGAAATCCATTTCACTTGTTTCGCGTGTGGTAGATAAAATAGTAACCAGGCAAAGGTCCACGCATACACGGTTACACTCACGGCAAACTTCATCGGTTTGATCCAGGCGTTGATGCCCGACACCACCGTGTCATCCACGGTCCACCCCACGATGGCAATTAACAGCAAAGCCACATTGGCCCAGCCAAAAAAATAGAGTAACGCGTTGCGCCTATTTAGTTCTGCCAACCAATCAGAAATTCTCATGTATCAGTTGTTTTGTCAAGGCGGTGCGAATGATAAAGTACAGCAACAGCCCCGCGGGCCCGAAAAGAAAGGACAGCACCAGGCACGGTACGATCCAAAGATGTGCGATGCGGTGTTTCTGGCTGTTGACCACGATCCAGGTACCCACAAAAAGATCAAATGCCAAATAGTGAATCCACCCGGCCGTCACTGCCTCGGGTTGTTGAAACAATTTCATCACACCGGCCAATGAGTTAAAGTCTCCTTCGCCTTGCCCAAAATACATCAGGATCAATACACCATATACGACTGCGTACGCGGCAGGCACCATGCCCGAGAGAATGACCACGCGCGTCACCTTCCAGCGCGGGGCGAGCAACAAAAGCAACCAGCAAACCGGGACAAACGAATTGGCGAGTGTAAAAATGATTTCGATGTTCATAGGGTTACTATTCATCATCGGCCATGGAGCTAAACAGAAAACCTGCAATGACCTTGGGATAAAAATAGGTAGATTTTTGAGGCATGGTATATCCACTGGCGCACACTTCTTTTACCTCATCAATGGATACCTCTTGTGTGATCAGCGCCAACTGTGCTTCGTTCTTCAAAACCTTGGTCAGGCAGTCGGCAAAACTGCGGTCGAAGGTAATGTGCGAAGAGCTGCGTTGCACTTTGCCCGGGATGCCCAGCGCTTTCTCGATGATGAAGTAATGCATGACAGTAAGGTCTAATTGCTTCACTACCTCTGGGAAAGGCCATGACAACATGGTAAACCGTTCGGGTTTGAGCCGAACTTTGTAGGCGTTGTCGCGAAAAAGCAAGCCAAAAGCCCATTTTTTTCCTTGGATGATCTCGGGCAACGCATCGGGTTCATCCACCGGTTTGATGAGAAAGTCGGTTTCCAGCTTCTTTAGGATGTTCGTCTCAGAGAAATTTTCGATTCCCCGGATGAGCCGGTGCGTGGGTAGGATGCGCAGATCGCCCGCCTCCGTGTTGGTAAGATACATGAGGTGGAAGTTATACCCCTCTTCGCCCGTGTGGTGGGCGTTCGCCCGCTTTCGCTGCTGCTGATAAATGATGGAACTCTCATACCGATGATGGCCATCGGCCAAAATGATTTTCTTGTCGGCCAACACCGATACAAACTGGCGGATGACGTGCGCGTCATGAATCACGGCCAGTACATCGCGCACACCCTGGTAGTCTTCTGTTTCGTAAATGGGGCTTTGGACGGCCTCGTCCATATAGCGCTCCAGGGCAAACGAGGTGTCGGTATACAGCCCATGAGTGGGACTGCTGTGAAGTTGCGTGTGCTCCAATAGCTCAATGCGATCATTAACGGCCTGTGGGATGGTGTTTTCGTGACGCAAAACCACCCCTTCGTCCCAATCATGAACACGTATATGCGCGACAAATCCTTTGCGGCAAAACCGGGCCGGCTGCCCCGCCAACGCGAAGTATTGGTAGTAGACGTAAATTGCTGGCAACTTGTCTTGCACCAGAATACCCTCTTTCTTCCAGCGTGCCAGCAAGGCAGCCGCTTGCGAGGCTGACCCCCGCGGCACGGACAAGTGAATGCTGTTGAGCGGATGTTGGTATAATGCTTTGCGCTGCCGATCGGACACCACATCAAACAACGGTGAGGTAAGATCATCAATGTCCAGATCGGGTGCGTAGCGCCACGCGCGTATGGGACGTATATCGGCCACGGACTAAGCGGAGTAAAGGCGTTTGGTTTTCCAGTCGCGGCCCCCCGTTAGTGAGGTCGTGTGGGCAGGTAGCGTTGGTATTTTTTGCTGATCATCGAGGTAGGCTGCCAGCGCGGCTGCCAGCGCAGCGCCTTCGGCCGGGGTTGCTCCCGCCAACCTTTCAGGCTTGAAGTGCGTTTCGATAAACTTAGTGTCAAACTGGCCTGAGCGAAATGCGGGGTGCGTCATCACAAAACGGCAAAAGCCAAGGGTGGTTGCCAATCCCGTAATTTCGTATTCGTCTATAGCGCGGATCATTTTTTCAATGGCCTGTTCGCGCGTTTCGGCCGTGCAGATCATTTTAGCGATCATGGGATCATAATAAAACGGCACGGACATGCCCTGTTCAAAGCCATCGTCCACGCGGATACCATGACCTTGCGGGCGTTTATAGGTTTGCAGCGTACCAATGTCGGGCAGAAAGTTATTAGTGGGGTCTTCGGCATAAACGCGCACTTCGATAGCATGCCCGCGTTGGGTGACCTGTTCCTGGGTAAAGGGCAGTTTTTCGCCCTGGGCTACCCGCAGCTGAAGTTGGACTAAGTCGATGCCAGTGATCTGTTCGGTGACAGGGTGTTCTACCTGCAGTCGTGTATTCATCTCCAGGAAGTAGAAGTTGAGGTTTCCATCCACGATAAACTCGACCGTTCCCGCATTATGATAGCGGGCGGCCTTCGCCACATTCACGGCAGCTTCACCCATTTTCTGCCGCAAGGCGGGCGTGATTATGGCCGAGGGAGCTTCTTCCACTACCTTCTGATGTCTGCGTTGAATGGAGCATTCGCGCTCAAACAAGTGCACCACGTTGCCATGCATGTCCCCAAAGATTTGAAACTCGATATGACGCGGTTGGGTGACATACTTTTCGATAAACACCGAACCATCGCCAAAGGCGGACGTGGCCTCGCTGACGGCCCGCTCCATCTGTTCTTCAAAGTGCGCTTCGCTTTCTACCACACGCATGCCTTTGCCACCACCCCCCGCACTGGCTTTGATGAGGATGGGATAGCCTATTTCTGCGGCTATTTTTTTTGCTTCCGGCAGGGACGAGATGGGCTCACGGGTGCCCGGCACCAAGGGTACGCCAAACTGCGCCACCGCTGCCTTGGCTCTGAGCTTGCTTCCCATCAGTTCGATGGAGTCGCCCGAAGGGCCCACAAAAATGATGTTGTTCGTTTCACAGGCGCGAGCAAAGTCTTCATTTTCGGACAGGAAACCATAGCCGGGGTGGATGGCATCGGCTCCCGTTTGTTGAGCTGCGGCAATGATTTTGTCGATGCGCAGATACGATTCGGAAGAAGGGGGAGGACCAATACATACTGCTTCATCGGCAAATCGCACGTGTAACGCGTTGCGGTCGGCTTCGCTGTACACGGCCACCGTACGTATACCCATTTCCCGTGCGCTGCGCATCACCCGTAGGGCAATTTCGCCCCGGTTTGCGACCAATAATTTTGTGATCTTTTTCATATCTGCCTTCGGTACTGTCAAAGGTATTGAAAAGTCGTATCGACCTGCATTGTCCCGTCTTTTTTCAATGGTTCAAAACTGAAAGTAGATAAAGGGTTGGATACTGGCCGATTTTGTTTGGATGACCCACAGGATTACCACGGTGAGCAGCGCGGTTTGCCCTGCTAACGGCAGGTCCGTGGTTTTCCGAATAGCCCATCGCTCCATCCGCGCGGGCACAAAATGAAGCACGTAGCCCAGTGTCATCAGGCCAACTACCCAGGGGTACCCTGCGATAAACTCGGGCAATAGTTCTGCGCGAAACTGAACGGCTATTTGCCACAGCATATCCCCGGCTATTTGCATGTCGGCTGCACGAAAGAAGATCCAACAGAAACAGACAAAGTGAAAGGTAAGTAGTGTGCTGACCATGGCCGGTACGGGCGAAGAGACGGATGCCGTGCGTCCCGCCACCAGTTTGTGGAACGCCAGGGCAGACCCATGCAGAGCACCCCATAACACAAAGCGCCAAGCTGCCCCATGCCATAACCCCCCCAGCACCATGGTGAGAAATAAGTTGAGATACGTGCGTGCACGACCCTTGCGGTTGCCGCCCAGCGAGATGTACAGATAGTCGCGAAGCCAGGACGACAGCGACATGTGCCAGCGCCTCCAAAACTCGGTGATGTTTTTGGACTGATAAGGTGAATCGAAGTTGAGGTTGAAGTGAAAGCCCAAAATCAACGCAAGGCCAATGGCCATGTCAGAGTAGCCGGAGAAATCGCAATAGATTTGCAGTGCATAGCCATATACAGCCATCAGGTTTTCCAATCCGCTGTACAGCGAAGGCGCGTCAAACACCCGATCCACAAAGTTTAAACTGATGTAGTTGGAGATGATCGCTTTCTTGAAGAGCCCGGTGGTGATCAAAAAAATGCCACGTCCAAACATCTCACGCGTGACCATCGTGGGCATTTTCAATTGTGGAAGGAAATCGGCCGCACGAACGATCGGGCCGGCCACCAATTGGGGAAAAAACGACACAAAAAAAGCGTAATCCAGGATGTGTTCCACGGGCCTGAGATGCCCGCGGTAGACATCGATGGTGTAGCTCATGGACTGAAACGTAAAGAACGAAATTCCCACAGGCAAGAAAATGTCCAACGGTTGATAGGGCACATCCGCCAGGGGCGAGATCAACTCAATAAATAGATTCGTGTATTTGAAATAACCCAACACGCCCAGGTTAGCGATGATACTCAGCGCCAGCAAGATCTGGCGTGTGCTTTTTTGTCGGGCCCGTCCAATGGCGGCTGCCAGGTGATAGTCGATGGCCACGGTGCTGAGCAAAAGCAAAAAGTACCAGCCGCTCGACTTGTAATAGAAATACAGTGAAAACAGCGTGACAAAAAGCAGCTTGGGACGATGGGTTTTGCTGAGCGGGATGTACACCAACAAAAAAAACACGAACAGAAAAAGAAAGAGACCGCTATTGAAGATCAGCGGTGCCTCCGGTTGGTACAACAACTCGTTCGCCAGCTTATGGATATCGATAGAGAACATAGTCGTTGTATGCCTTTATCAACGCCTGAAACAAGAGCTGTCCTTGCAGGTCATAGCCCGCGCGTGTAAAATGAATGCCATCGCTTTGCATGAGGCCCGCTTTTTTCCATGCATCGGCATGGTGTTTACCTCCGCCCGCAGCATATAAATCCCACCACGCCAACTGATTTTTTTCCGCATAAGCGATGAGCTTATTACGCACTATGTCAATGCCCGGGTTGCGCCTGGTTTTGCGCTTGAAGGCATCGGGCGGTGTGGTGATCAAAAACTGCGCATTTGGATTCACCTGCCGAAGCTGTTCAATCAGGAGATCCAGGTGGTTGGTCAGTTGAGGATCAACATAGGGATACTCAATGGCTTCATTGGTACCCAGGGAGAGGATAAACAAGTCGGGTTTCAGGGCGGCCGTTTGCTCGGTGAAGTAAGCTGCCGCCAGGTAGTGTTTGATTTTTGCACCATTGCCCCCAAGCGAGTGATAGACGATACCGGGATGTGCGCGCTCCAGGTTTAGGCCAAAAAGCGTAAACTGCTGTTGGCCCGGGCTTGGTGACATCGCCTGCAACTCGATTTGCCGAACGGGGTAGGGGAAGTGCACCGTACTTGTGTTGGCCTGCTCAAAGGTGTAGGGCCCTACAAAACCCAAATCGTGCCCGATCGAGTCCTTGATGGCCACGTTAAAACTGCTTGCATCTTTTTTGAAAAAAAGCGTCACACGGTCAAACCGATAATCTAAGTTCTCACCATTGCTCACCCGTAGCTGTAAGGTGGCCTGGGGTTGCTCAGTACGGAGTGTGAGCGGATAAATACCGATGGGTAAAGAGGTGTCGGTATAAACAATCCGTTTGGCATCCCATACCGATTTACTCGCGGAGTAGATCGATGGCGGCTCATTGGTGCGGGCTACCCGCCCGGGGAATACCACACCGCGCCCCCCGTTGCCAAACGTACGCTGAAGATTTTCGCGTACTGAGGCCGTTAAAAAGTCAGCCTGAATGTGGGAGTCGCCCACGTGCACGATGTTTACTTTTTGATCGATGCCTTTCTTCAGGCGGTAGAGCTTCTCGAAAAAAGGAGAGAGGATGGGTGCGTTTTGAATGACGTTTTCTTCGGCAGGCAAAAAGGCGTACGGGGCGGTGGGCCGCAGAGGAATGGTGTCCTGGGCTGCCACGGTATGAAGAAACAAAAGGCACAGGATCCACATGAGACACGTGTGGATAATACGTGGAGGCCGTGGCGGCATACAAGAAGAGTTACCTGGCATCATATTTTGCATGTTCGGTTAGCAGCGCATCGGCAAACAACTGCGCAATTTTTTTGCCGCCCCGGTAGGTCAGGTGTGTATAGTCTTTGGCAGCCAGCGGGGGCTGCGCCTGCACATAGCGGGGCATACTGTTTTCTCCTCCCATGGCGGCATACAAATCCCAAAAATACACACCGGCCTTTTGGGCGATTTTACGCTGCGCATCGCGCATGGCCGGGATACCGGGTATCGTTCGGTACGTACCTCCCTCGTTGTAGCTGCGGTCGCTCACGCTCATCACCACGATGGCCGTTTGCGGCAGCAATTGCTGAAGCCGCTTCACTACGCGCACCATCTTGTCCACATACCAGTCATAGCCCAGCGTATCGTGCTCCGTCACCACGTTCAGTCCATATTGTAAAATCAGCAGTCGGTAGTTTCGGTACGCTTGAAATTGCCGGATGGCGGCTTCGTCCAACTGGGCCAGGCCCATGCCCGAGTTGCCCCGCATCGCCAGGTTATCAACATACACACCGTTGCCATTTTCGATACTCGCCCCATACAGCCGCACGCCACTCACCGGATCAATTTTCAGTTGTACCGACCTGGCGCCTGCCAGTGCCACGCGTACTTCTGCCAGCGAGTCCACCATCGGCAAGGGTACGGTTAGTGGCAGTGTATCATTTACAGTGCAGTGCAAGCCGACTTCCACAGGTGCCTGATAATAAAGAAGCAGGTCGTCCATCAATGCGCGGCCGCGCTTGGGAGTCTGATATGTCACGTGGTTGTCGGCCATGGGCACAAAGCAGTAGCCCGGAAAACCCAGGCGAATGGAATCGGGTCGCTTGCTGACCATGGAGTAGGTAAGCCAATTTTCGTAGGTATGGCGTACGGTGGTGCGATATTGCGCCACCTCGCTGGCAAGCGGCACATAGCCCACCCCCCGACCGCCAAAAAGTGCTTGCAAGGTGTCGCGCAGACTGCCCGATACGATGTCGCCCTCAATGAACGAATCACCTAAAAATGCGATGCGCACCGCCTGCCGCTTGGCTGAACGCAGTGCCACACTCAACCCCTTTAACCCACGCTCATGGCCTGAAAAATTCTCCAGGCATGTGATACCCCGGGGACAATCAATTGGGGGCGGTGGGGGCAGCTCGGGTGGGATTTGCTTGAGGCTATCCTTCGGTGCTTGCCGTACCGTTTCCTTGGCAGGAACATCTCTTTGGATGTCTGCGATCAGGCTTACTTTTTTAATGTCAAGGCCGGCCAGCCGAATGGGTGTGATGAGCCCCACGGCCGTGAGGCAGGCGATGCTGAGCAGCGCGAGGTACAGCGAGCGCGGAAGGTAGTTTTTCATACCGTCAGATATAGCCTGCGAATGTGTACGCTAGCATTCCCGTCCATTCCTTTAGCAACGATTGCCACATGCCAATGGCCTCGTACGAGGGAATGAATAAAATATCGATTTTGAACATCCGCGGATGCGTGCGCTTGTCGGTGCTAAAGGCATCCACCTTCCAGCCTTGTTTGGCAAAACATGCCAGCGACCTGCGCATGTGAAAAGCCGAAGTGATGAGCAAACAGTCTTTTGGTGCGACCCCCGGCAGCACGCGGGGCACCGCCTGCGCGGACTCGGCCGTATTCCGCGACTCATTTTCCACGCGCAGGTGCGCGCTATCGACCCCCAACATCAGAAAAACATGGTATAACTCATCGGCTTCGCGCACCGGGTGGCGGACCAATCGGCCGCTTCCGCCCGATATAAGAATGTTTTTGATGATGCCTTTCCGGTAGAGTTGGACCGTGTGTACTACGCGATCGGCCCCGCGTGTGAAGTGTACGCGATCGCGCGGTTCCGTGTCCAAACGTGTCACACCGGTCAGCACAACTCCCCACTCATAGTTTTTCTGCATGTCGACCCATGGGGTCGCTTCGATTTCCCAGGCCGTCATTACTTCGTTGGCGATAAAATCATTGCAAAAAAAATACATCAGCGCCAGCGCGGCCACGCGGAGCAGGCGCCTCCACCGTTTGATGAAAAAGGAACTGGCAAACACGAGTGCCACGATCATCAGCGGCTGCGCCAGGTAGTTCAGTATTTTGGATAAGACAAAAAACATTACATCCGTTTAGGAATAGGGTTGCTGATGTTGCTGAGCACGTCAATGACTTTTCGCAGCCACTCAAAATACAGGGCCACGGCCAGCAGAAGGGTCATCGCCCACATGACCAGTAGATTGAAAAGAAGAGTAGAAATGTTGGAGCCCAGAAAGTGCTTGGCCGGCATATAAAACTGCGCGTTAAAATCGACCCAATGATCGGGTTCCGGTGTTTTGTAAATGGGGAAAATCTTCTGGATCAATTCTCCGTCTTTTTCAATGACGCGATTGAGCTCCACCGTATTTCGAACCAATTCGTTGATGGCTTCATTTTGAAAGGCTAGCCGATCCTGCTCATACGCTTTCTCGCCCGCGGGTGTGGCGGTCAGTCGCGTAATGTAGTCCTGCTTTTCCTTTTCGGCCCGTTCGTACTTGAGCAGGTAGTAGCGCCTTAAAGTAGAAATGAATTTAGCTACCTCATCATGAATTGCGGAGTCATAGCCCACCCGGGTCAGTTGCGTTATCGATTTAAATTTATCTGCATTGCCGATGGCATCCAGCTCTTTTTTGATTTCGGTTTGCAACAACGCCAGGTTTTTATCTACTGTTTTTTTGGTGAGGCTGTCAACCGAACGTATGTTTTGCTGCACATACGCCAATCGCGATTCCAGTTCGGGCAGGTAATACACCTTCTTATAGTCGGAGGTGGACATGGTTTTGTCCCATTCATAAAACTGGCGCTCAAACGGGTTGTCTTTAAACTGCGTCACCATCAGGGCTTCAAAGGCCCAGCGCGAGGTCATCAAGTCGCCCACCAACGGCACGGTGGCCGTATTGCCGATGCTGGGGTTCAGCTTGTCAAATTTAACCACCACACCGCTGAGGATCAGTTGCGGAATCAACAGCACGGGGATCAAAATGTAAATGGTGATGGCGGAGTTGAAGGCCGAAGAGATGTTGAGACCAAGAAGGTTGGCAAAACAGGAGGCGCTGAACAGAATTCCCCAATAGGGCAGAAACATGCCTTTGATTTCCAGAATCGAATTGCCCACTAACACAAACAGGGCCGTTTGGACGGCTGAAATCATAAACAGGATGGCTATTTTGGAGATGATGTAGCTGCTGCGGCTCAGGTGGAGAAATTTTTCGCGCTTCAGAATTTTGCGGTCGCGGATGATTTCTTCGGCACTTACGGTAAGCCCCATAAACAAGGCCACAATAACGCTCATAAACAAGTAGGCAGGCATATTCAGGTTCTTGCCAAACACATACCCCAGCCTGGCCGGATCATCTTCGTTGTAGTAGCGCACGATGAACGCCAGGATAAATGCCAACACCGGGGCCTCCAGCAGGTTGATGACCAGGTACTGTGTGTTGGACATTTTGGCCAACAGATCGCGCAGCGAAAATAAACGCGTTTGCTTGATCCATTCGGGGATGCGCAGGGTGGAGTGTGGCTTTTCATGCGAGGGCGCCACAGTTGACGGCCGTTGTTTTTCTTTATAGAAGTGGTGCCATTGCTCAGCCGAAAACTTTCGCTCGTTGGTGAAGTTGCCGTACTCGTTGAGCACTTTTGTCTCAATGATGTTAAAAATCTGTTCAGGGTTGACGTTGCCACAGGCATGGCATTCGCCTTCCTCGCTGTTAATCAGGTTGATGTTTTTCTTGAAATACGTTACAGCCTCCACGGGATTGCCGTAGTAAATCTGGTATCCTCCCGTATCCAAGATCACCAGTTTGTCAAACATCTTGAAAATATCGGACGAAGGTTGATGAATAACGGCAAACACCAGCCGGCCTTTTAACGTCAGTTCCTTCAACAGATCGATGATGTTTTCGGAGTCGCGTGAAGAGAGGCCCGAAGTGGGTTCATCCACAAACAAAACGGACGGCTCGCGCAGCAACTCCAGGCCGATGTTGAGCCTTTTGCGCTGGCCCCCGCTGATGGTCTTGCGTAACGGGGAGCCTACCTTGAGGTCTTTGGTTTCCACCAGACCCAGATCGTCCAGCGTCTTCATCACCAAAAAGTCGATCTCTTCCTCGTTTTTGTTGGCAAAACACAACTTAGCGGCAAAGTATAGGTTTTGATAAACCGTCAGGTCTTCGATGAGCAGGTCGTCTTGCGGCACAAAACCGATCACGCCTTCAATTTTTTCGGGGTCTTTATGAATGTCGATGCCGTTGATCAATACATGCCCTTTGCTCGGCTTTTCCGAACCATTCAGCACGTGCAGCAGGGTGGACTTGCCCGCCCCGCTGGCCCCCATCAGGGCCACCAGCTTTCCCGATTCTTCCGCGATGGTCACATCGCGCAAGCCCAGCCGGCCGTTTTTGAATGTGTAATAAAGATTCCTGGCTTCAAAACTTGTGCGCGAGACGGTGACGGTTTTTTTGAACTGGTTCAAAATGTCGCCATAGTACACCGGATCTTCTGCGCCCCAGCGCAGGGCGCTGCCCGTGCCCAGCACGTTGATGTTGCCGGGTTTGATGGGCACCCCATTTAGGTACACATCGGCATGGCCGTGATACTTAAAAAAATATAACTCGGCCGAGGGGATAAAAAGAATAGCAATGACGCCATCCAACTGCTGGCGTGGCAGCAGCTTGGCATCAGCGGCCACCTTATCACCTGAGTGAATCAGCAGGATGGACGGGTGGTTGAGTTTGGCTGGCGTTTGTCCGAGCACAAACGTTTCAATCGGACCCAGAATGTCGGTGTCGAGCGCAAACGACCGGCAGATGTGGTGCGAGAGTCGCGCTTCCCGTGCGGTTACTTTCTCATCGGCCAGAATGATGCTCATCAGCTCCACCAAAATCACCACTTTTTGTTTTTGGGCGATGTCGGCATTGATGGAAGAGCATATTTTTTCGACCAGCTCGTTTTCCTTTTCCTGCGACAGCGGCTCAGACAGGCGCTTGGTGTAGTCGTCAAACTTTTGCAAGTAGGCATTGACGGATTTCTGACTCAGGTGATCCGACAAAAAAAGTTGGATGCGGTCGCGTTCTTGTTTGGTAACCTGGTCTTCGTTGGCCACCAGCGCGAAAAGCTTTATGATGGCGTTCAGTACGGGTTCGCTCATGCCGTGAGATTTCGGTTAAAGATAGCAAAACGGGAGGGGCTAAAACAGAAAAAGGATTGGCCAACGCCAATCCTTTTGCCTGACGCGTAGCGTCAAACCTACTGAATGATGGACGCGCGGATTTGTTCAACAAGGTTGGTGATCTCCACCAGATTTTTGTCGGACAACACCAGGCTGCCTTTGTTGTTTTTGATTTGATCGTCAATGTTCAGGGCGGCATAGCTGGCTTGCAGTTTTTCCATGTCCGTCTTCAGGGCCGCAACTTCCGCATCGTCTCCCACGTTGCCAAGCATGTTCACCAATTCATCGACCGACTTTCGCTGGTCGGTGATTACTTTGATGATCGGGGTTAGAATGGTGTTGCGCGCATCGTTGGGCAGGATGTCTTTCGGGTAGGATTGAACTAGCTCGGTGGAAATATACAAGCCTTCGATGAAGCTGCCGGTGAGCACCAGTGCGGCCAGTTTGTTGCGGTTATCGTCTTGCAAATAGTTGTCCGTCTTTTGTACCGCGCGGTTCAACAAAGAGGCCAGCGAGTCTTTGTTTGAGACGTTGGACTCGAACTGCTTGAGCAAGTCGGCATCAAACGTTCCTACAACGTTGAGCCCATCAGCCAGCTTTTTGGCCGATTCGATGTAGCTGATGGCCTCCTGGGTTTTTTCGTAAGAACTCAGGTAGCCGATGTCGGCAGCATACACGCCCAGATTCAGGGCCGCTTTGTCGATGCGCGAAGCGTACTGGTCCACCTTCGATTTGTCGTTGATCAATTTTTGGTTGAAATCGGCACCGGTGGCCTGCAACAGATAGGGGATTTCGGAGGGGGAGGGGATGTTATACACTACCTTTTTAATTTCCTCCTTGAGCGACTCTTCCGCCTTGTCAAAGTCACCGGAATTATCCTTTTTTTCGCCCGAGGGGCCACATCCGGCCAGCCAAACAGTACACAAAACGGAGAAAAAAAGGAGTCGAAGGGTCAATTTCATGGTTTCGTTCGGTTTTTATTGTTTAGGTTTTTCAGGCCATTCCAGCAGGAATAGTCGACAAAATTTGTTTGCAGGCCCAATTTTAGCACATTTTTCTAAACGAATGAACAGATGATTCGTATATTTTGACAGGCAAAACGGGCGGTGTTCAACAAATGTAGTCTCGTCACGGTTAATATATTCAAATGTTTAAAACCTCGGTACACACCGCTTTTTTGATTGACGACAACGAGGTGGACTTGTTTGTGCAGAGCAAGTTTATTCAACTCAGTCAGTTCGCCAGCCAAATTGTGACGTACCAGTCGGCCAAAGAGGCCCTTCACGCGCTGGCCACCGGCCAGCCTCCCGACATTATTTTTTTGGATTTAAACATGCCCGGGATGGGCGGTTTTGATTTTCTGGATCACCTCAAAACACGCCCTGTACGCCCCGATGTCATCATCCTGACCAGCTCTAACAACCAAAGCGACCGCGAACGTGCCCGCGCCTACGGAAACGTGCTGGACTTTGTGACCAAACCGCTTACCCTGGAAGGATTGGAGTCGTTGCGCTCTGTTCTACGGCACTCTGCTTAGATCTACAGGCTTTCGAGGAATGCCAGGGTATCCACCCCATCGGCATAGTCGGTGAGGGAGGGGTACTGTGCCCGGCCAAACGGCACGCTGCCCGGCCACCATCCCCTGGCCGAAACGGTGCATTGGATTTTTTCGCGGGCATTCTCCCATCTTCGTTTCAGGTCGGCTTGGTCGTCATAGCGCTCCAGGTGCACCACGGCAATGGGCGAGACAAGAGCGCTTTCCTCGCGCAGCAGCACAAAGCCCGTGTCCAGGTGAGGGACGTTGTTTACCAGCAGAATAGACTTTTGATAGTCATAATTGTTGGCGTATTTGTGATGGTGAATAACGCCCTGATAAGGGGCCCAGCAATCCAGCAGCGCGGGGACGTCAAAATCATCAGGTATGTACAGTTTGGATACATTGCGGCAGCCCAAGCCATAGTAGCTGAAGACATCCTGGCCCAGTGCGCGCCACGCTGAGGCGGGCTCATCGCCCGTCAGGATGGCGCAGGAACTCCGGTTCTTGCGGATGATGCGGGGTACGTGGCGAAAGTAATACTCAAAGTAGCGGGCGGTATTGTCGCTGCCGGTGGCGATAAGGGCCTCCACGCTGGTCAGGCGGTCGGCAAAGGTAATGGCATTGGCAAAGCGCGGCTCGATGGCCACCAGGTATGCGGCTAGGCGTTTCATCAATGCAGCGTCCTGCGAGCTGAGTTTGGCCACCAGGTGGTGGCCGCTGATAAGTACACTTAAAAAGTCGTGAAAGCCCACGAGCGGGATATTGCCGGCCATGGCCACGCCCACGCGCTGGGGCTTTTCAACGGCCAACCGGTAACGCTGTGTCCACAGGCGAAGGGCGTTTTCGTCCAAAAAAGAGGCCACCGCCTGCCAGGCACGGAGCGTGTTGGGTGGGTCGAACCACGCATTTTCATGGCGGGCTTCGGTGGCCAACTCGTCCCACGCGGCAGCCGTCATGGCGACCATCTCCTTTCCCACGGCCGAAAAGGCGGCAATACGGTCAACTAGCTCCATACACTGCTAAAACTTTTGAGGCACGTGGGCTGTTTTGTTTGCATACCTCAGGGGTTGTATTTTTGCCGTGCGAAAGTACGGCTATCAGCCCGAAAAACAGCAAACAGACATGGCTATCAAGATCACGGACGAATGTATAAATTGTGGGGCGTGCGAGCCAGAGTGCCCCAATACGGCTATTTACGAAGGAGGCCGTGAGTGGAACTGGGCCGGAGGGACGGCCTTGACCCACGTTGAAATGGAAGATGGCTCACACGTGGATGCCAAGTCGGCCCAGACGCCCGTATCCAACGAATTCTATTATATTGTTTCGGGCAAGTGCACTGAGTGCACGGGTTTTCATGAAGAGCCGCAATGCGCAGCCGTGTGCCCGGTAGACTGCTGCGTACCCGACCCCGACATGGTAGAGACAAAAGAAGAGCTTCAGGCCAAGAAGGCATGGCTCCACAATGAACAATTAGAGAGTCAGTAGCTATTTTTCGCCCCGAAGGGGAACCTGACTCCGACTAAACAAATTGGTGTCTTCGCGTCTTGGTGGCACACATTACTACTCGCTGCGCAAGCTTTGCGAAGGGTTGGCGGTGGCTGCCTTCAGGGCCTGCGTACTCACAATCACAATCGCAAAAACCAAGGCGATGATGCCGGCTGCGGCCAGCGACCAATACGGGAAATCAATACGATAGTCGTAGCGTTCCAGAAATTGGTTTAACAACCACCAACTGCCCGGTGCGGCAATGGCAAACGCAATGAGCACCAGCCATGCAAACTCGCGCGACACCAGCATGACGATGCCCGACACTGAAGCGCCCAGCACTTTGCGGATACCAATCTCCTTGGTGCGCTGTTCGGCTGTAAACGCTGCCAACCCAAACAGGCCCAGCCCGGTGATGAAAATGGCCAACGAGGCAAAAAGGTTGGCGATATTGCCGATGAGTTTGGTTGTGCGAAACTTTTTCTCAAACTCTTCGTCCACAAATTTGTATTCAAATGGATTGGTGGGTGCCAGTTTCTTAAATACGCTTTCGACCGTAGCCATTGTTGCTTTTATGTCATCCGTTTTTTCCAATCGGATGGTCATCGAACTGGCCCAACCGGGAATAAAGGCTATGATCATCGGCCTCGGTTTCTCGTAAGGCGAGCTCATGATAACATTATCAACCACCCCCACGATTTTTCGCTTGGCATCCCACATGGTCACTTCGCTGCCCACTGTTTCAGCCAAGTTCATTTGATCGGCTGCAGCCTTGTTCACCAGCACAGCGATCGAATCAGAAGGGAAGTCGGGGGAGAAGTCGCGACCCTCCAGTACCTTGGCCCCCAGCGTTTTGGTGTAGTCATATTCCGTAGCAATGGTAACAAACAATACTTTTTCCTCTTCAGGCTTTCCCGGCCAGTCCACAAAATTGTTCGAAAACACTTCTGTCACCGGGCTGTTGGATTGCGTAACGGATTTGACCACCCCGGAGGCAAGCAGTTCCGTCTTTAATGCCTGGTAGTTTTTGGTGATCTCGTCATTGAACCATACGCTGAGCAGCCCCTCCTGGTCGTACCCCAACTGACGCGACTGCGCAAATTTCAATTGAGCAGAGATAACGATGGTGCCAACAATCAACCCCACAGCGGCCACAAACTGCAGGACCACCAATACCTGGCGTGGGCGCGTCACGTTTTTACCCACCTGCAGTTTGCCCTTCAACACCTTTACCGGCTGGAAGGACGAAAGATAGAAGGCCGGATAACTGCCGGCAAAAAGGCCCGTGACCAACACGGCCAGCACGGACAAAACCCAAAACTGGGGGGAAGTGTAGTCGATGGAAAGCTGCTTTCCGGTCAGGTTGTTGTAAAAAGGGAGAACTACTTCCGTGATAACTACCGCCAACGAAAACGACAGAAGCGAGATGAGTACCGATTCACCGAGGAACTGAATGATCAATTCGCGCTTCCGCGAACCCACGCTCTTGCGGATGCCTACTTCGCGCGCCCTGCGCTCGCTGCGGGCCGTGGCCAGGTTCATAAAGTTGATGCAGGCGATCACAATGATAAGGATGGCGATGAAGGTAAAGCCCTTCACATAATCGATCATGCCGCCCGTGGCTTTGCCATTCTCAAACGTGCTGTACAGCCGCCATTTTTCGAGCGGATGCAAGAAGAATTCGCGCTTGATATCGGTCTGACCTTTTTGGGTGAGGATGTCTTTGATAACATCATTTACTTCGGTTTCGGTGGCTGTGGGTTGCAATTCTACGTACACTTGAAACGAGTAATTACCCCACTGATTTTCCGACCGTTTAACCCAGTCTTGCTGTTGGTTCAATTTCCAGGGCAGCAGGAATTCAAACTCGAAGGTAGTGTTGTTGGGCAAATCCTGCAGGATGCCCGTTACGGTCAGGTCCATATTGTTGTCCACCCGCACGATCTTCCCTATGGCGTCCTCCGTTCCAAAGAGTGCTTTGGCGGTAGATTCGGAAAGCACGATATGGCTGGCATCGGCCAGTGCTTTGGCGGCATCGCCCTTCAGCATTTTATACTGAAATAGTTGCAGGAACTCTTCGCTTACGTACATTCCATATTTGCGCACGCGCGTTTCGCCATTGGCCAGCAAATAGCCGCTGCCCCAGTCGGCCACCGCTACGTTTTTGATGCGTGCATCCGTTGTTTTAAGCTCGGCATACGTGGGGAGGGGTACTGAGTTAAACGAGGCGATACCGCCATCGTAGTTTGCATTGATGTATACCTGGTGAATGTGCTCCTTGTTCGGCAGAAAACGGTTGTACGAAGTCTCGTCTGCCACCCACAACAGAATAAGAATGCTGCAGGCCAGCCCGATGGACAGGCCCGTAACATTGATAAAGGAGTAGACTGCGTTTTTGGTAAAGTTGCGGAAAGCGATTTTCAGGTAGTTGCGTAACATGGCAGATAGGCTTTGATATTACCTGCCAACGTCTGTGCCAATACCAAAAAAGCGCACACAAGTAGTCAAAAAGAGCTTTTCCAGCTTCTTTCTAGACCACTTCCGAACAATGATGTCCGAAATCGGTCGATCATCTGACAACCAGAAAGGTCTTGGATTGCGTGATTCCGTTGGTCGTCAATTTCAAGAGATAGATTCCAGGCGCCACGTGATCCACCGCGAGCGAAGCGACATGCTTGCCACGGGGTTGGCTTGCTGGCTCATGGCCCGCCACGCGTTTGCCCACCAAATCGAACACCGCTACCGATACGCGTGCAGGTTCGTCTACGAAGTAATGAACGTCAACCTGGGTAGAGGCCGGATTGGGGTAAAGCGTGAGGGGCGTGGGGGATTCTATGTTACTGGTCACCAGCGTGATTACCACGGGCATAGTCTGTTCGGCAAACAGACCTTCCGTGTCTGTGGCGCGGAAAGTGAGCCGCGCGCTACCGGGCTGACTCACTCTTAGCATCGCTTCGCTCCCGGTCACCAACACGGTCAGCGGGTCGCCCGTATGTGTGACCGTGAACGTCAGCGCGTCTCCGTTGGGGTCGGAAAAATGATTGGCAAGCAAAAGAGTGGTGTCTTGGCCCACGTTGCGCTCTATCTCCAGGGCCAATGGTAGCATTGATGCCGTTGCGACCGGAGCGGCATTGGCGATGGCGTTCACCTGAAACGAGATCGTGGCCATGTCGTCAAATAAATCTCTTGCACGCGCTATCAATTGTGCTCGGCCTCCGGCCAGCGCCTCAATGGTCAACACACTCCCCAGCAAACTGGGGGCAGCGATGCCACGGTCGGCCGAGGTGACATCAAAGATCAGGGGGTGGCCGTCTGCATCGGTAAAATGGGCTGCCAAATTCACTGTGGTAGCTCTCCCCACCCGCAGGCTCACGTCTGCGATCGGCTGAAGAACGGACGGAGGCGTATTAATGAAGTTTACCACGTTCATAGAGACGGGGATGGTAAGCGAAGGAGTCGCCAGATCGTTTGATGTTACCACCACACTGGCGCGGTACGTACCCACGGCCATGCCCACCGACCGGAATGTGAGGTTGAGCAAGCTGCTGCTGGCTGCCGTTGATTCTCCCCGGCTTCGGTTTAAGGAAAGCCATGGCACTTCGGGTGCCAAATTCTGAAGAAACTCCGTCATAATCGCACCGGTTTGTTCATCGTTGATAAAACCTCCTGCGGAGCCCGCATATAACAAGTAGTACAGGCGTCTGCTGGTGGCCAGGTTATTCACTTGATGAAAGTCGTTGTCGGTCGAAGGGGAATACTCGTGCGTGGCTGCGCTGTTATCCTGAACAATGATCAGGTGATTGACCGATGGATCGCCCGCGGCAAAAACACGCTTCACAAACCCCCTGTACGTTACGCCATTGAGTTGCTTGGTCAACACCGTTCCATTGACCGAGCCGCCCCCGTCTGCCCCTAAGTTTCCTTGAATGGCGAAGGTGGTTGTGTTAATGTCAGCAACCATCACAAACAAGCCGGGGTACTTGGCGGTAAAATAGCGAGTACCGGGCCCGAATTCATTCCCGGAACGAATGGCTTTGTTGGAGTAGGGGATGTTGGAAAAAGCAGATGTATGAAGACTATTACCACCATCATACATGTCGTTGCCCCCATCATCGATGTAGTATCCCGTTTCTCCTTCGCTAAAATTAAAGCGGGAAGGGATGCGATTGGTGATGGACGTGTGGTTGGCGTTGAGCTTGGACAAAATGGACTCCAGCGTACTGTTGTTTTGGCCGTTGGCATCTGCGACAGTCGCATTCCAACGCAACGTGGCCCCACCTGCATTGGCGATGGTCAACTCGCTCACCCGTTCGGTGTTGACGGTCATCGAGCGTGCCATCGGGTTGGGTGTCACGGCAACGATGGGCGGCAAAGCCGCCAGCGCCTGCAACGTCACCAGCGCACTGCCCTCGTCCGGGTCGTTACTCGTAATCGTGAGTGTTGCCGCTAACACTCCAGATGAACTGGCAAGGCAACGCACGTTGATTGTGGCCGTTTGCCCTGCGGCCAGTGACGTTGGTACCGAGCCCGCGATTTCGAACTGTGGAGACGATGAACGGACGGAAGAAATCGTTAACGGCAGCGTTCCTGTGTTGGTAATAACAAGCGGGCGTTGGGCGGGTGTATTCACATACACGGTATCAAAGTTTACTCCTCGCGGAGTGAGCGTGATGTTGGGACTACTGACCACGGTGAGCGAGGCGGGCAGCCGAATTTGCAGTCGCTGAGGGTCATTGGTTTGAAACGTTAAGTCGGCCGTGTAACTGCCGGGCATCAGCGTTTCTGCCGTCAGGATGGCCTGTGCTGCCAACTCGGAAGAAGGGGCGATGGCCGTGGTGTCGCTGACAAATCGCAACCAACCGGTCGCGCTCGTTTCAAACCGGAAAAGGCCGGTTCCCGTTTCCCCTTGAATGCCATAGAGACCTGCCATCAGGCCGCTCGCCACGTGCACCAAACCCCCATCGTTGATATCAAAAAAGGGAATGGTAGCCGTTTGCCATGATCGCGTACTGATGTCATACGCATAAAGATTTCGACCGAAGTAAGATCCATACGCATAATACGT
The DNA here is from genome assembly GCA_964524935.1 of uncultured Ohtaekwangia sp. Classification (GTDB taxonomy): domain Bacteria; phylum Bacteroidota; class Bacteroidia; order Cytophagales; family Cyclobacteriaceae; genus ELB16-189. Next base: position 706,158 of record CAZGFJ010000001.1, read on the forward strand.
TTGGCTTTGCCGATCGATGGCGGCTCCCAGCACGGCCCCGGCCGGCAAGTTAGGCAACGCTTCCCATTGCTGGCTGGCGAGTGAGTAGCGAGCAAAGCCACGGAGGCCATCGCCTTGATGGCCGTAAAAGTGCCCTGCGTGAAACACCAATCCCCCCCAGGGCATAAAGGAAAAGGGTGGTGCAGCCAGACTGGTGCTGGCACCCGTGGTGGGGTCTATGCGGGCAAAGGTGTTGCCAACAACCAGGTACAAATACTGTCCGTCTGTGCCGATGTTGCCGGTGGGGAGCGTGGAAGGCAAGCGGCCCCACGTGTCGGTGGCGATGTTATAAACGCCAATTTCATTAGTGCTCGTGTAGGAGCAATAGATTTTTCCATTTAGCACAACTGCTCCGCCATTGTTGGAACTAAAAATGGGTGACTGGGCCAGACTCACCCACGTATTGTCGGCCACGCGGTATCGATAAAAGCGGAAACCTTGATTCTCTTGTCCATAGATCGTTTGAGTGGCAGGGTCCAATGTTAAACACGTTAACGCTACCGGGCTGGCCGCCCGGCTCGTGAAGTCGCCTACGGCCATCGGCACGGTGACTTCAACATTTGGCAACGTCACACCTTGGTTGTTTTGGCTGGCGCGCGCCAATAACTGTACCGTCTTTAGCGCCTGTGTGCTGGAAGGAGCCGTGGTCAGGTAGGTAACGGCCGTTGCAAATTCGGCCGTACTTCCCCCGGTATTCCGAAGGGTAACAGGAATGCTCGCCCTTCCGCCCACGTACACCGTAGCTGTTAAAGAAGATGGATTGATGCCCACCACCGGGGGAAGCGTACCTCTGCCGGTCACCGGCACAATGAATTCGGGTCCATCCGGGTCATTCGATCGGATGGTGAGTGCGGCTGTTAACAGGCCGGTCGAAACGGGCGAGAATCTGACCGTTAGTGTAATGCTCTCGCCTACACGGATCGTGGACGGTGGCGTGCCCGACAGTGCAAAAGCCGGGTTGGAGAACGCAAACGAGTTGAGCGTCAATGACTCGGTTCCGTTATTGGACAACCTGATGTCGCGGGTACGTGTGCCCGATACAAACACTTCTGCGAAATCCAATGTTGCAGGTGAAACAACTAAGTTGGGTGCGCCAATCACCGTCAGGCGCACAGGCACGTTTATCACTGGCCGGAGCGGGTCATTTGAGAGTACATTGATTTGTTTTTCATACGTACCGCCCTGAAGGCCTGCGGCATCCAATCGCACCGGGATGTTTACCGTCTCGCCCGCTCTGACCACCGTGGCCGGTGGCGTTATCCGTAACCATTGGTTAGCAGCCTCATCGGCAGCCATGGAACCGGCCGCAAAACCCGGCAATGAAGTGACCAACATACCGGTGTCGGGATTGTACACATCGATGGAGGAAGAAGCCACATTGAGGCAGTACAATAAGCCGGTGGCGTTGGAGTAGCCAAAACCATAAAATAGTCCCCCCGATGCCGAGAATTGATTGACGATACTGTCCGACTCCATAGAGATCTCGTAGATGGACGTGCCAAAACTGCCCACAAACAACGTCCCTCGGTCACCCCCAAACGTAATGCCACCGCCCAGGGTAAAACCATGCCCAAAACTGTCAATCACTTCGGCCCGTTCGAAATCAACCTGATGGATTACACTGTTGCCGTAGTCGAGCACATAGAGGTACTTTCCGTCATGCGCCAAGCCATCGGCACTTGCCACGGTAGGCAACTCAATGTACCGGATCACCTCGCCCGTGGCGGGATTGATCTTGTAATATTTACGTTGCCCAAAGTGATTAATAAAGTACAGCGATGTTCCATCGTATGCGAGGCCGTCCGGGCCGCCCGACACTGTTTCCGGTGCGGCAATGCGGCTGCGCACGCTGCCGTCAGCCGGGTTTAGTGCTACGATTTGATTGTCGACCGTGGCCACAAAAAGTGCTCCTTCACTCTGCATGATGGGGGTTGTAAGGGCGGGGCCCTCCAGCGCTGATTGTGATCGGGCCGTGGCCGATGGCTTTGTGAGGTAGGGATCGATATCAACGGAACGCGCACGAGTCGGGCCGGCTCGTACGCCCATCGGTTTTTTGAGCGAGGTTGACGAGGGGGACGTGCTTTCGGTGCGCAAGGTAAACACCAAATCGCTTGTCCCTTGATTCCGGATTGATAAGGTGCGCTCCACCGAGGCTCCTGTCAACAGCGTTTCGCTGAATGTCAATGGGCTGACCGCGATAACGGGTGGAGCGGGTGTTGTCAACGAAAACGTGTTGGATATGCCGGAGGTATTGCCAAAGAAGTCGCTGGCTTTGATGGCAAAGTAGTAGGTGGTGCTAAAAGAAAGATTACGAAGATCAAAACGCTCGGCCATACCCGGGGCGCGCGGGCGGTCCATACCCATGGCACGTGGAGCGTTCGAAAAGTTGGCAGCCGTGATCGGGGTGGTGGAATAGCGGAGGTCATACACGCTGACAGGACTGTCGTCTCCCGTTTTTCCGGTTGCTGTCCATAATAGCGTGGCCATCTGGCCATTGGTGGATATGCCCCGCAAGTCATTGATCGCATTGGGCGCCCGGCCGTCATTCGTGAGCAAACTGTGGTGGGCGTTCAGCCGCCCCGACCCCAACCGACCCACGTAACTCGGGTTAAGGGCATCAATGTTATCGCAGGTAAAAACAAGTCGGTCCCAGACCTGCTGGGCTTGCAGCGTGCTTCCTCCAAACTTGGAAATGATCAGCGCTGCCGCGCCCGAGACATGAGGGCAAGCCATAGAGGTGCCCGACAGATAGGCATAACTTCCCAAGCCTACCGGATACGTACTATACACTTCAGTACCGGGGGCGGAAATCTCCACCCAACTACCATAATTCGAGAAAACCGAGCGAATGTCCCGGTGATCCGTAGAGGCTACGGCCATCGCTTTTGGATAGGAGGCCGGATAACCCACCGAGGGGTTGTCTGAGTTTGAGTTGCCGGCTGCAAATACCACCAACCCACCGGCCATGGGGCCGATCTGAATGTTTCGGCTAAAGTTGGCACTGCTGTTATCATATCCAGCGCGGCTCACAAAGTAGTCGATGGCAGCCTCGATCGCGGATGAACCACCTCCCCAGCTGTTTTGCGAAATCACGGCTCCGTTGTCGGCCGCATACACCATGGCATCTTCAAAACCGCCAACACCCGAGTTGCCAAAGCCGGCACATGACATCAAGCGCACGCCATCGGCCGCGCCCGACCCCCCCGCCATGCCGGCTACGCCAATGCCGTTGTGGGTGATGGCACCGACCGTACCTGCCACGTGCGTGCCGTGGAAATTGGGAAAAATCCGCCCCGTGTTATCACCAAAGCCGTATCCATAGATGTCGTCTACGTAGCCGTTGTTATCATCGTCCAAACCGTTACTAGCCACCTCATCGTTATTGACCCACAGCGCCCCTCGCAAGTCGGGATGTTCGGTGTCTATTCCACCATCAATGATTGCCACGATAACGGCTGGTTGTCCCGTTTCGATGGCCCATGCAGCCCGGAGGGACACATCAGCACCGGAGGTACCCCCGCTTTGCCCGGTGTTTTCATAGTGCCACTGTTGCGAGAACGCAGGGTCGTTGGCCGGGGTGGTTAGTGAAGGTACGGGATATGGTTCATGACCCTCCACCGGTGAAGACCCGATATGATAGATCTTTTTTGGTTGTTCGATGGTTTGAAAAACCCCCAATTGCCAATACGATTGATACACCTGCTCGAAGAAAAGCGTGGAATCAAAGCGTATCTCATACCATAAGTGTAATTCGTACGCTCGATGCGCGTCTTCAAATTTTCCGGCCGGTCTGAACAGCCGTTTCATAGCATAAGCATGGCTCTTGGCGTGAGCCGCATCCAACGTGGCTAGCCCGGTCCGCACGGTACCGGTTGTGGCTTGGGTTTGGATAAACGAGGCAAACTGGGCTTGCTGTTCCTTCTTTACTTTTACGTGGAGCACGCCCGCAGTGGGTGTATTTACTTGACCGAAGACCGTGTGTGCTAAAACGCAACTAACCAACAGCCACCCGGCACGTGAGAGATTCAAAGCCATACAAATAGGTTATAGATATACTATAAAGATATAACCTATTTTCGACAAACTCCAAAAAAGAAAACCGACTTAATATTCCGTTAATGGGAGCATCTGAACAGTAGGGCTACTTCATAGCCGCTACCCTGGCTACCGCGGGCGATCACTTGAATGCATGATACTTCATCTCCTTCTGCCGCTCGCTCTCCTCGTGTTCGCGCTTGATGCGCACCTTGGCGGAAGGACCAACCATGATGGGTACTTTTTCCACTTCCACGTTGGCCAACTCAAGGCCGTACATTTCTTCGGTGGCCAGGCTATGACGTTTGATAAATCGGTAACCCTGAATAATCAAGTTATCAAAGGTAGAAATCTCACTGTCGACCGAAGCGAGCGAATGCAAAATCACAAACTTGAAATCGGCAGGCATACCGTGCCTGCGCAGCGAATCGTAATGGCTGATCATATCGATTTCACCGTTCTCGGCCATGTCGTTCAAAATGCGGTTGAATAGAAGGTTTACGCGGTGATCTGATTTAAATCCAAGTTTGATCCGCACAAAAAAGCATTTTTTGGGAATGATGGTATCCACTGAATACTTGGATGTATAGGGGCTATCCACAGTATCCACATGGATAAACCAATACACATCAGCGCGCTTCGGGCGTTTTTTGAAAATGGAATAAATGATGTTGTTGTCGATGTATCGCTTGCTGTCGGCTACGGCCATGTACACCAGGTTGGTGGCTTCCTTGGGGATACTGTTGTCGGCTTGAAGATCTTCAATCAGCGGGATGTACTCCTTCAGGTTCACAAACTCGGTATGGCGGTCGCGCAAAATGCGTGCACGCAACAGGATAAACATCATCAAAAAGAAAACAAAGGCAATGGAGAACGAAACCCATCCGCCATGCGCAAACTTGCTCAGGTTGGAAATCAAAAAGGCGCCTTCGATTGCGAAAAATACCACCGCCATAGTGGCCGACCGGATGCGCGACTTTTTCGCTGTTGAAAAGTAATAGACCAGCAGCGATGTCGTCATCAACATATCAAACGTGATGGCCAAGCCGTACGCGCCTTGCATGGCGTCTGACTCTTTGAAATACAAGACCACCAGGATGCTGCCAAACATCAATATCCAGTTGATGGCCGGTATGTATATCTGACCTTTCACCTGGCTGGGATACCGCACGCGCGTGCTAGGCCACAGTTTCAGTTTCATAGCCTCGTTCACCAACGTGAATGTGCCGGATATCAAGGCCTGGCTGGCAATAATGGTGGCCATGGTGGCCAGCAGTACCCCTACGAACAATAATCCTTGGGGCATGATTTCAAAAAACGGGATCGAACCGCCCAGGGTCGTGTTTTGATGCTCCAGGAGCCATGCCCCTTGTCCGAAATAGCTTAACAAAAGGCACACTTTTACAAAGCCCCAACCCAGCCGTATGTTGGACTTTCCACAGTGGCCCAGATCGGAATACATGGCTTCTGCACCCGTGGTACACAAAAACACGGCTCCTAAAATCCAAAACCCGCCCGGGTAGCGCATCAATAAATCCACGGCATACACGGGGTTAATCGCTTTCAGAATGGTGAGGTTGCTGGCCAGGTGCACCGCACCAATCGAGCCGATGAACAAAAACCACAGGAGCATGACAGGGCCAAACGTCTTGCCTACGACACTACTGCCAAATTGCTGAAACAGAAACAAACCCAGCAAGATGGCAATCACGATAGAAATGATCGTTTGCTCGGTGATGCCGGGATTGAGCGTGCGCAGTCCCTCAATGGCAGATGTTACGCTGATGGCCGGGGTGATGAACCCATCGGCAATGAGCGTACAACACCCGATGATGGCCGGAAAGATGACCCATCCCGCCTTATACCTGCGCACCAACGCATAGAGGGCAAAGATCCCACCTTCTCCTTTATTGTCCGCGCTCAGCGCCAGGTATACGTACTTGATGGTGGTGATGATCGTGAGCGTCCAAAACACACACGACAACCCGCCCATGATCAGGTCTTCCGTAATGACATTGTTCCCGACAATAAAACGGAGTGTATAGATGGGCGAAGTACCAATGTCGCCATAAATGATGCCCATGGCCACCAAGACCCCGGCAGCCGATAGTTTTTGATGTTTACTTCCAGTATCCACGTTGGCAGCCTGGTTTGATCAGGCAGTTTGTTTCATCTCCTCGGCCAGTTGTTTTACTTCGTCAGGGTTCAATTTTTCTTCCCCGCGGCCGATGATCAAACGGTTGCTCCGGTCGTACGAGAAGTAGTTCCACATCCAGCTAAAAAACGTAAATACTTTGTTGCGGAAGCCGACAATGGACATCAGATGCACGAACATCCACACATACCAGGCAAAGAAGCCCTGAAAGCGGATGCCCCCGCGCATGTCTACCACGGCCTTGTGCCGTCCGATGGTGGCCATCGATCCCTTGTCGAAATACCGGAATGGCTCCAACGGTTTTTGGGCAATCAGCCGCTGGATGTTTTTGGCTACCAGCCGCCCCTGCTGCTGGGCCGGGGGTGCCATTTGCGGGTGGCCTTTTGGAAATTTCCCGTCACCTTCCATCAACGCCACATCGCCAATAGCAAAGATGTTGTCATAGCCTTTCACGCGGTTGTATTCATCCACCAGCAAGCGGTTTCCACGCGCCATCAACTCGGGATTCAGGCCGCTCACGGGATTGCCGCGCACGCCCGCGGCCCAAATCATGTTTTTGGAAATCAGCTTTTCGCCCGTGCTTAAAAGCGCCTCGTAGCCGTCATAGCTTTTCACGGCTGCATTCAGGTGCACTTTTACGCCCATTTCCTGTAAAAATTCCAACGCTTTGGCCGATGCTTGATCGGACATGCCGTTAAGTAACCGGGGCGAAGCTTCCACCAGATGGATATCCATCTGCCGCATGTCCAGTTCTTTATAGTCTTTGGGGAAAACGTTTTTCTTTAGCTCGGTTAGCGCTCCAGCCAGTTCCACACCCGTGGGCCCACCGCCCACAATCACAAAGTCCATCAGGCTGTTCATGGCCTCTTCGTCTTCGGTCAGCAGGGCATACTCCAGTTGACGGATAATCTTGTTGCGCAGTTTGGTGGCGTCCACAATTGTTTTCATGGACGATGAATTTTTCTCCACCTCGGTCATGCCGTAGAAGTTGGTAACGGCCCCGGTCGCAATCACCAGATAGTCGTACTTCACTCCCCCAATGGAGGTTTCAATATAATTCTCTCCGGGCCGGATCTTCTTTACTTCACCCAGGCGAAAGTAGAAGTCGGCTTGGGAGGCAAAGAGTTTGCGGAAAGGCGCCACAATGGCGCTCGTTTCCAGCCCGGAGGTAGCCACCTGATACAACAAGGGCTGGAAGGTATGGTGATTGTATTTGTCAAAAAGGACTACCTGTGCCTTTAGCCCGCGGAGGCCCTTTACAACTTCCAACCCTCCAAATCCGCCACCGATTACGATGATGCGAGGTTTGCCCAGGTCCGCGATACGCGTGCGCGTGGTGATTAATTTGGGCATTTAACTGCGATTTCTGATCAAAATCGTGCGCTAAATTACAGGTTGGCGAAGGATTTCTAAAAAAATATTTTACCCCGAGATGAATTGATTCGTTTCCCTGTATTTTTGGGACACTAATCAAACCAAACCGTATGTTCAATCGATTTCTTGCCGTGGCCGCGGCAGCCGTAGTACTGGCCGCCTGCGATGGTGGCGAAAAAGACAAACTCCGCACCCAAGTCGATTCGTTGCGCGTAGAGCTGGAAGCCCGCGAGCAATTTGTCAAAACGCTCACAGACGTGGGTGTACTTATGGACTCTATTGACGCCAACCGCCAATTGCTGCGCGTCAACATGATGGAGGGTACCAGTTATAATGATTACACTTCGCGCATGCGCGACATCAACAACTATGTGAAAGACACCCAGCGCAAAATTGATGACCTGGAAAAAGCGCTCAAGAAATCTAAGGGCAATGCCAACAGCTATGCAGCCACCATCAAAAAACTCAAGGCCGATCTGGAGGAAAAGAACAAGGAAATTATTTCATTGCAAGAGCGCGTGGCCGAGTTGGGCAACCAAAACGAGAACATGAAAATCACCATCGACTTACAAGAGGCTGAATTAGGCGATAAGGAAGCTCAAATCGCAGCGAAGGAGCAAGAACTCGCCCTTATTGAAGCGCGTATCCAAGAGCTGATGGTGCAAAGCAAAATGACCGAGGCCGATGCTTACTACGCGCGTGCCCAGGCCGTGGAAGAAGCCGCCAACCGCACGAAATTGGCTCCGCGCAAAAAGAAAGAAACGCTAAAAGAGGCCCTGGAACTATATAAGAAAGCACAGTCGCTCGGTAATGACCAGGCCGCGGCCAAAATCGCTGATTTAGAAAAGCGGGTAGATTAAAAGCCCCCGATTATATCTACAAAAAAGCCCTGCAAATGCGGGGCTTTTTTGATACCTACGGGCCTGTCTGGCTCCTTATTTCTCGGCTTTGTTGGTTTTCTGAAAGTCGATAAAACCAAGGGCCGCTCCAAACCCTGCCAACAGGGCCACGATGAGGACAAAAAGGTTGGCACCATCGGCCACGACTTGATCAAACATAGCTTGGTTGTTTTGTGAAGGGCCAAAAATAGCCCGAAAACTCGGAAATGAAAATGCTTGCCATATCTAAATACCTAATTCGAGCGCGTGGCCACGCAATACCTGGATGATAAAATCGATGTGGGCTGTTAATTCCACGCCAAGTTTCTCCGCCCCTTGATACACTTCGTCCCGCTCCACCTTGGCGGCAAATCCTTTGTCTTTCAGTTTCTTAATAACCGATTTGGCCTCCAGCCCCGCAATGCCATCGGGCCGCACCTGGCTGCACGCCACAATAAACCCCGTCAGTTCATCGCAGGCCAACAAGGCTCTGTCAAGGTGTGTCTCGTAGGGTTGGTTCCACTTGGTGTAGTGCGCGGCAATGGCGTTGGCGATCCGATGCTCGCCTTGCTGGCGCAAGCGCGTGACAATAACAGATGGATGCTGATCCGGAAAGGCCTCATAGTCGGCATCGTGGAGCAGGCCGGCCACGTACCATTCTTCCGGGTTTTCGCCCAGGCGCGTGGCGTACGCCTCCATGACCAACGCCACGGTTTTCATATGGCGGAGCAAACTCGGGCTTTGCGTCATCTGCGCTAGCCATGTCTCCGCTTCGGTGCGGGTCATCATGGAGTGCGAATGCTTTTGCGCTTTCCGTAAAACAAGTTGAACCCGCCCAGCACCACTACGATACCCATGATGGTAAGAAAAATAACCAGCCGCGTCTGGCGCAATTGCAACGTTTTGATCTGGTCATCCATCTTTAGTTCTTCCATTTCTTTTTCCTTTTCGGTCAGTCGCATGGCCATCTCCATCTGGGCGATCTTGCGGCTGCTTTCCTCACCATACACGCGTTCGCGGGCGGCATCGTATTGAAGCATGGCATCAAACGCCTCTTTGTGCTTGCCTTGCCGCGCGTAGTTGATGGCAATGTTGCGTAAAATATTCGGTTCATAAATGAATGCCTGAAGTTCGTTGCTTAGTTTCAACGCCTTTTCCAGATAGGGAAGAGCCCGCGCGGGCTGCCCCGCTTTGGTGAACACCTCCGCGATGTTGTTGGTGATGGTTAACACGCTGAGGCGGTTGTTTTCTTTTTCGGCCATCGCCACCGCTTTTTCATAAAACTCCACGGCCCGTTGGTTATTTCCTTGCTTAAAGAACAAATTGCCGATGTTGCTGATCGGATCCAGCAGTGGTTCCCCCGTCTGTTCACTCAACTGGTAGGCTTGTGTGTAGTACTTATAGGCTTGTTCATACAGTTGCAGGTCGCTGTTCAAATTGCCCAGGTTGTTTAAGGACCCCACAATTTTGCGCTTGTCGTCCAACTCGGTAAAAATCTGATGCGACTCTTCAAAATACTTCATCGCCTGGCCATAGTCTTTTTTTAAGGAATAAATGGTGGCGATGTTGTTTTTGGTAGTACCGATACCTTCCTTGTTTTGAAGTTGGTCATACAGTTTGAGCGATCGCAGGTAATACTCCAGCGACTTATCCAACGCGCCTTGCATCCGGTACGAAACCCCCAGGTTGTTGTAGGCGGCCGCCATGCCTTTGGTATCGTCAATTTCGGTGGCGAGGGCAAGCGCCTCGCGTGCGTAGCCGATGGCCAGCACGGGGTCAATTTGCTGATGGGCCCGGAACAACTCGTTCAGCGTCTTCACTTTTAAATCGCCCTTAGCTGATGCCAGCGCCTGCTGCAGGCTGTCGATTTTGTCGGTCGAAAAGGCCGGTAACGACACCAATAGCCACCCGACCATCAAATACTTCTTCATAGAATCGTTTTGCGACCTGAAATTACGTTTTTTTGGCTAACGCATACATCCTTATATCATGAAAGCCTTTGTCGTGTTCCTGACCATGCTTTGCTTCCTGACGGCCGCAGGCCAGTCGCCCGAAGATCAAGACGTGATGAAACCCATTGTCCAGTTGTTTCAGGGTATGAATCGAGGCGACAGCGCCCTGGTGCGCGCGTGTTTTGCCAACGAGGTGAGCTTGGTGACGCTGGGCACCGACAAGGCGGGCAAGCCCGTGAGCAAGGCGGACCGTTCCATCCAAAATTTTTTGGTGGCCATCGGCAGCCCGCATGCCGAGCCCTGGAGCGAGCCGATATGGGACGTAAAGGTGCAGCGTGACGGTGCGTTGGCACAAGTATGGGCGCGCTATGCCTTCTATGTCGGCAAAAAGTTTTCGCACTGTGGCGTGGACGCTTTTCAATTGATGCGCACGGCCGATGGTACGTGGAAAATCTTTCACTTGGCCGATACGCGCGTACGGGAAGGATGTACCATTCCCGAGCATATTGCCATTCAATTTCGTTAAGGTAACTCCATTGGTATGAAAATCCGAATTGTGTTGACTTTCTTTCTCATGGTGGGCATGTCGGCCGCGGCACAGTCGCTCACCACCTTCATATTGGTGCGCCATGCCGAAAAGGCGACCAATCATCCGACCGATCCTGACCTCAGCGAAAAGGGGCGGGAGCGGGCCCTGCGGCTGGCGGAATTATTGGCATCCACTTCGCTGGAGGCGGTGTATTCCACGCCTTTTATGCGCTCCTGGCAAACAGCAGAACCGGTGGCACTGGTCAAGCAGCTACCGGTGTTGCGGTATGAGCCCTTCAAAGACGAAGTGATTGAGGCCATGATCAAGAAGCATCAGGGAAAAACCATCCTGCTGGTGGGCCATAGCAACACCACGCCCTGGACGGCCAACCTGTTGTTGGGAAAAAAAGAATTGGCCGATTTTGCCGAATCGGAATATGGAACCGTCTTGATGGTGACCGTGGCGGAGAAGGGCAAGGTCGCCTCTCTGGTTACCCTGCGGTATTGATCCCATCCAACGATGTTTTTGAAAGAGTGCTGGATCAGGCAGCAAGAGAAGTAGCCACTCCACCAAACCATCTACGTCTGTTTTCCGGACGCTACCCGGGAATGTTTTTCTTGTATTTGATCAAGGTGGCCTTCACTTGTTGGCCACGACTGTATTTGGTTTTGCTACCAAAGATGCCGAGAAAGCCACGCCTGCGCCCCACACCCGCAGCCGCACCGCCCGTGGCGGCACCCGTAGTGGTCAGCGAAATGTCATCAAAGATCAAGGCATCGGCACCCTTCTTTTTTGCGCGCCTGATCAACTTGGCCTGTACTTTATCGGAATTTCGCTTGGAGGATACCTCCAGTGTGGCTTTGCCCATGATTTCGTTCGGCTCTGTCACATCGCTTTCGCGGAAGAAAATGTCTACCGTTTCGGTGGGCGTGTAGGCTCGTCCATAATAAATGATCCGGTTGCCACACGAAAAGACCAACAGCGCACTGAACAAAATGAAGACTTTTGACATTCTCATAAGCGAAAGGCGATTGGGCCTTCGCACAAAGTAAGTCGTTTTGAAGGATCTTCTGCAGTTCACCGACCACGGAATTTACTGCCCGCAGGCAGATGTGTTTTTGGACCCGTGGAAACCTGTAAAACGGGCCTTGATCACCCACGGCCACAGCGACCATGCGCGCGAGGGCCATGAATGGTATCTGTGCACCGATGTAGCCGCCCCCGTCATCAAGCACAGGCTCCATCTGACGGATCAGGTTCAGACCGCTGCGTACGGCCAAAGCGTGCAAATCAATCATGTGAAATTCTCTTTTCACCCTGCGGGTCATATTCCGGGCTCCGCACAGATACGTGTTGAGCACCAGGGCGAGGTTTGGGTTTTTACAGGCGACTACAAACTGGACGATGACGGGTTGGCTACACCCTTTGAGCCGGTCACGTGCCATACATTCATCACGGAGTCAACGTTTGGGTTACCCGTGTATCAGTGGCGGAATCAGTCCGAAGTTTTTGAGGATGTTAACCAGTGGTGGCGCAGCAACCGCAGCCAGGGTAAGACCTCCGTGTTGGCCGCTTATGCCTTGGGCAAAGCGCAACGTATCCTGGTCAACCTGGATCATTCCATCGGGCCGGTGTGGGTACACGGTGCTATCGATACAGTGCAGCGCGTGCTAATGGCACAGGGCATCCGATTGCCGTACACCCATCTGGTTACCTCACAATCCACACGCACTGATTGGGAAGGCGGCTTGGTCATTTGTCCACCTTCAGCTTTAGGTTCTCCGTGGATTAATAAATTCCAACCGTACTCGTTGGCGATTGCCAGCGGCTGGATGAGCTTGCGTGGTACGCGCAGAAGACGCGGGGCCGACCGCGGGTTTGTGCTGTCTGACCATGCCGATTGGTGCCAACTCAACGAAGCTGTTTGTGCCAGCGGTGCTTCGCGGGTATTCGTGACACACGGGTACACCGAAGTTTTTGCCCGCTGGCTGCAAGAACGGGGGTTGGAGGCGCATGACGCGAAGACGCAGTTCGACATAGAAGCAGAAGTCTAACGAATAGCGCGGTGAAACGATTTGCTCAACTTTTTACCGAACTTGACCAGACCACCAAAACCGGTGAAAAGGTATCGGCCCTGGTACGTTACTTTGCGGAAGCGCATCCGGATGATCAGCTATGGGCGGTGGCATTGCTTTCCCACCGCAGGCCCAAGCGCACCGTAAACACTGCGCTGCTTTTGCAGTGGGCGGCCGAGCAGGCCGGCATACCCATCTGGCTATTCGAGGAGTCGTATCACGTAGTAGGCGACTTGGCCGAGACCCTCGCGCTGGTGTTACCTTCGCGCACACACTCGGCTGATCAGTCGTTGCGCGATTGGATCGACTTCATCCGGGCACTGGAGCCATTGACCGTGGAGGAAAAAAAGACGAGCGTGCTGGAAGCGTGGATGATGTTGGCAGGAACGGAGCGTTTTTTGTTTAACAAGCTGATCACCGGGGCCTTTCGGGTGGGGGTATCGCAACAGTTGGTGGTGAAGGCCCTTGCTCACCATTTTCAGTTGGAGCCAAGTTATCTGGCGCATCGACTCATGGGCCATTGGTCGCCTGACACTACAACCTTGCAGCAATTGGTACAAGCGGATGATGCCCAAGTCGATCGCTCCAAACCGTATCCCTTCTATCTGGCCTATCCGTTGGAGCAAGCCCCAGCCAGCTTAGGCGACCCGGCCGATTGGCAAGCGGAGCGCAAATGGGATGGTATCCGCGGACAAGTCATCGTTCGCCACCACGAGTTGTTTGTGTGGTCACGGGGGGAGGAGTTGGTGACCGACAAATATCCGGAGTACCGGGTACTGATCGACCTGTTGCCGGACGGCACCGTATTAGATGGGGAGATTCTTCCGTTCAAGGATGGGAAGCCTCTGGGATTCCAGTCGTTGCAGCAACGCATTGGAAGAAAAAACGTGACTTCTAAAATCAGGAGTGAAGTACCTGTGGTGTTTATGGCCTATGATGTGCTGGAGCATGAGGGTATTGATTGTCGGGCCAGGGCCCTTTGGGAGCGAAGGCAAGTGCTCGAAAAACTGTGCAGCAGTGGCTCCCCCGTTTTGCACCTCTCGCCTTTGGTGCCCTTTGCGTTATGGACGGTGTTGGCCGAAGAGCGTCTGCGGTCGCGCGCCCTTGGCAGTGAAGGTATCATGCTCAAACGAAAAACCTCACCCTATCGGGGCGGGCGCAAGCGGGGAGACTGGTGGAAGTGGAAGATAGACCCCTTCACAGTAGATGCCGTCATGATCTACGCCATGCGTGGTCACGGACGAAGAGCCAATTTGTATACCGACTATACCTTTGCGGTTTGGCATCACGGCCAACTGTTACCGTTCACAAAAGCATATAGTGGCCTGACCGATGAAGAAATCGCGGAGGTAGATCGGTGGATCAAGAGCCACACCACGGAAAAGTTTGGGCCGGTACGCAGTGTGCAACCTGAGTTGGTATTTGAAATCGCCTTTGAAGGAATTCAAAAGTCAACCCGTCACAAATCGGGCGTAGCCTTACGTTTTCCACGCATCCATCGGTGGCGAAAAGACAAGAATCCCAGCGAGGCCGATACGCTCGATGCGCTGATGGCACTGTTGGAAATCCAATAAAAAAAGCACCGGGTAGGTGCTTCTCTATACTTGGTTTATTAGATGCAGTTACTGCTTCGTGAACGTAAAGGTCCAATCGCCTTCCACCACCCGGGGGCGGGTAAATCCCGTTCCCTGGTAGTTGAATTCCAGTGTCAATTGGGTGTTGGTCACCTCATAACTCACGTCTATCGGATCGGACGGGTCATTTCGGATGACGGTTGTTTGCGGGGTCTCAGTATCAAAGGTAAAGGTGCCGCTGGGTGGCCAGGGACTCAATGCCGGGCGGCTGGTGGCGGAGTAATTGAAGGTTGTGTTCCCGTTTGTTCCCGTAAAGGTCAACGAAAAACCAGGATACTCGCTGGTGCGGTTGGTACCCTGCCCGGTTACGGATTGAATCACCCAGGTGCCGCGCAGCTTCTCCAGTTGAACGTCCGTAATGGGAGGTGCGGGATCGCTGCCGCCTCCACAACTGGAGTATACCATCAAAATGGCAACCGATGCCATCGCTGCCAGACCTTTCATCCATTTCATGTGTTTGTGCTATGTTAAAGTCCCCTAAAATTAGCCAATTCCGTCACAACTCAAAACATCCCGCGCTGTTCCGTTTACATGCAGTTCAGGCCGTCTTAGTAACCGTTTTATAATTCCGGATATCGATTATTTCGGCCGTTGGCGGATATTCGGTCGGCTGATTGGAGGCGATCATCACCATTTTCGAGGGAGCCATCGTCCGGAGCAAGTCGCTGTACCAGGAAACGGAGCGTTCGTCCAGGTTGGTGGTGGGTTCGTCTAAAAACAACACCTCCGCCCGGGTAAAAAAGGCCAAGCCCAGTTTCACCCGCTGCTTCATGCCGGATGAAAAAAACTGCAAACACTTGTCGGCTGCATGGCTCAGCTCCACTTTTTCCAGGATGTCAGACACGGAATAGCCCGCTACCGGCTGCCGAAACCGAAAGTGAAAGGCGATGGCCTCGCGCAAGGTGAACTCATCAATCAATTCCATGTAGGGCGCGGCAATAGCCACCCGGGTGTGTACCTCTTCCATAGGCACCGTTGCCTGGCGATCATGGTAAACAATGTGCCCCCCGGTAGGGGGTATCTGTTGCCACAGTACTTGCAGGAGCGTTGACTTTCCCGAGCCATTCGGGCCTGTGATGGCGTAGATCTTGCCCGATAAAAATCGATAGGTAAGAGAACGGAATATCCACTCGTAATTAAATCGCTTGGACAAATTTTCGACCTGTATCTCCATGCCTCACTCAGCCGAGGAGCCGGCCGAAAAGCCTTTCATGACGCCCCGCTCCGAGTTGCGCAAAAAATTCAGGATGTAGTCGCGCTCTTCGCTGGGGGGTATCTCCACTTCTACCAAATCAATGGCTTTGGAGTTGTTCAATCCCTTCAAAAAAATATAACGGTACACCTCTTGGATCTCGCCTATTTTTTCGGTGCTGAAGCCACGTCTCCGCAAACCCACCGTGTTGACGCCCGCGTAGGAAAGCGGTTCGCGGGCGGCCTTGGTGTAGGGCGGCACATCTTTGCGCACCAGCGATCCGCCCGAGATCATGACATGGGCACCGACTTTGACGAATTGATGAAGCGCGCTGGCCCCTCCAATGATGGCCCAATCATCGATGGTCACGTGGCCTGCCACTTGCACGGTGTTAGCCAGGATGCAGTGATTGCCCACCAGGCAGTCGTGCGCAATGTGCACATAGGCCATTAACAGACAGTCGCTGCCTACCACTGTCTTAAATTTGTCGGCCGTACCCTTGCTGATGGTCACATACTCGCGAATGACGGTGTTGTCTCCGATAAACGTTTCGGTTTCCTCTCCCGCAAACTTCAGATCTTGCGGCACCGCTGAGATGGACGCACCGGGGAAGATTTTTACATTTTTGCCGATGCGGGCACCCTCCCAAATGATGGCGTTGGGGCCGATCCAACTGTGGTCGCCAATCGTTACGTTTTTTTGTACCGTGGCAAAGGGTTCGATCACCACGTTGTTGCCAATTTTTGCCTCCGGGTGGACGTTGGCCAAGGGATAGTTGCTCATAAGTCTTTGCGTACAATGCTGGCCGTCATGGTTCCTTCGCATACCAGCGTATTGCCCACAAAGGCGCGGCCGTACATCTTGGCAATGCCGCGCTTGATGGGTGCCAGCAAATCACACTGGATCACCAACGTGTCGCCCGGCAACACCATTTTGCGAAAACGGAATTCATCGATGCCTAAAAAATAAGTCCAATAATTTTCGGGGTCGGGCACGGTGTTGAGCACCAAAATGCCACCGATCTGTGCCATGGCCTCCACTTGCAGCACACCCGGCATGACGGGGTTGCCGGGGAAATGCCCCTGGAAAAAAGGTTCGTTCATGGTCACGTTTTTCACTCCGGCCACGCTTTCGCCATCGAGATAAATGATCTTGTCAATCAGCAAAAAAGGATACCGGTGCGGCAGGGTGCTTTTGATCTGGTTGATGTCCATCACCGGAGGCAACGAGGGGTTGTAGCGCGGCACCCCCTTTTTATCCGACTCGATCATCGCTTTTTTCAACTTCTTGGCAAACGCTACGTTGGCCGCGTGGCCGGGGCGCGCGGCCAGAATCTGCGCTTTGAGAGGCCTTCCCGCCAAGGCAAGGTCGCCCACAATATCCAACAGCTTGTGACGCGCGGGCTCGTTGTTGTACCGCAGTTCAATGTTGTTCAGAATACCTTCGCTTTTAACTTCCACTTTGGGCTTGCCGAGCATCTTGGCAATGTTGGCCAGCTCATCATCCTTTACCACCCGGTCTACGATCACGATGGCATTGTTCAAATCGCCTCCGCGGATCAGGTTGTTTTTGTACAGCATCTCCAACTCATGCAGAAAGCAAAACGTGCGGCACGAAGCAATTTCTTTTTCGAATTGACGAATGTTGGTAATCGAGGCATGCTGACTGCCGAGGACTGGAGAATTGTAGTCGATCATCACCGTCACGCGGTAGTCGTCCAACGGCAGCGCGGCAATCTCTACGTTGCGTGCTGCTTCGCGGTAAAAGATGCTGTCTTGTACTTCAAAAAAATCGCGCAGCGCGTTTTGTTCTTCCGTACTCGCTTCTTTCAGCACGTTAACAAATTGAATGGAACTGCCATCCATGATGGGCGCCTCAGGGCCATCGATTTGGATGAGCACGTTATCTACTTCAAGCCCCACCAGTGCGGCCAAGGTGTGTTCAATGGTGCTCACCCGCCCCCCGTTTTGCTCAATGGTGGTTCCGCGCGACACATCCACCACGCGATCGCAATCGGCATCAATGACGGGCGAGCCCGGCAAGTCCACGCGCTGAAATTTGATGCCGTGATTGGGTTTGGCGGGCAAGAAAGTCATCGTGGTTTGGGCACCGGTATGGAGACCCACACCCGAGATCGACACGGACTTTTTGATGGTTTGCTGTTTGTGGTTGAGCATAAAGCGCAAAAGTGCGCAAATTTAACGCTTATGCCCCGATAACCAAACCTGTGAAAATCAAGCCTCTGGCGTGTCGCTAGCGGAAAGGGCGTGCAGCGCGGCCATCTTTTTCTCCAGCTCGCGCAGGCGGTCGTTCAATTCGGGCAGCCGTTTGAAAACAGCATAAGAACGAAAATAGTCTTTGATATCAAAAGCAGGGTACCCAATGATTTGCTGGCCTTCCTCCTTGATGGATTTCGAAATGCCGGCTTGGGCACCGATTTGGGTGCGGTTGGCAATGACCAAATGACCGGCAATACCCACTTGCCCGGCAATCATGGCGCTTTCGCCCACTTTCGTGGAGCCGGATACGCCCGCTTGTGCCGCGATAACCGTATTCTTGCCCACTTCCACGTTGTGCGCAATTTGAATGAGGTTGTCGAGCTTAACGCCCTGGCGGATGATGGTAGAGTCACCAAAAAGTGTGGCACAATCTATAACCGTGTTCGCCCCGATGGCCACGTTGTCTTCAATGACGACATTGCCCAGTTGGGGAATGGTTTTGTAGGTTCCATCGCCCTGGGGCGCAAAGCCAAAACCATCGCTGCCAATCACGGTGCCGGCATGAATTACACAATTTTTTCCAATGCGCGTGCCGCTGTACAATTTCACGTTGGGATGGAGGATGGTATTGTCGCCAATCACCACATTATCTCCCACAAATACGTGCGGGTATATTTTTACGTTGTCACCCAAGGTCACGTTGTCGCCCACGTACGAGAAAGCGCCTCTGTAAAGACCAGACCCCACCGCGCAGTTTTTGCCGATCACGCTTGGCTCTTCCACCCCATGCTTCTGGAAGGAGATGAGTTTGTGGTACTCTTCCAGCAAAATGGTAAAGCTGGAGTAGGGGTCATCCACCAGGATCAGCGTGGTGGGTAGCTCCCTCTTGGCCACAAAATCCTTTCGCACGATGACGGCCGTAGCCTGCGTAGTGTAAATGTATTGTTCGTATTTTGGGTTGGAAAGGAAAGCGATATGACCGGGCTTGGCATCCTGTATTTTGCCGAGCATGTTTATCTTTTGCTGCCCATTGCCCTTGATTTCACCGCCCAGCATGGCGGCAATTTGTTGTACGGTAAACTCCATGTCGGGTCGCTAAGCCTGTCTACAAAGATAGGTTTTTCGGCCAGCATAGGTAGTTTTTTTTCACGATTTTGCTGATCGCCTTGATGCTCGGCAGGTCGCTCGCCTGCGCGATATCCAACACGGAGCCATCCTTTCGGGCGATGTTGATGGTCTGTCCTTCGGCTATGTAGGCTTCGTTGGTCACCGTCCCGTGCGAGAACAGATAGGCTGCCTCGCTTTGCAAAATGCCTCGTTGTTGCACCAACGCCTGTCGCACTTCGTTCACCTGGTCTTTGCTGATGGGCTGGGACGTGAGCGCAATGCGGAACAACTGACGTTGCAGCAACGCCTGACTCAGTTCGGCCAACAGTCCATCGCGGTGGTTGCGCCAGTGTTTGATGGCCCCCCACAGGTCGTTGTCGTCCAACGCACCAAAATGGGCGAGCAACCCGGGTTGTTGTTTGAAATCAGTGATGGTGCAGTTGCGCGCGAGAAAGGTTTGCAAGGCTTGGGTGGCCGTCAGCGGTTCGCCTGCCTGGCACAAATACTGCGCTCTGCGGATGGTGTTCACCAACATGCGCTCGGCACTGACAGCCGTCTTGTGCAGGTATACCTGCCAGTACATCAGTCTGCGGGCGTGCAGAAAATTCTCGATGCTATAAATCCCCTTTTCTTCGACCACCAGCCGGTCGTCTTGTACTTGCATCATGGCAATGATGCGATCCACGCCAATGGCGCCTTCCACTACGCCCGTGTAAAACGAATCGCGCTGCAGATAGTCAAGCCGATCAATGTCTAGCTGGCTGCTTACCAACTGATGGAAAAACGTGCGCGGGTAGGCCCCTCGAAAAATCCGCAGCGCCAGCGACAACCCGCCCGAGAAGTGACGGTTGAGTTCGTCCATGAACAGATAGGAAATGGACTCGTGGCCGATGCCGTGCAGCAGTGTTTCCTCCAGCGCGTGCGAAAAGGGACCGTGCCCAATGTCGTGCAGCAGGATGGCTGCCTGGGCTGCCTCGTACTCATGGTCGGAAATTTCTACGCCCTTGGTTCGCAGGTTGTCCAGCACGCGCCCCATCAGATGCAACGCGCCAAGCGCATGATGAAACCGTGTGTGCACGGCACCCGGGTACACGAGGTCACTCAGCCCCAACTGGCGGATGTGGCGCAGCCGCTGAAAATAGGGATGCTCAATGATTTCAAACAAAAGCGGGCTGCGCAGGGTAATAAACCCGTACACCGGGTCATTGATAATCTTTTTCTTATTCACCCGTTGGCGATTTTGTGCGAACTTTTGTTCGGTGTTATGCGTACTTTTGAGTATGCAAAGATATACGATTTTATGGGCCGATGATGAGATCGACTTGTTGAAGCCTCATATCCTCTTTCTGCAGCAGCGCGGATACGATGTCTATCCCGTGAACAACGCGCGCGAGGCCGTAGAACTGAGCGAGGGCCGTCATTTTGATGTGGTTTTTCTGGACGAGCACATGCCCGGCATGTCAGGTCTGGAGGCACTGGCGCAAATCAAAAATCAGAAACCCAATGTGCCGGTGGTGATGATCACCAAAAATGAAGAGGAACGCATTATGGAAGAGGCCATCGGTGCCAAGATTGATGATTATCTGATCAAGCCCATCAATCCGAGTCAAATACTGCTGAGCGTAAAAAAACTACTCGACAACAAGCGCCTGGTGCAGGAGAAAACAACCCTGGGATACCAACAGGAATTTCAAAAGATCAGCCTCTCGTTTCTCGATAACTTGGATCACAACGCCTGGGCAGATGTCTATAAAAAACTGGTTTTCTGGGAGCTGCAGATGGCCGACTCGGACAACGAGGGTATGGCCGAAGTACTGGATATGCAAAAGAGCGAAGCCAACGCTAACTTTTGCCGATTCATCAAACGAAACTACGAAAGTTGGCTCAACAACCCCAACATCGAGAAACCCTTGCTTTCACATCAGGTGATCAAAAAGAAAGTCTTTCCCGAGTTAACCAAAGAGCGGTCTACCTTTTTGTTTGTCATCGACAACTTGCGCTTTGATCAGTGGAAGGTCATCGAAACCGTATTGGCTGAATACTTCAATACGGATCTGGAAGAAATGTACTACTCGATTCTGCCCACGACCACGGCCTATGCGCGCAACGCTATTTTCTCCGGATTGCTGCCCTCGGAAATGGCCAAAACAAACCCCGACTTGTGGGTGGGTGAAGACGATGACGAAGGCAAGAATAACTTTGAAGCCGAGTTTCTGGAGAAGCAAATCCGCAGAAATAACCTAAGTATCAAACACTCGTACCATAAGATCAAAAAACTGGAAGAAGGCCGCGACCTGGCGGAGTCGATCAGCAACCTGTTTGGCAACGACCTGAACGTGATTGTGTACAACTTTGTCGATATGCTTTCGCATGCCCGCACCGACATGGCCATGATTCGCGAGTTGGCCCCCGATGAGGCAGCTTACCGTTCCATCACCAAGTCATGGTTTGTCCACTCGCCCCTGTACGACATCTTCAAGAAAGTGGCCGAGCGCAAAGCCCGCGTCATCATCACCACGGACCACGGCACTATTCGCGTCAAGCGCGCGTTCAAAATCATTGGCGACCGCAACGTGAATACCAACCTACGGTACAAACAAGGGAAGAACCTGGGCTATGAGGGCGATAAAGTGGTGGAGGCGTTAAAGCCCGAGCGGTTTTACCTGCCTAAATCCAACGTTTCAACCACCTATGTGTTCGCCACCGAGGATCAGTTTTTTGCCTACCCCAACAACTACAACTACTACGTGAATTTTTACAAAGACACCTTTCAGCATGGGGGCGTCAGTTTGGAAGAGATGATCATCCCGTTGGTTTTTTTGACAGCTAAAGATGCATGAGGAAACCGTGAGGGTCGGGGGCAGCGAGGTCATTTTGTTGCCGCAGTTGCAGGAAGCGGCCCGCCACCTGTTGGCCGTGGGAAGAACCCAGCCGGTTTGGCTGCTGACGGGCGACATGGGTGCTGGAAAAACCACGCTGGTGCGCGAACTGGCGGCCGCGGCCGGAGTGCAGGGGCACGTAGCCAGCCCCACGTTTTCGTTGGTCAATGAGTACCAGCAGCCCGATGGCAAACCCGTCTACCACTTTGACTTTTATCGCCTAAAAAACGAAGCCGAGGCCTACGATTTTGGCACCGAGGAATATTTAGACTCAGGCCATTGGTGTTTGCTGGAATGGCCAGAAAAGGTACCTTCGCTCATTCCTAACCGATATTTTTTGGTTCGGCTGGAGACGGTAGACGCCAGCAGCCGGAAGATTTTTTATTCGACCCATGAGTGAGAAGAAAAAGGCAGGCTTTGAATCGCTGGCAAAAGCCGCATTGGCCACGCAAGAGCAGATGATGAAGGTGAAAACCGGCCGGAGATCATTTGTGATCGGCTTGCCGCACGAAATTGCCTACCAGGAAAACCGCATCAGCTTGACGCCCGATGCCGTGGCCCTGTTGGTCAACAACGGCCACGATGTGTGGGTGGAGACAAAGGCAGGCGTGGCCTCCAAATTTACCGACAAGCAATACAGCGATGCCGGGGCGAAGATCGTTTACTCGCCACAAGAAGTGTATAAGGCCGATGTGATTTTGAAAATAGAGCCGCCCACGGTGGAGGAACTGGAGTATTTCAAACCGGGGCAAACGCTGATCAGCGCATTGCAAATGGGCCATTTGCAGCCAGACTATGTGGAGTTGCTCCTGAAAAAGAAAGTGACCGCCCTGGCCTATGAGTTTATCGAAGACAAAGTAGGCAGCATGCCCATCATCCGCGCCATGAGCGAAATTGCGGGAAGTGCCGTAATCTTGATCGCGGCTGAATACCTGAGCACCTCGCACGGGGGCAAGGGGATTATTTTTGGGGGCATCACGGGCGTGCCGCCTACCCGGGTGGTGATTATTGGCGCGGGCACCGTAGCTGAATTTGCCGCCCGCGCTGCGCTGAGCCTGGGTGCCGAAATTGAATTGTATGACAACCACTTGTACAAACTCAGACGCATCAAACACGCGTTGGGGCAGCAAGTGTACACCTCCACCATTGATACCGTGAACTTGGGCGAGAGCCTTCGCCATGCCGATGTGGTGATTGGGGCACTGCGGGCTGAGAAGGGGCGCGTGCGCCATGTGGTGTCAGAGGAAATGGTCAGCCAAATGAAAGCCGGGTCACTCATTATCGACTTGAGTATCGACCAGGGTGGGTGCGTGGCCACCTCCGAAATGACCACCCATGACCGGCCCGTGTTTAAAAAGTACGATGTGATCCATTATTGCGTGCCCAACGTGGCCAGCCGGGTGGCGCACACCGCCTCCACCGCGCTGTCAAACATTTTTACGCCCACCATCTTGCGGGCGGCCGAAGAGGGCGGCATCGAAGAGATGATTTTTGCTCACAAATGGTTTATGAAAGGTGTTTACACCTATAAGGGCAGCCTGACCAACGAAAGCGTGGCGCGCAGGTTTTCGATGAAATTCAAGAACATTGAATTGCTGCTGGCTGCGCGGTTCTGAACTTTTTTACCTTTTCAGATGACCTGTTTTGGACGTCTTTTGGCCGCACGGGTTCTGTTTGTCGAAGCTACCTGGTTGGGTTTTACCAACGCGTAAGGACGGTTGAACGCCTCTTGCGACACCTTGAAATGGGCTGCGAGCACGCGAATGACACCCTTTGAAAGCCCTTTTTTTCGATTCAAGATGTCGGATACGTAACCCTTAGATACGCCCAGTATTTCAACGAGGTCACTCGCCACCAAATCATGTTCCTTCATGAATGCTTGAAGCAGTGCTACGGGATGCAGGGTGGACAACGAGGCGTGTTCGCGATCCCATTTTTCGATCAGCAGCGTTAGCAATTCTACTTCATCGGTGTCGGATGGGGTACGCTCGCGCTGCGACAGTTTGTTTTCCAGTTGACCGCAGTAGCTGTCATACTGTGTTTTGCTTTTGATGATCGTGTACTTAAGGGTCTTCATAAATAGCTAAAACAGGTTGACGGTAAATTGGCTTTGGTTCTCACAGAGTTGAGTATAGCCGGCATGGGTGCCAATCCAACAGACAAACAAATGTACCTGCGATTTGCCAAAAACAACTTTGCAAATCAGACGGTATTGGTTGCCACCAATGTCAAAAACGACTCTCCCGTTTGATTTCCCCAGGAAGTCAACAGTACCGAATGTGCGCTTAATGTCATGCGTATTCTCCCAGTCTGCAAACTTGATCTTCGTTAACCACTCCGCTAACGATACGCGGGCCCGCGCGTGTGCGCGGGCGAAATCCTCAATCGACTGACGCTTGATCAAGTGTACTCGCATTTAATAGCACAGCCCAAATATACAAAAAGTTCTCTTTTTGTGAACTCCCTCAGCGGCCAAAATGCTGGGCGATGCGGGTGGACGCATCACCACGGCCATAGAGGTCAGACGTGGCCATAACCGCGATTTTTTTGCCGTGGGCGTACAGTTCCAAAATTTTGTTCTTGTCAGCTCCCGCCAGTGCATTGGCCCCCGCCTCCACCAACTCGGTCCATTCGGTTTGGTCGCGTAAGGTGATGCAGAACTTTTCAAAAAAATACGCCTCCTTTTGTAATCCCCCGCTGTCAGTCAGCACCAACGAACAGTTTTCCAGCAACGCGAGCATGTCAAAGTACCCAATTGGATCAATGACGGTGACGTGCAAGGGTATCTGGTGTTGTTGCAGATAGGCTTTGGTGCGCGGGTGCAGTGGCAATACCACCGGGGTTTCCGCATGTATTTGGTTCAACGCTTCGCAAATGGATCGCAATCGCTGCGGGTCGTTGGTGTTTTCGGCCCGATGCAACGTGGCCAACGCAAACGTCTTCAGTTGCAATCGTGAAATAATGGTAGACCGGGCCGCCACCTTGGTGCGATAGTACAACACGGCATCGTACATGACATCGCCCGATAAAATAATCTCCGAATCAAAGTTTTTGTATCCTTCGTTTTCCAGATTTTGTATGGCTGTGGTGGTAGGGCAGAAGAGCACGGAGCTCACCCGGTCGGCAAGGATGCGGTTTATTTCTTCCGGCATCTTCATTTCAAAACTGCGCAGCCCGGCCTCCACATGGGCTACGGGAATGTGTAGTTTAGCGGCTGCCAATGCACCGGCTAAGGTCGAGTTGGTATCGCCATACACCAATACCCAATCGGGTTTTTCAGCCACGAATACCTCCTCCAATTTTTCCAGCATGCGGCCCGTCATCAGGCCATGGCCCCCGCCATGAATATCTAAGTTGTAATGCGGGTGGGGTATCTCCATCTCCTCAAAAAAAACCGCGCTCATGTTGTGGTCAAAGTGCTGCCCCGTATGCACCAGCACCTCCGGTATGCTTTGCTGCGCCAATGCGCGCGATACCGTGGCAGCCTTTACAAACTGCGGCCGCGCACCAATAACTGTCAGAATTTTCACGAGCGAAACAGCCAAGCGTTACGAGAAGGCAGGGATACCCGTGATGTGGTTGCCCAGGATCAACAGGTGGATGTCGTGGGTGCCCTCGTAGGTGACCACGCTCTCCAGATTCATCATATGGCGCATGATGGAATATTCCCCGGTAATGCCCATGCCCCCGTGAATTTGCCGCGCCTCGCGGGCGATCTCCAACGCGGTGTGCACGTTGTTTCGTTTGGCCAGCGAGATTTGGGCCGTGGTGGCTTTGCCTTCGTTCATGAGCACGCCCAGGCGCCAGTTGAGCAGTTGTGCTTTCGTAATTTCGCTCAGCATCTCGGCCAGTTTTTTCTGCACCAGTTGAAAGGAGGCAATCGGTTTGCCAAACTGAATGCGTTCCAGCGCATAGCGCCTGGCCGATTCATAGCAGTCCATAGCCGCGCCCAACGCACCCCACGCAATACCATATCGGGCGGAGTCCAGACACATCAGAGGCGCCCCCAGGCCGCTCTTGCCGGGCAGCAGGTTTTCCTTTGGCACCTGTACGTTGTCAAACACCAGTTCGCCTGTGGCGCTGGCGCGCAGACTCCACTTGCCATGGGTTTCGGGAGTGCTGAAGCCGGGCATCCCTCGCTCAACAATGAGCCCGTGAATACGGCCTTGCTCATTTTTTGCCCAAACCACCGCTACGTCCGCCCGGGGTGAATTGGAAATCCACATCTTGGCACCATTCAGCACGTAATGGTCACCCATATCTTTAAAATGGGTGACCATGCCACCCGGGTTGGAACCATGGTCGGGTTCGGTCAGCCCAAAGCAACCCAACCATTCGCCCGAAGCCAGTTTGGGTAAGTATTTTTTGCGTTGACTCTCTGAGCCAAATTTGTAAATAGGGTACATCACCAACGACCCTTGTACTGAGGCGGTGGAGCGCATACCCGAATCCCCGCGTTCGATTTCCTGCATTAAAATGCCGTACGAAATGTAGTCCAGACCGCCCCCGCCATATTCTTGCGGAATGGTGGGCCCAAAGGCACCGATGTCGCCAAACTTCTTGACGATTTCATAGGGAAAGTGAGCTCGCTGCGCCCAATCTTCAATATTGGGGGAAATTTCTTTCTTTACAAACTCGCGTATGGAGCCGCGGATCAACTTGTGCTCTTCGGTGAGCAGGTCATCGATCTGGTAGAAATCAGGATGCTCGTAGGTGTCCTTTTTCAGCGACTTGTGCGCGGTAAGTTCGGCCGTAGCGGTTGCCATAAACGGTTTTGGTTATCTTTGTCAGTTGCGTGTAAAAATACGGATTTACCTCGTGCCATGAACAATTCAGGAAGCCATGCCGATCACCAAGAGCAGGTGCGAAAGCTTCAACAAAAGTACGCAGCCATGGGGCAGGACCTGTCCAGCTATCTGGATGGCCTGCTCTATGCCGATTACTTAACCTATTGGGATTACATCCACCTAGATACCTTGTTGAGTCTGCAAAATCCCAAAACGCAGTTCCCTGACGAAAAAATATTTATTGTCTACCATCAGATTACAGAGCTTTATTTTAACCTCGTTTTGTGGGAGTTGGAGCAGCTAACCGAGCGACAGCCGATTACTTCGGATTTTTTTTGTGCAAGGTTGGACCGCATCATCCGGTACTTCGAGCAGTTAGAGCATTCATTCAGTGTGATGGTGAATGGAATGGAAAAGGAGCAGTTTCTGAAATTTCGGATGTCGCTGCTGCCGGCCAGCGGGTTTCAGTCGGCCCAGTATCGCATGATTGAATTGTACGCCACCGATTTGATCAACCTGGTCAGCGTGGAGTCGCGCGAGGCGCTCACCGAGTACGGAGACATTGATCAGCAACTGGAGAACCTGTATTGGCGCAGCGGGGCCACCGAGTTGGCTACGGGCGCCAAAACACTCACGCTAAAGCAATTTGAAGAGAAATACATGAGACGCTTTCGCGAGATGGGCATGCGGCTGCGCCAACGCAACCTCCGTAAAATTTACATGGCACATTTTGCCGATTCGGAGGATGTACGGCATCGCCTGCGCCAATTTGATGAGTTAGCCAATGTGCGTTGGCCGTTGGCCCATTTGAAGTCGGCTGGCCACTACCTGCAAAAAGACCCGCAGGACATCAAAGCAACGGGCGGCACCAATTGGCAGAAGTATTTGCCACCCCGGTTTCAGAAAATCACGTTTTTTCCGGAGTTGTGGAGTGAGGAAGAGAGAAGCGAGTGGGGAAGGGCTGCCTTTGCCAAGACCTATGAATAAACCGAGCGATCATCCAGACGTGGTAAGAATGATGCTCCCCGTGAGCCTACTGATTGTCTTTTGGGCTGCCGTATCGGTAATCAATGTCAGCGCTCAAACCACCCGCTACACCTATCACGACAAAGACAAAAAGTCAATCAAAGAAATCTATCAGGTAAAAGATACCCTGTCCAACGTTTACCACGGCCGGTACATTTCCTATTTTGTCAACGGGAACATCGAGTCCAAAGGGCAGTTTATGGACAACGAAACCACCGGTGTATGGGAGTTTTTTTATGAGACGGGCAACCTGAAAATGCGGGGCGTACTCCGGCAAAATGCCAACTACGGTCTGTGGGAATATTTTTACGAAAGTGGCCAAAAGAGCATGGAAGGCAGCATCAATGGCAGCGTTCGTGAAGGTATGTGGAAAATCTTTTACGAAAGTGGCAAACTGAAAGAAACCGGAAGCTATGCCGAAGGCAAACGGCAGGGAATCTGGAAGACCTTTTTTGAGGATGGCGTACTGCGCGGAGAAATCGAATACAATCAGGACCACGGGCGTTATATCGAGTATGATCACGATGGCAAAGTAATAGCCGAAGGTCCCCGCACGGGGCCACGCAACGTGGGCCATTGGCGTCTTTACACCAACGGAGTACTCAGCGGGGAGGGCGACTATGTGAGTGGGAAAAAGGAGGGCACCTGGAAGTACTACTTTTCCAGCGGAAAAGTATCATCTGAGGGTAGGTACAAAAATGATGAACCCGATGGCGACTGGAGCTATTACTTTGAGGATGGCAGCGTCAGCGCCAGAGGGGAATATGTGGGCGGACAGCGAAACGGCTACTGGACCTCGCTGCACCCGGGCGGACAAAAGAAGAGTGAGACGACCTATGTCAACGGGGTGGGGCAGTACAAAGAATATCACCCAAACGGAAGCTTGCGCATGCAGGGCACTGTTAAGAACGGCAAGAACGATGGTAAGTGGGAATACTTTTTTGAAGACGGCAAGAAGGAAGGGGAGTGTGAATATGTGGATGGTAAGGGGACTTTTTTTGGTTACTACCCCAGCGGCACGCTACAAACCAAAGGGCAAATGGAAGACGACCGCAGGGTAGGTACGTGGGAGTTGTATGAACACGATGGGAAGTTGAGTGGCTACTACAAACCCATTTATGAAAATGGGGCGTTGGCCAAGCAGATCACTGCCATGGTGAACCGGCCCCAGCCCGTCAACCGAAACACGCGCACACGCACCACCGGCTTCGGTTACTTTCGTTCCATTCCGTCCGAGTACCGGGGCGTGATTTTGTCGGCCAATCCGGTAATGCCGTTGGTGGGCTCATTGCCCCTGGGTTTTGAATTTTATAATGAAGAACGGCTCGGCCACGAATTTGAGTTTGAGGGCATCCGCAATCCGTTCTTTGAAACAGATACCCGCGTTCCGCAAAACCGCCTGTTTCAAAGAGGCTATGCCATTGCCCTTAAGCAAAAATTCTACAACCCGTTGCGCACGGGCATGTGGTACTTTGCACACGAAGTCCGCTTTACCAACATAGGTCATTTTGCCAACGTGGAGTTTGCAGGTGTGCCCGGCAGTTTAATCACCGCTTCAGCTGCGGAGCAACGGGCCGAGTACGGCATTTTGCTGGGCGGCCGGCTGATGCGCAGAAACGATGGTGACGGCTTCACCATCGATGCCTATATAGGCTATGCTCTGGGGTACCGAAGTTTTGACAGCGAGCCCATCTATCGCGAAACGTTTGATACCATCAACCAGCAGAAGCTGTCGCAAACAATTCGGTTTGGATTGAACTTTGGCTACGCGCTTTCGTTTGACGGCCGGGGCAGGCGGTAACTAAAACCGATGCTCAAAGGCCAGTTGAGCTACAAATGTTCTGGCCAACCCATCAGGGTTCAACGCGCGATCGGCCAACCGCTGCGAGGCTAACACGCGCACACTGTTTTTCACATCAAACCGGTAGCGGCTGGAAATGATCAGACTGCTTGCGAGTCCGTCCGTGCCCGCTTTTGGCAGCAGTATGCCTTCCTCGTTTACGATGCGGTCGCGCGTGAGGCGGTAAAGATTCAACGTGCCGATGCCAAACGTCCACCGAGCCAGGCGAAAACTCCGTTCCAGGCGGATCATCACGTCATCGCCCGGCACGAGCCCGCGCGAAGGGGCATAGCGAGCCACCGTGCCTGCCAATGGCGTATCGGTCCAGGGCTCATGGTGGAACGCCCCGTTGTCGAACCCCACCGGTTTCCGGTACGCTACGGCCGCCATCCACTTGCGGCTCGATACGGCAATGCCGAGATTCAGGTCGTCTGTGCGCAAACTGGTCTGGTGGTAGAGCGGCATGTCCAGGCCGTTTTCCGCCTGTTGTGGATCTTGTGCACGGTTATAGAATTTTGCCCCGGCCGTCAGCGCGATCTGATAGCGCCTGTGTTGCCAGGCTACATGCGACACGTTCAGGAAGTTGTCGCCCCACCCTTGGGTGGTAGGCATGTCGCCCACAATTACCGCATAGGCAGGCAAACGCACCTGCAAGGTTGTGCGCCTGCCTAACCCCAACACCACGTCCATAAATGCCGCATGGATATGATCATCCTGCTCGGTGCGCCCGTAGTGGTACGTCATCTCAAGGGCATGCACGCGCACGAGGTGTTTGGGCACATAGATTTGATCTGGCTTGAGTGAACCCATGGTGCAAAATCCGGAGTCGCTACACCCCTGGGCATAAATATGCGCGGGCAAAATCACAAGAACGAAAAACAACAGACGGGTCATAACGGGGTGGGTAGGTGAGTAATCCAAGAACCCCGATGGGCGCCCCAGGGTTGAGACGCGGTGCCGTTTTGTGGAGTGAAGGCGGTGTTTATGACCGTGAGCCGTACCAAATTGCTACCTTTGGCCATGCCTTAAAGGATAACTGCCTTTCGCATGAATACCCAAAAAGAACTCCTTCTTTCCCCTGAGGAAGCGTTTGACCCAAACGTCTTTCCATCGATTTTGTATCAGAAAACGGGCACTTCGTTTCACACCCACGTGGTCAGGCCGGTTCGCAGATCCATTGATGCGCGGGGCAGGCGGGTGCAGGTTAATATGCTGGTGGAGGTTATTCCCAAGGAACTCGTTTCTCCACCGCCCTCGTACCGCTCACACTATCCGAATGTATCCGCCAGCCGCCATCGTGTATTAATCATTGGCGCAGGCCCTGCGGGCCTGTTTGCCGCGCTGCGTCTGGTCGAGTTGGGAGTCAAACCGATCATCATCGAACGGGGTAAGGATGTACAGGCACGCAGACGCGACATTGCTGCGATCAACAAAGAACACATCGTCAACCCGGAATCCAATTATTGCTTTGGCGAAGGTGGGGCGGGTACGTACTCGGATGGTAAATTGTACACACGATCAAAAAAGCGAGGCGATGTAAAACGCATTTTGGAAATATTGGTCGATCATGGGGCAACAGAGGAAATCCTGTTTGATGCCCATCCGCACATCGGCACCAACAAACTACCCAAACTGGTAGCTGAGCTGCGCGAAAGCATCACACGTTCAGGAGGTGAAATCTACTTCAACACGGCCATGACCGACTTGGTAATCTCGGGCGATGAAGTCACCGGCATTGTGACCGCCCAAGGAACGGTGGAAGCCGAGGCCATTATTCTTGCCACCGGTCACTCCGCGCGCGATGTGTTTCGTCTGCTTTACCAACGCCACGTGCTCGTGGAGGCAAAACCGTTTGCCCTCGGGGTGCGGGTAGAGCATCCCCAAAACCTGATCGACCAGGTGCAGTACCATTGCTCGCCTACGCGGGGAGACTACTTGCCGGCCTCTTCGTATGCGCTCGTACAGCAAGTAAAGCACCAGGGGGTGGAGCGAGGCGTTTTCTCGTTTTGCATGTGTCCGGGCGGGTTCATCGTGCCCGCTGCCACGTCTCCGGGCGAGGTGGTCGTCAACGGCATGAGTCCTTCGCGCAGGGATTCGCGCTTTGCCAACTCGGGTATTGTGGTGGCTGTGGATGAACGCGACTTCAATACCTATGCGAAACACGGACCGTTGGCCGGGATGTATTTTCAACAAGCCATCGAGCAACAAGCGTGGCAGGCAGGCGGCCAAACCCAGGCCGCCCCCGCTCAGCGCTTGACGGACTTTGTGAACAAACGGGTTTCGTCTTCGTTGTTGGAAACTTCGTACCAACCTGGGTTAACGTCCGTCAGCATGTATGACGTGCTGCCGCCAGCTCTGGCGCAGTCGCTGCGCGAAGGATTTATGGCCTTTGGTAAAAAAATGAAAGGCTATTTGACAAACGAAGCGCAGATCGTAGGGGTGGAAAGTCGCACCTCATCGCCTGTGCGCATCCCGCGAGATGCCCAAACACGTGCGCATCCGCAAATCAAAAATCTGTTTCCGTGTGGCGAAGGTGCCGGCTATGCCGGAGGTATTGTGTCGGCCGCCATGGATGGTGAGCGGTGTGCCGAGGCAGCCGTCAAACAAATCATGCAATTCTCCTTATCATGAACCCAAAGAAAACGGTGATCATCGGAGCCACCACCAACCCTTCGCGCTACGCCTACCTGGCTGCGGAGATGCTCATTGAATACGATCACGAAATCGTGCCGGTGGGCATCAAGTCAGGCACTGTGTTTGGAAGAGATATTCTTTCGATTGAACAACGGCCCGCCATTGCCCAGGTGGATACCATTACGCTTTACATTGGGCCACAGCATCAGCCGGAGCACTACGACTATTTGTTATCGTTAACGCCCAGGCGAATTATCTTCAATCCGGGCACGGAAAATCCGGAATTGATGCGATTGGCACAGGCGCATCAGGTGGAGCCACTGGAAGCCTGTACGTTGGTCTTGCTGCGCAGCGGGCAATACTAGCGATTTCGCTTTGGGCGCTTATTGATCTTTGGGATACCTGGCAATGGCCCCTACGCAAATCACTTTCCATTTGCCGTCTTTCTTTTCCAGCACCCGCATCTGCGATGTTTCATCGCGGTCAATGTCATCAGTCACTTTTTGGACAAAGCGGGCATAGGCACCGTTTCCATACACGCGTATTTCAATCCACTCGTTCACGATTTTGGCTTTGCTTGGTTTTTCAGTGCGAAAGTATTTGGCAAAGGTTTGGGTGAGCTGATCCCACCCTTCTACATAACTGGTACCGGTACTATCAGAGTAAGACCAATAGGCATAAGGCACCTTATGCCATGTATCAGACCACGTTTTGTAGTCGACATTCATGAATGAACTGGTTTCTTGGGCGATGACTGCCTTGATGGCCTCTACATCGGCCGAGGTTTTGGTGGTAGGCTGGGCGTGGGCGGTGCTCATCGCCCAAAGCAGCAGGGGAAAGGCTAGGCGTTTCATGGCGGGGAGGGGTTATTTAGCGAGAGAAACTTAAAAAAAATCTTTTGCAATCGATAGCGGTCGTCCTATTTTAATTTACTTTTAACCAATCAATCCGTCATTTCCATGTTATCCGATGAAAAACTGATTCGGGTCAAAGACCTTTTGGTCAAGCCGAAGAAGAAAATCAAATTAAAAGACTACAGCACCAAGTATGAAGGTGAGATCCTCAACAAAGAGGACTCTGAAAAACTGCTGGACACGGGACGGAAACAACTGGCTGAAATTCAGGACATGCTGTATGCCCACAATCGGTTTAGTGTGCTCATTATTTTTCAGGCCATGGACGCAGCCGGCAAAGACGGGGCCGTGAAGCACATCATGAGCGGCTTCAACCCGCTGGGTGTGAAAGTATATTCCTTTAAAGCGCCCACCTCGCACGAATTGGACCATGATTACTTTTGGCGGCACACGCTCGCATTGCCCGCCCGGGGCGAGATTGCCATTCACAATCGCTCACACTACGAAAACGTGCTGGTGACGCGCGTGCACCCCGAATACGTACTGGGCGAACACATCCCGGGCATCGATTCGCTGGACAAAATCAATGAGGCGTTTTGGCAGAAACGGTTTAAGCAAATACGCAGGTTTGAAAAAAACCTGGCCGACAACGGCACGGTGATTCTGAAATTTTTTCTTCACGTATCAAAAAAAGAGCAGAAAAAACGATTTCTCGAACGCATTGACGATCTGTCCAAAAATTGGAAGTTTTCCACCAGCGATATCAAGGAGCGCGCCTTTTGGGATCAATATCAATCTGCCTATGAGGAAGCGCTCAGTGCCACCAGTACGGATTATGCCCCCTGGTTTGTAATCCCCGCTGACGACAAGTGGTATGCGCGCCTGGCCATCGCCAGTGTTATCTATCGGCAGTTTGGGCAGCTGGCGCTGAGTTATCCTACGGTAAGCGAGGCGCAAAAAGCTGAGTTGAAAAAAGCCCGCGTCACCTTGATGGCCGAGGAAAGCAGTGGAGCCACCAAAACAAAGCGAAAGAAAAGTAAACGCTGACGAAGCAGCCCGACATCTGTGGAGGTCGATCAATCGATCAGGTTTAGGAAGCGGCTCCAACGCACTTTGTTGAAGAAGCCGGCATT
This sequence comes from uncultured Ohtaekwangia sp., assembly GCA_964524935.1. Classification (GTDB taxonomy): domain Bacteria; phylum Bacteroidota; class Bacteroidia; order Cytophagales; family Cyclobacteriaceae; genus ELB16-189. The sequence continues at coordinate 740,500 of CAZGFJ010000001.1, forward strand.
TTTGTCCAGCGACAGCCAAATGAAAAATGCCTTGCCCACCACGTGGTCTTCCGGCACAAAGCCCCAATAGCGGGAGTCCGCAGAACGGTAGCGGTTGTCACCCATCATAAAATAGTAGTTCTGTTGGAAGGTGTACTGCGTCAGTTCTTTTCCATCAATAAAGAGTTTGCCTTCTTTTATTTCTACGCTTTTGTTCACTGCGCGCCCTTGTTCCAGCACTACTTCGCCATTATTTTCATATAGCTCAATGGTTTTGCCGTACAACGCCAAGGTAGAATCATTGATGGGTATCGTCATGCCCTCCGCGGGGATGGTAATCGGACCGAAGTTGTCTTTGTTCCATTTGTTGGCAGGCGAGCCTCCAAAAATGCCGTATTCATACTGTCCCGCAGGATCGGGGGCGGGCGTCACCGATTTGATATAGCTCTCTTTTTTGAGCAATTCCAACCGTTCATCGGTCAGGTACATGTTGTACACGGCCGAGCCGTCTTTTTCAAAATAAGGATTGTCGTAGTCTTCCGGATCAAGCTCCAACCGGTCCAGATTTCGGGGGTTGATCTGATCGCGCGAAACGACTACGTAGCGTTTTTGCATTTCCGGATGGTTTTCGGCCGGTTGAGCGTTGATGTACACCTGACCTTGTTTGATTTCCAGCACATCGCCCGCCACGGCCACGCACCGCTTGATGTAATTGGATTTTAAATCGACCGGATAGTTGGTCCACTGGGAAGGCATTATACCCCGGTTGTTTTCGCTTAAATCAGGCACGTTGAAAACCACCACATCGTTGCGTTTGATGCGACTGATGCCTGGCAGGCGGTAGGAGGGTAGTTCAATGGCGTCTGAGTAGGAGGGGATATTGGTAAACCAGATTTTTTGGTGTGTAAGCGGTATCTGCAGGGGAGTGCGTGGGGTGCGTGTGCCGTAATGAAACTTGCTCACGAAGAGGAAGTCACCAACCAGCAACGAGTTTTCCATCGAACTGGTGGGGATGGTATAGGCTTCCATGATCAGCCACCGGATCAGCGTAGCGGCCACTACGGCAAAGACAATTGCGTCAACCCATTCACGAACAGGCCCTTTTTTCTTTTCTTCTGCCTTCTCTTTCTTCTTCCGGAACTTCCAGTTCATAGCATTTCAAATTACGCGCGCAAATAAACAAATTTTACAGCCCCTTCGGTTGCTCTCCGTTCAGAAAGTCGTCCATCGTCAAAACCCCTTTTTTGCCGGGCAGCCATTCGGCCACCTGAACGGCCCCCAACGCAAAACCCTGGCGCGAGTGGGCAATATGACGGATTTCGATGGTATCAATCGAACTTTGATAAGTGATCGTATGCGTGCCGGGCACAGGGTCCACCCGGTGTGAACGAATAAGTAACTGATCGGGTTGGTTTTCCTGATTGACGACCCAGCTTTTTTTGACCGGATGATGTTTGAGAATGCCTTCTGCCAGCGTCAGGGCCGTGCCGCTGGGAGCATCCTTTTTTTGGGTATGATGCGTTTCGTCCAATACTACATCATAGCCTGTTTGGCCCTGTATCAGTTGGGCCAGGTATTCGTTCAACTTGAAAACCAGGTTCACGCCCAGGCTGAAGTTGGAACTGTGAAAAACTGTGCCGCCCTTGTGCGCGCACTGTCGCGCCACTTCGGGCAGTTTTTCGAGCCAACCCGTGGTGCCCACCACAATCGGCAGCTTTTTTTCTAAGCAAGCTATGATGTTGGGCACGGCTGCCTCGGGGTGGGTAAACTCGATGGCTACATCGGCCGGGGGTGCATCGGCAATCGAGTTGCCCACATCGACCACGCCCGCGATGTGATGCCCCCGTTTGATGGCCATTGTTTCGATGGCCTTGCCCATTTTTCCGTAACCGATCAGCAGTATTCTCACGCAGTGTCCGTTTGTCTCAAAAGCGCAGCACCAATGCCACTCCGGCCGAGCGTCCGGCCCACGGGTTGCTTTCCATGCGCGGCTCAAAACCAATTTTTAATTGGGGATTAAGGTCGAACTCCTTCAAGTGTGCATCCACATGCGCGTCAACCATTTGAAGAATATACCAAAATCCGCTGAGGATGATAAAGAAGTCGCGTTCGCGCCTGGCGCGCTCAACAAGCGTGCGCAATTGTGTTACCGTGAGCCCGGTGGCAGAGCCCGTACTACGTCCATCGGCCAAGGCCCCAAAGAGATCTTTTCGAAAACGCTGATATTGTTCGTCATAGAACATCGTCACCCCAACCGTTACGCCAAACCCTCCCCACACCAAGGGTGTTTTCCAGTATTTGCGGTTATAAGCCTGTCCCATCCCGGGGAAGATGGCTGAATACAGAAGCGCCTTGCGCGGATTAAAGCGGGCCGCGTAACGCATCCGCAGGCTGTCGGAGGCAGCAGACGTTTCCACCGCCACGCCATCGCCCGCAGCCGGCTCCTGTGCAAACGTAGCCCAGGTCAGCGTCATGAGAAGAACACCTATCGCCCACGTGCGCATCGTTCCTATACCTTCAAAATGTCCAAAATGCGATTCAAATCTTCGACCGACAAAAACGGAATACGGATTTCGCCCTTACGGCCATCGGTCGTTACATTCACTTTCGTGCCAAAGTGGGAGGAAAGGCGCGACTGAAGCTGCACGACTTCTTTGGTGGCACCCGTGCCGGCTGAAGGTTTGGAGGGTGTTTCGGTTTTCCCGGCCATCAGGTCGCGTACCAGTTCTTCCACCTTGCGCACCGACAGGTCTTCGGCAACGGTTTTTTTGAAGATGTACAACTGCTGGTCGGGGTTTTCGATGTTGATGATGGCGCGGGCTTGCCCCATTGAAATCTTACTGTCGCGCAGCGCGATTTGGATGTCGGGCGGCAGTTTGAGCAATCGAAGGTAGTTGGTGACGGTACTGCGGTTTTTACCCACGCGGTCGCCCAGTTCTTCCTGTTTGAGGTTACACTCCGAAATCAGCCGCTGATAACTCAGTGCCACTTCGATGGGGTTGAGATTTTCACGTTGAATGTTTTCGATCAGGGCCATTTCCAACATCTGTTGGTCATCGGCCGAGCGCACATAGGCGGGTACGGATGTAAGCCCTGCCAACTTGGAAGCCTGAAACCTGCGCTCGCCCGAAATGAGTTGGTACTGGTTGCGGGCTAACCGCCTTACGGTGATCGGTTGAATGATCCCGTGTACTTTGATGGATTCAGCCAACTCGCGCAATGCGTCCTGGTCAAAATGCTGGCGTGGTTGAAACGGGTTTACCTCGATTTCGCTCAGGGCGATTTCGTTGATGCTGCCGCTGGGCGCGGAGGAGGTCACTTCCACGTCCAGTTTTTCTTCTTCGGGGCTATCGCTGAGCAACGCACTCAAGCCACGGCCCAATGCTTTTTTTTTACTCATTTCGATTTGCCGTTTTTGTGTAACACTTCGTGCGCCAGGTTCAGGTACGCGATGGCTCCCTTGCTTTCGGCATCGTGCACAATCACGGGAAGCCCAAAGCTGGGCGACTCGCTCAACTTCACGTTGCGCGGAATAATTGTTTTAAAAGCAATGCTTTTGAAATGTGTGCGCACTTCGTCCACCACCTGATTGCCTAACGAGGTACGCGAATCGTACAGTGTTAACAAGATGCCTTCTATTTCTAACCTGGGGTTCAGCCGGGTTTGGATGATTTTGATGGTATTGAGCAGCTTGCCGAGCCCTTCCAGCGCAAAGTACTCGCATTGTACGGGGATGATGACCGAATCGGCAGCCGTTAGTGAATTGATGGTAATCAGCCCCAGCGAAGGGGAGCAATCGATGATGATGAAATCGTATTGATCTTTGATTTTATACAGCGCATTGCGCATCTTTTCCTCGCGGTGGTCGATGTTGACCATCTCTACCTCGGCTCCCACCAAATCGATGTGCGAGGGCAGGATGTCAAGGTATTTCAGGTCATTATGTACAATCACCGATGACGGCTCCACCCCATCTACCATGCATTCGTAGATGCCCTGTTTCACGTCCTTGGGGTTGATTCCCAGGCCGGAAGTGGAGTTGGCCTGCGGGTCGGCATCCACCAGCAATGTTTTGTATTCCAGGACGGCCAGGCTAGCCGCCAAATTGATGGCAGAGGTGGTTTTGCCCACGCCCCCTTTTTGGTTGGCTATCGCGATAATTTTGCCCATTCTTGGTTGTCAAGTGATCTTTTAGGTAAAAAAATACCCCGTTTTCGGGCATTTTGCCCAAAGCGGGATTGCAAATATAGGGTAATGGCGGATTGCGCCAACGGGCGGTAGCTTTGAAAATTACCGCGAATCCTGTTCTTCTCCGGCTTGCTTTAGTACGGCCTTGAGTACCTCTTCAGAAAATCGAAATCTGGCTTCACGCGCTCGTTCTATAACCGGTTTTACGCTCGGCAAAAAGCCCCGCAGCTTCGCCTTTACCAATACGCCAAGTGTGCCGGTCACGGTTAGTCCGAGTGCCTGAGCAGCGCTTCTGGCCGGTAGGTCATCCAAGATCAAAAGAGCATTCTCTTGTTCCAGCGCACAAGCAATGGCACTGGCTTCACCGTGGTCAAGGTGAAGACGCAAAAGACGCAATCGTTCATCATGATGGATGGGCTGGCGAACGATCCAATGGGAAAGCGGCAGAGTGAATTCGAGGGCTATTTGTTGCGTGACAACAACGGTTCCATATAGATCCCGAAGCAATTCCAAAAGATCCAATTTGCCAAAAGAATTAGGCAACTGGTGTCGGCAATAACAACTCTAGGCGTTTTGGACATCCTTCGCAATGTCTTCCGCTGGGTAATTTATGACTGATACGCCATATCGACCCAACACCTCGGCAAAGGCTCTTTTGGATAAACCTGCAACCTCCGCGGCCTGACCTAACGATAACCTTCCTTGCTCATAAAGCTTGGAGGCGATTAGCAATGACACTTCGTTTTTGTCTATCGAAAAGGAGTCCGGAAAGGATAATGTAACTTCCTTCATGATGTAAAGGTACAAGATTACTTTTTCTTTCCCTTTTTGCCTTGTTCGGCAGTCTTACGTGCCTCTTCGCTGGCCTTCATCGCCTCTTCCAACTTGGTCATGAACTTCGACTTTTTCCCCGTGCCGGTGGCGGCCTTTTTTTTGTTTTCTTCCATGATGGCCAGGATCTTGTCTTCGTCCACAAAGCGCTTGATGATGGCCTGTTGCGCAAACGTCACCAGGTTTGATACGAAGTAGTAAAAGCTGAGACCCGCAGAAAACGAATTGAGCACAAACATGAATACCACCGGCATGATGTAGCTCAGCGACTTCATCGGCCCCTGCACCGAGCTGATCTGATTGTTCTGCCATGTGTAGATCAACGTAGACACGGTCATCAAGATAGTGAACAGACTTACGTGGCTGCCATAGAACGGAATGGTAAAGGGCAGGCTCAAAATAGAGTCGTAGGTCGACAGGTCTTCCGCCCATAAAAACGGCTGTTGCCGCAGATCAATGGAAATGGGGAAGAAGTAAAACATAGCAAACAAAATGGGCATCTGCAGCAGCAGCGGTATGCAACCGCTAAAGGGATTGACACCTGCCTGCTGGTACAGCTTCATTTGGTCTTGCTGGGCCTGCGCCATGTTGTCGCCATTCTTTTCTTTGATGGCGTCTAATTCAGGCTTTAGTAACCGCATTTTGGCCATACCCAGGTACGAGCGGTAGGAGAGAGGCAGTAAGATCAACTTGACAAACAACACCAGAATGATGATGATGATGCCGTAGTTGCCGATAAACTGCTGGAGGAAGTTGAAGATGGGGATGATAACAAACCGGTTGATCCAACTCATGGGCGGAAAGCCGAGGTCGAGATTCTCAGCAAAACCGGGCGTCACATCGGTGATGATATCATAGTCGTTGGGCCCGAAGAAATAGGTAAACCGGGCGTTACCCGCGCGTACATCCGACATCGGGATATAGGCTTCGATGCTGGCCTTCTTTACCGTTTGTGTGTCCTGCGGGTTAGCAATTGTACTCACTTCGCCCCCGCCAAAGGAGTTGCTGGCAATGATGCTGCTGACAAAAAACTTCTGCCGGACCGAAATCCATTTCACGGGGCCTGTCAAGACAGCCTCCTCGAGGTCGGAGGACGCTTGCGACAGGCGATCAAATGATCCGTTGGCGAGATAATAGTTGACGGTAGACTTGGTTCGGCTGTCATTGATGTCCTTCTCTACCAGCGGCATGTTGTCTTCCCAACGGAACACCAGGTTTTCGCCCCCGATTTCCGCTACCCCCTGGGTTTCGAGTTGATAGTTGAATTGAAAGCCGGACGGGGGTATGGTGTAGGTGTGGCGCACAAAACCATCTCCGATGGCGGCCGAAAACTGGACGACCGTACTGTCGCCTTTTTTGGAGATGCTCTTGGTATAGTAGAGTTCGTAAAGATCCACCTCCGTTCCCGTGCCCTTCGTCAGTAACGAAAAACGGTTGGTTCCTGGCGTAGCCAAAAACAAGGGTTGTTGCTGATACGTCTTGAAGCCGCGTAGCTCGACCGAGTGAATTTTACCCTTTGATGACAAGATCAAGGTCAGGTCGGCACTTTCAATTTTCACTTCTTCTTCCTGGCCCTGGGTGTAGTTGGCCAATGATCCAAAGTTTTTCAGCCGTGCACTATCTACGGCCAGTGTAACATCCGTAACCCTCTGGGTGGTGTCTGCCAGCTCGCTGCTTACCGTGGCGGGGGCGGCATCGGGTTTCTTGGGGGTGTCCACCATGTTGAAATACACCAACAACAATACTGCGATCAACGTCAAACCAATGGCTGAATTTCTATCCATGAGTACGTATGCTAAAAAGTCGTGATTATTGAATTATTTTTTATGCGCGATTCGTCTGTCAGGGGCTATGCGGTCATTGTTTTTTCCGATTATCAATGGCGGCCTCCACAAATTTTACAAACAACGGATGGGGGTTTAGTACCGTGCTTTTCAGCTCGGGGTGATACTGTACCCCCACAAACCAAGGGTGGTCTTTGAGTTCTACTACCTCCACCAACCCGGAGTCGGGGTTTACGCCTACGGCTTTTAGGCCCGCGTCTTCCATTTGCTCCAAATACTGGTTGTTGAATTCATAGCGGTGGCGGTGACGCTCGTGGATGAGCGTATCTCCATAGATGGCGGCTGCCTTGCTGCCCTTCTTGAGCTTGCAGGCATACGAACCCAACCGCATGGTGCCTCCTTTGGTGGTGATGCGTTTTTGTTCTTCCATCATATCGATGACGGGATGCTTCGTTTTGGGGTTCAGTTCTGTGGAGCTGGCCTCGCTCAGGCCCAGCACATGGCGGGCAAATTCCACCACGGCACATTGCATGCCAAGGCAGATGCCCAAAAATGGGATTTTACGTTCGCGCACAAAGCGAATGGCTTCGATTTTTCCCTCCAGCCCTCGCTCGCCAAAGCCAGGTGCCACCAGGACGGCATCCAGGGGACCCAAAATGCCGTCAACGCTTTCTTTGGAAATCTCTTCCGAGGAGATCCACTTGAGGTTGACTTTGCAATCGTTTTGCGCGCCCGCGTGAATAAACGCTTCGGCTATTGACTTATACGCATCCGGCAGCGACACATACTTGCCAACCAGCCCGATGGTCACTTCTTCAATGGGGTTTTTGAGTTTGCCCAGGAAAACCTTCCATTGGTCGAGATCGGGTTCGTGCTTGGCGGCTACTTTCAGTTTGGACAGTACGCGCTCATCCAGCTTCTCTTTCTTCATCAGCAGCGGCACATCGTAGATCGTGTCCGCATCCATGGCTTCAATCACCGAGTTGAGTTGGACATTGCAGAACAAGGCCAGTTTTTTGCGCAATTCCAACGGGAGGGGATGCTCGGTGCGGCAAACCAGAATGTCGGGCTGGATACCGTACGACAGCAGTTCTTTGACCGAATGCTGCGTGGGCTTGGTTTTCAGCTCTTTGGCGGCCTTCAGGTAGGGGATCAGCGTAAGGTGGATGACGAGCGCGTTGTTGGCGCCCAGGTCCCACCGCACTTGACGCACCGCCTCCACGAAAGGCAACGACTCGATATCACCTACGGAGCCCCCAATTTCGGTGATGATGAAGTCATACTGGCCGCTTTCGCCTAGCAAATAAATGTTTCGCTTGATCTCGTCCGTAATGTGGGGCACCACCTGAACGGTTTTGCCGAGGTATTCTCCTTTGCGCTCTTTGGTGATGACATTGTTATAAATACGTCCGGTCGTCACGTTGTTGGCCTGCGAGGTGCGCACGTTCAAAAAGCGTTCGTAGTGACCCAGGTCGAGGTCGGCCTCAGCCCCGTCATCGGTCACATAGCATTCGCCATGTTCATAGGGGTTGAGCGTTCCCGGGTCGATGTTGATATAGGGATCAAACTTTTGAATGGTGACCGAGAAGCCCCGGGCCTGGAGCAACTTCGCCAGCGAGGCGGAGATGATGCCCTTACCCAGGGAGGACGTAACGCCCCCGGTCACGAATATATACTTGGCTGACGACATGGCTTGGAAAATACGGGCGCAAAGGTAGCCGAAATCGGGGGGTATTCAAGTTGGGGATTTTAAGAAATATTTCGTTTTTCAACCAAGCGACCGTTGGTTTGATAGCACTGATGAACATAAAATCCCGGCCGTACGGCCGGGATTTTGCACGAACAAAAAAGATGATTCGGAACTGCTTACTCTTTCAAAAGTCGCAGCGTACTTGTTGTTCCATCTGCTGCCGCAATCCTGATCAAGTACATACCCCGCGGATAGCCCGCCACATTTATTTTAACCACATTTTCAGAGACTGATTGAACAGCCAGCTGTACACCATTTGATTGATAAATGGTGACTTCTTTAATAAGGTTGGCCGATCCCAGGGAAACCACTACCCAGTCTTTTGCCGGGTTAGGATACACTGAAACACTCTCTTCCGAAACTGTCTGGTTGACTTCAATTGTAGTCCCGCTAAGGCCAGGTGTGGCTGTTCGGCCACCAGGCAAGCCAGTGTTATTTCTTCGCAAAATAGAAACCGTATTATCACTCAGGTTTGGCACTGCTACATCTGCTTTTCCATCGCCATCCAAGTCTCCAATGGCAACTGAAACCGGGTTGATCCCTGAGGGAAAGTCCACTGTTGCCGCGAAGTTGATTGAACCCGCTCCTGTGCTAGTATTTTGCATCAAGGATATTGTATTGTTACTATCACTTACCAAAGCCAAATCCGCTTTGCAATCCCCGTCTAAATCTCCGACTCCAATAGAAAATGCCCCTGCCGCGATCGTGAAATCAAGTTTTGCCGCAAAGCTGATATCTCCAGAACCGGTGCTCCTGTTTCTGAATACGGAAACGAAGTTCCCGTTTCTAACTGCCACATCAATCTTGTCGTCTCCATCTAGATCTCCTGTTGCTACCTCTGCGGCTAGTGACAGGAAAAAATCTATTCTTGGAGCAAAGCTGATGGTTCCTGGAGTACTGATATTTCTGTACGCTGCAACAGAGTTGTTACTCGGACTGGTTACGACTATGTCTACCATGTTGTCACTATCAAAATCCCCGATAGCGAGTGATCCAAAGTCAACTGCAATACCCGTATTGAAATCAGTCTTTGGCGCATAACTAATTGTGCCGATTGCAGAACTGGTGTTTCTGTAGATTGACAACAGATTGCCGAAGTAATACCTCAAAAGTAGATCGACTTTCCCGTCTCCATCGAAATCGGCAATAGAAATAGATTTAGGGTCGGCACCTACATTTGTAGCTAAGTCTATTCTGCCGGAAAAACTGATATCACCTGGGCCTGTACTTATATTTCTAAAAATTGAAACCGTACTATTGTCGAGATTGGTCACAGCGAGATCCAATCTTCCATCTCCGTCTAAGTCTCCTGAGGATATTGAAACGGGATTTGAGCCGGGCCCGGTACTGAAGTCAATTTGTGCTGCATAACCCATAGCAGCCGGAGCCCCTGTGTTTCTCAAGATCGAAATCGAATTGCCACCTTGGTTGGCAATCGCTAAATCCGATTTTCCATCTCCGTCTAGATCCCCAATAGCAACGTCAGACGGGCCGATTCCTGTCGAAAAATCCACCCTTGACTCGAAATTTATAGCTGTTATGCTCCCACCTCCAGAATACGAGGTAGCAAAAGGGATTTTGGAGTATGCAACTAACCCATTTATCAGCACCGATATTGGATCATAGGTGACACCGGCGGGTGCGATTACTGTTAATTGAGTGCTCGTTGCTCCAGTGACGGTGGCCCGGGTGGCTCCAAAAAACACAGTGTTATCGGTCGGCACACTGCTAAAACCAGTGCCGGTGATGGTGACGGACGTGCCGACCGGGCCACATACTGGGGTAAAATTGGCGATCGTTGGCAACACGGGGGCAACTCGTCTGAATACGGATATGGTGTTGCCAAGATAGTTGGCAACGGCTACGTCTGCCTTGCCGTCATTATCGGAATCGCCTATACGTACGGAGTGAGGTCCAGGGCCAGTGGAAAAATCCACTTTTCCAGCAAAACTGAGCATACCCAAGGTACCGGTATTTTTGAAAAAGGAGACGGTATTACTCGCATAGTTGGCAGCTGCCAAATCCGCCTTTCCATCGCCATCCAAATCACCTATCGACACGGACAGCGGGTTGGTACCTGTGATCAAATCAACCCGTGGCGCATAAGCAACACTGCCAGTTCCTGTGCTAACATTCCGGAACACTGAAAGTCTGTGGCTGCTGCGGTTCACTAATGCCAAATCTACCTTGCCATCACCATCCAGGTCACCCATAGAGACCGAGATGGGGCGCAATCGAGTGGCGAAATCAATTTTGGCCGCACAGCTGATGTTCCCGGGTCCGGAGCTGGTGTTTCGAAGTACAGAGACGGTATTACTGATCCAGTTGTCCACGGCTAGGTCAACCTTGCCATCGGCATCTACATCGCCTATGGCAACGGATCTCGGGGCTGTTCCAGTGCCAAAGTCGACCTTGGGATCATAGTTGATGTTGCCCGGCCCGGCACTTGTGTTTCGAAATATGGAAACGGTGTTGCTTGCTTCATTTACCACTGCCAGGTCTGTCTTGCCGTCATTATCCAAATCGCCTATGGCAACGGAAAAAGGGTTGGTTCCGGTGGCAAAGTCCGTTCTGGCGGCCAAGGCAATGACCCCGACTGCCGCAGATGTGTTTCTGAAAATCGATAGCGTGTTGCTGGCAAAATTAGCCACTGCCAAATCTAATTTGCCATCACCATCCAAATCGCCCAAGGTTACCGACAGAGGGTTTGTACCGGTGGCAAAATCAACTTTGGGCGCGTAACTCACGTTGCCCACGGCAGAGCTGGTATTTCGGAAAATGGAAACGGTATGGCTGGCGTAATTGGTAACGACCATATCGGCTTTACCGTCACCATCCAAATCGCCTATGGCAATGGAGGGCGGGTTGGTGCCTGTGGTAACGTTTAGGCTGGGGTCAAAACTACTGGCCGATAAGGTGCCGCCTCCGGTATACGTGGTTGAAAATGACAACTTAGAATAGCTCATCAAGCCCGCTACCAGTACGGTAATTGGTTGATGCGTGGCCCCAAGCGGTACGGTGGCGGTTAAGGCGGTGGTGGAGGCCGTATTTACAGTTGCTTGCGTGGCCCCAAAAAAAACTGTATTATTCGCCGGGGTAGGACTAAACCCGGTACCGGTAATGGTTATCGAGGTACCCACCGGCCCGCTGGCAGGAGTAAAACCTGCAACAGTCGGTTGTGCCATCAACTCGGTGCAGGCAAGCGAAAAAGCCAAGACGAAAAAAGCGTAAATGTGTTTGTTCATGGTTCAATTGTTTGATGGTACTATAACGCCAACGATTTGCACGCCATTGGTTGGATAAATGTAGCAAACGGAACAGAAGATCGTAATCGTGGTATGTTAAATGACGGTGAAGTTTGAGAAAACTTCGCCTACTGAGCCATTAACCCGATAGGCCGCTTGCCCAACTCGACACCTGGCGGACGCTACCTCGTAAACACTAGAAAATCGCCAACTATTTCGTTTTTGAAAGAATTATCCATATTTTTGGTCAATATGGATGGTCTGATTGGTTACACTTTTAGATCGGACGGTATCAAAAACTTGAATGAAAAACCTTTTACCTACGGTTACGGGCGTTACGCCAACTCGAACTTCTCTTTTCTTATTGGTAATGGCTCTGACTTGCGTCTTGTTTGTTTTCTCAAGTCAGGACGCGCAGGCACAGGGTTGTAGCGGTCATGATGGGCTTGCAGGGGTTACCGGTGGTGTCGCACAAATTCAGCCTGGCAATGCCTGTGTTAATTTGGATACTCAGGGTGCAATTCTTGAGATCACAGCTACTAATGTGCTTTTTGGCGATGTTGTGCAATACAGAATTAATTGGAATGATGGAACCGGCCTGAGTGGATTAATTAATGTTCCAAGGATATCGGGGGCACCAGGTGTGCCCGCGGTGCATCGCGTACAATCTGCGCCTCATTTTTTCCCCACAACAAACACAAGCTGTGAGTACATACCTACAACTCAAATTTTTGTAAATGGAGTATTGTGTAATGCCAACTTTGGTACACCTCCTGTTTTTTTTCGCTGGAATATAGAAGGGAATACTGCTTCACCCAGTTCAACTCTTATCCTCACAGAAACGGTTACTAATTTGAATGTATTTGAAGTGTGTGCTGGGTCAACGGTTAATGTTACGTTCACGGATCGAAGTGACTTGAATTGTAACAGCAATCCTCCCGATGTAACGCAGGTAAATAGCCTAAATAACAGACGAAGATGGAGGCAATTCGTGTATGGCACGACAAACACTATTACAGGGCCTGTTTTGATTGGCGGTACTCCCCAAGTGTTTCCATTCAGCGGTCCCGTGGTCGCGTCCGCGTCATTAACCGTTGCACCCCCGCCACCAGTCGTTTCCGATGTCATCACAATACCCGCCACGGCAACGGTTGGTCAAGAGTTCGAAATAACCATGCGCTATTGGAATATTTGTAATCGCTTTGATCTTGGCGCGACTCCTGTTACATCCACTGCGCGCATTCGAATTGTCGCGCAACCTCCGCCACCTTCGCCTGTCAATCGAGAGGTTTGTCGGGGCGATGCCGTTCCCGACTTTGAGATGACGATTCCGGTAGGTGGCTCTGTTGCGGTTAATTGGTTTAGAGATAACAATGGTGTTCCCGGCACTGCGATTGCCAATCCTAATGGCAGCAATAGCCGCTTTTTGCCTGCCAGCGCCTATGCGCCAGCGGGCCCCTTGAACACCAGTTCACCGGCCAACCGGTATCGCGTGTGGGCCAGTTATAATCGTACCTCCTCGTCCTTAATTTGCGAAAGCGTCAGGATACCAATTACCATAACGCTGCGCCCTAATTTACCCCGCCCCCCAGATTTTACTACGTCAAGTGCGCAGGTTTGCAATGGCGCAACCAATGTTGATTATATCTTACCTACCACCTCGCCAACGCAAACCCTGGACATACCAACCACGGTGGCTGCGGAGAATATCGCTCTCCCAACGGAGTACGTCTGGCAGGCAACTGACCTGGCGGATAATCCTGTAGGGGATGTAACATTGACCGTACAGCCTGACCAGCGTTCGGTGAGAGCTAATTTTAGCATTGCGGGGGCTTTCACATCGGTACAGCGCAAAATCAGGGTTCTCAGCCGCTACCCCACCGCCCCTAACTGTAATTCGCAAATCCGAGAGATAACCATCACCATCTTCGGGGTAACACAAGGCGGTGCAGTGGCACCCAGCCCCACCATTTGCCAGGGAGCCTCTACCGGAACCATGACCCTATCGGGGCAGCGAGGTACGGTGGTACGATGGGAACGTCAGTTTAATGGGGGGGGCTTCAACCCCATTGCGGGTACAGCCGGATTAACGTCCTTTTCTGAGGTACCGGCATTGGGAGCTGGCACCTATAACTATCGAGCAGTAGTGCAAAACGGTGTCTGTGCCGCTGCCAACTCTACGGCCAATACGATCGTGGTAAATGCCGTACCACCCAAGCCAACTATTTCTCAGGGCGCAGGCAGTACCGGGCTTATTATTTGTGCCAATGGCAGCGATCAAACCGTATTGCAATCTTCCAACATTGGTGGGTTGGGCGTAACGTTCCGTTGGTTTCGGAATGGCACCCTCGTGCAAAGCGGCCCCAGCAATAGCATCACGCTAACAACTGTAGCACAGAGTGGCGACTACACCGTGGAGGTAGTGGGAGCGGGGCCTTCCAATTGTACAAGTCCGTTGTCCGATCCGGTGACGGTGTTGATCAATCCGCTTCCAACGGTATCCAGCGTAACCGGGGGTGGCGCCTCGTGTGCCGGATTTCCCGCCCCTGATATTACTTTTAATTTTACAGGAACCACGCCCCTCAACTTCACCGTGGATGTGAATCCGGGCGCGGACATCACCGTTACGAATCACGGTTCCTTGAGTTACACGATTGTAGGGCCCAATCCCGGAGTGCCCACTACGTATAGTATTTCGGCACTGACCGATGCCAACGGATGTGTTGCGACTTCCTTAGGGGGCACTGCTTCGGTGACCATAGGCGGCACGCCTCCTGCCTTGGACGCGCCTTTCGTACTTTCGCCTACCGCCACCTGTAGCGATGGCGGTACCACGGCTGATCCGTCACTGACGTTTAGCCTAACTCCCGTCTCAACTACGGCCGGTACGTATATCCTCACCTATCAGATTGACGGAGGCACTAACCTGACGCGCAACTTTACGGTTAACCTGGCTAACGGGGATGTTTCATCACCCATTGTATTCAACGATGCAGCCCTCAATAATACCACTCCCAGCCCCCATGTCATTAACATTGTTTCGATTCAATCACCGACCACGTGTTTGGCGGTGTTTAACACGCCTCTGAATTTCACCGTTAATCCTCGCCCGCCCGCACCCACCAATCCGGTGCCGGGTATAGCCTGTGCCTCGGGTGGAGGTGCACCCATCAGTGTGGCCGACCCAGGAGTTGGGTTCACGATTGTTTGGTCAAGCACTGCGGCCCCTACGTTTACGCCAGCTTCAGGTGCAACCAGCGGTGCGCGCGGGCAGGTTTTTACGCCCACCTCGTCCGTCACCGCTACCTATCACGCCTTCACACGTGCCGATCTGGCCCCTACCAACTGCCTGAGCAATACCTCCACGCCAGTACAGCACACGCAGGATCAAGTCGTGACGACCGCCAATGCCGGTACACCACAGGCCAACTGCACGGGCACGTTTACCTTGGCGGGCAACACACCCAATGCCGCCAACTTTGAAGTGGGTACCTGGACCATCCCCGGTATCGCTTATCAACAATCGTTTAATTATCCAAACGGGACAACCACATCTGCTGCCATAAACAACTGGTCGTTGGATCTTTCAGCTCCCAATGTTTTCGGTGGGGGCTCAGGCTACTTCCGTGTAGAAAGCGGTCGCTTCGAGGTCAACAATGCAGATGGAGGAACGGGAGGGGCGCCAGGTGCCGAGGTGGTATGGTTGAGTCCAGTGCTCAACATTTCAGCACTGAGTAACGTATCGGTTAGCGTTAACCTCTCAAGCGCGGGCACGGAGGCAGGTGACTACATTCGGGCGTTTATTTCCGTGAATGGCGGGGCTGAGACTTTCTTAACGAATGGGAACCAAGCGGCTAATTTTGGATCGGCTACAGCGACCGCTGCCGGCATCAATGGCACGACACTCCGATTGATTATTCGTACGAACACGAACGGAGCGGATGATTTTTACCGCTTTGATGACATCCTCATCGCGGGAACGGGAGCCCCCACTGTGTCGACTAATATCAACGACCCAACGACCGTTGTTTCTGGCCTGCCGGTGGGTACTACCAACCTGACTTGGACGATTACCAGCCGGTTTGGCGTGTGTCCTCCGTCCTCAGCAAACGTGACACTTACCCGTCATCCGCTGCCGGTTGTCAATAACCTGACTCCTGCCTTGTGCGAAGACCAGCCGGGCGGTAGCGCCACTGCAACCAATGTAAACCTGACCACGTACGATGTAGCGGTGATGGGTGGAACTCCTGCCAACACGGTAGTAGAGTACTATTCGAACTCCCTGCGTACACCTCCTTTCCTTATATCTACGCCCGTCAACATCGTCAATGCGCAAACCATTTTTACACGCGTGCGTAACACAACCACCACGTGTACCAGCGATGGTACCTTGGTATTCACCGTAAGGCCGTTGCCGGTGGCGGTAAACCGGAGTTACAGTTTTTGTGAGGATTTCCCGGGCGGTATACCTCAAGGCAGGGCCACCGGGATCAACCTTACCAGTTTCAATAGCGATGTCTCAGGCGGTGTGCCTGCTGCTACGCGCTCCATCGAATGGTATACCGATCCCTCATTGATACCCGCCAGCCGGATTGCGGTGGGCGCTGCTGCGGGGCAAGAAAGTAACTTTACACTCAACGCGACCAGCACGATCTACGCGAAAGTGATTGACATCACCAATCCCGAGAATTGCTTCAGACGAGCAGATGTTACTCTTACGCTACAGCTTCGGCCGCTCAACAACCCGGTGGTCGGAAATTCCACAGTCTGCGTTGATCCGACCAATGTCATTCTTTTTCAAGTCAACCCCACGTTGAATCCTTTGTCGACCTATTCATGGACCATCACCGGTACGCCCGGTTCGTTTCAGGTGTTTGGCGGAGGCGGCACCAACTCATCAAATTTCTTTGTGTTGTTGCGCTTCCCGGCCGCGGGTACGGTCAACATATCGGTTCAAGAAACGCTGAACGGATGCGTGGGCAACGTGAACAGTACAACCGTTACGGTCGCCACCGCCCCGCCAGCCAATACCATCACCGGGCCGCTGTCGGTTTGTAAAGATGAGAATGGGGTCGTTTATCAAGTCGGAGCCCCGAATCCATTGTCACTTTATACGTGGTCGGTTACCGGAGCTACCGTGCAGGGCCCAAGCAGCGGTATTGGGCTATCGCAAATCACGTTGAACTTTTCGTCTGCGCCCGGTGCCATCATTTCGGTGACAGAGACCAGTAGTTCGGGTTGTGCGGGCCCTGATGCCACGGTGAATGTGGTACTCAATGACCGACCTATTCTCAACGCAGCCACCAATACAGTGTGTAGCGATTCGCCTGCTAACATCACGTTTACCCACGTGGGGGCCGCGACTTTCAACATCACCAACGTAAGTGTAGAAGCAGGCTTGGTCCCTATTTCCCGGCCCACCGCCAATGGCGTTGGGGCCAACGCCATCGTCAATGATGTATTCACCAACACCACCGGGGTAGATAAGCTCGTACTATACACGGTAGTGCCCGTGGCCTCTACCGGCTGTGTGGGAGATCCGAAAACCATCACATTACGCGTACAACCGGAGCCGGTCTTAGCCACCAACCTGGTCGATGACATTTGTAGTCGGGTGGAGGACGTGGGTATTACGCTCAGCGTGGCCACGGGAAGTTCCTCGGCTGATCAATTCGAGATCACATCGATTAACCCCAATGGTACGACCCCAGTTGCCGGGAATCCCACCTTGGGAATATTTGGGGCGGGTGTGCTATTGGATGATCGGTGGGAGAATACCACCGGAACAATACGACAAGTAGAGTACTTGATCCGCCCGCGCAATTCGGTTACAGGCTGTGTGGGAGACCCGCCCGTGCCGGTGATCGTGACTGTTTATCCGGAACCCGTGGTAAATCCCATGCCCACGGAAACCATTTGTAGCGGTGACGTACCGACATCAACCATTACCTCTGCCATGGCGGGTGCCTCGTTCTCATGGACGGTCAATAGTGTGTCCGGGCCGATCACGGGATCCAGCAATGGCACAGGGCCTTCCATCACCAATACGTTGGTTAACACGGGACTTGTTCAAGGTTTTGTGGTGTACAACGTGGTCGCGACTGCTCCGGCTGTATTAGGCGGTTGCCAAAGCCAGACGATCACTTTCCGCGTGAATGTAGACCCGGCTCCGGTCGCCAACAACGTGCTTCGAACGGTTTGTTCTAATTCCCCCGGTGGCAATACGTTCTTAACAGATCTCACCGCGCTTCAAAATTCCGTCAATAATACGGGCAGTGTCACCTTTGCGTGGTTCCAGGATGCCGCATTGACCATACCCATTGCCACCCCCGCGTCCCACACCGTCACCAATGCAGTACCCGTCTTTGTGGAAGTGGACAATGGACAGTGTACCAAAGTGGCCACCGTGACGTTTACGGTGAATCCTTCTCCTTCGGTAACCACCAGTATTACCTCCAACTTCAATGGTTTTCAGATATCGTGTACGGGAGCGAGTGACGGCCAAATCACGGCTGTGGCCGCCAACGGAACGGCCCCCTATCAATTTAGTATTGATGGCGGTACCACGTTTTTTAATTCGCCTGTTTTTAATGGATTATCGGTAGCGGGCAACCCCTACGTCATCCGGGTGCGAGATGCCAATGGGTGTATTGCTGACTCAGCCCCCATTAACTTCACTAATCCTCCGCCCTTAACAGCCACAGGTACAATCACGTCTAATTTTAATGGTCAAAATGTATCATGCCAGGCTGCAGCGGACGGTCAGGTAACGATTGCACCCGCAGGCGGTGCGGGCGGATACACGTATCGCCTGTTGGAGCTGCCGAGCAATAGCTCTGGTGATGCTTCAGGAATCTACACAGGGCTGCGCGCGGGCACGTATACATTTGTGGTCAGAGACGCCAACAACTGCCAGTTCACCCTGCCCTCCATCACGCTGACGGAACCCTCGCCAGTAACCGCCACGGCCACCCTTACAACGCCCGTATCGTGCAATGGCAACAGCGATGGCTCCATTTCAGTGGCCGCTTCGGGTGGCACATTGGTCACACCCAACTACACGTTTGACCTTATACAGGCCCCCTTTACCAGCAACACCACAGGCGTTTTTACCGGATTGGGTGCCGGCAATTATTCCGTGCGGGTGACCGACAGCAATGGTTGTATCCGTGTCTCGAACGTTGTCTCCGTTACGCAGCCTCCGGTACTTACCGTCTTTGCGTCTGTCACGAGCGACTACAACGGGGCGAAGATCAGTTGTTTTGGCGCCAATGACGCGCAAGTGACGGCAGTAGCTAATGGAGGAAACGGAGGGTACTCATACGTACTCGTTCAAGATCCCTCGAACCTGACCGGCCAGACCGATGGTTCATTCGAAAACCTGGGCCCCGGCAATTATTCCATTCAGGTAACGGATGCCGGAGGATGTGTAACGACATCGGCCCTCGTGAATGTAACGCAACCAGCGGCGGTGAATGCCTCGGCACTCATTACCGCTGCTATTACCTGTAATGGCTCCTCCGATGGTCAAATCACCATCAGCGGCACGGGAGGTACGGGAGCTTACACGTTTGCACAAGTTTCTCCTGCCGGCCCCTCGAACGCAACCGGAATATTTGCGGGTTTGGCGCAAGGCACATATGACTTTACGGTGACTGACATCAACGGTTGTTCGGATGCCGTGCAGATCACCCTCAATCAGCCTCCGTTACTAACTGCCAGTGCTGCCGTAACCAGCAACTATAACGGGGCTCAAATCAGTTGTTTCGGATTAAGTGATGGCGTCATTACTGTTGCAGCGAGCGGAGGGACGGGCGTATTGCGATACACGTTTGACCAGTTCGCCCTAACCAATACGACCGGTCAGTTTTCAGGGGTGTTTACGGGTGTACCCGCGGGAGGACCTTACACATTTACGATTCGTGATGCCAATAATTGCGTACTAACGACTGCTCCGGTAACCGTCATACAGCCCGCAGCGGTAACGGCCACAGGGGCAGTTACAAGCAATTTCAATGGTGAAGATATCAGTTGCGTGGGCGCGACCGATGGTGTCATCACCGTCACTGCAAGCGGTGGAACGGGCGCGTTTTCCTATCGGCTGGATCAAGTTCCTGCCAACACCAGTGGAAACGCCTCGGGGATCTACACAGGAGTAGGTGCAGGAACATACACCGTAACAGTACGGGATGTGAACAGTTGCTTTGTAGTCACGACTCCCATTACGGTAGCTCCTCCGGCCGCGTTGACGATTAGTGCTACAGTAACCAGCAATTACAACGGTCGGCAGATCAGTTGTAATGGCGTGAGCGATGGTGAAATCACCGCCACAGCTTCGGGTGGCGTACCCGCTTACAGTTATCTTTTGGTAGAAATTCCAGGCAATACTACAGGTGCGACCAATGGGATATTCACTGGCGTGCCTGCCGGAACGTATACGGTTCGGGTGACCGATCTGAATGGTTGTCAGCAGACAACTGCACCCATCACCATCTCCCAACCAGCCGTGTTAACAGCCTCAGCGGTGGTCACCAGTAACTTTAACGGTCAACAATTAAGTTGTGCGGGGGCCAGTGATGGCCGTATTCAGGTGACCGCCTCAGGTGGTACTACTGCATATAGTTTCGTATTGGTGGAGATACCCGCGAATGTAACAGGGGCCTCGTCCGGCATCTTTACGGGCGTGCCCGCGGGTACCTACACCGTGCGTGTGACGGATGTGAACGCGTGCACCGTGGTGACCGCCCCCGTAACCATTACAGCGCCTCCGGCTATTGCAGCCGCTGCCGCAGTGACCAGTAATTACAACGGAGCTCAGATCAGCTGCAACGGCTTAAATGACGGTGTAATCACGGTAACCGCCACGGGAGGCACCGGTGTTTTGCGATACACATTTGATCAATTTGCTTTAACAAATACCACCGGGCAGTTCTCGGGCGTATTTACAGGCGTGCCCGCGGGCACTGGATATACTTTCACCATCCGTGATGCGAACAATTGCACGTTCACAACCGCTCCCATCAACGTAGTGGAGCCTACAGCTGTTACGGCCACAGGAGCTGTAACCAGCAACTTCAACGGACAAGATATCAGCTGTGTGGGTGCAACCGATGGCGTCATAACGGTTACTGCCAATGGGGGAACCGGAACGTATACCTATCGTTTGGATCAATTGCCATTGAATACCTCGGGCAATACGAGCGGAATTTACACGGGGCTTGGAGCCGGCACCTATACCGTCACGGTGCGCGATGTAAACAGTTGTTTTGTAGTCACCGCACCGATCACGATTGACCCTCCTCCGGCCTTGACCGCTACCGCGGCCATTACCAGCAACTACAACGGTCGCCAAATTAGTTGCAACGGAGCCAGTGATGGAGAGATAACCGTCACCGCAGGCGGAGGTGTGCCGGCTTATAGCTATGCATTGATTGAAATACCGTTGAACACCACCGGTGCGACCAGCGGGGTGTTTGCAGGCGTTCCGGCCGGCACGTACACCATTCGCGTAACCGATCTGAACGGCTGCCAGCGGGTAACCGCACCCGTCACGATTGTCCAGCCGGCCGTGCTGGCTGCCAGTGCCACGGTCATTAACAACTACAACGGCCAGGCTTTAAGTTGTGTGGGCGCAAGCGATGCCGAGATACGCGTGACCGCCACTGGCGGTACACCAGCATACACATATAGTTTTGTGGAAATACCGGGCAACACTTCCGGAGCCACATCCGGTACGTTCACGGGTATACCGGCTGGCACGTATACGTTTAATGTGACAGATGTTAATAGCTGTTCGGTAACTACGGTGGCCGTTACCGTAAGTCCTCCCGCTGCCATTACAGGATCTGCGGTTGTGACGAGTAACTATAACGGTTCTCAGTTGAACTGTAATGGCGCCAGCGATGGTATCATTACCGTCACAGCGGGTGGCGGCACCGGATTGCTGCAGTATTCATTTGATCAGAATCCCGGCAACACGACCGGCCAGTTCTCAGGCGTCTTTACGGGCATACCGGCCGGTACCAACTATACATTTACCGTGCGCGATGCCAACAACTGTACCTTCGTAACGGCACCGGTAAACATTGTGCCACCAACCATCGTCATTGCGACAGTTACCGTGACAAGCAATTATAACGGGCAAGAAATTACCTGTGTGGGTGCGAGTGATGGTGAAATTACGGTGGCGGGCAGCGGAGGCACGGGTACTTACACGTATCGATTGGATCAGGTGCCCTTGAACGTATCAGGAGCTGCCACAGGCGTCTTTGTGGGACTACCTGCGGGTAGCTACACAGCCACGGTGCGGGATGTCAACGGGTGTTTCGTGGTGACCTCGCCAATAGTCATCGATGCTCCGCCTGTATTAACGGCCACTATCGCGGTTACCAGCAACTACAACGGTCAGCAAATCAGTTGTAACGGAGCCAGCGATGGTCAGCTGACGGTGACAGCAGGTGGAGGCGTGCCCGCCTATTCTTACGAATTGATACAGATACCGGCCAACACGTCAGGAGCCACATCGGGTGTTTTTGACGGGGTCCCTGCCGGAACATACACGGTTCGGGTAACGGATTTGAACAATTGCACGCGGGTGACAACACCGATCACCATTGCCGAACCAGCCGTATTGGCTGCTACCGCATCAGTTTCGGCTCTGTACTTGGGCGAAGAATTAAGTTGCGTAGGCGCATCGGATGGTCAGATTGTTGTGAGTGCCACGGGTGGAACTACAGCTTATTCGTTTGTTTTGTTTGTGGCACCGGCCACGCCCACCGGAAATACGACCGGGGCGAGTTCCGGTGTATTTGCGGGGGTACCTGCCGGAACGTACGTTGTGCAAGTTACCGATGTCAATAGTTGCACCGTGACCACCGTACCCGTTACCGTTGACCCTCCTGACGCACTGTCGGCAACGGCAGTGGTTGAAAGCAGCTTTAATGGCTTTAACATCAGTTGCAACGGTCTGAATGATGGACAGATTCGGGTCACATCTGCGGGAGGAACGGGAGCCGTTACCTATGCGTTTGTGCAAAATCCCGGCAACCTCACTGGTCGGTTTAGTGGGATATTTACCGGCATTGCGGCCGGCACGGGTTACACATTTACCGTGACCGATGGCAACGGATGTACCACCACGACTACCGCTGTGGACGTTACGCAGCCACCTGCCTTATCGGCAACGGCTGCTGCGACCAGCTCGTTTGCAGGAGGGTTTAACATCAGATGCCGCAATGAAAACAATGGCCAACTGACGGTGACCGCTTTAGGTGGAAACCCCAACGCTCCGTTAAACTATATATTGATTGAGGATGCCGGCAACACGACCGGGGCTACCTCTGGGGTGTTTTCAAACCTCCGCGCGGGCAGCTATCGCGTACGCGTGACAGACGTGAATAATTGCTCTGTGACTACTGTTCCCGTGGTGCTGACGCAACCCAATGACCTGGCTATCGCCATTCAAATCACCTCCAATTTCAATGGCGAAGACATCAGTTGTGACAACGCCAGCGATGGCTCGTTGGGCCTGGTAAGCCCGGTAACAGGCGGTGCTGCACCGTATACGTTTGTCCTAAATCAAGATCCAGCCAACCCACCCAATACCTCGGGGGACGCCAGCGGCTCGTATACCGGCTTGGTGGAAGGGCTTTACTCGGTTACCGTAACTGATGCCAATGGCTGTACGCGCACATCGCTACCCGTTTTCTTGTTGGATCCGCTTCCGTTGTTTAGCGGGATTGTGGGGTTAGACCGAGGCTATTGTATTGGTGAAGATCCCGTAGCGCTGACGGAATTGGCAGGAGCGTTTGGTGGTATCGGCAATTACACCTACCAGTGGGAGGAATCTCCTGACAACAGTACATTTGCCGATGTTCCGGGAGCTACGTCCGCCACGTTCGATCCTCCGGCAATAACCACCACTACGTACTACAGACGCAAGGTGTTTTCGGGTACGTGTGCGGTGCAGACATCAAACGCAGTCGAGATTAGAATTAATCCACTGCCAACGGGTACGTTTACAGTTAGCAAAAGCCCGGTGTGTGAAGGTGACTTTTTCCTGTTGAATTTCGCCTTTACCGGGACTGCACCTTTTACATTCCAGTATACGGTCAACGATGGCATCAACCCGGTAAGCACCGTAACACGTATTGGGGCCGCCAACACACCTATTCCGGTAGTAAATTACCGCGAGGAAACAACCTTTACGCTCACACAGGTGACTGATTTTAATGGTTGTGTCGTCAACCCGAATTTACCGATTACAGTGCCGATCCGGAGAATTGACACCAATTTTAGCATCACCAGCCCGGTATCCCAATGTACAGGCTCTACCTTTAGCTTCTCGTGGAGGGTTGACCAGGACGTGCAGTACACCTGGAGTTGGCCTGATGGAGATGAAGTGATAGCACCTAACACGCTGCCGCTGGGAATCAATACCATCACGCATGTGGTCGACTTTCCAACAAACACTTCTACTGACCAGAGTTTACCCATTACCCTCACCGCCATTAACAACGTGAGCGGTTGCGGTCCGCTGACCACCAGCAAGCCGATCACGATCTTCAGAACGGTAACACCTAACATTATCTTAGATCGGGATGTGATCTGTAGCGGAGAGACCGTGACCGTTCAAAATAGTACGCAGGGAGCCTCGCAGCACGATTGGTTTATCTTTGACCCGGTGAGCAACACACAGACGGATGCGCGTAGCACGGCAAGCGCGGCCAGCCAGACGTTTACCATAAATAACACCACTACGGACAATCCGCGCGAGTTTGTTATTGTCTACAATTCACGCAATGCCAATTGTGTGGCTCCGGAAATACGCAGGTCGGTGTTTGTCTATCGAAGTGTCACGGCCGACTTTACGTTTCCGACACCTCCTGAGTTTACCAATCAACAATCCGTGGTTACGTTTACCAACAATTCGAACCCGGTAGATAACGCTGATTTCCAGTACTCATGGGATTTTGGATTGGACTCGGACCAAACCAATTCTCAGAGTGATAACCCCGGACCGATTACAACCACCTTCATCCGTAATCCCGGCCCGCGTACCGTTAGGTTGGTGGTTGAAAACCGCCTGAACAACCGATGCCGAAGCGAGGTGGCTAAGGATCTGCTAATCCCTGTTCCTGCTATTTCAGCGGAGTTTACCATCAACCCGGTAAGAGATTGCTTCCCGGCCCGTGTTCAGGTAACGAGTGCCACGATACGAGGAGATGTAAATCAAATCGTGTGGACAGTTCGTAATATTAATACGGGTCAGGTTATTGCAACGTCCAGCTCGCTTCAACCCGAATTCGAAATTATTGCGCCTGGAACTTTTGAGGTATTCCTGGTGGTTAGGAATACCTTCACTGCGCAAACGTTCACCACACCTGTTCAGCAAGTAACCATTTACCCAAAACCCGTGGCGTCCTTCCAGGCTCGTCCCGAAGTGTTGTTTGTCCCCGATACTGAGCTGACCACGTTTAACTTCAGTACAGGAGCCACGAACTACGTCTGGAACTTTGGCGATGGCGGCACCTCCACGGAAGATCGGCCCAAGTACTTCTACCGGATCGAAGGCGTGTACACCATTGAAATGATTGCTGAAAGCGACAACGGAGGTGGTGTTATTTGCCGCGATACTGCTACCGCCCAAATCACGGCCCGCCAGGGAGGTATCACGAAAATACCCAATGCGTTTACGCCCAGTCCGGATGGACCCGGCAGCGGTGGAACGGGTGGAAACGGTACCTTTAACGATGTATTTCTGCCGATTGTAAAAGGGGTGGAGGAGTTTAACCTTCAGATCTACGACCGCTGGGGTAACCTGGTGTTTGAGAGCATTGATGCGAACCGCGGCTGGGATGGCTATGATAAAAATGGGCGCTTGATGCCGGCCGGAGTGTATGTATACAAGTTGGTGCTTCGATTGTCTGACGGACAACGAACTACGCAAGTTGGGGATGTAACGATGATCCGATAAACGACTGAACGAAGAAGATGAAAAGGATTCCATTTTTGATGATGCTTCTGCTCGGTATGGCGGCTACGGCCCTGGCGCAAGACCCGCAGTTTTCGCAGTACTACGCATCCCCTTTGTATCTCAATCCTGGCTTTACCGGCATCACTCCGCAGCAGCGCGTGGTGTTCAATCACCGTGTGCAATGGCCCAACCTGCCGCAGGCCTTCTCTACGTTTGCGGCCAGTTATGATATCTGGGTGGATGAATTGCGCAGTGGCTTTGGCATATTGGCCACCACCGACCGCATGGGCTCGGCTGGCTGGCGCACAACCACTGTAGGGCTCAACTATTCCTACAAGATCCGCTTGAGCGAACAATTGGTGTTCTCGCCCGGTCTGTATTTCGGTTATGGCATCAACGGGCTGGATCGAAGCCGCCTGCGATTGGGCGATGGGCTCGAGTTTGATGGCATCTCGCTGGATCCCGAACTGAATCGACTGGGCAATCAACAGTACTTCGATTTTGGATCCGGCTTTCTACTCTACAGCCGTATTCTTTGGTTGGGGGCTGCTTTTCACCATATGAACACGCCCAACCTGTCCATTCTGAACGGGGAAGCGCGTTTGCCCATGAAGACCACTGTACATGCGGGCGCACGCATTCCTTTGTATAGCGGCCCCCGTAAGCAGTCGCGTGGCTCTTATCTAACACCTTCGGCCATCTTCCGCACGCAGGGGCCCATCACGCAGATGGATTTGGGTATCAATTATCACTTTGACCCGGTTTCCATTGGAGTATGGTATCGCGGTAAGCCGTGGGAAACCAATGTTATCGGCACCGTGCAGCAAGATGCCTTGATCCTGAATATGGGCTTGTATTTGCCGAGCCTGACGGTTGGCTACAGCTATGATTTTAATGTGAGCGAATTGTCCACCACATCGGGCGGGGCGCATGAGATATCCGTGATTTACGAGTTTGTGGCCAAGCCTTTGCGCAAAGGCGTGAAAAAGAAAAACCGGTTGATTCCATGCCCCACCTTCAACAGCAAGCCCGGTTTCTGGAACTAGGTAACTGCGCTTGGTCAATTTGATTGGTGTATTCATCGGTTTGCCCGCCCATTGGACGGGCAAACGTCTTTATGAGAACGCCCCATGCCCGATATAGCAATGTCAGGGAGCGTTGGCTTGATCGAAGTAACTTCGAATGCAAGCAGTGTATCGGTATTTTTTTGTCGGGTGTATGGTATGGGGGCTGTTTGGCAACAGCCAAGCGGTAGCTCAGTGCGGGGGCATCCTGGAGCCGGGCTTTGCCTTTTTGACCAGCAGCCGGGGGTGTGCGCCTTTTACGGTAAACATCCAGACCTTATATCTCTCGTCCGTTCCGGGCACGCGGTACTTTGTAAACTGGGGTGATGGCAGCCCAGAGGAGGTATTCACGCAAGCGGGGCCCACCGGTGTGACCATTGCGCACACGTACCCCAACACCTCCATTGACTGTGGCTATGACGTGACCATTGATGCCGCCAATGCCTGTAACCCGCGCGGCAGCGTGGTGCCTATCCAAACCCAGGTCATCGTTTGGACCAACGATCAGGTTTCCATGGACCCCGCGGAGTTTCGGGTGTGCCAGGGTTTTGCGGCCACCATCAACTTTACCGATAACAGTCAATGGAACTGCTTTCCCCGACTCACACGCGAGAACAACGAGCCGCGGTGGATACAGTGGCTATACGGTACTGGTGCGCCCGCCACGCAAATAACCGGTATCCGTGTCAACAGTATTTTGCCCGGAGGCTTTCCTTACTTGAATCCCGCCCCGCTCACAAACCCGATCTATCCCGTGACGGCCCCCGGCCAGGTGAGCTTGCCCATTCAAGTGCCGGCCACCACGCCTGCGGAGATAGGACGTGAATTTCAAGTGACATTGAAGAACTGGAACCAATGCAACCCGTATGACAATAACCTGGCAGATGGCAACCCCCGAAACCCCGTCAATGGCGATTTGGTGAATGGTGACAATGCCCCTCAAGTGGCTACGGGCCGCATCGTCATCGTGCCCTCGCCACAGCCCGATTTTGTGACGCGGCTGGGAGGCCCTTCGGGTGCCATACAAACGATTTTTTGCATTGGCGATGCCATTTTTTTTGATGACGAAACGCCCCCCATTGCAGGAGCCTCTTTTCGATACACCTGGGAGTTTTATGACAATACCACGGGTACGGGGCTTCCGTTGTCCACGTCTTCTTTACCTGCCCCTATGTTTGCCTACGGCTCCTCCGGGCAGAAGCTCATTCGACTTTCGGTTCGCGATCAAAATGCCGCGGGCAATTGTGTGCGTTCGGTGGAGCGCCTGGTGACTATTTCACCCTCGCTGGTGGCACGCATCGAAGTGCGTGACGTGGCCAATAACGTCATCACCCCCGACTTCTGCCAGGAGGCTGCCGCTCCGCTCACTGTATTTACCGTGCGGTTTGCCGATGTGTCGGCAGGGACTGTGACTCCCACCACGCAATGGCGCTGGGAATTTTTTGATGAGAACAACAACCTGATACGGCAAGAACCGTTGAGCGGCTTTTCATCCTCCCCGCTGGGACCGTTTGATCAACCTTATGTCAATCGGGGTGTGTATCGCGTGCGGCTGATGGTGCGCGACAACCTCACTTCGTGTGAAACAACAGACGAAGTCGTGGTGCGTGTATTTGAAAAACCCGTGCCCGTGTTCACCGCAACTGATGTATGCGAAGGGGAGGAGACGGCTTTTGCGGAAAACTCTGCACTGGTGTCCATCGCGGGCGAAACCATTGTATTGCGTGAATGGGACTTCAACTATGATGGCACCACATTCAATAAAGATCCTGCGTTCGACAATCAAGTCAGCTTTACACGTTCATTGGGTGCGGCCGCCACCTACACCGTGGCCTTGCGGGTAACAACCAGCGCGGGTTGTTCCCATCTCGTCACGCGGCCCGTGGTGGTGAACCCCCGCCCCTTGGCGTCCTTTGCGCCTAGCGTGGTTTCAGGTTGCAGCATCTTGCCGGTGGTGTTTACCAATACCTCAGTTACCGGCCAACCATCACCGGTAGACCGGTTTATTTGGGAAATTGACTTCCGCGATGGCAACGGATTTGTGTCCGTAGCAACCCAACGGCCTGCAGAACCTGGGTTTTCCAACATCTATCAACACAACTTCGAGAATACCACTACGACCAACCGACTGTTTGAGGTGCGGATGCGAACCATTAATGTGGCGGGCTGTGAGCGTGTGACAGCACCCGCGGTTATTACGGTATTCCCCGGCACGCGCTCGGGTTTTATCTCGACCAACTATTCACCCTTTGCCTCGAATTGCTCCCCGCAAACGGTCAGTTTTTCGGTGGATACGGAAACACAGTCGCTTGGACCCACCAACTACCAGTGGGTGATTACCGACAGCAATGGCCCGGTGGATAACATCAGCACGGGTACTACGCCTTCGTTTTCATATAACTTTATCAACCCCACACAGGCCTTCCGCGATTTTTTTGTCACGTTGGTTACCACGTTGCCTTCGGGGTGTTTTGGCGACAGCACCCGGACGATCCGCATCAACCCCAATCCCACTGCAGACTTTGTACTGGATACCCTGCAGTTTGATTGTAACATGTTACGTGTGCGCGCAGAAGCTGCGCAAAAGGGATTGGCCAACTACCGCTGGGTCATTACTGAAAATGGTGTGCCGGTGGCCACCCTAAGTAGCAGCAACCCGATTTTGGAGCATCTGTTTTCCCGCCCGCTGGGGGTATCCGTCAATGCACAAATTTCGTTGGACACGCGTAACGTGTTTGGTTGCGATAGTCCGGTTCAAACTCAAGGCCTCACCATCCCTTCCCGCGACAACATAGCGGCCTCCTTTGTAGCCACACCGGCCGTGCAGCAACTGCCCAACCGAACCGTTACCATCACCAACAATACCAATCCGGGGCCCTGGGAATACCGGTGGGACTTTGGTGACGGAAACACGAGCCCTTTGGCCAACCCCGGAACGCATACCTACGCTACCTATGGCACGTACGTGATTACCCTGACCGTGACCAACAATGTTTGCATCCAACGCCAAACCCAACAGGTGACGGTCAACGCCATTCCCCCCGTGGTTGATTTTGCTTACGAGCCGGCCTCGGGCTGTGCGCCTCTGACCGTGCGCTTCACGAACTTTTCGCAGTTTGCGGAACCCGGCACATACCGGTGGGAGTTTGGGGCAGGACAGGGGACATCCCAGGCTATCAATCCTACATACACCTATTTTGAGCCGGGCACGTACACCGTCTCGCTTTCGGCTTCCAATATCACCGGGCAGCAGGTAACGGAAATCAAACAACACATCATCCGGGTATACGAGGTTCCACGCGCCAGTTTTTCGGTGAAGCCCGTGATTGTTTTTATTCCCGGAGGGGTGATGTTTACCGACAACAACAGCATTGGTGCCACGCGGTATCTGTGGGATTTTGGAGATGGTACTACCTCTGAGCAGTTCGAGCCCGAGCATCGCTATCGCGAAGAGGGTTTTTACACCGTGTCGCTTCGGGCTGAAAACGAAAATGGTTGTGTGGATACTGCTCGCGTAGAAAATGCCGTGAGTGTACAAAAAGGAGGGCAGGTGCTGGTGCCCAACGCCTTTTCGCCCAACCCGCTGGGGCCTTCGGGTGGTGCGCCCGGCAACGGGAAAAACGATGTGTTCCTTCCGTTGATGCGCGGGGTGGTAGAATTTGAGATGCTGATTTTCAACCGGTGGGGTGAGTTACTGTTCCGTACAAACGACCAAACGATCGGGTGGGACGGCTACTACAACGGACGGCTGTGTCCACAGGATGTTTATGTCTACAAGTTGGTGGCCGCTTTTGACAACGGCCAGCGGTTGGTGAGGACGGGCGATGTAAATCTGATACGATGAATCGAGGATTACTTTTTTTTCTGTGGGCGTTGTGCACGGCATCGTTTGGGCAAGACCCGGAGTTTTCGCAATACTATGCGGCTCCGTTGTATTTGAATCCCGCGTTTGCGGGCACCACTCCGGACCACCGGTTTGTGGCCAACTACCGAAACCAGTGGCCCAATATCGGCCGGGGCTTTGTCACCTATGCGTTTTCTTACGACTACAACCTCTACCACATGAACAGCGGCATCGGTTTTCTGGCTACTGTTGATCAGGCAGGCTCCGCAGGCATGAAGTCGTCCACAATCAACTTTATCTATTCCTACAAACTTCGGCTGAGCGATACCTGGATTGCCGCTACGGGACTCAACTTTGGATTTGGATCGCGCACCATCGATCTCAACAAATTGGTGTTTGGCGATCAGCTTCAGTTCGATGCAGACGGTGGTGTGCCCACCGATGACCCCGCTGCTTTTAACCTGGGCACCGCCAACTATTTTGACTTTAATGCCGGGATGTTGCTGTACAACCGAACGGTTTGGCTGGGCTTGGCCATGAGCCACCTCAACTCACCCAACCGCTCATTGGTGTCTGAATCCACTGAGCTGCCGCTAAAGACTACCCTTCATGGAGGCGCGCGCATTCCTTTGTACTGGGGCCCGCAGAGCCGCGACCGCACTACGGTAGTGCTTCCTTCGTTTGTGTATAAAAAACAAGATAAGTTTGATCAACTGGACATTGGGGCCTACTTCATGTATGAGCCGGTGTTGTTCGGGCTGTGGTACCGGGGCATCCCTATTCAGCAAAACGTAAAGGATAACCTCAGTCAGGATGCCATCGTGTTTATCCTTGGCTTTCAATTCGATCGTATTGATTTGGGCTATAGCTACGATTTCACCGTGTCGGAATTGGGCCCCATGTCGGGAGGTACCCACGAGCTTTCGCTCCGGTACAAAACGCCCATCCGCATCACGGCCAAAAACAAAAAGATTCAGAAGATGATCCCGTGCCCCACGCTGCCGAAGCAGAAATAGCACGCTGAAATCGGTTCCGTTTTAGTCGTTACCTTTGCGGCTTATCATCTGCGCAACGGCCGTGAACTTTGCCCAACCCCTTCGTGAAAATCCTTTGTTCGAGATAGTAGGTAAGCTATCTCAACGCATTGGTTTTGAGGTATTTGTTGTGGGTGGATTTGTGCGCGACTTGATCTTGAAACGCCCGTGCAAAGACATTGACTTTGTGTGCCTGGGAAGTGGCATCGAACTGGCCGAAGCCGTGGCCGCTGAGTTAGGCGGGCTGCCGGTGACGGTGTTTAAGAACTTTGGCACGGCCATGATCCGCCAGGGAGAGTACGAACTTGAGTTCGTGGGAGCCCGCAAGGAGTCTTATCGGTCGGAGTCGCGCAAACCTTTTGTGGAAGACGGCACCCTGGAAGACGACCAGCACAGGCGTGACTTTACAATCAATGCGATGGCCATCCGCCTGGACGAAAGCCAGTTTGGAGAACTGGTGGATCCCTTTGGTGGCGTACAGCATTTGCGCGACAAGATTATCCGCACCCCGCTTGATCCTGCCCTTACGTTTTCAGACGATCCGCTGCGGATGATGCGCGCCATCCGCTTTGCCAGCCAGTTGACGTTCGATATTGAGGCAGACACCTTTCAGGGCATTGTAGCCCAACGCGAACGGATCAAGATTGTGTCGATGGAGCGTATTACGGACGAACTCAATAAGATTATTCTTTCTCCCCAGCCGTCTTATGGTTTCAAGCTGCTTTTTCAAAGTGGTTTGTTGAAACTGATTTTTCCCGAGATGGTGGCCTTGCAGGGCGTGGAGTACGTGGATAATAAAGCGCACAAGGACAACTTTTACCATACGCTGCAAGTGCTGGACAACGTAGCCAAAGTATCGGACGATTTGTGGTTGCGCTGGGCCGCCATTTTGCACGACATCGCCAAGCCGCTGACCAAACGCTTTGAACCCGAACACGGCTGGACCTTTCATGGCCATGAAGACCGCGGGGCCCGCATGGTGCCCTCTCTTTTCAGGCGATTCAAGCTGCCGTTGAACGAAAAAATGGAGTTCGTCAAAACCCTGGTGCGGCTGCATCTTCGCCCCATTGCGCTGTCGAAAGAGGTGACCGACTCGGCCATCCGCAGACTGCTGTTTGAAGCGGGCGATGCCATTGACGCGCTGATGGTGTTGTGCCGGGCAGACATCACTTCCAAGAATGCAGAGAAAGTGAGCCGCTACCTCAAGAATTTTGAAAAGGTGGAAAGGCGCCTGATCGAGGTAGAGCAAAACGACCACCTCCGTAACTTTCAACCTCCCATTACGGGCGATGAAATCATCCACTTGTTTTCGCTGCCGCCTGGACGAATCATTGGCGAGCTGAAAGAACAGATAAAAGAGGCCATCCTGGAAGGCACTATTGGCAACAATCGAGAAGAGGCGATGGATTTGCTGATGAAACTGGCCGCCCAACGGGGCCTGCAGATAACTACTAAATCCAATTAACTTTGTGTATGAGAACCCTACTGTTTGTTGTATGCGTATTGATGGCGGCCTCGGCAGAGGCGCAGAAAAAATCGAAAAAAGGCCAGACGGAACCGGTGAAGACCGAGACGCCTGCCCAGCAGCCTGCCGCTGATACAAAACCAGCGCCCGCCAAAGCCGACAGCGTAAAAATCGATCCAATGATGGCTCACTTCATCCGAAAGTATTCCACCGCTTTGGCCTGGAACGACTACGATGTGGCCAAAGATGCGCTCTACGACCTGATTGTGGAAAATCCCGGCAATGACTCGCTCATCTATGATCTGGCCGTGTTTTATTATGAGCGTCAGAAGTACGCCTCCAGTGTGTTGGTAGGTCAGGAGCTTTTGTCGCGCAATCCTAAAAACCTGGCTGCGCTGGAGATCGTGGCCAGCGGTTACGAGAACCTGGGAATTGCCGACCGCGCGTTGCAGTCATATGAAAGCATGTACTTACTGACCAACACCACCGGAAGCCTGTACAAGATGGCCTTTTTGCAGTTTGACCTCAAACGATTCAAAGAGGCGGCCACTTCAGCCGACATCTTGCTGACGAAGCCGGAGTTGGAGACCACCAAAGTCGTTTTCAACGATGCCCAAAACAAACCCAAGGAGTATGCCATGAAAGTGGCCGTTTTGAATTTGCGTGGCATGATTGAACTGGAGAACGGCAACAAACCCAACGCCAAAAAGTGGTTTGACCAGGCCCTGGCAGCCGCCCCTGATTTTGTACCGGCCAAGCAAAACGTAAATAAAACCAAGTAGGTGCAACCTTCGGTCGGGTAGGGTGTCCTTACGGGGTACGCACCTTTGGAAGAGAACACGGTACATATCCATCAGTACCTGGTAGACCGCTGCCGCGCGGGCGACCGGCAGGCATTTTATCAATTGTACCGGCTGTACAGCAAAAGCATGTACAACGTAGGCTACCGCATCGTTCATGACGAGGCCGAGGCGAACGATGTGCTCCAGGATGCGTTTATCAGCGCGTTTAACAGCCTGGACCGCTATCGCGGGGACTCCACGTTTGGGTCCTGGCTTAAAACAATTGTCGTGAATAAGGCCCTCAACGCCTTGAAAAAGAAGCGTTTTGAGCGGTTTCCTGAAAATGATCAATTTGACGTGGCTGAAGCAGACGAGGAGGTGGCCGACTTTCCTTACTCTGTAGAGCAGGTGAAGCAAGCCATGGCCGACTTGCCCGAAGGCTATCGATTGGTATTGTCTTTGTATTTGCTGGAAGGATACGACCACAGCGAGATTGGCGAGATACTGGGGATCTCGGAGTCTACCTCCAAGTCGCAGTTCAACCGCTCGAAAAAGAAACTAAGGGAGTTGTTGGCCGAGAAAACACGGGCGCACCGCGGCCACTGACGTTGTCATTTTATCACCCAAAAGAACGCGATATGAAAAGCACAGGGAGCGATGGATTGGAGCAGTTTATCAACCAAAACCGCCAGGCATTTGATGACCGCGTACCCCCGGAGGGTGTCTGGTCAGGCGTGGAGCGTGGCTTGGCGCGGTCGGTGAGCGCTTGGAACTCGGTGGCACTGTGGCGTGCGGCTGCGCTGCTGCTGCTCGGCATCTTGGGTTATGTGGTTATTTATTCTTCCGGCACGGTGTGGAGCGAGAAAAAAGAGCAGGCTTCGATTCAAAAAGAAGTAGCCGATCTGGACAAATTTTACAGCGGACAATTGGCCGAAAAAGTATCGTTGATCCAGGATTTTGCCGTGGACGACTATGAGCAGTTTACCCAAGACCTGCAAAAACTGGAAGCTATGTATCTGGTGCTGCTGGACGAACTGAAAACACGACCTACTCAACAAGTTAAAGACGCACTGGTGTTAAACTGGCTCGTGCGCATCGACTTGCTGAACCAGCAGATCCACAAAATGGAGAAGGCAAGCCAACAGAAAAAAGGCGGTGCTTCGTCCGTATAAGACGTGACATTCACACGACAACGGACCACCGGTGGCTATGCCGTGCGGCATAACGTGGGTTGAAATGTCACTATCCATTTTTGTAGTCTGCACGAAAGGAAATATCGCGTACCACCGACTGGAAACCGGTTAACTCGCCTTCCGTAAAAACGGGCTCTACCACATTTTCAGCCCACACAAACCCGCGGTGGCGTGTGGCCACCCGAAAAACAATCGGAGGCACGGGCGCGCGTTGTTTCAGCTTTGCTATCAGTCCGGGAAGGGTCTTCTCAATCCGCGTTGCATCTTCCGGGTGCATAAAATCGCGGGGTAGTTTGCCCACCATCTCAGCCGGGGGA
Organism: uncultured Ohtaekwangia sp.; assembly: GCA_964524935.1. Classification (GTDB taxonomy): domain Bacteria; phylum Bacteroidota; class Bacteroidia; order Cytophagales; family Cyclobacteriaceae; genus ELB16-189. The sequence goes on from CAZGFJ010000001.1 coordinate 775,951, forward strand.
TAGCCGTGCAAGTGAATGCTGGAGAGCGACACGTACAAAAACCGGCCGTCCAGGTCATGGAGGCTGATCACATCGCGCACGTTGTCGGAGATCAAACGAAAGAGCTTTTCCTGGGCGGCAAGCGCGTCATCGGCTTTTTTTGCTTTTGCTGATGTCGCGGGCAATGGCGATGACGCGGTACAGTTGCTTGCCGGCAAACTGCATGCGCACATTTTGCCCCACCCACCGTGCGCGGCCATAGGTGTCTACAATGCGAAATTCCCGGTAGGATGATTCGATCGCTTCGCGCATCTGTTGCTGATAAAACCGTTGTTGTTCGGCCCGGTCATCCGGTTGAATGATCTCAGAATAGTGTTTCCCGAGGATCGACTCTTTTTCGTAACCCAGGTCGGATTCGATGCGGGAGTTGACAAACGTAAATTTTCCTTGTCCATCCAGCTCATAGATAAAGTCGAGCGCATTGTTTACCAGGTCGCGGTATTGCCGTTCGTTGCGGCCCAACATGTCGCGCAGCGATTGCACGTGCGCCAGGCTCTCCTCCAGCTTTTGATGGCTGGCGTTCAGCGAGCGGTTGGCATGCGCCAGCGTTTCGTTTTGCACCGCCAGGCGCTTGAGGGTGGGGCGGAAGATGTACATAAACTCCAGGAGCAACAGAGCGATGGCTACAGCCGCCAGTGTCCACTCCACCCGTTTCAGATAGCGGATCTTGCGCTCGGCCTCTTGCTGAAAGGCGGCCACCGTTTGTTCCATCGTAAGAAGGTAGGCCAGTTCCACCTCCGAGATCTCACGTATCATCTCGCGCACGTTCTCGGGGCTGTCGTCCCGCAGAATTCCAGCCACGGCTTGCTTTATTTGCTCGACCCGCGGAGTGTTTGTGGCCAGCAACCGTGCGATGGCTTCGCGCTGTCCGTCTTGGTCGTTTTCCTGGATGAGTGCAGCGTGCACGCCACTCCAGTGTTGGGTCAATGTGCGTAGCGTGTCTAAGCGGTATTGATCGCCCACATCTTCCACGTTGGCCCGGTAATACACAAACAGGGTGAGCTTGGAAATACGCTGGCTTAACATCCGCTGTCGACCTGCCAAATTGATCAGGCGGGCATCGCGGTTTTGGAGACTGATACCATATTGCACGATGGCCTGTGAGCCAAGAATGGTGGCTACCACCGAAGCGATGAAAATAACATAGCGGAGACGAAGTTGGCGGGTGCTCATCAGGCAGATCAGCCGGTCAAAATTCTTCGTTCTTCAACTCAAACGCCTCTTTGTTCGAGTCGAGGATTTTTCCGGCTTCGCATTTGAGCACCCGGGCCGGAAAACGTTTGATCAGCCCATAGCTGTGCGTGGCCATCATCACGGCTGTGCCACTGCGGTTAATCTGTTGAAACAGCTTGAGAATGCCACTGGCCACTTCAGGGTCTAAGTTGCCGGTGGGCTCATCGGCAATCAGAATCAGGGGTTCGTTGATTAGTGCGCGGGCAATCACCACCCGTTGCTGCTCTCCGCCCGATAGCTGGTGCGGCATTTTTTTCTCCACCGCCCCCAGGCCCACCTGCATGAGTACCTCGGCCAGGCGCGTCTTCATTTTGGCGCTTTCCTTCCAGCCCGTGGCCCGCATCACAAAGTTCAGGTTTTCGCCCACGGTGCGGTCGGCAAACAGTTGAAAATCCTGGAAAATGATGCCCACCTTCCTGCGCAGCAAGGGCACCTGGCTTGATTTGATCTCGCGGATGGAAAAGCCCGCCACACTGATGTCGCCCAGGCGCAGGGGCAGATCGGCATACAGCGTTTTGAGCAGCGATGACTTGCCCGACCCGGTACGGCCTACCAAAAAAACAAACTCTCCCTTGTCTACCTCAAAGGAAATACTGTCGAGCACGCTGTTGTGTTCCTGAAAAATGGTGGCTTCTTTAACGCGTACAACAGGATCGGTAGAGAACATTCGAACTTTTGAACGTTTAAACTTTCAATCTTAAACTTTTGAACCTTTCAACCTCGAACCGTGGACCTACGAATTCGCCTTGCGATGGTCGGCTAAAAATTTCTCCAGCCCACTGTCGGTAAGCGGGTGTTTGAGCAAACTCATGATCACACTGAGCGGACAGGTGGCCACATCGGCCCCGATTTCTGCGCACTTGAGCAGATGCATGGTATGGCGCACGCTGGCGGCCAGTATTTCGGTACCATAGCCGTAGTTGTCATAGATCAGCCGTATCTGCGCAATCAACTCCAGGCCGTCTTGCGAGATGTCGTCCAATCGCCCGATAAAAGGCGATACATACGAAGCGCCTGCTTTGGCCGCCAACAAGGCCTGGCCGCTGGAGAACACGAGCGTGCAATTGGTTCGGATGCCCTCGCTGCTGAATTTCTTGATGGCCTTTACCCCGTCTTTGATCATGGGCACTTTCACGACAATCTTATCATCGATCTTAGCCAGTTCCTTGCCTTCGCGGATGATGCCTTCAAAGTCAGTTGCGATCACTTCCGCACTTACGTTGTGGTCCACGATTTGGCAGATGGCCTTGTAGTGGGCTTTTACTTTTTCAGCCCCTGCAATGCCTTCTTTGGCCATCAGCGAAGGGTTGGTGGTAACGCCATCCAGCACGCCCAGGTCATGGGCTTCTTTGATTTCATTCAGGTTGGCCGTGTCGATAAAGAATTTCATAAGGATGTTTCGGTCATGGTGATTGTGGCGGCAAAGGTAGCCAAAAACAAGTGAGTTGCGGCACACGTACCCGGTGGGTTTGGGTGAATGCTGTCACCGCATTTTGGTATTTTTGCTTCATGAAAGTGCGAACCGGACCTGGGCGGTACCTACACGTATGCCGATTACTATGCCTGGCGCTGGGAGGAGATGGTGGAACTGATCCGCGGCAAAATCGTAAAGATGTCACCCGCCCCGGGCAGCCGCCATCAGCGCGTGGTGATGAACCTGTCAGGACTGTTGTGGAGTAGTTTTCGAGGCCACCGCTGTCAAGTCTTTACCGCACCGTTTGACGTTCGCCTTCCCCTGAAGCGCAGCGACACGAACGACCAACAAATCGTGAACGTGGTGCAGCCGGACATCTGTGTGGTGTGCGACCCGGAGAAAATTGATGAGCGCGGATGTCTCGGAGCGCCCGACTGGATCATTGAAGTCCTTTCACAATCCACCAGCCGCAAAGACTTGCGCGACAAATTTGATTTGTATGAGGAAGCGGGCGTTCGCGAATATTGGGTTGTACATCCGCAAGAGGGTACTATCCTGGTTTATGTGTTGGACAAGATCGGCAAATATGTGGGACAGACAAAGCCGTTTGTATGGGGTGATGTGGTGCGCTCCGTGACCACGGGCGTGGAGGTAGCGCTGGAAGCGGTTTTCCCGGAATAGAAAATGGCAAACCGAACATCGCACCGCTACAACCGCCTACCCTTGCTGCCTTCCGGCCCTGGGGGAGTTCAGCAGGAGCTGGTCGTGCCAGTTTGCCGATGCAAAAGTAACGTAAAGGGCGCGGATTCTATAATAAACCCGACAAATAAAGATTGTATTCCATGGCGCTAACGGGCACATATCCCTCTGCCCGCAGGGTGCTTTCCAACTCTTCCGGTGTGCCGTCAAAATCTACTTCGTCTTCTTCCGGCTCTGATTGTGCGCGGATGGTGAGTTGGGTGCCTTTCAAATGCACCGGATTGAACTTGAGTAATAGCTTTGTTCCGTCTGCTTCTTTTTTGAAATATTGATGCACGATATTCTTGCTCATGCGAAAATGAAATTGTCGTTGCCCGCCACACTCGAAACCGAACGGTTGCTGCTTCAGCGGCTAAGGTACGAAGATGCCGATGAAATTTTTTACACGTATGCCTCCAAGCCGGAAGCAACACGCTTCATGTCATGGCCCACGCACCGGTCGATACGCGACACACGCGCTTTTTTGCGCACGGCCATTCCCGCCTGGAATGCTGGTTTGGATTATTCATACACGATCCGATGGAAGGACAACCACCGGCTCGCAGGCAGCATTGGCGCGATAAACGATGACGGCAAAATTCAATTTGGCTATGTGCTGGGCCCCGGCCATTGGGGCAAGGGCGTGGCCACGGAAGCCGTGGGCTCAGTTCTGCGCGTGTTGAAACAACAACAGTCTGTCTATCGGATCGGCACGTTTGTGGATGCCGAAAACACCGCCTCTATCCGCGTGTTGGAGAAATGTGGACTCACTGCCGAGGCACGCTTGTCCAGGTGGTTTCGATTTATCAATCAGGCCAATGAGCCTAAAGACTGCCTTCTGTACCGCTACCCGCTGCCCGGACAGGTAAGGGGCAGCGAAGTTACAAAACAGGGACGTGTCGAGCCATGACCGGCAATTCAATCTTCCGCGTCAACTCCGCCTCGATCATAGACGCCCAGGTATTCATATATTTGACTACATCGGCCTTTACATTGTGGCGCAAGTTGCGCTCGTGCAGGGGCAACAGGCCCAACACCTGCGGATCTCCCAATCGTTCCAGATTTTTCAGGTCTTCGGAATCAAACCCGAAAGCAATCAACTCGGAGATCACTTCGTCAAACGGGAGGCCATTGGTAGGGCAGTAGTCGTTGAGTTGTTCATTCCAATCGCCATAGCGGTGCAGAGCCCTGCGGTGAATTTCTGCCTGGGTTAAGTGAGTAATTTCTTGCGCCAGAAAACCACAATTGCAAGCACCCATGTGGCCCCACTGATACTTGGGGCTCGCCTCCAATTTGCGTGCTGCATTGCGCAGAGCATTGGCTACCTCGATGTTAACACGCGCCATAGCAAGTTTCTTTAGTAATAAACGAAAGGTAAAATAGTTCGTAACCATATAAAAACAACAGCCGCTTTTTGTTTAGCGAAAGCCGGTTTTGTTGAAGATCGGCCTGGCGAGGGCGATTCCGACTTGTACAAAAGGGTACTTTTACCAGTTTATGCAATCGTTTGAAACATTTCGCGTGAGCCGTTTTCTTCTTACCTTCGCGCCAGCAAAAACGCCTCCTTCTTTTCTATGAATGCCACCGCCTCCCCCAAAGCTGCGTACCACGTAAATCACCGCGAACTGAACGAATGGGTACAACAAGCTGCCGACCATTTTCAACCCGACCAAATCTATTGGTGCGATGGCAGCCAACGTGAGTATGACACCATGTGCCAGCAACTGGTTGAAAAAGGAACCTTCATCAAACTCAACGAGAGAAAACGGCCCAACAGTTTTGCCTGCTTTTCCGATCCCAGCGATGTGGCGCGGGTGGAAGACCGCACCTTTATTTGCAGCCGTAAAAAGGAGGATGCCGGGCCCACTAACAACTGGGTTGATCCACGCGAGATGAAGCAGACCCTGCGCAAATTGATGACAGGGTGTATGAAGGGCCGCACCATGTATGTCATCCCGTTTTGCATGGGGCCCATCGGCTCGCCCATCTCTCAGATTGGTGTGGAGATCACCGACTCAGAATATGTGGTCGTCAATATGCACATCATGACGCGCGTGGGTACTGCGGTGATGAATGTGCTGGGGCAGGAGGGCTCTTTTGTAAAATGCATTCACTCGGTAGGCGCCCCGCTGTTGCCGGGCCAGCAGGATTCGCTTTGGCCGTGCAACCCTACCACTAAGTACATCGTGCATTATCCCGAAGAACGTTCGATCTTTTCGTATGGCTCCGGCTATGGCGGCAATGCCCTGTTGGGAAAAAAGTGCTTCGCGCTGCGCATCGCGTCAGCCATGGCACGTGATGAAGGCTGGCTGGCCGAACATATGCTGATCGTGGGGGTGCAAGATCCGCACGGAGAAAAAACCTATGTGGCGGCCGCGTTTCCCAGCGCCTGTGGCAAAACCAACTTTGCCATGCTTATTCCACCTCACGATTTGAACGGATGGAAGATCACCACCGTGGGCGATGACATTGCCTGGATCAAACCCGGTAAAGACGGCAAGCTGTATGCCATCAACCCCGAAGCGGGCTACTTTGGCGTGGCGCCCGGCACCAATCAAAAATCAAATCCCAATGCGATGGCCACCATCGCCCAAAATACCATCTTCACCAACGTGGCCATCACACCCGATGGCGATGTGTGGTGGGAAGGGATGACCAAAGAAATCCCCGCGGGGCTCACCGACTGGCGTGGCCAGCCATATGACCCTGCCTCAGGCAAGCCGGCAGCCCATCCCAATGCGAGGTTCACGGCCCCGGCTCGCCAAAACCCCTGCCTCGATGCGGACTGGGAAAACCCCAACGGGGTATTGATTGGTGCGATGATCTTTGGCGGCCGCAGAAGCACCACCATCCCACTCGTTTACCAGGCACATAATTGGAACTATGGCGTGTACCTGGCCGCCACCATGGGCTCGGAGATGACGGCCGCAGCCTTTGGCGAGCTGGGCAAAGTAAGACGCGACCCGTTTGCCATGCTTCCGTTCTGCGGCTATCACATGGGCGACTATTTCAACCATTGGTTGCAGTTTGGCCGCGACATCCCCAATCCGCCCCGCATCTTTGGCGTGAACTGGTTTCGCAAAGACGAAAAGGGCAACTTCATTTGGCCCGGCTTTGGCGAGAACATGCGCGTGCTTAAATGGATCGTGCAAAAGATCAAAGGCAAGTCCAACGCGGTGGAAAGCCCCATCGGCTGGATGCCGCACTACCACGACATTGACTGGACCGGGCTCGACTTTTCCATTGAACAGTTTGACGAGATCATGACCATAGACCGCGAGCAGTGGAAAGCCGAACTGCTGGCCCATGCCGAATTGTTCGAGCGCATGTACGACCGTCTTCCCAAAGAGTTTATCTTCATGCGCGAGTTATTGCTCAGCAGCCTGTGGCGCTCGCCCGAGCGGTGGAGCTTGGAGAGCGAAGGGGAGGAGTGAAGAAGTGAATTCAACATTTCAAATTCAAAATTCAAGATTTGAGACTTGAGATCGGGGCCATCGGTTGGAGCTCTTGCCAGTTCTGAATGTTGATTATCGAATTTTCGAATTTATCGGGTGTAACAGTTTGGTAACTTCCCACTCACGCTGGGATAATACGGTACGGCTACCTTTGAAAAACCAAAATCTGTGGGCAAAAGGCGAAGACGGGAGGTAGAATTGGTCATCATTTCAGACGTGCACCTGGGCACGTACGGCTGCCACTCCGAAGAATTGCTCCGCTATCTCAAAAGCATCAAACCCAAGCGGCTCATCCTCAATGGCGACATCATTGACATGTGGCAGTTTAGCAAGCGCTATTGGCCCAAGAGCCACATGCAGATCATCAAGCACATAACCGGCTTGCTGGCCAAAGGCACCAAGATAACGTACCTCACCGGCAACCACGATGAAATGCTTCGCAAGTTTGCCGGCTTCAAGCTGGGGCAGTTTCAGATCGACAATAAAAAGCGCATGACACTCAACGGTAAATCGGCCTGGATTTTCCATGGCGATGTGTTTGACGTGACCATGCAATACTCCAAATGGATCGCCAGGCTGGGTGCCATCGGCTATGACTTTCTGATTTTGCTCAACGCCTTTGTTAATTTCTTTTCCAAGGCGCTCGGACGCGGAAAGATTTCGCTATCCAAAAAAGTGAAAGACAGCGTGAAGCAGGCGGTGAAGTTTATCAACGACTTTGAAAAAACCGCGGCCGACATTGCCATTGCCAACGGGTTCGACTACGTGGTGTGCGGCCACATCCACCACCCCGAGATCAAGAAGATCGTGACCGAGCAGGGTGAGGTGACCTACCTCAACTCGGGCGACTGGGTGGAGAACCTGACCTCTCTCGAATACCACCAGGGCACTTGGCGCATCTACCGCTACAGTGATGACGCCTACGCACAATCCATAAAAATCTCCAAACGCTTTAAAAATAACTTGGACAATGACGAGATATTTAAAGACCTTGTCAATGAATTTCTGTCCGTAAAGCGATGAATATACTCTATGCCATCCAGGGCACAGGCAACGGCCACCTGAGCCGGGCCGTGGACATTATCCCCGAGTTGAAGAAATATGGCACGGTCGACTTATTTGTGAGCGGAGCCCAGGCCGAGGTGGTGTTGCCTTATCCAATCAAATACAAAAGCAAAGGGCTGAGCTTTTATTTTGGCAAAAGCGGGGGCATCAACTTTTACAAAACCTTTCAGCGTAACAGCTCGCGCGAGGTGATCCAGGAAATTAATGAGTTTCCCGTGGAGAAGTATGACTTGGTCGTAAATGACTTTGAGCCCATCAGCGCGTGGGCGGCCCGTAAAAAAGAGGTGCCTCTCATCGGGCTCAGCCACCAGTCGGCCTTGCTGTCCAAAAAAGCACCCCGCCCCAAGCTGCGCGACCCTTTTGGCGAATGGTTGCTACGCCACTATGCGCCCGTCAAGAAATACGTGGGTTTTCATTTTGAAGAGTACGACAAAAACATCTTTACGCCCGTGGTGCGCGAGGCCATCCGCCACATCAAGCCGCGCAACGAGGGCCACTACACGGTGTACCTGCCCGCCTATGACGACAAAAAACTGGTAAAGCTGTTTTTGAAATTGCCGCAGGTGCGGTGGCATGTGTTTTCAAAACACACCCAAACACCCTATCATGTGGGACGCATCTCCGTTTACCCCATCAGCGGGCAGGATTTTGTGGAGAGTGTGGTGACCAGCGCGGGCGTGTTGTGCGGGGCCGGCTTTGAAACCCCGGCCGAAGTACTGCACCTGAACAAAAAGCTGCTGGTGGTGCCGATGAAGAGCCAGTACGAACAACATTGCAATGCGGCCGCCCTTAAGAAGATGGGCGTGCCCGTGCTCAAAAAAGTAAAGAAGCGGTCGCTCAAGAAAATTGAGAAATGGCTGGACGAGGGCAAGCGCTTGAACATCGAGTTTGCCGAAGTGGCGCCCCGAGCCGTGGAGCGGCTGATGAGCAAGTACAAGGAGTAGATTCGTTCGCGGTGAAAAAACGTAGATGTTCAAGTGCCGCGCTTATGCTTTGCGTACCTCCGTGCTCCTTTGCGCACTCTGTGTAGGATCGTGCGCTTTCATAATTTTGCCTTAAACCTCCCATAACAGCTACGCATTACCTTTTGCCCAACATGGGCAAGGCACCACGCATTTTGGCGGTTGACGATGATCCGGACATCCTGGATCTCCTTCAGTACAACCTGACGAAGGAAGGATTTCAGGTGGAAGTGGAGGAAGATGCGCAACGCGCCATTGAGTTGTCGCAGCGGTTTTTGCCCGACCTCATCATCCTGGACATTATGATGCCCAGCATGACGGGCATTGAAGTATGCCGCAGACTGCGCGCTCTGCCGCAGTTCAAGGACACCTACATTTTTTTTCTGACGGCCAAGTCAGAGCACTATTATGAAGAGGCCGCGCTGGACACAGGTGGCGATGATTTTATTGAGAAAGTGATGGGCCTGCGACTGCTTACCAACAAGGTAGTGCATGTGCTGAAGCGCAATTTCACCATCCGCAAACGCGTGGCCAAGGTAACGGTGGGCAACTGGACGTTGCACCGCCGGTCCAGTTCGGTGACGGTGCGGGGCGAGACGCTCTCCTTGCCCAAGCCCGAGTTTGACCTGCTGTTTTTTTTGGCACAGAACCCGAAGAAGACGATGACGCGCGAGCACCTGCTGAGCAACCTGTGGGGCTCGGACGTATATTCGGTGGTACCCACGGTGGAAGCCTGTATCGATAACCTTTCGCGCAAGTTGGGTAAGAAGTGGCTGTGGCAGTTGGACGATGGCCGCTACCGGTTCAGGCCTGATTTTTAGTCGCTGGAGGCCGGGTTTGATGCCTGGGATGTGCTGGCGAGTTTAGCAGGTTGTGTTGGCGCCACGCTTTTGATTCTGGGCATGTATGTCAGGGAGCACTACAGACGCCACAAAAAACCATCCGCTACGTAACCCAACCTTTGAACTTCGGACGTTGAACTTCGAACCTCTTAACGTTTCAACCTTCCAACATCCCAACGTTTCAACTTTCCAACTTTCCAACCTTCCAACATTCAGACGTTCTCTCACTCCGCCTTCTCCAACACCTCAAACATCCGCGACAGGAAATCGAAATCGCGCAAGCCGGGCCGTTCTTCATCATCGCCCAACAGGTAGATGCCTTGCGCACCCCATTCGTGAACGTTCGCTACGACCCCTCCGTCTTCCGCCAAAATCAACACCGCAAAGCGTTGGCATAGGGCACGGGGTACCTCGCTATCAGAAGCGGCCGGGGTGTCCAGCAGCACATAGGTGGGTTGCCACGTGCGCGCCAGCAGGTCGGGCACCTCGGCCGCAGTGACGCGCACCATCCAACGCGCGGGCAAGTGGCCTTTTTCCGAGAGTTCTGCTGCCAGTGCATGGGAGAGGATGTAGCCGTCCTCGTGTGGGTGCGCAGCCAGTTCCGCAGCGACAGCGGCTTCTATCCAAAAGGAGGGGCCCACCACCCACGATCTGATGTCGCGCAGGAGGGCAGGCTCCAGTGTGCCAGGAAACCCCAAAAAATCCACTTCCATGCCTGCGCAGTAGCGCGCCTCCGTCAAGTTGGTGATGTGTGTCACCAATACCTTCATTTTCAATGCCATGGCTCAAATATCAACAGGAAACGGTAACTTTGAAATCGATTTTAAATGAAGCAGCAGGCATTTGTGCATAGATGGGCCGTGTGGCTGGCGGTGGCCGCCTGTGTGGGCTGTGCCGAGGACGAAGCTGCTGTGGATCCCTCGGGTTTTGATTTCTTTCCGGTGGCGCAGCCGAGTTACTTTGTGTATGCCATTTCAGAGACGCGTTATTCCAACAGCCAACCCACTGCCTCAGCGTATCAGTTGCGTTGGGAGTTGACACCCGGGACTTTTACCGGCAGCGTCCGCAGTTTTTCCATCCGCACCTTTACGCGCGCCACGCCCGCGGATGCATGGCAGGAAGGGGCGCGTTGGTCCGGGGAGCAAAACGGGCAGGAGTTGATCGTGTTTGAGGAGAACCAACCGTTTGTGAAGATGGCCTACCCGGTGGGCGAGTCACTTTCGTGGGATGGCAACCGGTACAACACGCTGGGGGGCCCCGAGCGATGTGGCGAGCTACCTCGCCCCTGCGATGTTTACCGGATATCCGGCCTGGATCAGCCTCTGTCCATCAACGGCTTCTCCTTTGCGCAGACGCTCACCGTGGAGCAGTCGGATGACGAAGACAACATTGTAGGAAACGATGTGCGCACGGAAGTTTTTGCGCGCGGTGTGGGACTCATCAGTCGCGCGGTGAATCAGATCATTTATTGCACCACCCCAGCCTGCCTGGGCCGTCAGCAAATCGAAAGTGGGGTGGTCAGTCAGCAACAATTGGTGGAGTATGGCGCGTTGGAATAGCCGTTGGGTGATGGTATTGGCGGTGGTGTGTGGCCAGGCGGTGCACGCCCAGGTAAGCCGCTATTTTGTTTTTTTCAAAGACAAACAAAACACGCCTTACGCCATCGAGCGGCCCGCAGAGTTTCTCTCGGCCCGTGCGTTGCAGCGAAGGGAGCGCAACGGTGTAACGGTGAACGAAGAAGATCTGCCGGTAAACCCCACCTATGTGAATCAGGTGCGGGGAGCGGGCGTGTCCGTGTTTTTTACATCCAAGTGGTGGAATGGCGTGTTGATCGAATGCGAGGCTGCGCAGGTAGCGGCTGTGCAGCAGTTGACTTCGGTGGCGCGCATAGAGCTGGTGGCGCCTGGTCGCAAACTAACGCAAGGCCGCAGCAAACGCGTGCGCGACCGCAGTCGTGGCGATGGCGTACAACAAACCGATATCCAGTTGCAGCAACTGGGAATCACAGAGATGCATGGCCAAGGCTATCGTGGCGAGGGCATCCTGATAGCCGTATTCGACAGTGGGTTTACAGGCGTAAATACCGCTTCGCCTTTTGCTCACTTGTTTTCCGAAAGCCGCCTGACGTACACCTTCAACTACGTGCACAACATGCCGGACGTATACGACCGTGATGACCATGGCACAGAGGTGTTGTCGGTATTGGCTGCGCAGTCGGCCGGCTATACCGGAGCAGCGCCCAAAGCTACCTACCAACTGTATCTGACAGAGGACGTCAGCAGCGAATATCGCATTGAAGAGTACAACTGGACATTTGCAGCCGAGCGGGCCGACAGCATGGGCGTGGACGTGATCAACACTTCGTTGGGCTACAATACGTTTGACGAGAGTTCAATGAACTATGACCTGGCCGACCTCACGGGCCAAAGGGCAGTGATTTCCGTGGCGGCTGCCAAGGCCATTGCGCGCGGCATGGTGTTAGTGACCAGTGCGGGTAATGAGGGAAATATTGCCAGTTGGCGCAAGGTGACACCCCCTGCCGATGTGGAAGGTGTGCTGGCGGTGGGCTCCGTCAATGCACAGGGTTTTCGTTCTTCGTTCAGTTCCCTGGGGCCTACGGCCGATGGGCGCATCAAGCCCGATGTAATGGCCATGGGTTCGGGAACGGCAGTGGTGCGGCCCAACGGCACGGTGTCCACGGCCTCGGGCACTTCAGTGGCCAGTCCACTCGTGGCCGGTTTGGTAGCCGGTCTGTTACAGGCCTATCCGCAACTAACCGCTCGGCACCTCTATCAGGTGGTGCTGCTGTCAGGTTCGCAGGCAGCCACGCCCGACAACCAACAGGGTTTTGGAATACCCAACTTCACCCGGGTGAACGTGACGGCCATTGAAGACGAAGATTGCTCGCACGCCATCTTTGTGTACCCCAATCCCGTTACGCAGAATTCGGTACAGATACGGATGACCGGTTTTGGAGAAGAAACCGTATTCCTTTCGGTGTTTAGCCCGCAGGGGCAATTGCTGGCCGAGCGACAACTGGTGTTGCAGGCACCTAGCCCCGTGGAGTATGACTTGTCGGTGTTAACACCCGGTACGTACTTGGTGAAAGTAAAAACCGCCTGCACCGAGCGTGTGATCCGCCTCGTCAAACTATAACCTCGAGCCCTAAACATTGAACCTCGAATTTCGAGTCTTGAATTTTAAATTCTGAATCTCTAAAATGCCCCTCATAGCCCCCTCCATACTGGCCGCTGATTTCGCTAATCTGGAACGCGATGTGAAAATGTTGAATGCCAGTGCGGCCGACTGGTTTCACCTTGACGTGATGGATGGCGTGTTTGTGCCGAATATCTCGTTTGGTATGCCCGTTATCGAGGCCATTCAGCGGCACGCTGTCAAACCGCTGGATGTGCATTTGATGATCGTACAGCCCGAGCGCTACATCGAAACGTTTCGCAAACTCGGGGCCGAGGTAATTTCTGTGCATCTGGAAGCCTGCACGCACCTTCACCGCACCCTTCAGCAGATACATGCGAGTGGGGCACAAGCGGGGGTGGCCATCAACCCACATACTTCCATTGACTTGTTGGAAGATGTGCTTACCGATGTGGACCTGGTCTGTGTGATGTCAGTCAATCCCGGCTTTGGCGGACAGAAGTTTATCGAGCGCACGTACGAGAAGGTCGGTCGGCTGCGGGCCCTGATTCAACAAACAGGTTCGCGGGCGAAAATTGAAATCGATGGGGGTGTTAACAGCGAAAATGCCTCGCGCCTGGTGGCGGCCGGGGCCGATGTGTTGGTGGCGGGCAATTTTGTTTTTTCCGCAACGAACCCCATTGAAGTCATCGCCCGTTTAAAGGGTCAATAAGTGGCCCGAAAATTGGTTATCGATACCCAACTATGGTTCGCCTTCTTGCCCTCGGTTTGTTATTTTTTTTGTGTACCTGTGCCCCGTCCGTCACGCGGGTAGACCCGCAACGGGCCATTGATTTGAGTGGCCGTTGGAATGACTCCGACTCGCGGCTGGTGGCCGACCAGATGATTCAGGAGCTGCTCGGCAGTGCGCGGTTTCAAGAGTATGCCAGGGAGAAAGGCCGCAAGCCTGCCATCATCGTGGGCACAGTGCGCAACAAAACCAGCGAACACATCGATGCCGCCAACTACATCAAGAAAATTGAACTGGCCATTTTCAACTCTTCCCTGGCAGAGGTGGTCGAAAACGATGAGTTCCGCGACAAACTGCGGCTGGAGCGCGTGCAGCAGCAGGAGTTTTCGGACCCCGCCCGCATGGCGCAATGGGGAAAGGAAGTAGGAGCCGACCTCATGTTGTTTGGCGAGATGACATCCGAGACCGATGTGGCCCGCCACCAGCGCGTGGTCAATTACATCACCACGTTGTTTTTGACCGACATGGAAACCAACAAACGGATCTGGTACGGGCAGAAAGAGATCAAGAAACTCGTCCGAAAATAGTCCCGTTGCCTATGAGCCGGCTGGTGGTTGTTTTGATGGGAGCGTTTATGCTGCAAGCCTGCGCCAGCTACTACCAGAGTAACCTAGCGTTTAATCAGCAGTTTGAGTCGGGCCAACTGGATCAGGCCCTCGGCACCCTGAAGGCCGATGCCGGTCAAGCCAAAGGCAAACAGGCCTTTTTGTATTTTGTCAACAAGGGCCTGGTGCTGTCGATGATGGGTCGCTACGAAGAGAGCAATGACTTTTTTGAGAAAGCTTATCTTTTTGGTGAGGACTACCGGAAAAACATTACGCTGGAGGCAGCTTCGTTTTTGACCAATCCCACCATCACACCGTACAAAGGCGAAGACCACGAACATTTGCTGCTCCTGTATTACAAAGCGTTGAATTTTATCAAACTCAATAAAACGGAGGAGGCGTTGGTCGAGTGCCGCAGGCTGAACATCCGGTTGCAACAGTTGGCCGATCGCTACCGCAGCGATACCAAATTTCAGCGAGATGCCTTTGTGCATACCCTCATGGGGTTGATTTATGAGGCTGATAAAGACTATAACAACGCCTTCATCGCCTACCGGAATGCGTACGACATTTACCAGACCGACTACCGCCAGCTTTTTGACATATCGGCACCGGCCCAGTTGAAGAGCGACTTGCTTCGCACAGCCCATCTCAGCGGGCTTATAGACGAACTGGAGTATTTCAAAACGGAGTTCGAGCGACCCGATTATCACTATGAGCCGGGCGGAGGAGGGGAGTTGGTGATGCTGTGGCACAATGGCCTGAGCCCCGTGAAAGCCGAATGGGGAATAAACTTCGCGGCTGACCTGCGGGACGACATGGTGTATTTCAACAGCCAGGGCATGAACTTCAGTTTCCCATTCAGCTTGCGCGATTATGACGAGAAGGATCGTGCAAGCCTAAGCAATCTGGAAGTTTTTCGCGTGGCGTTTCCGCGGTATGTCGAGCGGCCCGAGTATTACCAGCAGGCAGAAGTGGAGTGCAACGGCCAGCGGCTGACGTTTGAGTTGCTGGAGGATGTGAACAAGATCGCCTTCAAAAGCCTGCAACAACGGATGGATCTGGAATTCAGCAAGGCGCTGATTCGCGTGGCATTTAAAAAAGTTGCCGAACATCAATTAACAAAAGAGAACCGCGCGTTGGGGTCAATACTGGGTGTGATCAACGCAGCCACCGAACAGGCTGATACGCGCAATTGGCAAACGCTGCCGCACAGTATTCACTATGTACGGGTGCCGCTGAGGGCCGGCCAAAATGAACTGACATTGCGCCTGCAAGAACCCAACGGAAACACAGACAACCACACGTTTACCTATCACGTGAAGCCGGGCCAGCTATTATTTCACACGTTCACATCCCTGGAGGCTTCTTACCCGCGTTATTAGCCTAAATTCAAGGCATTCTATTATCTTTAACGGTTTAAATTCACAATTCTGAAGCGTTTTATCGTCATGAGTGTGCTGGTGGTGTCTCTCGGTCCGGGACATCAGCTCGTGGCGCAAGACCGCGACAAAACCCCCGACATCCCCCTGGATCGTTACTACGTTGACCGCGACAACGTGGGGCTGTTCAGACGCATTTTGAGTAAACTGCATTGGTCAGTGGGACTGGGCTACGGCACTACCTTTTTCAAGCACGACCTGGATGGATTTCTCTTGTATAACCCGGCCGGCAGTGGCCCTCAGATTTTCCAGGGAACCGTGCCGCCCGCGGGGCGCTATTCCAATTGGGTGAACCGGACCGCGGCTGATAGCTCGCCCTTTATACCCACGGCTTTCTTGGTTAATTCCGACACGGCCTCCTTGGGTTTCAAAGGCAACGCCTGGAATATCCCGCTGAAGTTGTCGGTGCACTACGAATTCAAGCAACGGTACCGCATCGGGGCAGGCTATTCATTCGAATACATGAACTTGGGTGAGTTCAAGTCGCAATCCTTTCAAAACGAAATTGCCTCGTTCAATCCCGGCCCTGCGGGTGGGCTGATGCAGAAGTATTACGTGTTGCTGGGCGCTTCGTTTTACCGCTACGATAAATTCCTTTTTACGGGAGATGCTCACATCGGAGGCTTTCGTCCGGGCGGGAACTTTGAGGGGGTGATCAAAAAAAGCGTGGTATTTAATCTGGGTGTCACCATCGAACGCGAGATGTCGGAGTATTTTCGATTGTATGTGCGACCGGCCTATGAGTTTAAGAACTACACGTTGGGGCTGCCGGAGGTGTCATCCGGGCTGAAGCACCGCATGAATGGGGGCTACGTGACGGTGGGTTTTATTTATCGTGTACCCGAGTTGCGCAGGTGTGTATTCAAATCCTGTTCGGCCCAGGTGAACCACGCCCACGGCAACAAAGAATACCGCAGCCGCATGCATCCCATTTGGAGAACTCAGGATCCCGGCTATGGCGAAAACTATCCCACGCTGATCAAGTACAAAAAGAAAAACAGGCGCAAACTCAATCCTTATTGAGCAGGCCCAGTGCGTAAGTACTCCGAACACGCCTTCTGTGTGTGATTGGACGAGGGGATGGTTATGGGCTTTCTTGCCGGATCCGCTCAGCCCGTCTCACCCGGTTTATGGCAATAATCAAGGCAGATACACATCCAACTTTCCAAATCAACCCGCGAAACAAACTGCCAGGGTCCACGATGGCATCCGACAGATAGAGCATCAGCAGCAAGGCCAATGCGATCATTAAAAACAGCAGGGGCTTTCGGGGGAGGACAATGCCAAACATCACAAATCCCGTCCCGATCAGAAGGGACATGGCCATGCCGATGCCCGAAGAGGCAAATACCAGAGCCAAGAGTATGTTGGCGCCACCCAGAGCGAACAAAATAATGCGCGCGGTGCGGATGCTCTTGTGCGCGTCTTCTACATGTGAAGAATTGAGGATCCTTCGCGCGATGAAAGCGGCCTTTTCGGCTCCCGTACCTGACAAAGGGTATCCGCATTGATCACACTTCGGGGTGGTGCGACTGTCGGCACCGCACTGCGGACATTTCATGAGGCAATGACCGAAGGTTTATATCCGCGAACACCGAATAGAAAGATGACCGTGTAGCAAACGATGGGCAACAGGTAAGCTGTGGCCACGCTGTACGAGTCGGCTACGTAGCCCATCAACGGAGGAAACAGGGCACCTCCCACCACACCCATCACGATGATGGACGAGGCCTTCTCACGCAACTCGTTCAAATTTTTCATCCCCAAGCCAAAGATGGTTGGGAACATGATGGAAAACGTAAACTGTAATCCCATGGCACACACAAACGATACCCAGCCCCAGTGTTGGGAGATGACAACGCATTGAATAATGCTTCCCAAAGCAAACAACGCGAGCAGCCTGTTCGGGGCGATGTAGTTCATCAAAAATGTGCCCACAAAACGGCCCAGTAGCATCATCACCATACTTAACGAGAAGTAATAGGCCGCTTGCTGGTCGGTCATCCCCGGCATGTAGGTGACTGCGTAGTTAATGAAGAAAGCCCACGTACCACCCTGGGCGGCCACGTTGAAAAACTGTGCAACCACGGCCCAACGGAAATGGCGGTGCCGGAACAACTGGCGATAGGTGGCGTTGGGCTGATGGGAATGACGCGCCTCTTGCAGCGGAGGTACGCGAATAAACCAAAAGGCCAACCCAATCAGTGCTACCGCCAGGCCGATGCCGGCATACAAAGCTTTCACCGAAAATAAGTCGGCCTGCACATGGCCCGTGGCAGCCTCCCCCAAGATAAAAAAGCCCCCCAGGATGGGGCCGATAATCGTGCCCAATGCATTAAACGACTGAGAAAAGTTAATTCGCTGCTCGGAGCGATGTTCATTCCCCAGCGCGGCCGCAAACGGATGGGCCACGGCCTCCAACGTGGCGAGGCCACAGGCCAATACGAAGAGGGCCAGCCGGAAAAAGTCAAATGACTCTGCTCCCGCTGCCGGAACAAACAAGAATGCGCCCATGGCATACAGTCCCAAGCCCAGAAGCACCCCATTTTTATAGCCAAATCGCTTCATGAACAACCCCGCCGGGATGCCCATCACGGCATAGGCGCCAAAGATGGAAAACTGCACCAGCCCCGATTCGGCCAGCGAGACGCTCAGCACTTTCTGGAAATGACGGTTGAGCACATCGCCCATCGAGATAGCAATGCCCCAGAGCATGAACAGGCTGGTGACAAAGGCGAACGTGGGGATGTAATGACGTTCGGTAAGCGGTATCTTGGACATAGGTAGTTTCAAGTCAAGACGACAAGTTTCACCCTTTTTTTGACCCCCACAACCCCCTGCGGAGCCGGGTGGCCGAATAGGTTGAGGAGCATTAAAAATCGACCTCCAAAGCAGGTCGATGCAGCGCATTTTTGGCACTCATTTTCGAGGGAAATACCTATCTTGCACGGCTTATCAAAAAGCACTTTTTTAACTCCAAAATCACGTGGCTGACGAAACAATTCCCCCCTCAGAAGAACAGAACATTATCCCCATCAACATTGAAGACGAAATGCGCGGTGCCTACATCGACTACTCGATGTCGGTCATCATTTCGCGGGCCTTGCCCGATGTGCGCGATGGGCTGAAGCCGGTACACCGCAGGGTGCTCTACGGCATGCTGGAGATCGGGGTGAACTACAATAAGCCATATAAAAAGTCGGCTAAAATTGTAGGGGAGGTGCTCGGTAAGTACCACCCCCATGGCGATGCCTCGGTGTACGATACCATGGTGCGCATGGCCCAGGATTGGTCGTTGCGCTACACACTGGTAGACGGGCAGGGCAACTATGGCTCAGTGGACGGGGATGCCCCGGCCGCCATGCGATACACGGAAGCCCGTCTCAAAAGGCTGGCCGAGGAATTGTTGGCCGACATCAACAAAGACACAGTCGACTTCCAACCCAACTATGACGACACCGAGCGCGAGCCGACCGTGCTGCCGTCCAAGGTGCCCAACCTGCTCATCAACGGGTCATCGGGCATTGCCGTGGGGATGGCCACCAACATGGCTCCGCACAACCTGGGCGAAGTGGTGGATGGCATTATCGCCTATATCGACAAGCGCGATATCACCATCCCCGAGCTGATGAAGTACATCACCGCCCCGGATTTTCCGACAGGCGGCATCATTTACGGCACCTCCGGGGTGCAGGAGGCCTACCTGACCGGCCGCGGCCGCATTGTGTTGCGCGCCAAAGCCGAGATCGTCACCAGCAACAGCGGAAAGGATCAGATCATCGTCACAGAGATACCCTATCAGGTAAACAAGGCGCAGATGATTGAGAGAACAGCCGCGCTGGTCAACGAGAAAAAGATTGAGGGCATTACGGCTATCCGAGATGAATCGGACCGCGATGGCTACCGGGTGGTGTATGACCTGAAGAAAGATGCCATCCCCAACATCGTACTTAACAACCTGTTCAAATACACCCAATTGCAAACGTCTTTTGGGGTAAACAACGTGGCTTTGGTGAAGGGCCGGCCTAAGACGCTTAATCTTAAAGACCTCATCGTCCATTTTGTGGAACATCGCCACGAGGTGGTGACGCGCAGGACTCAGTTTGAATTGAACGAGGCCGAAAAGCGCGCTCATATTCTGGAAGGATACCTGATCGCACTCGATCATTTGGACGAAGTGATTGCGTTGATCCGCGCTTCGAAAGACCCGGATGTGGCCAAGAGTGGGCTGATGGAACGGTTTGGCTTGTCGGAAATACAGGCTAAGGCCATTTTGGAGATGCGCCTGCAACGCCTTACTGGCTTGGAACGCGATAAGATACAGCAGGAGTACAAAGAGGTGATGACGCTCATCGCCTCACTCAAGGAGATCCTCGGCAGCGAAAGCAAGCGGATGGAAATCATTAAAGGCGAACTGACCGAGATGAGAGAGCGCTATGGTGATGCCCGCAGAACGGAAGTCGTGGCCAGCGAAGACGACATCACGGTGGAGGACATGATCCCTAACGAGGAGATGGTGATCACCATCTCCAATCAGGGCTACATCAAACGCACCTCGCTGAGCGAGTATCGCACCCAGGGCCGCGGAGGCGTGGGCTCCAAAGCGGTGGCTACCAAGGAAGATGACTTTACCGAGCACCTGTTCATCGCCCAGGCGCACAACTACATGCTCATCTTTACCGGGTTGGGCAAAGTGTACTGGAAGCGCGTGTATGAAATTCCCGAAGGCAATAAAGTATCGAAGGGGCGGGCCATCCAAAACCTATTGAATATTGAACCGGGCGATACCGTGCGGGCGGTAATCAATTTAAAGAACCTGGAGGACGAAGAGTATATCAATAACAACTTTGTCATTTTGTGTACCGAAAAGGGAATCATCAAAAAGACATCGCTGGAGGCCTACTCGCGCCCACGGGCCAATGGCATTGCCGCCATTACAGTCAATGAAGGGGATCGGTTACTCACAGCCGCCCTGACCAACGGGTCGAACCAGATCATCATTGCCAAAAGCAGTGGCACGGCCGTGCATTTCAACGAAAGCGATGTGCGCCCGATGGGCCGTACCGCGGCCGGGGTGCGTGGCACCACCCTGGAATCAGATGAGGATAAAGTCATAGGCATGGTATGCATCAGCCGGCCCGATGCCAACTTGCTGGTGGTCTCTGAGAAAGGCTATGGCAAGCGCTCCGCCCTTGAGGACTACCGCATTACCCGCAGGGGTGGCAAGGGTGTGAAGACGCTCAACATCACCGACAAAACTGGCAAGCTTGTTGCAATCAAGGAGGTGGGTGATAGCGATGAACTTATGATCATTAATCGGTCGGGTATTAGCATCCGTATTGAGGTGGGCGAACTGCGCGTGATGGGCAGGGCCACGCAAGGCGTGAGGCTGATCAAGCTCAACGATGATGACTCGATTTCTTCGGTGGAGAAAATCCAAAAAATGGCCGATGCCGAAGCGGACGAGCGTTCTGAAAAATAAACCTAATTTTAAACCCTAATTTTAAACCTGAAATGAAAAAGTTAGTTTTTGTACTCGCGCTGATCGCCAGCGTGGCAACCATGGCCCAAAAGCCAATCAAACCCAGCATTTCAAAAGCGGAGAAAGATTTGAAGGCGGGCAAACTGGACGAAGCCAAAGCCGTCATTGACGCTACGGTGGTAGCCCCCGAGGTGATGGAGAGCAAAAAAGGAGGCCCCTCCAAAGATGCGGCCAAAGCGTGGTATGTGAAAGGGATGGTTTACGCAGCGTTGGATACCACCAAGGAAGCCAAGTTCAAATCACTGGAACCGAATGCTTTTAAAATTGCGCAAGAGGCCTTCGAGAAGGCCATGCAAATAGACGCAGGCAAGTCCAAGTCCTTCGTGCAACTGCCCGATCCAGCCATCGGCTTCCCGCGCGACTTTACGTTTGACGAGGTATCACGCAGGTATGCCGACCACTACTATATGAAGGCCGCCACCATTTACGAGCAAGACAAAGACTACAGCAAGGCTTTTGAAGAAATTAAGAAGGTCGTTTATTTCATTCCGAATGATACCTCTGTGCTGTTCAATGCCGGTGTATTTTTTGCGTCCGCTGCCAAGGACTACGATGCTTCGGCTGATTATATCAAAAAATATTTTGCGGCCGGGGGTAAGCAGATTGATGCCCACCGTCAGTTGATTGCGGTATATGCGTCACAAAAGAAAAATGAAGAGGCCCTGAAAGCCGTGCGCGAGGCTTCGGCCAAGTTTCCAAACGAGTCGGAGTTTGCTCAGTCTGAAATTGCGTTGTTGTATGATTTGGGTCGCTTGCCCGAAGCGCGCACCAGCCTTGAGGCAAAAATCAATGCCGGCAAAGCCGACCGTGCTACGTATTACAACCTGGGTGTGATTTGTTTGAAGCTGAACGATCAGGCGGCAGCCGAGAAGGCCTTTAACGAAGCCATCAAACTGGACAAAGACGATTTTGACTCGTATGCTCAGTTGGCTGATCTGAAGTATAAGGAAGTGCGCAAAGTGCGCGATGCCCGCAACGATATTGCCGGGAAGAACGATGCCGAGATCAAGAAGCGGCAGGAACTTTTCCAGCAGATCAAAACCAAGTTGCTGGAGGCATTACCATACTGGGAAAAATGCGAGCAGTTGAAGCCGTCCGAGGAGTCGGTGCTTTATGGCTTGCTTTCCGTTTACGGTGAGCTGTCGGCCTACGAGGAGGCATATGAGGCGAAGTCAAAGAAATTAACAGCCAAGATGAAGAGCCTGGGATTGGAAGTGGATTGATTCCTTGCTGCATGCCAATAAAAAAGCCCGCGATGTAATCGCGGGCTTTTTTATTGGCATGCAGTATTGGTGTTAACAAAACTCTTCAAAAACCTCCACCAAATGCTGGCCAATCATTTGCGCGTTTCTTCCTTCAATGTGGTGGCGCTCCACAAAGTGCACCAGTTCACCGTCTTTGAATAACGCGATAGCCGGAGAGGAGGGCGGATACGGCAGCGTGTACTCGCGCGCCTTGGCCACGGCTTCTTTGTCTACTCCCGCAAATACGGTAGTCAACTCGTTGGGTTTCTTGGCCGCGTTTTGAAGCGCCCACTTGATGCCCGGCCGGGCGGCACCCGCTGCACATCCACATACTGAGTTGATAACCAATAGGTTAGTTCCTTTTTGGCTTTTTAGCGTTTTGTCTACGTCATCGGCCGATTTCAATTCTTTAAAGCCTACGGACGTCAGGTCTTGGCGCATAGGCGCCACTAGTTGTTCAGGGTACATATGGTTTGTGTCGATGGTTATGGTTCAAAAAACAATTCAAAATCTAAGATTCAACGTTCAATATTTCGGGTTCAGGATTGTCAGGCCTTTCCGGGTGGGTATCCATTTTTCTACCTGTCCACAGGAACATCCGTTTCGGCCGGAAAGTTTCCGTTCGTGCAGGCTCACATAAACCCGAGTTCCAGTTTGGCCGCTTCACTCATCATATCCTGCGAGTAGGGCGGATCAAAGGTCAATTCCACTTTTACGTCATTTACCCCTTCAATCGCCTTTACCTTTTGCTCCACCTCCACGGGTATTACCTCGGCCGAAGGGCAGGACGGAGACGTGAGCGTCATCAGGATGTGCACGTTATTGACGGGAAACGTATTGATCTCATAGATCAACCCCAATTCATAAACGTCCACCGGAATTTCCGGATCATATACACTTTTGAGCGCCTGCACGACTTTATCCCGAAGGTCGGGGATGGTCACCGCGGTCAGTGTTTTCTCGGTTGTGTTATTCTCTTCGCTCATGACTTCACGGTTTGTTGGGCCTGAAAGGCCAGGGCATAAAACTTCATCTGTTTGATCATGGCGGCAAAGCCGTTGGATCGTTGCGTGCCAATAAAACGCTCCATCCCGATTTTGGCCATAAAAAAGAGATCGGCCTGTAAGATGTCCTGCGCGGGTTGCCCCGAAAAAATGCGGATCAGTAAACTGACCAACCCTTTGGTGATAGCCGTGTTGCTATCGCCCATAAAATAGACGCGCCCTTTTTCGCAGCGCGCCACCAGCCACACTTTCGATTGGCATCCCTTCACAATGTTATCGTCCGTTCGTTGATCTTCCGGAAACGGGGGGAGTTTTTGCCCCAGCTCCATCAGGTAAAACACGGTCATCTCCATGTCGCCATCGAGCAGCGAAAACTCGCCAATGATTTCGTTTTGGAGTTGGTCTATGCTCATGTCAAAACAATTCCCGCTTGCGCAGGCAGCTTTCGAATTTTTGTGAGCCCGTTACGTTGGTAATTTTCATCATCGCCCGATTATCATTTGCGCTGGCTATGGTTTCAGAAAGTTCACGATCCGCTCCAGCCCTTCGATCATTTGGTCTACTTCCGCGTAGGTATTATATACCGCAAACGAAGCGCGCACGGTACCCTCCACACCCAGGCGTTCCATTAGCGGTTGTGTGCAGTGGTGACCCGTGCGAACGGCTATTCCACGGGTATCCAGCATTTGGCCCACATCAAAATGGTGTATGCCGCGGATGACAAAAGACTGCACGCCCACTTTGCTCGCAGCCGTGCCAATCAACTGCACGCCCTTGACGCGTTGCAGGCGCTCCACGGTGTAGGCCAGCAGCGCCAGTTCATGTTGCGCCATGGCGCCTTTTCCAATTTCGTCAATAAATGCGATCGCTTCCTTGAGGGCCACCACATCAGCAATGTTGGGTGTACCCGCTTCAAATTTATAGGGTAGGTCGTTGTACGTGGTGTGCGCAAACGTGACGTCCTTGATCATCTCGCCCCCGCCCATGTAAGGAGGCATTTTCTCCAACACGGCCCGCTTGCCATACAATACGCCCACTCCGGTTGGCCCGTACATCTTATGGCCCGAAACGCAATAGAAATCGCAATCCAAATCCGTCACATTGATTTCCTCGTGAGCGGCTGCCTGTGCTCCATCCACCAGCACTACAGCACCGGTTTGATGGGCGGCCGCCACGATTTCTTTTACGGGGTTGATGGTCCCTAGACTGTTCGATACGTGGTTGATGGCTACCAGCCTCGTCCGTGGAGATAGCAGGGCGCGGTAAGTTTCCACGTCCAGTTCGCCCGCGTTCGTTACCGGAATGACTTTGAGCACGGCACCTTGTCGTTCGCAGAGCATCTGCCACGGCACGATGTTGCTGTGGTGTTCCAACCCGGAAATGATCACTTCGTCACCTGGGCCGATGAAGGCATTGCCATAGGCCGTGGCCACCAGGTTGATGGCCTCTGTCACCCCGCGCACAAAAATGATCTCTTCGCGGTGGGCAGCGCCCAGAAATCGCTGCATGGCATCGCGGGTCAATTCAAATTCTCGTGTGGCGGTTTCGGCCAGGGTGTGAATGCCACGGTGTATGTTGGCGTTGTAGTTCTGGTAATAGCGTACGAGGGCATCAATAACGCGTTGAGGTTTTTGATTAGTGGCTGCGTTGTCAAAATACACCAACGGTTTCCCGTTCACGGTTTGGTGCAACACAGGAAACTGAGCGCGGATGGCTTCGATGGTCAGTGTGGGGGCAGCGGTCATGTTCATGCGGTGGGGTAGAGGCGTTGCGTAATCAAAGTGTCAACGTACTGGCGGATACTTTCGTGTTCAATGATTCGGAAGACATCGGCCGCAAAGGCATACAACAACATCGCCTGGGCGGATTTTTTATCGATGCCGCGCGATTGCAAATAGAACAAGGCTTCTTCATCCAGTTGACCCGAAGTACAGCCGTGCGAACATTTCACATCATCGGCCCAAATCTCCAACTGGGGTTTGGTATTAACGATGGCTTGATCGCTCAGCAGGATGTTTCGGTTGGACTGAAAGGCATTTGTTTTTTGTGCGTGAGGTCGCACAAAAATCTTTCCATTGAAGATGCCTCTCGATTGACCATCCATGATTCCTTTGTACAGCTCATTGCTGTGCGAATGCGGTTTTTGGTGGTCGACCACGGTGTGATTATCGGCCATGGTTTTTCCGTTCAGCAGGTACAGTCCGTGAAAATTTGATTCGCAATGCTCACCGTTTACCGCGATGGCGAAGTTGTTGCGAATGATTTCCCCATCCAGGGTAATCGTGCAGGCATTCACCGTGCTTTTGTCGGCCTGGCGGATGAGGGTATTGGCTACCTGCGTCACGTTTCCGTGATCATTTTGGAGGCGAAAATAATGCAGGCGACTTTCGGCATGGCAGTCTATTTCCACCACCTGCGTTTGAAAGAAAGGAGCCTTCCCGGTTGAAACGAATTCTTCCAGCACCGTTACCTCGGCACCGGCTTCTACGAGGGCCGCCACGCGCACATGGCTGGCACCTGCTTCATTGGCCTCATGAACGTGTTGAATGTGAATGGGAACGGGTATCTGTTTGCCGGCATGCACCCACACAAACACCCCCTCCTGCGCTACAGCGGCATTCAGTACAGAGAAGGGGTCATTCCACGACAACTGGCCCAGCACGGTATCGACTTGATGTGCATGGCTTTTCCGGGCTTCAGACAGGGGAAGAACCACCACATCAGGATGCCCACCGTAGATGCCAATGACGCGGCCATTGCGGACGGTGACGGCAATCGCTTGTGCCCCCAACCACGATTCACTTGCGCCCAGGGTCGAAGGGGCAGCGCTGATCAATTGGGTAGCTGAAAAGTGCTTCTCCAAATGCCGGGTGATGGGCAAAAAGCGATACTCTTCGCTTTTTACCGGGGGAAGTGAAAAATCGGCCAGCAAAGGGGCGACTGTTTTGGCCAATAGTGCGCTGGCCTGCCGAGCACCGAGTTGTTCACGAAGATCGGAAGTAGCTATCAGGGTACTCATACAGATGCCATTTCGCTTTTGATCCAATCGTATCCTTTCGCCTCCAGTTCCAAGGCCAACTCTTTGTTGCCCGATTTTACGATCTTGCCTTTGTATAGCACATGAACGAAATCGGGTACGATGTAGTCGAGCAGACGCTGATAGTGCGTTACCACAATGATGGCGTTGTTTTTGTTACGCAGTTTATTCACGCCATTTGAAACAATGCGCAGTGCGTCAATGTCCAATCCGGAGTCGGTCTCGTCCAGGATGGCGAGCTTGGGCTCCAGCATGGCCATTTGAAAAATTTCGTTTCGTTTTTTTTCACCGCCCGAAAAGCCTTCGTTGAGGGCACGGTTGAGCAACGACTGGTCGATTTCCACCAGCTTCATTTTTTCTTTCATCAGGCTTAAAAACGAAACGGCATCCAAGGGCGACTGACCGCGGTGTTCGCGGATTTGGTTGATGGCCGTTTTCATGAAGTTGATGGTGCTCACCCCGGGGATTTCGACCGGGTATTGAAAGGCCATAAACACGCCTTCGCGCGCGCGCTCCTCGGGCGCCATCGCCAGCAGATCTTTCCCAAGAAAATCGACCTCACCACCCGTCACTTCATATTCTTCGCGTCCCGACAAAACAGACGCCAGCGTGCTCTTGCCCGAGCCGTTCGGCCCCATGATGGCATGTACCTCACCGGGTTTCACGTCAAGATTAATCCCGGTCAGGATTTGTTTGTCTTCTATTTTCGCTTGGAGGTTTTTGATGGAGAGCATGGGATTAACTTGATTGTGTTGTTTTTTTGTTCAAAGTTCGAGGTTCAAAGTTCCTTGTGGTCGGTGGGAGATGATTGAGAGGTGCCCTTTATTTCCAAGCATGCAAATGTCTTTTGCCAACTGTCTTGCCAACTTCCAAATATCCAAGTCTTCAAATGAAGTAACTTTCGCCACACTGAAACGCTGAACTTTGAACTCTTGAACCTTGAACTTTTTAACCTTTTGACGTTTCAACCTTAAACCATCGCCCTACTACCCCACACTCCCTTCCAGCGTCAAGGCCAGCAGCTTTTGGGCTTCGACCGCAAATTCCATGGGCAGTTGGTTGAGTACTTCCTTGGCATAGCCGTTCACGATCAGCGCTACGGCCGACTCTTCGTCTATGCCGCGCTGCTGGCAGTAAAATATCTGGTCTTCGCCAATCTTTGATGTGGTGGCCTCGTGCTCTATTTTGGCGGTTGGATTTTCGACATCGATGTAAGGGAACGTATGGGCGCCACACTGGTCGCCCAGCAAGAGCGAGTCGCACTGCGAAAAGTTGCGGGCATTGATGGCGCGCTTCATCACGTGAACCTGTCCTCGGTAGCTGTTTTGCGATTTCCCGGCCGAGATCCCTTTGCTCACAATCCGCGAACGTGTGTTTTTGCCAATGTGGATCATCTTAGTACCAGTGTCTGCCTGCTGGAGGTTGTTGGTTACCGCCACCGAGTAAAATTCACCAATCGAGTGATCGCCTTTGAGTACACACGAAGGATACTTCCACGTGATGGCCGAGCCTGTTTCCACCTGTGTCCAGGAGATCTTCGAATAATCGCCCGCACAAAGCCCGCGCTTGGTCACGAAGTTATAAATACCGCCCCGGCCTTCTTTATCGCCCGGGTACCAGTTTTGTACCGTGGAATATTTTATTTCCGCACCCTTCATGGCATACAACTCCACTACCGCTGCGTGCAGTTGGTTTTCATCGCGCATGGGTGCCGTACAGCCTTCCAGATAGCTGACGTACGAACCCTCATCGGCCACAATCAATGTGCGCTCAAACTGGCCGGTGTTGGCAGCATTGATCCGAAAGTATGTCGACAGCTCCATCGGGCAGCGCACACCCTTGGGGATGTAACAAAATGACCCATCCGAGAACACAGCTGAATTGAGTGCAGCAAAGTAATTGTCGCTCACCGGTACTACACTGCCAAGGTATTTCTTGATTAATTCCGGATGTTCTTTGACAGCTTCGCTGAAAGAACAGAAGATGATGCCCAATTCGGCCAGTTTTTCTTTGAACGTAGTGGCTACGGACATGCTGTCAATCACTGCATCCACGGCCACGCCCGTCAGGCGCTTTTGCTCGGTAAGAGAAATACCCAACTTTTCAAAGGTCTTGATCAATTCTGGGTCAACCTCATTGAGGCTATTGGGTTTTACTTTTTGCTTGGGAGCGGAATAGTAAATGATATCCTGATAATTGATGGCAGGGTAGGTGACGTTGGGCCATTTGGGCTCCGTCATTTGCTGCCACTTGCGAAAGGCCGTCAGGCGCCATTCGAGCAGCCAGGCGGGTTCGTCTTTTCTCGCGGAGATAAACCGTACAATATCTTCGTTCAGCCCCTTGGGAGCCTCATCGGCTTCCAGCGCCACTGTCCAGCCGTGCTCATATTCTTTTGAGGTGATTTCCTCCAGCACTTGGTTGTCTTTGCTCATGGGGCAGTTATTTAGACTCGGTTTAAATAAACAAACAAAAGTATAACAAAAACGAGGTTTTAAGGTTCTTTTTCGACCCAAATAAATGCGGTCGGCCTATTTTGGTGGTAACAACAAACTTCGGTCAAGGCTTTCTTCCAGCGAGATCATGGTTTCAGTACGCTCGATTCCCTCTACCTGCTGCATTTTGTCGTGGAGCACCTCCTTGAGGTGGTTCGTGTCGCGGCAATGGATTTTGATGAACATGGAGTAGTTGCCGGTGGTGTAATGGATGCTGGTGATTTCGGGTATTTCTTTCAGCCGGGTAAGCACTTTTTCATACAACGCACTCTTTTCCAAGTAGATACCAATAAACGCGGTGATGTCATAGCCCAGTTTGCTATAGTTGATGCGCAAGGTCGTTTTTTCCACGATGCCCGCTTCCTCCATCTTATTCATCCGCACGTGCACGGTGCCGGGGGATACATGGACCCTACGGGCCACTTCGGTGTAGGGTTTCTTGGCGTCTTGCACCAATAGCTCAAGTATTTGCAGGTCCGTTTTGTCAATTTCGTAAGAAAGAGGCATTTTTCTATTGTTTGATTGATGATATTGCAACAAAAATAGTATTTAAGTAGATATTTTTCATTTTTGGATAATAATTGTTGACTTTACTTCAATGATATACCACCTTTGTTGCATCAGTTCGCGGTAAAAGTTGGCAACGGGCAATGAGCCTGACGAAAATTCAGAACGCGATGACATACTGTAGGGTGTTGAAATTGGCAGACATGCCCTCCTGTCTCGGGGGTGAGGAGTCAAGGATAAACGCAGGATAATGGGTTGACCACTGACCTGGGTGCAAACCGAGGTTTTGTTCTGTAGCTAACTTCCTCGTGGAGGTTCGAAGCCTTCCCCTACAGCGGTTAAAGCCCTCGTTTTCAAGACGAGGGTTTTTTTATGCGCGCAACAAAGCCGCGGTTTTTGTGGTTTATTTCCTAACAAACGATTGCTAAAGCCTTCTTTTTTTTCGTTGTTTGAAAACAAAACCGTTACACCATGCTTTCCTTCCCTTGGTTCAAACACTATCCCAAAGGCACCCCTGAAACCATTGGTGCATACGAGTATCAATCGCTCATCGAATTGTTTGAGACCGCCTCACGCAAATACGCTGACCGCGTAGCGTTTGAGAATTTTGGGAAAGCGATGACGTTTGCCGAGATCGACCGGTTATCCACCCATTTTGCAGCTTATCTGCAACAAGAGTTGAAGCTGAAGAAGGGTGATCGCATTGCCATCCAGATGCCGAACTTACTTCAGTTTCCCATTGCCTTCATTGGAGCCATCAAAGCAGGCTTGATCGTGGTGAACACCAACCCGTTGTACACACCCCGCGAAATGGAGCATCAGTTCAACGATGCCTCCGTGAGTGCAGTGGTAATTGTGGCTAATTTCGCTTCTAACCTCCAGCAAATACGCGCCAAAATCACCGCCCGGCACATCATCGTCACTCACATGGGCGACCTGCTCGGGACCCTCAAGGGTGCGTTGGTCAACTTTGTCGTGAAGCGCATCAAAAAGATGGTGCCCGATTTTGATTTGCCGGGTGCCATTTCATTCAAAACCGCGTTGGCCAAAGGGGCTTCGCTCACCTGGCAAAAGCCGGCACTACAAATCGAAGATGTGGCCGTTCTTCAATACACGGGTGGCACAACCGGCATCTCCAAAGGGGCGCAACTATCGCATCGCAACATCATCGCCCACAACATGATGATCAGCCACTGGTTTAAGCCGTTGATGAGCCCCGGTCAGCAAGACATCATCATCACGGCCCTGCCACTCTATCATATCTTTGCCCTTACGGTAAATGGCGTGCTCATGTATACCCACGGTGTAAAGAGTGTGCTGATCACCAACCCGCGCGATATTCCGGGCTTTGTCAAAGAACTCAAGAAGCACCGCTTTTCAATTATCACAGGTGTTAACACGTTATTCAATGGCTTATTAAACAACCCGGACTTTCGTTCCCTCGATTTCTCCGCGTTGAAAGGCGCCATCGGAGGTGGCATGGCCGTGCAAGATGCCGTAGCCTTGGAGTGGGAAAAAGTGACGGGCAAGCCCCTGGTAGAGGGCTATGGGCTCAGCGAAACATCGCCTGTATTATGTTGCAATCCGCTCGATGGCGGTCACAAAAGAGGCTCCATTGGCATACCGATGCCCAGCACGGAGGTGGCTATTTTTGATGACGATGGCAACCGGCTTGCCCTGGGTGAAGTGGGTGAGATTTGTGCGCGGGGGCCTCAGGTCATGCGTGGCTATTGGCAAAAAGACAATGAGGGGGTTTTCTTTCACGGTGAGTGGTTCCGCACGGGCGATATTGGCGTGATGGATGCCGATGGATTTTTCCGGATCGTGGATCGCAAAAAAGACATGATCAAAGTGTCAGGGTTCAATGTCTATCCCAACGAAATCGAGAACGTGTTAGCCGGGCATCCCAAAGTGCTGGAAGTGGCGGCCATCGGAGTTCCGGATGCTAAGTCAGGTGAAGTCATCAAAGTCTTTATCGTAAAAAAGGACGCTTCGCTAACGGAAGAGGAGTTGAAAAAATACGCGCACGAAAACCTGACCAACTACAAGGTACCCAAACACGTGGAATTCCGCACGGAGCTGCCCAAAACCAATGTGGGCAAAATCTTGCGGAGAGCGCTAAAGGAACAAGAATCTGCCAAGGCGGCTTAACAAAAGACAAAGTCACTCACGTTATCATCGTGTTATCTTGCATAACACAACCATAACAAATTCATCATTTCAGGCGATGAACTGGCCAATTACTTTTGGCGTTTCGCTGGTAGATGAATGTTTTGTTTGTAACCCAGGAGGATTATCTGACTGGCGCGGCACAATCGGTTGCATTTTTGGCTGCGGGCTTAGCTGGGAGGGGACATCGCGTGTGGGTGATGGCGAGACCCGATTCTTTTTTACAGGACTTAGTGGCTCAGTCTCCCGGAGTGAATTTTATTCCGGTCACGATCCGCTCGCGGTTTGACGCGAAAGCCATACGAGTGTTGAGGCAGGTCATTACCGACCACGCCATTCAGGTGGTGAATGCGCAATCCAGCAAGGATCGATACGTGTCCGTTTTGACCCGCTGGTTGTTCCGGTTGGATGTGTTGGTATTTCACACCAGGCGACAAGTATCCATGAGTATCGGAGGGTTTTTCCAAAATCTCGTGTACGTGTCGGGCACCGATAAAGTAATTGCTGTCAGTCAGGGCATTCAGCAAAGCCTGGTGCAGAAAGGCATACCGCCCGCGCACATTCAAGTCATCTACAATGGACTTCCTCCATCTAAGTTTCAACGGTCGTTGTCCGATCCGGCAGCCCTTCGGCAGGCATGGTCTATTGGAACAGAAGAAACGGTGGTGGGGTGTATTTCGCGCAGAAAAAACCAGGAGGACTTGCTGCTCGCGCTGCGCCACATCGAACGCCCCCTAACGGTCGTTTTTTCGGGCATTGACGAAGATAGCAAGTTGGCCGAGCTACGCCAGGCGCTGCCGGCACAACACCGTGTCATTTACACCGGATATACACCCTCCGAGCAGGCGCTTTCGTGGTTGACCATATTTCAGGTGTTTGTGCTGTGCTCCACCAGCGAAGGACTTTCTCAAAGTTTGCTGGAAGCCATGTATTCGCGGGTTCCCGTGGTGGCTACCCGGGCAGCCGGCAATATCGACTTGATACGTCCCGGAGAAAATGGCTTACTGTACGCGGTGGACGATACGCGCGAACTGACGCACGGCATCGAACAGCTATTAACCGATGTCACGCTTCGGACCCGGCTCGTGGAAGATGCTTTTATTACCGCGACCGTTACTTTTTCAATCGACCGTACGGTGCTGGCGTACGAGAATTTTTTTCAAGGCATGCTATCTTCGCGGCAAAACAGACTCCATGCCAAAGACAGTCAGCGTCCTTTGCCTACTGCTTGTATCGATTAACGGTACAATAGCCGCGCAAACCCGCGAGGGATCAGCCAGCGCTCCAGATTCGCTTCGCTACCCCCAGGAGATACATCTAAAAAATATTCGTCAGTTGACGTTTGGAGGCGACAATGCTGAAGCCTACTGGAGTCCGAATGGCAAAATGGTAAGCTTTCAATCCAACTACCTACAATGGGGATTGGTTTGCGATCAAATCTTTTACATGCCGGTGGAAGGGATGGACCTGCGGCCGAAAGGAAGCAAGCCACCCCTCGTCAGCACGGGATTGGGCCGCACCACGTGTGCGTACTTCTTGCCGGACAACAAGCACATCTTGTATGGCTCAACCCATTTGGGTGGAAAAGAATGTCCAAAAGATCCCGGGCGCGCCCCGGGTGGCAAATACCTTTGGCCCATTTATGAAACGTATGACATCTTCGTGGCTGACTTAAACGGCAAGGTTAAAAAGCGCCTGACAAACACCCCCGGGTACGATGCCGAGGCTACCGTATCACCCAAAGGCGACAAAATCGTATTCACCTCCACGCGCGATGGCGATCTGGAACTGTATACGTGCGACATCAACGGCAAGAACGTAAAGCGGATAACGAATGCCGTTGGCTATGACGGAGGTGCGTTCTTTTCGCCCGATGGCAAGAAGTTGGTCTTCCGCGCCTCGCGCCCGAAAACCGAAGAGGCAAAAAAGGAATACATGGAATACCTGAAGCAGGGGCTGGTAGCCCCCACAGAAATGGAAATCTTTACGTGCAATATAGACGGCTCTGATTTAAAGCAAATCACGAACCTGGGCAAAGCCAACTGGGCACCGTTCTATCACCCTTCGGGCAAAAAAATCATTTTCAGCTCGAACCACAAAAGCGCACGCGGCTTTCAGTTCAACCTGTATATGATCAACGAAGATGGTACCGGTCTGGAGCAGATCACCTACGATGGTGTATTTGATTCGTTCCCGATGTTTTCGCCCGATGGCTCAAAGATTATCTTTTCGAGCAACCGCAACAACAAGGGCACGCGCGATACGAACTTGTTTTTGGCGGATTGGGTGGAGTGACACCGCAAATTGACTACCGCTGCCCGGATGCCAACGGAGTGAATGTAATCTTGTACATAATTCGGCTGCCGTTTTTTTCTTCCGAACGTACACCCTCTAAAATACCCGTCTCACTGTCGCGCACAACGGTGTACGTTTCGCGTTGTTTGCGCAGCACGTGGGTGTAGATGAGTACATTTTGATTGGCACCGGCCTTGAACTCCCCGCGGATCGTGTGCGAGAGTTGATAGTCGCGATCGATGGGGACTTCGATGTAATCGCGGTGGCCGCCTTGCGTGTCGCGGAACAGCGCCACCATCTGATAGTTTTCGTCTTTGTCAATCAGTTTATCCTTGCGTTCGCGCGCGGTAAACTGGCGTTTCACTTCTCGGGAGACCGAATAAAATCCCTCAACGCTCAGAGGGTCTTTTTCTTTGCGCATGTACCTGCGGGCCAAGTCATTAAATGTAATGAGTTCATATTTCAGACCCGCCCGCTGCTGGTACGAGCGAAAAACGTACTCCATGCTACATCCGCAGAGCAATACCATGAACCCCGTTGCCGACAACGCCACCGGCCATTGTCTTTTGACGTAGCAAACGAATGCCGATGTGAGCGGGCGTAAGAAAGAGGGCATGCCGATCCGTGTTAAAACAGGTTTTCGATGCCGAAGAACTTCTCGACAATGATGACAACGGACAAAAAACCGAGCAGGATCGGGGCGATCCACCGGATCGTGAGATGCAGGTACGAGCGCACACGTGACGTCATATAGCGATCATTTCCCTGTACCAACTCTGCGTCTAAGTTGGTGATGCCCCATCTTCGGCCGATAAAAATACACATCAAACATCCGCCTACTGTCAGGCAGATGTCGCTCATATCAGCAATGAAGGTGAGGAAGTTCTGACCGCGATAAAATGTCAGTTTATTCAGCCATCCGATCATCCCCATGCTCATCATGCTGGGTAAACCGCACACAAAAATGACCAGGGCGATCAACCACACCACGGTTTTGCGTTTCAGCTTTTTTTGATCAACCAGGTAGGCCACCGGTACTTCCAGCAGCGAGATAGTGGAGGTAAGCGCAGCAAAACATACTAACAAAAAGAACGACCCGCCAATGACACGCCCCAGGATGGGCCCCATTTCGTGAAAAATCTGCGGCAGCACCACAAAGATGAGGGGCGGCCCCGAAGTGCCAATCTCCTGAGGATTGATGTTCAGTTTAAACGCCAGAAAGTGAACCAACGGAAACACCATGAGCCCGGCAAAAAATGCCACAGATGTATCCGCAATGGAGATGACCGCGGCCGAGGAAGTGATGTTCTCTTTCTTGCTCAGGTACGAACCGTAGGTAATCAGCGCACCCATGCCCAGCGAGAGCGAGAAGAACGCTTGTTTTAGCCCATCCACCACGGTCTGTATCTTCAGTTCGCTGAAATCGGGCACCAAATAGAACTTGACACCAGAGAAGGCGTTGGGCAAGGTGAGGCTATAAATGATGATTCCCAGCAGGATGAGATACAACGAAGGCATCATGATTTTGTTGGACGCTTCAATGCCTTTCTGGATACCCTGGGAGACGATGACGGCCGTGAGCACCATGAATACCAGCGAGAACAGCAGATTGGAATTGGCCAGTCCCCCCAGGCTGCTCAGGTCGATGATGTCATTGACATATGTGCCAAAGAAGGTTCCAAAGTCGTGCTCGCTCAGCAAGTCGCCAAACGAAATGTGGAGAAAGTAGCCAAAGGCCCAGCCTGCTACCACGTTGTAGAACGACAGGATAAGAATACCCGCAATGATCCCAAACAGACCCAGGTAACCCCACTTGCGTCCACCCAGTTTGGAGTAGGAACCAAACGCATCGCTGGCAGCCGAGCGGCCGATGGCAATTTCTCCCACCATCACCGGGTAACACAACAGAAAGATGCAGCACAGGTACACGAGCAAGAAAATGGCACCGCCATTTTCGCCCGCCAGGTAGGGGAAACGCCAAATGTTACCCAGGCCTACGGCCGAGCCCGCGGCTGCCAAAATAAATCCGATGCGTCCCGAAAAGTTACCTCTGTTCGCCATTTGATGATCGTTAAAGCGCGAAAAATAGACTTAAAACCAAAACATTCAAAAGATCGTTGGTTGCTATGGCGCAACTACCGGGTACGCGATCCAGCAAGCTGGTTGCGCCAAGTGGAAAAATATTCGGATATTGTCTGCACCTATTTTTTAACCTTACATGGAACGTAAAAAGCTCTCGACCCAGGAAAAAGCACTTCAGATTAACCTGTCGCGCGCCATCTATGGCTCGTTTGCCGAAATTGGGGCGGGGCAGGAGGTGGCGGCCAATTTTTTCAAAGTTGGGGGTGCCTCGGGCACGGTGGCCAAAACCATGTCGGCCTATGACATGAAGTTCAGCGATGCCATCTACGGACAGGGCGATCGGTATGTGTGCGAAGACCGGCTGATGCGCATGCTCAATCACGAATACGGCCTGCTGCCCGAGCGGCTGGCACACCGCATTCATGACACGCGGTTTTTCGCCTTTGCCGATACCGTGGAGGCGTTGAACTACGAGCGCACCAACCAAGGCCATGGATGGATTGGCCTTCGCTTTCAACTGCGCCCACAGTCCGAGCCCAACGAGTGCGTTATCCACGTCAAGTTGCACGATAATGATCCGCTCCAACAGCAAATAGCCCTGGGTACCGTTGGCGTCAACATGATTTATGGATGTCACTTTATGGACGACCCCGAAGAGATCATGATGTCGTTGTTGGACGGCCTCACTACCCGAAGAATCGAAATCGACATGTTCCGCATCAGCGGACCGGATTTTGCCAAAGTGGATAACCGATTGATGGCCCTCAAGCTTGTCAAAAATGGTTTGACCAAAGCCGCGATGTTTGGCCCCGATGGCACCGTGATGCAACCCTCGGAAGTATTGTACAAGAAGAACGTGTTGGTCTTGCGCGGACGCTTTCGCCCGGTGACGCACGTCAATGTGGACATGTTGCTCACTTCGCGCAGGCGCTTTAAGCAGGAACCGGATGTGGACAAGTCGAAAATGATTGTGTTGACGGAGTTAACGCTCAACGACCTGGGCGCTGATGGTAAAATTGACGAGCGAGATTTTCTGCATCGGGCGGACATCATCTGCTCGCTGGGGCAAACCGTGCTGATCTCAAATTATTTTGAGTATTACCGGCTGGTGGATTACCTGTCAAAAATCACAAAAGGCAAAAAAATCGGCATTGTGCTTGGCATCTTTGCCCTGCAAAAGGTTTTTGAAGAAAAAACCTATGAAAACATCCGCGGGGGCATACTCGAAAGCTTTGCTTCATTGTTTGGCTCTAACGTCAAACTGTATATCTACCCGGCCTGGAAAAAAGACACGCATGAATTGTTTACGCTTAAGGACTTTGAGGCCCAACTTCCAAGCAATCTCAAAAACTTGTTTCGCTACCTGATGGACAATAACAAACTGGAAGACGTGCCCGATGCCAACGTAAACAACCTACACATCATTTCCGACAACGTACTGGCAATGATTAAAAAAGGCGAGATAGGGTGGGAGAAATTTGTGCCCGGTAAGGTGCGCGAGGCCATTGTGGAGCACAACTTGTTCGATTATCCGCTGCAAAAAGAAATACCCACCACATAGCCCATCCGGTTACAACTTGCCCTCCGCCTTCATGCGGGCGAAATAGCTTTTCGCTTCTTTCATCACTCTGGGGGCCAAAATGATACCCGAAATCATCGTGGGAAACGCCATGATAGCATAGGCAGCATCAATCAAACTGATGATCGTTGTCATGGAGGCTACTGCGCCCACGATGATCATTGCCAGGTAAAAGTAGTTGTAGTAGTGGGCGCGGTTGGCACCGATCATAAACGACATGCTCTTATTTCCATAGTAACAATATGAAAACAACGAGGTGATCGCGAAGAAGAAAATGCACACCATTAAAATGTAGTTGCCAAAGCCCGGGAAAGCACTGTTGAAAGCCGTGGAGGTGAGCAGCACCCCGTTGTCGCTGGAGGTTTGCCATACCCCGGTGACGAGAATGGCAAGAGCCGTGCACGTGCATACGATGAGGGTGTCAATAGCCGGGCTGAGCATGGCTACCAGCCCTTCGCGGATGGGCTCCACACTTTTGGTGGCACCCAGCGCCATAGGGGCCGTGCCAATCCCCGCTTCGTTGGAGAAAGAAGCCCTGCGTACACCCAGCACAATCAGCCCGCCTACAATGCCCCCGGTGATGGGATCGGGAAGTCCTTTATAGTTTTCTGCGGTAAAGGCATTTGTCACAATGAGCGTTAAATAGTGAGGTACAATTTCAATGTTCATCAGCAAAATCAACAGAACGGACCCAAAGTACAGGACGATCATGATGGGTACCATCTTGCCCGCCCAGTTGCCGATGCGCTGAATACCCCCCAACACCACGATGGCCGTCACCACCGTTAACACAATACCCACCACCAATTTGGAGGTGAAATTGTTTTCTACGCCTATGGGCACCAGGCCGATGTTGATGATCGCCTGCGTGAGTTGGTTTGCCTGAAAACTGGATAATGTTCCAAACAAACAGCAGAAGCAGAAAATATAGGCCAGCGGTTTCCATGCCCGGCCCAGTCCCTCGGTGATCACATACATCGGGCCGCCTTGTATTTCGCCATTGCTGTCTTTGCCCCGGAACATGCTGGCCTGTGCACAGGTGAAGAAGTTGGTGGCCATGCCCACAAAGGCACTCACCCACATCCAAAAAATAGCGCCCGGCCCACCAATGGAAATAGCCACGGCTACTCCTGCAATGTTGCCCATGCCCACAGTGGAGGCCAGTGCGGTTGACAGCGCCTGGTACGGGCTCAATTGCCCTGGCCCGCGCACATCATATTTGCCACGCAGCACGTTGATGCCATGAAAGAAATATCGATAGGGCAAAAAGCGTGAGTAGACTAAAAAAAAGAGTCCGCCCCCGGTGAGCAGGAGCAGTAACGGCAACCCCCAAATCCAATTCGAGAAAGAAACAATACCTGCCTCGAGGGCGTCTACCAATTTTTCCATGTTGATCGATAAAGTTCGAAAAATAGGAATAAAACACGGAACGCAGTTGGATCACCGTATCCACTGATGGAGTTGTGCGCTGGCCGTGTCCCACCATGCTGCCTGCCGCGGCACATAAACACTGGCGCCTTGTGCGGGAGAAAAGTATACGTCATGTCCTGTCAGGTAGGTGACTGCGTGGCTGATGGTGGGATTGTGGCCCACCACCAATACTGAGCGCATGTCAAGATCAATCAACTGTTCGAGCAATTGGATGACCGTAGCCTGGTAGAGTGCATCTACTGACCGAACGGTGCCGTGATACCCTATTTTTTCGGCCAGCAGCTTCGCGGTGGTTTGAGTTCGCAGGGCACTGCTGGCCACTATTAAATCGAGGTTATATTTTTCTTTTTTTAAAAAAAGTCCGACCTCAGTGGCTTGCTTTATTCCTTCGGGTGTAAGCCCGCGTTCATGATCGGTCTGACGTATCTGTTTTTCAGCACTTTGGGCGTGGCGCAAAAAAATAATTTGTCGTTCGTTTACCTGCATACCCGCGTGTGGATTCTATTGTCTGAGGGGCCGTGTAGTCGTCCTGTAAAAATAGGATTTTAAAAATTTACGGATATTTGAGGCCTTTTTAAGTTATCTGTTTCGTGTATGAGTAAGAATTTAGTGATTGTTGAGTCACCTGCGAAAGCAAAAACCATCGAGAGTTATCTTGGCAAAGATTACAAGGTGACATCAAGCATGGGGCACATACGCGATCTGCCTAAAGGAAAGGATGCGATTGATATTGAAAACGACTACGAACCCACCTACGAAGTATCGCCCGATAAGAAGGAAGTCATTAGCAAGTTGAAGAAAATGGCGGCCGATGCGGAGATGGTGTATCTTGCATCTGATGATGACCGCGAAGGAGAAGCCATCAGTTGGCACTTGAAGGAAGTATTGGACCTGAACGACAAGAAGGCCAGGCGCATTGTTTTTACGGAAATCACGAAGAATGCAATTCAAAATGCCATTAAAAATCCCCGTGGCATTGATATCGACCTGGTAAACGCCCAGCAGGCTAGGCGTGTGTTGGATCGGCTGGTAGGTTTTGAGTTGTCGCCCATCCTTTGGAAGAAGATAAAGACGGGGCTCTCGGCAGGCCGCGTGCAGTCTGTTGCCGTGCGTTTGATCGTAGAGCGCGAGCGTGAGATTGAGAAGTTTGAAGCAAAGTCCTCGTTCAAAGTTTCCGCCATTTTTGATCTCGGCAAAGGCAAGCAGTTGGTGGCGGAGTTATCTGAAAAGCTGGCCACCGAGAAAGAGGCGTTGGCCTTTTTGGAGTCATGTAAAGGGGCAACTTTCACGATCGGCAACTTAGAGAAGAAACCGGCCAAGAAATCGCCAGCCCCTCCGTTTACTACCTCTACCATGCAGCAGGAGGCGGGCCGTAAGTTGGGTTTCTCGGTTATTCAAACGATGACCATTGCCCAGAAACTGTACGAGGCGGGAAAAATCTCCTACATGCGCACTGACTCTGTCAATCTATCGGACGAAGCCGTGCAAGGCGCCACGCGGCAAATCACTACTGCGTACGGAAAGGAGTTCGTGTTTAACCGCAAGTTCAAGACGAAATCATCAGGCGCGCAAGAGGCGCACGAAGCTATCCGGCCAACGGATTTTTCGGTAATGGACCCCGGTATGGACCGCGGTGCTCAACGTTTATACGAACTGATCTGGAAACGTGCAATCGCCTCGCAGATGGCGGATGCTGAGTTGGAGCGAACCACCGCCACCATTGCCATCTCAGGCAACGACCGTGAGCTGACAGCCACCGGAGAGGTGATCAAATTTGAAGGATTCCTCAAAGTCTACATGGAATCGAAAGACGATGATGAAGAGCAGGATGAGGAGCGTAGCAAGGTATTGCCTCCGCTTAAAGTCGGGCAGAAGCTCGATCTGAACGAACTGGCCGCCACACAAACGTTTACGCGTCATCCACCTCGCTATACCGAAGCGAGTTTGGTGAAGAAATTGGAGGAGCTAGGCATCGGGCGGCCTTCCACGTATGCGCCAACGATCACCACCGTGCAAAAGCGCGGCTACGTGGTAAAAGAAAGTCGCGAAGGGACCGAACGGAAGTATGCCGTTCATACGCTCAAAAACGACTCGATCCAAAGTATCATCGAAAAAGAAAATACAGGCGCGGAAAAGAATAAGTTATTCCCGACCAATACGGCTATGATTGTCAACGATTTTCTGGTCGAACACTTCCCGGATATTACCAATTACTCCTTCACGGCCGAAATTGAGCAAGAGTTTGATGAAATCGCCAGTGGCAAACTGCAGTGGAAGAAGATGATTGATCAATTCTATCGTCCTTTTCATAAGGTGGTTTCCAAAACAGAGAAGATCGAGCGCTCGGCCGTGCAAAACAAGGTACGTGAGTTGGGAGTTGATCCGAAGACCGGCAAAAATGTGTATGTCAAGTTGGGCAAATTCGGTGCCTATGTGCAAATCGGAGAGAACCCCGATGACAATGGCGGAGAAAAACCAAAGTTTGCCAGCCTGCGGACGGGTCAATTCATTGAAAACATTACACTGGCTGATGCCCTGGAATTGATGAAAATGCCACGCGACATGGGTTTGTTTGAAGATAAACCTGTGGTGGTAAATATTGGCCGCTTTGGTCCGTACGTGCTCCACGACAAAAAATTTGTCTCGATCCCTAAAGAAGAAGACCCGTATACCATCACTCCTCAGCGCGCCATCGAGTTGATCGAAGCGAAACGTGTGGCCGATGCGAATAAGACTATCAAACTGTTTGATGAAAATCCGGAGGTGCAGGTGTTGAACGGCCGCTTCGGACCCTATATCAAAGTTGGCAAAAAGAATGTGAAGATTCCGAAAGGGAAAGAACCTAAAGAACTAACCCTGGAAGAGTGTCTTACGCTGGCTGAAAACGCGCCTGAAAGAAAAGGACGGTTTGTCCGCAAGAAGGCCGATGTCAAGGGGTAGTACCCCGGCATGGGTTTGGCAGATGCCGGGTAAAAAACTACTTTTACCCATCTGCACCTGCCTATGAGATTCTTCAAACATATACCCAAGATTCGATACGAAGGCAAGGAGAGTGACAACCCCCTTGCCTTTCGCTTTTATAACGCCCGCCAAAAAGTCGGACGCAAAACGATGAGCGAACACCTGCGCTTTGCCATCGCCTACTGGCACACGTTTGGGGGCACGGGCGCAGATCCCTTTGGGGCGCCCACCAAGAATTTCCCATGGCTTCAAAGCAACGATGCGCTTACCCGCGCCCAGTATAAAATGGACGCGGCTTTTGAATTCATGGAGAAAATTGGCGCGGGGTTCTATTGTTTTCATGATTATGACCTGGTGGATGAAGCCCCCACACTTCTGGAATCGGAGAAACGCCTGGCGGTGATGGTGGACTATGCCCGGCAAAAGCAAGCCGACACCGGGATCAAGTTACTGTGGGGCACCGCCAATTTGTTTTCTCACCCGCGGTATATGAATGGCGCAGCCACCAATCCCGATTTTCGCGTGGTGGCCGTGGCCGGGGCTCAGGTGAAGAACGCCATTGATGCGACCGTGGCATTGGGGGGCGCAGGCTACACGTTTTGGGGTGGCCGCGAAGGATATTTGTCGCTGCTGAATACAAACATGAAGCGCGAGCAGGAGCACCTGGCGCAATTTTTACACATGGCCCGCGACTACGGGCGTAAACGCGGTTTCAAAGGCACGTTTTACATCGAGCCCAAACCCATGGAACCCAGCAAGCATCAATATGATTTTGATGCGGCCACCTGCCTGTCCTTTTTGCGGCAGTTCGACCTGATGGACGATTTCAAATTGAATATTGAGGTCAACCATGCCACACTGGCCCATCACACGTTTCAACACGAATTGCAAGTGGCGGCCGATGCGGGGGTGCTGGGAAGCATCGATGCGAACCGGGGCGACTATCAAAATGGCTGGGACACCGACCAGTTTCCCAATAATGTCTATGAGCTCACAGAAGCCATGCTTGTGATCCTCTCGGCCGGTGGTTTTAAAACCGGGGGTATCAATTTTGATGCGAAGACGAGACGAAACTCGACCGATCTGGAAGATATTTTTTATGCGCACATTGGCGGCATG
Source organism: uncultured Ohtaekwangia sp. (assembly GCA_964524935.1). Lineage (GTDB taxonomy): Bacteria > Bacteroidota > Bacteroidia > Cytophagales > Cyclobacteriaceae > ELB16-189. Next base: position 819,094 of record CAZGFJ010000001.1, read on the forward strand.
GATGCCTTTGCCCGCGCGCTGCTGGCTGCGCATGCTATTTTGGCATCGGGCGAGTACAAACAACTGCTGCAACAGCGCTACGCCTCGTTCAATGCCGGCAAGGGCAAACATTTTGAACAGGGCAAGCTGCGCCTCGAAGACTTGCGAACGATGGCGCTCCGCCAGGGCGAGCTTTTGCCCGTCAGCGGCCGGCAGGAGTTTATCGAGAACCTGATCGCACGGTTTGTGTAACCACCGTTTATCAGATAGCCTTCTCAGCGTGGCGCGATTTTCCCTATTTTTCAAACGTTTTTAATCCGAAAGCAACATGAAACGAAGACTTCGAATGGGCATGGTAGGCGGGGGCAAAGATGCCTTCATCGGGGCCATTCACCGCATTGCAGCCAACATGGATGGGCTCATCGACATTACGGCCGGGGCCTTGAGCATCAACCCGGAAGTAGCCAGAGAGAGCGGCCAGATGATTTTCCTGTCGCCCGAGCGCACCTACGTGTCGTATGAGGAGATGATGGACAAGGAAAGCAAATTGCCCTCGGATACGAAAATCGATTTTGTGTCGATCGTAACGCCCAACTTTGCCCACTTTGCGCCTGCCATGCTGGCATTGGAAAAGGGCTTTCATGTGGTGATTGAAAAACCCATTACGCTGACGCTCGATGAGGCGAAGCAATTGAAAAAGAGAGTGGACGAGACCGGGCTGCTGTTGCTGCTCACGCACACGTATTCCGGTTACCCTATGGTACGCCAGGCGCGCGCCATGATGCGTCAAGGAGTGTTGGGTAAGATTCGGAAGATCTATGTCGAATATCCGCAGGGATGGCTGAGCAAGTTGAGCGAACGTGAGGGCAATGCCCAGGCTGCGTGGCGCACCGATCCAAAAAAATCCGGCAAAGCAGGGGCCATGGGCGACATCGGTACGCATGCGGCCCATCTGGCTGAGTTTATCTCCGGACTAAAGATCACACACCTTTGTGCCGACCTGAACGTGATGGTGCCGGGCCGCGCGCTAGACGATGACGGCAATGTATTACTGAAGTTTGACAACGGAGCTGCGGGCGTATTAATGGCTTCGCAAGTAGCAGCTGGGGAAGAAAATGCCCTCCGCATTCGAATCTACGGTGAAAAGGGAGGAATTGAATGGGCGCAGCAAGAGCCCAACACACTGTTGGTGAAATGGCTGGAACAACCCACGCAGATCCTGCGGGCTGGAACCAACGGATTCATTGCCCCGGAGGCGGCCCTGAATACGCGTACTCCGGGCGGACACCCCGAAGGTTATCTGGAGGCGTTTGCCAACCTTTACCGAAACTTCGCCTGGCATCTGTCGGCCAAAATGGAAGGCCGGCCTACGCCCGCTCATGTGGATTACCCGTCCGTAGAAGATGGCATCCGCGGCATGGCGTTTATCGATACGGTGGTGAAGAGCGGCCAAAGCCACGACAAGTGGACACCCTTCGAACCTTGAACCTTGAACGTCTGAGCTGTTAACTTTGAACCAACTTCGCATGACCACCCTGAAAGGACCCGGAATTTTTCTAGCCCAGTTTATGGGCGATGAACCTCCGTTCAATTCGTTGAAGAATATCTGCAAATGGGCTGCCTCATTAGGTTATGTGGGCGTACAGATACCCAGTTGGGACGCCCGCTGCATCGACTTGAAAAGGGCGGCCGACAGCAGAGACTATTGCGATGAGCTGAAAGAAACCGTGGAGTCGTGCGGGCTTCAGATCACAGAACTGTCCACTCATTTGCAAGGCCAGTTGGTGGCCGTTCATCCGGCTTACGATGTCATGTTTGATGGGTTTGCGCCTAAAGCGTTGCATGGCAAACCGAGAGAGCGCACTGCGTGGGCCGTGGAGCAACTAAAGCTAGCTGCCAAGGCCAGTAAAAACCTGGGATTGAATGCCCATGCCACCTTTTCAGGAGCTTTGATGTGGCACACGGTCTATCCCTGGCCTCAGCGTCCGGCCGGGTTGGTGGAGGATGGTTTCAAAGAGTTGGCAAAACGGTGGCTTCCTATCCTCCAGGCTTTTGATAAAGTGGGTGTGGACGTTTGCTATGAAATCCATCCGGGCGAAGACTTGCATGATGGCATCACATTCGAGCGGTTTTGGGAGGCTACCGGAAAACACTCGCGTTGTCGTATCCTATACGATCCCAGCCACTTCGTGTTACAGCAATTGGATTACGTGCAGTATATCGACTTCTACCATTCCTTTATTAAGATGTTTCATGTAAAGGACGCAGAGTTTAACCCTACCGGGAGAAGCGGAGTGTATGGCGGCTTTCAGGATTGGGTGAACCGGCCGGGGCGGTTCCGTTCGTTGGGTGATGGCCAGGTCGACTTTAAGTCAATCTTTTCGAAATTGGCGCAATACGGCTACACCGGGTGGGCTGTGCTGGAGTGGGAGTGCTGCATCAAACATCCCGAGCAAGGCGCGGCCGAGGGCGCTCCTTTCATTAAAGATCACATCATCCGAGTTACTGACAAGACGTTTGATGACTTTGCCGCGACTGGGAAAAATCCAAAGTTGAACAAACACGTATTGGGTATTTAGCTAACATTTTAAACTGAAACGAATATGAAAATACAATCAACGGTAGTAGCACTGGCTCTGGGGGGCCTCATCTGGGCGTGTGGATCAAAAACAGAAACAAGCGCGGGCGCAGCCGGGGAAGACTATGGTACACCGGAACAGGAGTCGAAAACTGCGTTGGCAGGCCCGGACATCATTGCCCAGGGTGAGGCCTTGGTAAAATCGAGTGATTGCAAAACCTGTCACCACGCGGTGAACAAAATTATCGGTCCTTCGCATACCGATGTGGCCAAGAAATACGAGTTTACAGAAGCCAACGTGAAGTATCTGGCGGGAAAAATTAAGACCGGAGGATCGGGTGTGTGGGGTGAGACGCCCATGAATGCGCACCCCGATTTGTCGGATGCCGATGCCGAAAAGATGGCGCGTTATGTTTTGTCATTGGATGGCGAAAAGGAGCATTGATGCTCCTTTTTTGTTTTGAGAAGCCATCAAACGCCATTCCATGAGTTTACGCACACGAGTACAAGAAATCAGAAGCGGCTTTCACCCCACCTTTTGGATTGCCAACACACTGGAGTTGTTTGAACGCTTAGCGTTTTACGGATCAAAGGGTGTGCTTGCGGTTTTTATTGCCGAGCGTGTGGGTCTCAATAACGAAGCAAGTACACTGGCCGCCTTTTTTACCGGACTGGTTTATCTATTGCCCATTTTGGCTGGCGTCATTGTTGATCGATATGGATTTAAAAAAAGTCTGTTGATCTGTTTTGCGATTTTCTCAATCGGGTATTTTTTGATTGGGCTGGGCGGATTGAGTTACGGGCAAGAAATCACGAATGCCATCGGCAAAAAAGCATATATGTTGGTGGTTTTGACCTTAACGGCCATCGGGGGATCCTTGATCAAACCAAGCATCGTTGGCACCGTTGCAAAAACCAGCAAACCCACTACGCAATCGCTGGGATTTGCGATCTATTACACCTTGGTCAATGTAGGTGGGGCCATCGGCCCGGTCATTGCCTTGTTGATTCGTACGGATTGGGGGATTGAATATGTACTCATCATGTCATCATTGACATCGGCTCTTCTTTTTGTGGGAACATGGATTTTCTTTAGAGAGCCTCAAAACGATGGAAATGTGGAGGCGCGAACTTTCCGGAAAGTTTTTCAGGACATGCTTTTGGTATTTGGCAACGTTCGATTTATCAGCTTTTTGATCATCTTCTCAGGTTTTTGGCTGATGTTTTGGCAAATCTTTTTGCTGGTTCCTTTCTATTCAAAAAGCGTATTGAATTTTGATAAGTTTGAGCTTCTTGAAATTGTTGATGCGGTCGTGATCGTTGTGTTGACGATTCCGCTATCTGAAATGGTTCGCAAGTGGAAACCCATCACCGCGATGATAGCAGGTATTTCTATCGCCAGTGTGTCGTGGCTGGTGTTGGGCTTGTTTACCTCGGTGATCGCGGCTGTACTTGGAATTGCCATTTGGGCGATTGGCGAGGCCATGCAATCCCCTCGATTTTATGAGTATGTCTCAAAACTGGCGCCACCTAACCAAGTGGGTACGTTTATGGGCTTTGCGTTTTTGCCGGTGGCCATTGGCGCCTTTGGTGCAGGCCCCATAGCCGATTGGCTCCGACTGACCTATATGGAAACCTCACCGGCCACGATGTGGTTTGTGATTACGGGAATTGGGCTTTTGACGACCGTGTTAATGATCTTGTATAACCGCTTTCTCGCACCTAAGCACTAGCCATTCATGGACTCATCAAAAGACTTCAAACCCTACATCGCACCCGAACAGAAAGTAGCGGAGTTTACCGTTAAGTCGGTTGTGTTTGGCGCCATCTTCGGTGTCATCTTTGGCTGCTCCACCGTTTACCTCGCGCTCAAAGCGGGGCTCACGGTGTCGGCTTCCATCCCTATTGCGGTGATCGCCATTACGTTGGGCCGCTATCTGCTCAAGACCACGATCCTCGAGAATAACATCATTCAAACGGCCGGTTCGGCCGGTGAGTCCATTGCAGCCGGGGTAGTATTTACCCTGCCGGGTTTTTTGTTTTTGTCGCCCGGGGCGGATGGCGTCAGCGTAGGCGAAGGATATTTTAACTACCTCACCATTTTGATTTTGGCCGCTTTTGGCGGTTTGCTGGGCACGCTCATGATGATTCCGCTCAGGCGGTCGCTCATTGTCAAAGAACACGGCACGCTTCCGTACCCCGAAGGCACCGCGTGTGCCTCCGTGCTGCAAGCAGGCGAAAAGGGAGGTGTGTTTGCAAAAACGGCATTCATAGGCATGGGCGTGGCGTTGGTGTATGCCATCCTGCAAAAGGTTTTGCACGTGATTGCCGAAACTCCCGCCTATGTAACGGAGAAAGTCAACAAGTTTTGGCCTTCGGCCACGATCAACGCAGAGATTACCCCTGAGTATTTGGGCGTGGGGTACATCATCGGCCCGCGCATTAGCGGGGTGTTGGTGGCGGGGTCGGTGTTGGCCTGGTGGGCGTTTATTCCGCTGCTGGTCACCTTGGTAAGCCCCGAGGTGATTGCCATGCAACTGGTGAAACTGGGTTATCTGGCCGACCTCAATACCCCTGGGGGAAGAGGTAGTTGGGACCCCGTGAGCAAGACGTTCGCCAATCCGGCACCCGCCATTTATTTTGCATACATCCGTCAAATTGGTGCCGGGGCGGTGGCCGCGGGTGGATTCATTACGTTGATGAAAACATTGCCGACCATTGTTAACTCGTTTCGCGAAAGCCTGTCGTCATTGAAAGAGAAAAATGAGGCGGGAGTGCTGCGCACCGAACGCGATCTTTCATTTAAGGTGGTCATTATTGGCAGTTTGATCCTGGTGGCCCTGATAGCCTTGTTGCCCGGAACGATTATCCCGGGCGATAGCATTTTTGAGAAATTGCTCATTGGTGTGTTGATTATCATTTTTGGATTTTTCTTTGTGACGGTAGCGAGCCGGATCGTGGGATTGGTTGGTTCCAGCAATAGCCCCATTTCCGGTATGACTATCGCCACCCTGATGGGCACCTGTTTGATTTTTACGGCCGTGGGTTGGAGCGGTAAGTTCTATGAGCCGCTGGCATTGGTGGTGGGGGGCATGATCTGTATTGCTGCTGCCAACGCGGGTGCCACATCACAAGATCTCAAAACAGGATTCATTGTGGGGGCCACACCTCGGTATCAGCAGTTGGCGTTGTTTATCGGTGCCATTGTTTCATCGGTAGCCATCGGTTGGGTCGTGGCTTTACTGGATACGCCCACCAAAGACATGGCGGCACAGGGAATACAGCATGCCATTGGCAGCGAACGCTATGCAGCCCCGCAGGCCACACTTATGGCCACGCTCGCCAAAGGTATTTTGTCGTACAACCTGGATTGGCAGTTTGTGATGGTGGGCGTTTTTATTGCCGTCATGATTGAGCTCTGCGGCATCAAAGCGCTGGCGTTTGCCATCGGGCTCTATCTCCCGCTGTCTACCACGTTGCCCATCGCCATCGGAGGCGGCATCAAGGGGTTTGTGGACTGGCGGGCGGCCCGCAGAAATGAAAAGAAAGAGGAAGACGACCTGGGGCGCGGCTCGCTGTTTGCCACCGGGCTGATTGCAGGCGGTGCCGTGGCGGGCGTGATCGTGGCCATCCTGTCGGTGAACGACCGCATATTTGAGGGTCTGAAGAAAATTTCGTTGGAAGAGACGCTAAGCAGTGTTTTTGGCCACGGAGGCTACGCGCTGGTGGGGGTGTTGTTCTTTGCGGCCATGGCCACCATGCTTTATGCGCAGGCCACAAAAAAGGACTGATGGTCGATCAGTCCTTTTTTGAACAACTGCTTTGATCGCTTCTATTTAGCGTTGATGTAGTTGAGAAACTCACGTTTCACGTTTTCGTCTTTGAATTTGCCTGAGAAGTAAGCTGTACCTGTTTTGCTGTTCGTATCGCTAACGCCACGTGAGGCTACGCACATGTGGTTAGCGTCAATGACCACCGCTACATCGGGAGTACCCAATACGCGCTCCAGTTCCCGCCCGATTTGGACAGTCAGGCGCTCTTGCACCTGGGGCCGCTTGGCGAAGTATTGAACAAAACGGTTGATCTTTGAAAGGCCGATTACCTTACCGGCCGAAAAATAGGCTACGTGCGCTTTTCCGTAAATGGGCACAAAATGATGCTCACAATGCGAGTAGAACGTGATGTCTTTCTCCACGAGCATTTGATCATAGTTGTACTTGTTCTCAAACAACCGGGATGTGGGCCGATTGGCTGGGTTAAGGCCGCTGAAGGCTTCCTTCACAAACATTTTAGCCACCCTGCGCGGGGTGCCTTGCAGGCTGTCATCGGTCAAATCCAAGCCCAGCGTGATCATGATTTCACGAAAGTGCTTTTCAATTTTTTCAATTTTTTCCTCATCCGAAAGATCAAAGGCATCTTCGCGCAGGGGCGTGTCATGATTGCCCAGCGGATGATCCATGTCATCGTCATCAAGGGGCCTAATGGGCCGGATATTCAACGAAATTTCTTTCGGTCTCATACAATTTGATTTTCAGGTCGAATTTACTGTCAATGTGCGGGCGCAAAATCCGCCAAATAACGACCGCTATGTTTTCGGCCGTGGGATTGGTGGTCTTAAAATAGGCGGTGTCTAAGTTAAGGTTTTTATGATCAAAAATCTCGAGCACCTCCTTTTTAATGAGGCTGCTCAACGCCTTCATGTCCATGACATATCCCGTGTCCGGATCAGGCTCGCCCGTCACCGTTACAATCAGTTCATAGTTGTGCCCGTGATAGTTGGGGTAACTACACTTGTCAAAAACCTGGAAATTTTTTTCGTCTGACCACGCGGGATTAAAGAGCCGATGTGCAGCGTTAAAATGTTCCTTTCGGGATACCGCAACTTTCATTTTCGATTACTACAACACGGTCATGGCAAAAAGGTTCAGCCGGTTTTATTTTTCGCGCTTTTTCTTACCCACGGTCGGGGAGGAAGGTTCGGCAAACACAGGCACATTAACATTACTGCCCAGGGCTTTGTTTAACGGAGGAATCATATATCGACACAATTCGGGACTGTGCAATTCTTCGTGCTGGTGCATAAAAAACCAGATTGTTTTGATGCCCTGCTGTTGCCATAATGCCATGCGGGCAATCCAGTTGTCTATGCGGGTGAAATCGGTCGGGTGGAGGCCGTTGCCAACAAAGCGGATAAACACTTCGGGCGTGGTGAGGCGCATATGTACGCAATCGCGCCTTGCACTGGCATCGGTGATGATGGCCCCTGTTTGATGCCGCTCCATCATCGCAAAGGCCTTGTCAAACGCAGCCGGGTCGGCAAAGATGTCTTTGTGACGGTACTCGGCAAACAGTTGTACATCGCTGGGTAACGATTCGATGAATGCCTCGATAGCGTCCAAATGCTTGGGTCCCATCTGCGGGTGTGGCATCAAAAACAAGGGTCCAAGATTTTCCTGAAATTCATAAATCGCGTCCAGAAACCGATCGACCAACTCGTTGGTTTCTTTAAGCCGTTTGATGTGCGTGATCTGATCCACAAACTTGGGGCAAAACTTAAAGTCTTTGCCCACCTTGCTTTTCCATCCTTTGATCTGCGCTTTGGTAGGCATGCGGTAAAAGGTGGCGTTCAGTTCGATGCAGTTGAAGTGCCGCGCATAATGTTCCAAAAAGTCGGCTGCTTTGGTTTTGGCAGAATAGATTTTCCCCACCCAGTCGGGGCGGCCCCATTTGGCACAACCCACATACACTTGCGTTTCAGTCGTCTTCGACTTTTTCAAAATCGCGGTGGTGGCAGGGTGATCGGGCGGCAACGTAAAGTCGATGCCCGACAGGTCGGTTTCCGGTTCAACGCGGCCGAATTGCATAGTTTCGAGTTTTCGGGTTTACGATGTCAGCAGCTTACTTCTTTGTCTTCACCTCTTTCACCTTTTTCTCACACAACAGGCAAGGGAATGATTGCCGCTTCGACATCGTCAAAGTAACATAAACTTTTCGAGAGGACGATGTGCCTCGCTATGTTAAGTTTTGTGGGTATCGCTGAAAAGGCAATGCACGGGTTTTTCAGAAATTGAACACGCACCCCACAAAGAAAGTACGCTGTGCAAACAGTTCTGCCTTTCTGTTTTGGTAGTCAAACGTGTACGCGTACGAGCGCACATTGACATGGTTGGTCACGTTGTCCATGCTGGCAAAAGCCACCATACCCACGGCATCACCCAATGAAATAAGTTTGCTCACGTTTATGCTCATGTTAACGTAGCCGGGCAGCCGCTGCTGTTCCGGTTGTGGTGCCAACAGGGGCTCAAATACCTGCCATTGTTCATTAAACCCGGCACTGGTTACAGGTCGGTGAAACGTACCTTCACGAAATAATGAAAACAGGGAAATTGTCCAGCCATGGGAAGACCGGTATTGAAAGTTGGCGCGCCCAAAATATGACAAGTCGAATGGTGAAGCATACGGGATACCATCGGCCTCGGTCACCGTGGAGCGGAGCGAGCTGATGGAAACCTGAGCCAGCCAATGGCTCCATTGGTATTTGACAAACCCTTCTACGCCCCATGTTTCGCGAAGTTGATCAGACAAAACCGTGCGTTTGGCGAATACAGCCAGCGATCCTTCCCACTTGCGCGATTGATACATGCCATCCAGCGAAAGCTGATCGGTTTGGAAGAAATCGGTAGGTCGCGCGCCCCCTCGTGCAAAATCGATGCGATGGTAGCGCCCGGCACTTAGCAGCCACGAAAAGGGCTCGGTCATCTGCCATTTCAAATTTGTTTGCCAACTGAGATAGCCCTGGTCGGCAAATGCATTTTTTCGGAGTCCGGCTCCTGCCATCCATCGGTCGGAGAAACGGTATTTGGTATACAGATAACCTTCCGTAATAGCGACACGCGTGGAGGACGCTACAGAGAAAAACGGATGGTTGGGCGCCACGGCAAAATCGTATTGAGGCAGTGTCCCGTTGAATTGCTGCCACCGGTTGTCGTGCGAGAGGCCGCCTTTCACATCCCATTTTTTTCCTGAACGGAAATAATTCAACGAAGAGTACAGGTCGCGGCTCTGGAGCCGGATGTCCGCCAGGCTGTAGCCAAAGTGGGACGAGGAGAAGCTTAGCCCTTGGTTGATGCTGAACTCGCCCTTGCCCATGCGCTGCTGAAACGAAGCGGTGGTAAAATTCCGCGTTTTGTCTGCGGTAAAGTCACCCTGAAAAGAAGGGTGGCGGTAATCGAACGTAAAGTTCTCGCGCAAGGAGTAATTGAATATGCGCAGGGACGACTTATCGGAGGGCTGGCTGAAGTAGTACAGGCCGGCATCAGTCGAGCCGAATTTTCTAATCCGCGCCAGCGAAGCGGTATTGAGTCCGCGCAACAACGCAGAGAACTGATGATTGGCAAAAAAGCTAAATGATGAGTTTTTACGTAACCTTCGTTGCGAGCTGACCCCCACGCTGGCGAGCGTGAGCGAAAGCTGGGTGGCGGTCTTTTTGGGTACGTTGGTGTCGGTTTGTAATGCGATCAACCCGGACGAGGTGTTGCCATACTCCAGGGGCGGATTGCCGGCAAAAACCTGCACGTTGTTGATCAGTGCAGTGTTGAAAATGCTGAAGGTGCCGATGCCATTGAGCTGGCCATAGCGCACACCATCGTAGATGGGCACGTTATTGAGAAAGATGCCCGTCTCTTGCGAGGTGCTGCCGCGCAAGCTGATGTTGGCCGATTCATCCAGCGTAGTGGCCGCAGGCATCGAGTTGACGGCCAGCAGCGGGTCTGCCTTAGCGGCCGGGTTGGTATAAATCTGAAGTTTGTCGGCTTTCATGGCGCGAAACTCTTCTGCGATCAGACGCTCCGCGCGGATTACCACCTCTTCGGTGAGCATGGCATATTCGTTGAGCTCTGCTGTGACGAGACATGTAGGTGGCACAATGGTTTCTTTTTCTTCGTAGCCCACAAACGAGATTACCAACGTATCGCCCGCGGATGCCGCCAGGCTGAACAAACCTGCGGCATCCGTGCTGGCGCCTCCTTGCCATTGTCCGCGCAAGCGCACATTGGCGCCCGGCAGCCCTTCTTTTGTGGTGGCGTCCAGTACGCGGCCTGTCACCGTTTGGCAGACCTGCGCGCAGACGTGGCTGGCGGCCATCAGCAGTGCAGTTACAATAAGGGTCTTCATGGTTGGCTTGGGCGATCGGGTGAAAAGTCGAATGACGAATTAGTTGCTTGTAGCCGTTTTGCGCGCTGCAGGCAGTAAGGTCTTTTTGATCCAATCAAAATCAGGTTCTACGGTCAAGGCTTTTTCATAGGTAGCAATGGCCTTGGCGTGGTCACCCGTTTTTTGATAGGCTTGTCCCAGAAAAGTCAGCGCGTCCAGGTACGCCCAGTTGGAGGCGAGCGGCTGGTTGCTCTTCTCAAAGAGCGCGATACATTTTTCCAATGCCTGCACGGCCTCCTTCACATCACCGCCAAAAGCTGCGGGTGTGTAGAACTTATTGTTGGCGTACACGCGCCACACCAGGGGCGAGGCCGGTTCCAGTACCGTGGCCTTTTCGGCCAGGCTACTGCTTTTGTTGCCCAGCGTCATCCCCTTCATGGGGCTGTAGCCCATCTCATTGCCATAAATGCCCGATAGTATGGCGGCTGCTTCTCCCGACTTAGGATTTTGTTCGATCAGTTTTTTGGTCAGTTTCTTGGCTTCAGCCACATGTTCGTCAAAGAAGTCTTCATTGGGCATGGCCATGCTGCCGTTAAGCAGCGAGGAGTACACAAATGCGAGGCGCAATTGCTTTTGAAAATCACTTGCGGCCACGTTGGATTCGGCCCGTTGGGTTTCCAGCGCTTTTGTCCACAGTGATGGAGATCGCTGCAGATACGCCTGGTACATCAGCTGGTCAACGGGGGTCTGTGCGGTGCCATGCGTAGCCGCCAGTACGGCCAGGAGGAAGCATACTGTTTTCATTTTGGTAAGTTGTTTGGTTATTGTTTGGTCAGGTTCATTTCGATAAAGCGCGTCCATTGGGTACCATCGGAGGAGTAGTCGCCCGTTTCAGTCCACCGGTTGCCCGCAATGGTGATTACATACTTTATCTTTCGGCCGGGATAGTCAAAACCCCATGTATAAATGCCTTCGCCCGTAACCTCGAAGTGAGCATCGGCCATTTTTCCATCGCTGAGGTAGGAACGGAAAAAGAATCTCTTCTGGTTCGCATCGAAGTTGACGAGGGCAAGTGCGTGATGAACAGTACGATCACCGACCTTTCCCATCCCTTCAATCTGGAGTACGGCACCGGCCAACCGGAATTCAATGTTTTCGTGTTGTTGCACCGTCTGAGGCTCGCCCGGGCCCATGCGGTAGGTGGCGGTGCCTATCCATTGGCCCGCCAGCGGGGCCAGTTTTTTCATTTCGTCAGCAGGGGGCTGTGCCTGGCACAACCACGTCAGCAATACAAAGGCATAGAGAAGTGAATTTTTCATGGTGAACGGGGTTAGTGGATGGAAGTTGAATTGGTTTAACATAAACTGGTTTATTTTATAAACTAATTGCGCAAAAAAGATTACGGTTGGATGTAGTCTTTCAGCGAGTTCACATACTCTTCAAAAGCTTTGATGCCTTTTTTGGAGATGCGGCACGTGGTCAGCGGTTTTTTTCCTTTGAACGACTTTTCGATGATGATGTAGCCTGCCTCGGCCAGCTTATCCAATTGCACACTCAGATTACCGGCCGTGGCGTTGGTTTTTTCCTTCAGGAAGGTAAACTCGGCCGACTCCAACCCGATCAGGAGCGACATGATGGCCAGGCGCAATTGGGAGTGCAACAATGGATCAAGCTCTTTGAACATCGCTTCTCATTTTTGCATTTTCAACCGATAGCCGGGCACCAAATAGCCCAGTGCAATGGCAAAGGCAGAGAGAAGCGACTGTTGCTGGTGCGAAACAAAAAAGCTGCCGACTCCACAGGCGAAGATGACAAAACCACCGATGAGCAACGGACGATACTTTAAGATGATGCCAGAGGTGACCGTGGCCATACTGCCCACCAGCAAGATCACCGGGTTGATTTGGTAGTTGATGAAACTCCCAAAAAAGGGAATGATGACGGCCAATACGCCAAAACCGACCCACAGCGAAATGTTCACCCGTTCCAGATGAGTAACCGTGCGGAGGTTTTTTTTGGCTTGGCGCGAGCCGCGTACAAAGGAAGCAATCCATGCGGGGATGATGATCAACCAAATGGCATACGGATAGGGGAAGTCCGCTTCAATTAAAATAAAACTGCCCAGGTGAGCAGCTACCAACACCCACCCCCATAACAGATAATAAAATGAGTTGTCGCGCACATTGCCCTTTGCCTCGTTGATCATGTTGGTGATCAAATCCAGGCTTTGCTGGGGGCTCAGCGTGTCGTTTTTGTTGCTCATATCTCCTTTAACGAAACAAATGTAAACTGGTTTACAATATAAACCAAAAATCTCAGATAAATTTATTTTCCCATCCAACGGCACGTTTTGGCCCTTCCTGTATAATTCACCTGCCCTGTTTCGTTTTTGATTACCTTAGCTTTCCCAAACCTTAAACCATATGCGACTCTCATGTTTCGCGCTCGCGTTGAGCCTTTCATTCCCATGTATTGCCCAACCCGAGACCCGACCTCTTGAAAAACTGAAAGCCGATGCCGTGGCTGAAGTGGAGAAAAATGCACCGCTTGGCCAGCAGATTAACGACATGCTGTTTAGCTTTTCCGAGCTCGGATTTCAGGAATGGGAAACGTTCAATTATCTCACCACGCTGCTGGAGAAGCAAGGCTTCAAGGTAGAAAAGGGCGTTGCCGGTGTGCCCACCGCATGGATCGCCAAGTGGAGCTATGGTTCGGGGAAACCCGTGATCGCGCTCGGCTCAGACGTGGATTGCATCCCCAAGGCCTCGCAGAAACCCGGGGTAGCCTATTACGATCCCATCGTGGAGGGCGCGCCCGGCCATGGTGAAGGGCATAACTCCGGGCAGGCACTTAACATTATCTCAGCACTCGCCCTTAAGAAAATCATGGAACGCGAAAAAATATCCGGCACCATTATGCTGTGGCCCGGTGTGGCCGAAGAATTGGTCGGCACCAAAGCCTACTACGTGCGAGCCGGTTACTTTAAGGATGTGGATGCCTGCATTTTTACACATGTGGCCAACAACCTGGGGGTGGGCTATGGCGATGCCGGTAACAACGGGTTGGTTTCCGTTCGCTTCAATTTTGAAGGAGCGGCCGCGCATGCGGCCGGTGCTCCGTGGCGAGGCAGAAGCGCCTTGGATGCCGTGGAGCTCATGAACATCGGCTGGAACTTCAGACGCGAGCACCTGGAGCTCACCCAGCGCTCGCATTATGTCATTTCCGATGGGGGAGATCAACCCAACGTGGTGCCTTCCAAGGCATCGGTATGGTACTACTTTCGGGAGCGCACATACCCCAATATCAAAAAATTGTTTGACATAGGCGTAAAAGTGGCCGAAGGGGCAGCGTTGATGACCGACACCAAATTTACCTATGACGTGTTGGGTTCGGCATGGCCGGGTCACTTCAACAAACCCATAGCCGAGGCAATGTATGAAAACATGAAAAAGGTAGGCCTGCCGCAGTGGTCGACCGAAGATCAGTTGCTGGCCAAAGCCACACAGTTGGAATTAAAGGCTCCCAAAATTGAAGGGCTGGCTACAAAGATTGATACGCTCGGGTTACCATCACCTACCGGTTCGGTCAACATCATGGGGAGACAGTTGATGGCCATGGGGGGCGGCTCGGACGACATAGCCGACATCAGTTGGTCATTGCCCACGGTGGTGCTGCGTTATCCCTCAAACATCCCCGGCCTGCCCGGTCACCATTGGAGCAATGCGATTTCCATGGCCACCCCCATTGCGCACAAAGGTATTGTATGCGGGGCCAAGGCCGAGGTAATGACCTTGTTGGATATGTTGATAAAGCCAGAGATCATCAAAAATGCGTGGGAATACTACCGCACCGAACAGACGAAAGAGTTGCAATACACACCGTTGGTGGGAGAGAAGGACCATCCGGCCATTTACCTAAATGAAAAAATCATGAAGGAGTATGCCCCCAAACTAAAAGCCACATATTACAATCCTTCGAAATACAAAACCTATCTGGAGCAGTTGGGAATCAGCTACCCCACCGTGCGGCCCGACCAAAAAGAGGCGGTGATGAAGTTGAAGTAAAAGTAAAAGTAAAGGCGACCCTCACTCGCTCGGGGAGTCAGCTTGCTTGCGTTGGTGAACAGCCTCTCTTCGGAGGAGTGGAGCCGATGGTGTATGTTGACCGTCTTTGTTACCTTGCGCTTTCTTTTTATGTTCACGGGCATCATTGAAGCTACTGGCGTTGTCAGCGACATCGTTCGCGAGGGAACCAACAGGCATTTTTGTGTTGAAAGTCCCATCAGCCATGAATTGAAAATCGATCAAAGTGTTTCGCACGATGGCGTCTGTCTGACGGTAACCAAGGCAGACAGCAAGCGTCACTGGGTGACCGCCATTGATGAGACCCTTGCCAAAACCAATCTGGCTCAGTGGATCCCCGGACGAAAAGTGAACCTGGAGCGTTGTATGGTGGCCAACGGCCGGTTTGATGGGCACATTGTGCAGGGACATGTAGATCAGACGGGCACCGTCAGGCGCGTGGAAGACCGCCAGGGCAGTTGGCTTTTCTACTTCGAATATGACCCCGCCCTGGGCAACGTGACGGTCGAAAAAGGCTCTATTTCAGTAAACGGAACCAGTTTAACGTGTTTTGACTCGGCTGACGGAAAGTTTTCAGTGGCCATCATTCCCTACACTTTTGAATTCACTAACTTTCACCAGTTAAAAGCCGGTGATATCGTGAACCTTGAATTTGATATCATCGGTAAATATGTGAAGCGGCTGCTTCTGCGATAACAAAATTCAACCTAAACCCAATCACTATGTTAGATCAACTTGTCAAATTGGTGGAGCAAAATGCCGGCAGCGCCATCATCAACAACCAGGCCATCCCCAACGAGCAGAACAATGCCGCCATCCAAACCGTGGCACAGCAGATTTTCAGCGGGTTGCAATCCCAGGCCCAATCGGGCAATTTGCAACAGTTGGCGGGTATGTTTCAGGGCGGCAAGTCGTTGTCGGCCAACAATCCCATCGTCAACCAATTGATTTCTTCGGTGGCGGCCAGTGTGGCATCCAAATTTGGCATCTCCCAACAGGCGGCTTCGAGCATGGCCTCCAGCTTGTTGCCGGTAGTCATGAACCAGATGGTCAAAAAAACCAATGATCCCAAGGATACTTCCTTTGATTTGGGGAACATCATGAAGTCGGTAAGCGGTAACAGCAACCTGGACGTGGCCAGTTTGATTGGCCAGGTGGCCGGTGGCAACGCGAAGTCCAATCCATTGGGCGCTCTGGGCGGCCTGGCGGGCAAACTGTTCGGCAAAAAGTAGTGCGCAGCTGCACGACCTTACCGGGGGCCGGGCGTTTGCCTGGCCCTCTTTCGTTTGATCAGGCCCTGCGATAGCCTGAAACCTAACCATCCGCATGCGAGTCCGATACAAGCGCCCACTAAAATATCACCGGGATAGTGTACACCCAGGTAAATACGTGTATAGGTCATAAGCGCTGCCCATAGAAAAATGATTCCGATCAGCCGCACGCGGCCGCGCAGCGACAACCAGACAAAAAAGGCGGTGCCGAGCGTGTTGGCTGCGTGCCCCGAGGAAAATCCATACCGTCCGCCTCGGTAGCCGTTCACGATGTGCAACAGGCCTTGCAGCGAAGGCTCGTGCGAGGGCCGAAGCCGTTCAAAAAAAGGCTTCATAAATGTCGAGGTGATTTGATCGCACAGCAGCACCACCACCGCTGCCCCCAGTAACACAAACCATCCTTCGGTTTTGTAGTGTTTGAAAACAAGAAAAATCAAAAGTGCATACAAGGGCAGCCAAAAAAAGGTCTTGGTCGTCCAAAACATCATCGGGTCCAGCCAGGGTGCGTGAAAGCTATTTAGCCACAGCAGTAATTCCTTGTCCCACGTAAGCAGTTGTTCCATCATCGGTTATCACCTGTCTATTTGCCATCCATACTTCTGCCTCCCCTACGGTGCGGGTGAAAAAGACTTCAATATCATGCTTTCGAAACACTTCCACATTTTTTTGATAGAATTCCATGGCCAGGGGACTGATCTGGTTGGTATATACCACCGCCAGCCGCTTTAGTCCCAGTTTGAACACGGCTGGCAGTAAGTATTCCAGCAGCCAAAGCTGATCTTCGGAGCTCACCGGTCCCCGCTTAGACACATCCAGCAGCCAGTGTAAGGCATGACATTCGCGCATAAAATCCATGGCGCGGCCAAGCACTTTTCGATATACATCGCTTTCCACATCATGGTGCCAGTCAATGCCCATTAAATTTCGGGTGGCGTCAAAATACACTTCGGCATAGGACTCGCGCAACAACGACTGGTGTTTGATATCGGTGGTTTTAGGCAGCACGACTGAAAACCGCGTGAACTGGTCGGGCTCACTTTCTGCTTCAATGGCGCCACCCAGGATTTCGGTCTGCATCTTTACCAGGTACAGGCCAATTCCCTTGCCTTCGGTATGCGAGTGAAAGCGCTTGTATAACTTAAACAGATTGTCACCTTGCTTCTTCAGGTCAATACCCAGTCCATTGTCCTCAATGACAAAGGCGAACGCCTCTGGCGTTTCGCGCGTGGTGATGTGTAGCTTGCCCGGCCGCTCGGGCGACAGGTATTTGAGAGCGTTGCTCAAAAGGTTGTAGACAATACTTGAAACGGTGGGGCGAATGGAATAGAAATAATGCGCCCGCAGGTCGTAGGTGATTTGAATGTTGCGTTCCTCAATATCGCGCTGAAAAGGGGCGAGGGTCTCATGGAGCAGATGAGCCACATTGATTTTTTGGCGTATGCGATAGATGTCATTGCGGATGTCGATGATCAGCCCCAGGTCGCGGATGGTGGCGTCCAACGACTTGGCCGAGCGCAGCAGGTGCTCGATGATGGGATGAGCAGCCATGGCGGGCTCCGTCTGTTTGATCAGATTCATCAACCCAAGCATACTGGCCACGGGGCCGCGAAGATTGTGCGAGATGGTGAACGAAAATTGCTGCAGCTCGCTGTTGTGTTTTACCAACTCTTCGTTGGCGTGTTTCAGCTCCAGGGTGGCCTGTGCAATTTTTTCGGTCAACTGCTCATTGATCTCATTTAATTCCCGGTTTCGCTGTCGGACCAATTGTTGGGCCTGCTGCAACTCGTCACGCTGGTGGTCAAGCGCCACATTGGCTGCATTGAGCTGACGGATCAAGTTGTGATTCTTGACCTGTATTTCGTTGGACGTACTTCGTAAGATCAACACCGCTGTCACGATTACTCCAAACAACAGCGTGGCGATCCAACCGGAAAGCGCGTACGAGGGAGACGAATGATCGATTTGGTAATAGCCAACCCCAAAATAATCGTGGACGGGATCGAAGGCGATAAACGCAAGAAGATAAAAACCGATCGCCAGGGCCAGCAGCTTCCACCGTGCTACCGTAAAAACCATGACCGGGATGAGCGAGGTTGCCAGCAATACATAGCGATAGTCGAAATACTCAGACTCGGTAATGTGCTCGCCCGGTATCTTTTTGGATAATACCGACATCCCCATCACCAATACGGGCACCAAAAAGCACAAAACCATGCGTGCCATATTTGTGTGGCCGGTTTTCATAAGCCAGGGCACCACACAAAAAACGACCGACAAGCCCAACACCAGAAACGCCTCCGCATTCCACTGGCTAAGCCCCAGCAGTAACCCAATGACGGGCAGAAGCATGATCGCGATCAGGCTAATGCGATTGGTGAGCATCAGCGACTGTAACTCCAGAGGATCGGTTACCTTTGCCGTGCCCAGCGGGGAGATTTGATTCCAGATTTTTTTCACCACCAAAGACAGTCAAAAGTACACAAAACCCCTTCACGCGCACCATGAATTTGCTTCTGGTACAACCGTCTTGTTTCGGCTTTAACCCCGAAACGGCCCTCTCCAACCGCTATCAACAACCGGCCGAGGGGATGCAGTCCGTTGTTTTGGAAGAGTTTCGGGCTGCGGTGGCCGCGCTGCGGCACGCGGGCATACCGGTTACAGTCGTGGAAGACACTCCCTTGCCGCCCAAGCCGGACGCGATTTTCCCCAACAATTGGATGAGCGCTCACCCTGATGGCACACTGGCGCTATACCCTATGATGGCCCCCAGCCGCAGGTGGGAACGAAGGGAAGACATCGTTGACCTGCTGAAAGAAACCTACCAAGTTACCCGTGTCATCGACCTGACAGCCTATGAGGCGCAAAGGCGGTTTTTGGAGGGCACGGGCAGCATCGTGTTTGACCACCGGGCCAGGATGGCCCTGGCCTGTGTTTCTGATCGAACCAGCGAACTCGTGCTCCGCGATTTGTGTGAACAATTGGATTATTCCTTTCTGTTGTTCCATGCGGTCGATGAAGAAAACGTGCCTATCTACCATACGAATGTGATGCTGTGGCTGGGCAAGACCGTAGCTGCCCTTTGCTTAGACAGCATCCGTGACGAGGTAGAGCAGGACCGGTTGTTGGCGTTTTTTGAGCGCACGCAGCGGCAGGTAATTGCGCTTAGTCAGGAGCAGGTGCGTGCTTTTGCCGGCAATGCCATTGAGGTGTTCGATCGCATAGGACGGAACTATTTTCTGATGTCTGACACCGCCTGGCAATCGCTTCACCGGGGACAGCAAGATGCGCTGGAACAGCGGGGCGACCTGCTCACGGTGTCCATCCCCACCATCCAATGGGTAGGCGGGGGCGGCATCCGCTGCATGGTGGCCGATATTCATTTGCCCCCGAGGCATTGAATTTGGTCACCCGTGTGCCTACCTTTAGGCGTTGGCTTTACATCTATGAAATACGATTTGGTCGTGATAGGCGCGGGCCCCTCGGGCTATGCCGCAGCCATGCGCGCGCTGGACTTTAAAAAGAAAACGCTTCTCATCGAAAAAAGCAGAGTGGGCGGGGCGGGCGTTACCAACGGGGCGCTGTCGTCCAAAACCTGGTGGGAACTCTCGCGCGAAACGGCCGCCTTCCGTAAAAACCTGAAACGGTTTAACATCCAGGCGCCTTCCGTCAACTACTACGAGATCCAAAATGAGGTAAAGCGTGCCGTACACGAGCGCAAGCACATGCTGGAAGAGCACATGACGCTGCTGCGCGAGTCCAACTACCACAGCCTGCTGGATTTTAGAACCGGTACCGCGCGCCTCATTAGCCAACACCTGGTGGAGATAACGCTGGGGGCGCAAACCGAGGTGGTGGAAGCCGACTATATCATACTGGCCACCGGCAGCCGGCCACGCTACCTGCCCGAGTTACCGATTGATGAGAAAATTGTGATGACCAGCGATGGCATCGAAAACATGGATGACTTTCCGGAGAGTATGGTAATCGTGGGCGCAGGGGTAATCGGTTGTGAGTACGCCACGATTTTTTCCGGATTCGGAAAAACAAAGGTTCACCTGATCGACAAGGGCAGCCGCATCCTTCCCTTTGAAGACGAAGATGTGGTCAAGATCATTGAGCGAAACATGGAAAACAATGGCGTGCTCATCCATCGCAATTCCAAGCTCATCCGCATGGAAATTTTGCACGGCCGCGTGGAGTATGAATTGGAATACACCGATGGCTCCAAAGAAGTTTTTAATGTCGAGAAAGCACTCGTGTCCGTGGGCCGCATTCCCAACCTGGAGGATTTGTGGGACGATCAGGTGGGCATTCGTATCGACAAGAGAGGCATTGAAGACAACGACACCCAAACCACTACCTCCAACATTTATGCGGTGGGCGATTTGACGGCCGATATCTCGTTGGTAAATGTGGGCGAGTTGGAAGGACGCTATGCCGTGGAGAAGATTTTTGGACATCCGAAACGAAAGCTGGTGTATGAAAACATCAGCAACATCATGTTCCTGAGCCCTGAAGTAGCGGGCGTGGGTCTCAATGAAATTCAAGCCCGTGAAAAGGGCATCGATTACAAGGTGGTGACGTTAGACTACAGCGTGATTCCTCGCGCCATCGCCAAGCGGAATACGCAGGGTTTTATCAAGCTGTTGGTCACCAACGATGAAGCAATGAAGATCCTCGGTATGAAGGTAGTTGGCAACCATGCCTCCAGTGCCATTCAGGCCGTGGCTGTTTTGATTTCGATGGACAAAGGCATTGAAGAACTGGCCGAATGTGTGCACCCGCACCCTTCTATTACCGAGGGCATTCAGGAATGCGTGCGCATGCTCATGGGCAAGTCCATGTTCAAGCCCACCGCCCTCCGCGGGCGCATCTCGTGCCGCTCCTTTTCCGGGGGCGCCTATGCGGATATTGTGTTTTAGAAGCCGCCCACCTGGTTACGCGTGTTCAGTAACGGACGATAAATTCCTCTTTGGCTTTTCGTTTCAAATCGGGAACGAGGCAACGGTCGGCCGCGTAGCCCACGGGAATTAACAAGAAGGGTCGTTCGTTTTCAGGACGGTTCAAAAGAGCCGCCAGAAAGTTCATCGGGCTGGGCGTGTGCGTGAGTGCGCTCAACCCTGCCTGGTGCAGAGCCGTGAGCAGCAGGCCGCATGCCAACCCCACCGACTCACTGACGTAGTAATTGTTCTTTTTGCTTTTGTCGGCCCCCAATTCATAAGCCCTCTTAAACACCACGATCAGGTAGGGGGCGGTTTCCAGAAAGGGTTTGTGCCAGTCGGTTTGCAGGGGCTTGATGTCTTCCAGCCATTCTTCACTCATGCGGTGATGATAGCTTTCGTGTTCTTCTTTCTCTGCCGCCTCCCGAATTTTCTTCTTAAGGTCGGGGTGCGAGACCACGCAAAAGGTGTACGGCTGCTTATTGGCACCGGAAGGCGCAGTGCTGGCCGCCAGCAGGCAGTTTTCGATCACCTCATAGGGGACTTCGTCCGGTGAAAAATCGCGGATGGACCTGCGCGCGCGTACGGTTTGGTAAAACGCCCGGCTCAGGCGCACCATTTCTTCGGGTTGTAGGCGGGGCGGGCGGTATTCCAAAAATGGAAAACCACTCACCCATGTTAGGGAT
Source organism: uncultured Ohtaekwangia sp. (assembly GCA_964524935.1). Lineage (GTDB taxonomy): Bacteria > Bacteroidota > Bacteroidia > Cytophagales > Cyclobacteriaceae > ELB16-189. The sequence goes on from CAZGFJ010000001.1 coordinate 840,781, forward strand.
TCTTGCTCCATGCCATGAAGATAACAAACCGCGTGGTTTTTTTGCAGGCAATGTGCAGGTGAAAGAGCGGGGCGGTCGCTACCGCGACATTTCCTTTTGATGCCGAAGTTTCAAAACGGCTTCCACATCATCCAGGGTAAATCCCTTGGCAGCCAGCAAAACAAGAAAGTGAAACATCAAATCGGCCGCTTCGCCCAAAAACTTCTCCCGGTCATTGTCTTTCGCTTCGATAACCAGTTCCACCGCTTCTTCGCCTACCTTTTGCGCTATCTTATTTATCCCCTTTTCAAACAGCGAGCGGGTGTAGGAGTTTTCCGCGGGTGTCGTTTTTCGCTGGGCAATGAGTTTCTCCAAATACCGGAGGCTGAAGCCGGTGTTGCGTTCATCGAAGCAGGTATCCTGGCCGGTGTGGCACACGGGCCCGGTGGGCGTGGCTTTGATGAGCAACGTGTCGGCATCGCAATCGAGGAGGATTTCATCGACCCGCAAAAAATGGCCGCTGGTCTCGCCCTTTGTCCACAGTCTTTTTTTGCTCCGACTGTAAAACGTTATCTTCTTTTCGCGTTCCGTTTTGGCGTAAGCTTCGTCATTCATGAACCCCACCATCAGCACACGCAGCGTGGCCGTATCTTGCACCACTACGGGCACAAGGCCGTCCAACTTGGTAAAGTCAATTTGCATAGGTAACGCGGGTCAGGATGCCTTGTTGCTGTAAATGATTTTTCAATTCCGGTATCGTCAATTCACCAAAGTGAAACAGACTGGCGGCCAATGCGGCATCGGCCCGGCCCAACAAGAACGCATCGGCAAAATGCTGCTTGTGCCCGGCTCCGCCCGAGGCAATCACCGGAATGGCTAAGAGCTGGTGCAGTTTTGCCAGCGGGTCTACCGCAAAACCCTGCTTGGTGCCATCGTGGTCCATGCTGGTGAACAGGATTTCGCCCGCGCCTCGAGCTTGCGCTTCGTTGGCCCAGGAGAAAAGTTTTTTGTCCGTGGGGTAAGCCCCGCCATGGGTGTGAACCATCCACTGGTTACCCACTTTTCGCGCATCGATGGCCACCACGACAAATTGCGATCCAAAGGCCTTTGCAAGCTCGTCAATCAAGCCCGGATTTTTGACCGCGGCTGAGTTGATGCTCACTTTGTCCGCACCGGAGTTTAACAACGGTTCTACGTCTGCCACGGAACCGATGCCACCGCCCACGGTGAACGGTATATTGACATGCCGCGAAATCTGCTTCACCAGCTCGGCAAAGGTCTTGCGTTTTTCGTTGGTGGCGGAAATGTCCAGAAACACCAATTCATCCGCCCCTTGCTGCGCGTAGGAGGCACCCAGCTCCACGGGGTCGCCCGCATCGCGCAAGCCCACAAAGTTTACACCCTTCACGGTGCGCCCGTCTTTGATGTCCAAACAAGGTATGATGCGTTTGGTGAGCATCAGACCACGGACTTTAATTCGTCCAGTTTTATTTTTCCCTCATAAATCGCCTTGCCCACAATGGCCCCATGCAGTTTCATGTACTTGAGTTCCTCCAGATCATCGCATGACGAAATCCCACCGCTGGCGGTGATCTTCATATCGGGAAATTTACTTTTCAGTTTGCGGTACAGGTTGAAGTTGGGCCCTTGCAGCATCCCATCGGCACTGATGTCCGTACACGTAATGTATTTCAAACCGGAGTCAGCCAGTTGCTGTACCAGGTCGTAGATTTTTACATGACTGTCTTCCTGCCATCCCACAATGCGGATGAACTCATTCATCACATCGGCACTGAGGATAAAATTTTCGCGGCCATGCGCCCGTATCCAATCGCCAAAGCGGGCCGGGTCTTTGACCGCCAGGCTGCCCACGTTGATTTGGTTGACGCCCAATTCTAAGAGGCTCTCCACTTCTTTTTCCGTTTTTACCCCTCCGCCAAAATCCACGTGCAAGGCCGTTTCGGCCTGAATGTCTTCGATAACGTCCCAATTGATGACATGGCCCTTTTTGGCCCCGTCCAGGTCTACCAAGTGAAGATATTCCATGCCCGCGTCTTCAAATTCCTTGGCTACTTCCACCGGGTTTTCGCGGTACACTTTTTTCTTTTGGTAGTCGCCCTGCGTCAGGCGCACGCACTTTCCGTCAATAATGTCAATGGCTGGTATGATTCTCATGATGGTACTTGAAAGAATGATTGAAGTACGAGTTCGCCTGCTTCCGCGGATTTTTCGGGGTGAAATTGAACGGCATAAAAATTATCGCGGTGCAAAGCGGCACTAAAGCGAAGACCGTAGTCACATTGGGCCGAAGTATACGGTGCCAAGGGCACATAAAAACTATGCACAAAGTAAACGAATTTTCCGGTAAGCGAAGCAGGCAACCAGTCTGTGCAGCCGGTCAGGTCGTTCCAGCCCATGTGTGGCACTTTTCGGTTGGGTGCGGCATCAAACTTTCGCACCGTTTGGTCAAAAAGGCCCAGGCAGGGCGTGTCGTTTTCTTCGGAGTGCGCACACATTAATTGCATGCCCAAACAGATGCCCAGCACCGGCTGTTTCAAGTCGCGGATGAGCACATCCAACTGGCGCGCGCGTAAATAATTCATGGTGGTGCGCGCTTCGCCCACCCCCGGAAAGATTACTTTGTCGGCCCGCTGGATTTCCTCGGGCACATCCGTCACCACGAAGTCAATGTTCAGCCGCTCCAGGGCGTACCGCACCGATTGGATGTTTCCTGCATTGTATTTGATCACGGCCACTTTCATCTTACAACGTGCCTTTGGTGCTGGGTAGTTGGTGATTGTCGCTGCGGGCAATGGCATGCCGTACGGCCTTGGCAAACGCCTTGAAAATCGCTTCGATCTTGTGGTGTTCGTTCACGCCCTCTGCCTTGATGTTCAGGTTGCACTTGGCCGTATCGCTAAACGATTTGAAAAAGTGGAAGAACATCTCGGTGGGCACGTCACCAATTTTTTCTCGTTTAAAGTCGGCCTCCCAAACCAGCCACGGCCTTCCGCCAAAGTCGATGGCCACTTGTGCCAGGCAATCGTCCATTGGTAACAAAAAGCCATAGCGCTCGATTCCTTTTTTATGGCCCAAAGCGTTCGCAAACGCCTCGCCCAGCGCAAGGGCTGTATCCTCGATGGTGTGGTGTTCGTCAATGTGCAGATCTCCCTTTACGGAGATACGCAAATCAATGGCCCCGTGGCGCGCCAGTTGCTCCAGCATGTGATCAAAAAAACCGAGGCCCGTTTGGATGTCGCTTTGTCCGGTGCCGTCCAAATTCACTTCGATCAGGATGTCCGTCTCCTTGGTTTTGCGGTGAACAACCGCTTTCCGCAGGCCGCGCACGCATTGAAAAATATCCTCCCAGGCGGTGGTGACAAGCGCACAGTGCGAAACCATGCCCGCGTTTTCCAAAGCAGCTTTGAGCGAACCGTCATTGATTAAGATACCCATGGCACCCAGGTTTTTGGCCAGTTCAATATCGGTCAGGCGGTCGCCAATGACAAACGATTCGGTCAGGTCGTACGCCCCGCTGAGATAGGAGCGGAGCATTTCAATGCCGGGCTTGCGCGTGGGTTTGTTTTCGTGGGCAAAAGAGCGGTCGATATGGACGGCCGCAAAGTGAATGCCTTCGCGTTCGAGGGCGCGCATCATTTTTTCGTGGGCAGGCCAGAAGGTGTCTTCCGGAAAACGATCGGTGCCCAATCCGTCTTGGTTGGTCACCATCACCAGTTCGTAGTCCAGCCACCGGGCAATTTTGCCCAGACCTTGAAAAACGCCCGGATAAAATTCCAATTTCTCCAAACTGTCAATCTGTTCATCAGGCGGCTCTAAAATCAGCGTGCCATCGCGGTCAATAAATAGTGCCTTTTTCATGTCGAGCGTTGTTGCAAGGTGGCGAGCAGCGTATCGTTTTCCTCAGGCGTACCGATGGTAATGCGGAGACATCCCTCACAAAGCGGTACTTGTGAGCGGTCGCGCACCACAATGCCTTGGCCAACGAGTTGCTCATAAACAGCCTTCGGGTTTTCCACTTTTATCAATAGGAAATTGGCTTCTGATGGAAACCATTTTTCAATCAACGGGAGTTTCGTCAGTTCACGGCTTACGCGCTCGCGCTCGCGTTTGATCAACGCTACCCATTCGTCTTTCTGTGTCGGGTTGGATAAATACGAATGGGCCGTTTGTTGCGTCAGATTACTGATATTGTAGGGTGGTTTGATTTTGTTCAGGATAGCGATGACATCAGGATGCGCAAAGCACATGCCCAGCCGGATGGAGGCCAGGCCCCAGGCTTTTGACAGGGTTTGTAAGATCACCAGGTTTTGGTAACGACCCAATGCAGAAACAAAACCGCGGTCGTCCGTGAAATCGATGTACGCCTCGTCAATCACCACCAGCCCGTGAAATTCATTGAGTATCCGCTCGATCTTTTCACGAGACAGCCGGTTGCCGGTGGGGTTATTGGGACTGCACAAAAAAATGATACGCGTTTTTTCGTCCCATGCCTGCCCCATGGCCTCTACATCAAGGTCGAAATCCTGGGTCAGCAAAACGGGCTGGATGGCCACGTCATTGATGTTGGCACTCACAGCATACATGCCGTAGGTCGGCTGCGGGATCAACACCTTGCTTTGGCCGGGTTCGCAAAAAGCGCGGAACAACAAGTCGATGGGTTCGTCACTGCCGTTGCCCAAAAAAATCTGTTCCACGGGAACACCCTTGATTTTCGACAGCACGGTTTTTAGCTCTCGCTGGTGTGGGTCCGGATAACGGTTATAGGCGCTGGCAAACGGATTTTCGTTGGCATCCAGAAACACCGAAGCCTCTTGGCCTTGAAACTCATCGCGTGCGGATGAGTACGGCTTAAGCCGTTTCACGTTTTCGCGCACAAACTGTTGTATGTCGATGGATTTCATGGCATTGAATTCAATCGTACCGAAATGGCATTTTTGTGCCCGATCAATTCTTCGGCTTCTGCCATGTGCTCCACCACAGGGCCGAGTATGCGCAGGCCGGCTTCGCTTATTTGCTGGAATGTCATGTAGCGCATAAAACTTTCCAACGATACCCCGCTGTAGGCACGGGCAAAGCCGTTGGTAGGCAATGTATGGTTCGTGCCCGAGGCGTAGTCGCCCGCGGCCTCGGGCGTAAAGGCGCCCAGAAAAACGGAGCCCGCGGTCGTGATCTGCTCCGCCACCGCATCGCAGTGTTGAGTGTTGATGATCAAGTGCTCGGGGGCATAGGCGTTGGTAAAGGCAATGGCTTCCTCCCATTGGTCGAACAACACCGTCAGGCTGTTGGCCAGTGCCTGTCGGGCGGTTTCTTGGCGAGGCAGTTGTTTCAGTTGTTCGGCCAAAGCGGCATTTACCTTTTCAATCATGCTTTGGTCGTTGGTGACCAGCACCACCTGACTGTCGCTGCCATGTTCAGCCTGCGATAGCAAATCGGCCGCCACAAACCGGGGGTCGGCTTGGGCATCGGCCATCACCAACACTTCCGAAGGCCCTGCAGGCATATCGATGGCTACGCCTTGTTGGTTGACCATCTGTTTGGCTTTGGTTACGTATTGATTTCCCGGACCAAAGATCTTGTGCACAGCCGGGATGGTTTGTGTGCCATAGGCCATGGCCGCGATGGCCTGGGCGCCACCGACTTTAAAAATTTTAGTGACACCTGTAATAGAAGCGGCAAATAAAATGGCGGGATGGATATTTCCTTGTCTGTCGGGCGGGCTGCACAAGATGATTTCGTCACAGCCTGCCAAGCGGGCCGGAATGGCCAACATGAGTACCGTTGAAAACAGCGGAGCTGTTCCTCCGGGGATGTAGATGCCTACCTTGCCAATGGGCACGGCCTTGCGCCAGCAGCGCACACCCGGCATCGTCTCTACTTCCACCACTTCCCGCCTTTGGGCCGCATGAAACTTCTCAATGTTGGCCGCGGCCGTCTGGATGGCCGCTTTTAACGGGTCGGGCAATTGGCCGGCAGCCTTTTCTATCTCGGACACAGACACGGCCAGTTCGGTGACAGCCACGCGGTCAAACTGCTCCGTCAGTGCCCGCACGGCCGCATCGCCTGATGTCTTCACGCGGTTTAGCACATTGTTTACGGCACTCTCCAGAAACTCCAACTCCAAACCGGGCCGCTCACACAGCGTGCGCCATTCCGCTTTCGCGGGATTGATGACTAGGTTCATACTCAGGCAATCATTTTTTCGATGGGGATGACCAAAATGCCTTCTGCGCCAAGCGACTTCAACACTCCGATTTTTTCCCAAAAGTCGTTTTCATTGACTACCGAATGCAACGAGGACCACCCCTCGCGGTTCAGGGGCATGATGGTCGGGCTTTTCATGCCAGGGATAACGCTAGTGATCGTCTCAATGGATGCATTGGGGCAGTTGAGCAAAATGTATTTGTTATTCTTGGCCGATTGTACGGCTTCGATCCGGAACAACAGTTGATCCAAAATCTTTCTTTTTTCATCGGCCAGACCGGGCGTGGCAATCAACACCGCTTCCGATTGCATCACCACTTCCACTTCTTTCAGTCCATTGCTGAGCAGCGTGCTACCGGTACTCACAATGTCACAGATGGCATCGGCCAACCCGATGCCCGGTGCAATCTCGACCGAGCCGCTGATTTCGTGGATACCCGCCTGGATTCCGTGCGTGTCCAAAAACCGCTGCACAATAACAGGGTAGGAGGTGGCGATATTCTTTCCTTGCAAGGAAGCAAGGCCCGTGTAGTTTTCGGAGCGCGGCACGGCAATGGACAGCCGGCATTTGGCAAAATCCAGACGCCTGACCAGGTCATTGTTTTTTTGTTTTTCCACCCACACGTTTTCACCCACAATGCCCACATCGGCCACGCGGTCCTCTACGTATTGTGGAATGTCATCGTCACGCAGAAAAAGCACCTCTACCGGAAAATTGCGCACCTGCGTTTTGAGTTGGTCTTTGCCGTTGGCAAACGAAAGGCCGCTCTCTTTGAGCAACTGAAGCGAGCTTTCTTGCAACCGACCGGATTTTTGGATGGCGATTCGTAACATCTAACTAATTGATTTTCAGATAATAAAAAAGGCCTGTCATTCTTGACAAGCCTTTTCGTGATTGGTTTTATTAAAACAATTACAGACCTGCCACAACGCTGCCGAAGTGGTGGTGATGGTGCAAGCTGTAACCGCTGTTTTTCATTTCGCCTCAAAGAAAGCGGAAGGAAATGGAATTTCAAAAGAGAACATACGAAAATACTTGGTTGTTAAAGCAGGCAGTCTTCGGGCTCACACCGTCCTTGACGCGCAAACGTTAACTTGCACACCCATGAAACTCCGTCTGTTGGTCATATTGCTGCTGTTGGTTGCCTGCGAAAGCAAAGAAAAGCGGCTGGCTCAATTTCTGTTGAAAGGCAATTTGGCGCTGCGCGATGCGAACACGGATCAGGCGTTATATTATTATGAGCAGGCAACAAAGCTGGATCCCTGCTATGTCGATGCCTGGAATAACCTGGGTACGGTAAACTACCGGGCAGGCCGTTTTTCGGAAGCGCTCGCCAGCTATGAGAAAGCGGTGGCGTGCGATTCGTCTTTTCTGCCGGCCGTCATCAACCGCGCCAACACATACTATGAGCTAAACGAACTGTATCTCGCTCTGGCGGATGTCCAAAAAATAAAACGCGCCAAGCCCGATACATCCATCGCTTACTTCACCGAGGGACTTGTGAAAACAAAAATGCGCGACTATGCCGGGGCAATGACTGCTTTTGACCAGGCCCTTTTGTGGGACAGCCTCAATGCCGAGGTGTGGGTAAACCGCGCCACCGTGGCCTTTTATCAGAAGAACTTTGCGAAGGCCAAAGCGGACTTGCAAAAAGCCGAGCGGCTGAACCCCAGCGAGGCCAATATCTACAACGCCCTGGCACTGATTGAAGGGGAAAAGGGTAACTATACCGAGGCCATCCGCCTGGTCGATAAAGCCTTGCGGCTAAAGCCCGATGCCTACTTTGTCAACAACCGAGGCTACTTTTATCTGCAAACAGGCGAACTGGATAAAGCCGAGCGCGACATCAACGAAAGCATCATGGCCGATCCTTCCAATGGCTGGGCCTATCGCAACAAAGGCATCTTTTACCTGACCAAGAAACAATATGCCGATGCCGAGCGGCTGTTGAAACAAGCCTACGAACGCGACACGTTTATCGACAGGATTGACTACTACCTGGGAGTGACCTATTTTCACCTGGGTAAAAAGACCGAGGCTTGTGCGTCTTTTTCAAAGGCACAGCAATCCGGCACCGCAGTTGAAAACGTTTATCTCCAGCCGTGCATACGCTGACCCTTTCTTCACTACGCCCGCACTTGCAACATGCGCTGGCCCGCCCGCTGCCGGGTGCCAAGGCGCACAATGCGTTGCGCGCAGTGCCCGTGGGCAAAACCATACCCAATTTCAAACATGCGCTTCCCCCCAAGCCGGGCAGCGTGCTCATTTTATTGTACGAGCACGAAGGTGAAATTTGTTTTCCCCTCATCAAACGCCCCGACTACACCGGTGCCCATAGTGGTCAGGTAAGTTTGCCCGGTGGCAAGGCCGAACCGGGCGAGACATCGATTGAAACCGCTTTGCGCGAAGGCGAGGAGGAGATCGGGGTGCACCCCGGCCAGGTGGATGTGCTCGGTCAGTTGAGTGAGTTTTTTGTGATCCCCAGTAATTTTCTGGTCACTCCGGTAGTGGCGCTGGCAAAAGAGCCGTTGTCCCTGACACCCGACCCTCGAGAAGTTGCCCGCATCCTTCGGGGAGAACTCCGCCAGTTGGTCGATCCCCGGGCGGTGCAAACAAAAGATATTCTGGCCGCACAGGCTTTCACTATGCGAGCACCGCATTTTGAGATCGAAGGGGAGGTGGTGTGGGGCGCCACGGCCATGATGCTCAATGAATTTCGCACGATCCTGATGGGCGACATTTAGCGAGTAATCCTGACCCGCTTTTTGAGTTGATGTTGACCGACTGCGTTTGGAATTCGGAGTTTATTCCTCGCCCGATACTTTCTTGCCGTACGCTTCCAATTTGCCGATTTCCTGATCGATCATCCATAAACCGATGCCCTCTTCGCCAATCAGGTTAAACAGTTCCACGGCCCTGCGGGCGATGATTTCCTCTTCGCGCTGCTCGCTCACGTACCATTGCAAGAAGTTGAACGTGGCAAAATCCTTGATTTGAAAACAGTGATCTACCAAGCTGTTGATCGAGTTCGTGACAGCCAACTCATGTTCGAGGACGGTATCAAAGACTTCACGCAACGTTTTGAACGTGTGCTTGATGCCGGAGATTTCGGGTTGCAGGGCATGACCGCCCGCGCCATTCACGTAAGCAAACAGTTTTAGCATGTGCATCCGTTCCTCTTCTGAATGCTTGTACAAAAATTGACTGGATACGTCATAGCCTTTGGATTCGCACCAGGAGGCCATGGACAAATATTGGGCGGAGGATTTGCCCTCCATCATGATCTGTTTGTTGAGCAGCTCTTCGGTTTCTTTGGTCAGCGAGCGGCTGGGGGTGATAAATTGCTTGTTCATGGTGATGCGCTAAATCGATTAACGTCAGATTGGGATATCCAACCTGTTTCGCAAAGATAAAAAAAACAAGGCATCCGGAGATGCCTTGTTTGGGTGAAGTGGACAAAGACCCGCTTCGCGCCTTTGCTCATCTTGAGCCTGGGTGGCCGTAATCGAAATCAGACAGGCGAGCATCAACAATAATTTACTCATACGTATTGTATTTTTGATGTCTAACACCCGCTTTTTAATCTATGTTTTATTCTGGTACAAATACCATGACTACTCGCTCCAACAGAGCAGGATTTGTCTGGTCATTTCGCATGTACGATACAACCAAGACGGAATCGGTGAGCTCGACAATATCATACACAAAGCCGTCCGCCCCGGACTTTAAGTCACCCAGAAAAGTTGCGCCCGTATCTACTACAAAGGATGAGAGTGATGTTCGTCTGATTCCGAAGATAGAAGATTCAACAGGTGGGATGGGGCGGCACTCATTTCGACTTTCAAAAACGCGAGCATCGCCTGCATGGTTAGTTGAGAAGGTCGTACCGCTAAACGAATAACGATCATTCAACTCGCAAGGCAGAAGCATCGATTCATAGGCTAAGCTTCCATTCCGGAGCACAAAGTAGGGCTGGCTTGGGGCTCCCCCTTTGACCGGATAAGCCGCCACGCGGTAGGGCATAGGACTAAATTTCCACGTTCGTAAAATTCTGGACGCATCCATCACACTAATTGTTGTGCGTCTTCTTCTGGTGACGGTGCCTGCCGCATTGGTCACCGCCAATTCAATCTGATAAGTGCCCCCATTTGCATATTGATGGCTGCCGGGATTTTGCGCGGTGGATGTTTGCCCATCACCGAAATTCCACAAGTAGGTAGCCCCAAACTCGGAGGTGTTCGTCAAGTTCACTTGTAATAAATTGCTAACGCCTGTAAAATTAACTTGGAAGTTAGCAATAGGATCGTTGGGGCCCTCTACTGTAATCGTTCTTGATATGGTGTTAAGCCCGGCTCGGTTTACTGCGGTCAGTTTTACGGTGTAGGTGCCATTTCGCTCAAAAGCATATGTGGGGGCGGGCACAAAACTACGACCAATATTGTCGCCAAAATCCCAAATGAGAGATGTGGCATTGTCGGAGGTAGAGGCAAAGCTCACAATGCGACCGTTGGTGACTTGCGTTTGAAAAATGAAGTTAGCGGTGGGGGGAGCACCCGGGTCAGGACTTTCAATACCCGTTTCGCAGGCGGATAGAGTAATCAGGAGTAAAAATATCGAGACGCGCATAAATATATTTTTAGTAGCCAGGATTTTGAGTCAAGTTGGGATTAATCACACGTTCGCTTTCCGGTATGGGGAACAGTGTTTTTTCAGGAGACGTCAAACCCACGACTGTTTGCGCGACATTGGTGCCATCATACTTGTCGTAGCGCAACAAATCAAACCAGCGCTGCCCCTCAAACATCAATTCGCGTCTGCGTTCTTCTCGGATTGCCGCGCGGAATTTTGCCTGCGTGTCAAACTGAGCAAACGTGTAGGGAGCGATGCCGGGCACGGGGCCATCGATGTAATTCAAGTCGCGGGCGCGGGCACGTATCAGGTTAACATTATCCAGCGCTTCGCTGTTGGGATAGTTGAGTTCGTTCAATGCCTCCGCTATGATCAAATAACACTCTGTCAGGCGCATGGGAATAAAATTGAAGGGGTCTTGTGGATCCCACCACGGAAACGCGTTGCGGTACTTGATGGCATAAATCTCGTTGGGTGCATCTTCGCGTTGCGACATGGAGAACACCTTCCGCACATCCCGAGGGTTGTCGGCCGTTCCTTCAAAAAGATTGTATGCTTCCAACGTGGCCCCACGCCTCGGCCTTCCGTCTTGGTGAAACCACGAGTACCCTCCGTTGTTGTTAAACTGATCTGGGCCTCGTCTATTTTGAATTTCCAGGATGGATTCAGAAGTATTCTGATTGCCCGAGTTTTCCGGGGAATTAAAAATTCGCGTCCACCGCGGTTCAAGGGTGAATTCGCCACTCGCCATGATTTCCCGGCACTTATCGATTGCCAACTGCCATTGTTGATCGTATAAATAGATCCGTGCCATCAGCAATTTAGCGGCAGCCTTAGTGGCCCGCCCTTTTGATTGGATGATTTGCTCTTCGGCTAACACGGCTCTGTCATCATGGTTCCAGGGCATGACCGCTTCGGCATAGGTGAGGTCTCGCATGATCTGTTCCATAACGGTAGCCACTGGTGCGCGGCTTACCAAGTTATCCTCCCGATCAGAGCTTTTGGGAAACTCAATAACTAAAGGCACATCGCCAAAAAACCGAACTAGATGATAATAGATGTAAGCACGCAAAAATGAAGCCTCCCCCAAGATCTGGTCTCGCCTGGAGGCCACGTTGGGTTGGGAGGGTGGTGCAAATAGGCTTTTATCAATATCGGGCACTCTTTCCAGCAATAGGTTAATTGACGCCAACGCGGAGTATGAGCCATTCCATAGGGAGGAGGGTTCCCCTGAGCCCGAGTTGAGACTCGGGCGAAACATCAATAAATCCGTTTGCCTTCCGTCCAGCGGAGCAGTCAAATCATCAGAAGATCGATTGTTGAAAAACAACATGTCCGTGAACACATTATACGTTTGAATATAAGTACCAATCAGCGCTGCTTCTGCTTCTGAAGGCGTTGAGTAATACTTTTCCAAGTCAATGGTGTCACCGGGTGTTACATCCAGTAGGTCGCAGGTGGTCAGCATCAGCAGGGTGCCCACCAGAAAAAATATGCGAAGGTGTTTCATACAAATAATACTTTTTATAGACCAATATTTACTCCAAACGTGATGGTTTTAGGATTGTTCGGATATGTTCCACTGTCGATACCCGGGGCGATGTTCGTACCAAAGTTATGGCTTACTTCGGGGTCATAGCCGGAATAACGCGTGAGCGTCAATAGATTATTTATGGTGAGATTAAACCGAACAGAGGAGAGTTTGGCCCGTTCAGCCTTGTCACGCGGCAGATTGTAGCCAATTTGGATGGCGCGCAACCGTAGAAAAGACCCATCTTCAAGGTTTTGATCGGTGGGCACGCCCCCAGCTGGCAGCGACCCGGGCGAGACCACATCACTGTTCGAGTAGTCAATACCGGGGAAGTTGGCCACGTCCCCGGGCCGGGTCCATCTGCGCAAGGCCTCAGTCGATAGATTGGTGCCCACCGCATTAATGGTGGACTTACCCACGTCTTGAACAAAGCCGCGAGTATTATTGATCAAATCATTACCGTACGACCAATTGAAAAATACGCTGCCGTCAAACCGTCCATAGGTGAAGTTGTTGGTAAAGCCGCCTGTGTGCAAGGGTAGCGCATTGCCCACAATTGTGATGTCCCCCCCATCACGCACACCATTACCGTTCAAATCCTTTAGCCTGCGTCTTCCGGTCTCCGGGTCAACGGTATCCTCCAATTGATACAATTGAATGGAACCGATAGGCAACCCTTCGCGTGCCACGTGCGAAAATCCAAAGTTACCACTAGTTATTTCGCTCACGCTCACCAGGTTCAACACCTCATTTCGATTGAATGCCATGTTATACGAAGCATTCCACGCGAATTGGCCTCGCTGTAATACGCGGGCAGTTACCATAAACTCGAGGCCCCGGTTTACCATATCACCCACATTTTTTGTGGCGCTAAAAAAGCCTGTGGTGCGTGGCAGCGGCACCGGTAGCAACATACCTTCCGTTTTACGTTGATACATGTCCAACACAAGCCCCACCCGACCATTGAAAAAATCAAGGTCAAACCCGATATTGGTAGAGATATTCGTTTCCCAGGAGAACCCCTCGTTTCGGATGCTAATGGGGACGACCCCGATTTGGCCCAGATACCTTACCGCGAGGTTGTCACCTCTGGCTCGCCATTCAAACGGAGGTATCTGGTCGTTGCCCGCAAGACCAAAGCTACCCCTGATTTTAAAGTCTGTGAGCACATTGCTGCTGTAAAAATTTTCTTGCGATACCCTCCACGCTCCTGACACGCCCGGGAAAAATCCGAATTGACGGTCAGGCCCAAACCGCGAGGAACCATCTGTACGTATGGTTAGGGTGATATAATACTTCTTTTTGAAGTCATAGATGGCGCGCGATAGAAAAGACAACATGCCCCACGTGAAGTCACCATCCGAGTATTGTGGCAGCAGGCGACTTCCCCCATTTATTTCCCGCAGGTCTGGCGAGGCAAGGTCGGCCGTGCCGACCCAAAAACCTTCGTTTTCAGAATTTTGTGTGGAAACGCCCAACAGAAAATTGTACGAATGATTGCTGTTTTCGGAAGCACCACTGTAGGTCAAGAAATTCTCGGTTGTAAAAATCCGCTCGCGAAAGCTACGTTTTACCAAGGAGGCACCGGTAGGTGAATTGGGTGCGGCTTCTTGGTAGTACGTTTCGTTTTCGTCACGCATATCCAACCCTACACGGGTTTGAAACGTCAGCCTCTTGCTAATTTTATATTCCAAAAACGTACTCGCAATGATGCGCAAGCCTTGCGATCGGATGTCGCTTTGCTCGGCCAACGCCACCGGGTTGGCGATGGCCGTCAAGCTGTCTTGAAAAAAGCCGGGACCGTCAGGCCGGAAAATAGGCTGATTGGGATTTTTGACCAAGGCCGTGCCTAATATGCTTGGGCCAAAGATTGAGTTGCCGTTGAAGTTGTCTTGAACATTCGCCCCGCCATTATTGCGCAAACGCACATTATTGGTGAGCGAAAACATAAGGCTCGATCCGACTTTTACACGGTCGGAAGCCTCATAATCCAAATTGGTTCGATAACTCAAGCGGTCGAATTCCGAATTAATGATGATGCCCTCTTGCTTGAAATAGCCACCGGAGACCATGTAGCCGATGCGGTCACTGCCTCCGGCTATTTGAGCGGTAGCGCTAAACATCGGGGCCACTTGAAATATGGCGTCTTGCCAGTCAGTATTATAGGGGGTTTCAGTAATAAAGTTGGTGGCGGAACTTCCGCCTAGTCGAATAAGCCCCTCGTTTACCGCGGCTGCGTATTGCTGGGCATTGAGCAACTCGTAACGGTTGGTCATTGCCTGTGCACCACTCAAAATGTTCAAACTTAGCGTAGGTGTTCCTTTGCGCCCGCGTTTGGTGGTAATCAACACCACTCCATTGGCTGCCCGCGCACCATAAATACTGGCTGCCGCAGCGTCTTTCAATACATCAATCTTTTCGATGTCGTCCATGTTGATGCCCGCCAAGCCGTTGATTACCTCGTTGCCGGTTTGCCCACCAGTATTTTGGCCCGGAGGCGAGGTGGAACCAGTCATTGAATTGTTGATAGGGACGCCATCTACAATGTAAAGTGGCTCCTGACCCGCAAACACAGAGGCGGTGCCACGTATACGAACTGACACCGCGCCTCCGGGCGCGCCTGTATTTTTGAATACCTGTACCCCGGCCATTCGGCCTTGCAGCGCTTGATCCAGGCTGGGCACCGGCGTTTTTTCGAGATCGGTAGCCCGCACGCTGGAAATAGACGTAGTCAGATCACGACTTTGTTGCGTACCATAGCCAATGTCCACGACTTCAACAGCCTGCAATTCGGTTTTGTCCTCCTTTAGAAGAACATAGATGGTCGATCGGCCTTGAATCTTTTCCTCTTGAGTGATAAAACCGATGAAGGAGAACACGAGTACTCCATCACTTGAAACCTCAAGGCTGTATTTTCCATCGATGTCGCTGATCGTGCCCTTGGATGTACCTTTCAAAAGGATATTTACCCCCGGCAGCGGTTGCCGCGATTGGTCATAAACAGTGCCCGTGACAACATAGGTTTGGCCAAATGCAAACGAACTCAAAAGGGAAAATAACAGGAAAGTGGGTAAAGTTCTTTTCATGAGCGCAAAGGGATAAATGAAGGGTAAAAGGTCGCCTGTAAAACCAACGAAAAGCAATATTAGCCTTCATTTTTGCCTTTTTTCAAACGTTTAGGCCGGTTGGTCAGGTGGCGAATTATACGGTTAGGGCACAACTGATACATTTTTTTTATATGCCTTTAGCGGTCCATTTGCATTAAAGCAAACGATTGCATCGCAAAAACCCGGAAGTTTCACGTTTTTGAAGGATGTCAGCGCGCTAGCGTTTCGGAAACCCGTTTGCCGTGACGGTACAACTTCGAAGCTGCCCGGCCCGCGGTTTAGTAGCACTAGCCCATCCAGGGCATCAATAGGCCCATATGTGGCCTCCTGAAACACTCTGTTGCCTCCCGCAAGAAGGTCATCGCGCCCATCGGCATCTAAATCGATCACCACGAAATCGGTGATAGCTGACCACTGGGCTTCAAATGGAAAGGGTTGGAAGGTGAATTTGCCCCCTTCGTTAATGGCGATGCCGGACCTGCTTTCGGTTATCTGTAATTGATAGGCTTTGTGGAACAGGGAACCCAATATTTCGGGGGGCGTGGCCGCAGCGAAGGCTGCATAGGTGTTGAATTTCTTCTTTAATGACGGTATTTGCTCCATGAGTTGATCGCGGGTGTGGAGCGGCCATTCTTTTCCTTGAATGAAGCGAGAGTAGATTGGGTCGAACGTTCCGTTTCCATCAAGATCGATCGCCCGGCAGGAAAAGGGCTCTTGCTCGGTGCCTTTGAACACGGTGTTGGTACCATAATTTCCCAAGGCCAGATCCATGTCGCCATCCTGATCCACATCTATGGGCGTTATTTTCTGCCAAAGGCCTTTCAATCGGTGCAAACCGGCCGTTTTGGTGATTTCTTCAAACCCTTGGCCTTGCTGATTTTTGAAAACAGACACGGGCATGAAGTCGCCCGCCAGCGCTAGATCCAGCCAGCCGTCTCCGTCCACGTCTACCCAGCAGGCGGTGCGGATAATGCCCATGTGCAATGCATCGCCCGTGCCGGCCAGCAGCTCCACCCGCTGCCAAGTGCCACCGTTGTTTTGAAGCAGAAAGCTTTTGTCGGGTAACGGATACCGCTGTGGATAACCGGCTCCCCCGACAAAAATATCGATGTCACCATCGTTATCGTAGTCGGCTGCCGCGATGCACGAACCACTAAAAGCCTCGGTGGGCAAGGCGGCTTTCTGAAAGTTACCCCGGCCATCATTAATATAAAGGCGGTCTTGATAGTAGGGCATTTGCGCCAAAAAAGAGTTGCCACCGCTCACCACGTACAAATCGGGGTGGTTGTCTCGGTTGGCATCCAAAAATACAGCATCGGCATCTTCGTATACCGCTTCTGTAGCCGGGAACTCGCTTTTGATCCAATGCCGATTAGGTTGCTGAAGCAATAAAAACGGGTGTTTTCCGCGACTCCCGCCCACGTACACATCGTCCATACCATTGCCATCTACATCGGCAACGGCCACCACTGGCCCTGCCACCGACTGCTTGGCGGGCAGCAAGGGCTCGTAATTGAAATCATTGTAATCGGTTTCAGCGGGGGTGTATTGAAATCCGAGAGAGTCCGTCACGTCAAGAAACAGCGGGCGCGCTGCGATGGGTGCCACGTCCGCGACCCGCTTGGCATCCCGGTAGTTCAACTCGATTTGCCGATTGGCGGCTATGTCACGCAGCCGTTGCATGCTGCCATCCGGCCACGTAATCTCCGCATCTACCGTTTCGGCAGTGCCCAGTCCGAAATGGAGGATTTGTGATACAGACGACTGATAGCCGCGGGTGCTGTGTTTGGTGAACCGTTGCCAGAAACTACCGTTTTGAAAAATCGCGACCGATGCCCCTTCACCAAAACGATTTTGGTCGGGCCCCTGGAGTTTGATTTTGAGAAAATTTCCCGTTGCGTGTTCTGATTTGTTTTCCAGGAGGAATGCCGTCTCATTGATGTTATTGATGACCAAGTCCAGGTCACCATCGGTGTCGAGATCAGCGTAAGCGGCACCATTGGAATAGGAGGGCTTGCTTTCTAGCCAAGACAGGGTCTTGTCCGTAAATCCAAGATTGCCTGTGTTGGAGAAAACACAATTTTGAAGATAGGCTCCGGGCAGGCTGTCGAGCACGTTGGCTATTCGTTCGCGCTCTTTTCCTTTTTCCACCATGCCCTTGCGGTGCTGAAACGTGTAAATGGCAAAATCGCGATCGGTGATGTTTTTGACATACCCATTGGTGATGAAAACATCGCGGTGGGCATTGTTGTCGAAATCGGCCAGCAAGACGGACCAACTCCAATCGGTTTGATACATTTCGGTGGCTATGCCGATTTCTTGGAAATGGCCATCGCCCGTATTTAGTTGCAACGTATTGCGCATGAACGAGGGAATATAGCCGAGTTTACGGGCCATTTCGTAGTGGTTGTAGCTGACAGGGCCGCTCAGTTTCTTTTGTCGTTCGTTGTCCGGTGGCATCATGTCCGCAACAAACACATCGGCAAAACCATCGTTATTTATATCTGCTGCATCGGCCCCCATACTGAAGTGGCTCGTATGCCGCAACCGACTCGCAGCTTCATCCTGAAAAAAGGCGCCTTGCTGGTTGATGTACAAAATGTCGTTGAAGACGTAGTCATTCGCCACGTAAACATCCGTCCAACCATCGCCATTGAAATCAGCGAGCGCCAGGCCCAGGCCGTACCCTTCGCTCCGGATGCCGCGTGCGTGGGAGACATCAACAAATCGTCCTTGTCGATTTTCGAAAAGTTGGTCGGTGCTGTAGGCGGTACCATCGGTCAGGGGAGGGGCCAACGATGTAGCGTCACGATCTTTGTTGGAGTGATTCATCAAATACATATCAAGATCACCGTCTCGGTCAAAATCAAAAAAAGCGGCCTGCGTGGAGAAGCGCGTAGAAGCCAGGCCGAAAGCGGGTGCCCGTTCGGTGAAGGTGCCATCGGTGTTGTTGACGAACAGAAGGTTTTTGCGGAGGGTGGAATCTTTGTGACCGGACACGCACACGTAAATATCCAGCCATCCATCGGCATTTACATCGGCCATGGTTACTCCGGTTGCCCACTGCCACGTGCCTACACCGGCTTGGTCGGTGATGTCTTCAAATTGCAGGTTCCCCTTGTTTCGGTATAGGCGAGACGTTGTCGTATTGCCCGTCAGGTACACGTCCTCCAGGCCATCATTGTCAATGTCTCCTATGGCCACGCCTCCTCCATTGTACATGTACTCGAAATCAAACACGTTGAATGAGTCTGACGCCACCAGCGTGTTTTGAAACGTGATTCCGCTGTGGGCCGGGGCCACCATCACAAACCGTTCAGAATTTTTGCCGCAGCACCAACAGGTCAGTGCGATGAGGCACACCAACCAACATGCACGGAAGGTACGTTTTTCCATCATGGGGAGTTCTATTTCGGCCGGCCAAAAAAGTATAACGGGCCGCTGTTTTCCACAAATGCCCATGCCTGTTTGCTCGCCAGTTGCAACGAAGATCCATGGCGCACCTCTCCCGGCAGAAAAAGGCCACTCTCGCGCACTGACAATGCCCGAAAGCGACCGCGGCCTTCGTTGATCAAGACCAACCCATTGCCAGCATCCATCCGGCCCAATTCTACCTGCATGCCGAATTTGTTTCCGGCCACTATAAGATCTGGCAGGTTGTCATTGTTCAAATGGCAAGGCACCACCGTATTGACTGGCGACACCTGCGCCTCTACAGGTAACGGAAGGGCCACAAAGGTTCCATTCTCGTTCAGCCAAACGGAGGAGGTGAGGGTAAAGGCTTGCCGGTGGAGCGCATTTGCCAGTTTGGTTGCGTCAAACACATCTTGTATCGTTGACTGTGAGTACTTTTCAAAGCCAACAAATTTCTTTTTGAGTGACGGGATCTGTTGCACGATCAGTTCCCTCCTCGGCAGGGGCCAGCTTTGACCCTCCAGGTAACTGCAGATAATTCCCTCGTCACTTCCGTTTTCGTCAAAGTCGCTCGTGTACAAATCCATCGGCTCTGTTGGCGAAGCTTTCAAAAGGCTATTCCACCCCAAATTGCCGGTTACCAAGTCTACGTCTCCATCGCCATCCACATCGAGCGCTTTCACACAGTTCCACCAGCCCTCGGAATTCGCCAGACCCCATTGCTGGGAAACATCGCGAAGTGACTTGCCTGCTTGGTTGCGCATGAGCATGACGGGCATCCACTCTCCGGCCAGCACCAGATCGGGGAAGCCATCGGTATTGATGTCTGTCCACTGGGCAGCGGAAACCATACCCGCATGGCGCAATTCGGGCGATACAGAATCGGTCACATCGCTAAACAGGCCGTTGTCATTTCGCAGCAAATAGCTTTTCGGGGCTTTTCCGTAACTGCCCGGTACCACGCGACCGCCAAGGAATACGTCCATGTCACCGTCTTTGTCGTAGTCGCCCACGGCAACACACCCTCCGCTACTCTGCATCAAAGGAAGTTGGTTACTTCTGTCAAAAACGCCAGCCCCGTTGTTCAGGTACAAGCGATGTTGGTACATCGGGCTGGTCGGACCGTATTCATACCCACCACTGACGACCAGCAAGTCCATGTCGCGGTCGTTATCGGCATCGAAAAAGGCACTGGCCACATCTTCGAAAACCGAGTCCGCCACCAAGGATGGTTGTATCGCTTCCCGAAATTCGCCCCGGGCGGTTTGGATCAACAACACACCGGGTTTGCCTTTGGCGCCCCCACAAAAGATATCTTCCAGACCATCGCCCGTAACGTCCGCCACGCTGAGGGCCGGCCCCGACTCAGAAAACTTATGTGGCAGCAGGCGTTCGAATTCAAAATCATTGAACTTGTTTTCCTGATGCGCATACGTCTTTTTTTCGGCCAAAAGACGTTGAAGCAACGGGCCACTTTTGGGAAGAGACTTCTGACTTGGCCGCCTGGCATTTTTGTGGCTTACCTTCACGCGTTGATTGGCTGACAAAGACTCAAATTGTTGGACGCTCCCGTCCGGCCATTCGACAATCAGAGAGTCTGCCTGGCTTGCGTTACCCAGACCAAAGTGCAAGATGGGCTCCACCGAAGACAAAAAGCCGCGGCTTACTTTTACCTCATGTAGTTGTCTCTGGCCAGCCGCGTAAACGGTTGCTTTGGTACCCACGCCAAACGGATTTTTTGTGGGCCCCTCAAAGGCCAGTTGCAGGAAGTTGTGGCTAGCGGAGAGCTTGTCGCTGTCGTTTCGGTAGATCAATACTGCGCTGTCCAAGTCGTTCATGACCAAGTCCAAATCGCCATCCAGATCCAAGTCGCTATAGACCGTGCCGTTGCTAAATGTTTTCAGATCGAAGCCCCAGCCCTGCGAGACATCCTTGAACTGAAGGTTTCCTTGGTTGTGGTACAGGTAGTTATGCACTTTTACCTGCGGCATGCGGTCGAGCCATTTTTGCATCGTTTGTGCTGTCACCAGCGGGGCACCCGTTTTGTTGAGTTGCTCCATGGTGTCGCGCTTAAATTGGATGTACTCCGAGTCGGTCATATCGCGCCTGATGCCGTTGCTGATGAATATGTCTTTGTAGCCATCGTTGTCAAAGTCGGCAAACAACGAAGACCAACTCCACTCCGTAGCCGAGACACCCGCCAACCAGGCGATATCGCTGAACGTACCGTTACCATTGTTGACTTGAAGCACGTTGCGCATCAATTGGTGACCGTACCCGTAGTGAATGAGCGTTTCATACCGGTCCAGCACCATCGAGGTGGTCATGAGTTTTTGCCGGGCGTTTGTTTCGGCCAGCATGTCCACCGTGATCAGGTCCTCCAGTCCGTCATTGTTGAAATCGGCCATGTCAGAACCCATGCTATTCTGGGAAGCATGCTTTACGTGGCGGAACAACTGATCGGAAAAGGTGCCGTTGCGGTTGTTGATGTACAACATATCGGGCTCAATAAAGTCATTGGCGACATAAATGTCTGGATAGCCGTCTAAGTTGATGTCCGTTACCGAGGCGCTAAGGCCGAAGGCAGAATTGACGATGCCCGCCTTTATCGAGATGTCTTCAAACGTGCCATCTCCGCGATTGCGGTACAAATGGTCGCTGTGGTCGGGGCTGTCCGGGTCAAGTCTGCGCACCAAATTTTGATCTGCATCCACCTTCAGGCGAACGCGTATTCCCTGGTCAAAGTCGCTGGGGTGGTTTACCTGATAGATGTCCAGGTCGCCATCCCGGTCAAAATCGAAGAACGCCACGTGGGTCGTATACGCGGTTCCACCCAGCCCCATCTCGCGGGCCCGTTCGGTAAAGGTTAGGTCTTGGTTGTTTATGTACACCAAATCAGATCTAACTGCCCCGTCAGGGTGGTGGCTTCGGCAGACATAGATATCCAGCCAACCATCGGCATTGATATCAACCATAGCCACGCCCGTCTTAAACCCTCTGGACGCCTCCACACCGGCCTCTACGCTAATATCTTCGAATGTGAGGTTCCCTTTGTTCAGGTAAAGCTTGTTGGAGAAAATGTTACTGACAAAATACAGATCGGGGAGGCCGTCATTGTTTATATCGCCCACTGCCACGCCACCTCCATTATAAATATATGGATTGTCGAAGTAGCTTATTTGGGCGTTTTCCTGTAGGATATTCTGGAATTTGACCCCGGTTTCGGCCGCGGTGAGCAGGGTGAAGCGCGTTTCGTCTGTTTTCGGCTCGCTTTCTTCGCTTTTTGGGCGTGAACACCCTGAAAAAAGCAGGGCACTCGCTAACACGCCTACCATCAGATGGCATTTATGCATAAGGATTTCCCGGATTTGGGCAGCTAAAGGTAAACTGGCGATTGGCATTACAGAAAATTGGCGATTTCGGCAAAAGCATGTCTTTTTGTTGCGACAAGACATATTGACCTGTTGCCATAAACCGGAAAAAAAAGGCCCAGATGAGATAGAAATGTGCCTTAAGCGTATAAATCATCGATTTATCGTTGTCGTTTTTGGGCAAAAAAAGTGAAATATTGTTTGGAAATTTTCCAGCAATCGTATGCAGCCCATAGTTTCGTGCCATCGATTTCAAAAATTCAAAACAAAACAGAAACTATGGCATACGTAAAACGAGCTCTTTTTCTTGGGCTGCTGGTGGGGTTAGGCCTGTTTATCAACGGTTGTGCCGATGACGAGCCGCCCGTTTTTGAGGCACCAACCATCGCAGTTACAACCGACAACTCGCAACCCTACCCAGGGGATGTGGTCAATTTCACGATTGCGGTTACCGGCCCGGGCGGATTAGATGAAGTGACCTTAAATGGTAATACAATCAAGGCTTATGACCCTGCCTCTTCCACGACCGAGGATCAGTTTGAATTCGAATACACAGTTCCGGTCAACGCCACGCTAGGACCTGCTCAGCTGGTATTTGCCGTTTCTGACCGCCAAGCCGCGGTGAAATCAGGTGAGTTCACCAGCGCCTTAACCATCCAAAATCCGGATTTCAGAGGGGATCCAAAGGTGCTTTTCAACTTTCAAACAGCCATACCGAACAATCAGGTCAAAGAAATAACACGCGACAGTGGGCCTAACTCATGGGAAAACGCATATACGCTAACCTTTGATGTAAACGATCCGACCAATACCGCCAACAAGGTGTTGCAGGCTGATCGCAAAGGCGCGCACGAATGGTATTTCCAGGGTGGTGGAGCCATAAAAATGGAGTTCACTAACCCGATCAGCGAAGATGATGTTCAAAAGCTTGTTAGTGGCGAGCGAGTTTTGCAGATGAACCTGTATTTTAAAGAAACTCCCAAACTAATTACCGCACACAAAGACCCTGCTAACCCTGACGGATCTACGAAACAGTCGAATGTTGATATGTCTTGGAAGTTGTCGTCAACAAGCGAGTTTAGGCCTCCCCTTACTGCACCGAACAAAAAGGGCTGGAAATTTGAACTTAACGATAGTTTGATAAATGCCATTCCCATTTTGATTGAGGTTGGGAACAAGGCTGCTTGGGCTTGGAATGATGGCGATGTTCGCGGAAAGAAATTCTATCTGGTGGGATCCATCACGGCCGCAAACACCTGGCAAACCGTAACCTTTACGAGGATGACAGGAACATTTACGCGAAATGAAGCTGCAACGGGGGGAGCGAAGTGGGTTAGGACTAATTTTAGGCCTGCCACGCAAGCGTCTACCGCGCCTGCCGCGTTGCAGGACGCTGCCGTAGGATTAGACCAGATCAACTATTTCTCGATCATTCTAAATAACAGGGTGACCTCATTCCGAAATAATCAAGGCTGGTTCGAAATGCCTGGCGATGGAAACGGATGGAATTCAAACGTAGTGGTGAGTATTAGTGATGACCACAACACCTACTTCATTGACAACATCCGGACCATAAAAGCCGTTGATTTTGATAAAAATCCCAATAATTAGGGATTGGTTTAGGTTTAAATTGTTGTTGGGTCAGCCCTGCCTCGGTAGGGCTGACTTTTTATATCATTTTTTTAGACATGCAAAAAGCGATGAAGTGGAGTGGGTTATTAGTAGGGCTTGCTTGTTCGTTGAGCAGCTTGGCGCAAGTCGTCCCCGTCACGATTGAAGGGACATCAGGATCGTTCCGACTGGTCCGCAATGGGCAGCCTTTTTTTGTGAAAGGCGGGGGAGGTGATCGACAAGTGGCCGCGCTGGCCGCTGCCGGGGGCAATTCCATGCGTACCTGGGGCACCGATGCCAACACGATTCGTTTTTTGGATGAGGCCCACGCTCATGGTGTCACCGTGTTGATGGGCTTGTGGGTGGCACACGAGGCACACGGGTTTGACTACAATAACGCGGCGGCCGTTCAAGCGCAACTGGAGGGCTTTCGCACCTGGGTTAGGATGTACAAAGACCACCCGGCCGTTCTGGCCTGGGGCATTGGCAACGAGGTGGAGTTGGGCGTGCCAAATTACAACCCCAAGGTCTGGAATGCGATCAACGACATCGCGCTGATGATCAGGCAGGAAGATGGCAACCATCCCACGCTCACAGTTACCGCGGGCATCGACATTGGGAAAGCACAACTGATCATGAGTCGTGCACCCGCCTTGGACATGTTGGGGGTAAATGCCTACGGGGGGATCAATGGTGTTTACCAAACGTTGCAAACTGCGGGCTGGGCCAAGCCATACATGATCACCGAATGGGGGCCCAACGGCCAATGGGAATCACCCACTACAGCCTGGGGGGCACCGATTGAGGCGTCCAGCACGGAAAAGGCTGCCCTGTACAAGTCGCGCTACGAAACGGCCATTGCCGCCCGCGCAGGATCGTGCGTGGGGTCTTATGTGTTTTTGTGGTCTGATAAGTTCGAGCAAACCCCCACGTGGTATGGTCTTTTCTTGCCCAACAGTTCCGATCGGACACAGGCAGTGGAAGAAATGCAATTTAGCTGGAGCGGTAGTTACCCTGCCAATCGCGCCCCACGCATCACCTTGGCCACAGTGGAAGGTAAAACGGCCAGTCAAAGCCCAACCATCACCAAGGACAATGGAAACAGCGTGTCCATTACCGCCACCGATCCTGACGGAGACCCATTGACATTTGAATTCCTGATACAGCCGGACATTCAGGTAGGCCTGATAAATGATCCACCCGCTACTATACCATACCTGCCGAACCTGATTGAATCTGTTTCGGGTTCTACCGCCCTGTTTCGTGCCCCGGCCGACCAGCGCAACTATCGACTTTTTGTGTTTGTGCGCGATGGAAAGGGAAACGCAGCAACCGTCAATATCCCGTTTCGCGTGGCATTGGATCCCATGGTAAGCACCGACCCTGACATCCTTTTTCCAGCGAAGGACCTTTACGTCCGAAATGGCGAATTTGCAAATAACTCTTTTGGTTTGTCCGACCGGCTGCGACTACAGGCCCGTGCCGCTTCCTCCGAGGGAAACACCCGCGAAGCATTCCTGGGTTTCTATGTGGCCCCTATAGACCAGCGCATTGTGCATGTATGGATGGAATTGTATGGTAACGGACCGCAGGGCACACAAGCAGCCATTTTTCCGTTATCCCAAAACGATTGGAGCGAGTCCTTGGCATGGGCCAGCCGACCGCTCACCACGCGCGAGGCACTGGACACCGTCACGTTGGACGGTGGCAGCGACCGTTATGTTCGCTGGGATGTGACATCGTATGTCAATACCGCCCTGTTCTTTGGGGCCGACAGCGTTTCGTTTGTGCTGCGCCACTTGAACGAAACCACCAATCCGTCCAACTGGCTGTCGCGCGAAGCCCGCCCCTATCCGCCTCGTTTGGTATTTGAGTTGACCGAGGGCGACATCGTGCTGTCGCTGGATGAGGCGCCAGAGCGGGTTGACCTATTCCCCAATCCGGTGAAGGATAAGCTTTTTCTGCGGACGGAACATGCCGTGGATGCCGTTCAGGTTCTCGATGTTTTCGGACGGCCCCAAACAGTGGAGACACGGCCTTTGGAAAAGGTCGTTGATCTATCCGACCTGCCTGCAGGCACGTATCTGATAAAGGTGGTTTCGGGAGGGGAACAAGCGGTACGAAAGGTGATCAAAAAATAGCCCGCGTGTTGCGCGTTCAGACCTTTACGACTGGAGGTGCTGGAGTGGAAACCGTGGGTTCCAAAATGATGCTGTCCCAACCAGAGCTGCCTTTCTTGCGGGTTGTCTTCATGGCTGTTTTTACTTTTTTGAGAAAGGACCAGCACGTACTTTGCCGAAGCTGGAGTCGCTCGGCCAAGTCAACGGATGTAATGTCGCCTTTTCGGTTGTAAATCAAAAAGATGGCATAAAAAGCTTTATCAAGTGGTAGTTTACACTTGTGCAGGAGTGTATAGGCTGTGGGCGATTCTTCATACCGGCAACGAGTACAACGTTTTGATAAAACGGTTTTACCATCGCAGAAATGGGTATGTCCGCACTTTCGACATTGATAGCCTTCGCCCCACTTCATCTCCGCCAAAAATCGAAGACACGCCAAGTGGTCGGGATAGGTTTTCGAGAATTCCTCGAATCCCACTTCTTTGGAAAGAACCCGCTCCTCGGTAATTTTTTTGATATTTTTTTTCAACGCCCAGTTGTCCAGGTCCAGCAACTGGTTCATCTTGTTTATCTGCTCGGCCTGCTCTTTTAGCTTTTCGTTTGCCTCTACGATTTCAGCGGCTCTCTTTCGTACTTCATTTTCCAGTTCTTGATTGAGTTTGTCTTTCAATACCTGGTTTTCTTGTAGTTGCACAACAAGTTGCTGCTGTGCCTTTTGCCGGGTTTTGAGCTGAGCGAGAAGCTTTTCTTGTGCCCAAATCTTCAGGCTCTTGGTATGGTTCAATCGTTCTCCCAAGGCATATGAAAGCACCGCGAGCTCAATGGCAAAACCGATCTGCAGGCTAAAAAAAGGAAGTGGGCTGCCAAAGAACGAAATGCCAATTTTTCGGAGCACTAAAAAGGCTATGCCAATGATAATAAACGAATGGGCCGCCACAAAATACCGAGCCGTTTTCAGGCCCTTACGGGCAATAGATATTCCGAGTACGTAAATGCTTAAAAATGGAAGAATATAGAAGTGATAACTAGGTGATTTTGCGTTGTACCACGCAAAAACGAACAAATAAAGAACGGAGAGACCCATTAACCACTTAAGCCAGCGATGCACACGCGGGAAGTAGCTTTTCAATTGAATGAAGTTTTTTGAATAAAAATAGAACGAAAGAACCAATAAGACGGGGGAGTAGTTGGCAATTAACTCGTTGACGACTGGCGCATCAGGCCACAGATACTCAAATCCAAGCATGTCTTCGCTAAGAAAAAGAAGTGAACAACTCATTACATACAGTGCGTAGTACAAATAAAGCCGCTCACGTACGAACAGAAAAATGATCAAGTTTGTAATCAGCGAGATGAGAATCATTCCGTAAAAAATGCCTAAGCCAAAGTACTCATTTTTGGCGTTGGACAAGAAGTCGCGCTCACTTCGAATTTTGAATAGTAGGGTCGTCTTGGAATTGGATCGGATACGCGCAACTACCAACAGGCGCTGTTCGCCTGGCTTAAAGCGTAACGGAAACAGATAGTTCTTAAAATGAAAGTCTTTTTGGTCAAAAGGGATGTCGGCCCCTACTTCTCCATCTAAAAACGTGGGTACACCTCCTCGCAACAACGCCACGACTAGTTGGTTGGTATGAGGATCAATAAACTCCAGATAGATCGGATGCTGTTGGGTAAATGAAGTCGCCTCAACCTCGAAGAGTACCCAGTACGTAGATGAGGGATCTTTCACGTGATCCGTGTACACCCGCCAATTCTGAATATATTCTTCTCTCAAAACCGACTCAAATGAGAGTTCCCCGGTTTTGTCTTCAAGCACGACAAAATGCTGCGTGTCGGTGAGATCGTTGTCGGTATCCGCATCAATCCGTACAGGCGATGAGGGAAGCTCCTGCGAAATCGCTGAAAAGGGAAAAGCGACCCATACCAACGCCATGCATACCCAGATTAAAATTAATATTGTTTTTGACATTACTTGGTAAGGTACGTAAACTTGATCCAATTTTTTATGTCCGTTACTCTCACATTTGATGAGGCACGACCCCTGCCTGCCGAAGCGGCAGCGCAGACAGGGGAGAATCTCTTTTTGCCTTGTCCTGGAATTTTCTCTGACGGCTTCGAACGGCTTTCGGGATTTTACATAACATCAGCTACACCGCATCGGCAACTGCTTTTCTGGTCATCTGTTTCGTTTGGTTTTTAGTATGACTGTGCTGGCACTGTGCGCCTTGGATTCCACCTCAAAATGCCTCCGACCCAACACCAGCGTTAACTTCTCATCGGTGGATGACTTGTTTAGAAGTAAAACAACCAGCGACCCGTCTGGGTTTTGCGTGACGGTGGCTAAAATGCGTTCAGGCACCGGGTTGGCGAATCCGACCCTCATCGCCCCTGGCTGTATGTATTTACTGGCATGGCCTATGTAGTAGTAGGAGGGATTATAGTGGATGATTTCGCGGGATACGTCTATCATAATCGGACTATGGTTAAAATTTTTGGCGTGGTTAGGCCCTCCGAGGTGGTCAAAACACATACCCCATACCATCCAGGCGTGGCAGCCATGGTTGAGATTTTCAATCAGATCAGTAAGGTATAACTCGGCCGGAAAGCGATCCATCAAATACAACCCAAAAACTCCCTGCTCATCGGCAATCAACGGCATATGTGGGTATTTTCGCTGTACTTCTAGAAGGGGTTCATAGAATTTGCCTTCACCTTCCTCGTACCAATGAAATGCAAGTCCATCAACATAGTTGGATTTATTTTGCAAGAGTACGTCTGCCCATTCCTCAAGTTTGTTCTTATTATGATCCCAACCATATATAGCGACCGAGTGACCGTCCGTCTTTAGGCGGGGTCCTAAATGTTGATTGATGAATTCTTGCATATCGGGAGCCGTCCAGCCACATGCGTCCCAGGCTTGCTGAAAGGCCGCAGGTTCGTTTTGGGGTGTGATCGCCCAAATGGGTATACCGTGTTTCTGATAGGCACTGAGGTACTTTGAAAAGTAGAGCGCCCATGTAGGATAGTATCTTTTTAACAGCGATCCTCTGTTAAATACGCCCGAATCTTTCATCCAAACTGGAGGAGTCCATGGTGATGCGAGTATCTTTATTCCCCGGTCACTTGCTTTTTGTATTTGCTGGAGCCCCGGAATCATGTAATTGTCGAGGTCGGGCTGGATCGAGAAGTTTAGCAACAGTGTATCACCTGATACGTCATCATACGAATAATAAGAGGAGGCAGCATCGCAGCTATTGATGGTGGTACGCAACATGGTCCATCCTGCTCCTCTTACGCTGTTGAATAGAGCGTCAATTACTTCGTTTCGCTTCAACGCACTTATCCGTTTGAGGTTGTACGCTGATGCCTCAGTAAATGTGCCTCCGAAACCTAGAATGGGCTGGTATCGCTGATTGGTAAAAAGCTGAAAAATATTTTTGTCGTTCTTCGCCCGAGTCGACCGTACTATCGTAGTATCCCACTTTTTTGATAAGTCAGCCGAAGTAGTGACCATCAACGCAATAGACTGGGCCTGACCTTGACTGATCCAGCAAGTGCAGACTGTCAGCAAACAAAGAAACCGATTCATAACAGCATCTTTTTTTGGTTAGACATCTTCATTCCCCCTTCACCCACCGGTTGTTAGCACGTTCCACATCGGCCGTCTCACGTCTGGCGTCAATTTCAATGGATACTATTTTAGACACATTTTTAGTCCAGGTAAAGGAGTATTCCCTCGCTACCCAAAACCACGGTTGCCGCTCGTCCACGGGTTTGTCAAATCGTTTGCTTCCCAGCGTTTCGTTGGTGGGTATGTAAACTAGATCGCTGGTACCATCGGAGTAGGAGATCGTCACTTCCACAGGCATCGGAAACTCGCCTCTGCGTTCCAGCGTAATGGCCGCGTCTTTGTCGGTCATTACCGATTTCACGGCATAGTCCACGTGCTTGATGGAACCGATCAGGTAGTTTGCGTGCCACTTCAGTTGCAGGCCGGAAACGGCCTCCATCACGCGCACAAAATCGTTAGGCTCGGGGTGTTTGAATTTCCATACCTCATAGTAGCGTTTCATACCTTTCCAAAACAACTTCTCGCCCATGATGTAACGCAAGTGTGTAAGCATGATCGATCCTTTGGTATAGGAAGAAACAGTGTAGGCAGCATTGGTTGAAAAGATGTCGCTGTGCTGGGTGGCCGGCTCATCCACGCCTGTTTTGACAAATTTTTCGAAGCCATCCATGGTGGATGCCTGCGGATTGGGCAGTTTGCGGTCGAACACAAAATTTCCTGCCTCTGCCGTGGCAAACGTAGTGAACCCCTCGTCCATCCAGGCATACAGCGCTTCGTTGCTGGCCAACACCATTTGAAACCAACTGTGGGCTACTTCATGAATCATCGTGCCTGCTGTACCTTGAAAACCGATTTCGCCCAGGATGAGCGTGCACATGGGGTACTCCATGCCACCATCGCCTCCCTGGATCACCGAATAGGTACTATAGGGATATTTCCCAAACCGGTCGTTCATAAACTGAAACAATTTGACGCCCACAGGAAGCAGGTCAGGCCAATGTTTTGTTTTTTCGCCCGGCTGATAAAAGAAATGCAACTCGGGCCCATTGGGCACCTGCACCCGTTCATGTTTGTATTGCGGGTCGGCCGCCCAGGCAAAGTCAATAACGTTGGGTGCGGTAAAGTGCCATTTCAGGTTTCCCTTGGGCCGCGTTACCTTGCTTCCGGGTTGTTCATATCCATGACCCACCTTTTGCGCGTTTTGCAATACGCCTGTGCCGGCCACCACATATTCGCTGGGCAGTTCTAATGTCACATCATAGTTGCCCCACACGCCATGAAACTCGCGGGCTACGTATTGGTACGGATGCCACCCTTGGTGATCATACTCGGCCAGTTTGGGGTACCATTGCGTCATGGAGTAGGCGATGCCCTCTCGGTTGTCGCGGCCCGACCGCCTGATTTGGATGGGTACCTGGCTTTCAAACACCACATCCAGCACTGTGGACGTATGCGGAAGAAGGGGCACCGGCAACCGAACTTCCAGAATGGTGCCCGTGAGCCGTAAGGTTGTCTCTTTTCCGTCTTGTGTAAGCGATACGATTTTTTGATAGCCGATTTCACCGTCCGTAAGTTTACTGATGCGGTCCTGCACCCTGCGGTCAGGATCGGGCAGCGAGCGCGACCGGACGTCCATCATGCTGCCGGGCTGAAAGGCATTCCAATACAGATGGAAGAACAACGTGGTGAGCGTATCGGGTGAGTGGTTGGTATAGCGTATTTGCTCTTGCCCCTTGATCAGGTGTTTTTTGGTATCTAAGGATGCGTTGATGACATAATCAGCTTGCTGCTGCCACCGCGATTGGGCCGTGAGCATTGAAGCCATGCAAAGAAGGAAAATAGTAGAAACCGTTTTCATGATAAAGGGATGAGGTCCCAAATTATCAAAATGGGCGTAGGCGCCCAACCGTTTTTACTTCAGATCAAATGTTTTGGAAACACCCAGCGAGAAAAAACCCGTGGGGTCGGTTTCAACAGGGGTCACCACCGTGCGAGGAAACACAAGCGAGTAGCTGGCGATGACGTTCCAGTTTTTCTTGGTCAGGGAAAGCGGGAAAACCAGGTTGTGGCTCATGATGCCAAAGCCCGTGATGGCATACTCCGTGGGTAATCCGCGAATGACGCGCCTGAGCCGTTCGATGCCGCTGGTGATCACCTGGTATTCGTCATCGCCCAGGATCATCGTATAGCCCGGGTTAAAAACTACGCGGTCCAAGCCCAAAAAATTTTCTTTGCGAAAGTTGAGCAAAAAGCCCGGCATCAAACGGTGTCCGGTCTCCCGGCCAAATAAAAATGAATAGTCGAGGCGGAGGCTGGCATACGTAAAGTCCCAGAAATTGGAAACGCTAAGGTTATCCGTAAACGGGATATCGGTTTCGGGCCCGCGGTAGGCGTAAAAAAAATGGCTGTATTCGAACATGCTCATCAACCTTTTGCCCCATGGTTGGATGTAGCCCGCAGACGCCACGGTAAGGTAATGTTGGGGAGCAAACTCCCGGCTCCAATACCCAGACACATCGACATAGGCGCCCGATCGGTGGTAGTAGCTTGCTCCGTACGTCATGCCAAACTGGTCGAAGCCCAGCGTGCGCGCTTGCGAAGTGAGATTGCTGCTATAGCCGGCCCGCAGCAGGAGTTGTGACGGCAGCTCGGATGCGGGCAGATGGATCAGGCTGTCGATAAGTGAAAGCACATCGCTGCGCTCGCCCGAGTTCAGCAACGAATCGAGTTCGGCCAGGTCCTTATCGTGCTTCAGCAAATAGGCCAGCGAGTCGGGGTTCATTTTCTGCGCTTCGGCAGAAACAAACCCCAAAAAAAGAAAGCCATAAAGAAGGAGAGGGGAACGCACGTGGCCGCAGTTAAATCAACTCCTTTAATTACGTTGCCGTAACCGCTGGCGTTGCTGCACGTTTTCTCTGCGCTGCTGCATGAGTCTGCGCTGCTGGATCTGGTTTAATATCAGTTTGTTGAAGTCGCCCTCAGCTTTGCGCAGCGCCAGCATTTGCTGGGCGGAAATGATCTTGAGGATGCGATCCGAATAGTCGCGTTCCAGGTCCAACTCCTGCTGTTTTACACGCAGCCCCAGGTCAAGCACCCGCTTTTGCTGATCCGGGTCGGGATTGTTGGCATCCAGCCCTTTGCGGGCCTCCACCAGTTGCTGGCGCACCTCGCGTCTTTTCTCGGAATACTCGCGGTACACCGGCCAAAACTTCTCGGCTTGCTCGGGTGTGAGGCCCAGCTTGTCAGTGATGTAGGCAATGCGCAGATTTTTGATTTTCTCCTGTGCGTTGGGGTCTTGCGGCACCTCGTCCAATGTGCCTTCATCTTGCGCCAACGCCACGGGCGCAGCGGCCCACCCCGCACACAGACAAGCCAATACCAAAATCCAATGTTTCATGGTCGTTTCTGTTTTATTTTGATCGGACATTCCGAATTCCTGTTCTTATTGTAGTTCATATCCCTCCAGCAGGTCATCCCAGGCAGCCGAAGTATTTAAAATGTCTTCGTACACCGCCTCCTCCAGTTCATTTGAATCAACCTCCGTCCAGGTAACACCCTCCACCAGTTCTTCCGCCTCCATCTCCGCGCCTTCGAGGTACGCTACGAGGTCGGTCGTTTCGATGTTGCCCAATTGCTCCTCCACGCTGCCGTCCGCGCGACCCCACCACCAAATACTTACCAATACCACGGCCACCACCGGCAGCGCATACTTGAACACACCTGCCCACGAAGTGGCAACGGACGCGCGCGCGCTCGCGGTGCGGGCCTGTATCATGCCCGGCAGCTTTTCGAAATACCCCTCCGGCACGTCAAAAATGTTCTTTTTAGGTATGTCTTCCAGTTTCATGGCCATTCGACTGTTTTGTGTCTCAAAAGTTTAAATCAGGCGCCCAAATATTCCTCTATTTTCTTCACCGCGTGGTGATAGCTCGCCTTCAACGCCCCCACGCTGGTGTTGGTTACCTCCGACATGTCTTCATAGCTCATCTCGTCAAAATACTTCATATTGAAAACAAGCCGCTGTTTATCAGGCAGTTTCAAGATCGCTTTTTGCAATTTCTTTTGGATTTCATCCCCGGAAAGGTCGGGCGAGCTGTCTATTTTTTGGCTTAATTGATGGCCCACATCTTCGATCGGCAGGAAAAAACGTCTTCGTTTTTTGTTCAAAAACGTGAGGCATTCATTGGTAGCAATGCGAAAAATCCAGGTGTACAGTTGTGCGTCCTCGCGAAAGGTGTGGAGGTATTTGTGAACTTTAATAAATACTTCTTGCGTGAGGTCGTTCGCATCGTCATGGTCGATTACCATTTTGCGCACCAGCCAATACACGCGCTGTTGATAGGCGCGTACCAGCAGGTTGAAGCCGTAGCTGGCAGTATCCGGGTTTCGGATTTTGGCAAGTAGTTCTTTGTCTTCCAAGGGGGCGGAAAGGTGAGGCTTAGATGGCGAAGCGCGAATAAAGTTTAATCCGGCCATGATGCCAAACGGTTTTTTTTTCAAACGAAACCGTGGCCGGAACTTTCGGATGCCTCTACAAAGCGGCAATCACATCCGCCAGGCACTCGTATTGCTCTTTGGAGTGCGTGGGGAAGTTGGCGAAGCGCAGGTGGTGTTTTTTGTGCACCCCATACCCATCGCCCGGTTCAAATCCCTTCTCGGCCAATAGCTTGCCGATTTCGGCTTGGCGTTCGCCTACCTCGGCCACCACCACCGTTTGAGAGCGCAACTCGGGGTCTGTAACAAAGGGCTTTAGTGATGAACTCTTCTCCAGGGCGTGATACAACACCGCGGCTTTGTACTCGGTCTCTTTGCGGATGGCGTGGATGCCTTTTTCGAGCATGTCCGCCACTACTTTGCCCAATAGATAAATGCCCAACACGTTGGGTGTGGAAGGTGTCTGATTTTTTTCGGCATAACTCCACAAGGCCGGCAGCGTGTGGTAGGTGCCGATGAATTTCCCCTGCTCTTGCAGCATCAGCGATTTTTCGACACACCGTTGGTTAAACAACCATACGCCCAGGCCAGCCGGTAAACCAAACCCCTTCTGCACCGAAAAAAATACCGAATCTACCTGACTGTAATCGAAGCTTGGATAGGGGAGCGAAGATACCGCATCGACTATGATCAATGCGTTGGCATTTTGTGAACGCACTTGCTGTAGGGCTGTCAGCGGCATGGCCACTCCGGTGCTCGTTTCGTTATGCGTCAAGGCGATCAGCTCCACCGCTTCCGCCAGAGGCGCAGCGACTTTAAAACCCAGGCCGTCTGCCACCGTAGCATGGGTTGCTCGTTTGCCACTCAGTTTCGCGATCTCAAAATAACGCTTCGAGAAAGCCCCGTTGACATAATGATGACTGGTCTCACCTACCAAGCTCTGGATGGAGCGCTCCCATATTTCGGTGGCCGATGACGTAAAGGCAATGGAATAATCAGCCGGCACATTAAGCAATGTGCGTAATCCGTCCACCACCGCCCGGTAATAACCCTCAAACTGCCGCGAGCGGTGCGACAGCGAAGGAACGCCTTCGCGCAACGCGGCCTTCAGGTGGCCTTCCACCGTAAAATATAACTCGGAAGGCCCCGGGGCCAGGCATATCTTCTTTTTCATCAGTACATTAACAGCGTAGCAAAACTACTCGTTTCACGCGACTGCTACGGAAAAAAAACTTTTTTATCAATAGTTCTCCCTTGCCCGGTTTTCTGTAACTCGCACTTAATTCCCACTCGGGTTTGGGACACGTTTGCTGAACCTAACAATTAATACAATGCCGAGTGAAGCCTTTGGTCAAAATCAGGCCTCATCACGCATTAGCGTGACCTCGCCCAAAAAGCAGGTTAACAGAAGAAGGTTGCGACCACGGGCAGCTCAAAACTTGTCTTTTTATGGGGTTCAGAAACACCTCACCAAACCCGGTGGGATTTTTTCTTTTGTGCCGACCGGCACCCAATAGCCATTCAGCGCCTAACAGGGTAGGCAAAGCCCCAAGGGAAATGGGGGAAAAACCATCGTGTCTTTTTGTCGGGGAACAGCCTCCTATTTTCGTCTGTTGAAATATGAAAAACGCATTTCTCTGTCTTCTGCTTGTCTTTTTATTGGCGGACGTGGCCGCTCAAACCCTCACCCCCGGTGGCCTTCAGGGCGATAAGGCCCTGCTGCTCACGCCTTCGCCCGAAGAGAACAAAAAACTGGAGGGCAAGTCGGTGTACAAAGTGGATTACTTTGGCTTTAGCGAAACCGACCGGAGTTTTCAGTTTACGCCCACGCTGCGCGAAAACTGGAACTGGCTGGCCATCTTCAACGCGCCACTCAAAGGAAAAAAGGTCAACACATTTTTTTACGATAGCTGGGTAGCCACCGACCAGCCCAAAACCATGAGCAATGGCCGCAGGCGCAACTTTGATCAAGATATCACCAAACTGATTCGGTCAAACGCGTACCACATCGGCTTTCAGCGCAAACAGGCCGTGGAGAACGAAATCTTCTTGTTGATTGTAAGCCCCGCCAAGCAAAAGGTAATTCTGGAGTTGGATGAGAAGACCATTGGCATCAAACGCAGGCTCACGTACGACATGGAGGCGCTGGAAGCGAAGTTCGTGCACATCATTATTCCACCGCAGGAATACACGGTGGTCACCTGGAAACCCGAACAAACGCAACGCCACGTACGCGACATCAGCCAGGGTTGGAAGTTTTACCGGGGCGATATCGCCAACGCGCAGGCCGAGGCTTTCCCCGACAACGATTGGCAGTCGATCAATATTCCCCATACCTGGAATGCCGAAGAACTATATGACTATCGCAACTACCGCGATACGATTGATGTCACCCAAATGATCTACCGCGGCATCGGCTGGTACCGGAAAACGTTTACCGTAGATGAGTCCTGGAAGGGCAAGTACATCAAAGTAAATTTTTTGGCTGCCAACCAGGTGGCGGAAGTCTATCTCAACGGCAACTACCTGGGTAAGCACACAGGCGGCTACACGGAGTTTCATTTTGGGCAACCGTTTATGAAACACGTGCGCTTTGACAAACCCAATGTCCTGGCCGTGAAAGTCGATAATCGGTTTAGCTATGACATCCCGCCCCATACGGCTGATTACAATATGCTGGGCGGCATCTATCGCGAAGTACAACTGATTGCCACCGATCATGCCTTCGTAAAAGAGGCGCGTATCTTCACGCCCAACGTATCGCCCGAAGAAGCCACCGTAGAAGCTAACATCATGTTGCGCAACATGGCCGACAAAGACCGGTCGGTGAAACTCATCACCAACATTATCTCGCCCTACAACGAAATCATTGCTTCGGACGTGCGTAACGTAACGATTAAAGCAGGGGAGAAGCCGGTTTCTAAAATCAACTTCACCGTCAAAAATCCACTGCTATGGTCGCCCGACTATCCCAACCTCTACCGGGTTTCCGCAGCCATTTATGAACCGGGCGACTGGCAGCGCAACAGCACTTGTATTGACCAGCAGTTCTATCCGCTCGGTTTCCGCACCGTTTCGTTTGATGCCAGTAGGGGTGTGAGCCTGAACGGAAAGCCCCTCAAATTGAAGGGCGTAAACGTGCATCAGGATTTTATGCACAAGGGCTGGGCCGTGGATAAAAAGCAAAAGCGCGAAGACTTCATCCTCATCAAAAAAATGGGTGCCAACTACGTACGCCTGTCGCACTATCCGCATCATCCCTATGTGATGCATTTGGCGGATAGCCTTGGACTCATGCTGTGGTCGGAGATCCCGGTAGTGAACACCATCGGCAAAGACAAGTTTATCGAAAACGCAGTGACCATGATGGACGAACTCATCGCCCGCGACATCAACCATCCCAGCATCATCATGTGGGGCGTGGGCAATGAATACTACCGAAACTTCTTCACCAAGGAAGATGCGGAGTATGCGTTGAAATGCACGCAGGCCGTAGCAAAGAAAGCCAAAGAGCTCGATCCCTATCGCCCCACCGTGCAGGCCCAAAACGATTTAATAGACGAACGCATTTTATCGCTCACCGACATTCAGGGCCGCAACCGCTATTTCGGCTGGTACGAGAAAACCTATAACGACTTCGACCATGAAATGAAGGAAGAGCATAAAAAGCATCCTGACTGGAAGCTGTTGGTGAGCGAATATGGTGCCGAAGGCAAATATGGTTATCATCTAAACGAGCCCGCCTTGTTCGATCACAGCGAATCGTATCAGGTTAATCTTCACAAAGCCTACTGGACCTCCATTCGCGACAATGACTTCATTTTGGGGGGTACCATCTGGAACATGTTTGATTTTGCCTCCTTTGCCAAGGTGGGCAACATCCCACACGTCAATCAAAAAGGCATGATGACGTACGACCGCAAGCCAAAATCCGTCTATTATTACTATCAGAGCGAATGGACATCGGAGCCGATGATCTACATCCATTCCCACACGTGGACGCACCGCTATGGCAAGCCGGGAGAAAAACAAACCATTGAGGTATTTAGCAACTGCGAGAGCGCGGAACTTTTTGTGAATGGCGTTTCGCAAGGCAAGCGAACCAAAGCGGAAGGATACACCTGGCAAGTGGCATTGGCGCTGGGCATGAACGACCTGAAAGCCGTGGGCACCCGTGAAGGAGAGACGGTAAAAGCGTCCATGCAGGTACACTTCCGCCACGGTTCTGATAAGCAGAAAGTGAAAACTACCGGTAGAGGGGATTGGTAATAACTAACTGATTATTAAAGATTTATTTTATTCTTTCGATGTCTTGCTAAAAATTTTAGCATTTTACTACTTTTGGGGCTGTCATGATGCCCCTCGCCCAAGCTGCCGTAATTGAACGCCTCCGTTCCGACATCCTTCGCTTGCAAGGCTTTGCATCTGCGCGCGAGGTTCTGTCTGCGGTTGATTTAGGTCTCCTCAACGCGGCTTTTCCCAACCACATATTTCCCACTGCGGCCGTGCATGAATTTGTATCGGCCACAGCCGAAGAGGCCACCGCGGCCAGCAGCTTTTTGTCCGGCTTGCTTTCGTTGCTGATGGGCAACACGGGCACAGTGCTTTGGATTACCGGCCGTACGCACGTTTTCCCTCCGGCACTGGCAACCTTTGGGCTACAGCCCCACCGCTTTTTGTTTCTGCACCTCACCCACAACAAGCAGGCATTGTGGGCCATGGAAGAAGCACTCAAGTCGCCCGCCCTCACTGCTGTGGTGGGCGAACTGCGCGACATAGGCTTTACCGATTCGAGGCGATTGCAACTGGCCGTGGAGCAAAGCCGTGTTACCGGTTTCATCATCAACCGCAGCCCAAAAGCAGGCACCACCGCGTGCGTATCGCGGTGGAAGATTAGCTCCTTGCCCAGCATGCCCATCGATGACTTGCCCGGCATAGGCTTTCCGCGGTGGCGTGTAGAGCTGCTGCGCATCCGCAACGGCAAACCGGGCGCCTGGGATGTTCAATGGCGAAACGATCGCTTTACATACCCGACTGAAAGCCAGCCGTCAGTAGCCAGCGACCAACAACCTTTTCAACAAGCCAGCTAACTCATGGCCCAGCGTTTTGTATCGATATGGTTGCAGTATTTCGCTACGGACTGGTTTAGTCTTCACCAACCGGAACGCAAACAGCGGCCCTTTGTATTGCGGTTGCCCTCGCATGGCCGCATGATCGTAACGGCTGCCAATGCACAGGCCGAACAGAACGGCATATCCAAAAACATGGCGCTGGCCGATGCGCGCGCACTGGTGCCCAACCTTGACGTGGCAGACGATGAACCCGAAAAAATACAGCGCGTGTTGGGTAAGCTGGCCGAGTGGTGCATACGCTTCACTCCGTATGTTGCGCTCGATCCGCCCGATGGCCTGCTGCTTGACGTGACGGGATGTGCGCACCTGTGGGGCGATGAAGAGCGGTACCTGAGCGACATTGTCCGCAAAATTTCGGCACGCGGTTATGGTGTGCGCGCGGCTTTGACCGATACGCCCGGGGCTGCGTGGGCCGTGGCACGCTATGCTGCACAGCCGGGTGTGGTGCCACCGCATCAGCACGTTTCTGCGTTGTTACCACTGCCGCCACAGGCGCTGCGACTTGAACCCGCGACAACGGAACGCCTGCACAAACTGGGGTTGCACCGCATCCAACAGTTTATCAACCTGCCACGTGCTTCGCTGCGCAAGCGGTTTGGCGTGCCGTTGCTGCAGCAACTGGACCGAGCCACCGGCCAGGAGTGGGAGATGCTTGTCCCCATCCGGCCCATAGATCCTTACCAGGAGCGGCTACCGTGCCTGGAACCCATCGTGACGGCCACAGGCATAGAGGTGGCCTTGCGCCAATTGCTCGAAACACTTTGCCTGCGACTGCAACAAGAGCAAAAGGGCTTGCGCATGGCTGCGTTCAAAGGTTATCGTGTGGATGGAAAAACAGAACACATCGCCATCGCCACCAGCCGTGCTTCGCACCAGGTGGCGCATCTTTTTAAGTTGTTTGAACTGAAGATCGCTTCCATCGAACCGGGCCTGGGCATCGAACTCTTTGCCCTCGAAGCCCCGGTGGTGGAAGACCTCGTACCCGCACAGGAAAAGATGTGGGAGGCAGGCGGTGGGCTGAACGATGAACGGCTGGCGGAGTTGGTAGACCGGCTCGCAACCAAAATCGGCAGTGGCGCCATCCACCGGTATATGCCGGCCGAGCACTATTGGCCTGAGCGATCATTTACCGAGGCCACTTCGCTATGCGAAGAGCCCGCCACGGCCTGGCGCACCCATGTGCAGCGGCCGTTGTACCTGTTGCCTATGCCCGAGCGCATAGAAGTGACCGCCCCCATACCCGATTACCCGCCCATGTTGTTTCGCCATCGCGAGAAGGTGCACAAGATTGTAAAGGCCGATGGCCCCGAGCGCATTGAACAAGAGTGGTGGCTGCAACAAGGCCAGCACCGCGACTACTACCGCGTGGAAGACGATGAAGGAAACCGCTATTGGTTATTTCGCCTCGGGCATTATCACGATGAGATTTTTCAATGGTTTTTGCACGGGTATTTTTCGTGACTGGTCCCTAGCTACTGGTCGCTGGTCTCTAGTCTCTAGTCTCTGGTTACTGGTCACTAGTCACTAGTACGAGAGACCAGCAGCCAGAAACTAGAAACCAGTAACCAGTAACGAGCAACAGAAACCAGCCGCCACCCACCACCCATGTACTCCGAACTCCAAACCACCTCTAACTTCAGTTTCCTGCGGGGGGCATCGCACCCGGAAGAGCTAGTGCAGCAGGCGGCAACGCTGGGCTATAAGGCCATCGCCATTACCGACCGCAACACGTTGGCGGGCATCGTGCGTGCGCATGCGGCTGCTAAAAAATACAACATTCAATTTATTCCCGCTTGCCGCATTGATCTGCAAGACGGACCCAGCTTATTGGCATACCCCACCGATATCCATGCCTATGCGCGCTTGTCGGGTTTACTTACGATCGGAAACCTGCGCGCGGAAAAAGGTAAATGCGAGTTGTACAAGGCCGATGTATATGCACGTGCCCAAGGCATTCAATGGGTGGTCGTTCCCCCGGATTTATTGAATTCCTCTTTTAACTGGGATGAAGCGTTTGTAACACACGTGACCGAATATGCACAGGTGTTGAAACCTGATCTTTCTATCGCGGCCACGCGCACCTACCAGGGCCAGGATGCCAAGCGCCTGCATCGCATAGCCGAGTTGGCGCGGCAACTTCAAATTGCCATGGTGGCCACCAACGATGTGCACTACCATCACGTTGAGCGCAGGGAGTTGCAAGACATTGTAACCTGTGTGCGCGAGAAGTGCACCATACACACTGCGGGCTTTCGGCTGCACGCCAATGCCGAACGATACCTGAAGCCGGTGGCGGAGATGCACCGCTTGTTTCGTCAGTACCCCGAGGCGCTGGCACAGGCACAAGCGATAGCCGATGCCTGCACATTTTCGCTGGATGAATTGAAGTATCAATATCCCAAAGAAATCACCAGCGAAGGGCGCACGCCACAAGAAGAGCTCGTCTATCTGACATGGCGCGGGGCGCACGAACGCTTTGGCGAGGCGATCCCGGAAAAAGTGAAAAATACGATCCAATATGAATTGGATTTTATTGATCAGATGAACTATGCCGAATATTTTTTAACGGTGTATGATATCGTGCGCTTTGCGCGCGAGCGCCACATCCTTTGCCAGGGCCGTGGCTCGGCCGCCAATTCCACCGTGTGTTACTGCCTGGGCATCACCTCGGTGGATCCTGCCAAATTTGATTTGCTCTTTGAACGCTTTCTCTCGGCCGCCCGCAACGAGCCGCCCGACATTGACGTGGACTTTGAGCACGAAAGGAGGGAAGAGGTGATGCAGTACATCTACCAAAAGTATGGCCGCGACCGCGCTGCCGTAGTGGCCACCGTAACACAACTGCACCACAAGGGCGCCATCCGCGATGTGGGCAAAGCCATGGGCTTGTCGGCTGACACCATCACGCGCTTGTCGGGGTTGATCTGGAGTTTTTCGGAAGACGGGTTTGACCGCGAACGGATTTTGTCGCAAGGCATCAACCCCGATGAGCCTTCCATCCGCAAGGTGTTGGAACTCACGCAGCAGTACATGGGCTTCCCGCGCCAACTGGGGCAGCATACAGGAGGTTTTGTGATCACGCAAGGGAAGCTGTCGGAACTGTGCCCCATCATGAACGCCCGCATGGAAGACCGCACCAACATTGAGTGGAACAAAGATGACATTGAAGCCCTGAAATTTTTGAAAATCGATGTGTTGGCACTGGGCATGCTCACGTGCATACGCAAGGGGTTTGACCTGGCAAAAAAACACTATGCGCTGGAACTGACGCTGGCCAACATCCCGCAAGACGACCCGGCTGTGTACGAGATGGTGAGCCATGCCGACACCATTGGCGTGTTTCAGATAGAAAGCCGTGCGCAGCAATCGATGCTGCCACGCCTGCGCCCCAAATGTTTTTATGACCTGGTGATTGAGGTGGCCATTGTGCGGCCCGGCCCCATTCAGGGCGATATGGTGCATCCCTATCTGCGCAGACGCAATGGGCAAGAACCTGTGGAGTTTCCCTCACCCGAACTGAAAGAAATTTTAGGGCGTACGTTGGGCGTGCCGTTATTTCAGGAGCAGGCCATGAAGATAGCCATTGTGGCAGCCGGCTTTACGCCCACGGAAGCAGACGAACTGCGCAGAAGCATGGCCACCTTCAAAGCCAAAGGCATGGTGAGCCACTTTGAAAAGAAGCTGATCAGCGGCATGGTAAAGAATGGATACACAGAAGAATATGCGAAGCGTGTGTTCCGACAACTTGAAGGCTTTGGCAGCTATGGATTTCCGGAAAGCCATGCCGTGAGTTTTGCATTGTTGGTCTATGTATCGTCATGGATGAAGTGCTACTACCCCGATGTGTTTGCCTGCGCGCTGCTCAACAGCATGCCCATGGGATTTTATCAACCCGCGCAACTTGTGATTGACGCGCGAAAGCATGGGGTGGAAGTGCGTGAAGTGGATGTGAATCACTCCGCCTGGGACAATGTCCTGGAAGAAAAGTCGGGCAGATACTGTGCGTTGCGGCTGGGTTTCCGGCAGGTGAAGGGCTTGCGCGAAGAAGAGATTGCCTTGCTGGTGCAGGCACGCACGCGCGCGAACGGGTTTACATCCGTGCAGCAGTTGCGCGAGATCGGGTTGAGCGAAGCCACACTTGAAAAGCTGGCTGATGCCGATGCGTTCCGCTCGCTACAGCGCGACAGGCGCGAAGCGTTGTGGGAGGTGTCAACACAAGAGAAAGTAAGTGCCCTTTTTGGAGCTGTGCCGGTGCCTGAAGAAAAGGTAACCTTACCGGTGATGAAACTGGCAGAACACGTGGTGCAAGATTATGCGGCTACATCACTCTCTGTAAAGGCGCACCCAGTGTTTTTTGTGCGCGAGTCACTCACGCAATTGCGGGCCATCGCCACTGAAAAACTAAGTGAAACAAAAGAAGGCACGCTGGTAAAAGTAGCCGGCCTGATTTTGGTGCGGCAACGCCCCGGCACGGCCAAAGGAGTGTGTTTTTTGACGCTGGAAGATGAAACCGGGGTAGCCAATGTGGTCATATTCCAAAAACTGTTTGACACGTACCGCAAGGAAATCATCAAGTCACGGTTGATGATGG
Source organism: uncultured Ohtaekwangia sp. (assembly GCA_964524935.1). Taxonomy (GTDB): domain Bacteria; phylum Bacteroidota; class Bacteroidia; order Cytophagales; family Cyclobacteriaceae; genus ELB16-189. The sequence goes on from CAZGFJ010000001.1 coordinate 884,497, forward strand.
TGGAAGGCAAGGTGCAAAAGGAAGGGGAGGTGATACACGTGATTGCCACCCGGTGTTTTGATGTATCGCCCCTGTTGCGCACACTCACGCCCACGCTGCCGGACGAAGAGCTCACCCTGACCACCTCGCGCGCAGACGAGAAGACAGCCGTGCACGACACGCGAACTTCACCCCCTGACCCCCTCTCCAAAGGGAGAGGGGGAAGTAAGATATGGTCGGAGGGAAGAAATTTCAGGTGAGACGCATTTGCTTTTTCAGTTCAGGTCGCAGGCGTCAGACGTCTTTACGATGGATGTTGAGCGTTTGGGCCTTGCGGACCAAAACCGGTTGGGCCTATAAAAAAATAGGAGGTTACCAGGAAAAAAGTCGCGAATTTCTTGCTTTACTTTTAAATGAAAAGTACTTTTGAATTTTCAAACTACTCACCATGCAAAAGCAACCCACGCTCTCCCGCTCGTTTGTGTATGTGGCCATCGCGGTGCTGGCCCTCCTGGCAATACCTTTCACAGCCATGCAATTCAACACAGGCGTCCTTTGGAGTGCAGCTGATTTTCTGCTCATGGGTCTTTTACTCATGGCAGCCGGCACGGCCTTCGTGCTGGCCACCCGCATGGCATCGCGGCTTGCATATCGATTGGCCGCCCTGGCAGCAGTAGGTACTACGTTTTTCCTGGTATACGCCAATCTGGCGGTGGGCCTCATTGGTGGAGGGCCTCACATCGGCAACCTCATGTACATAGGCGTGGTGGGCGTGGTGCTGGCAGGCACATATTTTTCCAACTTCACCTCCCGCGGCTTGGGACACACGATGTTGGCTGCGGCCGGGTCGTTGGTCATGGTGGCTGCCATTGCCCTGTGGGCGGGCATGCAACATTATCCGGGCAGTTCGGTAGTGGAGATCATTGGTGTAAACGGCTTTTTTGCCGGGCTGTACATGTGCGCGGCTCTCCTGTTCCGATTTGATATTTTGCGCCAAAACTCAAATCAACCGTAACGCCCGGTGCCGTGGTTGTAGTACTCAGGCCGTACTGTTGAGTCAATTTTCCCAAATCGAGCGTAGCGTACTTACCCGCACCGCATCTATTTGGGCAGCAGGGTTTCCGCGAAAGCGAAACGCATCGAGGGGATGACTTGAAAAATACAATTCGGTCAGCGCTACCGTTCCATCGTCTGCAAAGACTTCAATAGAACTCGCATCCACCCACACGTAAACGGTCACGTCTTTGGTGATCTGCACCCGCGGGGCCATGTGTATGCCGGGGAAATCTTTTGAAAAGCCGGTTTGTCCGCCCTCAGTTCGATCCACAAAAAAATGATTGCTTTCGCCCTTTAGCCCAATCAACACCCGTTCACCATGCGTATTGTACAACTCCAACGTCACGTCTTCACCAGGGTCGGTTCGCTCGATGGTAAATTCCAGGAGCGCCCCATTGGGCAATGGGTATTCGGAGGATGATGCGGAGCCCCGGGGCATCACACGGGCCAGTTGTTCGGTCGAACGTATCAGGGAACTCAACTCGGACACAGGCCGGGAAGCGAGGCGCAACCCCTGGGGCGTTGGCATCAACCTGAGTTCGCGCACCAGTGTCATGGCGCTGCGCCACGTGCGCGTGGGCACTACCTGCGCATATTGCCAGTTGCTCATCCAGCCGATAAAGAGCCTACGCCCATCTTCGGCCGGTACGTTGCTCCACGTCACCCCGGCATAGTTATCTTTTCCGTGGTCAATCCAAAGGGTCTCGGTTGTTTCGCTGCGAAAGGCGTTGCCATCAAAGTGCCCGATGAAATACTGAGTGCCCGACCCGCCATTGGGCGCCCCGGGATTGATGCTCACCAGCATCACCCATTTCGAGTCATGGGTGCCGGCCACATTCAGTTCAAACAAATCCGGACACTCCCACACGCCACCGTGCGCGCCTTCGGTCTCGCCAAACGAGCTCAAATAATTCCAGTCGATCAAGTTAGTCGACCCATATAATTCAACGTGGTCTTTGACCGCCAGTATCATCACCCACTTTTTGCTGTCTTCATGCCAGATCACCTTGGGGTCGCGGAAGTCGTGTTTACCCGGATTGGTCAACACCGGATTACCGGGATATTTCGTCCACGTACGCCCTTTGTTCAAGCTATAGGCGAGGCCTTGGGTTTGAAAGTCGTGGCGCCCGGCCTTTTCTCCCTCCATCAGATGATACGTAAACACGGCCACCATGGCGGGTGCCTGATCGGTACCCAAACCTGAAGTATTGTCATGGTCGACCACCGCGCTGCCGGAAAAGATGAGGCCGATACTATCGGGATAAAGGGCAATGGGTTGGTGCTCCCACCGCACCAGGTCTTGGCTGATGGCATGTCCCCAATGCATAGGCCCCCACACCGTGCTGTCGGGGTAATATTGGTAAAACAAATGATATTCCCCCTGATAAAAGACCATCCCGTTAGGATCGTTCATCCAATGAGCCGATGGCGTAAAGTGAAATTGAGGACGATGAGGTTCCTTCGTCCAGGCAAAGTCGTCCATCATTTTTTCAGAAGACGAGCAGGCCATGATGAGGGCCATGCAAGCGAAGAGCGAAGCGGTTCTTGACATAGCGTTCATAAAATCAAAAGTCCGATGTCCATCTGAGGCGTCCGTGCATCGTATACGCCCACCCCACAGGCGGATTAGTACGCGATGGCTGACTTCTCTCGTTTGTCCAGATAATCCCACACCAAACTGCTGGCTCCTAGGATGGGGGCTGCCTGGTTGGTAAGGGCCGAAGGCAAGATTTTTATTTTCCCTCGGAACAACGGCATAAGATTCTCTTCCATGTGTCGCTGGGTGGGCTTGAAGATCAAGTCTCCCGCCATCGATAATCCGCCAAACAGAAATATCGCTTCAGGGTCGGTGTGCACTACGGTTTCCGCCAACTTCATTCCCAGGATGCGCCCGGTATATTCAAAAGCTTCACGTGCCACCACATCTCCGCGATGGGCCGCCTCGGTGATCATCTTGGTGTTTAAATTGTCAAAACTGATTCCGCGCAGTTCGCTGGGCTCCAGGTGATCGGCCAAAAGTTTGTATACCGTTCGCTTAATACCCGTGGCACTCACGTAGGTTTCCAGGCAGCCGCGTTTTCCGCAGTTGCAATAGCGCCCGTTGGGATTGACAGAAGTATGTCCCACTTCGCCCGCGATGCCGTGGTGTCCGTTCAGCAACACGCCCCCGCACACAAAACCGCTGCCCAGGCCGGTGCCCAGCGTGATCACGACAAAGTCTTTCATCTTCTTGGCATTGCCATAGATCATTTCACCCACGGCTGCGGCATTGGCATCGTTGGTAAGCACACAGGGCACGCCAAATTCCTCGCGAAACATCTTGGCCAGCGGCAGTACACCTTTCCAACGAAGGTTAGTGGCTCGCTCAATGTTGCCGGTATAATAATTGCCATTGGCAGCGCCTACTCCGATGCCCACGATTTTGACGCTGGAAGGAAGCAGTTGCATACACTCGCGCAGCGCATCGGCCATCGCATCAAAGTAATCCTGAAATGCCTCAAACTGGGTGGTGGGTATGTTGCCTTGATGATGCACATATCCTTCGCGATCCACCACACCGTACTTTGTATTGGTGCCCCCGATATCAATGCCAACGGTAACTTCTTTCATCGTGCTGCTTTTTTAGATCGACAGGATTTTAGATATGCGGATCAGTTCAGGGTCAATGTCATGGCGTTTGCCCATAATGGATTCAAACGAATTATACACGATGGTATGGTTGCGTACACCCACCATTACTCCGGTTTCGCCTTTGAGCAAACCTTCCACGGCAGCGATGCCCATCTTACTGGCCAATACACGGTCGAAATACGTGGGTGAGCCCCCGCGTTGCAAATGACCCAGGATGGTTACTTTGATATCAAAGTAGTTGTTGCGTTCGGAGAACCGCTTGGCCAGTTCCATCGCGCCACCCAACTTGCTTCCTTCAGCCACTACTACCAAGCTTGATTTTCGGTTGGTCTTTTCCCCTTCATCCAGTTGGTTGAAGAGTTGTTCCATGGTGGTGTGTTCTTCGGGGATGATGATGGAGACGGCCCCACCCGCAATGCCACTGTTAATGGCGATGTAACCGGAGTGGCGGCCCATCACTTCAATAAAAAACAGCCGGTTATGACTCAGTGCCGTATCGCGAATTTTATCGATGGCTTCCACCACGGTGTTGGTAGCGGTATCGTAGCCGATGGTATAATCCGTCCCGGCCAGATCATTGTCGATGGTACCGGGCAGGCAGATGGACGGAAGTTTGTATTCGCTGTAAAACTTGGTGAGGCCGGCAAACGTGCCATCGCCCCCGATAGCAATCAAACCATCGATGCCGGTTTTTTGCAAATTGGCAAATGCTTTGGCGCGCCCTTCCGGAGTGCGAAAGGCCTCGCTGCGCGCAGTCTTCAAAATGGTGCCCCCGCGTTGCAGGATGTTACCCACCGAGCGCGCACCCAACTTAACAATTTCGTTGTCGATCATGCCTTCGTACCCGCGCATGATGCCGTATACGTCTTTGTCATAGTAGCTGGCGGCACGTACCACTGCGCGGATGGCGGCATTCATGCCGGGGGCATCGCCACCGGACGTAAACACCCCGATTTTCGAAATAGGTTTATCCATTTCTTGGGTTCAGAAACGCCAAAAATAAGGCTTGAAACCCATTTTTCAAGAAACGCGCTTTATGCGCGCTTCAATCGTTTGAAATGGTTGATCAATCCGTTGGTCGATGAATCATGTGACGAAATCACGCCCGTGGAAGTAAGCTCGGGCAGGATCTTTTTGGCGAGCACTTTGCCCAATTCTACGCCCCATTGATCGTAGCTGTAGATGTTCCAAATCACGCCCTGTACAAAGATTTTATGTTCATACATGGCGATGAGCATGCCCAGCGTTTCGGGTGTGAGTTGATCGACCATCAACGAGTTGGAGGGGCGGTTGCCGGCAAACACGCGGTAGGGCAGGTGAAACTCGATTTCATCGGGCCGCATGCCTGCCTTTTGCAGCTCCGCCTTTACTTCGTCTTCGGTCTTACCTACCATCAGCGCTTCGGTTTGGGCAAAGAAATTAGACAACAGTTTTTCGTGGTGATCGGCCACAGGGTTGTGCGTATGCACCGGTGCGATGAAATCGCAAGGGATCAGTTTCGTGCCCTGATGGATAAGTTGGTAAAAGGCGTGCTGGCCATTGGTGCCGGGTTCGCCCCAAATGATGGGGCCTGTCTGGTAGCTCACCGGCTGTCCGCTGCGGTCGGTGGATTTGCCATTGCTTTCCATGTTGCCTTGCTGGAAGTAGGCGGCAAAGCGGTGGAGATACTGATCGTACGGCAGAATGGCCTCGGACTGTGCATCAAAGAAGTTTCCATACCAGATGCCGATCAAGGCGAGGATGACAGGAATATTTTTTTCGAAAGCTGTTTCACGAAAGTGCTTGTCCATGCGGTGCGCACCGGTTAACAATGCCTCGAAGTTCTCGAAACCAATGGTGCAGGCAATGGATAACCCGATCGATGACCATAGCGAATAGCGGCCGCCTACCCAATCCCAAAACACGAACATGTTTTCCGGGGCGATGCCAAATGCGGTGACGGCCTTTGCATTGGTAGAAACCGCCACAAAGTGTTTGGCCACATCGCCTTGTTGGTCTGATTTTTCCAAAAACCAACGCTTGGCGCTTTCTGCATTGGTCATCGTTTCCTGTGTGGTAAACGTTTTCGAAGCGATGATGAACAGCGTGGTTTCGGCATTCAGGTGTTTAACCGTTTCCGCCAGGTGCGTTCCGTCAACGTTGGAAACAAAATGGGCGCGCAAACGCTGATGGTAGGGTTTGAGCGCCTCCACCACCATCAGGGGGCCGAGGTCAGACCCGCCAATGCCAATGTTGACAATGTCGGTGATTGCTTTCCCGGTGTGACCCGTCCAACGGCCGCTGATCAGCCGGTCGGAGAAATCCTTCATTTGTGCCAGCACGTTGTTTATTTCGGGCATCACGTCAGTGCCATCAACCACCACAGGCGTGTTGGCGCGGTTGCGCAGCGCAGTGTGGAGGACGGCCCGGTGTTCGGTGGCGTTGATTTTACCCCCGCGAAATTGCGTTTCGATCGCTTCCGGGAGTTGGCATTCATGCGCGAGTTCAATCAACAGCGCCACGGTTTCCCGGGTCAGGATATTTTTGGAGAAATCGACCAGCAGCGGGCCTTCCTGAAGGCAGAACGTTGAAAAGCGGTCGGGGTCTTCGGCAAAGAGCTCGCGCATGTGCGCGGCTTGCATTTCTAAAAAATGGCCGGTTAGCTTTTGCCAGGCAACGGTTTCGGTAGGATTTACGGACGCTAGCATACAGGTGTGTTAGGCCGCAAAAATAAACCGAACGTCTATCCGCCCACTACTTTTTTCAGGTTTTCGATGAGCCCGTCCCACAAATCCTGCAGTTCTTCCAGATCGTCAAAGTCGGAGTAATCAGTCACCTTCAAAAAAGTGGTCTGTGTCATCTCGTTTACCTCCAGGCGCAACTCAAAGTAGGAGGGGTCTTGCTGGTCTTCAGGGCTTTCGGACAAAAATTCAAACTTACTGAAGTGGTTGATGCGATGGGCCCTCAGGATGGCTTTGTGTTTTTCGTGATCCCAGACAAACGTGTAGATTTTTTCGGGGCTGATGGTTACGTCATCGGCAAACCATTCGGCCAGTCCGCTGGCCGACTCGATGTATGGATACAGCATCTTGATGGAGGCGTGCAGTTCGTAGTCGGCCGTGAAGAGTCGTTTGTTGGTAGCCATAGGTTGCCCGTTCAACGGATTGAATGTACCCCATTTTCGGCATACCGTCAAAATTAAATGCACATAGTTCGTAAGCCAAAAAGTTTGTAAGTTTGCGCCCGCTTTCTACAAGGCGAGGTAGCTCAGTTGGTTAGAGCATCGGATTCATAACCCGAAGGTCGGCAGTTCAAATCTGCTCCTCGCTACCAAAATTCAAAAAAGGCTGTGTGTGTGTCATACAGCCTTTTTCATTTCGGCCTTATTTTTGTGCTTCGGTAACAAGCAACACGCAGGTGAAGAAAATTGATAAGTTGGTGTTGGGTTCGTTTTTAGGCCCATTTGTGCTCACTTATGCGGTGGTCAACTTCATCTTGCTCACCGTCAAAATGCTCCAGTATTTTGACGATCTCATCGGCAAGGATCTGGGTTGGGATGTGCTGGGCACCTTTGTGTGGTACCTCACCATTCTGCTCACGCCCGGAGCCATGCCGTTAGCCGTCTTGCTGGCCTCCCTGATTGCCTTCGGCAACCTGGGCGAGCATTTTGAGTTGACGGCCGTCAAGAGTTTGGGTGTTTCATTGCTGCGCACACTGCGACCCATTTTTGTGTTTGTCCTCTTGCTGACGGGCGTAGCCTTTATCGCCAACAATTATTTAGTGCCCAAGGCTGCGTTGGAGGCGTACAGCCTGCTGTTCGACATCAAACAGAAAAAACCTGCGCTCGATTTACGCGAAGGAACCTTTTTCAATGGTATCCCCGAGATCAGCATTAAAGTAGACAAGAAGTTTCCTGACGGCATCACCCTGAAAAACATCATCATCTACGACCACCGCAACCGCACCGGCAACAAAGACGTGATCGTGGCCGATTCGGGAAAAATGTACACGATCATGGGCGATCGCTACCTGAAGATGGAGTTGTTTCGCGGCTACAACTATAACGAGGGTACCAGCGGAGGCGGGTTTACACAAGTGTCTTCATCTGCACGGCAGGAGACGCTCAGCAAGACGGCCTTCGACCGATCGGAGATTGTTTTTGATTTGTCGTCTTTCGATTTAAAGCGTACCGAGAAGCAACTCTTTCAGGGCAACCGCATCATGCGCAACATGGGCGAACTGGACAAAGACCTGGACTCCATCACCCGCGACATCCGTTATCAGCAGTTTAGTGTCTATCAAAGCCAATCGCAGTTGTTCAACTACCATCTCAAGCGCGACAGCATTGCCATCCCCGCGCCCCTGACGGCAGCCAAAAAGGAGAAAGACTCCATCTTTCGAGCGCGCTCCATCGCGGGTGGCAACGCCTATGTCGATCCGTCCGGCTATGTTCCGGTCTCCACCGTGTCCACGTTTGTCAAAAAGCTGCCCGATACGGTGAGCGCGTATCACCGCAAGCGCGCAGACAGCCTCTTCGCCTTACCCCTGAAATCCGTAGACATCACCACGGCTCTTAATCACGCGCGGTCGGTAAAGTCGCAATTGCTGACCTTCAACACGAACACGGCCATGGCCGAGGCCGGCTACCGCGAGTTCAACGTGCAGTGGCATAAGATTTTGGCCAACTCCTTTGCCTGTCTTTGCATGTTTTTGATCGGTGCCCCGCTGGGGGCCATCATCAAGAAAGGCGGCCTGGGCGTGCCGGTGCTCATCTCCATCCTCTTTTTCATTTTGTTTTATGTGATGGGCATTATGGGCGACAAATGGGCAAAAAACGACATGGTGCCGGTGATCGCGGGGGTATGGGGCGGCAACGTGGTGCTGTTTGCCCTGGGAATGGTGTTTTTGCGTCAGGCGAGAGTAGACGCGCGACTGTTTGATGCCGATTTTTACAATGTGATGTGGCAACGGCTGAAAACACGCTACCGCACAATTTTTGGCCGTCCGTGAGGTTTTTTTGGTAAAGTGTCCCCCAAAGGCTACCTTTGCGCGATTAAAAAAAGACAAAAGCAAAATTTTTTAGCGATGTATCTCGATTCGGCCAAAAAACAAGAATTGTTTAGCAAACACGGTGTTGCCAAAAAGAAGACAGACACGGGCTCACCCGAGTCGCAAGTGGCCCTGTTCACCCACAGGATCAACCACCTGACCGACCATTTAAAGCAACACAGAAAGGATTTCGCCACCCAGCAAGGCTTGCTGAAGTTGGTGGGTAAGCGCAAGAAACTGCTGAATTATCTGCAGGACACGGACATCAGCCGTTACCGCTCGATCATCGCAGAATTGGAAATCCGCAAATAGCCGGTACGCACCCATTACCAGGGGAACCTTCACCGGTTCCCTTTCGCATTTTATTTGAACCAGACGCAGCCCGAGATGGCGCGTCATCACAACCCATTTTATGAGCAATCTGAACATCATCACCAAGTCATGCCAACTGCCCGATGGCCGGACCATTACCATTGAAACGGGCAAGCTCGCGCGCCAGGCCGATGGCGCTGTGGTACTGCGCCTGGGTAACACCATGCTGCTGGCCACAGCCGTAGCTGCCTCCGAACACAAAGAAGGCACGGACTTCCTGCCGCTGTCAGTTGATTACCAGGAGAAATTTGCTTCCACCGGCCGCATCCCGGGCGGTTTTTTGAGACGCGAAGGAAAACTATCCGATTATGAAGTGTTGATCAGCCGCTTGGTCGACAGGGCGATAAGGCCCATGTTTCCAGATGATTACCATGCCGAAACGCAAATCAACATTCAGTTGATTTCGGGCGATGCCGATGCGCTACCCGATGCGCTCGCTGCGTTTGCCGCATCTGCGGCTTTGGCGGTTTCTGACATTCCGTTTCCGGTGCCGATTTCCGAAGTACGCGTGGCGCGGGTAGAAGGTCAGTACATCATCAACCCCACGTTGGCCCAAAAAGAAAAGGCCGACCTGGATTTGATTGTGGCAGCCTCCATCGAAAATATTTTGATGGTGGAGGGCGAGGCCAAAGAAGTGAGCGAAGACGATATGCTCGAAGCCCTGAAGCGCGCACACGAGGCCATCAAGGTGCAGTGCCAACTGCAATTGGAACTGTCGCAAGCGGCCGGCAAAACCGTGAAGCGCGAGTATAATCACGAAGTGAAAGACGAGGCCCTGCGCGAGGAGTTGTTTAAACTGTTGTATGACAAAGCCTATGCAGCCGCACGCCTTCAAGTACCCAACAAAAACGTGCGCTCCGAGAATTTTAAAAAGGTGCTGGATGATTACCTCGCTTCGCTGCCCGAAGATACCACCATTAATAAAGACTTGGTAAAGAAATACTACAAGGAGATTCAGAAGAAAGCAGCACGCGACCTTGTGTTGAATGAGGCCGTGCGCTTGGATGGTCGTAAGACACGCGAAGTGCGCCCCATTTGGACCGAGATTGATTACCTTCCTTCGGCACACGGCTCGGCCGTCTTCACCCGTGGCGAAACGCAATCGCTCAGCACCGTCACGCTGGGTACCAAGCTGGATGAACAATTGATTGACGGAGCGATGTTTTCCGGCACCAATAAGTTTATGCTGCACTACAACTTCCCCGGCTTTTCGACAGGCGAAGTAAAACCCAACCGCGGCCCGGGACGCAGGGAAGTAGGTCATGGAAACCTGGCCTTCCGCGCCCTGAAACAAGTACTGCCCCAAGGCGAAAATAACCCCTATACGATCCGCATCGTGTCCGATATTTTGGAATCCAACGGATCGTCCTCGATGGCCACCGTATGTGCCGGCTCGCTCGCATTGATGGATGCTGGTATTCAAATTTCAGCGCCCGTATCCGGGATCGCCATGGGCATGATCTCTGATAGCAAAACGGGCAAGTACGCCATCTTGTCTGACATCCTCGGTGATGAAGATCACCTGGGGGATATGGACTTCAAGGTAACGGGTACCGAAAAAGGCATCACCGCCTGTCAGATGGATCTGAAAGTAGACGGACTCACGTACGCTGTGCTGAAGGAGGCGTTGGATCAGGCGAAAGAAGGTCGCTTGCATATCCTGAATGAGATGAACAAGACCATTCGCCAACCCAAGCCCGACCTGAAGCCCCACACGCCACGTGCCTACACCATCTTTATTGAAAAAGAGCAGATCGGTGCCGTCATCGGCCCGGGCGGAAAAGTGGTGCAGGAGATTCAGAAAACCACCGGAGCGACCATCGTTATCGAAGAGACCAACAACAAAGGGGTGGTCAATATTTTTGCAACCAACCAGCAGGTAATGGACGCAGCCGTGAAGCGTGTAAAGGCGATTGTAGCCGTGCCCGAAGTGGGCGAGGTGTACGATGGCGTGGTGAAGTCCATTATGCCGTTTGGGGCCTTTGTGGAATTTATGCCCGGCAAAGACGGCCTGCTGCACATTTCTGAGATCAAGTGGGAGCGCCTCGAAAACATGGAAGGCGTGCTCGAAGTGGGCGAAGAGGTAAAAGTAAAGCTGATTGAGGTGGACAAGAAAACCGGCAAATTCCGCCTGTCGCGCAAGGTGCTCATCCCGCGCCCTCCGCGCAAGGAAGAGGCCCCGGCTGCATAGTGCCGTTGGAAAGGCCGTTTTTTGGAACTAAATTTTGGGTTTTACGTGTTGCATTTTATAGACCAGACAAGCATAACCAGAAGGGCGCATGAGACAGCTTAAGATCAGCAAACAGATTACCAACCGCGAGAGCCAGTCGCTGGACAAGTACTTGCAGGAAATCGGCAAGGTAGACTTACTCACGCCTGACGAGGAAGTGGAGTTGGCCAAGCGCATCAAAGAGGGCGACCAAATCGCCCTGGAAAAGCTGACCAAGGCGAACCTGCGTTTTGTGGTGTCGGTGGCCAAGCAGTATCAAAACCAGGGGCTTTCCCTGGGCGATTTGATTAACGAGGGCAACCTGGGGCTGATCAAAGCCGCCCAACGCTTTGACGAAACGCGTGGGTTCAAGTTCATCTCCTATGCCGTGTGGTGGATCCGCCAGTCGATTCTGCAGGCGTTGGCCGAGCAGTCGCGTATCGTGCGCCTCCCGCTCAACCGCGTAGGCTCGCTTAACAAGATATCCAAAACCTTCTCCGAACTGGAGCAAAAGTATGAGCGTGAGCCCTCGCCCGAAGAATTGGCCGAGGTGTTGGAAGTAACCACAGCCGAGGTGGTGGATACCATGAAGATTTCGGGCCGCCACGTGTCCATGGATGCGCCCTTTGTGCAAGGCGAGGAAAACAGCCTGTTGGATGTGCTCGAAAACGACAGCGAAGAAACACCCGACCAGGGGTTGATGACGGACTCGCTGCGCAGGGAAGTACAGCGCGCCTTGTCCACGCTCACCCAACGCGAGTCGGACGTGATCACGCTCTACTTCGGGTTGAACGGGGAGCACGCCATGACACTGGAAGAAATAGGCGAGAAGTTCAACCTCACGCGCGAGCGTGTGCGACAAATCAAAGAAAAGGCAATCAGACGCTTACGTCATACCAGCCGAAGCAAAGCTTTAAAACCTTACCTCGGTTAATAATCGGTGATTTTTCAGTAAAAATAAAGGTCTCCGCAAGAGACCTTTTTTATCGTTATTTTGTTGGACTGTTGACGAACGTATGGAAAAAGTAAAAGTATTGATCATCGGGTCAGGCCCTGCGGGATATACCGCAGCTATTTACGCGGCCCGCGCGGGATTTACCCCCGTGGTATACACCGGTGCCCAACCGGGTGGACAATTGACGACCACCAATGACGTGGAAAATTTTCCCGGCTATCCGGAAGGCATCAACGGTCCGCAGATGATGATTGACTTGCAAAAGCAGGCCGAGCGGTTTGGTACTAAAGTTCATTTCGGAATGGTGACGTCCGTGGATTTTTCGGGGTATCCGCACAAGGTAACCGTGGATGAAAAGCACGTGATCGAGGCGGAGGCGGTCATTATTGCCACGGGAGCTACCGCCAAGTACCTCGGATTGCCATCCGAACAAAAATTTGCCAACCACGGGGTGTCGGCTTGTGCCGTATGCGATGGATATTTTTACCGAGGTATGGATGTAGCCGTGGTGGGGGCGGGCGACTCCGCAGCCGAAGAGGCCACTTACCTGGCCAAACTCTGCAAACAGGTGCATTTGATTGTCCGCAGGGACGAAATGCGCGCTTCGAAGATCATGCAGCAACGGGTGCGCAATACCCCCAACATCACCATCCACTGGAACACCGAGACCGATGAAATCCTGGGTGACGACCATGGCGTCAATGCCGTGCGCTTGAAAAGCAATAAAACAGGGGAGACGAACACCATCTCCGTGAAGGGTTTCTTTCTGGCGATCGGCCACAAACCCAACACGGATATTTTCAAAGGCATCATCGATATGGACGAGGCCGGCTACATTAAGGTGCAGCCCGGCAGCACGCATACCAACGTGGAAGGTGTGTTTGCCGTGGGCGATGTGGCCGATAAGGTGTATCGCCAGGCCATCACGGCAGCCGGCAGCGGTTGCATGGGCGCGTTGGATGCTGAGAAGTTTCTGGCGGCCAAAGAAGCCGAGTTGTCGCATGCATAACGCTCGCGGTGCCATCCAATTCGCTACCGCATGACAAAGCTTGACATCCTTGTGTTGGCGGCCCACCCGGACGATGCTGAGTTAGGCTGTGGTGGCACCATCGCCAAGCATGTGGCTCTGGGTTTTAAGGTAGGTATTGTAGACCTGACGCTAGGCGAATTGGGCACGCGCGGAACGCCCGAAACGCGCCAAGCCGAGGCGGCTGCCGCAGCCAAAATCCTGAACGTGGCCATCCGCGAAAACCTCCGCTTGGCCGATGGATTTTTTCAGAATGACCAAGCCGATCAGTTAAAAGTAATAGCGGCCATCCGCGCCTATCAGCCCGAGATCGTGCTGGCCAATGCCATCTCCGACCGACATCCGGATCATGGCAAGGGCGCTTCGTTGGTGGGCGATGCCTGTTTTTTGGCGGGTCTCGCCAAAGTGGAGACCACGGATGTTCAGGGTAAACGTCAAGCGCCTTGGAGGCCGAAGGCCGTCTACCATTTTATCCAAAGTAATTTATTGATGCCCCACTTTGTCGTGGATGTGTCAGAGCACTGGCATCGGAAAATGGAGGCCATCCGCGCTTACAAAACCCAGTTCTTCGATCCGAACAGCCGCGAGCCCGAGACGTTCATTTCCAGACCCGGTTTTCTGGAGTTGATTGAGTCGCGAGGCAAAGACTTTGGCTATGCCATTGGAGGACGCTATGGCGAAGGCTTCACCGTGCGCAGACTGCCCGGGGTGGAGGATTTGTTTGCGTTGAAGTAAGAGTCCCTGACGGAGCCAGTGGAGAGGCCGTAAACTTCGAGAATTGACCATTCTTTTTTACGCCAAAGCAGCCTACTTTTGTTCATGCCGACTGTTTTGGAAGTAAGCGGATATAAGTTCAAATTTTATAGCAATGAGAACGAAGAGCCGGCTCATGTACAAGTAACCAAGGGCGATGGGAATGCTAAGATCTGGTTGCTGCCCGCGCCATCCGAAGAATATAGTTATAATTTTACGATTAGGGAGAGAAGAGACATACGGAGACTGGTAAATCAGAACTATCAAACATTGATACAAGCTTGGAATGAATACTTTACCTAGAAAAACGGCAAGACAAGCACGCCATCAGGCCAAGGATAAGCGATCGACCGACCCGCTCGATCGGGTGATTTTTGAGCGCAACCTACGCATTCGTCATTTGTTACTCGATAAAGAGATGGATCTGTTGCTCTTGGTTCTCACGAACGGAGCGATCCTGAAGTCCAGGTTATCGGATTTTCCCAAGTTAAAAAAAGCTACCGCCAAGCAGCTTGATGACTGGCGGTTGATTGGTGGAGGCGTGGGTATTGAGTGGGGCGGACTGGACGAAGATTTATCGCTTAAAGGGTTTGTCAAAAGTGCCTACGTTAACAGGGCATTGCGCATTTTAGAGGGTCGGGAAGAGGGTCTTTTTGCATAGCCCTGCTCGGGCGTTGGGTAACATGATTGGCTGAGCGCCCTTCTACATCAAATTTTTGTTATCGTTTCGTATGGAATAAAGCAAGAGGGGGCATCTCATCGTAAAACCTATTGCTATGAGTAATTCCATTCAGCTCTCCGTGCCCCGGCCATGTGCCGAGGCATGGAGCCGTTTTAGGCCCACGGAAAAAGGCGCCTGGTGCGGGACGTGTCAAAAAGAAGTGGTTGATTTCACCTCGCTGGCGGATTCGGAAATAGTCCGCCAGTTGACCGGAAGCGGCCCGGTCTGTGGCCGTTTTCGTCAAGATCAGCTCAAATCCTATCCCATCCCTTTTCAAGATCGAAGTCTGCGCGTAGGATGGAAACTGGCGTATGCAGGCGTCTTGGCATTGTTGATGTCGATCACCGCCAAGTCGCTCGTAGCGGCCCCGCTGCCATTCCCTTCCATGGCCACGACAGAAATCGTTCAAAGTAGTTCAATCGTTCAGCCTCCTCATCGGGCTGTGATCCTCAAAGGCAGGGTTCGTTCGCAGGAAGACAATAGCGCCTTACCCGGAGTAAATGTGTACTTGAAGGGAAGTGCTGTGGGCACCGTCACGGATGCGGAGGGCAGGTTTGAATTCCCCCAACCGCTGAACGCGGGCGATGTAATCATCTTCAGCTTTGTGGGTTTGCGTAAAGAAGAATACGTGGTGCCCGAGCAGCTTTTGGCTGACCTGGAGATTCGCATGGAGATGGAATACGAAGTCATGCTAGGGGAGGTAGCGGTGTTGCCCGTGGACGACAAGCAGCCGGTGAGGAAACACTGGTGGAACCGCTTGCGCAGAAGATAATGATTCGGCAACGGCTTGTGTGGCACGGGTGGGTGTGGGTTTGGTTGTGCTGTTGGCTCGACCTCTGCGCCCAACCCATGCCTACCTATGCCAAGGCCGACAGCGTGGCAGCCGTTTATGCCGGGCACTCGTTGGATCCTTTGCCGCTGCTGGCGTATCGGTTGACTGGGTCGCTGGCCACCTCAAGAGAAAAATACCGGGCGATTTATGTTTGGGTATGCCGCAACATTGAAAATGACTATCCTGCCTTTTTGAGAAACAAACGCCAACGCGCAAAGTTTAAAAACCAACCCAAAGCGCTGGAAGCGTGGAACCGAAAGTTCAGCGAAGACGTGTTTGCCACGCTGCGCACCAAACGAAAAACGGTGTGCACGGGCTATGCGTATCTGATGCAGTCGTTGGCACAACTGGCCGGTCTTCGGTGCGTCATCATTCATGGGTACGCCATTACCGCTTTGTCGACACGCGCGGGTGAGCCAAACCATAGCTGGAATGCCGTGTACCTGGAAGGGCGATGGTATTTCACAGACGCCACGTGGGGAAGTGGGGCCGTAGATGTGCGTACGGGGACGTTTATTCCACGATTTTCAGATCAGTATTTTTTGGCTGACCGCGTGGAGTTCATCGCACACCATAAGCCTTTGGACTCGGTCTGGCTGAAAAGGGCAACGAGGTGATGGTTGGGCAGAGATATCCTGCGCGGAGCTATGTTGCTGGAAATGGTGGGGCTCAGTTTTGATAACAACACGCGTCCAGCGACTGGCTTACCCCAATCTGGAATCTTAAATCCCCGAATTTTGAATTCTGGTCACCCTACCTCGGGTGTTCCGAGCCCGCGTTGATAATGTCTTTGAGCACGTTGATGGCCCGAAGCTCGGATTCGTCCACCTTGCCATCGGCATTAATAATATCATACAAATCGGTGTACACCTTGTAGCGTTGCGGAAACGTGACATGGCTGAAATGCTTAAACCCGTCTTTGATGATCTGGGGCAATTCACTGGAATCCAATTCATTATATACCTGAATGGCAGCCGCTAGTTTCGCCTTGGGGTCGGGCTCGCCCGGAAACAGCTTGGTCAGCTTTTCGAGTACCGTGTCATGCTCAGCAGGGTGGTAGTGCCCATCGGCATAGGCCATGTGGATGTACAAAAACAGGGCAAAGTCCGGAAAGGTGGAATGCACGACCATAGACACGGGATGTAATAAAGATGTAATAAAAGTAATAAAAAAGGCTTCACGCAAAGCGTGAAGCCTTTTTTTGTTTAAAAAATCGAGATTACATCATCCCGTCCATGCCTCCGTGGGGCATAGCCGGTGCTTCTTTTTTCTCCGGAATTTCCGACACCACTGCCTCTGTCGTGAGCAGCAGACCGGCAATGGAAGCGGCATTTTCCAACGCCAGGCGCGATACTTTGGTCGGGTCGATGATGCCCGCGTCAAAGAAGTTCTCAAACTTGTTCTCGCGTGCGTTGTAGCCAAAGTCCTTCTTGCCATCGCGCACTTTGTTCACGATCACCGAAGCCTCCTGGCCTGCATTTTCAGCGATGACGCGCAGCGGAGACTCCAATGCGAGGCGGATGATATTCACACCGGTCGCCTGGTCTTCGTTTTCAGTCGCCACCGTTTTCAGGGCCTCAATAGCACGGATGTAAGCCACGCCACCACCGGGGATGATGCCTTCCTGTACGGCCGCGCGGGTAGCATGCAGCGCATCGTCTACGCGGTCTTTCTTCTCTTTCATCTCCACTTCGGTGGCCGCACCGATGTAGAGGATGGCCACGCCACCGGACAATTTGGCCAGGCGCTCCTGCAGCTTCTCCTTGTCATAGTCGGAGGTAGTCACTTCAATTTGCGCTTTGATCTGGCTCACACGTCCCTGGATGTCGTTCTTTTTGCCGGCACCGTTCACGATGGTCGTGTTGTCCTTGTCGATATTTACTTTTTCAGCGCGGCCCAGGTATTCGAGCTTAGCGTCTTCGAGTTTCATGCCGGTTTCTTCGCTGATCACACGGCCACCGGTCAGGATGGCAATGTCTTCCAGCATCGCCTTTCTGCGGTCGCCAAAGCCGGGGGCTTTCACAGCGGCTACGCGCAAGGCACCGCGGATTTTGTTCACCACCAACGTGGCCAGGGCTTCGCCTTCCACTTCTTCGGCAATGATCAACAAAGGCTTGCCGGTTTGGGCGGTTGCCTCCAGCACAGGGAGCAACTCCTTCATCGAAGCAATTTTCTTGTCGTAGATGAGGATGTAAGGATGGTCAAGTTCAGCCTCCATTTTCTCTGTGTTGGTCACAAAGTAAGGCGACAGGTAGCCGCGGTCGAACTGCATCCCTTCCACGGTCTTCACTTCAGTTTCGGTTCCTTTGGCTTCCTCTACGGTGATCACCCCGTCTTTGCCTACTTTCTCCATGGCATCGGCAATCATCTTACCGATTTCGGTGTCGTTGTTGGCTGAGATGGTGGCCACCTGAGCTATTTCTTGCGAGCCTTTGATGTTTTTGGATTGCTTGGCCAGGTGGTCGACCACGGCTGTTACGGCTTTGTCGATACCGCGTTTGAGGTCCATGGGGTTGGCACCGGCTGCCACGTTTTTGATGCCGTGGTTGAAGATGGACTGTGCCAACACGGTGGCAGTAGTGGTACCGTCACCGGCCGCATCGGCTGTTTTAGAGGCTACTTCTTTCACAAGTTGGGCGCCCATGTTTTCGATGGGGTCTTTCAACTCAATTTCTTTCGCTACCGACACCCCGTCTTTGGTCACGGTAGGAGCTCCGAATTTCTTGTCGAGGATGACGTTGCGGCCTTTGGGGCCCAGGGTCACTTTTACTGCATCAGCCAGCTTGTCCACGCCCTTCTTAATGCGGTCGCGGGCGGTGGTGTCAAAGGTTATTTCTTTTGCCATATTCGTTTCAGTTTTGAGGGTTGATTAGATGATTCCAAAAATGTCAGAGTTACGCATGATCAGGTACTCCTTACCATCGATGGAGATTTCGGTGCCTGAATACTTGCCATAAAGGATACTGTCGCCAACTTTAACGGTAACAGGCTTATCCTTCAGACCTTCGCCCACGGCTACTACGGTGCCTTTTTGGGGTTTTTCCTTAGCCGTGTCGGGGATAATGATGCCGGAAGCCGTTTTGGCCTCTGCCGGAGCGGGCTCTACCAGCACTCTGTCTTCGTTTGGTTTAAAGTTGATTTTTGCCATATGGGTTAATAGTTAAAATTGAGGTGTTAAACCTG
Source organism: uncultured Ohtaekwangia sp. (assembly GCA_964524935.1). Lineage (GTDB taxonomy): Bacteria > Bacteroidota > Bacteroidia > Cytophagales > Cyclobacteriaceae > ELB16-189. The sequence continues at coordinate 903,243 of CAZGFJ010000001.1, forward strand.
CCAGCCCGTCTACGATAATTGTGCCATCCAGGCTGACAAGCTCATTCTTGCTTTTTTGGCAGTCTTTTCGGGCTGCCCCGACAGCTTTTGTCACGGTGGCAACTGCCGCGGCAAAGGCACGATGTTCAAAATGTCAGGGTTGACTGACATGCCATGTTATCCGTAAATTACCCAAGCAAAAACCCGCTATTTCGCTATGGAATCGCTTAAACCAGATTGGCTGACGAGTGGCCTGATCGATTTTGAGTATAAGAAGTACGTGTTGCTGGCCTATTTGCAGCGTGTGCGCGAGGCCTTTGGCCGCGTGGAGCTATATCCCATGCTTTCGGATTTAGTGTTTCACTACCGAAACCTGGTTACGCTGAAGGAAAACAAAAGCCTGATGGGGTTGGCTTTCCCGAAAGAGCTGACCCCCGAAGGCGTAAAAAACCTGGAGCTAACATACCGCAAACTCGTGGAAGACGATGCGGTGATAGCCGAGTTGGAGTCGATCCTGGAGTTTTCGCTTCCGCGGATCAAGTCTTCGGTAGAAGAGGGGTCAGAGGTGTATGACTACGTGGAGACCCACTGTGCCATAACACCCGTGGGACTCACGCCTCTATACACCTATGAGGGATACTTCTTTGTGGCGCAACCCCCCGAACCCGACACACACATCTATTCCTACCAGGTTACGGTGTTTGACCAGGAAAACAGCCGCGGGCTGCATGCCCGGTTTATTGCCACCGAAACCCGCTCGTTGGCCAATTCCTATGAGCAGATGAAGCGGAAGTTGATCAAACATAACGGGTCGCTGCCCAACCCCTGTGTGTATGTGATTGAAAGCAAAGTGAAGGTGCCGCTGGAACGCACGCTGGTGCCCATTGCCAAGCGGTTGCTGATCAAGTACGTCTCGAAGGCTGCCTGACCGTGGGCGCTTTCCCCGCGGGAAAAAAAATGCCGCTCCCGGTCAGGAGCGGCATGCCCAATGGCGTATAGGTTGATGCTTAGTCTTCGCGGTTGAACCCCCCCTTGCGGAAACCTCCACTGTTGCCGCGGAAGCTGTTAGGTCTTTCCTCGCGCGGACGCGCTTCGTTTACCACCAAGTTTTTGCCCAGAAAATCAGCACCGTTAAGGCTATTGATTGCCTGACGGGCTGCGTTGTCATCGGCCATCTCCACGAAACCGAAACCACGGCTGCGCTGAGTGACTTTGTCCATGATGATTTTTGCAGAACTTACTTCCCCGTACTCTGCAAAGAGTTGCTTTAACTGATCCTCGGATGCCTTCCAGGGGATGTTGGCGACATAAATGTTCATTTTTGTTTGTTGAAATTAAGTGAAAACTAAACGTGCTAATTCCATAACCTCAACCCGAATACAAAGACGAACTTTATGTACTGACCGGAGAACTGTTACTTCCTTAACCAATGTCAAAGATAAGTGATTTTTTTGTAAAAAAACCAAATCCTCCTTTTTCGAAGGTCACACCGCCTCGTATTCGGGGTGTTTTTGGCGGAAAGCGGTGAGCGCGTGCCGGGCGGACTGCCGCACCCGGCCCTGGATCAGAGGCGTCCAGCCGAGCCACAGTCCTACCGGCCCCAGCGCCATGCGACTCCACTTCCACAGGCTGAAATCATCCGTATGCCGATAGATTTTACCGTCACGGAACACAAACTGTGCCCGGATGACGTTGTGCACCGGCCTGGCGGTGCGCGAAAACGTGTACTGGGCGTCCCACTGGCACCGGCCCTCGTTTCCCCTGACCTCAACTCCGGCATACTGGACGCGTAGGTCGGTGCCGGCCGCCACCAGCATGTGCCACATCGCCTTCGTGTCGGATGCCGACAGATTGACGAAGACCGGATCACTGAATATCGCCTCCGGGTGATAAACCTCCTGCATCGCCCTCCAGTCTTTTACCTGAAAACCGGTGTAAAGCTGATGAATGAGTTTTTCGTTGGACTCCAAGGCAAGGAGATGGTTAGAGATTCAAAATTCAAAATCAGTTATCTTAAATCTCAATTCTCAAATCTGAAATTTTGAATTTTGAATGTTGAATTTAGTAAGCTCTGTCTACGCTGCCCGAGCCGTACACTTTCTTGGTCACGTTTTTCGTGTTGCCCTTGTGTTTCACCGAGCCGCTGCCCAGTATCTGCACTTCCAGTTGGCTGGTGACGGTCAACTCGGCTGAACCGCTGCCGGCCACTTTTACCTTGGCGCTTTCCAACTCACAGTTGAAGGCGTTCAGGGTACCCGAGCCGCTGTTGGTCACTTGATTGGAGGTGGCATATCCTTTCAGGGTAATATTGCCCGACCCGGAGATGTCCGTTTTCAGGGTGTTCCCCTTCAGGTCCAGATCCATGCTTCCGCTTCCCGAAACCGCCAGTGAAAGGTAGTCGGCCGCCAGCGAATTTTCCGATACGATTTTGCCGTTGCCGTTCACTTGCAGTTCGTTAATATTCTTGGCGCTGACGTACACCTTCATCACCGGCCGTATTTTGATGTCGTCAATTTTGGCCCACACACTTTTGTTGGGATTTTCGGGTTTGCGCTCCACGTTTATCATGAGCACGCCATTGTCCACTACCACGTTGGTCAGGTCGAGGATTTCTTTTTCTGCTTCCACCACCACTTCTTGTTTATTGGTTTGCTTCAAATACACGGTGTAGTTGGAGTTGACATAAATGCCCTTGAATTCAGGTACCTCGATGGTTTTTTTGGAGGGCTGCGCAAACGCCAGCGAGGCAATGGTGAGCAGCAAAAAGGTGATGATGATAACGGCAAATGCCAGGTTGATTTTTCTCATGTGCACAGTCGGTTTACTGCTTAAATATCCTGCGGTACTCATAAAGGTGACTGGGGTTATCGGTGAGCGTACAAATCTACGGGTCAAACAGGATTAACCGAAGTTAATTTACCGTTACTTATCGTTTGGACTTGAAGAGCAGGCGGTAGATGACCATGAAAACGACCAATCCTACGCAGATGGTCAATAGAATACCGGGTGTTACATGGCTTACTCCGTGCATGGGTCAAAAGCGATATCGCGCCTGAAATTTAACATCATTTCGCGTATTTCCGGCTATCGCATCGTTGCCCGATCCGATTTGCTGGCGGTCGGTATACTCGGTGCGGGCCCACCGCAGCCATAAATCGACCTGGCGGGTCAGTTGATAGTGCAGCAGCACGTAATGACGCACACCGCGCCCTGAGAAGAACGGAAACGAGAATGCAAGAAAGGCATCGCGCTCATAGGTATACTGGCGGTTGTCAAAATCATCGGTGTCAAAGAGCGCATAGCGCGTGGAAAGACGCCAGCGGCCCATGACCACGTTTACGTCCTGCAGCGCCATGAACCCCGAGGTGTGCTGTCCTGCCTGCATAAAGTCGCTCACTTGTATCCGCGACTTGAAGGACAGTCGGGGTGAAACCTGATAGTCGGCATTGAGCCATATGTTTCTCCGGGTGGATGGTTCTACCTGGTACGTGGGCGCATCGGTTGGCGCGTTGCGTTCTTTTTGCTCCTGCCGAAACTGGATAAACACGCTGTTGGCACGACTGAAGTTATGGGTATAGCGGAAAAGTGTTTCGAAGCCACCCGCAGGCCGGTATGCGCGGTAGCGCAGCCAGGGAAACTCAAACAGATCGATATAGCCGCTGATCATGTTTTTGCGCGAGGGTCGATACTTCCAACCCCAATAGGCGCCCTGCTCATTTTGTACCAGGGTGCCTTCGCCAAACGCATTGCCATAGAAGGAATAGAAGTGTCGGGCGTACGATCGCCAATGCAGGGCCATCTCCAGTTTGGGGGCCGGGTTCATCAACACCCCGGCTACCCAGGCATGTCCATGGCCCAGGGAGTGACTGTATTCTGAAAAAAAAGTAGACGAGGCGAGGTTGACATTTAGATAGGCGCCCACGTTGGCGTTGTCCGTTCCTGAGAAATAAAATCCGTTGTACGGATTTTCGTTGCGTAGAAGAGGTGTGCCGAAGCGGGTGTGGTGGAAGATGCCCCCTGCATCGATACCCCCTTTTTTAAAGGCAAGCACCGCACCTGCGTTTTGTTCACGCAGGCGGTGGCGCTTTTCCAACTCATTCCGGTTGCGATGCAGACCCGTGAAAAGCAAAGACGTGGCGGTGGCCACCGATTCGGTGGTGTCGGTTTGAATGTTGGCATCGCGCAGCCGGTTGGAATAGAAGGCATGTGCCGTGAGTGCCGGAGCCACGTGAAGCGAGAGCGCAGCTCCCCGCATGTAGCCGGCCTCAAAGACGGACGTGTACGGCATAAAACCGATGTTGGCCCTGCGCACGGTGGCCACACTTTCGGCATTTTTGCCTATGCCAAAGGCGCTGCCCAGGGTCAGGCCTTGCCCTACCTGCGTTTGGAAGTCACCAATGATCAGGTTTTTGATGCGTCCTTTGTTGATGATTTGCGCATGGTACGAAACGTAATCAAAGCCATAGTACCGGTTGGTGGCATCCCATTGCATGGGTTCGCCCGCATCTTTCTCGGCCGTGAAGCCAAGGCTGAAGTCGCCCGGGCGGTGGTTTCGGTAGCGGATATACCATTTGTTGGGCGAGCCGAGGTAGCGCGTGGCCTCGCTGGCCTGGTCTGTAAATCCCTTGCGCGTCTCCAGCGTGCGCTCACACCGAAGGATCAAGTCGCTGGATTGACCCGCGAACAGGCGATTGAGCCATTGCTGGTCCACGCGCGCCAGCGGATCGCGCACGGTGACAAAAGGCAGGAGTCGGGCCAGCGTTTCCGCATCAAATCCCTCGATGGTTTGCAGTTCATAGACCGAGAGGAGCGGTCCGTGTGCGTTTCGGTGGGCCAACAGACTTGCCACCTGTCGGTGGTTCAAAATCATCAGCGCGCGCAGTTGTTCTTCGGAAGCGCGGTTCAGGTCTAACGGGCTGGCCAGCAATTGCGCCAGGTTTTCATACAAGTCTTCATAGTTGGCGTCATCTTCCTGAAAGGGAAACAACTGTTCTATCCACTGCGCCAGGTCAACTTCTTTGCGCGGATAGTCTTGCGCCAGCAACGCACCCGGCAACCAGAAGATCAGGATGGCATACAGGCCTTTCATGTCTTTGGCCATTTGTAGCTAAGCGTGCCCTGGTGCACCGAGCCCAGCAAGCGCTGCCATTGAAAACCATAATCAATGCTCAATCTCTTTTTGGCAAAACCGAGTCCAAAGGATGCCGTGCGCAGGGGAAGTTGATACCCTGCGCGGAAGAACACCTTATGCGCATGGTTGTATTCAAATCCGCTGCGCCATAGGGGCTTGTGGTCAATGTCTTTCTCTACTTCTCCCATCCAGCGAAAGCGCTCTGACAGCGTGAAGCATACCCCCGTAACGAGGCGTGTGGGCAAGCGCTCATCGGTGGCATCGCTTTTCCGGGTGCGGCTGATGTTGGTGATCATCGCCCCGATGGCCACCTGGTCCGACAGTTCGGCCAGACCGCCAAAATCGATTGTCACGTGATGCCTGCGGCCGATGCCCTCGGCCGTGTATTGTAGGTAAGTGATGCGGCCCCCCAGCGAAGCGATGCCTAATTTATTGGCGAACGAAGTGGAGACCATTTGCTCGCTGTAAAGGTCATCGCCCAATCGAAACAGCGATACACCCCAGCAGCCCCCGCGCAGGGGCGCCACGAGTGTGGAGGCCAGCCGATCGGCTCCGGGCAACGTGGCTACCTCATAGGCAAAGGCAGTTGACCAATCGCGCACGCCCGTCATCCCCGCGGGGTTATTTTGCGCGGCCCAGGCATCGGAGCCCAAGCTGCCCACCTGGCCCAGGGCCAACCAACGCGCGCCCATCGTGGTGCTCACGCTCTGGGCATGTGCTGTGACGTTCAGTACCCATGCAAGTACCATCCATCGAAGCATGTATCGAAGGTACCCATGGGTATGAAAAATTCAAAATTCAAAATTGGGAATTCAAATTAGAATTGAGGATGTGGGCACTGCGCCTAGCCCATCAGAATTCTTTGCGCACGTGAAAGAAAAAGCCGGAGGTGCCTTCTCGCGTAAATGTGTATTCAAAGCGCGTTACAAAATCGTAAAACGTTACGATGTCGAGGCCCGCACCCATACCGCCCAACCACCGATTAGACAGGCGCGTATTGAACGCCTGCTCGCGGTACAACGGGTTATTCTCGGCATAGCCCATGTCGGCATATATTTTTGCATAGACGGAGATAGGGAAGTAGCGAAACTGTTCGATCCGCATGCGCCCAAAATCCCACTGGCGCGAAAAGATCCGTTTCTTCAGCGTGGTCTTGTTCAGCGCGTAGAAGGGGCCCTCCACCACGTACACCTCATAGCCGCGTACAAACTGCCGCTTGTACCCGAGGCCAAAAAGCTGGGCGTAGGGTTGGCGCTCCGGAAACATTCGATAAAATGAAGTAAAATTGGAGAAGTACCATCCTTTGGCCACTTCGCGGTGGTGGGCATACGAGGCGGTGATGCTCCACAGGTCTACATCGTCACCCATACCCACTCCCACTTTTTCCACGGTGGCCGTTATTTGATAGCCGTTGAGCGGATAGGCGATGACATCGCGGTGGTCGGCATTGAACGAATAGGTCAACGTGCCATAGCGCTGGCGCACCCGGCCGTTGCCATAGTAGTTGGGATTAAGGATGGCCACGGTGTCGCTGATGTGGCTGTTGCGAAACTGCGCGGTAAAAAGGTGTGTTTGATAGAATGATTTTCGGAACGTGTAGGTGATACCTGCCCCCAACGTGGTTCGAAGATTTTCATCGGCCCGCAAGAACACAAGTTTGTGATCTTCGGTAGCATAGGCGATGTTTTTCGGCTCTACATAGTCAAAGTCGAAGATGAGGCCATGCTTTTGTCTGCGGTCGATGTAGGGCAGGCGATAGCTCAGTTCAAAGCGTTTGACAAAGCCAAACTGCGCGGTAAGCCGGACCGTCTCGTTGCGTCCGCGAAAGTTGTATTGGTAGAGGCGGAGCCCATAGTTTACACGGCTGAAATCGCCCCCGTAGTTTTGAATCCACTCGTTGAAGTTGCGGTCGGCAATATCAAATACCGGTACCGGAAACGTATACCATCGCTCGCTTACATCCACCAGGATATCAGCTTCGAGGGTACCCAGGTCAATCCACCGCACCATCACCGTATTGAAGAGCCGCAGGTTATAGATCTTGTTTTTGTCGAGCGTCAGCACGCGCTCCAGACGTTGACTGCTGATGGTGTCACCGGGCTTGAGGGAGAGCTCGCGGGAGATAATCGAATTGCGGGTGATCTTGTTGCCAATGATCAACACCCGGTTGATGGTGAGCACGCGGTTGGCGGGCACCGTATCCGAGCGGACAGTGTCTTGTGGTGGAAGAAACGAAAACAAACTTACCAGTAGCGCCAGCATTCCATGCTCAGGGTAGTTGTGCGCTTAGACACCGGTCATTTCGCCCTGGTTTACGGGCGTAGCGGATTTTTGGCGAAAGGAGCGGATAAGCACCACCACGCCCACCAGCACCAACGGGATGCTTAGCAGCTGTCCCATGTTCAACGGCAGGTTATTTTCAAAATCGACCTGATTTTCTTTTAGAAATTCATAGGCAAACCGCAGCGACCATAACACGATCATAAAGATGCCGAAGATACGGCCCTCGGGCAGATTCGCTTTATACTTATACCAGATGCTCAAAAGAACGAGGAAGAGAATGACACAGGACACCGCCTCGTACAGTTGGGCAGGATGACGGGCGATGCCAAAGGTGGCGACTTTGGTGGCCACGCTGCCCGAAGGTTCTGTGACGAGCTCGAAGCGGAGTATGTTGCCCGCAGGCTCTTCGACAAATTCGCTAAAGCGGTTGAGGTATCCTTGCACGGTGCGGTAGATAAAAACCCGCGCATCATTTTCACTCACCCCGGGTTTGAACAGCAGATACATGTCGATCGGGACTCGCCCTTGCTGCCCGGCCGGCAATTGCTTGTTGGGTTTGTATTCGATGTGTTCCAACGGGTTTTTATCGCCATCTTCGGTTTTAATGGCTTCTGTTACGCGGCCCATAAAGACCACACTCGTGGGGCCGTTATACGGCTTGCCGATGATTTCGGAATTGAAATAGTTGCCCGTGCGTATCAAGGCGCCCGTCAGTGCCACCAGAATGACGATGCGATCCAATACTTGCAGATAGCTTTGGCCTTCTTTATTTCTGCGTGTGATAAACACACCTTTCTTTATCTTTTTTTCGCCCGCTTCTTCGGTTTGTTTTGAAAACAAAATAGAATACCGTGAATAAATCCATAGCGCAAGCAGGATACCGATGGCACCTCCATGGCTGGCAATGCCGGTAAAGCCCGTAAACCGGAAAGGTGAGAATTCGAAGGGAAGAATCACACCCAGCGGGTCTTCCCACAACATTTCGGGCTGATAAAAGATGACATGGCCCAAGCGCGCGCCCAGAATGGTGGCGATGACCATGTACAGCGTAAGGGTGTCCACGTCTTTCTCGGGCTTTCCCTCCGTGCGGTAGATGTAATACAGGATTTGCTGGCTGATCAAAAAACCTAATGCAAACAGAAGACCATACCAACGCAGTGAAAACGGGCCTAACTCGGCAATTTCCGGACTGCCGTTCCAAATCAGGTAAGCGAACATGAAAAAGCGATCAATGGTTTGTGACTAAACGGCAAATATACCAGCAAAATGCCGAGCGGCAAGTGGCGGTTGGACGACACAAAACAGGGATAACACGTACATAATGCCCAGGGCTCGGGCGATCGTTAAGGCAGCAAAGCCAATGCTGACAATTCCTGGTCAAAGTTGCCGGAGAGAATAGGGAAGCGGCACCAACTGCGCGGGTCTACGTTCAAGTCATCGAAATGGAAGGAAGGCGCCAGCCGTTCGCGCTTCCACTGATTGGCCGCCCACAGTTTGAAAAACTTGATGATGTGTTTTTTGATTTCGGCCCGCTCGTGATGAACGGATAGTGTTTCAAATACTTTTCGCGGAGGCTGCCGGTCGCGGATGGCCAACTTCTCGATGGCCACCAAAACAGCGTAGGGCATCAGGTCCGTTTCATCGGTTTGGGCGCGTTCGTGCGGGCGCAACTCGGCCGTAGGCGTCAGATTATTGACATACGTTAGTCCCTCATACCCGAGTTCGCGCTGTGCATAGTGTAGCCATTGCAGGATAAAGGGCTTATCCAGCCCGGCAATGGGGGCCAGGCTGCCGCTGGTGTCACCATCCATGGTGGTGTAGCCCACGTCTCCTTCGCTGCGGTTGGAGGTAGTCAACAATACCGCGCGTTTGATATTCGCCAATAGCCAGATGATGGGTGAGCGGCCGCGTGCCTGGATATTCTGCAAGGCGATGTCGTCTGCTTCCCACGACAGCGATCGCCCGATGGCCTGTTCGATTTGGCGGGTGTAGTAGTTCACAGGCTCATCAATCATCCAATGGTGAAAGGCCGCGCCTACGCTGGTGGCCAATTCGTTGGCGGACCGAAACGTGGCATCGGATGAATTTTGTGTGCCCTGATAGGCGCATGTCAGCAGTAATCTTGTGGCGGAGGTCACGTTGTCGGTGGTGGCGGGTAAACCGGTCAATGTGTTAAACCTGGCCCAACCCAGCTCCCTGCTTGCTCTGCGAATCATTTCGGCCACCAGCACCGCACACATGGAGGAGTCCGCCCCACCGCTCAAACTGAGCACAAAACCTTTGGCTTTGCTTTTTCGCAGGTAGTCAAATAGGGCGAGGGATGCCGCCCGCGTGAGTTCATCGTTGGCCGCTTTACCATCGGTGAGGGCAACCGTCTCGGAGCGTGAGTCGTCCTCAAAATCCACTTCGCCAGTCAATACGTTCCATGGCTGCATTGACAACCGATGGTTGATTTTCAGCAGCCGGCCACGCTGCCCAAAAATGATATCGCCATCGTACACCATGCGGCCGGCTTCGTTGCCCAAATGGTTGACAAACAGGTAGACACATTCGAACAACTGCGATCCCTCGATCACCACCTCTTGCTGGCGCAGTTCGCTTTTGCCCATGGCAAAGTGGCTTGCGCTGGGGTTGAGAATCAACTGCACGCCCCGCTCTTTCAATCGGTAGCCCGGCCGTTTTTCTTTTCGCCATGCGTCCTCGCAGATCTCAAACCCGAAGTGAATGCCCTCCAGGTGATAGGTTAGGTCGCCCACGCGGATGTTTTCTCCGTGATAGGAGATCGTCTTCGTTTCATGAGCGGGCCAGGCATCGAACCAACGGGGTTCGTAATGCACGCCATCGCGCGCCAGGTTTTGTTTCAGTGTGACACCCTGTATCACCCGATCGCTGATGACGCAAGCCCCGTTGTAGGTGACACCACCCCAACGCACGGGCAGGCCCACGATGACAGCGATGTTTTCACATTGTGCGGCAATTTTCTTCGTCTGCCGCCACGCCTCTTCCGCCACCCAGTCGCTCAAAAACAAGTCTTCGCATCCATAGCCCGTTACACACAGTTCAGGAAAGCATACCAATCGGGCACCCTGACGTTTGGCTTCTGCCAGCGCGTCCAGGATGTTGGCCGTATTGCCCTGCCAGTCGATGGGCGTTTGGTTGACCGTAGCCCCTGCCAGTTTCACCTTCATATTTTTAACAAGCTACATGTTTTGAGTGAAGCATCCTGCTCCGCTTTCTTCTTGGTAAAACCGTATCCGAGGCCAAAGGGTTGCCCATCGATGATGACCTGGGCTGAGAATTCTTTTCCCTGGCGGCTGCTTTTAATGGTCTCTACCACAAATGAGAGCTCTTTTCCTTCGCGCTGGGTCCATTCAATGAGTCGGCTTTTGTGGTTGGAGTTGGACTGGATGACCGTTTCCAGGTCAAAATGAGGTTGGATCAGTTTGTCAATAACAAATTTTTTGGTGCGCAGGTAGCCTTTATCGAGGTACACGGCTCCAATCAGCGCCTCCAGCGTGTTGCCGAGGATAACCTGAGCCAGTTGCGTGTTTTTATGGTCGAACTGAACAATCTTATTGATCCCGATTTTTCGGGCGAGCAGGTTGAGCGATTCGCGGTTCACAATGCGCGAGCGAATCTCGGTTAAAAAACCCTCGTCTTTGAAGGGATATTTCTTGAACAGATAGTCGGCCACGGCCGCGCCCAGGATGGCATCGCCCAGGTATTCGAGCCGTTCGTTGCTTTCGCGAAAGCCGTTGTTTTCTTTGGCCCTGCTGCTGTGCAGGGTGGCCAGTTCGTACAGGGCCAGGTTAGAGGGGGTAAAGCCGGCAATGGTTTTGATGGCAACAACCAGCGTGTCTTTCTTTTTTTTATCGGACGACTGGGTTCGCTTAAGTAACGGCCACACGCGCGTACGGTCTTAGTCTGCTTTTTTCAGCACGATGGAGGCGTTATGACCGCCAAAACCAAACGTGTTGCTGAGCGCGATTTTGACGTTTCGCGTTTGCGCCTGGTTAAACGTCAGGTTGAGTTTCGGATCCAGGTCGGGGTCGTCTTCAAAGTGATTAATGGTGGGCGGAATGATGCCCTCGTTGAGTGCCAGCACACACGCCAATGCTTCGATGGCTCCTGCGGCACCGAGCAAATGCCCGGTCATCGACTTGGTGGAACTGATGTTCATTTTATAGGCATGGTCGCCAAATACTTTTTGGATGGCGCGTATTTCGCCAATGTCGCCCAGGGGTGTAGACGTTCCGTGTGTGTTGATGTAGTCGACTTGTTCGGGGCGGATACCGGCATCCTCGAGGGCATACTCCATTACTTTAATAATGCCCGCGCCTTCGGGATGCGGTGCAGTGATGTGATAAGCATCGGCCGACATGCCGCCACCGAGTACTTCGGCATAGATGGTGGCCCCGCGTTTTTTGGCGTGCTCATACTCCTCCAGGATCAAGGCACCGGCTCCTTCGCCCAGTACAAATCCATCGCGGCCTTTGTCATATGGCCGGGAAGCCGTTTCGGGCGAGTCGTTGCGCTCAGAAAGGGCCTTCATGGCGTTGAAGCCACCTACCCCTGCGATGCACACTGCGGCTTCCGATCCTCCGGAGACAATAACGTCTGCTTTGCCGAGGCGCAAGTAGGTGAAGGCATCATACAATGCGTTGGTGGACGAAGCACAGGCCGACACGGTGACAAAGTTGGGACCGCGAAATCCATACTTAATGGAAACATGACCCGCACTCAAATCAGGGATCATTTTTGGAATAAAGAAGGGATTAAAGCGAGGGGTACCATCGCCTGCGGCAAATGACCGCACTTCCTCCTGAAAAGTAAGCAACCCTCCGATACCTGAACCCCAAATAACGCCTACTCGGTCGGGGTTGATGTCAGATAACGGAAGGTTGGAATGTTTTATGGCTTCGTCCGCCACCACCATTGCATACTGGGTAAAGGGATCCAGTTTGCGGGCTTCCTTGCGATCCATGAATTGCCCCGGATCGAAGTTTTTTACTTCGCAGGCAAACTTGGTTTTAAAAAGAGTGGTGTCAAATTTGGTGATGGGCGCAGCACCGCTGGTGCCGTTTTTCAATCCTTGCCAGTAGGCTGGCAGGGTGTTGCCGATAGGGGTTAGTGCGCCAAGTCCTGTGATGACTACTCTTTTGAAACTCATGTGCTCGGATAAAGATGATGGGGGAAATCGTTTATTTCTTTACGTTCTCCTCCAAGTAGGAAATCGCCTGACCTACGGTGGCGATGTTTTCCGCCTGATCGTCTGGGATGGAGATGTTGAATTCCTTCTCGAACTCCATGATCAACTCCACCGTATCCAATGAGTCGGCACCAAGGTCGTTCGTAAAGCTTGCCTCGGGGGTAACTTCCGACTCCTCTACGCCCAACTTGTCGATGATGATCTGTTTTACTTTTTGTGCGATTTCAGACATGTTTTTAATGTTTAGGGTATTCAAAAATCAGTGCAAAGAAAGAGATTTGGAGCAATATTGGCAAACTTTTGAGAAACCCAGCCGCCCCCCGTCATGGCCCGCATCAAGAAAAACAAGCTCGAAATAGATTATTCCTATGATTTTGAATTGATTGGCCTGCGCACCGCGACCAAGGGCTACCGGCTGGCCTGGGAACTGAACGGTGCCTTGGGTTGGCATCTGACACGGCAGGAGGACTTGGACGTACAAACCAAAAATGGCGAACACCACCGCTTCAGCCATTACGCCTACGACAGCGGAGCGGGCGCTGTTCGTCTTTTCCGCAACAAGCCCACCGAAAGCGACACCGCCCATGCGGTGCTGGTGCCTGAGTTTTCGCACTATGACTATGTAATTTACCGGCAAACAAACGATACACCGCAGGACAATCGTTTGCAGGAAGTCTTGCGCAATATTCCTTCCATCGAATTGGCTGCTTTTATACCTTTGGACGCCTTAAAAACGAAGGACGTCTTTATTTTTTAATTTTTTGCTTTAATCGCCTCCATGGAAAAAATCACGTACAACAAAACCAAGATTGTCGCTACCGTAGGCCCGGCTTCCAACTCCAAAGAGATGCTGCGCGCCCTCGTCAAAGAGGGGGTGGATGTCTTCCGCCTCAACTTCTCCCATGGAAGCCATGAAGATCATCTAAAGGTGATTCACCATGTGCGTGATATCAACCGCGAGATGGGCACGCGTGTGGCGCTGCTCCAAGACTTGCAAGGCCCCAAGATTCGAATCAACGAGATGCAGCCGGGTGTGGAAATTGTACGCGGGCAGGAGCTTACCATCACCACGCGCGAAGTGTTGGGTAATCAGGAGTTGGTGTCCACCTCGTATGAAGGCTTGCCCAAAGACGTGAAGGTGGGCGACATGGTGTTGATCGATGACGGAAAAATCGAATTGAAGGTAAAGGAGGTGCGCGATATAGACGTGATTTGTACCGTCATCTATGGTGGGCCATTAAAATCGCGCAAGGGAATCAATCTGCCATTCACCAAAGTATCGGCACCTTCGCTGACGGAGAAAGACCGGGAGGACTTATTGTTTGGACTGAAACATGAGGTGGATTGGGTAGCGCTTTCCTTTGTGCGCAAAGCCAAAGACATCGAGTTTTTGAGGAACATCATCAACGAGCATAAATCGAACACGCGCATTGTGGCCAAAATTGAAAAGCCTGAAGCCCTGGAAAATATTGACTCGGTGATTGCCGCCACCGATGCGGTGATGGTGGCACGTGGCGACCTGGGTGTGGAGATTTGGATGGAAGAGGTGCCGATGGTGCAAAAGATGCTGGTGGCCAAGTGTAACCAGGCAGCCAAGCCGGTCATTGTGGCCACGCAGATGATGGAGAGCATGATTGAAAACCCACGGCCAACCCGTGCGGAAACGAACGATGTGGCCAATGCCGTGATGGACGGGGCGGATGCGTTAATGCTATCAGCCGAAACGGCCGCGGGAAAGTATCCCCTAGAGGTGATCCGCAGCATGGTGCGCACGATTGGTTCGGTGGAAAAACAGGCCGATATATTTTATAAATTTCGTGAGATCGCCCCCGACTCACCCAACTATTTCAATGACAGTTTAATCCTCACGGCCTGTAAGCTGGCCAAAGACATACAGGCCAAGGCCATCGTAGGTATGACACAACTGGGCTATGCAGCCTACAAGGCGGCCTCGCACCGGCCTAATGCCAATATCTTTGCCTTCACCAGCAACGATGCCATCCTCAACACGATGAACCTGGTGTGGGCCACCAAAGCGTATCACTACGATAAAGCCTCGAGCACGGATGAGACCATCGCGGATGTGGAGGCGATCCTCAAACGCGATGGGCACGTGCAAAGCGGTGACACGTTTATCATTCTGGCCAGCATGCCCATTCAGGAGCGAGGCCGCTCAAATATGATTAAGGTGCATGTGGTGAGGTAATCGGAATCAAAAATTCAAAATTCGAAAGTCAAAATAGGTGTGTATTGATTTTGAATCTTGAATTTTGAATTTTCGTTTTCACAACTTGGGTTCCACCAACACCACTGTTTCTTTTTCCACGACTACGGCTCCGGGAGGGTCGCCTTTACGCTTGCGTACGTACTTGCGGGGTGTGACGATAACGGGACAGAGGGTGTCAGTTTTTCGTTTGGAGTTATAGGCGGCCAGCTCAGCTGCGCGCTCAATTACTGGTTTCGGAAAAGGTTTATTCGCCTGGTGCTTAATCAGCACGTGCGAGCCGGCCACGTCTTTGGCGTGCAGCCACAAGTCTTCTTTATGACCGAGGTGAAACGTCATCGTGTCGTTGTGCTGCGCATTTTTGCCCACCCAAATGTAGAACCCTTGATACTCGAAGGGATGGTACGGGAGCGAGGTGTCCGTTTGCCTGGCAGGGGAGGTGAGCGTAGATTGCTGACGAAGTTGTTTCAGGTCAGCGACAGCCTCAATTTCCGATAGTTTTTGCTGCAAGGTGTCGCGCTCCTGCGCTTTTGCCGACATCAGTTCGGCTAGTTTGCTTTTTTCGATCGCTTGATTTTTTGCTTTTCGATACAGCACCTCGGCATTCTTTTGGGGCGATAGTTCGGGTTTCAGCTTGACTTCCACCAGTCGGTTGTCGTCATAAAAATTCGCTAAGCTTACCGAGCTCGCGCCTTCGGAGATGCGGTGCAAATTCGCCATGATCAGGTCGGCCCATTGCTGATAATGCCGGTCGGTTTGCAACGCGGTTAACCGGTCTTGGCTTTTTTGTAAGTAGGCGTCTACCTGCCGGAGGCGCGCCAGGATGGCCTGGCAGGCCGCTTCTTTTTGTTGCCGGAAGCCCTGCGTATGCACCGTCATCCGCACATATTCATTGGCAGCCGCAAGAGCGCTGTCAAAAACACGCGGTTCTTCCAACGGGAATGGCAACAGACTGAGCACCACTTTTCCCGCCAGCATCCCCACGCGGTAGTGGGTGGGGTTCAGCAGTTGCGCGAAGACAGAGGAGAGAAGGGCCCATTGTTCGGAGTCCGTTCGTGGGTGGAAGTTTTGCTGTTCCAGCCCATACCATATCCATCGGTCGAACGTGAAGAGCCAGGCATGAAGCTGGTGGCGGTTGGTCCGAAAGTCAGATTCCGTCAGCGCCAGCGACCGGTGCAGGTTGGCGGGGTTTAACTCCCAATCGGCCATCAAGTTGTTGCGGAACAGGGCCGAGGGTTTTTCGCTTTCCAGCAAAAGGATGTTGGACCTGCTGCCGTGCAGTTTGAACAGCAGGCCTGTTTGGTTGTCGAAGTCGATACAAAAGCTCCGTTCGTTTTCCCATTGTCGAATGCCCGTTACGTGTGCGAGTAACACGGGAGAAAACAAGTCGGTGCTGTTTTTTCGGGCACGCGCAAAGGAATCAGGGAAGGAGAGGGCGCTGACAGACGCTTCGAGGTTGGCTTTGATAAAGAATGACCCGCGCGCGCGATGGTGGAACTCCAGCACGAGCTCATCTTTGTTTTGCGTGAAACAGGAAACCAGCCGATGGCCTTCCAACCGCTGGGTCAATTCCCGGCTGATCTGTCGTACAAAAAAGAAGGTGTGGTACACAGCGTGTTTGTTAGAAATGGCGGCCACCCGGGCGGATCGCGGACAAGTGCAAAGGTATTGAAGGGAGACGGATAAGCATCAAAGCACAATCCGCAAGCCGTCATACGCCAGTTGAATGCCCTCGGGCAGCTCGCGCGCTACCTCGCGGTGCGTGCCCAACTTGTGACTGATGTGTGTGAAATAGGTGCGGGGTGCATTAATTCTCTTCGCCATGTCGATGGCTTCTTCGAGATTGAAGTGCGAAAGGTGTTTTTCGCGTTGTAGCGCATTTAGCACGAGGACTTCCGTTCCTTTCAAGCGTTGCAAGGTAGCATCGGGTATCTGGTTGGCATCGGTGATGTAGCTGAAATTTCCCAGGCGGAAGCCCAATACCGGCATGTGCATGTGCCTGACGGGCAGTGGTTGGATGGTAATCCCGCGCACGACAAAAGGATCTTCGTTGATTTCGTGGAGTGCCAGTTGTGGTATGCCCGGATACTTTTGCGGTTCAAAGGCGTAGTAGAATTCTTTCTTTAATTGGCTGAGCAGCGCAGCGGTGCCATACACGGGCATGTCCATCTGCTGTTTGAAGTTGTAGGCCCGTACATCGTCCAGCCCAGCGGTGTGGTCTTTGTGGCTGTGGGTAAACAACAGGGCATCCAGCCGATCGATTCCTTCACGCAGCATTTGTTGGCGGAAGTCGGGCCCGGTATCCACCACCAGGCTGACGTTTTCTGTTTGGAGATGTATGGACGTGCGTAATCTTTTATCGCGAAAGTCCAACGAGCGACATACTTCACACGGGCAGGCGATGACCGGAACGCCCTGCGAAGTGCCCGTGCCCAGAAATGTGACGGTGAAGGGGGCCACAGCAAAGATGGCTATCCTACTTTTTCCACCGCGTTCAATTCCTCGTATAGTTTGAGGCTCTTTTCGGAAAACCGAGTGGTATCTAACGTCAGGCCCCGCAAAATGTCCAACAGGGCGTTGATTTTCCCCTCGGTGGTGAAGAACTTGTTGATAATCATGATTTTCTGTTCTTTCAACAGGCAATAACCTGATTTGAAATTGCCTTTTTCATAGCGCAGGATGTAATCCGATTCAGCCACCAGGTCTTCCAACTTGGTGAGAAACGCAGGCGTGTATTTGATCATTCGTAGTGGCGAATTTTAGCGCAAGATAAAACAAAAACCCACGGCAGGGAAGGTGGGGTTAATCTTTGGGAGAAAGCTTATGCGCAAGGTCCATCCGTTCATGAAGTATGCGCACAACAACAATCCTGTTTCGCTTGGTTCGATAGAATATCAAATGCGACTTTACTTTGCTAACTCGGTATTTGGGTCGGACATGGTCAGCAGAACGGCCCGCCAGGGGATTGGCCGCCAGATATTCTATTTCGTCAAAAATCAATTCGTGGTATCGATCCCCTTGATACTCGGACCAATGCTCGAGTGTATATCGCCAAATCTCCTCAATGTCATCAAGGCTTTTTTCTTGACTTCAAAGAGCATCACCGATTCTTTTGGTGAATTTCCCTCAAGTGGTTCTTGGCATTAATCATGCGCGAATTACTCTTCTCACCGATCATTAGCTGTCGGTTTATCTCGTTACGCTTTTCTTCCTCGCGTTCCAGCAGGCGCAGGGCCGATTGTACCACCTCGGTGGCCGAAGTATACTCACCCGAAGCGACCTTTTCGCTGACAAATTTGTCGAAAGTAACTGCCTATGGATATCTGCGATGTCCAAGGCAATATGGCAAACACCCAGTACTTTTGCCTGCCATGGGCGGTTCGCATCTGATACTGGTGGTAGGCCCCACGGCCGTAGGGAAAACGGCCTTGGCGTTGGCATTGGCGGAGTATTTTCACACCGAAATCATCTCGGCCGATTCGCGGCAGGTATTTCGGGAACTGCCCATTGGTACTGCCCAGCCTACCGCGGATGAGTTGGAGCGGATACCCCATCATTTTGTAGCAGACCGGGGCGTGCAAGAACCCTTTTCGGCTGCTGATTTTTCGCGCGAAGCCCGAGCGCGCATGGCCGACCTGTTTGGACGGCATTCCGTGGTCGTTGTGTGTGGTGGCTCGGGCCTCTATCTCCAGGCGTTGGTGGACGGTTTTGATGCCATGCCCGATGTACCTCCTGAAGTGCGGACCGAAATTGCCCAGTACTATCAAACGTATGGATTGGTGTGGCTGCAAGCGCAGGTAAAACGTCACGACCCGGAATACTTTGCTTCAGTTGACGTGCAGAACCCGCAACGCCTGATGCGCGCCCTGGAGTTGGTGCAGGGTACTGGTCAGCGGATGTCGCAGTTGCGCGCGGGGAAAGGGCATACGTTGCCATACCCTGTGATAAAAATGGGCCTCGACCTTCCAAGACCGGAGTTGTACGCTCGCATCGATGCCCGGGTGGATGCGATGATTGAACACGGATTAGAAAAGGAAGCGCGGGCCGTCTTCCCTTTTCGGGAAAGCAATGCACTGCAAACAGTGGGCTATCAGGAGTGGTTTGATTTTTTTGACGGCCACGGCACCCGCGCGGATGTGGTAGCGAAAATAAAACAACACACGCGCCAGTATGCGAAACGGCAACTCACGTGGTTTAGGCGCGATGCGGAGATCACCTGGTTTCATCCTGCCGATGTGGCAAAGATTATTACATGGATCAATGACCGGCTCTCGCACTCTGCGCGGAAAGGCTAACTTTGCCGCGATTTGCAACCAGCCGTGGAAGAACACACACCGGGAAAAGTATTGATAGTCACGTATTATTGGCCGCCCTTTGGCACGAGTGGCGTGCAGCGCTGGCTCAAGTTTGTGAAGTACCTGCCTCAGTTTGGTTGGCAGCCTTTTGTGTTCACCCCGGAGAATCCGAGTGTTGATACGCGTGACGAATCGTTGCTGGCCGATGTGCCGCCCGAGGCCGAGGTAATTAAACTGCCGATTTGGGAGCCTTATGGATTGTTTCATTCGTTGCAGAGGTTGGGTGGGAGCGCAGACATCCGCTCGGCTGACTACACAAGCCGTGGCAAAACATCCTGGCTTGGCCGCGTTGCGGCCTTTGTGCGTGGCAACCTGTTCATCCCCGATGCCCGCATTTTTTGGATCCGTCCCTCCGTTACCTTTCTGCACGACTTTTTGAAGAGCAATGGCATTACCCACCTGATCACCACCGGCCCTCCGCACAGCATGCATTTGATCGGGTTAAAGTTAAAGCAAAAGAACCCTTCGCTGCGATGGCTGGCGGATTTCCGCGATCCGTGGAGTGAATGGGATTTGCTCGATACCCTCTCACTGACTCGCTGGGCGCGGAAGAGACATCAGCGGTTGGAGCGCGAAGTGTTGCAAAAAGCCGATGAGGTCATCACGATTGCCCCGTACCACCAAAAAAGGTTGGAAGCCTTGGGGGGAAGGCCGGTGCGGTTGATAACCAATGGCTTTGACACAGACGATTTTGACTCCATCGTCCACCAGCGCACAGACACGTTTACGTTGCGGCACATCGGGGTGGTGGACGAACTGCGCGACCCATGGCCGATCCTGGAGGCCTGCCGGCAGTTGGCCCTCGCCAACGAAGCATTTCGAAAAGGCGTGTTGGTTGAGTTTATTGGCAATGTCAATAGTCGGTTTCAGGAGCGCGTGATGAGCGATGACGTATTGCGCACGTTGGTGGCGTTTGTGCCACACCTGCCGCACCGCGAAGTGCTGGCACGTTACGCCACTACTGACGTACAGTTGCTGGTGCTGGCCCACACGAGCATCGCGCCCGGCAATTTACCTGGTAAGTTTTTCGAGTACTTGGCCTCCGGCAATTTCATTTTGGGCATCGGGCCGGAGGAGGGGGATGCTGCGCAGATCTTGCGCCAGGTGGGCCAGGGGGTAGTGGTGGAGCGAGAAAAGAAAGAGATATTGAAACAACATCTGGCCATTTTATTTGAGGTCTGGCAGTCGGGTGCTAACCGGCCTGCGAAAGTACCGGATCGATTTTCTCGAAAAACCCTGACGGCACAACTGGTGGATTTGACGAACACCCCCGCATGATCACCAAACGTTTCATTAAGAGCTCCATTATCTACTCGGTGGCGGGCGCCCTGCCCATGGCCAGTGCGGTGATTTTGGCGCCCTACTATGCGGCCAATTTGACACCTGAAGGCTTTGGTGCGTGGGCATTGTTGCTGGGGTTTTCTGCGCTCGTTCAGATTATCGTTACATTTAGCTTTGATAGTTCGATATACGTACACTATCACAAGTACAAAAATTATCCACAGCGGCTGGGCCAATTGATCAGTTCGGTCTATCTGTTTGTATTGGGCCTGTCGATGCTCGTGGTAGGCTTGCTTTTCTTTCTTGGCAACTTGATTTTTGAGACCGTATATCCCGCCACAGCGGTGGCGTTTGCGCCTTTTGGATGGCTTAGTGTTTTTTCGGGAGTGTGCTACGGGCTGATCAAAATCGAAAGCGCGCTTTTTCAGGTCAAAGAGCTGCCAAAGCACTTCTTGATCGTCAATCTTGCCACTTTTTTTTTGCTGATCGTATGTACGATCGCAGCTTTTCGACTTTTTCCGGAAGATTTATTTGCACCGGTGAGTGGGCGTTTCTTGGCGAGTTTCGCGGTGGCTCTTTTTTTGGTGGTGAGAACCTTGCGTCAAACCGGTATCCACTTCTGTTGGTTTTTGTTACGCCCCCTTTTCCAGTTCAATTTGGCTTCCTTTGTGTATCAACTGCAGCAGTGGTTTATGGCATATTTTGATCGCGTCATCCTTGCGTTTCTTTTGCCGTTGTCGTCGGTGGGTGTTTATGATTTGGCCATGAAATGTTTGTTGGTGATTGACTTGATTCTGATCGGGCTGAACTCCGCCTTTATGCCGCGCGCCATCGAGGTGCTTTCACGCGGGGCCACACCAGCCGAAAGGACCGAAATCAATCGCTTTTACCATGGCTTGTCGGCCGCTTCTCTGTTGGTGGTCACGCTAGCCATGGTTGTGTTGCCTCCGGTGGTGTTGATTTTTTTCGACTTTGAACGATACGGCCAGGTGCTGGCCCTTTTGCCGGTGGCCTCGGTGGCTTATCTGGTAAAGCCCCTCCGGCTGGCGATGGCCATGCCTTTTGGTGCTTTGCGGTATTCGCGCCCTCTTCCATTTATTTATCTCGCTGTCATGGCGCTGAAGTTTGCCACCATGTTTTGGCTGATTCCTTACGTGGGGCTGTGGGGCGCACTCTATGCAACTATTTTTGCCGCCTGTGCGGAGATTGCGTTGTTGTATGTCGCCATAAAACCGCGGTTTACGTTTACCATGAATCCGGTTAAAATGGTAGCGATACCTTTATGTGTGGGAAGTGCCATTTTATTTTTTGAACCGCGCGTCTACTCCGCCCACGCTCTGCTGCTCCATGCGATCTATCTCGCGTTGACCGTCTTACTATTGGTGACTGTGTACCGAAAGGAGCTAACCGAGCTTTGGATGCGATGGAAAAATAAACGCCTTTCAAGTTGACAACCAGCGAAAAAAATTCCCTTGCTCATGTGTTGGTGACCCAGTTTAATTTAAAGCGCGTAACGGGGGCCAAAAGCACCACTGACGAAGAGTGGATCACCTGGACGCATGATCGTTTGCGTTTATTTAAGACTTACTGCCTTCCTTCCGTATTGGGTCAAACGCAGCAGGATTTTCTGTGGTTTCTTTTTTTTGATTCAACCACGCCCGCGCGCTTTGATGCTGAGTTGGCTGCGCTAAGGCAGATACCTTGTGTGCGCCTGCGCTTTTGCGCGGGGATTGATGACTTCGACAAACGCTACGCATCGCAGATTCGGGCCGAAGTGCCCGCGCATGTGCCATGGCTTGTGTCTACCCGACTCGACAACGATGACGTGCTCCACCGTGAGGCCGTGGCCCTGATCAGGAGAACACTGATTTTACAACATGGTTATATGGTGTCACTGGCCCATGGCTATGTGTGGGACATCACCCGTCAGAAGATGGCGCGTTACTACTATCCCAAATCGCCTTTTCTAACTCGGGTTGAACGCAACACTGCGGAGGCGACAGGAATATTTCATAAACTACACACACAGTGGCCGCAACTTCAGTTCTCGCTGATGAATGAGGTTTTCATACGACTCAAGTGGAGGCCCGTACCTCCGTTTAATTTTGTGTTAACGGGGCCTGCTTGGATACAGCTCGTTCACGGCAACAACATCAGCAACAACTTTTTTCGGGGAGTGCCGGTTTGCCGTGTGGTAGACCTCCGTAGCTTTCAGGTAGACGGAGTGAATCGGCCCGCCCACTTTTGGGAGGTGTTTCAATTTCGGAATTATGTACTTTGGAAATGGTTTTTAAAATGTGCTTTGCTACGTATTTTTTTTGGAGACCGATCATGACCTATGACAGCGGCCGGTAGATTTTTGAAGAAATGGGCCCCGGGCGTGTACGCCCAACTGGTGGGCCATATAGATCGGGCAAGGCGCCTATTTCAATCGGGTGCGCCCTACATTACCGATGATCTGGGAGGCAGCTTTAAAGAGTATGTAAAGACGCATGACAAAGAAGTTTTGCTCGCTCGCTTGCTGTCCGGCCTCGATGCTGAATCGCAGACAGTGGTTCGTTGCATTACCGATCGGGTACTTTTTTTTGACGATGCGGGGAAGCGTGCATCATCAAACCGGGTAAAAAGAAACGTACAAGAACTGCTGCCGGTTGAAGTGCCCCACCGGAAAAGAGAAATACAGGCCGTTCTCAGGCAATGCTCGCGACAGTTTAATTTGCTCGGTGGGCGGCCAGAAGCCTCCGTTTTTTACTTTTTTCATGGCTTGACGCTACTTCCTCCCAAGGTAGTGGCCCGACTACGGGGCACTCATCTGATGGATGTAGGTGCATACGTGGGTGATTCAGCGATTGCCCTTTCCCGTTATGGGTTCTCGAAGACATTCTCCCTGGAGATGTCAGCCGTGTCAGCCGGGCGCTACACGAAAAATATGGCTCGCTTTGGGATGAACCCCGACCACTTCATGTTGATCCGGGAGGGTGTGGCACGGGCCGATGGCGGGGAAAGTGTGCTAATACGGGATTCAGGCTCGGCCGGCACCAGCATCTTCCGGCACGGCCCGGTGTCCAACACTATTGCAGTGTCAACGCGTTCGGCTGACAGCTTGGTTGACGCATACGGCATCGAGCCGGGGTTTATCAAAGTTGACATTGAGGGGGCGGCCAAAGAATTTGTGTTGGGCGCCACGCGCACGCTCACCCGCTTCCGGCCAGTTTTGTCCATCGCCATTTATCATAACCCCATGGAGTACTTCGAAGTGAAGCCGTTGCTGGAGGAGATGCTTCCCGACTATTCCTTTATGATTCGGAAACTTGATCCAGGCATTTCACAGAATCTTATCCATTCGGAAGTTGTCTTGTTAGGCTGGTCGAATGAGATGAACAATTAGAAACCGCCCAGAGGTTACTTTTCAATATGCAACGATCTTACTCAGGTATTCTCATAAAAGAGGCCGAGAAAACGTTTCTTATTCTCCTCTGCATTGAGTAATCCACTTAAGTCATCCGAATTCCTCTTGAAATTTTCTATTTGCTCCTTGTCGAGGCCGCGTAGTTTGTTAGCCAAGGATGCTGCCGAAAAATCGTCCGACACAATACCTATTTGATGTTTTTTTGTAATATCCGCCATTTCGGGCGTGGGGCCAATAGCTACTCCTAGCCGAGCCTGGATAAAGTCAAAAAATTTATTGGGTAACGTGTTAGCATAATTAAAATTGACAGGAGGTATCAAAAATATCCCCATGTCGTATTCATTGATCTTTGCAACGATTTCATGGGGGGCTACCGGGGGAAGTATTTGTATTCGCCCGATTTCCTTTGCTCTGCGTTTCAGAAATTCTAGATAAGATTTTGTTTTTCGGTTTGCGTTAGGAGGGCTAAGCAGAAACATATCTAACGTAAAGCGCTCGTCCAAGAGGGCAATTACGTCCATCATGATTTCCAGTTGACGCGACCAGTTGGCACCTCCGTGATGGACCAACCGTATCCGGTGGGGCTGCACAGGAGAGGGATGTAGGCCATGGTACGATGGCGCATTGGTTATGACCACAGGTTGTTTGCCAAAGTTTTTTTGGTACTCCTCGGCTATACGTTCACCTACCGTAGCCATGGCATCCACTTTGGGTATGTAAGTTTGGCAGAGGTAGTGGTTAAACCGCTGGAAAAAGAGTCGCCACCAAAACTTATCTTCAAAGTGTCGGGGCGCGTATTCATGGGCGTCAAAAATAATTCGGGCGGGCCTGAGAGAGATCGCTAACGGGAGCGTTTCAATGTCGTTGGCGACAACTACATCCCAAGTCCGTCCTTGAGTTAGCTTTAACAGGCGCTCTTTGTCGTACAAAATTTGATAAGCGCTTTCGTTTTTTCCCATCAGGAGCAGGATGGCTGAGCGCACCCTCTGTTGGAATGAACGCGAAAAGCGTCCTATTGGGATGATGTTAAATTGTTTATCTGGGCCGTTGTAGCAGAGTACACTGACTCGGGTGATCGTTGCGACCCAGTTGATTTGTCGAAGAACCCGGGCATCGGATGTGAGATCACTAAAAGCTAAAATTAAAGTATTGGATCTACGTTCCATGCCTGGTTACTTTTTACGATCAGGATTCTCCCTCAAAAACTCCGCCCACGAGCCGGCCTTTTTGCGGGTCGTTTCTTTTTTGCCTTTTAGGTAGTGATGGCACAACGCCACGGCCAGCGCATCGGTGGCATCCAATAACTTCGGCAACTCTTTGATGCCAAATACCTGCATGAGCATCTTCGCCACTTGCTCTTTGGAAGCGTTGCCGTTGCCCGTCACCGACTGCTTCACTTTTTTGGGCGCATACTCGGTAATGGGCACCTCGCGGTACAGCGCTGCCGCCATGGCCACCCCCTGCGCGCGGCCCAACTTGAGCATGGACTGTACATTTTTGCCATAGAACGGAGCCTCCAGCGCCACCTCATCGGGGTGGAACTCATCCACCAGTTGCAATACACGGTTGAAGATTTTGCTCAGCTTCAGCTCGTGGGCCCCATACTTTCCCAACTGAATCACGCCATACTGCAACAGCGATAACTTACCCTGTTGGATGAGGATAACGCCATAGCCCGTGACGTTGGTGCCGGGGTCAAGGCCCAGGACGATCTTCTCTTTTTCTGTCGTACGGCCGGGCATTGTCAATAGCCCCTCGCGGTGTCATCGCCACGCGGATCGGCTCCGGCCTCCAGTTTTCCGTTGGGCAGCTGCAAGATGGCATCCACCCGTCCGATCCACGGCCGTGGTTTGATCACATGGCCGAGGGCCACCAGGGCGAGGCTGTCTTTCTCCGTCAGCGCGTTGATTTCCGGTACAATCTGATCCGGCCTCCACTGGCTGTGTATGCGTTTGGTGCTCACGGCTTGTTGCATGCCCATGTCGTGTTCGATCACATTCAAAATGACTTGGAAGACGGACGTAATGATGGTGGAGCCCCCGGGGCTTCCCACCACCATAAACAGGTCATTTTCTTTTTCCACGATGGTGGGCGTCATGGCGCTGAGCATCCGTTTATTGGGCTCGATCTTATTGGCTTCGGCTCCCAGCACGCCAAACATGTTGGGCACGCCCGGCTTGGCACTGAAGTCATCCATTTCGTTGTTCAAAAAGAAACCCGAGCCCGCTACCACCACGTGGTTGCCAAACCAGCCGTTGATGGTGGTGGTGAGGGCTACCGCATTGCCGCGACTGTCTACGATGGAGAAATGGGTGGTCTCTTCCGATTCGTACCCCGCCATGGTCCCGGCCTGTACCGAATCGCTGGGCGTAGCGCGTTGTGGATCGAACGTACTCATTCGCTCATCGTTGTATTGGTCGTCCATAAGCTGCGCCACCGGCACCTTGTAAAAATCAGGATCGCCCAGGTACTTGGCACGGTCGGCATACACCCTTCGCTCTGCTTCGGTGAGCAAGTGAACGGTTTTAGCGCGATTGACACCCCACTCTTTGAGGGGGAACGGCTCGACCGATTTTAGCAATTGGATCAAACAGACCCCGCCACTGGACGAGGGCGGCATGGAAATGATTTTATAGTTTTTATAATTGGCTATCAGGGGTGTGCGCCATACGCTTCGGTAATTTTTCAGGTCGTCATGGGTGATCAGCCCCTTGCCGCGCTGCATCTCGGCCACAATATCATCCGCGGTTTTGCCTTCGTAAAAGCCGGCCCGGCCCTGGTCGCGGATACGTATGAGCGTTTGTGCTAAGTCCGGCCACCGAACGGTGTCACCGGCCCGCCATTCATCCCGTAGTAGAAACTCGGGCGCGATCGTGTTGTATTGAGCGAGGTCTTGTTGCATCTCGTTAAACCAGTTGGCTTCGCGGGCGGTGAGCACCACGCCTTTAGAGGCCAGATTGATGGCCGGCTGTACGAGTGTTGCCCAGGGGAGAGAACCGTACTTTTTATGGAGTTCCACCATGCCGTCTACCGAGCCGGGCACACCGCTCGCCAAATGGCCCTGCGTACTCAGGTTGGGAACTACATTCCCGTCCTCATCCAAAAACATGTTGGTGGTGGCTAAGGCCGGTGCCTTCTCGCGGAAGTCCAGTGCATCCGCGGTGCCATCCGCTGCGCGATAAACCATGAAACCCCCACCACCGATATTGCCCGCAGCAGGAAATACCACTGCCAGGGCAAACTGCACAGCTACGGCTGCATCTACAGCGTTGCCTCCCTGTTGCAAAACCGCCAGTCCCACATCCGATGCCAGGGGATGGGCCGTTACCACCATGGCGGAGTCGGCCACCAGGCCGGTTACGCTTTCGCGCGATTTTTCTTGACAGGCGAACCACCCGAAGGCCAGTAACAGAACGGAAAGACGCTTCATGGAATGAAATTTTGGTTTTAAACCGCCAAATGTATTATTTGAACCCGAACGAAACATGAACTTACGTAAAGAAAAGGCTGCGCGCTTAAAATTGGCCATTTTAGACCATACGCTGAAACTCATCGGCAAAAAGTCGTTTGACGACTTATATGTTGAAGAAATATGCAGCAAGGTAAAGATTTCAAAAGTCACGCTGTTCAAATACTTCCCGCAAAAGGAAGACATTCTGTTGTATTTCTTTCGCCTCTGGTGTTTGCGCAGGGCGGTGGAGTTTCGGGAAAAGCCACGCGAAGGGTTGGCAGCCATCCAACATTTGTTTGATAAGTGGGCCGAAGAGTATGAAGCACATCCAGGCATTGTATTGAGTCTGGTGGCGTACGTGGCTGATTTGAGGCGCACACCTAAGCCGTTTCCGGTGAAGCCGGAAGAGCGCAAGTTGCTTTTTCCACAGATGGCCGATGTGACTACCGTGGAGTTACTTTCGCTGGATCAGATGTTGGAAAAAGCCGCCCTGGAAGCGGTGTTCAAAAAAGAGATCACCAAGACGACCAATACGCGAGATGTCATGCTGCTGCTAAGTACGTTGTTTTACGGTTGCGTCCTTACCGCTCACACCCACCAGGTAAACCCCATGAAGATGTTTTTGCGCAGAAACGTGGAGTTGGTGCTAAAGGGGTTGGCCTAGCACGTTAACGAAGCGATGTAGTACGTCATCGCATCCTGACTTTTTTCGTTCGCTTCCGCTCAAATAAGTTGATGCGCCTGGCGCCCACGGGGATGCTGATGCGGTACTTATTGCCTTTAGGCCATACCTTGTACGTCTTGGGCTGGACCACGGTGGTACCGCGGGAGGAACGGCAGCCGCTGGCCGCCAGAACAATCAAGACACAAACGATTAACGCCCTCATTACCGGTTCTAACCGGCAAAATAGCTTTTTATTTCAAGAAGGCGTACTTTCATCCCCGAAAGGCTTATGAAGAAAACGCTGTTCAAACTGCTGGCAAAAGTAAACAAAGCCATCCTCCCCAGTTTTGGCAAACGGGATCTGACCAAACTGAAAAAGTGGGAGCAGGCATTGGTTGCCTATCGGTACTGGGTCACGACCAACAGCTTAGATTAGTGCCTGCCTTAGCGGTCGGCATCTACGCTATCCTCAAACGTGTTCAAGTGGACGATCGTCCCCGTTTTGCGCAATTGCTCGGCCCAGCCGGGAAGGCGGTCGCGGACCACCAAATCCCAATCATTGCCCACGAGCGCCAAAATCTTCAGGCCTTGTTTATTGAATAGCCGCTCATCTACCTCCGTAATCTTGTTTCTTGAAATGTCTATGTTCTCCAACACCGGGAGATGAAAGATGGACGCGGGTACTTCGCTCAGGTAGTTGTTATTTACGCGCAGTACTTTTAGCGAACTCAACTGTGCCAGGGTGGTGGGCAACGCACTCAGGCGGTTGTTCGACAAATACAGTTCTTTGAGTTGCGGAAGGCTGCCGAGTTCATCGGGCAGCGAGAAAAACTTGTTGTTAGACAAGTACAACACTTCCACGCTCTTCCATTGGTTCACCTTGGGCGACAGCCGCTCGATTTGATTGTAGTACAGGTCTATTTCGCGCAGCGTGCCAATCTGGTACAACGCCTCGGGCACTTCCGTCAGACGGTTGTTGTAAAAGGCCACTTCTGTCAGTTGTTGAAGTTGGGCCAACGCAGGGCTTACCTGGGTGATTTCGTTGTTCGTGAAGATCAGGCGTTTCAAAGCGGGAAAACCCGCGATGCCCTCCGGCACGGTTTGGATTTTGTTACTACGCAGTTCCAGCTGCTGAAGCGAAGGATGGCCGCGAAACGGTTGGCGCAGCGTAAGGCCATTGTGGTTGAGTAGGAGGGAACGCAGCTTTTTGTTGTGGTGCAGCCGCTGCGGAATTTCCGTGAGCGCGCAATAACTCAAATCCAGTTTTTCCAGCGCGGGCAGCGCGCGGTAGGTGCGGGGGAGTCGGTCGGGCGAGGCTAAGCGCAGCGTCAAATGGGCTATGTTTCTGTTGCGCCCGAGTTTCAGCCGTTGCTTGCCTTGCGGGTTGATGACGGACACGTGTTGGAGTGACCATATTTTTCGCAGGGTGCGGGGCACTTTGCGGATGGCCGTTTCTGTCAATTCCAACTCTTGCAAGGCCGGAAATTGAAACACTGCGGTGGGCACCGAAGTAACCTGGCGGCCGGTAACGGTCAGCTTGGTCAGGGTGGCCTTTTCTTCCTCGGGCAATCGCAAGGCACTGTCCAAGGTCAAAAAGCGCGGCTGATAACGCTGCACAAAGCCGGTGACGGTGCGGCCCCGCAGGCGAGCCAACGAATCCATCAATTGATGGGCTTTGGCAAAGTCTTTCGACTGGAAGGCTGCCGTCAGTTGCGCGTTGAGTTGGGCATACCGGAGCGAGTCGGCCCGCGTTTTGAACACGGGTAGCGAGGTGCTTATTTGTGCGTGACAAAAACCGGTAATCGACAGCCAAAAAAGCCAGGGCAAGAGGCGGGGAAACGTCATCATACGTGAAAACTAATCTTTTAGTTTTAGATCACCAAATCACCCGTTTGAACACCCCGAAAATACTTCGGCAAGACCCAAAAAAATTGCGGAAAATGACCGCGAAAACGTTATTTTTGACGTTTTGTAAAAATCCCAAAATGAGCGAAGAAAAGCAGCGAAAGGAGGCCAATTATTCGGCCAGCAACATTCAGGTTTTAGAAGGGTTAGAGGCGGTGCGCAAACGACCCGCCATGTATATAGGCGATGTGGGCACCAAAGGCCTTCATCATTTGATTTGGGAGGTCGTAGATAACTCGATTGACGAGGCCCTGGCGGGCTATTGCGATGAAGTGCACGTTTCGATTCATGAGGATAACTCCATTACGGTGGAGGATAATGGCCGGGGTATCCCCACCGACATGCATGAAAAAGAGAAGCGCTCCGCGCTGGAGGTCGTGATGACGGTGCTGCACGCGGGTGGCAAGTTTGACAAGAACACGTACAAAGTGTCGGGCGGATTGCATGGCGTGGGCGTGAGCTGTGTGAATGCCCTTTCGGAGATTTTAACCGCCACCGTGTACCGCGAAGGCAAAATCTTTCAACAAGAGTACCGCAAAGGAACACCGCAGTATCCCGTTAAAACCATTGGGGCCTCAGAGAAGCGCGGCACCACCGTGCACTTTAAGCCAGACTATGAGATTTTCACGGTGCTCGAATACAATTACGAAACGGTGGCTACCCGCTTGCGCGAGCTTGCCTTTTTGAACCCGGGCATAAAGCTCAACTTGCAAGACTTGCGCGAGAAAGACGATCAGGGAATTCCACGCAGCGATTCCTTTTTCTCGGTCGGTGGGTTGCGCGAGTTTGTAGATTACTTAGACTCTACCAAGGAACGTCTGATTCCGGCCCCGATTTATGTAGAGAACGCCAGGTCGGAGATACCCGTACAGGTAGCGTTGAGTTACAACACCTCGTTTTCTGAAAACCTTGTATCGTACGTCAACAACATCAATACCCATGAAGGGGGTACGCATGTTGCAGGATTTCGCAGGGCCATCACACGCACCCTGAAAAACTATGCCGATAAGTCGGGATTGCTGGAAAAAGCCAAAGTGGAGATCAGCGGTGATGACTTTCGGGAGGGGCTCACAGCTGTCATCTCCGTGAAAGTAGCCGAGCCACAGTTTGAAGGGCAGACCAAAACTAAGTTGGGCAACAGCGATGCCATGGGCGCGGTGGATACCGCGGTAGGAGAGGCGTTGCAGAACTACCTGGAGGAAAATCCGAAGGAGGCCAAGACCATCGTCAACAAAGTGATTCTGGCGGCCCAAGCGCGCATCGCGGCCCGCAAGGCACGCGAGGCGGTGCAGCGCAAAAACGTGCTCACCGGTTCGGGATTGCCCGGCAAGCTGGCCGACTGTGCCAACTCCGACCCGGCCGTGTGCGAGCTGTACCTGGTGGAAGGCGACTCCGCGGGCGGATCGGCCAAACAGGGCCGCGACCGTAACTTTCAAGCGATTTTACCGCTGCGTGGAAAGATCCTGAACGTGGAGAAAGCGCAGGAGCATAAAATCTATGAAAACGAAGAAATCAAGAACATGATTACTGCCCTGGGCGTGTCATTTGGCACCCAGGAAGGCGAGCGCGAACTGAACCTGACGAAGCTGCGCTACCACAAAGTGATCATTATGACCGATGCCGATGTAGACGGCAGCCACATCCGCACGCTTATTCTTACCTTCTTCTTTCGCTACATGCGCGAATTGATTGAACAGGGATATGTGTACATCGCCCTGCCCCCCCTCTATCTGCTAAAGCGCGGAAAGGAAGAACGCTATTGCTGGAATGAAGATGACCGCGACCGGCAGGTAAAAGAGATGGCCAAAGACGGGCGCGAAGACAGCGTGACCATCCAGCGCTACAAAGGGTTGGGCGAGATGAACCCTGAACAGTTGTGGAGCACGACCATGGACCCCGCGAAGCGTACGCTGAAACGGGTGACGATAGAGTCGGCAGCCGAGGCCGACCACCTCTTTTCCATGCTGATGGGCGATGAAGTGGCACCGCGCAGGGAATTCATCGAGAAAAACGCCAAGTATGCGAAGGTAGATGTGTAGGCAAAATCAAGATTCAGAATTCAACATTTGAAATTTAATGTGGGCGATAGAAAAGGTAACAGGACAGTAACAGGGTTTTGAATACCAAACCATAGGTTAGCTGTTCTTTATCCTCATGCCCCTTGAACTTTTGAACCTTTCAACCTTTCAACCTTTGAACCTGGAACTTTGAACACTCAAACTTTTCAACCTTTGAACTTTCAACCTTGAACCGAAGCGATTGGACATGGAGACTACGGCAGCGATTGAGAATCAGATAACACGGCAGGTATTCGAAAGCAACTACATCAGCCGCGATTTGAGTTGGTTGCAATTCAACTATCGCGTGTTGGACCAGGCGCGCCACATCGACCGAAGCATTTTCGACCGCCTTAAGTTTTTGTCGATTACCAGTTCCAACCTGGACGAGTTTTGCACCATCCGGTTGGGCAGCTTGTACAATTACCTGGATTATGGCAAAGAGCGCTTTGACTACAGCGGCTTGCGCGAACAGCCGTTTCGTGAATTGCTCCTTTCGCAAATACACTCCTTTGTGCTTGAGCAGCACGAGTACTTTATCCGGAAGCTCAAGCCGCTGTTTGAAAAAAACGGGTTTGTTATTTGCCCCTATCAGGCGCTCTCGCCCGAGGATACTGAAAAAGTAAACCAATACTTCAAAAAGGTTGTCTTCCCGATGCTGACACCGATGGTGTTCGACAGCTACCACACCTTTCCGGTGCTGCGAAACAACCGTTTGTTGTTTGGGGTGGTTACGCAAGTACCCAACGACAGTTCGAACCCGCAGCGCGTGTCGTTTATTCAGGTGCCGAGCAACATACCCCGATTTTATGAATTGCTCAGTCCTGATGGACTCATTCGGTTTGTGCCGGTGGAAGACATTGTGCGCCACAACATCCACCATTTGTTCCGCAATGTGGAAATCGATAGTGTCAACCTCTTCCGCATCAACCGCAATGGTGATTTTACCCTGGAGGAGAGTGAAGATATTGAAAGTAACTTTTTGGAGGAGTTGAAGCGCAAGCTGCAAACCAGGCGCAGCGGGCGCGTGGTGCGCATGGAAGTGCAGGGCGACCCCGACCCCTGGATGATGCGGCTGTTGAAAATCCAATGGGACCTCGATGATCAAAACGTTATGCGTATTCCCACCGATAGTCTGATCGACTTTGGCGGGCTTTCGCAGATCATCGGCCATCCCGAGTTTAAGACGAAGCGGGCTCAGGTTCGCCCGCCTGTCAAGCCCCTGAGTTTTCCGGAGCAGGGTACAAGGGATTTGTTTGATGTCCTGAAAGAGCGCGACATTCTATTGCACCATCCGTACAATTCGATGGAGCCCGTGCTGGAGCTGCTGGAAAAGGCAGCCGAAGATCCGTATGTGCTGTCGATCAAAATAACCATATACAGGCTGGCCAAAGAAAGCCGTGTGACGGCCGCACTGTTGAAGGCGGCCGAAGCAGGCAAGCACGTATCGGTGCTTTTTGAGGTTAAAGCCAGGTTTGACGAAGAGAACAACCTGCGCGAGGCACAGCGATTGCAAAAGGCCGGCTGCTTTGTGATTTACGGAGTCAGCAGCTTGAAAACACATACCAAATTGCTGCTGATCGTTCGCAATGAGCCCAATAATCGCGTCTATCGTTACGTACATTTGTCCAGCGGCAACTACAACGAAACCACCTCACGCCTGTATACGGACATCGGCTTGCTGAGCACTAACGAGGTGTATGCCAACGATGTATCCGAGTTTTTTAATGTCATTACCGGTCACTCACAGCCTTCGGCTTATCAGAACCTGATTACGTCTCCGCGCGACATGCGCATTCAGTTGTGCAATCTGGTCAGGCGCGAAGCCGACAATGCGCAACAGGGCTTGCCCGCAGGCATTGTGATCAAGTTGAACTCGCTGCAAGATTATGAGTTGATCAACGAATTGTATGCCGCTTCGCAGAAGGGAGTGAAAATCAGATTGATTGTGCGGGGCATGTGTTGTCTGCGGCCGGGGCGCCAGGGCCTCAGTGAAAACATTGAGGTGATTTCCATTGTGGGTGAGTATTTAGAACACTCGCGTATTTACTACTTCCACAACGCAGGCCAGCCCAAGGTGTACATCGGCAGTGCCGATGCCATGGTGCGCAGCTTCGACAGACGCATTGAGTCGCTCTTTTTGCTTGAGTCAGATCTGCTGCGCAAACAGGCGATGAACATCCTGCGCTACAACCTGCGTGATAACGTAAACTCATATCAAATGAAGGAGGATGGCACCTATACCATCAAAGAGCAAAATGGCGAGCCACCCTTTAACGTACACACCGAGTTTTACAAAGTGACGCGCGAGATTGTGGAGGAGGTGAGGTTGTTCTGACATAGATGGCGGGCCAGGGGCCATCAGGTATCACATTTGTGCGCCCAGCAGGGTGCTTACCGCAATTGTGCGTGCTGTTTAGTAAGCTTGAATCAATACGTCAGTTGGGATGTTTAATTTTTTATGTAGCTGCCGGATCATGTCCAATGAGAGCTTTCTTCGTTTGTTCAGTATTTCGCTTGCTCTGCTCTTAAGACCAACAACTTTCGCCAAATCAGCCTGCGTATAGCCCAGTTGTTCCATTCTGAATTTAATGGCTTCAACCGGGTCGGGTAGGCCAATGGGGAAATATTCCTTCTCGTATTGGTCAATTAGTATGCCCAATATCTCAAGTTCATCTCCCTCCTTTGTTCCCTTTTTTGCGTCAAAAATCAATTCCAGTCGGCTCAGGGCTTTCTGGTAGTCTTTTTTAGTCTTTATGGGTTTTACGTTCATCGTTCTCAAATTTTACTTGCGTCAATTCTGTTATACTCTTCGTGCGTTCCGATAAATCGTATCCACATTATTTGGTAGTGGAAATTAATTTTGACAACCAGTCGGTAATTATTCCCCCTGATGTTAAAAATCACTCGATTGTTACCAAGGATACTTACAGATGGATACTCCCTTTTAATGTCGTGGGTATTTCTCCATTCGCTTTTTTCAGCCTCTCGATACCAAGACTTAAGCGGTTGTTCACAGCCAGAGTGTTTAGTCCAAAACTCGCGAAGCGTCTTTTTGGCAACTACTCTCACGCGGTTTTTTTTTCAACAAAAGTAGCTAAAAGTTCCCGTCTTGGGAAAGCCCCTTGAACAATTTTTGCTTTTGTTATTTGCCATCCTAAAACCTCAATGCCAAACGGTAGAACGAAGGTTCCCATAAGCGATCTGTTCGATACCTACAACCTATCCCGCGACTGAAAGAAACCTTTAATGCCCTGCTCAATCGGCAGCAGCAGCAGCGCGAGACCCAGGTTGACGAGTGTTTTATAGATCGGGGCCCCTTCCACAACGCCCGAGGTCACCGGGTCGGCCAGGTTTTGCACGTAGTCGAACAAGATAAAGATGGACGTAAACAGCATGACGCGTGCAATGCTGGACTTGGAGCGACTGTTTTTGGTCAGGTAGTAAGTCACACCAAACAACAGGCAAATGCCCGCGGCCTGTGCTCCGTAGAACCACCACCTCTGCCAGTACGGCTTTTGAATGGTGAACCGGTACCGCACGGGTTGGGCCGGCCATACTGCCACATCGGTCGTGGCCTGATACTCGAACGTGTACTGCCCGGGCGCCAGGCCGGAGTATGTGAATTTGTTTTCGCGCGTGGCAGGCGCCCACGCTGGTTCCACTTCCTTGAGGCGATAACGATAGTAAATCGGGCCTGTATAGTTCAGTGCCCCCACATGCACAGTGAACGTGAGATGGTTGACGTGATGGGCCAGCCGGGCCGCGGGAAAGTCCCCGCGTTTTACTTCTTCTGCGCTGGGAACCAGTCGGATCAATTGCGTGAATTGAAAGTGCAAGGCAGTGATGCGAGCGCGAAGGGTGTCTGGCGTGCGGAGCGCGCTGACGTTGACGCGCGAGAGGGCTCGCTCGTGGAGCACGTACATGTTGCCGTGGGCATCGGCCTGCAGGGGCGAGGCATACGTTTCCAACTCGCGAATTCCTTCGTGTTTGGTGAAGTCATGCGTGCGGCCCGTGGTGCGGTCCACGTAGCTGATGCCTTTGCGATAAGAGTACCATAGCCGATGTTCGGCAACGGCCAACCCGCGAATATACTTGGATACCGGAGGGTGGTCTGCAGCTACGCTGGTAAACGTGCTGTCTTCGAGGGCAAAGATGCCTTCGCCATCGGTAGCCACCCAAAGTGTGCCTT
This sequence comes from uncultured Ohtaekwangia sp., assembly GCA_964524935.1. Lineage (GTDB taxonomy): Bacteria > Bacteroidota > Bacteroidia > Cytophagales > Cyclobacteriaceae > ELB16-189. Next base: position 939,383 of record CAZGFJ010000001.1, read on the forward strand.
CCGGGTCTTCGGCAAACGCATTCACGTCACGGCTGGGAAATATATCTTCTTGTGAGAGCCTGTGTAGCGTGCCATCGGGTGTGCGCATGGCCAACCCCGCTCCGTGGCTTCCAAACCACACGCGCCCTTTCCGGTCGGTATGAATGGCGTAAATGTCGTTATGGATAAAACCGGACTCGGTCGACAACTGCTCCGTCAATGCTCCTTCGCTATCCACATGCTGCACGCCTTGGCCCATGACGGCCAACCAAAGGCCCCCCGTTTTGTCTTTGGCCATCGCGCGGATGCGCAGTGAGCGGGGCAATCGTGGAACCGCACGTACCTGCCCGGTGCGCACATCGTACCAAAACAAACCTCCCTCGGCCGCGCCCGCCAGTAGGCGCGTGCTGTCGTACGCCAATAAACTCAACCATCCCCGTGCCTGTGTGGCGGGCGCCAGGCGATACGTGCCTCGCCCGGTCGAGTCGATGGACACGTGATAAAGGCCTCTTTCGGTGGCCACCACATAGGTGTCCGCCAGAGCCACACCCGCTTGCATTTGCTCAATGCCTGTGTCATGGGCATCATAAAATGAGAGGACGGAGGGATACAATTTTATCAACCCATTGCTGAGTGTACCTACCCACAAGCTGCCTTCTGCATCAGGTAAGAGGGTACTGACCGTTTTGATCGGAAATCCCTGGTCGGTGCCGAACGCACGCCACCCTGATGCCCTACGATTCCACCGGTAAAGACCGTGGTGCGCGGTACCTACCCACAAGGCATCCTTGGTTGCTACCAACGCGCTGATGGCGGCCTCTGCCACGGGCAGCCGGAGCGAACGCACGACTTTTAGGGTGGTCCCGATCTGTATTTCGTAAAGCATTCCTTCGTCTGTGCCCACCCATATGGTTTTGGCGTCCGCAGCATGACCCAATACGGTGACGACACGATATTGCAGTTCGGTCAGAGTCTCCGCGAAAAAAAGTTGGTTGTCCCGCCATTGGAAGGCATACAGACCTTCGCTGGTGGCAACCAGTAACCGGTCGTTAATGAACAGGGCCCTGTACACAATTTTTCCCTGCAACTCGCCAGGGGCCAGCAGTTGATATGTGGAGAAGTCCGTGGCCAGGCGCATCACTCCGCCCGACCGCGTGATGATCCACAGGCGTTCGTTTTTTTCGAGCAGACTCACCACTTCGCTCTGAAGGGTATCCGGTACGGTGCGCGCAAATGTTACTCCGTTGTAGTGGGATATGCTTCCCTGGTAGTGCCCTATCATGAGGTGTCCGGAAGTTGTGCGAAGCAGGCAGGTGACAAAGTTTTCCGCGAGGCTGTCGACCTGGGTATAGACCATTGCATGACGGCCATCATAGCGCGTCAGGCCGTTGCCCGTACCTACCCATAAAAAACCCCGTTGGTCCTGGGTGAGTGCGTAAACAAAATCCTGCGAGAGTCCACCTTCTTCGTTGATGACGGCAAAGCTATATTCTTGACCTGTTACTGGCCGTGCCCACCACCACGCCAACGCGATGTAAATAAGAATTCTCACGCGGGCGTTAGTTTCCGGAAGCCGATTTGATGTTCACTTTCAGATCGTAGCGGTATCGGGGCGGTCCGCCAATGGGAATGGTAAAAAAAGGAATGGCTTCATCGTACTGGTTGGTGATGTAAAAGCTCACCGCGTTTTCACCTTCGTTGGCCTTTTGAAACTGGATGTCGAGGGTTGTGTTTTTTTCGGCATCGGCTACGGAGTGTTTGCTTTTCGCCCATTCGTTGTCGTTGGAAATGGCACCCGGGTGGCGGTTTTTAGCTACCGAGTAGAGCAAGATGTCGCCATCGCGGTCGTAGTCAAAGTTGTATTGCGTCACGGAGATTACGGACTTATCCACAAACGGGTAGATGTGCGAGACGCCCCGGCTTTTGGGAAGTTTAAACGTGTATTCGTAAGCAAAAGCATTCGCGCCTTCGATGGCACGATTGCTTGTACTCAGTTCGCTCAGGAAACAGCGGTATTGATTTCCGTCATCGCCTTGCAGTCCCTCTACCACCAACTTAAAAACGTAGGCGTCCATGTCGGGTACGTCTTCGCCTTGCAGCGGGTTAAACGGTCCAAACGAATACCAATTGGCATCATGTGTGGATTCGGAACCAAATATTTTGGAAGCGAGCGGATTGCCGCTGGCGTAGTTACCCGTGGGATTTACCTTTTGTGCATCCTTGTTGGAGTAGGCTGCTTTGCCGCCCAGCAAGCTGAAACGTATACGGGTGTTAGCGGCCCCGTGCAGCTCATCGTGTTGCCCCCCTGTATCCGGATCGTATACGCGAATGTAGAAGGGCGCCCGGTAGGATTTGGGCACGCTGAAAAAAAGAATCTGTACGTGGTCATCATCACCCCGCATCAGGTCGGCCTGGGCACCGTAGGTAATAAGGTAGTCGATGTTCTCTATTTCGTTGGGCACACGTTGAGCCTGCGCGCGCGGTGAGTAGGAAGCCAGCAGTACGGCCAGCGACAGCGCCCATACGCGGGCGGTTTGCTTTTGTTGGCGTCTGACAGGAGGAAAATTCATGGCTTGGGGGCGACAAACACACCGCGGAGTGTGCATCCGTTAAACAGCATTTTTTCAGCCGTCTTGCCTACGGCTGCGATTTCGATGATGTGAAGGCCGGGCTGGGCGAACGCGTGACGTATACGCTCACCACAGTAGTAGTTGTTTTCTACTTTCCAATACACATTGTCCACAGCAATGCCAGGTAGCAGCTCGGGGTCGTACCGAAACACCGCACTCATTTCGCGTAGCGTATCAATCACAAAATCCACCGGGGGTAGCAACGTCACACGTGTACTCAACTCATTGTGGATAACCTGTTTGGTTTTTGGATCGACTAAATCCATGGTGATTTGATACGTGCCGTAGCGGGCATAACAGTATTCTGTCAACGGTCCTTCCTGAGTGGTGCCATCGCCAAAATTCCAGGCGAAGATGAAAGGCTTTCCCTCGTTGTCGAGTGAGTGGGTGATGTCCAATTGAATGCATTTAGCCCCGCGGCCTTCGCTTCGACACTCGGGGTGGCGCTCAAAGTAGGCCGATGCCAGGCACACCGGTTCCTGGGCGGTAAGCGCCCAGGATAGCAGGATCAAATAAAGCCATACTACATGCTTCATCGGGGTAGGGGGTTGAAGATAAACTCGGCCCTTCGGTTGAATTGATGGATCATCTCATCACAATCCTGTGCATGGAGGCAATCGCGCACCAGCGCATCTTCGCCTGACGTGTGGGTCTTCATCTTCCCGGTGTTGACGCCCGCTTTGGCCAGGTAGTCCGCCAGGGCGGCACTTCGCCTGGCTGCCAGTTTTTTGTTGTAGCTACTTGAGCCGCGGCTATCGGTGTGCACTACACACTCCACTTCGGCAAACGGGTAACTCAGCATCAACTCCGCTACCTTATCCAATTCAGCACTGGCATCGTTGCGTATGAGCGCGCTGTTGTAGTCGAAAAAGATCATCCTGACAAAGACAAAGTGACGGGGCGCAAAACCAAATTCGATCAACTGGCGTTTGGCCACGGGCTCAAAAAAATCACTCCGCAAGCCGTGTGGAAAGCGAAGGGCAAGGCCGAGGCTGCGGTTTTCGAGTACCGAATCGCCCCGGTGTGCAAAGCTGTACAACGCTCCGTCTCGCTCCATAAGAAATTGTGGAAGTCCGTCTTGCCGCTCGATGGCCAGGATGGTGATGGCTGCCCGGGTCGTATCGCGCGGGTGGGCGTATAGAGCTGCACAGGGTAGCAAAAAGAGCACCGTGGCAAAGGCGCGGATCATGAAGAGCTGATTTAGATGAAGCAAATTATCAAATGGGAAGGGAAAAGAAAAATAGTATTCGGTCAGAGTTGACGAATGCGTTTCATGAGCGCCTCGCGATAGCTCGTGCCAATGGGGATGATTTTCTTGTCGACCTGCAGGTTTGTGGACGTGATGTTGGCGATTTTTCTCACGTTCACCAAGTAGGAGCGGTGTACGCGCGCAAACCGGTCGGCCGGAAGCCGGTCTTCCACGGCCTTCATAGTGCCGTAAATGGTGTGAGTTTTGGTGGGTGTGTTAATTTTGACGTAGTCGCCAAAGGCCTCCACCCATAAGATGTCGTCCAGCGGCACGTTAGTCAGCAGCGAATCGTTCTTGACAAACAGGTGGTCGTCCGCGGGCGTGGTGTCTGTGCGAAGTTTAGCCTGTACTTTCAGCACGGTCTTTAAAAACCGGGCATAGTCAGTGATGGGTTTGAGAAGATACCCTGCTACCTCAAAGTCGAAGGCATCTACTGCATACTTCTGCTGGCTACTGACGATGATGACCTGAGGTGGCTCGGGTAAGGCCCGAAGCATGTCCAGTCCATGCAAGCCTGGCAGTTCCATGTCGAGGAACATAAGATCTGTTTGGTGCGCTGCCAACCAGGCGATGGCGGCCGGTGCATCCGCAAACACCGACTGGACATGCAAAAAGGCCGCACGTTCAATCAGTCCTTGCAACACTTCTTGCGCCAGCGGGTCGTCTTCAACGATGATGCACGTCATGGTGTCTGTCTTTTGATCAAAAATAGAGTATTTTGCACGTTCCTTATGCGCGCGCATTTTTTGGTGATGGTCCTGGTCGGAGTATGGGCGTTTCCTGGCAAGGCGCAAAATTATGCACGCATTGACGAGTGGAAGAAGCAACTGTCCCGCGCGCAAGGCGCAGAAAAAGCTCAGGTGCTCAACCAATTGAGTTTTGAATATCGAATGGCCTACCCCGACAGTACGCTGTTTTTTGGGGCGCAGGCCCTGGCACTGGCCACCGAGGCGGGCGATGTACACCTGCAGGCGCAGTCGCTGAACTTTCTGGGGCTTGGCTATTTTTACAAAAGCGACTATGTCAGCGCATCCGACTTTTATCGCAAGGCGTTGGCGCTGGCTGGTCTGCACAACGACTCCGTGCAGATGGGGCATGCCTACAACAACCTGGGACGCCTGTTCTTTGAGTCGGCCAGTTTCAAAAACGCATTTGAAAATTTCCGGCAAGCGCAAGTGATTTTTGAAAACGCACGCGATGCAGAAGGGCAGGCATATGTATACCGCAGCCTGTCCGATTTGTACGAGTCGCAAAAAGACTTTACCAACGCGTTGCACATGGCTCAGCGTGCCGTGTCGATCAGACGTGCCCTCAGCGACCCGCGATCTGTCATTGCCGCGCTGGCACAGGCCGGTAAAATCCATCAGCGGATGGGAAGCTATCTCGAAGCAGAAAAAGCCTTGCGTGAGGCAGAAATGCTGGCCAGCGAAACCGAAGATGAAGCAAGTCTGGCGGAAATCAAAGTGGGGCTGGCACAACTATATCTGGCAAATGGAAGCCTGTCCAAGGCCATGACCGAGGCCTTTCGGGCGGAAAACAGTTTGACGCGGTTGGACAATACCGCGCTAAACGCCCGCACACAACTGTTGTTGGGTCAACTGTTTCTTCAGCAAAAAAACTATGCCGAGGCGGCCCGCTATCTGGAGCAGGCGGTGACCCAAACCGAACAGTTTCATCCGTTGGAAGTAATTGCCGAGGCCAACTTTTACCTGGCCCAGGTGTACGGCCTTTCGGGGCAGCAAGAAAAAGCCGCCCGCTACCAGGCCCGCTACCGCCTCTTAAACGATTCATTGACAAACCGGGAGTTGGCCGCGTTGGCGGAGAAGTTTAATTATCAACTGGCCATTGAACGAGGCGCGCGCGAGAACGAGGTGCTCAAAGCCACCGAGGCAAAAAATGAAGCCACCATCTGGTTGCAACGTTCGCTACTGGCGGCTACGGTGGTGGGCCTGTTGGTGATCGGTGTGTTCAGTTATTTTCTGTGGCGCGGCAGTCAGGCACGTAAGCGCATGAACTGGCAACTGGCGCGGCAAAATCGGCAACTGACCCAACTGAATGAAGAGAAGGATGCGCTCATGGGCATGGTAGCCCACGACCTAAAAACACCGCTAATGAACATCGCCAGTTTGTCGGATTTGGTGGGCGCTGTGCCGGCCGGGCAGCACGAAAAGTTTTTAGAGCTGATTCGTGCTTCTTCGCAGTCGGGCATCGAATTGATCGATGAGTTGCTGGATGTACATGCCCTGGAAAGCGCTCAGCAACCGAGCCTTCAGCCGGTAGACACACAGACGTTTATGCACGACCGTGTGCGTCATTTCAAGGCTACCGCACAGGCAAAACAAATTTCCTTACAGCCCACCCTGGGGCCAGGTATCGCAGTGACAGACCCGGCATGGATCACCCGTATGGTAGACAATTTGTTGTCCAACGCCATTAAGTATTCGCCCGCCCATACGACCATACAGTTGCGCAGCGAAGTGACGGGGGGCCGCTGGCACCTGGATGTCATTGACCAGGGGCAAGGCTTTACCGAAGAAGATCAAGGCAAGCTCTTTCAGAAATTCAAAAAACTGAGTGCACGCCCCACAGCAGGGGAGAGCTCGAGCGGACTTGGACTTTCCATTGTCAAAATGTTGATTGACCGGTTGGGCGGAACGATCGAGGTGCAAACGGAAAAAGGGAAAGGGAGCCGTTTTATGATTTCGGTTCCTGCGTCAGTTGGCGTAGTATCATCCGGGTAGCCGCCTCCAATTGGTCTAATTCGTTTTCGATGTCGGCCCACAGCACCGGTTTATCCAATCGCTCCTCCAAGGCGTCCAATTGCTTATAGAGGCGTGTGAGTCCCAGATACCCATAACCTGCTTTTGCTTTATGCACGGTCGCCTGCAAATCGCGTGCTCGTTGGTCGGCTGCTGCCTGTTTCATGGCACGAAGGTAGTGGGGGCTCTCTTCGGTAAAGATGTCGATGATTTTTTTCGACCGCTCGGTGTGAGGTCCCAACAGTTCGCGCAGCGCTTGCCCTGCTTCGGTACCGGTGGCATCCGGGGGTTGGGCCGCTAGCAGATCGAGGTGGTGGGATTGCAACGGCTTCGTCCAGATGGCCTCCACGGGCAGTCCTTCAGCTTTGGGTTGCAGCCTCACAGCCGATTCGGCCGTCAACAAGTAGATACGCGGCAAGGGGCGGTGAGCCTGCATCCGCTCAATGATGATCGGAGCGTCTTCGTCCAAATGAAAATCGAGCAGCAGTAGGTCGAAATGAGAAGTGGCGTGATGCGCCACCACTTCGGCAGCGCTGGAAACAGCCGTGACGGTGTGCCCCCGACTAAGCACCTGCGCTTCCATCACCTGGCGCGTAATGGGGTTGTCTTCACCGATCAGAATATTCATGCCCCGAAGGTAACGGGTTTATCGCGCGCATAACGGATTTTGATGGCTGTCGTCCAAACAAAAAAATCGGCCCCTTACGCTTGCCGAGGGTCGTTTGCCTTATATCTTTCGACAATGGCCCAACCGCTGCTTTCGCTCACCCATATACAGAAGTCAAACGGCTCAGGTTTTGTTTTGTCGGGTATCGACTTTCAACAACAGAGAGGCGAGAAGATCGCCATCGTGGGAGAGACGGGCAGCGGCAAGAGCACGCTGCTTAAAATTATTGCCGGGCTTGAACAGCCCGACCAGGGGGAGGTTCGGTTGTTGGGCGAACGGGTGGCGGGCCCACAGGAAACGTTGGTGGCCGGCCATGCGGGCATCGGATATCTTTCGCAGCATTTTGACTTGCCCAAGTTTCTGCGCGTGGAGCAAGTGCTCCGCTATGCCACACATTTGTCGGATAAAGCTTCGCGTCAGTTGAACCGCATTTGTCGCATCGATCACCTGCTTGCCCGCAAAACGCATGAGCTTTCCGGAGGCGAAAAGCAACGCATTGCCCTAGCGCGGCTACTCAGCAGCAAGCCCCACTTGCTTCTTTTGGACGAACCGTATGCCCATCTGGATGCAGAAATGAAAGCTACATTGAACGCAGTGGTGGATGATCTGGCGCACAAACTCAACATATCGATGATCTTGGTTTCCCACGATCCTGACGATACGCTGCCGTGGGCCGACAGTATTGTCGTGTTGCGCCACGGCACATTGGTGCAGCGGGGCACGCCCAGCCACGTGTACCATCGGCCTGCCAATGCCTATGCGGCCGCGCTGTTTGGCGAGTTCAACCAGCTTAGTCCGGCCGTGGCGCGCAAACTGCAAACCAATAGTGTTTTGTTGGTGCGCCCCGAGCAACTGAGAATTGTTCGGCAAGCAAAAAATTGTGTGACAGGCACGATCCAGGCCGTGCGCTTCTTCGGCAATCACCAGACGCTGCTGGTCGCGGTGCGTCCGGGCCAGCCGTTGCTCACCGTGTGGGCCAGTACGCGGCAGACCTTCCGCGCGGGCGACAACGTGAAAGTGGCCTATGCCCGCTAAAAAAGAACGAAGGCTGTCGATGGGACAGCCTTGCGTTCAGGTTCAGGTTTAGGTTGGGAAAAATTCGTTACTGCTTCAAGTGTATTTCCACTCTGCGGTTTTGTGTGCGGCCCGCAGCCGTGGCGTTGCTCGCGATGGGCTTGTCGGCTCCATATCCAACAGCGGTCAGTCGTTCATTTGCAATGCCCTTTTGGGCGATGTGGGCCTTTACGGCATCGGCCCGCTGTTGCGATAGTGCCCGATTGGCATCGGCTTTACCCGTGTTGTCGGTATGGCCCTCAATGTCAAACTGGGTAAATGTGTACTGCTTCATGATGTCCACGATCTGGTCGATGTCGGCAAACGAAGTGGTTTTGATTTTGGCGCTTCCGGTTTCAAACTGAATTTTCTTGGCGGCCACATTCAAACGTGTTTCGATGGCTTTTACTTCATCCGCCTTAATTTCAGGACAACCGTTGCGTTCGCTCGTTCCGGGTTGATCAGGGCAGTTGTCGTCTTTGTCGGCAACGCCATCGCCATCTTGGTCAGGGCATCCTTTCATGGCCTCGGTTCCTTTGGCAGAAGGGCATGCATCGTCTTTGTCGGCAATACCATCGCCATCGCCATCCGGGCAACCTTGTAGCGCAGCACTCCCTTTTTCAGAAGGGCAACGGTCGTCTTTATCCATCATACCATCGCCATCGGTATCGGGGCAACCATTGAATGCGGCCAAACCGGCCACCGCGGGGCAGTTGTCCTGGGCATTGGCAATGCCATCCCCATCGGTGTCAGGGCAGCCAAACGTGGACATCGGGCCAGCTTCATTCGGGCATTTGTCATCTACGTCTTTGATACCATCACTATCCATGTCGGGGCAACCTTGAGCACTGGCGGAACCTTTTTCTTTCGGGCAGGCATCAGCATCATCGGGAATTCCGTCTTTGTCACTGTCGCGCGGGCCCCCTCCGGTGCGGAAGACAATGCCCATGGAATTTTGAAAATAGTTTTCAAAGCTGGGCACGGCATAGAAATTGGTTTGCGCATTGAGGCCAAAACCTTCCATCACCCAGAAGGTAAGTCCCAACCCTCCGTTGAATGCCCCATACGTTTTTTCATTGATGCGGCTGGCACCCCCGCCCAACATCACATACGGTTGCAAACGTGTCAGTGTGAGGTCAAACTTTCCGTTGAGGTCGGCATTCCAAAACGAGCGGTCTTGATTCAGGCCCGTGAAGTTGGCTTTGCCAAACGAAGCAGTGGGGAACAAGGACAGACGTTCGCTCAGGGGTATGCCCACGGACAGTTTGGTGGGACCCCAGTTGGCTTGCCAGTTGTTGCTTTTCAAATAATCGCTGGTTTCAAAATTGACCAAATGCGAGGAAACGCCAATGAGGTAGTTTCCATTTTGGCCCAAGGCGACAGTGCCGATCAGCAGCACCGTCAACAACAATGCGGGTTTTTTCATGAATGACAGGTTTGGTTGCTATTTTTCCCGCAAGGGTAGCGACAAGCAGGGCAAAACAGGCAGGTTTTTGACGAAACGGGCCTTTTGCTCGGTGAACACGCGCCCATGACAGACCAGTACGGTTACGGCATGGGCGGGCCAGCAGGTTCGGGCAGTATCACCCGGAACGTAGTACCCATGCCTTCGCGGCTACTGATGTCCACCTTGCCCCGTAGCCGATCGACCGACCGCTTAAGGATGTACAGCCCCAGGCCAGTGCCCGAGGCATTTTCCGTGGCGCGGTAAAACATTTCAAATATCTTGGCTTGATGGTCGGCCGGGATACCCTGTCCGTTGTCTTCCACCTCGATCAGAACGTGCTGCCCTTCTTTGAAAATGGCAATTCGCACAAACGGATTGATTTCGCGCCCGTACTTGATGGCGTTTTCAATCAGGTTTTGCACGATGGCATGCACCAGTATCCAGTGCGACTGAAACGAAAGGTCCGGTTGTATTTCTATGCGAAATGTGACCGCGGCAAAGTTGCGCAGTTCGCGGAACGATCCGATGCATTCATGCACCATCTTCTCAAAATTGATCCGTTCTTTGGGGAGGTTGGCGTTGTTCAATTTGGCCAGGTTGATCAACCCGACAATGATGTTGTCTAACCGAACAATTTGTTGGTGTTGCATGCCAAAGTATTGCAGGGCGGTTTTGTCGGTGACATCGTTTTTCACCAATGCCTCCAGTCCCATCAATGACGAAATGGGTGCGCGCAGGTCATGCGAAATGCGATAGAAAAACGCATCCAACTCGGCATTTTTATGTTTAATGGTTTCTGCCTGTTTTTTGATCGTTTCCAGATTGGTTTGCAGCTCTTCGTTGGCCCGCGAGAGGGCGCGCGTGCGTTCGCGGACTTTGTATTCGAGCACTTCGGTGGCTTCCTGTTGGGCTTTCAACGCTGCGCGTTGCGCGCGTTCCACTTCGTTTTTATACCTCCGATAGCGGTCGCCCAAGGCAAAGGCAATGATGCTCGTTTCCATGGCGGCACCGATCTCGGCAAAATGGGTTGTCCAAAAGTTGAACTCAAACACACCGCTGTTGCGGAGCGTAAGTGCCACACCCCCTGTGAGGTAGATGGCCCACGCAGCAATGTAATAGGTGGCTACTTTGTTTCCATTGATACGACACACAATCCCCGTCACCAAAAACAGCGTGGTGCTCAGGGTGATCAGATGGTTGCCGGCAGGGGAATACACTTTAGTGAGCACGAGCACGATGGCTACTATGCCCAGCACAGGTAGTGCGCTGAGCACATAAAACATGGACCTGGAGTACCGCTTTACTTCCAGAAACAGCATTGTGAACAGTGATAGGAAGATAGCCTGCATACCCAGCGATAGGCGTCCAAAATAGAAATTGAACTCCGGCTGTTCGGGCCACAAGTATTTGCCGGCATAACCCGAAGCACAGGCAAAGATCAGGAACGTCCATACCAGCGTGATGATGTACAGGAAATAGGTGACTTGCCGAAGCGACAGGTAGATGAACAAGTTGTAAAAGAACATCACCAACAGGATGCCGTAGAATGCCCCGTACCACAAATCCAGGTAGCGCGTGTCCTCCTCGAACACCGGGGTGGTCTGAAGGTAAGATGTAAACGTTTTGGGACTCAACCCCGAAATCCGGACGTACACGGTAGCAAGCGAATCGCTTCCGAAAAAGACCGGGAAAATGTGATCGGTATGGGAGATGGTTCTTTCGCTGTGGGGTACATAGTACCCGCTGCGGCTGTGTTGCCAGAGGGAGTCTGTTTGCTGATAGAAATCAATATACTCCAGGAAAGGCGCAGGAATTTTAATCAGCCATTCCTTCTGAGGGCCTGCGTTTTTCAGCGTCAGCCGCAACCAAACGGGATGCAGGAGATAACCGAACATGAGATTACCTCGTGGCACAAACGATTGTGCCATGGCTTCGCTGCGCACGTGTTCAAACGAGGCAGCATCAGACGTATCGATAAACACCGACCAGGCATCGTCCAGTACGCGCTCCGATTCATCGGTGACGATCAATAACTGACCGGCCAGCGGCAGCCCCGTCAACAACCCGACCAACGTTCCGAAAAATACTCTCCGCAGTAATGACACAATTCCGCCCGTTCAGTTCAGGTTTGTTCTGTTGCCAAAGATAGCAAAAAGTATGGCGGGTCAATTTGTTTGCCTGAGCAATGGCGCTATTCGGGTACGATGGCGCCATAGTCGATCAGCAATTCTTCGCCTTCTTGTATTTCGCGCAGCGTCTCGAACCAGGCACCGTCATCAATCGAAACCAGGTTTGGCGTATCGGAATGATTGAGAAATAAACTGAGGTCCATTTTTTTAAATCCCGCGCGCGGCACAAAGTAGTGTACCTGATCATACAGGCAATAATTTTCTACCAATTGCCGTGCATGAAGCGGCAGGTTGTCTAGTTCGGCATGCGACAGGGTGACCCACTCGTCTGCCGGATCGGGAGGGCCGAACATCTCGCGGCATCCGCGCGGTATATTGCGTACGGCAAAAACGCCCACACCCGCGATAGGCGAGGGACGCAACATGACGTAGGTGTGGAGGGCGAGTTCGCGCAGCAGCGCGTTTGTGAGAGAAGGTTGAGCGTTCATGTACGGGCGCAAAGCGGCAAGATACCTCAACGGGCGGTTGTTAACGAATTCCCAACCACATAAAAGCAGATTTGGGTTTGCCAAATAATAAGTTACTTGCGACTGTCTTTGAGTGTGACTTTCCCTACTTCCATGCGTATCCTTTGTCTTTGTTTGATTACCTGTGCGGGCGCTCTGGGCCAGCAGCCTTCCGGTTCGGCCATCTTGCTCAAGCTCAAGAAGCTAAATGTTCTTGGCTCCGTGCTGTACGTAGCCGCCCATCCGGATGACGAAAACACCCGCGCGATCGCCTACTTTGCCAACGATCCGTTGGTGACAACCGCTTATCTGAGCCTGACGCGGGGCGATGGCGGTCAAAACCTGATTGGCCCCGAAATCCGCGATCAACTGGGCCTCATCCGCACGCAGGAACTTTTGGCCGCCCGCAAAATTGATGGGGGACAGCAGTTCTTCACGCGAGCCAACGACTTTGGATTTTCGAAGAACCCCAACGAGACATTTGCTATCTGGGGCAAGGAACAGATCCTGTACGATGTGGTGTATGTGATCCGTCAGTTTCAACCCGATGTGATCATCACACGGTTTCCACCGGATGAACGGGCCGGGCATGGCCATCACACGGCCTCGGCCATCCTGGCGCAAGAAGCATTCAACTTGGCAGCCGATGCTAATGTGTTCCCGGATCAACTTAAAACGGTGAGTACGTGGCAAGCTAAACGACTTTACACCAATACAGGTCGTTGGTGGAATCAGACCATCAATGAAAAAACGCCTGGTATACTCGCGGTCAATGTAGGTACCTATAATCCGCTGCTGGGAAAGTCTTCGTCCGAACTGGCGGCTGAAAGTCGTTCGCAGCACAAAAGCCAGGGCTTTGGTTCGGCTGGCCGCAGAGGCGATGCATTGGAATTTTTTGAATATGTAAAAGGCGAGAAGGCGACAACCGATTTTTTTGATTCCGTTGATCGCAGTTGGAAGCGCGTGCCGGGTGGGGCACCCATTGAAAAAGCCGTGCAGAAAATCATAGCCGACTACCGGCCGTCCGATCCGTCCGCATCGGTACCCGCGTTGGTGGCGGTGCGCACGCGCATGCTGGCATTGCCGCCTTCGGTATGGAAAGAGCGAAAGGTGGCCGAAGTAGACGAGCTGATTCAGGACTGCCTTGGGCTGTTTGTCGAAGTCGTTTCCGATGATCAGCAAGTGAGTCCCGGCCAATGGATGAAACTGAACATCGAAGTCATCAACCGCTCGGCCCAGCCCGTTCAATTGATCCGCCTCCAATCGGCTGAGTTGCCGTGGGACTCCACACTGTCACTGATGGTAGCCGCCAACAAACTCCATACGTTTGCTTCGCGCCAACGGCTGGCGGGCCGGACAAGTTTTTCCGAACCCTTCTGGCTGGCGCAGGATCACGGCCCCGGCACGTTTGTGTTGCCCAACGACACCTTTATAGGTCAGGCCGAGAATGAACCGGCTGCCTCGGTCACGTTCACATTTCGGGTGGCCGGTCAGCCGTTCACCGTGCGGGCACCCGTGGTGTTCAAACTGACCGATCCGGTGAAGGGCGAAGTCACCAAGCCCCTGGCGATCGTTCCGCCCGTCACCGTGCAGCTCAGTCAGTCGGTCATGTTGTTTCGCGACCGCAACCCGCAAGATGTGTCCGTTACGTTGCGTTCTTCGGTGCGCACACCCCTCAGCGGTTTTGTTCGCTTGCAGGCACCCGGGGGGTGGCACGCGAGCCCCGAGAAAATCCCATTTACCACCGACCGCTACGGGGAGGAGAAGACCTTTGTCTTCCGCTTGACGCCCGCCCCGGGAGAATCTATAGAAGAACTGACGGCCGTAGCGGAGATTGACGGGCAGCCGTACGATCGGTCGCTTCAGTGGATCGAGTATGACCACATCCCGTTGCAGACACTCTTGCCCAAGGCGCGGGCGCGATTGATCCGCAACGACATCAAAACGGTTGGAAAGAAAATCGCCTACATCAAAGGCGCAGGTGACGATATACCGGCCGCCTTGCGAAACCTCGGGTATGACGTGTGGGAAATGAAAAACGAAGAGGTGACGACTGAAAACCTGCGCCCCATGCAGGCGGTGGTGTTGGGTGTGCGTGCGCTCAATACCAACAGCCGCCTTCGATACCTGATGCCTACGCTGCTGGCGTATGTAGAGCAAGGGGGCAACCTTGTAGTGCAATACAACACCAACTTTGATTTGGAGATCGATCAGGATAAGTTTTCGCCTTTCCCGCTGACGCTTTCGCGCGAACGCGTAACGGAAGAGACCAGCGAAGTGAGGTTTTTGCAGCCCGGGCATCCCGTGGTTACGATGCCCAACACCATTACGCCCCGCGATTTTGACGGATGGGTGCAAGAGAGAGGCCTGTATTTTCCCTCCAAGTGGGATGCTGTCTTCCAACCGATTTTTTCAATGAACGATACTGGCGAGCCTCCGCGCAACGGCAGTTTACTCATTGCGCCTTACGGCAAAGGAAACTATATCTATACGGGGTTATCCTTTTTTCGCGAGTTGCCCGAGGGGGTCGTGGGGGCGTACAAGCTCGTTGCCAACATGGTGTCGCTCCCTTCGCGTGCTGCAGAGAAGCCCGGCTCTACCACACCGCCCAACCGATGACAGATAAAAGTGATAGCGAGGACGTGCCCGTGTTTGGGCGGTGGCGTGGCTGGTATTGGCTGCTGATACTCACATTAGTGGCCCAGCTTATTTTTTTTGTTTGGCTGACCGTATATTTTAGATGAACACGCTCGATTGGTTGGTTTTGGTTGGCACCGTTGTTTCCATCGTGGCGTATGGAGCGTGGAGGACGAGGCATCAACAGTCGCTCGAAACGTTTATCAAAGGCAACAACTCCATGAAGTGGTGGATGATCGGCATTTCCATCATGGCTACCCAGGCGAGTGCTATTACCTTTTTGTCTACCCCCGGTCAGGCGATGGAAGATGGGATGCGCTTTTTGCAGTTTTATTTTGGGTTGCCGATCGCCATGATTATCATTTCGGTAACGATCGTGCCGATTTATTATCGGCTAAAAGTATATACCGCGTATGAATATCTGGAAACGCGTTTTGACTTAAAGACGCGTGTGCTCACGGCCGGGCTGTTTCTCATCTTGCGCGGTCTGTCGGCCGGGATCACGCTCTTTGCACCTTCGTTGGTGTTGTCCACCGTATTGGGCTGGCCGTTAGAGTTGACCACGGTGTTGATTGGCGTGCTGGTCATCGTCTACACGGTGAGCGGAGGAAACAGTGCGGTCAGCCTGACGCAGCGCCAACAACTGGCGGTGGTGATGGGCGGCATGGTGCTGGCGGGTGTACTGGCGTTTGTCAAGTTGCCGGAAGGCCTCTCCTTCACGGATACGGTGAGCATGGCAGGCGCCCTTGGCAAATTTAACATGATCAACGTATTGCCGGCCGGGTTGGCGGATGCGGAAAACCTGACGCTATGGCAAAAGATTAATGCGGTGTTGACCGATCGGTTTAATATCTGGAGCGGTCTCATCGCCAGCGTATTTCTGTTTCTGTCCTACTTTGGCACGGATCAGTCGCAAGTGGCGCGGTACCTCGGGGGCAAGTCGCTGACGGAAAGCCGCCTGGGGTTGGTGTTCAATGGCCTGTTGAAGATTCCGATGCAGTTTGTCATTCTGTTCATCGGAGTGGTCGTGTCCGTTTTTTACCTGTTCAATCAGCCGCCCGTTTTTTATAACACGGTATTAAAAGAGCAGGCGCAAAAAGGGGGGCGTGCACAGGAAATCGCACGGTTCGAAAAAACCTACGACTCGATCTACGCCCACAAACAGCGCGCGGCCGGGGCGCTGGCGCAGGCCGTTCAAAATGAAGATGCGGGCGGGCGCCAGCAGGCAGCACGCGAAATAAAAATTCTTCAAGTACAGGAGAATCAGATCCGCCAGGCGGTAAAACAAGAAATTGAAAAGGCAGTACCCGGGGCAAAGACGCAGGACCGCGACTACATGTTTTTGTATTTTGTCTTGAACTACCTGCCGCACGGTGTGGTGGGCTTGTTGCTGGCCGTTATGTTTTTGGCTGCCATGTCATCCATGGCCGGGGAGTTGAGCGCGTTGTCGTCCACGACTTCGGTGGATGTGTACAAGCGGTTGCTGAACGCAAATGCCTCCGCACAACACTATTTGTCGGCCGGGCGCTGGTTCACGGTAGCGTGGGCGCTGCTGGCGATGGTTTTTGCCATGCTGGCGGGCTTTGCCGAAAACCTCATTCAGTTTGTGAATATTGTGGGCTCGTTGTTTTACGGAACGATCCTCGGGATTTTTTTAACCGCCTTTTATCTAAAGCGTGTAAGGGGCACGGCTGTCTTTGTGGCAGCCCTCGTGGCCGAAGCAACGGTGTTGTACTGTTATTTCTATACCGATCTCGCCTTTCTATTGTACAACATCATTGGTTGTGGCGTGGTGATGGTGGTAGCACTGTCGCTGTCTATAGTAGCTCGTGGCAGATGATTGCCCTGAACTTGGGTTTGCAGGCAGAGGTGCCTTCCGGTCATTTCCCTCTGTGCCTCTCTGTGGTCCTTTGCGCAACTCTGTGTACAATGGATTGTTCCACAGAGTTGCACAAAGAAGTACAGAGGTTCACAAAGCAATTTAATGTTAGCTCTTGATGGGTAGCGGCAGTATTAGAGGGCAAAAAACTACTTCACTGTTTTCAAAAAGTCTTCGTTCAATTTCACATAACCAAAGTCGTTGCCATTTTCTTTCGCCAGGCGGATCGACTCGTTGGCGGTTTCGCGGGCTCCCTTGGCATCGCCCATCTTGGCCTGGATTTTGGCCTTTTGATGGATCCACCAAAACGCTTTAGGGTTTGCTTTCAAGGCTTCGTTGATCCACGCAAGCGCTTGATTCAGATCTTTGCCATTTTCGGCATAATACACGGCCGCGTTGGCATAGTTGGACGGATTGACCCGCGTAGCATTTTCGATCGACTTCATCACCTTGGCGTCATAGTCCACCGCGATGCCAAACTTGACAGACGTATTTTCCCATGCCAACTCCACTTTTGCGGTCTTGTTGTCCTCGCTCACGTCAGCAATGTTCACGGTAAACATCTCCACCTTCTCTGCCAACTTAGCCGGCTTTACTTTGAATTTTGCCACTTCGTTTTCGGCTTTGTAGCCATCGGTATTGCCTCCGATGGACAAGTCCTTATAAAGTGAAAGCGTCCACTCGGTAGCGCCCGGCCACGAGAAGATCAAATACTCGCCTTTGGGCACCTTGGTACCTTCCACCGTCACGTCATCAGAAAACGAAATGCGTGTGCCGGAGTTGGCTCCGGTGCGCCAAATTTGTCCGTACGGATGCATCACCTCTTTTTCGCCAAATACTTTTCGTCCGCGCACGCGTGGACGGAAATAGTCGACTTTCACATCCGTTAATCCTACCACTGTAGATACCGAGGCGGCCGGGCTGGGTTGGGGTGTTTGTACTTGTGCTTCGGCCACCGTCATGGCAGCCACAAAAAGCACGATCAGCATTTTCTTGATCATGTGTGTATTATTTAGTTGGTTTGGTTTTCGCTAGAGTGCGGCAAAAATAGAAGAGTTTTAGCCGTTTAAAAACCTACCGGATTAGTAGACAAAACAGGCAGGTGGCTGCTCCAACACCATCACATGAGACTCCCGATTGAATATTATCAGAATGAGCGCGTTACGGACATTGCCCGCGACTTGGTGGGCAAGCGCCTGGTGACGCGCATTAACAAACAATTAACAAGCGGTATCATCGTGGAAACGGAGGCTTATTCCTACCTCGAGCGCGGCTGCCACGCATACAAAGGAATGACCCAACGAAATGCGGTGATGTTCGGTCATGGCGGGGTAGCGTATATCTACATGTGTTATGGCATTCACCATTTGTTCAATGTCGTCACGAACGAGAAAGGTTTGGCGGAGGCAGTACTTATCCGCGCGCTGCAACCACACCGGGGCGAAGAGGTGATGATGGCGCGAACCGGTCGGCCACTGCACCGCCTGACATCCGGCCCGGGCAAGTTGACCAAAGCACTGGGTCTCAGCACCGCCTTCAATGGCACCAAGCTAACCGGAAATACGGTGTGGCTCGAAGACGATGGGTGGCATGGAATGACGCTGGCGCTCCCGCGCATTGGCATTGATTACGCGGGCAGCGATGCACGACTGCCCTGGCGCTTTGTCATGAAGGCCAATTCGTGGGTAAGTCGATGAACCGACACATGCAGATAACAAGCAGTACCTATCTTTGGGCGATGAAATCATTGATCTTTCTGACGTGCGTTGGCGGGTGTTTATGGCTCCATGCGCAAAAACCAGATCCGTTTGCGCCCGTCAATTCTGTGTACGATGAGCAAGCCCCTGTGCTATCCCCTGACGGGAGGGTGCTGTACTTCACTGTTGCGAACCACCCCCTGAATGTGGGCGGCAAAAAAGACCCCGGTGATGTTTGGTTTTGCGTGCGGATGGGCGACCAGTGGTCGGCCCCGGTGCACGGTGGTTCGGTGATCAACGACCGTGGTTACAATGCCGTAGGCGCATTGAGTGCCGATGGCGAGAAACTTTATCTGTTGGGACACTATGGGACGGGTGGGGCAGCCGCCTCCACCCAAGGTATTGCGGTAGCGCAGCGCGCGGGTGACGGGTGGGGGAGGCCCATGAACATATCCATTCCTTACTTTTTGAACCGTGAAGCGATGCTGAGCGGCTCTTTCAATGCCGACCAAACGGTTTTTGTGTTCGCGGCCGAGTCATACGCGACCATAGGTGCTGAGGACCTGTACGTTACCTTTTTTCAGAATGGCCGGTGGAGTGAGCCCAGGAGTCTGGGGCGCCAGATCAACACCGCTTTTCAGGAACTCTCTCCCTCGCTGAGCGCAGATGCCAAGATGCTCTACTTTGCCACTAACGGCCGCAAAGGGTATGGCAGTTTTGACGTGTATTATGCCGAGCGGTTGGACGACACCTGGACGCGATGGAGCACCCCTGTCAACATGGGTTCGCGCATCAACAGCGAAGCGCGCGAGCTGTTCTACCAAACCTACCCACCACGCGGCTTTTCGCTGTACACCTCCACACGTAATAGCGATGGCTATGGCGACATCAAAAGTTATTACGACTCCTTACCCCCACTGGCCTCGCAACCACCCGACACAGCCATCCGCATGATGGAGATCACGCGTGAGCCCGGACAAACCAACAAGCTTGTACGGCTGTCGGGGCGCGTTCAAAGCACAGCCACGGCCGAACCGCTGATAGCCACCATCGTCTTTAAGTCGTCAAAAGTCTATTCCGTCACCACCAATAAAGAGGGACAATACAACCTCACCGTACCTTCGACCGATGTGTACGCGATTCAGGTCTCCGCTCCTGGACACGTGAATACGCTGGAACAATTGGATATCCATACCTATGAGATGGAGACCCTGGAACTCAACTTCCGCCTGCAACCCATTGCCGTGGGCACCACGGTGAATTTGAAAAGTGTGTTGTTCAAGATCAGCACCACCGAGTTGCTGCCTGAGTCCTATCCTGAGTTGGATGTGGTGGCGGATTTTTTGAAGACCAACCCCAAGGTGGAGATCGAATTACACGGGCACACTGACAATCGGGGCGACCCCAGGAAAAATCTTCAACTCTCCAAAGACCGCGTGGAGACCGTGAAGCGATACCTCGCTTCCAAGGGTGTCAGTGCCAAGCGCATCCGGGGCAAAGGATATGGCGGCAGCAGACCGATTGCGAGTGGTGACTCCGAAGAGTCGCGGAGGTTGAACAGGCGGGTGGAGTTCACGATCCTGAAGAACTAGCCTAGGGCATGGCAAGCAGTTTTTCAATCTCGGGCGGAATGCGCTTGGGTTTGCCGGAAGCTGAATCGAGCAGGCACCAAATCGTTTTTGCTTCGGCCACCGGCACATCGTTTTTCAGAAGGCGCACAAAGCGCTCAAACCGGGCCCCTTCTGCTTTACCTACCCACGTTTGCCCAACCAGCGCATCACCAAGATAAACCGGTGCGCGGTAGTCGATTTCATGGCGCAAGACCACCCAGGCGTGCGCATCGCGTAGCAAAGGCGTGGACTTCGCCAGCCAATGAGCGGTGGCTACTTCCTGAACCCATCGCAGATACACTACGTTGTTCACATGACCCAGGTCATCAATATCTTCCGGTCGGGCGGCCAACGCGTGGATAAAAGGTGCGGGCGCAGACATGTGGGTGCCTACTCGGCCTTTAGCAAGTAATAGTTTTTCTTCCCCTTTTGCGCAAGCAGGTACTTTCCATACAACAGATCGCCTGACAGTACCTTTTTATCAACCGACACTTTTTGCTTGTTTACGCTCACCCCGTTGCCCTGGATGGCCTTGCGCGCCTCGCCCTTAGAGGAATAGACGGCCGTGCGCTCGCCCAATAAACTGACAACATCAATACCCGTATCAAAAAGCGCGCGGTCAACAGTGAACGTCAACGAAGGATCAAAGGCGTCTTCGATTTCTTCTCCGGTCAATTTTTTGAAATCATCAAACGAGCTGCCGAAAAGTATATCGGTCGTTTCTTTTGCTTTGGCCAGGTCTGCCGCGCTGTGCACGCGGGTGGTTACTTCCTCGGCCAGCGCCCGTTGCAGCACCCGCAGGTGAGGAGCAGCCTCATGTTCGCGCGTCAGCGCCTCCACTTCTTCGCGTGTTTTCAGGGTGAAACAGCGGGCAAAGTTGGGTGCATCGGCATCTGAGACATTTAGCCAAAACTGGTAAAACTGGTAGGGCGAAGTTTTTGCCGGATCCAGCCACACGTTGCCTTTTTCTGTTTTGCCAAACTTGGTGCCATCGGCCTTTTTGATCAGCGGGGTAGTGATCGCAAAAGCATCGCCCTGCGCCTTTCTGCGGATCAGTTCGGTGCCGGTCACGATATTACCCCATTGGTCGGAGCCTCCCATCTGCAGTTGGCATTGCTTATGGGTGTACAGCCAATAAAAGTCGTAGCCTTGAATCAGTTGATACGTGAACTCGGTAAATGACAAACCGGTTTCGAGGCGTTTTTGTACCGAGTCCTTGCCCATCATGTAGTTGATGGTGATGTGCTTGCCCACATCGCGGATAAAGTCCAGCAAACGGAACTCGCGAAACCAGTCATAGTTGTTTACCAGCTCGGCTGCACCCGACCGGAAGTCCAGAAACTTTTCGAGTTGCTTTTTGACGCACGCCTCGTTGTGCCGGAGTGCTTCTTCCGACAACAGGTTGCGTTCGGCTGATTTGCCGGAAGGGTCGCCCACCATGCCGGTAGCGCCCCCCACCAGCGCGATGGGTTTGTGGCCGCAGCGCTGGAAGTGGACGAGCGTCATGATTTGTACCAGGTGACCAATGTGTAGCGAGTCGGCTGTGGGGTCAAAGCCGATATAGCCAGCAGTTACGTGCTGGCGCAGGTGCTCTTCCGTGCCCGGCATCATGTCTTGTATCAGGCCGCGCCACCGCAGTTCGTCAATAAAATCTTTGTTCATAACAGGACCGCAAATATCAGGTCTGCACGGCCCACACCCAAACACTTTTTTGAACACACATTTGAGAAGTCGGGAAAAGGCTATTCCTTTGATCGTTTATCACATCTCATGCAACAACCCGACACACTCAACCAAGTGGCGGAATTCCACCGCACCTTTAAGCATCCCATCCTTCCATCACCCACCATACCTGATGCCAGGCGTTGTCAACTGCGGGTGGATTTGATTGCCGAAGAGCTAAAAGAACTTGAGGAGGCCATTGTACAGCGCGACATTGTGGCGGTGGCTGATGCACTGTGCGATATCCAATATGTGCTGGCCGGAGCCGTGCTGGAGTTTGGGTTGGGCGAAAAATTCAAAGCGCTATTTGACGAAGTGCAGCGCAGCAACATGAGCAAGACCTGCCGCACCGAAGAAGAAGCACAGCGCACGGTGGCCTTTTACAACCAAAAGGATGGGACAGAATGTTATTATTTGAAAGAAGGTGATAAGTATCTGGTTTACAGGAGATCAGATAACAAGACCTTGAAATCGGTTGAATATTCTCCGGCTGATCTGGCCTCGCTCCTTCGCGCCTGATGGCGCAGATCTACACATAAAACTCCAACTGGAAGACGGCATCGTTCCCCTTTACCGGCACGGGCCGCAGCGCCAGGATCGGCAGTTCGTTGTAGGCCCGAATAAACTCCTGACGGCTGATGCGCAGCTTGCTCACCCCCGGACGCACCTTATGGTATTGCATCCTACCCGATTTATTGGCGGTAGCCATGTACGCAAAGTCGTACTGGATGGGGATAGGAGAGGGGATGTACTTCATCTGAACTAGCAATACGAGGAAACGAACTCTCTGTGCACTAACTGGTTATGCGCCAGATTGTATTGTGCCAGCAAAACATAGGCGTAAGCGGGCGCCTGGTTAAACCGGTTTTCGTAGTCGCTGATCTTCTGGCAAAGCTCCTGCACGTAAAAGCGAATCTGGTCTGCATTGCGGCATTCGGACGGGCGCTCAAAGTGACGGCTGGCAAAAGCGCGAAACTCCATTTCCAATTTCTTTTGTTCGAACGAGTTCATAGTTTTGTGTATTATTGCACAATGTTAAGCTTTTTTATGTTAATCAAGCAAATTTATTTGTGCAAAATTACACATTTTCTTAAAATGTCCTTTTTCGGTGCATTTTTCGCGGTTTTTTTTCGTTGAGAGGGAGGAAGAACAACGGCTGCGGAACGGGGTTTTGTAACAGGACAGCCGGGCTGAATTTATTTTCGATTACCGTTTTGGCACCGTATGTTTACCGGAATAAGCGATGGAACAAAGTAAACCAAGGACCCCATCGGCCGTAAAGCAGTTCGTCACTAATTGATCACTTATCGTACATGGATAGCAGCGTAGCGTTTTTGGAGTTTTGGCACAACGCCATGATTATGGGGGCCATCGTGATGACGGCCATGAGCCTTGTTTTGTACCTCGTCCACCGGATGCGCGTTTCGGCCATCTCCGATCCGAAAGAGAAGCACGATTACATCAATGAGAATGAGGTGCGCTGGTACCGCTGGTCATTTGTTTGTTTGGGCATCGGGGCAGCCATGGGCATCAACCTGTATGGTTTGGGCCAGTCATTTACCGAAACGCTGGGCCTGTGGTTTTTCGTACGGATATTTTTTTCGCTGGCGGGGGCGGTGCTGGTAACGTACGTGGCCTTCATGATTTTAAAATATTACTACCCTACGTTGCTCGCCTATAAACTGCGCAAATGGCGCTACATACCGCGCGTAAACCCCAAAACGGGCAACAAAATGCGCCTGCTGACGGAAGAAGAGGAAGACGTGCACCTGTCAGAGGGGATGCAGTCGGAGGAAAATATCTTCTCCATCGACTATGACGTGTGGATTGATGAGAAGTCGGGCGATGTAAAGATCGAAAAGTACAACGGGCGACTCATTGCCTCGCAGTGCGGCAATTGCGGTTTTTACACCATGCGTGTGTGGAAAGAAGAAGTGTCGCAAAAAGCCGAAGACGGCAGCCCCTCGGAGATCATCAAACACTATCGGTGCGATTA
The DNA here is from genome assembly GCA_964524935.1 of uncultured Ohtaekwangia sp. GTDB lineage: Bacteria > Bacteroidota > Bacteroidia > Cytophagales > Cyclobacteriaceae > ELB16-189. The sequence continues at coordinate 963,343 of CAZGFJ010000001.1, forward strand.
CTGCAAGACGGTGCGGGCTACAGCCTTCAACGTGTCCACCCGCGAAGAAAACGACTACCGCAACTACAAACCCCAAACCAGCAAGCGCAACACGAAGGGCATTGAGGTGGTCAAGGTGGAAATCTTCTCGGCCCTCAGCGGCAAACTCAACTACGAATTTGGCTCCCTGGAGGAGGCTCAACGCTTTCTGGAGGAATTCGATCCGGAGAAAGCCGCCTAACTGCCGACACGGAAGGTTGGCATCTTTCTTGGTAACTAACCGTTTGAAAGGATAGCAACGAATGAGTAATATGATGAGATACATAAGACCAGCCATGGTGGTGGGGTTGATGGTGTGCGGGTGGATCGGCTGGGCTGGCCCTCAAGACACGACCGTACTGAAATCCAAACCCGTTTACGGCAAAGAGGCCCGCGTGATTGCCGCGTTGTTAGACAACAACCACTACCGGAAAATTTCGCTCAACGACTCGCTTTCTTCCGCCATCCTCACCCAGTACATCAGCGAACTGGACAACAGCCGGGCCTACTTTTTGGCCTCTGATGTGCGCGGCTTTGAAAAATACCGCTACATTCTGGATGACCTGACCCGCAACGAGAACGTGGAGCCTGCCTTTGAAATCTACAAAGTCTTTCGGCAGCGATACAAGGAGCGTATGGACTATGTGTTGAACACCTTGGTGAAACAGCCTTTTGATTTCACGCTGGACGAATACTACGAAACTGACCGGAGCAAGGCACCGTGGGCTACCACCAAAGAAGAACTCAATGACGTGTGGCGCAAGATCATCAAAAACCAGGCCCTCACGCTCAAGCTCACGGGCAAAAAGCAGGAGGAAATACAAAAGATTTTGCAGACCCGCTTTGAGCGCATCGTCAAGTCGTTTGCGCAGACCAAGAGCGAAGATGTCTTCAGCGAATACATGAATGCCATCACCTCGGCCTACGATCCTCATACCAATTACCTGTCGCCACGGCAAACATCGCTGTTCAACGAGGGCATGCGGTTGTCGTTGGAAGGCATTGGTGCACGCCTGCAGACAGACAACGACTATACAAAAATTGTGGAGGTCGTGCCGGGCGGCCCGGCCGATAAGTCGGGCAAGTTTCACGTCAACGATCTGATCGTGGCGGTAGCACAGGGATTGGAGGGTGAAATGGTGGACGTGATCGGGTGGCGCATCGATGATGTGGTCAAATTGATCAAAGGCCCCAAAGGCACCATCGTGCGACTGTCGGTATTGCAGGCCAAAACCGGCACAGGCGGCAAGCCCGTGGAGATCACACTGGTGCGCGAAAAAGTAAAACTCGAAGATCAGGCTGCACAGAAAAAGGTCATCAGCTATCAGCAGGACGGCAAACCGATGAAGTTGGGCGTTATCACGTTGCCGAGCTTTTACATGGATTTTGAGGCCTACCAGCGCAGAGATGCTGATTACCGAAGCACCACCCGCGATGTAAAAAAACTCATCAGCGAATTACAAACGGAAGGTATTGATGGGTTAGTGATTGACCTGCGAAACAACGGGGGCGGGTCGTTGCCTGAAGCCATCGATCTGACGGGCCTCTTCATTAAAGACGGCCCTGTGGTGCAGGTCAAGAATTCGCAAAACCGCGTAGAAGTGTATCGCGATGACGACAACCAGGTGGTGTACAACGGGCCGCTCGTGGTGATGATCAACCGGTTTAGTGCTTCGGCTTCGGAAATTTTTGCAGGCGCCATACAAGACTATCAACGCGGGGTGATTGTCGGTGAATCAAGTTATGGCAAAGGCACCGTGCAGTCGGTGATCGACCTGGACCGCTATGTACAGGCCGATGGCAAAGATGAAATCGGCTCGTTGAAGATTACGTTTCAAAAGTTTTATCGCGTCACGGGCAGCAGCACGCAGCACAAGGGCGTGATGCCCGATGTGTCGCTACCCTCCGCGTTTGATGCGGAGGTCTTTGGCGAAAGCGCCAGCCCCAGCGCGTTGCCGTGGGATGTCATCCGCAGCACACCCTATCAAAAGTCGACTGCCATAAACGGTAAAGTGATTGCCGACCTGAACAAGAATTTCCAAACCCGATTGAAAACCGACCCCAGCCTGAAGACCTATGTGGGCGAAACCGAGCAGTTGCGGAAGAATCTGACCGAAGGCAAAGTTACCCTCAACGAGCAGAAGCGAAAAGCTCAACTAACGGAGCAAGAAAAGAAAGCCGGGCAAGAAGGATTGGATACGTCATTGGCTCCCAAGGATGCCGGGCCTACCACGGATTTGACCAAACTAAAAGATGAATTCCTGCGCGAAGGGCTTTTGATTCTCAGCGAATTAGTGACGAAGCGCGTAGGCTGACGGGCGTTCGCTACTCCACGGCCACGGGTTCCAGGGTATAGCCTTCTTTTCGCAACAGGGCCAGCAGACCATCGTCACCCTCTAAGTGCGATACACCTACGGCAATAAAGCTGGGAGCCTGTGCCATCATCTTTTTGATTTTTTCCATCCACTCGGCATTTCGCTTGGTGTAAAATTCGTTCACAAACACCGGGTTGTTTTCAATCGGGTGCAAGGTGTATTGAAAAATCTCCTCCAATTCTCCTTTGGGGTAGTCGGCCATCAGTTTTTTGAATTCGTCTTTCAACGCTGCAAAGTTTTCCACGCTGTGGCTCAGAGCCGTCAGTTGGTCGGCCATCGGATAGGCGTTTAGCGCCTGGGCCTCCCGCTCAATCGTCTCCAGCGAATACGTTTTCAGTTTATTGGCTTTTGCCATCTTCAGCAATTCCATGTCATAAAACTTTACACCCTCTCCCAGGGAAAGCCGTATCATGGTCATGGAAATGGCCAGCGGTTTCAGTTTGGCATAGCGTGCGTCAAAGGCCGCTTTCTCCATCTTAAACTCCCGGGCAAAGAGAGCTTGTGTTTGTGCGTACACCGCGGGCGAGGCCGTAGCGAGTGACTGCCCTTTCGGGAAATGCAAGGCTTTGTTGAGTTCGTGCTGTGCATGGTGATCCACGCGGTCTTCAATGGCAAACTGCTCGCAACTGCGCAGCAACGGCTGAATATTCGTGGGCATGTAGTACTCCTTCTCGCCAATGAACTTGAGCGTGCCCATCACATAAGACGGTTCGTTCAGTCCATGGCCTGTGATTTTCCAAATGATGGAGTTTTGGGCGATGGATAAAGAAACGGATGCCAGAGTCGCCAGGAGAGAGGCCAATACACGCATAGGGGAATGTTTTGTTCGCAAAGAAACCGAAATTGGGACAATAAGAAAATGCAGGGCTGTCCGAAATACCGTCATCCCACCGGCAGTCGCTGGCCGCAATACATGCGAAGAGAGAAAGGATGCATTTATTGGCGTTTTTTAGCGTATTTTTCGGGAAAACCGCCTGTGCGGCTTTGCGTAACCCATGAGTGAAGAATTGCTCAAAGCGATTGTCCAGCTATTTGCCATCGTGGCAAAGGAACGCATCACCGAGGACGAGCGCGCCAACATCAAAGAATTCCTCTCCCTGCACCTCAACCAGGAGTCGACCCGCTACTACCTTTCGCTGTTTGACGATTTTTGCAAGACCACCAAACGAGTGGCCACCCCGGGGCTGGCCATGGACGATGCCACGCAGGAGTTTGTGGACGACTGGGCGCAGATCATGCAGATCGCCAAAAAGGTAAACCAGGCGCTGACCATGCAGCAAAAGGTGGTGCTGGTAGTGAAGATCATCGAACTGGTGTTTGCCGATGGCACGCTTTCGGAGCGGCAGAGCAACCTCATTTACTACATTGGTGAGGCGTTGAAGATACCGCCCAAAGACCTACGGGCCATGCGCGCCTTCATTGCCGGACAGGAAGTGGAGCAACTGGCCGCCAAAAATATTTTGTTGATTGACGAGGGCGACAACCACTACAACCACCCCGGCCCCTGGATGACGCTGCGCAACCTGAACGGGCTCATCGCCATCTTGCGCCTGGCCGACATTGAAACCTACTTTATCAAGTACCTGGGGGTGTCAAGTGTATACCTCAACAGCATCCCGCTCAAAAGCCGCAAGGTGGATGTACTGCCCACCGGCAGCACCATCCGCGGAAGCAAAATCGATTCGATTTACTACAGCGATGTGGTGCGCAAGTTTCTCAAGGAAGAAAGCGAAGCTGACATCAGCTTTCAGGCGGAGTATATCTTTTATCATTTCAAGAGCGGCAAGGCGGGGTTGCAAAACATCAACATTGCCGAACAAGGCGGCAAGCTGATCGGGCTGATGGGTGCCAGCGGTTCGGGAAAGTCTACGTTGCTCAACGTTCTCAACGGCTCCGAGGCACCCTCCAGCGGCCGTGTGCTCATCAACGGCATCAACATACACGAGCATCCCGAAAAGGTGGAAGGTGTGATCGGCTTTATCCCCCAGGACGACCTGCTCATCGAAGACCTGACCGTGTACGAGAACCTGTACTTTGCCGCGCGTCTTTGTTTCGGGCACTACGACCAGCGCCAGATTGATACACTCGTGAGCGAGGTGCTGATGGACCTGGGCCTGACGGAAATTGCCCACCTGAAGGTGGGAGGCCCGCTGGAGAAAACGATCAGTGGCGGGCAGCGCAAGCGTCTTAACATCGCCCTTGAGTTGATACGCGAACCGGCCGTGTTGTTTGTGGACGAGCCCACCTCCGGCCTCTCTTCGCGCGATTCGGAAAACATCATGGACCTGCTCAAGGAACTTTCGCTGCGCGGCAAGATGGTGTTTGTCGTCATTCATCAGCCCTCTTCCGACATTTTTAAGATGTTTGACACACTGGTGATCTTAGACGTGGGCGGCTTTCAAATCTACTACGGCAACCCGTCTGAGTCGGTTAACTATTTTCAACAGATCATCAACGCGGCCAACAAGACACCGGGGGCCTGCCCCGAGTGCGGCAACATCAACCCCGAGCAGATTTTCAACATCATCGAGACGCGCGTGGTCAATGAGTTCGGGCGGTTTACGCACACGCGCAAGATATCGCCCGGCCAATGGTATCAGTATTTCAAACAGAAGATCAAGCTACCGAAAATCGCGGTGGCAGAAGATCCCATCCCGGTTACGCAGCGCATCCCTGCCTGGCTGACGCAACTGGGCATCTTAGTGAAGCGCGATGCCCTCTCCAAATTCGCGAACCGCCAGTACATCATCGTTAACGGCCTGCTTACGCCTGTGCTGGCCCTGTTTATCTCCTTTTTTGTCAAGTACTATGACGAGGTGGGCGTGGAAAAACCCGCCTACACGTTCTATCACAACTTCAACGTGCCTGTATATTTTTTTATGGCCATTGTGGTGGCGTTGTTTGTGGGGCTCATCGTCAGCGCGGAAGAGATTTTCCGCGACCGCAAGATCATCAAACGCGAGCGCTACCTCAACCTTAGCCGCAGCAGCTACTTCACCTCCAAGTTAGTTATTTTGTTTACCCTTTCGGGCATACAGACGCTGTCGTTTGTATTGGTGGGCAACCTGATCATCGAGATACCGCTCACCGAGCTTCGCTATTGGCTGATCTTGTTCTCGTGCAGTTGTTTTGCCAACATGCTCGGCCTCAACATCTCTTCGGCTTTCAATTCGGCCGTCACTATCTATATCTTGATTCCGATCCTCATCATTCCGCAGTTGCTGCTGAGCGGGGTAGTGATAAGTTTTGATAAGGTGAACCCATTTGTGGGCACGCCCAAGGGCATCCCGCTGGTGGGCGAGATGATGGCTTCGCGCTGGGCCTACGAGGCGTGCATGGTGACACAGTTTCGCGACAACCGATATGAGCGCATGTTTTATGACCTGGACAAGAAACGGGCGCTGGCGGAGTACAAACGCATCTATTACATTCCTGAATTGGAGTCGCAGCTTGCCAACGTAATCAACAACCGCGGGCGCTGGCGCGATGCCGGTGAAGACAATCCTGTAAAAAAATCGTTGGACCTGCTGCGAACCGAAATCGGCCATGAGTTGGCGCTGGTGGGAGAGAGCCGGCTGCCGGAAGTGGTGAACCTGAAAATCGGGGCGTTTGACAGCGCCACCTATGAAAAAACACGGAAGTTCCTGACCGTTCTGAAAGAGTACTATGGCATCCGCATGAACGATGCCCAAAATGAAAAGGAGCAGCGCATGAACCTGTCGATGGCCACGCCCGAGCAAAAGCAACAGATGGAAGCCATGCGGATGGATCATGTAAATGAGTCGGTAACGACCGTGGTGGAAAATACCAACAGTACGTTGCGCATTGTAAACTGGCACGGAAAGCTATACCAACGCATCTATCCGATTTACTTGGATGAGCACCATCCAGCTTCGCCCCTGGATTTCCGGACCATTCTGTTTGTGCCGGGGAAGCCTTTTCTCGGTCACGTATTTGATACGCTGTACTTCAACATCGCCATCATTTGGGTGATGACGGCCCTGTTGTATGTGGCCCTGTATTACGAGGTGTTGAAAAAACTGGTACACCGGTTTGAAATGAAGCGGAGGTATAGTAAGCGGGAGAAGGGGTAGGGGGGGTCGATGTCTCAGGTGGTTAGTCGCTGTCGCTGGTTTCTAGCGGCTGGTTTCTGGTCGCTTGAATGTTGAATTTTGAATATCTTTGCCCCCTGAAAAAACAAAATCTATGAAGCGTGTATTGTATGCAATAGCCTTGGCCACAACCCTGTTTGCCTGCCAAAAGAAAGAAGCCGAAACAGCCGACATGGACGAGTGGAAAGCCATGGATGATTTCCACATGGTGATGGCCGATATCTACCATCCATTTAAAGACTCAGCCAACCTGGAGCCTGCCAAAACCAACCTGGCCATGTTTGAATCCGAAGTGAATAAGTTTGCCGCAGCCGAGCTACCGGAAAAAGTAAACACCGATGAGGTGAAAGCGGCCTTTGCTGCCCTGAAAGCCGAAGTGGAGGCCATGAAAACAGCCGCCAGCGACTCGCTGTTGGGTGTGTCCTTGGAAAATGCCCACACGCGCTTCCACGAGATCATGGAAGCCTGGCACGGGGGCGGTCATGGCCGTGAGCATCATGAGCATTGATCCGTTAAAGGAATCGTATGATCGGCAAAGACATCCCCCACGGATGTCTTTTTTATTTACGGGTATCTCGAAAAACTACCTGTACCTTTCTGGTGGGGAGAAGGAAAATGGACAGGCAGGGTTAAGATTATCAAAGGCAACGTATCCGGAGAGACCTTAAAATGAATGGTGCGCCCATGTCGGATTTTTGGTGTACAGAAAAGAGTTAATATCCTGCTTTACAAGGCGATGAGTTTCAGGACGCCTTTTTGCCATTCGCAAAAAGTGATGTAAGAAACGCCATCACTTTTGTCGAAAAAAGAATCTGATTGCTGGGTGATGATCAATTGAATGTTTTTTGTATAACTTTATATATCCATTTTACCTGACCGCTTTGGAGAGAACTCTACGTAATCGCACCCCTGGAGGTGGTTTGTTGACATCGGTGATTTGCTGCGGAGCGATACTGGGCCTCAGCGCAGCCAGCCTTTCCGCTCAAAATCTTGAAGCGATTGGCAAGGAGCGTCCCCTGACAATCAACGGAGGCATAGCGGTAAACCAGATTTTTTATACCGCTCGCGGCATTGACAGCAGGCGCGATCCATATTCTTACTTTGCCACGGGCAACTTGAATTTTAGTTTATATGGTTGGAGCATCCCGCTCAGTTTTTCGCTCTCCAATCAAAACGTCACCTTTCAGCAGCCCTTCAACCAATTTACGCTGCATCCAACCTATAAATGGGCCACGCTGCATTTGGGCTTTACCAGCATGTCCTTTTCACAATACACATTGAGCGGGCATCTCTTTAACGGTATTGGGGCGGATTTGGCCCCCTCACCGAAGTGGCGGATCAGCGCGATGTATGGTCGGTTTTTGAAAGCCGTGGAGCCCGATACGCTCTCGGCCAATCCGGTGCTGCCCTCGTTTGACCGGTACGGATACGGCATGAAAGTAGGCTATGGCGACAACAAAGACTTTGTGGAGGCCATTCTGTTTCGGGCGGAAGACGAGATCAATTCCATCAGTTACGTGCCCGAGGAGGAAGGAATCCTGCCGCAGGAGAACTTGGTCATGGGATTGACTGCCGGTAAAGCCATCTTCAGACGCGTGCTGTTGCGGGCGGAGTGGGCAACCAGCGCGATCACCCGTGATACACGTGCCGAGGAAGCCGAAACGCAAAATGTTCTCGGCCGCATGGGTGGGCTGTTTACACCCCGTGGATCGTCATCTTATTACAATGCTTACAAGGCCAACATCACCTATCAGGCCGAAGGGTATTCAGTGGGCGTGGGTTATGAGCGGATTGACCCGCAGTACCGAACGTTGGGCGCCTATTTTTTCAACAACGACCTGGAAAACATTACGGTCAATGCAGCCACTGCCTTGTTTCAGGGAAAAGTGAATATAGCCGCTAACGTGGGCACGCAGCGCGACAACCTGGACGACAGCAAGATCAGCACCATGCGCAGGCTGGTGGCATCCACCAATGTGTCGGTGGCTCCGTCACCCAAACTTAACCTCGCCTTTGCCTATTCCAGCTTTCAAACATTTACCAACATCCGCTCGCAGTTTGTGGACATCAACCAACTTACGCCCTTCGACAACCTGGATACGTTGAACTTTACCCAGATATCGCAAAACGTATCGGCCAACGCCATGTACCTGCTGGGTAACAACAAAAACAGAAGGCAAACACTCAACATGAACCTGACCGTACAAGATGCAGCCGACAGGCAAGGAGGGGTGGAGCAAAACAGCGGGTTGCAGTTTTACAACATCAACACGGCCTACAGCCTTTCGCTTACTCCGCACAGTCTCACGCTTTCGGCTGCTTTCAACCTGAACATCAGCGATGGCGCCACCTTGGATTCGCGCACGTTGGGTCCCACGCTTTCAGTCAGCAAACAGTTTTTTGACAAAAAATTCCGGACCACGGCTTCGGTTTCACAAAATGAATCGTACGCCAATGGCATGCATACCAACAGCATTCTCAATGGCCGCCTGTCGGGCAACGTTTCGATTAAGAAAAAACACAACATCAATTTGGGTGCGGTGGTCGTGAACCGAAAAAGCCGGCAGGAGGGAGGAGCCAAGGAATTCACAGAGTTTACCGGGACGCTCGGGTATTCGTATTCGTTTTGAAAATTAGGTATTGGGCATTCGGCACTGGGCATTGGGTGTTGGGGATTAGGGAATAGGTGTTAGGGATTAGGGAATAGGTGGTAGGGAGTAGGTGGTAGGGGTTAGGATTAAACAGAGTTTATATGATTCAAGGATTGGAGGATTTTAAGACGTATAACAAAGCGATGGAGTTGGGCGAATCTGTTTGGGCGATTGTTGCCGCGTGGGCATACTTTGAAAAAGATACGGTTGGAAAGCAGTTAGTTCGTGCTTGCGACTCGATAGCCGCGAACTTATCGGAAGGCCTTGGCCGCTATCATTCCAAAGAAGTGAAAAATTTCACGTTCTATACCCGTGGTTCCGCATTCGAAACCAAAACATGGCTCACTAAGGCGGCTAATCGAAAACTGATTGCAGCGGAAGCCAGCATAGAGCTTATTCGTAAAACCGATGAAATAGCGCGCATGATTAATGGTTACATCCAATCACTGAACAACCAAGTCAACGAACCCGAAACCCAGTATGGTTCAATGGGCCTAACCCCTAACCCCTAACCCCTAACCCCTAACCCCTAACCCCTAACCCCTAACACCTAATCCCTAACCCCTAATACCTTTACACCTAACACCTTTTTTTGCCCTAACCCCTAATACCTATTATTCTTGCGCCTTTTCAAAGCCATACTGCCCCTCATACTCGCACTCTCGTGGTTACAAAGTGATGCCCAAGTCTTCCCCGTTCAGGCTACCACACAACTGCGCCCTCCGTACTCGTTGTTTTTGTCGGACTACGCAGCCCCGGGATCAGAGCGTCTGGCGTTAAACGTTTTTTTGGTAGATGCCGGCCGGCCGGAGTTAAACGTTCGCTTTCGCCTGCGCATTGAAGGGCAGGGGATACGCATCGAAACCAAGCCCGAGTTTTTGCCACCGCCCACTTCGCTAACGGGTGGGGTTCCGCTGCAATTAATCAGTGCCGACCTGGCGCCCTACTTTGAGTCGCGCAACCTGAACTTTACCGGTATCTCGCAGCGCCAATACGAACAGCGCGGGGCCTTGCCCGAAGGGCTTTATCAGTTTTGCTTTGAAGTGTTGGAGTACAACCGTGGGGTGAAAATCTCCAATACCTCGTGCGCGGCCGCCTGGCTGATTTTGAACGACCCGCCCATCGTCAACCTGCCGCGCGATGGCGAAAAGGTGCGCATCCAGGAGCCACAGCAAGTCATCTTTCAATGGACACCGCGCCACACCGGCTCACCCAACAGCGCCTTTAGCACCGAGTATGATTTTAAGATGGTGGAGATATGGCCCCCCACGCGCAACCCTAATGATGCCATCCTTACTTCACCTCCTGTATTCGAAACCACTACGAACGCCACTACCTTGATCTACGGTCCGGCCGAAACACCGTTGGAGCCCGGCAGGCGCTATGCCATCCAGTTGAAGGCGCGTAGCGTTACGGGAGTGGAAGAACTGAACCTGTTTAAAAATAATGGCCTCAGCCAGGTCTACACCTTTCAATATGGCGATGCCTGCAACGTGCCCACCAACATTGTGGGCGAGGCACCCGGCCCCAGCCGCATTGCGCTGAGCTGGAATGGCGCGATGAATCAAACCGGATATAAAGTACGCTATCGTCCGGCTACTTCATCGGGCAATCCGGTTTGGTACACCGACAATGTGCTGGTTACCGACCATGAAATCAAATCGCTGCAACCCAATACCCGCTACGAGTATCAGATAGCCTCTACCTGTGGCACGTTTGAAAGTGCGTGGTCAACGGTAGCCTCGATCACCACACCCGATGTGGAAGGCATCGCCTACTCCTGCGGCTTACCGATGGCGCCCTTCAACCTCGATCCATCGCAATTGATCGATGTGATTAAGGTAGGCGATGTGATCAAGGCGGGCGACTTTGACGTGAAGATCAGCAAAGTGACGGGAAGTGCCGGCACGTTTTCGGGTGAAGGCGTCATTGAGGTATCGTATTTCAACAAGGCCAAAGTGAAAGCCGAGTTTACCAACATTGTGGTGAACAAAGAGCTGCGCATGGTAAACGGCTTTATGAACGTGACGGGCGCAGGCGTAGACATCATCCCGGCCGGGGTGATGGACTTCATGGATAAACTGGATGAGACGTTGGCTCAGGTAGATTCCTTGTTGAACGAATACGAAGCCAACCTGCCACAGCAGTTTGATCCTGGTTCGTTTGTGGCCGACACCGCCATTAGGGTGAATGGAACCATCGCCAGCGTAACCAAAGATGAAAGCGGCAATGTGGTGATTGTGGATGCCAGTGGTACACGCACTACGGTACCGGCCGGTACTTCTGCAGCGATAACCGACAGTGCCGGTAATGGATACCTTGTAGATAAGAAAGGTAATATCCACAAAACTTCAGCAGACGTAGCCGCCAAAGCAGGCAACCGCGAGTATAACCTGGCGTTGAAGTTTGATGCCTCGCCTAATCAAGCTTTTGGTTTTGATGTAAAGCATGACCCGCTGGCGGTTAAATATGAACGACTCGAAGGCGACAAATATGCTTCATGGAAGTCCGTGGCCACGGGCCGCACCGATGCTGTGCTTGCCATCCTCGAAGGCAGCGGCTTAGATAAATCCAAAATCCGTTTTGAACAGGCGGGTTCGCCCCTAACACCTAACACCTCTGCCCCTAATTCCTCAACAGCCAACGCCTACGAACTGAGAGTAAACGGAACATCTGACGGCATCGAAGAAGGCCTGTTAGCATTATACACGCCCCCCGACACCACTCAAAAAGAACAAGTGCTGGGCAAGCTGAACGTGGCCACCTACGATGAAATCCAAAAGACGGTGGTCATCGTGCCGGTGAACGGCAACAAGTACCCCTACAGCGAAGCCAACTTGCGTACACAACTCAACAAGATTTACGGGCAGGCGGTGGTGAAGTGGAATGTGCAGATGGCGCCCGAAGGTTTTACCGTGCCGGGCATCGATCCGTTTGACGATGGCGGCAGCGGACTGCTGAGCAACTACAGCCCTGACATGCGCAAGGTGGTAGATGCCTTCAACACCGACCCAGCGCCCGATACGTATTATTTGTTTTTGGTGAAGAACCCCAAAGCGGGTAAGCTGGCCGGCTACATGCCACGCGGCAAGGAGTTTGGGTTCATCTTCACCGATCAAGCCGGTAGCGAGCAAGCCATCATTCATACCATAGCCCACGAACTCGGCCACGGAGCCTTCAACCTGCGCCACACCTTTGCCGAGGAAAAATACACCATCCCCCAGGGCAGCACCGACAACCTGATGGATTACACCCCAACATTTGGCACCAAACTGTACAAACACCAGTGGGACCAAATGCGATATCCGGAGATTGTGGTAGGGTTGTTTGAGAAGGATGAGGATGCGGCCTATAAATCTTGGGCAAAACTCTCTGGTGATGTCATCTCATCAATACCCGGCCTTGAAAATAAATCGATATCGTTTCTTTCTCCAACAGGGTCAATAATAACGTTGCCACCGAATACACGGGACTTCACTTTTAACAACGGATATTTGATTGGATTTACAGTTGAGTCCACACGGTACATTGCATTTGAGGAAAAGGATGCAAAAAATTTCAAAGGATATTTTTATGATGCGGTTGAAGTTCAATCTAAATCATATAATACAAGTCAGTCAATTCCATTTGAAGGGAAACTTGAAAGTGTCACCCAGCAGCCGCTTATCATATTTGTATTGCCGGATCAGACTCTATGCGGTGTTTATAAAGTGTTTTCCGCAACTTATCAACCGAGTGTTGAGTCGCTCAATAAAGGTGGAATCGGTACTAAAACACAGATTTCAACATCGATATATAGTTTGACTCAAATCCTTAGTGGGGTCACTGAGCGAGGTAGTGTGAGCGATAGGATTAATTGTTTGTCTGGAAGACTGAAAGAGATTTACAAATTTATCATCGAACACTATGACTTCTATAAAAAGCCAGTAAATAATGGAGAGAAAGATGAGTTGATAAACGAGTTAAGACGTTTTTCAAGCGCATATATATCTGGACTTGATACAATTCCGTCTACAATTGCAGGACGAGCCGATGTCAAAATGCGCGAAATGCTCAGCTATGGCGTAACGGAGTTTGTTGGGAAATTAAAAGAAACTAATTCTTCACTCATGGCTCCAACTACACTAGTTGTTGAGTTTGAAGATATTGAAAGACTTCGTGATACATACCTGATGTATCAGATTGCCAAGAAAATAGATGTTGATTGCAAATTTGCGGAGGATTTGCAAGCTGCTATCGACAAACAGATTACTGCCACAGGCCAAGTAAGTTTTAACCTGGATTTTATTAGTGCGCTAAGTAAAACAACGTATTCAATTATCTTGGGTAATGAGTCATTTGAACTGCTGAATTGCCTTCTAAAGAACCTCAGGGCTCCAGAATCGCTCTACAATCCCAATAGACTTGACTACCAATTGCAAGGCTTTGTACAAGAGCTTTTCGAAAATTATCTCGGTCTCGGGAAAAATGAATTAGTGTCGGCTGTTGGTCAAGGAATGATACAATATCCGATTGCCTGTAATTGCGGGGCATGGAACTCTCTTATCGATTTGGTTTATGGCCTATCTGATTTAGGTGCGGGCCTCACCCAGCCTCCTCAAGATATTGCAAAGAAATCAAAGGAATACTTTGAGAAGATCAAGAACAGCGGCTTTAGTGGGATGGGGAATGGTGTGTGGGAGCTGATCAAAGAACATCACGGGTACTCTGGAATTACAGGATTTGATAGTTATCGAGCAACATATGCGGGATGTTATGATGTAGTATTCGTGGCTTCTTTTTTTGTTGGAGCTGGTGAACTTAAGGCGATTAGCAAGGCTACCGACTTGGGTGATATAGCTAAAATACTTGCAAAGTCGGCTAAAGCTTACCCAGCAACTATTTCTCAGATAGCAAGCCGGACAGCCCAATTCACAAGTCGAACGGTAAGAAATTTTACGCTTGAGATACTAGAAAAGCTGCCCCCTTCCCTGTTTGTCCAGCTTCCTGCAGATGCCAAAGCGATTATTTTAGCCACCTCATTCAACGAAGGAGTTCGTTTGGCTTCCATTACAGACGATGGGATCAAGTTCTTAGTGCCAGTTATAAGCAGTACTGAACGGGGTACTGAAATAATTTATCAAAGCACTAAGCCCATTAGAAATGTAGATACAGGCAAGGATGTTTTGGTGAAATTTGTTAAAAAGGAAGATGGGTCTTTAGGTTATATCATTGACGATGCCGTTGGCGAGGCTGGAAAAGTTCTCAGTGTTTCTGAAATAAAAGGGCTTACAGGTGTTGTACCGACAGGTTCTAAATTGACTAATCTTGAATTTGCCAAGTTTACCAAAGGTTTTGATGCTGGATTCGTTTCTGGCCTGGGTTCGAAATATTCCGATGATTTGGCGAAGATAAGGCAAGGGCTCGATCGGAGCGGAGATTTAACAGAGGGTATTGTCGCTGAAGCTTTACGAAAGCAAGGATACACGGTAAGTAAAGATATTGGCAAGTATGGCTCTAACAATGGCTTTGACGTTGTCGCTTATAAAGGCACGTTAGACAATCCTACTGAAATTTTGATTATTGAGGGTAAACAGTTTAAACAAAACAAAATACTTGATGAGTTTGATGATTTAAAAACTGTGCAAGGCTATGACGAAGCCAGTGGTTTAACTATAAACCCAGCTAATCCTGAAACTGGTTTGCCAACTCAAATGAGTATAGATTGGACTTTTGAGCATGTGGCAAATAAAAAGTTGGTTTTGCTAGGGGGTGACAAGACCAAATTGGCAAATGCGCTATTAAGGAATAAAAGTATGGTTGAAAGGTATGTCTTTGCTATTGATAAGGGCGATGGCGCAGGGTATTTTGTTAAACTTTCCAATGGTTTTGTAAAATAAACTTTTATGTTAACTCCTGTAGAAATAGTCAGTAATGATGCAGAGAATGAAAAATACCTGTTAAGTAATGTGAATGATTTCAGATATCTAAGCTCAATATTGTCTTCAATTAATTGTAGAAGAGGGATATTTTCTTTTTTCCTTGAGAAAAATATTTTTAACGCAAAACAATGTTTTTATGTGTGTGGATTGTTGGATGCCTTTAGGGTAAAAACATATCAGGATAGACTGTTTGACTATGATTTAAATTCGATTGGCTATGCAATGTTATCGGATAACTTACCATTTGTGAAAGATGTTTTTGCGAAACTTACCTATCAAGGTACCTATTTAGAAGATATTACTAGAAACGTAGTGCCCATTACCATGGAAGATAATGTTTTGGCAGGTGAGGGAGCAATATTTAATCATACCGTACAACAGTTTTTGTTGGGAAACAAAGCACTCATTGAAAGAAACTTGACTATTATGGAACGAGTTTATTTCAATGAAACTAATCAAAACAGTACTTTACAGTATGATGTTGCCTTTTTTAAGGCATTATATCAAGAGGATTCATTCAAATGCAGAGCCATTTTAAAGGAAATGGTAACTCCTAAAGTTCATCAGAAAAGAAATGATGATGCACTATTGAAGAAGTACATTTCGATGCCGGCTTTGGGTTACGCTAAACTGGCTTGGATACTTGGGATGGAAATTGATGTTGATAGTAAGTTTGTGCCTCGGGAGTTATTACCTGTACAATCTTTGGACCGGTATGAAATTCCATACGAATTCCTAAGACAAGAGTTTTTGAATCTGAGTTGAGATGTAGCTGCTAAGAATGCCCACCCGCTTAACCATATCACTCCTCCTCACCACCACTGCCCTTAATTTCCCGCAGAGTCTCCCGCCTCAGGGACTCTGCGGAACAAAGGGGGCAAAACATGATGAACTAAAAAGACGAGTGAATAGACACTTAAATAAGAAGAAAATAGATTAATAAAAAGATAGATGTATGTACCTAAGAGAATGTTAACCCAATGACCACTCGCTTTCCTCCTTCCCCGCAGAGTCTCCGCCTCGGGGACTCTGCGAAACAACGGGGGCAAAGCATGATGAACTAGAATGATGAATGAATAGATACTTAGAACAAAAAAAACAGATTGATAAAAGAGATATATGTATACTAAGAGAACGTTAACTAAATGACTACTCGCTTTACCATATTGCTTCTCCTCCTTACCACCACTGCCCTTGCCCAAACCAAGAGCTTAGATACTTACTTTGCCCAAATACGGGCGGGTAAGTATGCCAACGTACCGGCCGAGGTGAGCAAGCCGGAGTTGGCGAGTGGGTTATTGAAGTCGCTGGGTGTTTATGCCTCAGATACGTTGCCCACTGTGCGTGCTCGCGCGGCCGGGCTGGTGCGCACCATTGGGTTACAGTCCAAGGTGCAGTCCGTTCGCACGCAAGCGGTGCAACAATTAATGACAGCAGCCAAAGACAAAGATACGGGCAATGCAGGCGTAGCACTGAACTATATCACCAGCTTCCGTAAAAATGATTTTTCATCGGCAGCCAAAGATTCCTTGTATGCCTACTTTCAACGCAAATCGGGTAATATAAACACGCTCATCCGGCTCCTCGGCTATCTGAATGTACAAAAAGCAAAGAACGAGCTCTTCGCCTTGTCCCAAGATGGTGCGGCTGGTCGTAAGGACCGTTGGGCCGCGCTGCTCGCGCTCAGTCGCATGGGTGATGAGCAGGCTATCAATGATGTAATGAACCGCGTGAAGCGCATGCCCGTGAGTGATGCGTTGGTGTATGAAGTGTTCCCGGACTTGGTGTACACCAGAAGAAGAGAGGCTTTCAATTATTTGCTGGAAACACTTTACAGCGATGCAAAAAATTGTGAGTCGGCAGACCCCGAGCGGCCTTCGCGCATACCGTGCGCTTATCGTGTGATGGAGATGCTGGCTCCCGCCATCGAAAATTATCCACTAAAGTTAAGCGAAAGCGGAGACGTCATCACCCCAGACTACCCCGCAGCGCTTGCGCAGGTACGGGAGTGGTTTAAGGTGAACAAAGAATTTAAGATATTGGATGACAAATACTAGGTATTAGGGGTTAGGTGTTGGGGAATAGGTGTTAGGGATTAGGTGTTAGGGATTAGGTGTTAGGGATTAGGTGTTTGGGTATAAGGGAATTAATTGAGTGCATATGATTCAGGGGTTAGAGGATTTTAAGACGTATAACAAAGCGATGGAGCTGGGTGAATCTGTTTGGTCGATTGTTGCTACGTGGTCATACTTTGAAAAGGATACAATCGGAAAGCAGTTGGTTCGTGCTTGCGATTCCATCGCGGCTAACTTATCCGAGGGGCTTGGCCGATATCATTCTAAAGAGGTGAGGAATTTCACATTTTACGCGCGCGGCTCGGCATTTGAAACCAAAACATGGCTTACCAAAGCAGCGAGCCGGAACCTGATTGGAACTGAAAAACGTTCAGAGCTTATTCAAAAAATCGATGAGATTGGGCGAATGATAAACGGCTATATCCAGTCGATGGAAAATCGAGTCAGTGAACCTGAAGCTCAGTACCAACGACCTAACCCCTAACCCCTAACCCCTAACCCCTAATACCTAACCCCTAATACCTAACCCCCAATCCCTACCACCTAAATAAATGGAATGAAATACCTACTCTTCATATTGTCCCTGCTTCCCTTCACAGCCGTAGCCACGCCACCCGATAGTGCACAGGTTGTCACCCACCTGGATTCGGTGTTTCACGTTCGCGTATTGGAAGAACCGGCTCCCGAAATGGCAGATGTATTGGTAGAGGAAGTGACGTTGGATGAGGTGAACAATGGTGAAGAGGAACAGAAAATCGCGCTGGTACGGACGATGATGGCCAAGGTGCGGGAGACACAAAATTTCATCCGCTCCATTGATGCGAGCTCGCGGTTTGAATTGCCGGTAGGCATTTCAAAAAGTATTGGTGGCTTAAACTATGATATTGTCATCTACGCGGTGCGCTTGCAGCCCACCCACGCGGAGTTGGATGTGGTGATGGAATTTGAGATTCCTCAAAACGGCAAAAAGCTGGCATTCATGGGCCGCAACATCAAGCTGTCCAATGCAGGCGGCATCGTGGGCGATGCAACCTTGCAATTGATCGGAAGCTACGGCATCAATTTCAATGGCGACAAGGTACAGTTGGTAATCAATGGCGGCACGGAGCAACAGCCCGGCACGTATGTGACCATGGATTGTGACGGCTTCAAAGAAATGGCGCTGGATGCCAACGTGATCTTTTCGCGCGATCTGTTGATTCCTGAAAACCTGAACGGCACCGTGCAGCCGGAAGGGCGGGTGACTTCGTCCTTCAAAACGGTGATCAGCAACTGGAACGACCTGGTGGTGCAATTGAGCCTCCCCAACTTTCAGGTGAAAGGTCTCAATGGCTTTGGCTTTACGGTGGAGCAAGCCGTGTTCGACTTCAGCGATGTGCGCAATGCACCCGCGGTGGTGTTTCCGGCCGGCTATAGCAGCAACCAAATGCTTCCCGACAATGCCAACTTGTGGCGCGGCTTTTATGTGCGTCAACTGTCGGTGCGCCTGCCGCAGCAGTTCAAGAATAAAGACAATGTGCGCACTTCCCTCAATGCCTACAATATGATCATCGACAACCAGGGGGTATCCGGATTGTTTGAAGGCAAAAATTTGATCCCACTTAACAACGGAGACATGAGCGGGTGGGCGTTTTCGCTAGATTCTATTGCTGTATCGCTGATGGCCAACCAGATTCAGGAAGCAGGCTTAAAGGGGCAAATCGTGGTGCCCCTGGCCGATGAACAGACGCCTTTTAAGTATACCGCGACCATGCAGGAAAACGATCAGTATTTCTTCAGTGTGGTATCCACGGAGGATATGCAGTTCAATCTGTGGCAAACCAGCAAGGTGGAGATCTACGAGGCTTCGCGCATCGAGATCCGCGTGGCGGATGGGAAGTTTTTACCCAAGGCCGTGCTGCACGGAAACATGAACATTCAGGCCCGGTTGAGCGACAAAGGCGAAAAAGGAAAAGGGGTGGAGCTGGCGGACATCTCCTTTGAAAACCTGGAGATACAAACGGTGAAGCCCTACATCAAAGTGGGCAATTTTTCATTTGGCTCCGAAGCACTGCAACAAAAGATGGCACAGTTTCCGATCAGTATCAACAACATCGGCATGCGATCGTTGTCGGATACCGAAACTGCGTTGGATTTTGATTTGATCGTGAACCTGACGGGCAATGATGCCGGGGCAAATTCCTTTTCGGCCGAAGCCGGCCTCTCGCTGGTGGCACAGATGGAAAATAAAGACGGGCGCCAGCGCTGGCGCCCCAAGCGTGTGGATGTCAGCTCCATCCGGGTTGACGCCCAGGGCGCAGGCTACAGCATCCAAGGATCGTTGGCCTTCTACAAGGACGATGTGGCCTATGGCAACGGCTTCAACGGGTCGGTGTCGATGGAACTCAACAAACTCAACTTCAAGGCGAGCGCCACGGCCATTTTCGGAAACGTCAATGGCGAACGCTACTGGTATGCCGATGCCATGGTGGAGTTTTCACCGGGCATACTGATGTTTCCAGGCATCAACGCAAAAGGCTTCGGAGGCGGTGCCTATTACCGCATGAAGCTGGACAAAAATCAATCCAGTCCGCTGGGCCGAACGGCTTCCGGTATTTACTACATACCCGACAGCAAAGCAGGCTTGGGTATTAAAGCTTCGATGGTCATCGCTTCGGCCGGCACAGATAAGCTGTTCACGGGCGATGTGACGTTCGAGGCTTCGTTCTTTCGCGGGGGAGGCATTCGCTACATGAGCTTGCTGGGCAATGGCAAGATGCTGAGTACCGGGATGGGCGCGGGCATCACGGGCAAGCTGGCGGTGTCGGCTGCCAACATGGCCCGCAAGGTGCAGGAGATTGAAATAAAAGTTCCCAAGGGTGCGGAGACGTTTATCGAGACGATCAAGGACGATCCCGCTGCCGTGCAGAACATCCACGGCAAGATTGAAGGGACGGAAGGCATTTCCTTTCGCGCCTTTATTGAATACGACTTCGAGAACCGCGTGCTGCATGGCAACTTCGATGCGTATGTGAACGTGGCGGGGGGCGTTATCCAAGGCGTGGGTGCCGGGGGCCGGGCCGGTTGGGCCGTGATGCACTTTGCCCCGGGCGAGTGGTACATGTACGTGGGCACACCGGAAGACCGCATTGGATTGAAAGTCGGGGTTGGTCCCGTCAGCGCGCAGTCGGGCAGCTACTTCATGGTGGGCACCAAAATACCGGGTAGTCCGCCTCCGCCCGCGGCTGTGTCGCGCATTTTGGGGGGTGCCAACCTGGATTATATGAAAGACCTGAACGCGATTGGCAACGGAGCGGGCATCGCTTTTGGTTCCGCCTTCAGCATCAGCACGGGCGATCTCACGTTTTTGATTTTCTACGCCAAGTTTGAAGCGGGATTGGGGTTTGACATCATGCTCAAAGACTATGGTGAAACCTATTGCAGCAACACAGGCAAGCGGCTGGGTATCAACGGATGGTATGCCAACGGACAGGCGTATGCGTATTTTGAAGGTGCCATCGGCATTCGTGTGAAAGTGTTTGGCAAACGCAGGTCGGTGGAGATATTGAGTATTGGTGCGGCTGCTGTCTTGCAGGCGCAGCTTCCCAACCCCGTGTGGGTGCAGGGTACGGTAGGAGGTTATTTCCGGGTGTTGGGTGGCCTGGTAAAAGGGAATTGCAAGTTCCAGGTAACGCTGGGAAGAAAGTGTGAGATGGTGAAGAAGGAGGATAGTGTTGCCGATGACTTGAAGGTTATCGCGCAATTGACGCCCGGTGACCAGGAAAAAGAGATAAGCGTATTTACGCGTCCGCAGGCAGTATTCAATATGCCGGTCAGCAAAGTAATCGAGATAACAGATGACAACGGTGAAAAACGATCGTTTCGCATGCAGTTACAGTCCTTTAAGCTGACGAGCGAGGGCAAGGAATTGGCTGGAACACAAGAATGGAACGAAGAACAAGATGTGTTGGCCATTAATCCATTTGATGTATTGCCGCCCAGAAAACAGATTGTAGCCTCTGTTGAAATTCAGTTTGAAGAACGCAAGGCAGGTTCCTGGGTAAAAGTGGTTGAAAATGGTCAAGTGATTGTGGAAAAGGCTACGGTGACCTTTGCCACGGGAGACGCACCCGACCATATTCCACTGTCAAATGTTGAGTATAGTTACCCGGTGGTGGGGCAATTGAATTTTTACAAGAGCGAAACGAGCGAGGGATACATCAAGCTCAAGCAAGGGCAGCCCTATTTATTTGACGCGTCATCCGATTGGAATCAAGTGGGACGATTTTCGGATGCAACGGGGAATCGGTCTACGTTTGGATTTACCTATTCTGCCGCACGGGTGAGTTTTGCCATTCCTTCAGCTAGCTTGAAAAACGGGGAGGTGTATTCGTTTGAACTGGTGAACGTACCAAAAAATCAAAAGGGCGCGGTGGATCGAAATGTAACCGAAGTGAATAGCAAGATCCAGTCCGGAGGGGAGGCGATTGACACCGAGATCAAGTCGAAAAAAGCCGAAGGATCGATTCAGGAACTTGAGGAGAAGGCCATATTCAGTGCCTATTTTCGATCCAGCCGCTATTCCACCCTTTCAGAGAAAGTTAATTCGATCAATTTCCAGCAGGCCCTGAATGGACTGCGGGTGGCGTGGCGGGTTTCTTTCTTAAAAGCAGATTACACCACTGAAGAAGGCTTCGATAAAGCAGAATTGATGGGAACGTCCTTTACCGGCAACAAACCGTTGCTGAAAGCCGAGGCCGATCTGATCGGCAACCAATACTATGACAACCGTATTTTTCCGTTGGTGTACGAGGGATATCCCATTGACGGCCGAATCACCATTGCCAATCGCACATTAACCAGTCTGGGTCTACCTCCGGTGGGTGCCGTCTATATTCTTCAGCCGGTGGATGGGTTCGAGTTGAATCAGACCCAGCCCACTATGCCATCCATGGCAACCCAATCATTTATGGCCTATGATCTCCCGTATTACTATTACTATGACTTTCTGGAGATACAAAGCAAAGTAGTGAATCACTATTTGGCGCAGGGAATTGTGACTCCTCGAACGGAGCGGATTATTTGGAGTGGATTTCCGCTGATGCTCAAAGGCAATTACAAGGTCAAACTGAAAATTTTACAACCGGGGAAAACAGATTTCCTTAGTTCCAAAGAATTGATCCTTTACAACCCAATTGGCGAATGACAATGTGGCGACCGATATTGATTTTTTGTGTGTTGTTGCCTCAGATCGTATGGGCGCAGGAGTCCAACGTGCTGTTGCTGGCAAAAGCAAGGAAGGACGCGATTGTGCTTCGTTGGGCTCCTACAGATGTGCGTCATTGGCAGTTAGCCAACAAAGTCGGCTATCGGCTCGAGCGGTATACTGTCACCCGCGGAGGTGAAATTCTTCGTCCTCCGCAAAAAATGCTGTTGTCGGGTTCCGTGAAGCCTCAGCCGTTGGCTGCTTGGGAACGTTTGGCGGACGGCAACGACTATGCGGCTATTGCGGCCGAGGCACTGTATGGGTCGGAATTTGAAGTGGGTCCCCTGCAGCCCACACCGTTTGAGGTAGTCAATCGCTCGCGCGAATTGGAACAACGATTTTCCTTTGCACTGCTTGCTGCGGACCACTCGTTTGAAACGGCACAGCTGTCTGGGCTGGCGTGGGTAGATGCCGGTGTAAAATCAAACGAGAAATACCTTTATCGGGTGGTAGTTGCGGATGCTGACAGCAGCAAGAACATTCCGGCTACTTTTTTCATTAGTCTGGCCGATACGGTACAAATGTTGCCACCCCGCGACCTACGGGCGCAATTTGGCGATAAGTCAGTTATGTTGACGTGGCCAAAAACGGCCTTGGAAAAATCCTATACATCGTACGTGATCGAACGCAAGATTAGAGGTGAAGATGCTTTTAAGCGAGTGAACAATGCGCCTTTTTTGAATCCCGGCAGTGAAGACGACCCCTATTTTCGGTACATAGATTCATTGGCAGCCAACGGAAGCGAAGTCTCCTATCGGGTACGTGGCATCACAGCCTTTGGAGAGTTGGGGCCGATGTCGGAGGAAGTAAAGGGGGTTGGTATCCCATTGCTGAGGGCGATGGTCTCGCGTTTTTCAGTACAACTAACCCCAAACAACGAAGTGTGGCTTCGGTGGGGCATAGCCGGTGAGAAAGGGCAAGTGCGCGCGGTGAAAGTAGAGAGATCCAGCCGGGAATCCGGCCCCTATCGGGTATTGCAACGAGTGTCAGCGGATGTTGTTGAGTGGCGGGACAGCAAACCCCTCGTCACGGGCTACTACCGCATTAAACTTATGGGAGAGCGGGACAGTACCTCTACATTTCCGCATTTGCTGCAGTTGTATGATAGCATTCCGCCTCAGGCCCCAATGGGTTTAAAATACGATATCGCGTCATCAGGGGCGGTCAAACTGGAGTGGAATGCAAATGCGGAAAGCGATTTACAGGGCTATGAAGTGTATAGATCGAATTTTCTGAATGCTGAATTCAGCAAAGTATCCAGAGGCATTGTTGAGCAGCCTCAATTCCGCGACTCTCTATCGGGTCAATCATTGCAAGGGAAGGTTTACTACAGACTGAAGGCTACAGACAATCGATTTAACTCGTCATTATTTTCAGAAGCATTGACGGTTGTTTTGCCGGATAGGATTCCTCCGGTGCCTCCCGCAATAAAGAATGTAAAAAACACGGTGCACGGAGTAGAGCTATCGTGGCTTCCAAGTTCCAGTAGAGATGTAACTGGGTATCTCATTGAGCGAAGAGCAATAGGCGGGACGGTCTTCTCAAAACTTGCCAATCTTCCGGATTCTATTTTTTGCTTTGTCGATTCGACTAGAGTGCTTGGCCCGCAGCTATATAGTATAAAAAGCTATGATCGTTCCGGAAATAGTTCTGAAGGATCTACGATTCAGGTAACGGTAAAAAAACAGGTTAAGCAATTTGTGCAAGTGGGGCTCCGTGCAACGGTTGATCGGGAGAAGAAACAGATTGTACTAGAATGGGATCAGATTCCGGGTGCGGTTAAGGCTATTATTTATCGATCAGAAGGTGATGAGCCGCCCTTTGCAATTAAGACCGTACATTCTTCAAGTAAGTTTATCGACAGTAGTGTTAAAATAGAAAGTCGATATAAATATCTTGTACTGGTGGTCAATCAAAATGGAGTTGGTATGGGAAAATCCACAGAGATAAGCGTGAAATTTTGAATACAATAGGTTCTGAATATAGTTAAGGATATTGAATAGAATTGTAAACACTCCGATGAAGGTAAACATGTTTTATCCATGTTGGTTAATTATGTTAGGCGGTGCACTATTGGTGTTGGAGGCCAACGCTCAAATAGCCTATTCGGTAAATGAGTTTTCTTCAGGCGTATTGAGTGGATGCCCGGGTGAGACTGCACCTGTTTATGAGTCGTATGTGACTTACGATGTGCTTAGGAACGCCAACGGTAAACCAATTCGGATAGATATCACTTCTCGTTGTCGCGTTTTTGATGACAAGGTGCCCCCAGACTTTCCGAATCAAAACTGTCTTTTTTCGTATTCAATAAACCTTCCAAATCAAGACTGTTTTTCACGAAATTATACAATCGGTTCTTGTGCCACCACTGATTTGTCAATAAGCTGGGAACCATTACCTAGGCCCATAGCGGGAACTACACCGCCAGGAGACTATTGCTCCAGTGAAGTACTTGATCTCAGGGGTATTTCGATTTATTCTTCGTATTACTGGGAGTATAGTATTTCTACTGGGAATTGGATTCCTATGCCCGGCAGCCCCAGCACGTCTTCCATAAACGTGAGTATGCAGGACATTTTTGGGGCGGGATACGCCTCATATTACAATACCCCGGTAGTATTTCGTTATTCCATTCCGTGTGGCGGACCACCGAGCGTCCCTACGATTCCTTATCGTTTTTTCCCGGATCAGGTTCAGGTCATTGAGTCAAGCATCGTTGCCAGTGCGCCTACCTGCGCGGGCGGCAGCGATGGCTCGGTATCGGGTTTATCCTACAGTAGGTCAGCTGATGCAGGCGAGGTTTTTAGCTTTGAGATACGGGACTCAAATAACCCGTCACTTCCGATCGGTTCATTGAAGACCAACGGGCAACTGATGGCGGGAGTTCAATACTACTTAATTGCCATGAGCAATCTGGGTAATTGTGGGTCAGTTCAATTTACGCCTTTCACGATCCCCGCGGGCCCACGTGTTCCTTTGGTTGCGAGCGCATCGGTTGTGAGTAGTTACAATGGAGAGCAGGTTAGTTGCTTTGGTGGGTCAGACGGGGTTATTGCGATAAGTGCATCGGGGGGCAACGGTACGTATGAGTACAGCCTTGACAACGGTGCCACGTACAAGCCGGGGAACGAGTTTACGGTTGGGGCGGGCACCTATACGCAACTACGTGTCCGTGACACCTGCCCGACAGCCACCCAGGCTGCCGTTGGCCCGGTGACGGTCTCCCAGCCGCTGTTGTTGAGTGCCTCGGGTATTTCCACGTTGTGCAACGCTTTGAACGCTGGGCAGGTGACCGTCACGGCCAGCGGTGGCACCGGTGCGAAGCAGTACAGGATTGATGGCGGTGCCTATCAGGCATCGAACGTCTTCAGCGGCTTGAGCACGGGAGTGTTGCATCAAATTCAGGTACGGGATGCCAATTTGTGTGAGAGTGCCCCCGTGGATGTTTTTGTGCCGACTCCGGTTGTTGCCGGTACGTCCATAGTTACGCAGCCCACGTGTTTTGGGCAGACGGGCACGGTCACGGTGAACGGTTCGGGGGGAGGCACAGGGGTTTTGCAGTATTCGTTGGATGGGTCATCCTACCAAACTTCGAATGTATTTGCCGGCCTTGGGTCAGGGAGTTACACGGTTCGCGTTCGGGATGCTAATTTGTGTGTGTCGCTGGCGGCCGGTGTGACGATCACTGTCCCCCCGGCTATTTCTGTTTCCCGTGCGTTGGTTGAGCCCAGTTGTTTTGGATCATCGAATGGCAGCATCACGCTCACAGCCTCCGATGGTACTGGACCGTATGAGTACTCAATCAATAATGGCACAGACTACTTTTCGACCAATGTGTTTACGGGATTACCCTCGGGGATATACACGGTGCGGGCGAGGGGTGTCAATGGTTGTGAAAGTACAGGCCAGAGCATAAGCTTATCTCAACCCGCGCCATTAGGAGGTACGATTGCTCCGCTTTCCACTTTTTCCTGTTTCAACCCGAGCAACGGAGGCACCCTCAATCTGACACCTTCGGGAGGCACGCCACCGTTTAGTTATAGTTGGCGCGACAACACCACCAATGCAGTGATTGCCACCACCGAAGATGCGTCCTTTACGATGGGCAGTCTCCTAAGCAATACCTACACCGTCACCATCACTGACAGCCGGGGATGCGTGGGCACACGCACCACGCCCACGATCACACAGCCAGCACAGTTGATAAGCTCAGCTGTGAAGACAGACATTACCTGTTTTGGAGCCAGCAATGGTTCAGTAAATCTGACCGTGACCGGGGGCACCTCTCCGTATTTGTACAGCTGGAGCAATGGTGCCACTACGGAAGATCTGATCAGCCGGCCACCCGGTATTTATTCTGTCACAGTTACGGATGCGAACGGGTGCACGGCCACCGCTTCGGCCACGCTGACACAGCCCGCTCAGCTAACGCTTTCTCAAGGCACCATCTCTCATGTTTTGTGTAATGGTCAGTCAAACGGGTCTGTTGTGCTAAGCGCTACAGGCGGAACAGGAGCCTATGAATATTCACGTGATGGCACCACGTGGCAGCCCTCGCCCTTCATGACCAACTTGAATGCGGCCTCCCATCTCCTTCGGGTTCGCGATCAGAATTTGTGCATCAGTCAAATCAATGTCACCATCACACAGCCACCGGTATTGGTTGCCTCGGTGGGCAGTATTCAGGGAGCCACGTGCGGTCAGTCGAATGGATCGGCTTCATCTTCGGCCATCGGTGGCATGGGCGTCTATAGTTTTGCGTGGCGCAATTCGTTGAATCAGGTGGTCTCCACAAGTGCAACGTTGGCCAATGTACCCGGGGGCGTTTACCGTGTCACGATCACCGACCAAAACGGGTGTACCGATTTTGAAGATGCGGCTATTCCCAGTCCGGACGGTCCACAAGCCACGGTCAATTCAACCACGCCCACGCGATGTTCGGATAGCAATGATGGCCGCGCCACGATCACCGTGTCACAAGGTCAGGCCCCTTACACGATTGTCTGGAACAATGGGGAGACGGGATTAAACCCAACGGCACTTCGCCCCGGTACCGGCATCAACATTGTTACGATCACGGATGCTACCGGATGTATTACCTCACAGGTAGTAAATATTCCTTCACCACCAACCCTGGAAGCCACGCCACCGGTTATTCAACAGGCAACCTGTCCGGCAGGCACGAACGGATCGATTCAGACGTTGGGTACGGGAGGGACCGCGCCCTATACCTATGCGTGGAATACCGGTGCTACCACGTCTGTTTTGAATAATATTGGTGCTGGTACCTATTCCCTCACCATCCGCGATGCGAACAATTGTTCGATCACGGAGAGCATAACGATTTTGGACAAGCCCGCGATCAGCGTGCAGACCGTATCAGAAGTGGCACCGACATGTGCGGGTCGCAATGATGGGAGCATCAGTGTAATGGCTACGGGGGGTAACGGCACGTTTAGCTATGTATGGAACACGGGTGCCACGGGTGGTACGCTGCCAGCGATTGGTGCGGGGACATACACAGTGACGGCCACCGATGCGCTGGGCTGCGCTTCGCAACGGGCGTTTGTGTTTTCTGATCCGGCCCCGGTGTCGTTTGACCTTGGCCCGGACCGGGTGATCTGCGAAGGAGGTGTGCTGACGGTCTCCTCGCCCGTAGTGGGGTCTTCGTATGCCTGGTCATCGCCCAATGGATTTAGCAGTGGCCAGCGTCAGGTGACGCTGACGCAGGCGGGGGTTTACACGTTGCGGGTGACGAATGCGAACGGGTGCGCAGGGGAGGCCAGTTTTTCGCTGACCACGTCCACGGGTTTGCTGAACGCGGACTTTTTGATGGTACCCCGTGCAGAGGTGGGCGACACGGTGATTGTGATCGACATCAGTTGGCCGGTTCCGGAGGGGATTGTGTGGTCGTTGCCTGCGGAAGCCACGGTGATCGAGCGCACGCCCGACTATGCGACCTTCACCTTTGCGCGGGCGGGCACCTATGAGGTAGTGCTGAATGCGAGCCTGGCGCAATGTGTGGACGAATACCGTGGTACGGTGGAGATACGTGAGCGCAGTGAAGCGGCCAACGGGAGATCAGGGGGCCGCGGATCGCTCATCCGGTCGGTGACGGCCTATCCGGTGCCTACGTCAGATCGGCTATCAGGGCGTATTGAGTTGGCGCAGGAGATGGCCGTACGCATGCGGCTGGTGAGTTCGGAGCAGAACCGTACCCTGCTGGCCGAGCAGCGCGGGCCACAGGCCACACACGACTATGAGTTTTCGCTCGCAGGCCTGCCCAGCGGAATCTACTTCTTGGTGGTGGAAACAAATAGTGAAAAAAGAGTGCTTCGCATTGTGGTGCTATGAGTTGATGGAAAGCTCTCCCTTAATCATATCCATCCGCGCCAGCGCTTTTTGCCGCTTGGCTTGGTAGGCGGCATCGTGCACGTCCAAGGGGCGATGATCAAGGAAAGCGCGCAGACGGTCCAGTTCATCCAACAGTCGCAGCGTAGCACCGTCCATGCATGCCGTTTTGAACTTCTCCCAGATGTATTTCTCCGCGGCTGCGGAAGGATGAACTAAGTCTTCGCTGTAGAAGCGGTAGTCGCGCAGGTCGTCCAGCAGCAGCTCATACGCGGGGAAGTAATGCACCCGCGGATAATGTTTGCTTAACTCGTGACAGGCCAGCCGCAGCGTGGCTTTGCTCACGGCATTTTCCTCAACGCCCTCGCGCAGGTGCCGCACCGGGCTTACCGTGAGCAACACATCGGCAGCGGGCGCCACCTGCCGCAACGTTCGGTTCAGCTCGTCAAACGACTCCTGAATCTGCGAAAGCGACAACAGCTCGCGGGCGAATTCGCTGGCCGGTACTTTGTGGCAATTGGCAACCACGTCACCACTCTTCCGAAATACCCAGGCGGTTCCATAGGTCAGCATCAACAGGCTGTTGGCTGTCAGTTGCGCGCGCACCGTGGACTGGACTTCCTGCACGCGGGCGGCAAACGCGTGGGCATCAGGGGCCGCCAAGCTTGAGTGAAAAGCATGATGCAGCAGGAGCGTGCCCCGGGGCACCCAATGGCTCGGATGGAGGGAGTGAGAGGCCAACGCATCGACCAACTGCCCGTGGATGGAAAGAGGATTGTAAACCGTACCAAACGGATTGACTACACAGCGAAACATGCCGGCCTCCAGGCGCTTCCCGATGGCCGTGGCGAAACAGGAACCGGTGGCGAGGATGCGTGTGGCATGCGTGAGCGAAAAAGGCAGTCGGTGGGGTGTATGCTCCGTACGGAAGTCCATGGGGCAAATATACCTCTACGGAGGTGAGGTGATTAGTTGATTGCGCTTTCTGCGGACAACAGGCGTCTCTCCGTGTGCGGAGCGTTGCAAAAAGTGATTGATGACCTCTACGCGAAACGCATAGGCATGGTGAGACCGGGCTTTGTGGATGGCATATGAGGGATGGCGAAGGAAAAGTACCTCGCGCTTGACACCTCTTCGGGTTGTTTTTTCGAGGTGCAGTACGTAGGGTACCGAACGATTGAGCGAATCGCCCACGGGCCAGCGAACGACTAAGCCGCGTTTGTGCGTGGCGATCGTCACGGCTACCGGCCGGGCAGCCTTTGATGAGGCGAGGCGAGGGGGTGGGAGTGCGCGCTCGCGGTAAATGCGTAAGCGAAGGCTGTCGTTTACACCCAACGGGTTTTGGCGAAACGACTTCGAGCTAAAGTAGATGTTTCCCTGAATGGCCGGGCAGGTGCGGCAAAGTCGGTACTGCTCAAAAAGCTGGCTTGGGTTTTTCCAGCGGGCATCCGTTTCGCCATTGATGCGATAGGCAGCCTGGCCGATGTAGATCGGTTTGCCATAGTGATTTTGACACCACCAGCGTACCACGGTTTCAAAATCCATGCGCTCATGGCCGATGGGCAAGTACAACTGCGGAGCCACGTAGTCGATCCACCCCTCGCGGAGCCATTTGCGCACATCTGCATATAAGTCGTCATAGCAGGTTTGGCCGGCCCATGTGGCCGATCCTTCGGGGTCTTTGTCTTGGTTACGCCACACACCAAAGGGGCTGACGCCAAAAAACAGGTGTGGCTTGATCTGCTTGATGGAATCATGCAAATGGTGGATCAGGAGATCGATGTTGGCGCGCCTCCAATCATCAAGCGATTGTCCGGGCAGGCGATAGTGCTGGTATGTGGCGCTATCGGGAAACGCCTGTCCCTCGATCTTGTAGGGATAAAAGTAGTCATCGAAATGAACGCCATCAATGGCATAGCGCCTGACCACGTCCAAGACAACCGACACCGTATGCTGCCGGGCTTCGGGCAGCCCCGGATTGAGATACTTGTTTTTTCCGTAAGTCACCAGCCATTCGGGATGCTTGGCCTCGATACTCAGCGGGTGAGGGTGCACGCTGTCCGTGGCGTTAAACCGTGCGCGGTAGGGGTTAAACCATGCATGCAGCTCCATGCCGCGGGCGTGCGCTTCGCGCAGGCAAAAGGCTAGGGGATCATACCCGGGCGTACGCGGAGCCGTAGTCAGCCACTCGCTCCACGGCTCCAGCGAGGAACGATAGAACGCATCGGCCGCAGGCCTGATTTGAAGCAGGACGGCATTGATGCCGTTTTTTTGGTGCAGGTCCAGCAAGGCTCGAAATTCCTGTTGCTGAGTCTCATCGTCCAGGTTTGGTTTGGACGGCCAGTCGATATTAGCCACGGTGGCTACCCATACGCCCCGAAACTCGCGTGCGGTCTGGCTGAAGCCGGTGTGCAGCACAAAGAAGCTGATCACGACACTACAAAACCGCCAGACCATTTGTTTGAAAAGGCGTTAAAATGTCTGAGTCGGGCGGCAGTTCAGTGACCAGGGTATCGATCTCGTGGATGTCGCAGATTTTATATCGCTGTGTGGAGTTGAGTTTAGCAGAGAGCGTCAGCGAAATGGTTTTGCGGGACGACTTGATCATGGCTCGTTTTAACTGCACCACTTCCCAGTCAAACTCCGACAGGCCATCTGCGGGGTGCAGGTGCCCGGTGCCGAGGAAGCAGATGTCGGCCTTAACAGAGGCCAGCGTGTTGAGGGCCTCTGCGCCAATGGATACCTGGGCTTCGGGCGATACGCGTCCGCCAATCAGGATGGTTTCAATGTTTTTGTTGCGCGTCAATTGCATGGCTATTTGCAAGCTGGGTGTGAAAATGGTCAGGTGCATGCCCGGTGGCAGTACGCTGACGAACTCCAGGTTGGTGGTTCCTCCGGTGATGAGGATGACGAGCCCATCGCGCAAGACGGACAAGGCCTTGTGGGCGATGATTTGTTTGTTGGGGTGGTCGTAGATTTCTTCCTGATGGAAGCTGAACGGGGTGAACGACTTGGCGATGGCACCGCCATGCACTTTGATGAGTTGGCCGCGGTCGTGCAGGTCTTTCAGGTCTCTGCGCACGGTGTCCTCGGACACGGCCAGTTTTTGGGCGATGTCGGCCAGGAGGATGCGGTTTCGGATGCGCAGCTCGGCCAGGATGTGCTGGTGGCGTTCTTCTTTGAGCATGGAGACATGCAAAAAACAGTACAATATTGGGTATTTTACCGCCTTTTCAAATTTTTTTTGCGGTTTTGTGCGGTTTTTTGTCACCTTTTTCTGTATTTCAGCCGCACATCCACTAAATCAACTCGCTATGCAGCACCATTACCCTCGCAGGCCCCTACGGACGGCCCTCGTTTTGTTTTTGATTGCATTGCCCTTGGTGATGTTGGCGCAAACCAACACAATCAGGGGAAAAGTTACGGACGCTACTACCGGGCTGCCCATTCCCGGAGTGAACGTTATTATTAAAGGTTCCAAGGAAGGCTCCATAACCGATACAGACGGACGTTATGTACTTAACGTTGATTTGCCGGCCACGCTGGTATTTTCCTTCATTGGGTATGAGAGGCGGGAATTGGAGGTTCAATCCGATGAAACAGTGGACGTAGCCTTACGAGAGTCGGCCACTAGTCTTGATGAGGTGGTGGTTACGGGCACGGGCGTTGCCACGGAGAAAAAACAATTAGGAAATTTTCTCACATCGGTGAAAGCGGCTGACCTCACCAGCGGGGCAGCCAACAATCCTCTGGCAGCCCTACAAGGCAAGGTGGCCGGTGCACAAATCAGCCAAAACAACGGAAACCCTGCCGGTGGTTTTTCCGTGCGCTTGCGGGGAGCTAGCACGATATCCGGGTCTTCGGAGCCACTCTACATCATTGATGGTGTTTTGGTCAATAACAACACCAACAACGTTACGGACCTGTCTATTTCCATTTCCGGCAACAATGACTTTGCTCCCGGCACCAATCGCCTGGCGGACATCAATCCAAATGACATTGAGCGAATTGAAATTATAAACGGAGCTGCGGCTGCCGCCATCTATGGATCAAGGGCCAACAATGGCGTGGTTCAAATTTTCACGAAGCGAGGAGTTTCGGGCAAACCCCAGGTCACTTTTTCAACTTCGGTGCTTGTCAGCGAATTACGAAAGAAGATTCCCGTGAACCAACATCCGGAGCGCTTTGGCAATTCCTTTAATCGCTTCCCAGTAACGTCTGCTGAGATTAACGATCAGCGATTGACCACTATCCTGCTGTTTAATCGTCTTTTTCCTAACAAAGTACCTGTATCTCGTTATGACTATCAAGATGATATCTTCCAGACAGCCATTGGCACGGACAATTATCTATCTATTTCGGGAGGTACCGACAAGACGACTTATCTCTTTTCCGGTTCTTATTACAAGAATGAGGGCATAGTACGAGGGACAGATTTTACCCGCTACAACGGAAAGTTACGTCTTGACCAGAAGATCAACGACTGGTTCAAAGCCTCTATTGGCCTTAACTATATCCGAAGTCAGGCAAATGAACGACCGGATGGAAACTCGTTTTACAGTCCAATTAACTCGGTGTTGATCACGGACAACGTCTACGACTTAAACGAACGTGACGCCTTTGGGAACCTGCAAGCCGCAGAACCTGTTCGTCTGAATCCCTTGAGTGTTGTAGAGGGCATTGATATGACTAACACTGTTGACCGCTTGATCGGAGACATTCAACTGTTGGCAACCCCTTTAAAAGGGCTCTCGATAAACTACACGCTTGGTCTTGATACCTATGCGCAAGTGGGCGAAACCTTTATTGATCGCTATCCTTACCCCAATGTGAGCGCGGCATTTTTTAACGATGGCTACGCTTCGTTTGCTAATCAGAATGTACTACAAATGAACAATGACTTGGTTCTCTCATACGAGCGAGATCTCTTTGCTGGCCTTAAGTCAACAACCGTATTGGGCGGTACCGTACAATATGACGAAAGTAAGTTTTCACAAATTCAGGGAAGAGACATGATTACCGGGGTTCGAAACATTAACGGAGCCCGTAATTTGTTTACCCCCGCCACGGTATTCACTTCTCAACGTTCCATTATGGGAACGTTTTTGCAGCAAACATTTAACTTCAAAGACTATTTATTTGTGTCGTTGGCGGGGAGGGTAGATGCTTCTTCCGTTTTTGGCGTGAGTAACCGAACGCAGTTCTATCCGAAGGCCAGCGTGAATTTTGTGATATCCGAATTTTTTAAGGATGGATTGGTTGGCTCTACGTTTGACCTGCTGAAATTGAGATTTGCTTATGGAGAGTCAGGGAACTTGACCAACTTGGGGCCCTACTCGCGATTTAGCAACTTCAACCCAACCGCCTACACAGGCAATACGCGTCCATTTGTTCGCAGCCAGACGCAGGGTAACCCTGACGTAGGACCGGAGCGGCAAAGAGAGATTGAAGTTGGGTTGGATTTTACCGTTCTCAACGGACGACTAGGAGCTGAAATAAATGTGTATGACAAAACGGTAGATGATCTGCTGTTGGATTTGTTACTCGCCCCTTCTACCGGCAGCGCCAACATCAATACCAACATAGGTCAATTAACCAATCGCGGATTCGAAGTAGTGCTGAAAGGTACCCCCGTGCGCAATAGTAATCTCACGTGGAATGTGACCACAATCTTCAGCCGTAACCGAAACCAGGTGAATCTACCGGATAATCTGTCACTGATTCGTTTTTCGGCAGACGCGAACCGGATGTCAAGCGCGATCGATGGAAGACCTCTGGGCGTGTTTTATGGTACCGTGTATGCACGAAATGCAGACGGATCAATTTATCTCACTACGGCACCGAGGATTATTTCTACCGCAACATTTGCCGCAGGTACCCCGGCAGTTGATCGGGCCAACCGCGATGCCAGCGGTCTGCCCACGGGGGCGTTGGTGCAGCGTGAAATTGGAGATCCCAATCCCGACTGGACGGGCTCCTTTTTGAGCGACCTTTCATTCAGACGTTTCAATTTTCGATTCTTACTCGATGCCGTACAAGGGTTTGATGTTAATAACCTGAATTGGACCACCTTTAATAATGTGGGAGCGGGGCCTTTGGCTGAGAAAGAACTGCGCGGGGAACTACCCCGGGGCACAGTAAGTATTATTGGTGGCTTCGGGGATGAACGAATCCGGGAAGAAATGGTGGAAGACGGATCGTTTGTGAAACTTCGCGAAGTTTCGTTAGGCTACACATTCACCGGACTTAAGCCGTTCACCAGCATATCCCTGAACTTGATTGGCAGGAACCTGATTTCGTGGGACAACTACCGTGGTTGGGACCCCGAGGTAAACTCCGCAGGACAAAGCAATCGCATTCGCGGAGATGACTTTGGAACGGTGCCCATTCCCAGAAGCTACCAATTCTCAATCACTGCTAAATTCTAAACGATATTCGTATGAAGACATATTTCAAGATTTTGATCGTATTCGTGGCGGGTATGTTCGTTAGCACGTCCTGCACGCTCGACTATGTGAATCCAAATGCCCCAACGGAGGCATCGGTTTTGAGTTCTCCTAGCGGATTACTGAACTTTTCGTTAGGGCTGCGGAGCCGGTATTCGATCTCGGCTGTAGGCGGTCTTTACAATGCGGTGACCATGAGTGGATTGGCCACCCGCGAACTACGGGTAGTTAATGCCGGTAATGCAGATTTGGCGGCACTGGAGATTGGTGGTTCAAACGTAACCAACCTTAACAACGTGCTCAATAACTTATGGCTAAACCTCAATCTTCTCAATGAAGATTGCGAGAAGATCATTGCTAACGTAGGCGTTATTACCGATGCGGCTACCGCGGCCTATGTGCAAGGACATGCGCATCTGTTTAAGTCATTGGCCATTTCTACCATGGCGCAGTTCTGGCAACAGGTGCCGGTAAACTCAACAGAGTTTGGCATCAATGCGGTGTTTGTAACCCGGGCCGAGGCGTTGGATCGAGCCGCGGTGCTGTGCGAACAAGCCATTGCGCTTATTGGAACCACACCGCAGCCAACGGCATTCACCAACGTCCTTGGTACCGCTCTCAATGTTGTTAACGCCCTTTACGTACAACTGGCCCGCTGCAGAATTATGGCCGGAGACAATCAGGAGGCATTGGACGCGGCTAATGCGGTCATTGGCGCCACAGCACTTTCGGATTTTCGGTTCGATGCCACCGCACAAAATCCTCTTTTTCGATCTTCTTTTGCTACTAACAACGTTCATCAGGCCACACAGAACCTGGGCTTATCCAGTGCATTGGAGCCGGAAGCGGGTGATGGGCGGGTCTTGTTCTACCTTACTTCCAACGTGGCATTACCAACGGCCCGCGGCTTTTGGACGGGAGATGCGGTCTCCATTCCGTTCTATCTGCCTGGCGAGGTGAGGCTGATCAAAGCAGAAGCACTGGCACGATTAAACCGACTTACGGATGCGCTTACAGAGGTCAATGCCATCCGCAGAAAAAGCAACGATCCGTATGCCGTGAATGCAAACCTTGGGA
Organism: uncultured Ohtaekwangia sp.; assembly: GCA_964524935.1. Lineage (GTDB taxonomy): Bacteria > Bacteroidota > Bacteroidia > Cytophagales > Cyclobacteriaceae > ELB16-189. The sequence goes on from CAZGFJ010000001.1 coordinate 999,614, forward strand.
CCGATTTTAACGCATCGGCCACGCAAGGGGAACTATTAACGGAAATCTATAAAAATCGCTGCATCGAACTGTACTTGTCGGGATGGCGCTTGGAGGATAGCCGAAGATTTGGTCGGCCCGGTCCGGGTGATCCATCGCCTGAGCGAAATCGAAATTTCTTTCCGTATCCCTTTGTGGAAAGAAGTAACAATCCGCTGACACCAGATGATCCGCTCAATTAGTATAGTGCAGTATAACGGGATGATTGCCACGCTTCGTTTAACGAGCGTGGCAACCTTTGAAACGTGACCGGTGACGCCACCTACCAAGATTAAAATTCCCAACCCCCGCCTCCTCATCGGCCTCATGTCCGGCACTTCGCTGGATGGCTTGGATGTGGCCTTGTGCCAGATCCGCGGGAGCGGCCTGCGCACCAAGCTTTCGTTGCTCCGCTTCAATACGATACCTTACACACCCGCCATCAAAGCCCGCATTGCCGAAGTGTTTGCCAAGCCCCAAGTGGACTTTGTCAAACTCTCCCAATTGCACCCGTTTATCGGCAAACTCCACGGCAACATGGTGCTGCAATGCCTACGCCAATGGAAGATAAAACCCTCGGCCATCACGGCCATTGCGTCACATGGGCAAACCGTCATGCATGCCCCCGCACATTTGCATCCTGACGATCCCACCAACTCCACGTTTCAAATTGGTGATGGCGACCATGTAGCGATGACCACCGGCATTATGACCCTGAGTGACTTCCGCCAAAAACACATTGCAGCGGGAGGCGAAGGGGCACCTCTGGCTGTGTATGGCGACTACCTATTGTTGTCGCACAAAAAGGAGAACCGGATTTTGCTTAACATTGGCGGCATCGCCAACTTTACCTTTCTGCCTGCAGGCCAAAATGCCGCCCGCGTATTTGTGACCGACACCGGACCGGGCAATACATTGCTCGACCAAGCCATGCGCCACTATTTTCCGGGTCGCTATTTTGATGAGGACGCGGCCGTGGCCCGACAAGGGCGTGTCAATCACCGTTTGTTGGCCGCACTCAAGGCGCACACTTTCTTTTCGTTGCCTTTCCCAAAAACCACCGGGCCGGAGCTGTTCAACCTAGAATACCTGGGCCGTGCGCAACAAAAATCGGGTACTGTCAACTTGCCGGTGCATGACGTGCTGGCCACGCTCACGCGCTTCAGTGCCGAAACGATGGTGGAAGCTATCCAGCGCGCGGTAAAGAAACAGTCCTTCGTCATTTACCTGAGTGGCGGTGGCGCCCATAACCCGTTGCTCACGCAGTGGATTTGTGAGGGGCTGGGAGTACGCGCCTTGCCTGCCACCGATGTGCTGGGCATACCGGGCGATGCCAAGGAGGCTATTCTCTTTGCCATACTGGCAAACGAAACGCTCCACGGAAAACCCGTTACCTTTGGCAAACGCAGCAAAATTCCTTCCGTCACGATGGGAAAAATATCACTACCTTATTGACTTGTAACGTCTATGATGCTCTCCGACAATCCCGAGAAAATTCCGGTAAAAATATTTGAGACCTCCGAGGCCGCCTCGGTATTTGTTGCCCACGAGATAGCCGCCCTGATCCGCGAGAAACAAAAGCAAGGGAACGCCTGTGTGCTCGGACTGGCCACCGGTTCTACACCCACGCGCGTCTATGCCGAGTTGGTAACATTGTACCAACAGGGGCTCAGCTTCAAAAATGTGGTCACGTTCAATTTGGACGAATACTATCCCATGGAGCCGGGTTCGTTGCAAAGCTATGTGCGCTTTATGCGCGAGCATTTGTTTGATCATATCGACATCGCGGCCGAAAACATCCACATCCCGGATGGCACCGTGCGCAAAGAAGACATCGCGGCCTTCTGCAAAGGCTATGACGAAAAAATTGCTGCGCTTGGCGGCATCGACTTTCAGATATTGGGCGTGGGCCGTACCGGACACATCGGTTTTAACGAGCCGGGCTCGTCCGAGAAATCGGCCACCCGCATCATCACACTTGATCAAGTAACGCGCAACGATGCCGCCAGTGACTTCTTTGGTGAGGAGAACGTGCCCAAGAAAGCCATTACCATGGGTGTGGGCACCATCCTGAAATCGAAACGGATTGTGATGATGGCCTGGGGCGAGGGCAAGGCCCCCATTGTGCAGCGGGCGGTAGAAGGGCCGGTTACGGACCAAATACCGTCCACCTTTTTGCAGAAGCATGGTAACACCACCGTCATCCTGGATCAGGCGGCTGCCTCACATCTCACGGCCATTAAAACACCCTGGTTGTTGGATTCCATCGCATGGAACGAAACGCTCATCCGAAAAGCCGTGGTGTGGCTGTGTCAGCAGATCAATAAACCCATCCTTAAGTTGACCAACCACGACTATGCCGAGCATGGCATGGGCGACATTCTGACGGAGTACGGGTCGGCCTATCAGGTAAACATCAGAGTCTTTAACCAACTGCAACATACCATTACGGGATGGCCGGGCGGCAAGCCAAATGCCGATGACAGCCACCGACCCGAGCGGGCCAAGCCGTTTCCCAAGCGCGTCATTATCTTCAGTCCACACCCGGATGATGATGTGATCTCCATGGGCGGAACGTTCATCCGTCTGGTGGATCAAGGGCATGAGGTGCACGTGGCCTATCAGACCTCCGGTAATATTGCGGTGTTTGACGAAGATGCCGTACGGTTTGCTGACTTTGTGCGCGACTTCAACCATGAGTTTGGGCTCAGCCAAAAGGAAGGCATGGTTTTTTACGACAAAGTGGTGACGTCCATCCGCAGCAAAAAACCCGGTGAAGTGGATAGCCCTGAAGTGATGAAGATAAAGGGACTGATACGCAGGGGCGAAGCCAAGGCAGGCTGCCGCAACGTGGGAATACCCGATGAACAGGCGCACTTCTTAGACATGCCGTTTTATGAAACGGGTAAAGTGAAAAAGAAACCGCTGGGCGAAGAAGACATTCAGATCATTGTTGACCTGATCCGGAAGATAAAACCCCACCAGATCTATGCCGCGGGCGACTTGTCCGATCCGCACGGCACACATCGCGTGTGTTTAGCTGCCATTTACATGGCCATTGACCGACTGAAGTCCGAAGCGTGGATGCACGACTGTTATGTTTGGCTCTACCGCGGAGCATGGCAGGAGTGGGACATCAACGAGATTGAGATGGCCGTGCCGCTAAGCCCCGAGGAATTGATGCGCAAACGAAAAGCGATCTTCAAACACCAATCACAAAAAGACAGTGCATTGTTTCCTGGCAGCGACAAGCGCGAATTTTGGGTGCGTGCCGAAGACCGCAACCACGCCACCGCGGCAGCCTATAACCAACTGGGCCTGGCCGAATATGAAGCCATCGAGGCATTTGTGCGGTACAAATTCTCATAAGAAAATGAATATGCCATGACCGAACGAGAGCTGATTAAACTGGAGGCTACCATTCGCAGTAAAATGGAAGATATCAAAAAACAGCGGGTGACGTTGAAGGATTCCGGCCTGGGAGGGTTGATGAACACCCTCAAAAAAGTAGACGAAGCATTGTATGAGAAAATCATGCCCGACTACAAGCGAATGGTGAAAGACTACTCGCTCTTTAAATAAATGCAATATGGATGTCACATAGACACCGTACCCAGATTCTGAGCATAAGCGAAGAATTTCCCTGCCCGGGTTACGGTGCGAGAAAAAGACTTTTAAACGCCTCTGTTAGTTGGGATTTGCGGGAAGCCTCCAGGCCACGCAGCTCGTTCAGTGCGCAGGCATTGACAACAGACACATGATGGATTCTTGTTACCTTGCCGAAGGGGAGATCCGAACCCACGCCAAAAAGCACCGCGCGCGAGATTCCCACGAGGTCAAAATCCGCAGCCGTCATCTGCTCGCGGTGAACAATTTGTACATGCCCCAGCGCCACGCGATAGTACGCGAGCAGCTTTGATAACTGCTCCTGTTCTTCAGGTCGCACCTGCTGCCAGGCATAGGGCAACGCAACCAGGGTGCGAGAAGGCACCGCATACACCGAAGATCCATAGAGAAGCTGCGCGGGCGTCATTCTTTAATGTCAAAAATGGATTTCAGTTCCTTGGCTTCGGAAGGCTTCATGCGTCCTGATAAAATCAGGCGTAACTGACGCCTGCGCAGCGCTCCCTCATATAACGCCTGTTCCTCTTCGTTGGTAGGTTCTACTTCCGGCACGTCTATGGGCCGGCCCGTTTGGTCGACCGCCACAAACGTGAAGTACGCGCTGTTACTTTCAAACTTGACCCCCGAGGGAACATCCTCGGCATCCACATCGATACGCACCTCCATGGAAGAGCTGAACGCCCGTGTTACCTTGGCGCGCAAGGTCACTACGTTGCCCAGCCGGATGGGATGACGAAACGAAATGTTATCCACCGAAGCCGTGACCACGATACGGTTGGAGTGTTTTTGCGCGGCAATGGCCGACACGATGTCCATCCAATGCATCAGCCGACCTCCCATCAGGTTGTTCAACGTATTGGTATCGTTGGGCAAAACCAGTTCAGTCATACTCACCAACGACTCAGAGGGGGTCTTCTTCTTTCGTTTCGACATATTGCAATCGTTACCGACAAGCTATCGCTTGTTCGCTTTTTTTAATGCGTTGCAAAAATCCACAATTTTCTTTGCAATACACCCTTGCTTTCCATTATTTCACGTCATCATGAAAGGCATTGCATCCATCAACCACTGCTTTGCTCCGGTAGTTACCGGCACCATTACCCGCATTACGGGGTAGTCCCGTTCACCGTATCCTTTACCCGTTTCGCGCTTTGCACGCTTTTGTTCGAGGAACATCCGGGTCGTTTTCAACTTTTTCCGATCACTTATTTTCTGGTTTTATCGTATGATCATCAAAAAATTCGGAGGGTCCTCGGTGGCTACTCCTGAACGCATTCAATCGATCCTTGAGCTTTTGCAAAGCGATAACTGGTCAGACACAGCCCTCGTATTTTCAGCTTTTGGTGGCGTAACAGACCACCTGATCAAGATGAGCGCGATGGCGTTGGAGGGCAACCATCAATACAAGTCGTTGCTTGCCGAATTGGAAATGCGGCATTTGAATGCGGCCCGCGAACTGCTGCCCGTGGCTCACCAAAGTCCGGTGCTGGCCAACGTAAAAGTGCTGCTAAATGAACTGGAAGACGTGCTGCACGGTATCTACCTGGTACGCGAGCGCACCGCGCGCACGCTCGACTACATCATGAGCTTTGGGGAGCGCCTCTCCGCGTACATTGTGGCGGAGGCGTTGAAAAGCAGAGGAATCCGGGCCCGGTTTCTGGATGCGCGCACCGTCATTCGCACCGATGATCAATTTGGCCACGCACGCGTAGACTTTGACATTACCTATCAACTCATCCACGCTCATTTTTCGGCAGGCGATGAGCTGCGCGTGATTACCGGCTTTGTGGCCTCCACCGCCCAGGGCGAGACCACCACACTCGGGCGCAGTGGTTCGGATTACACCGCTGCGATTTTTGCAGGTGCACTAAAGGCCGCCTCACTGGAGATATGGACGGATGTAGATGGCATGATGACGGCCGATCCACGCAAAGTGCCATCGGCCTTCACGGTGCCCGAAATGTCCTATCAGGAAGCCATGGAACTTTCGCACTTTGGCGCCAAAGTCATTTTTCCGGCCACCATGCAGCCGGCCATGGCCAGCGGCATCCCCATTGTGGTGAAAAATACCTTTAACCCCTCGCACCCCGGCACTATCATCCACAACCGGGCGCAGAGCGAGCGGGGCATCATCAAAGGCATCTCTTCAATGGATGCCGTTAGTTTGATTAATGTACAAGGTAGTGGGTTGCTGGGGGTGGTGGGTGTTTCCATGCGTTTGTTTCGTGCATTGGCCGAGGCGAGGGTCAACGTGATCTTGATCAGCCAGGCGTCATCCGAGCACTCCATTTGCCTGGCGGTGGACACGGACCGCACTCCCGCGGCTGAGCGCGCGATCCGGCACGAGTTTGCCTGGGAGATGCAGAACAACACGATGGACGATGTGCAGGTGGAGAACGGCTTGTCCATACTCGCCATCGTAGGGGAGGGCATGAAGCACAACCCGGGTACCAGCGGCCGCATGTTTCAGGCACTCGGAAAAAACGGCATCAACGTGCACGCCATCGCCCAGGGTTCTTCCGAACTCAACATTTCAGCGGTCGTAAGGCAAACGGATATACGCAAAGCACTAAATGTGTTGCACGAGGCATTTTTCTTGTCCGACCGAAAAGTCATGAATGTATTTCTGGTGGGCACGGGGCAGATTGGCAAGGCGTTGTTGCAGATGGTGGAAGCCGAATCGCAACGCCTCCAGCGCGACCGGCATCTTGAAATACGCATAAAGGCCCTCGCCAACAGCCAGCAAATGGTGTTCTCCGAAAATGGACAATCGCTTGGCGTGGCGCAGATACCCGTCACGGGTGAACCCATGCGCCTGGCTGCCTTCGTGGAGAGGATGATCCACGCCAACTTGCCCAACAGCGTATGGGTGGATTGCACAAGCAGCGAAGAAGTAACGGATTTTTACCCGGTGGTGCTGGCAGCCAATATCTCGATTGTCACGCCCAACAAAAAGGCAAACTCCGGCCCTTTGGGGAGGTACAAGATGCTGAAGCAAGCCGCAACGCGGAGAGGCGTGCGCTTCTTGTACGAAACCAACGTGGGTGCCGGGCTCCCGGTCATCAATACGTTGAATGACTTGCTGCTGAGCGGAGACAAAATCATCCGCATCGAAGCGGTGCTCAGCGGCACAATGAATTTTATTTTTAGTTCCTTTGTCAACAGCACTTCGTTTAGCCACATCGTGGCGGAAGCGAAAGCGAAGGGATATACCGAGCCCGACCCGCGCGATGACCTGAACGGCAGGGACGTGGCCCGAAAGCTATTGATCTTGGCGCGCGAGTGTGGCATGGACATGGAAATAAACCAAATAGAAACCGAAAACGTAGTGCCGGAGCCATGCCGCCAGATAGAAGACGTAAACGACTTTATGACGCAATTGCAGAAGTTTGATGGCTACTTTAACAAGTTGCGGGCACAGACCGAGGCGACCGGAAAAAAACTTCGCTACATGGCCGTGTTGGAGGAAGGCCATGCCAGTGTAAAGCTGGCAGGCGTTGACGCAGACCATCCCTTTTATCAGCTTTCCGGCAGCGACAACATCATTCTGCTCACCACCGAGCGGTATCGTGACCGCCCCATGGTCATTCGCGGCCCCGGAGCGGGCGTGGCCGTCACGGCCGCGGGCGTATTTGCCGATATCATCCGGATTGGAAACTATGCGTAACCTTCACTCCGTTCAGGGGTTTGCGCCCGCCACCGTGGCCAACGTAAGCTGTGGCTTTGACATCCTGGGCTTTGCCATCGAGGGGGTGGGCGATGAGGTGACGCTGACAGCAAACGATTCGGGGCAGGTTGTCATCGAAGATATTGCAGGGGACGGAGGCCGTCTGCCACGCGAGGCCGCGCGCAACACCGCGGGCGTGGCCGTGCTTTCGTTTCTGCGGGCAACGGGTGTCGAGCTGGGGGTGTCTATTCGCTTGCGAAAGAACCTGCCGCTGGGCAGTGGCATGGGTTCCAGTGCGGCCAGCGCGGTGGCCGCGTTGGTGGCGGTTAATGAGTTATCGGGCGTCCGTTGTCCCAAGGAAGAATTGCTGGTGCACGCCCTTGAAGCCGAGCGAATAGCCTGCGGGGCGGCTCATGCCGATAACGTGGCCCCCGCGTTGCTGGGGGGCTTTGTTTTGGTGCGAAGCTATGATCCGCTCGATGTCATTCGTATCCCCTCGCAGGCTGCGTTGTTTGCGGTGTTGGTGCATCCGCACCTCGAAGTAAAAACAGAAGACTCGCGAAAGATCCTGCGACAAACCATCTCCGTTCAGCATTCGATCCAGCAAAGTGGCAACGTGGCCTCCCTGATGGTGGGGTTAATGAAACCCGACCTTGCATTGATCGGACGCTCGCTGATCGATGTAATCGCGGAACCTTCACGCGCGCTGTTTATTCCCGGGTTTGACGACATTCGCAAGGCAGCCCTGACGGCAGGGGCGTTGGGGTGCGGCATATCAGGTTCGGGGCCCACGCTCTATGCGCTGGCCGCTACCCAGCTCACCGCCCAGGCCACAGCCGAAGCGATGCGCCAGGCATTTGTACGTCATGGTCTGGCGAGCGATGTCATCGTATCGCCCGTAAACGAGGCAGGAGCGAAGTGGTGGATTAACCCCCGCAATTAGTGAGACGTTTTCTTGCGCACCAGCACGTTCAGTATAATAAAAAGCACTACGAGAATGGCGGGCAGAATGGCCATGTAACGAAGTGTTAACTGAGGCCCTGCCGTATCGATGGACTTACCCATGATCGGCAACACCAGGGACGTAGCCACCATGCCCGCCCCGCCCATGATGGACAAACCGAGTGCTCCGCTTTTGGGGATGTACTCGGCCACAAAACCCAACATGGTAGGCCAGAAATAACAAATACCTGCGGCAAACAAAACGGCTGATCCCATGGTCATGGCGGCTCCTTCCGATACGCTCAATAGGTAAAGTCCCAACACGGCCAACACTGAAGATCCAAGCAACACGCCCGCGGGATTCAGCTTGTGGATGAGAGGGCCCGCAAAGTAGCGACCCACGGCCATGATGCCGGTTACCACTACCAGAATAATCATCGGGTCAATACCGGCTCCTTCCAGCAACGCATTCGTCCATTGATTCGTACCCAACTCGGTAGATGCGGTCAAGAACATGGCGATCAGCATCAACGGGAAAAGTAAACCGGCTTTGTTTACCACTTTGGCTTCCACCAAGATCGCGATGAGTATGGCGGCAATAAAAATATATGTAGCGGTCGAGGCAAAATTAATGCTGAGCGCAGGTATCGAAGCGGCTAAGATCATGTAGAAGACTACCGCGATGATGGTAATGGGGGCGCCTACATTGCGAAGCATTTCTTTGTATGACACACCCGAGCTGACACGCTCCGTCTCTGGAATTTGCTGGCCAAAAAAGAGATAGCCATACAACGCCAAGGGGATAAAAAGCAATGCGGTGAGTACCTGCCAGCTCAGCCCTAGGTTGGTCATCAACACCCACGCCAGAATACCCCCAATCACGATGCCGCCCGGAAACCACACGTGAAAGCGGTTAAGCATTTTTGTTTTGTCGTTCGGATAAATTGTGGCTACGAGTGGGTTGCAGGCGGCCTCTACGTTTCCATTGCCAAAACCGATAAATACGTTTGAGATAAACAACATCGTTTTGTCCTTAGCGGTCAGCAGCAAAATGAGGCCAATCAGATGGGAAAAGAAAGCCATCCAGACGATCGATTTTGTTTTGACAATGTCGATCACCAGGCCGCCCAAAAACATGGCGATGGTAAAACCCCAGAAAGCCGGGCCGAATGCCCACCCGATCTCTTCACCAGTTAGACCATATTCGGCTCCAAACACGCCTTCAATCTTGGCCCGGATGGCGAACGTGAGGGAGGTGACGAGCAGTGCCAAACAACTGGCCCAAAACAGCGCGGAGGGTTTGATGGATTTTGTCATAGGGTTGATTTATGCGCGATCAAGATGGAGGGTTTTAGGTTCCCGTGCAAGTGCTTTGGGGCGGTCGGCATACTGCTAATACTTTCTTACTTTTAGCCGATGGCAAACTCCTTTCTATTGGGCCTGGATATCGGCAGCTCATCAATTAAGTGCGTGTTGGTGGCCGTGGATACCGGCCGGTGCGTGGCGCGCGCCCAGTCGCCCGCAGAAGAAATGGCCATCCTCGCACCACACCCCGGGTGGGCCGAGCAACAGCCCGAAGACTGGTGGCAGCACACGGTGGCGGCCGTGCGCGAGGCAATACACAAAAGTGACGCAACGCCTTCGGAGATAAAGGCCATAGGCATTTCCTACCAGATGCACGGGCTGGTGGCCATCGACCAACAAGGAACACCCGTGCGACCCTCCATTATCTGGTGCGACAGCCGCGCGGTGGAAGCCGGGAAAGAGATAGAGGAAAAACTGGGCCGCGCGTTTTGCCTCGACCATTATCTGAACATGCCGGGAAATTTTACTGCTGCTAAACTGCACTGGGTAAAAGAACATGAGCCTGCTGTCTTTAGTCGGATCGCAACCTTTTTTCTGCCGGGCGACTATATTGTCTATTGCCTGACGGGCGAGCGCACCACCACCGTGTCGGGATGGTCGGAAGGCATTTTGTGGGACTTCCGCCAACAGCGCATCGCTACCGAGCTTCTTGAAGCCTGTGGCTTTCCTTCGTCTTTGCTTCCCACAGTGGTAGACACCTTTGCGCAGCAGGGAATGCTCACAAAACAAGCCGCGGAAGCATTGGGCCTACAGACCGGAACACCCGTCTCTTATCGGGCGGGCGATCAGCCCAACAATGCCTTCTCGCTCAATGTGCTCGAGCCGGGTGAGACAGCCGCCACGGCAGGGACCTCGGGAGTTGTGTATGCGGTGACCGATAAAACATCTTTTGATGTGCACTCGCGGGTGAACACCTTTGCCCACGTTACCCACGCGCCCGGCAAGCCACGGCATGGTACGCTGCTTTGTGTAAACGGTACCGGAAGTGCCAACCGGTGGCTTCGCCAGGTAACGGGCGTTCATCGGTACGAGGAGATGAATGCGTTGGCGAACACGGTAAACATAGGGTCGGATGGCCTGTTGGTGTTTCCGTTTGGCAACGGAGCCGAGCGAATATTCCACCATCAACCTGTTCAAGCTTCGTTTCATCAAATCGATTTCAACCGCCACAGTCGTGCCCACATGTGCCGGGCCGTACAGGAAGGTATCGTATTTGCCCTGGCGTACGGGCATCAAATTGTTCAACAAGTGGGAAGCCCTACCCGCATCATTCGGGCGGGGCATGCCAATATGTTTCTAAGCCCACTGTTCCGCGAAGCGTTTGTAAATACCCTTGATGTGCCGCTGGAGTTATTCGACACCGAGGGTGCGATAGGCGCTGCCTTAGGGGCCGGCATTGGCGCAGGGATCTATACGTTTTCCGATGCTTTTACGGGGCTAACGCGCCTGTCTCTCTCCGAGCCTCAGCGCGACCTGGTGTCGCGCTATCAAGATGCCTACCAACACTGGTTAGCTCACCTCGCACACCACACCACTGTGTAACACCGCTTGTGATGATCCTTCTGATCGTATTGAGTTGCTATTTCATGACGTTGCTGGTGGTGCTGGGCGGATGGTATCAATCCCTGAATGACTCCGCACTGGTTGCCATCCGTGCCGATCAAGTCACTGTGTTGGTCGCCTTCCGCAATGAAGCACAAAACCTGCCTGCCCTCATTGCCGATCTGAAAGCACAAGACTATCCGCTTTGGGAGGTGATACTCATAGATGACCACTCTACGGACGGCTCTCTTGCCTTGGCAGAAAAGCTGACGCAGAGCGATGCCCGTTTTCGGGTGATCTCTTTGCGCGATGGGCAAGGTAAAAAACAAGCCATTACGTACGGTGTTTCCCTGGCTACATCCCATTGGATATGCACGACCGATGCCGATGGTCGCCTGCCCGTTGCGTGGCTCTCCACATGGCAGCCCTGGTTACAAGGCGACTGCCAACTGGCGATAGGCCCTGTGTATTTGCCCGAGCCACAGTCTTTTTTTCAACGCTTGCAAAGGGTTGAGTGGGCAAGTCTGCAGGCAGTTACATTCGCTACCGCTGCGCTGGGCAAACCGGTGATGTGCAATGGCGCCAATCTGGCGTTCACCAAACACGTGTTTGAGCAGGTGGGGGGATATGCAGGTAATGAACACATTCCTTCCGGAGACGATGAGTTCCTGCTGCGCAAGGTACGGGGCGCAGGATTTCGCGTAGCTTTTTGCAACACTTCATCTGCGGCCGTCATCACCGCCTATCAGCCCACGCTGTCGTCTTTTTGGCATCAACGCATTCGCTGGGCAGGGAAATGGAAACACAACGACTCGCTCCTGGCTAAAGCGCTGGCAGTAGCTATGCTGCTGTTTCAGGTAGCCTATGCCACAACCCTCGCCTGGTGGGCTGCCGGTTTCGGGCCCGCATTACCGCTCTTCTTCTTGCTCGGAGCCAAGTGGCTGATCGAGGCGATGCTGTTGGGTGCGGTGGCAACACGCCATCGCCATCGGCTTGATCTGCCGGCCTTCGCGGTGTGGCAACTGATGTATCCTTTTTATGTGGTGGGAGTAGGGCTTTTTTCCTGGTTTGCGAAGTACCGATGGAAGGGCAGGGCAATCCGCTAACGGCCATCAAAAACAGTGGTAGTTTTGCGAAACTCGTTTGAGGTTCACAAAATCGATTAATTTTGACCTACATGCTCACGCAAGCCAACCTTCAGAAGCTGCTTGAAAAAAAGGAGCTCGAACTTAATTCGCTCCTGGAGATCACGCAGGCCATCAATTCCAACGTGCCGGAAGATTCGCTCTATAAAATCTTTAATTTCACGCTGCGGTCTAATTTGAATATCAAGAAGTTGGCGCTGTTTGTATTGGATGAGCGCTGGAATTGCAAAGTTAACTTTGGCACCCAAAACAACTTCATGCGCGAACGCCTGGACGATCGGTTCGAGTTGATCAAAAACATCCACAAGCTCACCGATTTTGATGGCCGCTGTGCGTTCCACGAATTTGATTTGGTGATCCCTATTTCACATAAAAGCGATACGCTGGCGCTGGTGTTTGTGGGGGGCATGGACCAAAGCAGCACCCACGATCATGACGAAGGCGTGAAGTTCATTCAAGCGCTGGGTAATATCATCATCGTGGCCATTGAAAACAAAAAGCTTGCGCGCAAACAATTGCAACAGGAGGCTTTTCGCAAGGAGTTGGAGATTGCCAGCGATGTGCAGCAGTTTTTGTTTCCCGATAAACTGCCCTACACGGATGTTCTGAAGCTCGAAGCCAGCTATCTGCCACACGACATGATTGGTGGCGATTATTATGACTACGTGCCCATCAACGCCAACCAGTTTTTGATCTGTGTGGCCGATGTCAGCGGAAAAGGAATTCCCGCGGCCCTCATGATGAGCAATTTTCAGGCATCGCTTCGTACACTACTGCGCCAGACACCCAACCTGCGCGACATCGTAGAGGCATTGAACTTTCAGGTTCTCGAGAACACGAAAGGAGAGAAGTTCATCACCTTTTTTGCGGCCGTGTACGACATCGCCTTGAAGACGATGGTTTATGTGAATGCCGGGCACAATCCACCGCTGCTGTGGCACAAGGGCAAACTGACGCAGTTGGAAGAGGGCAGCACCGTGCTGGGCGCCATGCATCCGCTGCCATTTTTGAACGAAGGTTTTCTGACCGGATTGGACGACTTTACCCTGTTTGCTTTCACGGATGGACTTATCGAGACGACCAACGAGGCCGGAGAGGAATTTGGGACGCGGTCGCTGGTCGACTACTTTACGTTGAACTACCGAAAAGACCTGCGCACAATCCACCAAGATATCATTGTTACATTGGATGGATTTAAGGGGCGCAACAGCTACCGCGATGACATTACGATGTTGTCGTGTAGGGTGGGATAATCTTTGTTTCGTAAACCGTGTCGGGACTCACCTTCTTCCGTACTCCGTTTTTTCTTCCCTGGCTGTATCCCACGCTGTTATGGCGCATGGCGGGTCAGCAAAAAGAAATATACCTGACCTTTGATGATGGTCCCGTTCCGGAGGTGACCCCCTGGGTACTGGAGCAGTTGCAAGCACATCAGGCAAAGGCCACCTTTTTTTGCATTGGCGACAACGTACGCAAACATCCTTCAGTCTTTGCACAGGTGCTGGCAGGAGGGCATACGATCGGCAACCACACGTTCCATCATGTGAAAGGTTGGTCCACCGCCAACGATCGTTACATAGGCGAAATAAATGCCTGCGATGATGTACTCACGCAACATGGGGCGGCAAGTACTGTTCTTTTTCGGCCACCCTATGGGCGCATCACGCGCGCACAAATCAGCCGCTTGCGCCATCGTACCATTGTCATGTGGGATGTACTCACGCACGATTACGATGCATCGCTGCGCCCGGAAACGATTTTACACGAAAGCCTGGCATCTGTGCGCCCCGGCTCCATTGTGGTTTTCCACGACAGCCAAAAAGCAAAGAAGAATCTTTACAGGGTACTGCCGCATTTTCTGGAACAATGCAGCACCTTGGGTTTCGTTTTTAAATCGCTGCCATGACCGCGTACGCATCAGCAGACCGGCAGCCGGAGAACATCACGAAGAAGCGTGTGTTGGTTGCTCCATTGGATTGGGGATTGGGTCACGCTAGCCGATGCGTACCGCTGATCCGCGCATTGCGTAATGCAGGTCATGAAGTAGTCATTGCCTCTCATGGAGGCGCGCTCGCCCTGCTGCGGCAGGAATTCCCAACGCTTCTTGCCCTTACACTACCGGCCTACGCACCTCGCTATTCACGTAGCGGCCGCCTGTTCACAGCATTGTTTTTTCAGCTGCCCAAATTTCTGTGGATCATTCATCAGGAGCATCGTAAGGTGGCTCATATCGTCAGCGATCATCGCATTAATGTGGTCTTTGCTGACAACCGTTATGGCTGTTGGTCGAAGCAGGTGCCGTCTGTTTTTATCACCCATCAACTGTCGATCATTTTACCCCGCAGCCTCCGTTGGGCCGAGCGGCTCGTTCGTTTTTTCAACCATCGCCAGGTTCGCCACTTCACACATTGTTGGGTGCCCGATTATCCCGATCAGTCTTTGTCGGGCAGGCTTTCTGATCCCCACGGCTTGTCTGTTGCCTTCGTAGGACCCCTGACGCGGTTTTCCCGGGCGGTACTGCCCGCGGTGGAATCGCTGGATATCGTTGCACTCATCTCGGGGCCCGAGCCGCAGCGCAGCCTGTTTCTGACCACCGTACTTGGTGCGCTCCGTGATGCAAGGTGTCGGTTCCGCGTGGTGGCTGGCGTACCCGAGGGAGAGATGGCCACGGAAGAAGTTTTGCCGCATTTGCCGTCAAAAGATTTACAGGAGTTAATTTTGTCCTCGCGCATGGTCATATGCCGTTCGGGATATAGCAGCCTGATGGATCTGTATGAGTTATCGAAACCGATGCTGCTGGTACCGACCCCGGGACAGACCGAGCAGATCTACCTGGCGGCTTTGTGGGCCGACAGGGGGTGGGCCACTAACTGCCCGCAGGAACACTTGTCCGCTGCGGTCATCCAAGCGCAGTTGAACAGCCTTTCGCTTTTACGCCCTCCGGTGCGTGAGAAGACGTCTTTGGAAACATTAATTTCGCGCGTGCTGGCGGACATACCCTCGCCACCTGCCTATGCTGATTGATACCCATGCCCATATATATGTAGACGAGTTTGCATCCGATCGGGCCGAGACGTTGGCGCGTGCCCACGAGCAAGAAGTGACAAAGATCTATATGCCAAACGTGGATCATCAATCCATCGATGCCATGCTTGAATTGGAAAGCCGCTCTCCTCAATGCGTGGCCATGATGGGGTTGCATCCTTGTTCGGTGAAAAAAGATTTTGAAAAAGAATTGTACCGCGTGGAAACGTGGTTGAACCAACGCTCGTTTGAGGCCATCGGTGAGATGGGCACGGATTTGTATTGGGACAAAACCTTTTGGCCCCAGCAACAAGAGGCCTTTCAAATTCAGGTGGGGTGGGCCAAACGATATCAACGGCCGTTGGTCATCCATTGCCGCGAATCCATTGACGAGACCCTGGCGTTGCTTGAGCCCCTACAAGACGGCACACTGACAGGTGTTTTTCATTGCTTCACGGGCACGGTACCGCAAGCACAACGCATCATCGCCCTGGGCTTTTACCTCGGCATTGGCGGGGTTTCGACTTTCAAAAATGGGGGATTGGACAAGGTGCTGCCCCACCTTGACTTGGCCAACGTGGTATTGGAGACTGATAGCCCGTATTTGGCTCCCGTACCGCACCGGGGCAAACGCAACGAGCCTTCATATTTGCCGCTGATCGCACAACGGGTGGCCGATCTGAAATCACTTCCGTTAACAGAGGTGAAAAATGTGACTACCGCCAACGCCACCCAACTCTTTGCGGCATGAAGTACACACAGATATCGATCAACACGGCCACACCCGACCGCGCCAAGTCCAGGGTCATGCTTATTTATACCGGGGGAACCTTTGGCATGACGCACGATGCTCAAGGCGTACTTGTACCGTTTGACTTCTCGTTGATTTTGGAACACCTGCCCACGTTGCGAAGCCTGGCGCTTGAATTGGCGGTCATCTCATTTCAACGGCCCATTGATTCGTCCAACATCAACCCCGAACACTGGCGTCTGTTGGCCAAGTTGGTGTACGATCATCACGATACCCAGGACGGATTTGTGATCCTGCATGGCACAGACACCATGGCCTTTACGGCATCGGCCCTCAGTTTCATGCTGCCGGGACTGGCTAAGCCGGTTATCTTCACGGGCGCACAACTGCCTATCAGCGAACCTCGGTCAGACGCCCGCGAAAATCTCATTACCGCATTGGAGTTGGCAGCCGCCCGAAAAGACGGTCGACCGAGGGTACCGGAGGTGTGTATTTACTTCGACTATGCATTGCTGCGCGGCAACCGATCGCGCAAAGTGGAAAGCCAGCACTTCGATGCCTTTGAATCCGAGAACTATCCTCCGCTGGCCCGGGCCGGTGTCAGCATTGATTATGACGACAATGCCATCTTGAAGTCGCCCTCTTCCGTGCTGACCTTACGCGACCGCTTTGACGCCAACGTGGCGGTACTCAAGCTGTTTCCCGGTCTTCAACCATCGGTCATCCGAGGGGTGATGCAAACGGAAGGGCTAAAGGCCTTAATCCTGGAGACCTACGGATCGGGCAACGCTCCGTCCGATCCGTGGTTTGTTGATTTGCTACGCGAGGCCATCAGTAACGGCTTATTGTTGATTAACATTTCGCAATGCCCGGGTGGCACCGTGCAGCAAGGCAAATACGAAACAAGCAAACACCTGTTGGAACTAGGAGTGATTTCCGGGGAAGACATGACACTGGAGGCGGCCATTACCAAACTGATGCTTTGTTTAGGTACATACGGAGTGGCCGAAACGCAAGCGTGGTTTGCGCGGTCCATGGCCGGTGAGATTACCCTGTTATCATCTCGCTGACCGTTTAGCAAAAGATTGAAAAAGCAACAATGAAGAGCGGAGAGGGCGGGATTCGAACCCGCGATACCCTTTCAGGTATACACACTTTCCAGGCGTGCTCCTTCAACCACTCGGACACCTCTCCAAAAAAGCGCACAAAGAAATGGATATTTTTCCGCCTCACCAAAGCGGAAGCCAGTCTATGTTTTTGAGGGCGACTGCCAAAAAATAACCCGGATTGCGTGACTTTATCCAGTCTTCCGAATTGCTACCGTCAAACCCAAGCGAGGTTGAACAGATTTTCTGATTTTTTTATGAAAAAGTGTTTAGAAATCCCCAAAACCGTTAATTTTGGCCACTTCAAAGTTTTATAATAAACCTTAAACCATGAAAAAATTATTCGCTATTCTCGCTGTGGTAGGGGTGTTCGCGGCCTCTTCCGTAGCGTACGCTCAAGATTCCACTCAAACCGCCACCGAACCCGTTGCCGAGTCGACCGTAACGGAAGCGCCCGCCACCGAAGATGTGCCGGAAGCCAGCGCTCACCAGTTGATCAAGGACAAGTTCATTGAGGGTGATGTGGTGTTCATGTGGCCCATCCTCATCTGTTTGATTTTGGGGTTGGCGGTTTCTATTGAGCGTGTCATTACCTTGAATTTAGCGACTACTAATACCAACAAGCTGTTGAGTCAGATCGAAGATGCCCTCGCCAAAGGAGGGATTGAAGCAGCGAAAGAGGTAACCCGCAACACCCGCGGCCCTGTTGCTTCGATCTTCACCCAAGGTTTGATGCGCGCCTCCGAAGGTGTGGAAATGGTCGAGAAATCGGTAGTTTCCTATGGAGCCGTGGAAATGGGCAAGCTGGAACGAGGTTTGATCTGGATTTCGTTGTTTATTTCACTGGGCCCCATGCTCGGCTTCTTTGGAACGGTTATCGGGATGATTTTCGCGTTCGATGCGATTCAGGCAGCCGGTGATATTTCTCCTAACGTTGTGGCGGGTGGTATGAAAGTGGCCTTGATCACGACAGTGGCCGGTCTGATCGTGGGTATGGTTCTTCAAGTGTTGTACAACTATTGTGTTTCCAAAATCGATAGCCTAGTCAATGCCATGGAAGATGCTTCCATCTCATTGATCGACATTTTGGTGAAGCATAAGGCGGTAAAGTAGTCCGCCTGATAATTAACAGTTTTTGTACATGGATGCGATTTGTATACAGGAAAACCTCTCGGAAACGCACTGCTCGTTGGTGGGTTTTGGGTTAGGTTTTACCTACGTCATACTCGGTATCGCGGCTCTTTTGGCGATTGCGTTGCCACTCATCAGTTCGCTCAACAACCCCAAAGCGTTGTTGAAGGTACTGGCGGGAGTCGGGGTGCTGGTGGTCGTTTTTTTGATCTGCTATGCCATTTCCAGTGACAGTCCCTCCGAGGCCGCCAAGGCGTTGGGTTTGGGAACCTCCGGATATCGGTTGGTAGGCGCGGGCCTTACAATGTTTTATGTTGTTTTTGTCATTGCCTTTGGAGCGATGCTCGTGAATGAGTTGAGCTCGGTGAAGTCGGTGGCTGAAGTAATTAAAATATTGATTGGTCCGATTATCGTAATACTCGCCCTATCGTTTGGGGTCGATGGTGGATTATACCTGACCTACGGCATCATGGTGCTGGTGGTATTGGCATTGGTTTACGGCATCGTCATCTCGGCCGGTGCTGGCAGCACCGAAAAATGGCGTGTGGCCTATTGGCTGGGTTTCTTTTTAATCCTGGGGGGGATATCGTACATCCTCGCTGGAGACGAAGTGAAGCCTATGTACAAGGCATTGGGTGTAGATGCCGGCCAGTCCAAACTGGTAGGAACAGGGCTGATCACGTTCTATCTCGCCCTGCTGGCCGCTGTGGTAGGCGTGATTTATTCAGAAATAAACAAAGCATTGAAATAAGATGGCACGCGCAACACCTGATATTCCCAATGCTTCAATGGCGGACATCGCCTTTTTGTTGCTGACGTTCTTTTTGGTGACCACTACGATCTCCAATGACCGCGGGTTGAGCATTCAGTTGCCCCCGCCTCCCGAGGCGCAGCCCCCCGAAGACGTAAAAGTGCAGGAACGAAATATCTTCAAAGTTCAAGTTAACTCGGCCGACCGTGTGTTGATCGAGGGCGAACCTATGGAGGATTTGAGTGGCCTGAAGGAGATGATCAAAAAGTTCATCTTGAACAATGGGGCCGACCCCAACTCGTCCGACAGTCCCGATAAGGCAATTGTTTCTTTTAAGACGGACCGCGGCACCAGTCATAAGAAGTTTATAGAGCTGTTGGACATTTGCCAGGCAGCCTACTATGATATCTATGCCGAGCGTGCCGGTCTGCCGGGCTCGATGGAGGAAAAGAACAAGAAATTCCGCGAGATCGCTTCGGACCTGGCCAATCCGGCCAATAAGGAGATCTACGAGCGCGCCCGCGAAGGCATACCAATGCAAATTTCGATTGCTGAACCAACTAAAGTAGGAGGGAACTAGCTATGTCAAAGTTTAAGAAAAAAGCGAACGTAAAACAGGACATCCCCACTTCGTCTATGCCGGATGTGGTATTTATGTTGTTGTTCTTTTTCATGGTGACAACACAACTCCGCGAAACCTCCATCGAGGTACAGCAGCGAATTCCGGAAGCCACGCAGTTGCGCAAACTGCAGCGCAAAACGTTGGTTACCAACCTGTACATCGGCAAGCCTGTGAAGGTAGAGCAGTACGGGGAAGAGCCAAAGATACAGGCCAACGATGCATTTATCGAGCCCTCGGGCATTGGTAAGTGGGTAAATGCCGAGCGCGATAAACTGCGCGAAGACGAGAAAGATCAACTAACTGTGTCACTGAAAGTCGACAATGAGGCGAAGCGAGGCATCATTGTGGACGTGGAAACAGAGTTGCGGAAGGCCAACGCGCGAAAGCTCCTGTATAACACGCGTGAATTGTCTAAAAACAATCGGTAAAACGTTTCATTTGTTGATAAAAAATGACCTCTTTCGGGAGGTCATTTTATTTTATGCCTCAGCCTAACCTGACCCTCAACGACCCCAAGGTCGTGCGCGCCTGGACGATGTACGATTGGGCCAATTCGGTGTATTCTTTGGTGATCACCTCGGCCATCTTTCCGGTATATTACAATGCCGTCACGACCACCGAGACGAGCGGAGACCTTGTCAATTTTCTGGGTTGGGAGGTAAAAAATACCGCATTGCAGTCGTTTGCCCTGTCGTTTTCATTTTTGGTCATCGCCCCGCTATTGCCCCTGCTCTCCGGAATTGCCGACTACATCGGCAACAAGAAAGTCTTTATGAAGTTCTTTGTTTACCTGGGTGGCTTGGCGTGTTGTGGACTGTTTTTTTTTACAGGCCCCGATACGCTGGTGTGGGGCATCAGTTGCTTTGCCCTGGCCAGCATCGGCTATGCGGGCAGCATTGTGTTTTATGATGCTTATCTGCCGGAGATTGTGACGGAAGACCGCTATGATATCACCAGTGCGCAGGGTTATTCGATGGGGTACTACGGCAGCGTGATTCTATTGGTAGTCAATTTAGCGATGATTATTTTTTGGGAGCCGTTGGGATTTGCCAGCGAAGGACTTGCTACCCGCTTTGCGTTTTTAACCGTGGGGGTTTGGTGGATTGGGTTTGCCCAGCTTTCGTTTCGCAAACTACCAGACAACCCCTACAACCGCCCGGCCTCGCGGCAGATCGTGCTCAATGGCTATCACGAGTTGCGAAAGGTGTGGCAAAGCCTCCCGCGCTATGCCAACATCCGCATGTATCTGTGGGCGTACTTCTTCTTTAATATGGGTGTGCAAACCATTATGTATCTGGCCGCTTCGTTTGGAGCCAAAGAGCTGCATCTGGAGGACACCAAACTCATTGCCACTGTGCTTCTTATTCAGTTGGTAGCAGCCATTGGGGCGCGTGTGTTCGCGCGTTTGTCCGAGCGACAGGGCAACCGCTTTTCGCTGATGTGCATGATTGGCATCTGGATTGTCATTTGTGGCGGGGCCTATTTTATCACCAACGAATATGAGTTTTATACCGTGGCCTTTGCCGTGGGCATTGTGATGGGCGGCATCCAGTCATTGTCGCGGGCCACGTACTCCAAAATGATCCCGTCCAATTCCATTGATCACGCCTCGTATTTCAGTTTTTTTGATGTGACTTTCAATCTGTCGATCGTAGGCGGTACATTTTGTTACGGGTTAGTAGAGCAGGTCACGGGTAGCATGCGCAACAGCGCCCTGGCGCTCATGGTCTTTTTCATCATCGGCATGTTGCTACTTACCCGTGTCACGGTCACCAATCGCCCCACCGGTCAATAGCGCAGGTGTTTCACGGTCATACCGTTGTTGATCAACTGCTTAAGCGAGTCAATTCCGATCTTTACGTGCAGGTCCACATAGTTGGTCGTAATTGCCTTGTCGCTGGCCTCGGTTTTCACGCCTCCTGCAAACATGGGCTGGTCCGACACGAGCAGCAGCGCCCCGGCCGGGATTTCGTTGTAGAAGGCTGTGGAGAAAATCGTGGCGGTCTCCATGTCGATGGCCATCGCGCGTATTTTGATTAAGTACGCTTTAAACTCCTCATCCCACTCCCATACTCTGCGGTTGGTGGTGTACACCGTGCCGGTCCAATAGTCCTGGTTGTAATCGCGGATGGTGGTAGAGATGGCTTTCTGAAGGGCAAAGGCCGGAAGCGCGGGCACTTCAGGGGGGAAGTAGTCGTTAGACGTACCCTCACCCCGGATGCCTGCAATCGGCAGGATAAAATCACCCAGGTCGTTTTTCTTCTTCAGTCCGCCACACTTACCCAGGAACAAACAGGCGGCCGGCTTTATGGCCGTCAGCAAATCCATGATTGTAGCGGCATTAGGACTACCCATACCAAAGTTGATGATGGTGATGCCGTTGGCGGTGGCCGAACGCATGGCGCGGTCCTGGCCGTCCACCGGCACGTTGTTCCATTCGGCAAATTTGTTTACGTAATTGTCGAAATTCGTCAGCAGGATGTACTTTCCAAATTTCTCCAGAGGCACGCCCGTGTAGCGGGGCAGCCAGTTCTCTACAATTTCACTTTTGGTTTTCATGTATGAATATTATTTTTTTTTTATCATTGGTGTATGTACGAACTGAACCTCCCCAAGATACAAGCCACCTACAAAAAAGAAGGAGGGAAGGTATTCATTTTTGACATCATCCGGAAAAAGCACATCGTGCTGACGCCTGAAGAGTGGGTACGGCAGCATATGATCCACTACCTGATCGATCACTTACAGTATCCTAAGGCGCTCTTCCGCATCGAAGGCAGCCTGACCTTTAACAAACTTCGGAAACGCTCCGACATCGTCATTTACGACCGGCAGGCACAGCCGTGGATGCTGATTGAATGCAAGGCACCCACCCTGAAGTTGACACAAAAAGCATTCAATCAAGTGGCCGTATATAACATGACCATCGGTGCGCGGTACGTGGCGGTCACCAATGGTATCGCTCACTATTGTTTTGAAGCCGCTACCAGCCACCACGAACCCCTGCGGCTGGAGGCTTTTCCCGTGTTTAGCTGAGCACCTCTTTGAGGTCGGTGTAGGGCAGGTTGAAGGCATCGGCTACGGCTTTGTAAACGACCTTGCCGTTCACTACGTTCAGTCCTTTGCGCAGCTCCCCACTCTCGGTGCATGCTTTTTTCCAGCCCATGCCGGCCAGCTTGATGGCGTAGGGCAAGGTGGCGTTGGTCAGTGCCTGCGTAGAGGTGTAGGGCACGGCACCGGGCATGTTGGCCACACAGTAATGCACTACGTCATCGATAATGTAGGTAGGATTTTCATGCGTGGTGGGCTTGCATGTCTCGATACAGCCTCCCTGGTCTACCGCTACGTCTACCAGCACGGTGCCTGGACGCATCGTTTTGAGCATGTCGCGGGTGATCAACTTGGGGGCCTTCGCTCCGGGCACCAGCACTGCACCCACGATGAGGTCATGTGTTTTCACCAATTCACGCAGCACATATTCACTGCTCACCATCGTGCGCACATTCTTGGGCATCACATCGTCCAGGTAGCGCAGGCGGTTGATGTTCAGGTCGGTGATGGTCACATCCGCACCCATTCCGGCTGCAATTTTGGCCGCGTTGGCGCCTACCACTCCGCCCCCGAGAATCAATACCTTGGCCGGCATTACCCCGGGTACACCCCCCAACAAAATACCACGGCCCTTCAACGGTTTTTCCAGGTATTTGGCTCCTTCCTGAATGGCCATCCGGCCCGCTACTTCCGACATTGGCACCAGCAAGGGTAAACTGCCGTCCACACGCTCTACGGTTTCATAGGCCAAACACACGGCACCGGTTTTGATCATCGCATGCGCCAGCGGCTCATATGAGGCAAAGTGGAAATAGGTGAACACAAGTTGGTCTTTCCGGATGAGGCTGTATTCCTGCTCAACCGGCTCCTTCACTTTGATGATCATCTCGGCCTTGGCAAAGACTTCTTCGGCTGTCGGCAACATTTTGCCCCCCGCCTTGATGTAGTCTTCGTCCGGGAAGCCGCTGCCTTCGCCCGCTCGGGTTTGGATAAACACGGTGTGGCCGCGCTTGACCAATTCTTGTGTGCCGGCCGGTGTGAGAGCTACGCGGTTTTCATTATTCTTGATCTCCTTCGGAACGCCAATGATCATAGGGGAGTGAGGGTTATGCGTGGTTAAAGTGGCGCAAATATACACAGTACCAAACGATTGCGCTGTGCCTTGAGACAACTAAATCAGACAGACGAGCGCCATCGAATATTTTAGAAAAAACACCCCGGAAAGTGTTTTCTCCCGCGCCCGCATTTCTAAGCCATACATAATTTCGAATCGCCCAATGTGTTTTGAAGCGTTTTTTGAATTTGCCTATTTTTGACCAACAACGGTTAGCATTGTGAGTGAGGTAAAGGCATCGTCCAGGGTTTCCATGAAGAAAGCAACGCGGTGGTTGGCCGATTATCAATTGGCCTGCGAAAGCCGCGAAGCCAGTTTGCTTGGCCGCAAAGAAGTATTCATGGGCAAAGCCAAGTTTGGCATCTTTGGCGATGGCAAAGAGCTGGCCCAGCTGGCGATGGCCAACATCTTCCGGCCGGGCGATTTTCGCTCAGGCTACTACCGCGACCAGACCTTTATGCTCGCCATTGGCGAGCTCACGCTGCAGCAATATTTTGCGCAACTGTATGCCCACACCAATGTGGCGACCGACCCTGCCTCAGCCGGGCGGCTCATGAACGGCCACTTTGCCACACGCCTGTTGGACGAGCGCGGGGCCCTGCGCCACCTGGCCCAACTTAAAAACAGCAGCGCGGATATTTCGCCCACAGCCGCGCAGATGCCGCGCTTGGTCGGGTTGGCTTATGCGTCAAAGCTATTCCGGAATAACAAAGACTTGCACGCGTACACTACGCTCAGCAACCGGGGCAATGAGATCGCCTTCGGCACGATCGGTAACGCCTCTACCTCCGAGGGCATGTTCTTCGAAGCCATCAATGCCGCGGGTGTCTTGCAAATACCCATGCTTACCAGCGTGTGGGATGACGACTATGGGATTTCCGTGCCCAAAGAATACCAGACAACCAAAGGAAGTATTTCGGCCATCCTGGCCGGATTTCAACGCTCCTCCTCTGAAAAAGGATTTGAGATCATCACCGTGAAGGGGTGGGATTATCCTGCATTAATGTCGGCCTATGAGCGGGCCGAGAAGATATGCCGGGACGAACACGTGCCGGTATTGGTTCACGTGGTGGAGATGACGCAACCACAGGGACACTCCACCTCCGGTTCGCATGAACGCTACAAGTCCAAAGAGCGGCTGGCATGGGAACAACAGTATGATTGCCTGCGGCAAATGCGCGTGTGGATGCTGGAGCAAGGCGTGACAACGCCCGAAGAACTGGATGCCATTGAAAAGCAAGCCAAGCTGACTGCCCGGGCGGCCAAAGATGCGGCCTGGAAGGCATTCTGCAGCGAAATCCAACATCGGCAAGCCCAACTGCTGGGGCATCTGGATTCCCTCGTGCACATCGGGCCGATCAACGACCTG
Source organism: uncultured Ohtaekwangia sp. (assembly GCA_964524935.1). Lineage (GTDB taxonomy): Bacteria > Bacteroidota > Bacteroidia > Cytophagales > Cyclobacteriaceae > ELB16-189. The sequence continues at coordinate 1,024,836 of CAZGFJ010000001.1, forward strand.
CGCGAGGAATTGGCCAAAACCGTCAACCCCCTTTTCCTTGACTCCGTCAAGGCCGCTAAACGTGCCTTGTGGTACCTGACAGACGATCAAAGCGAGGCCAAAGCCGGGTTGATTGCCTGGCTGACCGACATGGAACGAGAGGCCGGTGATCGCTTCAGTTCTCATTTGGTTAGTCAGTCGGACGAGTCCGCGCTGAGGGTAGAGGGCGAGCCCCCGGTCTATTCGGACCGCTCTCCGCTGGTGGACGGGCGCGAAGTGTTGCAAGCATGCTTTGATGCTGCCCTGGCGCGTGATCCGCGCGTCTTTGCCCTTGGCGAAGACGTGGGAAAGATTGGTGATGTGAACCAGGGCTTTGCAGGCTTGCAGGCGAAGTTTGGTGAGTGGCGCGTAACCGATACAGGCATCCGCGAGTGCACCATTGTGGGGCAGGGGATTGGTGCCGCGTTGCGCGGCCTTCGTCCAATTGCCGAGGTGCAATACCTCGATTACCTGTTGTATGCCATTCAGATCTTATCTGATGATCTGGCATGTCTTCAATACCGCACGAAGGGCGGGCAAAAAGCTCCACTCATTGTGCGCACGCGCGGCCATCGGTTGGAAGGCGTGTGGCATGCCGGCTCACCCATGGCCATGATCCTCGGAAGCCTACGCGGCATGCACGTGCTGGTACCACGCGACATGACGCAGGCAGCAGGCTTTTACAACACGCTGCTTCAATCGGACGACCCCGCCCTGCTGATCGAATGTTTGAATGGGTATCGACTCAAAGAGCGCATTCCCGATAACCTGGCTACCTTCACCGTACCGCTGGGGGTACCCGATGTGCTCAGGCAGGGACACGACATAACGGTGGTGACATACGGGTCGATGTGCAGGATTGTGATGGCCGCGGCCACGGAATTGGAAAAACTGGGCATCTCCTGTGAGGTGATTGATGTACAAACCCTGTTGCCCTTCGACCGGCACGCGATCATCCGCACCTCGATCGAAAAGACCAGTCGCGTGGTGTTTGCCGATGAAGACGTGCCGGGCGGTGCCACCGCCTTCATGATGCAACAGGTGTTGGAAAACCAGGGGGCCTACACCCTGTTGGATGCCGCCCCGCTGACCATCACTGCGAAGGAACACCGTCCTGCATACGGTTCTGACGGAGACTATTTCTCAAAGCCCAACGTGGAGGAGGTAGTCGAAAAAATCTATGCGCTGATGGCCGAAAGCGACCCTGTCCGATTTCCAGCTTTGCGGTAACCTCTACCTGCGGATCTGCGCCAAGGTAAACTCACCTGTCTCAATCACATTGCTTCTTCGGAAGGAGCGATCCTGAACGTAGATGACAAGTTTGAGTGTACTGCCTGCAAAGATAAGTCGGAAGGCAGGAGACTGCATAGCGTATTTGATCACCCCGCGGAGCGGTCCCGGCCGCGAAAGGTCGCGTGCCAACACGGGGATACGCCCGTTAAATCCATTCAGTTCACACGAGGGATACGTGAAAACATTGTTGAAATCATACCGGGTAAACGTATTGCCATTTTTGATATAAAAATCAATAAAAAAGTTGTTGTAGTTAGGGTTTGCCTGGGTGTAGATGGTATCTACTGGGACGCGTGGGGTGGTGTTAGTAAACAACACTTCATAGTTCGTACAATTGAACGGTCTTACAAAAAACGGCAAGGTGTCGTACCTGAGATCGGAAAATTTATCGCGGTAGCGCAGGTATCTGCCATTCCGGTTGCGGTTGCTCACCTTTCGGAAATCTGTCTTGCCCGTGGGCTGATAAAAATAAAATCGCTCATTAAAGAGCGTGTCATTTTCATTACCCTCAATGCCCATGTCGCCATCGCCATCGGTAAAATCAAGTTCAATTGTCAACGTGTCAGAGCCAGAGGCTGATTGGACGAACGCCAACGCCTTCAAACTAATAACCGGCTGGGCAGGATAGTCCGGCTCGGTGAAACACGCCCCCATCAACGCGGCCAGCACCGCCATCATCATAACACTCCCAATGCGCTTCATTCCGTACTTTTACAAGGTCAAAATTCGCTCTGCGTGCCCACTTTTGAAAGTTTTACGCCCGATTTATATACCCTCAACGCCTCGGACGTAAGCGATATTGCTTTGAGACTCTTCCGCCACCAGGCGGAACACAATGCGGTATACAAGGCGTATCTTCACGCACTGCGCGTGCATCCGCCCGACATCGACCATCCGGGCAAGATACCCTACCTGCCCATTTCGTTTTTCAAAACCCACCTGGTTAAAACCGGTAAGTGGACACACCAGGCGTTATTTACCAGCAGCGGCACCACCGGCAGCACGCCCAGCCGGCATGCCGTGCAAAACGTACTCAACTACTGCCTTCATTGCGAGCGGATCTGGGAGCGCTTCTATGGGCCGTTGGAAAACTACCATGTTCTGGCCCTGCTTCCCTCATATCAGGAGCGCACGGGCTCCTCGCTTATCGCCATGATGGATTGGTTTATCCGGCAAAGCCGATCGCCATACTCTGGTTATTTTCTGTCGGACCCCGAGAAGCTGGCCGCTACCATCCGGCATCTTCGGGGCGATGCAAAGAAGACGCTGCTTTGGGGGGTTACGTTTGCCTTGCTGGAATTTGCCGAGCGGTTTGAGATAGACCTTAGCCATGCCGTGGTCATGGAAACCGGGGGAATGAAGGGCAGACGACCCGAGCAAATCCGCCAGGATGTGCACGCTTTTTTGGGTATACGGCTAAACGTAAGAGCCGTTCACTCGGAGTACGGGATGACCGAACTGATGTCGCAGGCCTATTCCCAGGGCGAGGGTATTTTTGCCGGTCCGCCCTGGCTGCAGGTGAGCCTCCGCGACCCGGACGACCCCTTTTTGGCGGTGGGGGAAGGCCGGGCAGGCTTGGTCAAGATCATGGACCTGGCCAATACCCAGACTTGCTGTTTCATCGAAACACAAGATTTAGGACGAGTAACCCAAAGCGGTAATTTTGAGATACTTGGCCGGGCGGATAATAGTGATGTTCGCGGTTGTAACCTCTTGGTTCAGTAGTCCGTTTTATCGGTGAAACGACAAAAAATACCGTTGAAATTTGTTGAAAATGAAAAGGTTACTATTTTTGCTACCTACAACACTACATTTATGAAGAGAATTTTAGCGTTCGTATTGCTGATTTTGATTTTTGCTTCGTGTAGCCAGTACACCTGTCCCACGTACAGCAAGAAGGAAGTGAAGCAAGTGCCTGCCAGGCGCATTTAGCAATCCGCTTGTCAGAGGTATTTTTTTACCTCTTCTTCGCGTATTGTCTTTTCACTCATGATAACTAAGCGTTCTACCACATTGCGTAGTTCGCGAATGTTCCCTCCCCACGCGTAGGCCTCCAACGCCTCGATTGCTTTTCTGTCTATCTCTTTTTTCTTGGTTCCATGGTCCTCGGCCACTAACCCCAGGAACCGATCAACCAGCAACGCAATATCTGTTTTTCGCTCGTGCAGAGCGGGTACCTTGATGACAATCACAGCCAGGCGATGATACAAGTCTTCGCGGAAGCGTCCTTCGGTAATTTCTCTTTTGAGGTCTTTGTTGGTGGCCGCCAGCACGCGGGGGTTCACCGCAATGTCCTTTTCACCGCCCACACGCGTGATCTTGTTTTCTTGCAGGGCGCGCAGCACCTTTGCTTGCGCGGATAGGCTCATGTCTCCGATCTCGTCCAGAAACAATGTGCCATTTTCGGCCTGCTCAAACTTGCCGATGCGCTGCTTGATGGCCGAAGTGAATGATCCTTTTTCATGGCCGAACAACTCGCTCTCAATCAGTTCGGAAGGGATGGCTGCACAGTTGACCTCTATGAACGGGCCGCTGGCCCTATTGCTCCGTTCGTGAAGGTGCCGGGCCACCAATTCCTTTCCCGAACCGTTGGGGCCGGTAATGAGTACGCGGGCTTCCGTGGGAGCTACCTTTTCGATCATCGTGCGTATTTCCTGCATGGCGGGCGACTCCCCAATCATCTCGTATTTATTGCTTACCCTGCGCTTAAGCGTTTTGGTCTCTTTCACCAGCACGTTTTTGTCCAACGCGTTTCGCAGGGTGATCAGGAGGCGATTGAGGTCGGGTGGCTTTTGCAGAAAGTCGTATGCTCCCATTTTGGTGGCATCCACGGCCAGCTCCGTGGTGCCATGGGCGGAGATCATAATAAACGTAGTGCCGATGCCTTTTTCTTTGGTTCGTTGCAGCACCTCCATTCCGTCTACTTTGGGCATCTTTACATCACAGAAAGCCACATCGTATTCTTCCGTCTCTAACTTAACCAGCGCCTCGGCCCCATCGCGGGCCTCGTCTACTTCCAGTTTCAATTCCTTTTGGTCTTTGAGAATGTCTTTCAACACCGCGCGGATGCTGGCTTCATCTTCGATCAATAGTACTTTGGGCATAAGGTGAGGTGTAAAAAACCGGACGCAAATTAGGCAATAGCCAGCACGCCCGGGGTAAAGGAAAAAAAATGCGGCCGTATAAGCCGGGTTCTGTCACTCCGCTTGCGCGGAGGCCCTATCATTTATCTGTCCGTGGCCTCACGGCCAGGATCCATCAGTCTACCCGTCACGCTGAGATTCCTGCGGGCTACAGGATCCCTTTCGGGAGCGTGACATATTTGACCTTTCAACGCGTAAGGTTTGCCGTGCCCCCGCAGTCACCCTTGGGGCGGTGGTCTCTTACACCACCTTTTCACTATGACCACGCCAGGGGCGTGGCTACCTGTTTTCTGTGGCACTGTCTGTGGCGCTGCTCCGTTTTCGCCAGGCGAGAACGAAGCCGAACCCCTTCCCGTTAGGAAGTACGCTGCCCTGTGTTGCCCGGACTTTCCTCCCCCCGTTTCGAGACGGGAAGCGATAAGGCCGACCGCATTTCCTACAAAGGTATGTCAAAAAAACAAGGGCTAATGAATGTCCGCCCCGGTCAGCTTTAGCTCAAATTGGTCCGCCAGGTTGGCTACCTCCTGAAGCATTTCTTTTACCGTGGCCTCGTTGATGGCATCACGCGCGGCCACGGCCTCTACTTGCAGGTAGTTTTCGCTGACCACAAACCGGCAATAGTTGAAAAAGGCCGTCTGTTCAAGCAACATTTTGTAGTCGATGCCCGGCTTGACAGTACAGACCTTGGAACTGAAGCTGAGCAGTGTGCGATTGTATAGCTCATTTGTTCGAAGCGTGCCGATGACGGTTTGAAACCGCCCGCCCGATACGGGCACAATAACGATTGACTGCGTAGGATCGTATTCGGTGTATTGCCCGCCAATCTGATCGGCATACACGCGCATAAAAGCATTTAAGTCCATGAGGGTAGGGGTTTGAGCGAGTGAAGGTAAGGAGCAACCACAAGAAACTCAAATGGCTCAACTCTTATATTGAAGAATCAATTGACGCTCAATAGTAACTTCATTTCTTGCAAGTTATAAACCATCATCGCTCTTTCTCGAACGCCCTCTGCCAGCGATAACACGCTGACCGGCACAGTCGCACATAAATAAATTATGAAGCAATTGTTAATCGTATCGATTTATTGATCTACATTCGAGTCCATTAACTAACAACCACTAACCCCTAGTTAATGAACCCTGCCAAACCGAACCCTACCTTGGTGGAAGTATTGACCACCGAAGTAGCGGAAAAAAGAACAGACCCTGTTACCGGTCATCGTTCGCTCTTCTCGTTGCGCTCTTTTGAACCGGGCGAAGCCATCCATGAGTTTTCAGCCAAAGCCACCCACACTACCCCGAATTACCTGACGGTGCAAGTGGGAGAACACAAGCACATTGAGCTCTTCCCTGAGTACCTGGAGTGCATCAACCACAGTTGCGATCCCAACTGCCTATTTGACACTACCCGGATGGAACTCATTGCCTTGTCGCACATCGAGCCGGGCGATGAGTTTGTTTTCTTCTATCCCTCTGCCGAATGGGATATGGACCAACCGTTTCAGTGCCACTGCGGCAGCCTGCACTGTTTGGGTATGATTGGCGGGGCGCGCTACCTTTCGCGCGAGACAGCCGTCCGCTATCGGTTTACGGATTTTATCCAATCGAAACTGAGGCGATAAACACGGCCGCCCGGCCGCGCAGCGGCCGGGCGGTATTGGTTACCGGGCCGGGCTCCGCTATCTTTGAACCATGATCCTACATCCCTGGCACGAGGCCCCCACGGGCATCAATCCCCCCGAGTTTGTCAATGGTATTATCGAAATCGCCACGGGCATGCGCACCAAGTACGAGGTGGACAAGGAAACGGGTCTGCTGAAGTTGGATCGCGTCCTGTATTCCTCGGTCTACTATCCAGCCAACTATGGGTTCATCCCGCAAACCCTCGGTGACGACCAAGACCCCTTGGACATTATGATTCTTTGCCGCGAGCCGATTCAGCCGCTTTGCCTAGTGCCTTCGCGCGTGATTGGTGTGATGCGCATGATCGATCAAGGCAAGGCAGACGATAAAATTCTGGCCGTGCCGGAAAATGATGCCAATGCCAGCCACCTCAACGACATTAGCGAACTGGCCAGACACTTCAAGCTGGAGTTGAAGGAGTTTTTTGAAAGCTATAAGCGACTGGAAAACAAAGTGGTGACCGTGCCCGACTTTCAAGGTAAAGAGGTGGCCTTAGACATCATTCAGCGGGCGATTGACTACTACCGCACCGAATATCCCAAAAGGTGACGAACGCTCCGTCCATTTTACTGATCCAAACGGCCTTTCTGGGCGATGTCATCCTCGCCACCGCGCTGATCGAGAAATTGAAGGACGTTTTTCCGGAGGCAAAAATTGATTTTTTGGTTCGCAAAGGAAACGAGGGGATAGTAGTAAACCACCCCAAACTGCGCGAAGTGGTGGTGTTCGACAAAAAAAAGAAATTCCGCGAACTGCTCCGGGTCATTCACCGAAACCGCGCCCTCCGCTACGACTACCTCATCAACGTGCAGCGCTTTGCCACTACGGGGTTGATCACCGTACTGTCGCGGGCCCGGGTAACGATTGGTTTTGACAAGAACCCGTTGTCGCGGCTGTTTTCAATCCGCGCCAAGCATGAGACCACCGGCCTGCACGAAGTTGAGCGCAACCAGCTCCTCATTGCATCGCTTACCGACCGCATACCGGCCAGGCCCCGGCTTTATCCCACCGCTCTTGATGAAGCTGCCATCGCCCGATTTGTACACGACCCGTTTGTGGTAATGGCGCCCGCGTCCATTTGGTTTACCAAGCAGTGGCCACTGCACAAATGGGTGGAACTGTGTGCGAAATGGCTGGGCACCCACCATGTTTTCCTGTTGGGCGCCCCGGCCGATCGTGAACTGTGCGAGGCCATCGCGGCACGCCATGAAGGCGCCCCGATCGTCAACCTCGCGGGCCAACTGACGTTATTGCAATCGGCCGCGCTGATGAAACATGCAGTGATGAACTACGTGAATGACTCGGCCCCCATGCATTTGGCTTCCGCGATGGATGCGCCTGTCACCGCCATCTATTGCTCCACGGTGCCGTCCTTTGGTTTTGGTCCGCTTTCCACCCGGCAAAAAATTGTGGAGACGCCCGAAGCATTGGACTGCCGCCCTTGCGGTTTGCACGGGCACAAGGCATGCCCGCGCGGGCACTTTCGGTGTGCCGAGAGCATACCCGTGGAGATAGTCGTTTGAAGCTCAAAGGCAACGGACGAAGGTGGTTGCTCAGCCGCTTTTCAGGAACCACGCGCTGGCCTCCATCAGCCATGCCACGCCCATGTGTACTAGTATACCACCCCAAATCGAACGTGTTTGGAGTGCGATGACCCCCAAGACATACCCCCCGAAAATAGAAGTAATGGCCTCGCCCGCGGGCTTGCCAAAATGAAGACAGCAATACAGGGTAACCATGGGCAGGATGCTCTCTTTGCCGATGTACTTGGCCAAGCCGATGACAAAGAAGCCGCGAAAGAGCAACTCTACATTGATGAAATCCAAACCGTACACAATCTCATAGGCCAATCCACCGCCCCATAGGAGAAAAGCGTTTTCCGCTTGAAGCCGATAATATTGATAAATCGGATAATAGTTTTGGAACGAGGGGGCGAACGAACCAGCTATGATGACGGGGGTCACGATGGCGAAAAGGGGCCCATAGATTTTCCAGTCCACGTAGAAGGGGTGAAGGCCATACCGGTTGGAGGTCTGTTGCGAGGGAAGCTGCGACAGCCACAGGATAGGTAGCAATACGGTGATAAAACTAAATCCGCTGTTGATCAAGCCAAACACCCAGCGATAGGTATTCACGTCTGTGCTGATCTTCAAGGCGATGGCCGAAGTGAACGGAAAGCCCCGGTCTATTGCCAGTATTGACAATCCCCATGTGGCCATCCACGCGAAAGCGGACGTAAGGACGATGCGCTTCGCCAACAAAAGAATGCCACAGGAGGCGGCTAGGGCCGTTGCATTTAACAGAAAAAAGAGTGGAATACGCCAAGTGCCCGTCTCTTTCATAATCGTATCTTCCAATCCCAAGCCATAGTTGCCGACTAGCAGACATACCCACAGAAAGGCGTGGCTCCCGTACACCGGCCAAGAGAAATCGGTACGGACGTGGTCGCGCACACGGACAAACAAATGCTTCAGGCCCATGGATGCAGATGCTGGTATACCGGCACCAGCGGCAATCCCATCACATTGAAATAAGATCCTTCGATACGCTCGATCAACACGGTGCCCGCGGCCTGTTGCTGCGGGCTGCCGGGCATCAGCGACTCGCGCCCGAGGGCACGAAGGAGTTGCTGCTCTTCGGGGCTACAGGGGTTTAAGCCGGGTGGCAAACTGTCTTGCGCACCATAAGCTCCTGCCTTGTCGTAAGGACTATAAATGTCCACATAGGCCTCCATTTCGGTTGGCTGCAGGGGGCGAAACGTGACCAGCGACTCATCGGAGAACAAGCATTCGCCCTGGGCGGAACGAATGCATACGCCCGTGACCACCCGGTGCTGGCGGCCGCTTAAGTCCGCGAGCATCTCCAAGGCCTCCTGCCGGCTGCCGGGCTTGTTCAATATGCGGTGGTCCAATATCACCACGGTGTCGGCCGTGATGACCACAGCCCCGGCATGCGGCAGGGCTTCCGCCTTTTTGCGTGCCAGGTATAGCGGCACCCGCTCGGGCGTCATGCTGTGGGGAAAGGACTCGTCCACGTCCGGTTTTTGTACTTTAAAATCAAAACCGATTTCGCGCAATAAGAACTGTCTGCGCGGAGAACTGGAACCAAGAATGAGGGGCAATTTCATGCGGTTGGAAAAATAGCCGAAATCTTGTCATCTTTAAAACATGAAGTCGGCTACCCAACTGTTTTTGTTCATGTTGTTTGGTTTGTTCTCCTTTTTGTCAAAAGCGCAACCGCTCAACTACCTGGCGCTGGGCGATTCCTACACGATTGGCGAAAGCGTGGCCGAGGCGGACCGATGGCCAAATCAACTTGCCCGCGCGCTGTCCGATAAGTTTGCCATCTCATTGGCCCCACCCCGCATCATCGCCACCACTGGCTGGCGTACCGACAACTTAGCCGATGCCGTTGCGAAAGCTACGCTGAAAAATGAGTATGACCTGGTCTCGCTGTTGATCGGAGTAAACAACCAATACCAGGGCAAATCTCCGCAGCAATATGAAAAGGAGTTTGAGTCGTTGTTGCTGACGGCCGTCCGGCTGGCGCGGGGCAAAAAAGAGCGGGTGTTTGTGGTTTCGATACCCGATTATGGGTACACGCCCTTTGGCAAATCCAAGCAAGCCTCCATCACTCAGGCGTTGGATGAATTCAACGAGATCAACCAGCGTGTGAGCGCGGCCCACGGAGTGGCATGGTATAACATCACCGACATTAGTCGGCAAGGCTTGGAGGATCCATCGCTGGTAGCAGAAGACGGGTTGCACCCATCTGGAAAAATGTATGCGCGGTGGGTGGAGCGGATCGTGGCGAAGGTTGCGCAGCAACTGGCAACGAAGTGAACCAGGCCTTTGAGCCTTTGCCCAGCTTTTGGTTTGTTGGCTAGATCACTTTCTCGATAAATTTCCCCACATGCTCGGCCACGCGTTTATGTCCTTCGGCATTGGGGTGGATTCCATCGGCTTGGTTGAGTTTTTCATTGCCTGCCACGTTTTCCAGCAAAAAGGGGATGAGCGTGGCCTGGTTCTGCTTGGCCAAGTCGGGGTAGATTTTTTGAAACTCCTGGGCATAAGCCGCGCCCATATTGGGCGGCACCATCATGCCTGCCATCACGATCTTGACGCTTGGGTATTTTTTTTTCACTTTGTCGATGATGCCTTGAAGGTTGCTGCGTGTTTGGGCGAGCGGCAAACCACGCAAGCCATCGTTGGCGCCTAGCTCTAACACAAAAACATCCACGCGTTGGCGCAAGATCCAGTCGATGCGCGCCAGCCCTCCCGCGGACGTTTCACCGCTGAGCCCTGCATTGACCACCTTCACCTTCCGGCCAGCCTTCACCAGGTTTTTCTCGATGAGTGCGGGGAAGGCCTCTTCGGGCGAAAGCCCATAGCCGGCCGTCAGGCTGTCGCCAAAGAACAGGACGACCGGGGCAGGCGTTTCCATTTGCGAAAGCAACATGAATGTTAAAATAATCCCAATTTTCTTCGCGACTATCATAAAAAGCCAAGCAGTTTGTAAATCGAACGATTCATCTTTCTGTTATCAGATGTTACACCAAATCGTAGCGCCAGTCGCAGCGCAAGCAAAGAATTCCCAAAAGCAAGTCGAAACGAAGACTCTTCCCGTTCGCTTCGGTAGGCAGGGGTCGTGCTGCCCTCAGAATTGCGGATCGATTTCCGGTTTTGCATACCAACAACTATCAAAGAACACGTAAATTTCACGTTTTAGTTTCTAATAATCATGCCAGAACTTGTCCTGAAGGCCGAGGGCCTCACCAAAGCGTACCCCACCGAAGCCGGCACGCTCACCGTTCTTGACCAGGTTTCATTTGATGTGTCACAGGGCGAGGCCCTGGCGATCATCGGCCCCTCCGGAAGTGGGAAAACCACCCTGCTGGGGCTATGCGCGGGGTTGGACGTGCCCACCTCCGGCACGCTCTCGCTCATGGGCTTTAAACTCAATAACATGAGCGAAGACGACCGTGCCTATCTCCGAAACCAGTTTGTGGGTTTTGTGTTTCAAAACTTTCAACTGCTGCCCACGCTCACGGCCCTCGAAAATGTGATGGTGCCGCTGGAACTGCGGGGCGAGCGAAATGCTGCCAACCCCGCAAAAAAATGGTTGGATCGGGTGGGACTGGCCCCGCGCATGAACCACTATCCCTCACAGCTCAGCGGGGGCGAGCAGCAGCGCGTAGCCCTGGCGCGGGCTTTTATGACCTCGCCTCGCATTCTGTTTGCCGATGAGCCCACCGGAAACCTGGACGGGGAAAACTCCGAAAATATTACTGACTTGTTGTTTCAAATCAACCGCGAGGAGAAAACCACGCTCGTGTTGGTCACCCACAACCTGGAATTGGCCCAAAAGACCGAACGCATCCTGCGCATGAAAGGCGGCCGCATCATCGATGAATCCCGAAACGCACGCGCATGATTGAGTATCAGATCAAAATCAAACGCGAGCGAAAAAACATCTTTCGCGATGGCTGGGTGTGGCGCATGGCCTGGCGCGATGGGCGCCATAATTTTTCGCGGCTGTTTTTGTTTGTGGCTTCGCTGATCACGGGCATTGCGGCTGTGGTCTCCATCGGATCACTCAATTACTCGCTGCAGGATGAGCTCAATCGCAACGCCAAAGAACTGCTGGGGGCAGACTTAGTGGTGAACAGCAACAAAACGATTGACAGCGGCTTTTATCAGTTGCTGGATTCGAACGCCACCGCGCTCGCACAAGATGCCGAGATGGCGTCTATGGTCATGTTTATGAATTCACGGCAGTCGCGGTTGGTGAAACTCATGGCCCTGCAGGGCGACTTCCCCTTCTATGGGCAGTTGGTGACCGCGCCCGTGGATGCCTATCAGCGCATGCAGGAAGGCGAATATGCCATGTTGGACGAAACGCTGGCCACCCAATATGAGATCAGCTCTGACGACTCGCTGAAGATTGGCAATCGGATTTTTAAAGTAGCCGGGGTGGTGAAGAAAATACCCGGGGGCGGTGAGCTTACCTCTACGTTGGCCCCGGCCGTGTACATCTCCATGCGTTCGTTGGATTCGACCGGGTTGGTACAGTTTGGCAGCCGCGTGGCCTATAGTGTGTATGTAAAAAACGAAAGCGAAAAAGAAACCAACGCCCTGGTGGAGAAATTGAATCCTCTCATCGGAAAATACGGCTACAGCTATGAGACTGTGGCCGCGCGCAGGGAAGGGCTGGGGGAAGGCTTTCAGTCGGTATACCGGTTCTTTTCGCTGCTCGCCTTTGTGGCATTGCTGCTCGGCTGTATTGGCGTGGCCAGTTCGGTGCACATCTACGCACGCGAAAAGCGCGATGAGGTGGCCGTACTGCGCTGTCTCGGATCCACCGGTTGGCAGGCCTTTGCCATCTATTTCATCCAGATACTTTTTTTAGGTTTCGTGGGAAGTATCGTGGGGGCAGCCATAGGCGTGGGGCTGCAACAACTCATACCTGTGGCGTTTGGAAACTACCTGCCTGTGCAATTAGCCTTTGCGGTTTCGTGGCGTGCGCTATTGGAAGGGGTGGTGTTAGGTGTGGTGGTATCGATTCTGTTCACACTGCTGCCGTTGATCAACGTCCGCTTTGTGCCTCCGCTGGCGGTATTGCGTTCCGATTCGGTGGTGGCCCAGCGTTTTTCCAAGACACGCGCACTAGCCATGGCACTCATCGTTTTGTTTCCCGTAGTGGCAGCGGCCTATCAGACGCAAAGTTGGTTGGCCGGTGTGCTCTTTGGCGTGGCCATTGCCCTGGCGTTGGGCGGGCTGGTGGGCATTGCGTCTTTCTTGTTATGGTCAATCCGTTACTTTTTTCCCTCCCGGGCGCGGTTTGTTTTTCGGCATGCCCTGTCCAACTTGTTTCGGCCCAATAACCAAACCACCGTTCTCTTGACAACGATCGGTTTGGGGGCATTTATCATCGCCACCCTCAACATCACCCAAAGCAGTTTGCTGAATCAGGTGGAGTTTACCGGTGGAGAAAATCAATCCAACACCATTCTCTTTGACATCCAGACCCCGCAACGTGATGGCGTAGTGGCACTGATGAACGAACAAAAGGTCCCGGTCAACCAGGTGGTGCCGATCGTCACCTGTCGCTTGTTGGAGATCAAGGGAAAAAGCATCGAAGAAATACAGAAAGACACCGTGAAGATACCGGACTGGGCGCTGACGCGCGAGTACCGAGTAACGTATCGCGACAGCCTTCATGTTTCGGAAAAACTGATCAAAGGACAATTGCAGCGCATCGAACCTTCCGTCAGCGATTCTATTTTTGTGACCATCAGCGAGGGAATGCATGAGACGTTGAACGTAGAGGTGGGCGATTCCCTCGTGTTTGATATCCAGGGCGTCCCGCTAAAAGCCCACATTGCCGGAATCCGCCAGGTCGATTGGCCCAAAGATCCCCCCAATTTCATTTTTGTGTTTCCTACGGGCGTACTGGAGAACGCCCCGCAAATATGGGTGGCCGCCACGCGCATCGAGGAAGATGTGCAGGCCGCCACGTTTCAGCAGCGGCTGGTGATGGATTTCCCAAACGTGTCGCTCATCGACTTGCGGCTGATCCTGGCCACCGTGCAAGAGCTGTTTGACAAGGTGGCCATGGTGGTGCGCTTCCTCGCGTTCTTCAGCATTGTGACCGGCCTGGTTGTGTTGGCGGGTGCCGTGCTCAATAGCCGTTTTGCGCGAATGAAGGAAAATGCACTGTTGCGTACGCTAGGTGCCCGCACACGCCAGATTTCGCTTATTACGTTGATCGAGTATTGTTACCTTGGCTTTTTTGCAGCCCTTACGGGGATATTGTTTGCGGTGGGGGCCGGCTGGCTGCTGTGCGAATTCTTTTTTGAAGTAGAATTTGCCGTAGCGGTGAATGAACTCATCTACATTGCCACGGGAGTCTTAGCGTTGACGGTGTTGATCGGATGGCTCAACTCCCGGCAGGTCATCCGCACACCACCCTTGCAAGTACTTCGGAAAGAGGCGTAACGTATTGTACCTTCCCGGCCGGCATCGTATCTTTCGACATGCATCGGTCGGGTGGGTGGTGGATTGTTTGTGGGTTGGCTTTCGTACTTGAAACCGGGGCTTCTCCGCCCATCTCGTTTGTCGCCAACCGGGGCCAATGGACGCATAGGTATGATTTTGTAGCCCGCGTGCAAGGACAATCGCTGTTCGTGAAGGCCGGGGAAGTCAGCTATTTGCTGGCTGACGGCCAGCATGCCGAAGAGATCCATCACCGGTTGCGTCATCGCGACCCGGAGATGCGCGAGCTGCCGGCAGGATTTGAGCGTATCAGACATCACCACCTGCAAGTGCAGTGGGTGGGGGCCAATGTGGGCGCGGAAGTTGTTCCCCTGTCATCCAGGCCTACGTACAGCAACTACTTTGTTGGTGATCATGCACGGTGGCGCTCGCGGGTGCCCCACTACGAGGGCGTCTTCTACCGCGAGGTCTATCCCGGCATCGATGTACAGTGGTATTCGCACGGCCTGTATGCCAAGTACGATTGGATGGTGGCCACCGGTGCCGATCCGTGTCGCATCGTGCTCAACTACTCCGGTGCCGACCACATCGAGTTGCAGGAAGGAGACCTGATGGTGCGTACCTCGCTGGGTACCATCATCGAAAAAAAGCCGCTGGCGTTTCAGTGGATCGATGGCATCAAAAAACCCGTTGCCTGCGAATTTCGGTTGGAAGGCAACCGTGTAACGTTTGCCTTTCCGGAAAGCTATGATGGATGTTATCCATTGGTCATTGATCCACTGTTGATCTTCTCCACGTATTCCGGTTCCACGGCCGACAACTGGGGCAGCACCGCCACTCCGGGCGAGCGCGGCACGTTGTATTCATCCGGTATCACGAACGAAGTCAATGCAGGCGGGGGGAAGTTTCCGGCCACACCCGGAGCCTTTGAAGAGACTTACCAGGGAGACTACGATGTTGCCATCCTCAAGTACGACTCCACCGGTTCGCAGTTGCTCTATGCTTCATACCTGGGCGGCCGTTCGTCCGAATCGCCTCACAGCCTGGTGGTCAATGCCACGAACGAACTGTTGATATTGGGTACGACCAGCTCCAACAACTTTGCCGTTACTCCGGGTGCCTTCGATACCTCGTTTAATGGCGGCATACAGGAAAGCAATGTATTTCTATATCCCAACGGCTCTGATCTTTTTGTCTCCAAAATCAGTGCAGATGGAACCCAGTTGCTGGCCAGCACCTACGTGGGGGGCAGTTCCAATGACGGCATGAATCCGCCCAGTAGCCGCCTGGTGGCCAACTATGGCGATGAACTTCGGGGCGACATCATCCCGCTGGCAACCGGAAGTGTGTTGGTGAGCAGTGTGACGGCCTCCGCTGACTTTCCTGTGACCAATGGCTATGATGTGACCTACAATGGCGGGCGCACCGATGCCGTGATTCTTCAACTCGATGCCAGCCTGACCCGTGTGGAATGGGGCACCTTCCTGGGCGGAAGCCTGGAAGATGCTTCGCATACCATTCAACTGAATAACGCAGGCGATGTGTATGTGGGCGGAGGAACGGCCAGCGTTGATTTCCCTACGACTCCCGGCAGCTATCAGACCACCCTGGCCGGCAACGTGGATGGATGGATAGCACGTATTTCGGGTAACGGCCAATCGTTGGTTCAATCCACACTCACCGGTACCACACAATTTGATCAGGTGTACTTTATCGACCTGGACGGGCAGGGCGATGTTTTCGCATATGGACAGACCAGCGGACCATTTCCGGTAACAGCGGGAACCTATCGCAACACCAACAGCGGGCAATTCCTCCAAAAACTTACGGCCGACTTATCGACACGCGTCTTTTCGACCGTGTTTGGGTCGGGGATCGGTATACCGAACATTTCACCCACCGCATTCTTGGTCAACGACTGCAACAACATTTACATGGCGGGGTGGGGTGGTCAGATCAATTCGCAACTGGGATTTTGGCAAAGCTCCACCAACGGAATGCCGGTATCCAGCGATGCGTTTCAGCGAACCACGAGCGGCTCGGATTTCTACTTTATGGTGCTGACGGCCGATGCTTCACAGTTTTTGTACGGCACCTACCTGGGTGGCGCGTCTTCGCGCACGCACGTGGATGGTGGCACCAGCCGGTTTGACAAAAGTGGCATCGTCTACCATGCGGTGTGCTCGGGCTGCAACAGTTTTAATCCCAACGGCCCATCGTCCGATTTCCCGACTACGCCCAATGCGTGGAGCCGCACGAATAACAGCGGCAATTGTAACAATGCAGCCTTTAAGTTTGACTTGTCCTCGCTGCGCGCCCGGTTGCGCACCAATTCGCTGTCGCTGGACCAACCCGGGCTGGATCGAGTCTGTATTCCGGAACCTATTGTCTTCGAGAATTTCAGCACGGGCGGCCAGATTTACCAATGGTCGTTTGGCGATGGCGGCCAGCGCACCACCACCCGTCAGGACACCATTGTGTACCGCTATCGCACAGAAGGTCGCTTTCGGGTGCGGCTCATCGCCATTGATCAAGGCACGTGCCGGGTCCGCGACTCTGCCGCCACGTTTGTGAATGTATTTCAAAGACGAGGTCAAGCCGCGCCTATCGCCACAGTGTGTTTTGGAGAGCCTTCGCAGTTGGCGGCCTCGGGCGGAGTGCAGTACCAATGGCAGCAGTTGGAAGGCCCCTTCCGATCGTCCCAGCCTGTCAACTCCGTTCTTCTGACCGATACCGCGCGTTTTTCGATTTCGATTGTGGATGCCAACGGTTGTTTGGTCACCGATACGTTGCAGGCCAGCGTGGTACCGAAAATACCATTGTCGTTTGATGTGCAACGAAACTACGCCTGTGATGGCCGCTCGGCCGTGCAGGTGCGCAATACCCGCGATGAGCAGGCCGATCAGGACAATATCTTTTTTGAGTTTGGGGATGGCACCACGGCCCCGGGGCTCACGGCCACCCATCAGTACCAGGAGGACGGAACCTATCCCATCCGGTTGGTGGGCATCAATGCCTTTTGCCGGTTTGATACGCTGGCCGTCATAGACGTGGCCAGCCCGAAAATCCCCAACGTATTCACGCCCGAGCAAACACCCGGCTTTAACGACACCTTCATCATTCAATACGGGGCCAAAGACATCACCGACACGGACATTCCGGTGGCGCTGCTCATTGTCAATCGCTGGGGGAAAAAAGTGTTTGAAACAGATCGCTACCAAAACGATTGGACGGCCCCCAACCTGGCCGGGGGTGTTTATTACTACCAGGCACGCTTCCCGGATGACACCCGCTGCAAAGGTTGGGTACACGTGGTAAAATAGGGTTCGGTGTGGCCGGAAGACTTTCGCACGTGCGCGCACATGCATCCCGTGAAACAGACGACTGCCTTTTCCTTTCCGGTTTTTCGCTATTTTTGCTGCAATTTTAACCGGAAAACTAGCATAGAATGGTCGATTTATTTGAAAAACTGCGCATGGAGGCCGGCCCCCTGGCCAAATACTCACACCTCCCGAACGATTACTTCTTTTTCCCCAAGCTGGAGGGAGAGATCGGGCCGCACATGACCTTTAACGGGCGCCCCGTGCTCAACTGGAGCCTGAACAACTACCTGGGCCTGGCCAACCACCCGGAGGTGCGCAAGGCCGATGCCGACTCGGCCGCACAATACGGCATGGCCTACCCCATGGGCGCACGTATGATGTCGGGAAACTCGGTCAACCACCTGACGTTTGAAAAGCAACTGGCCGACTTCATGAAAAAGGAAGACGTGATGTTGCTCAATTTTGGCTACCAGGGTGTGGTGTCGATCATCGATGCGCTGGTGGACCGCAAAGACGTGATTGTGTACGATGCGGAGTCGCATGCCTGCATCATTGACGGGGTGCGTCTGCACATGGGCAAGCGCTTTGTGTATGCCCACAACGATATGGAGAGCCTGGAGAAGCAACTGCAACGCGCCACCAAGCTGGCGAACGAAACGGGAGGCGGCATCCTGGTGATCACCGAAGGCGTGTTTGGCATGTCGGGCAACCAGGGCAACCTGAAAGGGGTGGTCGAGCTGAAAAAGAAGTACAACTTCCGCCTGTTTGTGGATGACGCCCACGGCTTTGGCTGTATGGGCCCCACCGGTGCGGGCACGGGCGAGGCCCAAGGGGTGCAAGATCAGATCGATTTGTACTTTTCCACGTTTGCCAAATCGATGGCCAGCATTGGCGCCTTTGTCGCAGGCGATGCCAAGATTCTCAAGTACCTGCGTTACAGCGTGCGCTCGCAAATCTATGCCAAGAGCATGCCTATGCCGCTGGTGGTAGGGGGCATGAAGCGCCTGGAGTTGTTGCGCACCCAACCTCAATTGCGCGAGAAGCTTTGGAATGTTGTGAAGGCCGTGCAAAATGGCTTGCGCGAACGCGGCTTTTACCTCGGCACCACCACCACCATGGTGACGCCCGTACTGTTCAAAGGTGGCGTAGGCGAGGCGGCCAACATGAGCATGGATCTGCGCGAAAACTATGGCATTTTCTGCTCGGTGGTTATCTACCCGGTCGTGCCCAAAGACGTCATTATGTTCCGGATCATCCCCACAGCTGCCCACACCCTGGAAGACGTGGAACGGACGCTAAACGCCTTTTCTGCGCTAAAAACGAAGCTTGATTCGGGCTTTTACCGCAACGAAGAGCTGGTGGCGGTAACCAAATGATCTAAAAAAGCGGCCTTTTTAGCTTTTTTGGATGGTTTTTGCTTATTTCGAACGGAGTTTTAGGAGACTAGAAACCATTAAACACCCATACAATGAAAAAATTTGAAGAATTGAAGAACCTCATTGCCGCGATCG
Source organism: uncultured Ohtaekwangia sp. (assembly GCA_964524935.1). Classification (GTDB taxonomy): domain Bacteria; phylum Bacteroidota; class Bacteroidia; order Cytophagales; family Cyclobacteriaceae; genus ELB16-189. Next base: position 1,043,803 of record CAZGFJ010000001.1, read on the forward strand.
AACTGGATGCCGACAAGTTTTATAACAAGGGCAACAGCGCAGCCGGCACGCGCGTGCGCAAGGGCATGCAGGATTTAAAAAACATCGCGCAGGCGATCCGCGCGGAAGTTCAGGACCTGAAAAACAAAGGCGAAGCGAAGTAAGCCGCTGAATAGCTATATGGAAAAGGCCGTCTGGAGGGATGGCCTTTTTTGTTGCTGATGGGGCTGGGTAGGCGGGCCTGAGGGAAGAGCGGCCACACGGTTTTGTCAACAACGTCTATATTGTTCGTTGGTGAAGAATATCAACGGTGGCAGGGGGAGCTATTACATATCACGGCAAAGGCATGCGATCGAGGCACGCGCTTGCCAACTATCCGATTTTTGACTTGACAAAAAATGTATACTTAAACGGAAACACAAGTACTGAATCTGTCTCATTATTTCTGATTTCAACTGCGAACCCCAAAAAGCTATTCAATCCCGGATTTACTGTGGTGATAAATCCTTTTGCTGTAACACTGTCTATTTTGTCCAATTCCCGACCCTTTACGAGCGGGTTTGTAGGAATGCTGTCGAGGTAAAAGTTTAAAATTGTGCCGGGCCGTTTATTGCCCAGTACGATCAGAAATTCAAATCGCTGGCCAAAGTCAATTGAGTCGCTCTCCGAAAGAACCAGCACTTTGCTATCACCAGGATCTGTGCTTTTCGATCCATCAGGACGAAATTTCTCAAAGTATACGGCACGGCCTTTTTTGTTGTAGTAAATTACTTGAGAAATTAAGCCGTTGGTTCGATAGATTGTCCATTTGCCGACCTTATACCCATCTTCATAAGCGCCTTCCATATTCTTTGATCCCAGACTATCGAAAAACACACACTTTCCATGTAGCCGGTCGTCTTGGTAGAGGCAGCCGCACTTCTGCTGACCATTCATGTAGTACTCAGTGTATTTGCCATGCTTTTTTGCATCTTGCATTTCAACGATACTTTTAATACGACCATTTGAAAAATGCACAGTCTCTTCAGTGCCCCTACCTTTTTGACTGCAACTCATGATGCATAAGATTGGCAACACCATATTGACGGCAGATATAGTCCGGCTTTCCATACTTTTCGATTTTTCTGCTTTTTAGCGCCCCTCTTGGTGCGGATTTGTAACGCGTGTCTCTTTTTTCTAATCAATTTTTTAGTGCCAGCAGAGGCTCGCCTCGGACTCTGCGGTCGAGTAATTTGGTCAACCCAAATTTTTTGTTCGTGCTGCCGTTGAGGCGATGGATATTTATTTGCACGAACGAAAGTTACAAAACTTATATCTGTAAAGTCTGATTGAAAGGCGCTTCAGTGAATTAGAAAGTACATTCCCTCGCATCTCTGAGCTTATGCTTTTTTGAGTGGAAAGCAGGCCTGCGGACAACCCAATTTTTGAAGAGAAAAATGGCCTTATTGTATCAAACGATTAAGCTCACCAACTACCTTCTCAAAAAGCAGGACAAACACGTAGGATGCCAGTAGTGATGCTACAAACGCAAGTATTTTGCCAATCACACTTCCCCCAGTGCTCCCAGCCTCATCCGCGCCCTCTAAATCATCAATAACTCTGGTACCCGCGAGTTTATCGCCAATTCGCTGCTCAGGTGAGACAAGTAGTACCAATACCTCGATAGGCCAGATGAAAAACGTAGTGTTGCGAAGGAAAAGTTGAAATGAATTGGGAGTGGTTAGAGAGGTTGTTTTGACTAACCTAAATTTCAGCAGTCTTTTCCCTGGGCTCTTTGAAAAAAAGACATCCTTGCACAGGTAAATACTCAGGGCAAACGTATTCAATAAAACATTTCCTGTATTGAATGAAAATTCAAATGGATTGCGTAACACATCGACCAAAATACCTGGTATTAAGATAACAGATGCCACCCCCGTAAAAAGTATATGGTCAATGAAACATGCTATTTGTCTTTTATAAGTTGATGTCATACTTCGGGTTGGCGCGGGTTCGTAACGCGTGTCTCTTTTTTCTAATCAATTTTTTAGTGCCAGCAGAGGCTCGCCTCGGACTCTGCGGTCGAGTAATTTGGTCAACCCAAATTTTTTGTTCGTGCTACCGTTGAGACGTTGGACAATTGTTTGCATGAACGAAAGTTACAAAATTTTTATCCGCAGAGTCCGAGGCGAGACTCTGTGGGGAATTAAGACAAAGCCAAGCGAAGTAAGCCGCTGAATAGCTATTTGGAGAAGGCTGTCCGGAGGGATGGCCTTTTTTGTTGCCGATGGGGTGGGGTAGGCGATTAGTTTTTTGACGTGCGCCTCATGGCCCCTTCAAACCCCACGCGCACCATCAGTGGCTCGGAGAAGGGGCTCATATCGCGTGGGTCTACAAGGTTGTACAATATGGTGGAGTGGCCGTGCAGCCAGCGCGTGATGCGAAATGTTTTTTTGATGCCCACGGGAAGGCTGAAAACCCACTGGCGCACTTCGCTCTCGGGCGGGGCATTCAGGTTGCGGGCGGGAAGGGTGTTCATCCATTCCGGGTACACTTGAAACGAAATCCCCTTTTTCCAGACGAAACCTGCTTGCAGCCGCGGCCCGTAAATACGGCTTGCCCCGTTGTGCAGGCCGCGATTGAACTCCAAACGGTGGTTCCAGCCTGCCCCGGCCTCCAAACGGCCCGACAGCCGGTAAAGCAGGTAGGGGTTGATATCCCACAGCACCCGCGTGGCGTTGGTGAACTGAAACGTGAGGCCCGGCACCAGCCGCTCGATCAATGGCTTGCCCTTCATGGCGTTGGGCACGCGCCTGGGCAGGTCTTTCAGGCTCGGCACATCGCTGTATTTGCGTTTCAGTTTGCTCATCTTGTCCATGGCCTGTTGCAACACGGCCTGCTGGTTGGCAAAGTGATCAAGGGCTGGCTGTTGGATCTGCTCTACCACCATGTCTTTGATTGCGGCACTGTCTATCTTCGTTTTTCCTTTTAGATCGGCAAGTTGTTGCTGGCCCTCGTTCAGTTCTTTTACATCCACAAGTTGGCTTGCGCGGTTTTCGATGAACTGGTCGGGGTTGCCTTGTTTGAGTTCATTAACATCACCGGTATAAGACGACAGTTTTTTGGATGCATCGCCCAAGCCCTCCATGCCCGGCAGCGAGGGCAGGGCCGAGCTGCCGGGGTTGTTGATATTGGGCAGAGGATTGGCCGGGCGGAGGCCGGGCACATCAATGTCATGGCCCGGAGGCAGGGCGAAGGCCTGGCTAAGGTCGGGTATTCCCAGCGACTGCTCTACTTCGGGCGGCAGTTGCAGGGCACTGATCTGGCCGAGGGTTTTTTGGTGGACCGCTTGCGCGGATGCTTGTAGCTGTGATACTGTTTGAGAACGCAGCCGGTTCAGGCTGTCGATTTTACGCTGCATGTAGCCGGTAGGCAGTTGGAGCGTGGCGAGGCTGTCTTTCACGTGCATCAGTCGCTGGCGGGCGGAGTCCAGCGGCAGCAGCAAGCGTTGGGCCGAAGTCTGAAGGCTGTCGCGTTGGGCGAGGAGTTGCTGGCGCAGCGAGTCGGCACGTTGTGTTTGGCGCGGCAGCAGGCTATCGGGAAGTTGGGCCGCAGCCTGCGCGAAGGGCAGAAGTAAACCCAGCAATACGGCCGGCAACGCTTTCATGGAAGAAAGGTACAAAATTTAGTGTCCGCAGAGTCCGAGGCGGGACGCTGCGGGGAACTAAATTGTTGGTCATGCGACCAAGCATAACAAGGGGTAAGGGTGATTTTTCGGGACACCTTGAAATTGTATTATATTTAGTGTCCTGTCACAGAAAAATAACTACGAAAATATAAAGATGGCTGTTAGTGGGCTAATGGGCGATTTATACGCCCAAGTAATGAAGAAACGTTTCGATAGTATAGATGCCCAGTTGTCAGATTTAAGACTAACCACGACCGCGCTTGTCAAAATTGTTGACTATGCCCGGTTGGAAGCTAAAGTGATTGAACTGGAGAGCCGTTTAAAAAAATTAGAAGTTTAAATTGTCCGCCCCGTTGGCGCGCGTTTGCAACGCATGCCTAATTATGATGGCTTGGTATAAGGCACTTAGGAATGGATAACTAACCCTTTTTCCTTTTGACAATACCGAAGCAAACCGATAACAAGATGTTTAAGTTCCTTGCGTGTGAACAAGTCTACCCAACCAACGGTAGCCATGATCACAAAATACATACCTTCGGGATCTATGAACTTGTACTTTTCCGATATGCCACAAAGGTAGACTTATCGGATTAAAATGGGTTAAGCTCGCGTTGCAAACGCGCGCTAAATGGGGGCGGAAGCCTTATGTTTCCAATATGATGTAGAATTCAAATACTCCTGTACCGGGATCGCATATCATTTCGGGTTTGGAAAAGTCCAATATATTGAACTGATGCTCGTAGTTTTCATCGCCAGGTGACGCTGTGCTAAATTCATTGTCTAAGTCGTGAAAATAGTAGATTTTGGGATTGTTGTCTATTCTAGCAATGATGATAGAAAATTTATCGGAAAGTCCTGCTGTCTCTGCAATAAATATTTTTCGACCCTCAACCTCATCTAGCATAAAGTGATCTATAAATTCCTTTCTTGATTGTGCGGATGGGCCGTTAATAAATTCCATTGATTGATCACTCAGCCATGAGACACTGCAGGCACTGGCCAGCGAAATTGCTTTATCCCTCCATTGTACTTCCAAGTGACTTTTGTCTTGCACTGCACATCCATGAAAAACGAAAATACTAGTTAGCAATGGAATAAGCCTTCGAATTAAGCCCATAATTATGTCTTTTGTATTTCTTTGTTTTTGACAACTCATCGTATCTATATATCTTGTTTACATTTCTCAGAATCTTACCGCTATTGATCCGACCTCTAATTTCAATAAACTTATCTTGTGCTGCTTTTCCTTTGAAGCTTGAGTAGTCAGTGGACTTTACTTTGTAGGTCCTTCCGTCTATAACCACGTCTTTGATGTTTTTTGCAACCATAGTACCGTCATTTCCTTCCGATGTATATGTATTTCTTCTACCAGCACCAGGAACAGCCGCACGGACTTTGTTCTCCGAATTGTTCACTGCATCCACTTCTCGCAATTCAAGTGATTCTTCGCTATTGGGAAGCTTGGCTGTTAAGGGGCCGGTGTCTCCCTGGGGATATAAACCATCTTTATCCTGCTCGGAATGACGCAACTCATGCCCTAAAGAGACAAATGGTATTCTCGGCACGCCATCTACTGTGCCCTTTTTGTTCGGATCAAAATGAATCCATGAGCCTGACTGCCCCTCCAGCGTCTGGCCAGATGTATAACGATTAGTTTCACCTTGGTAACCCATGCTGATCACGGTAACGTGTTCTGCCTTTATCAAACTCTCAACAAGCCTTGACCCTTCTGGTGTCATTGCTAAGTCAATCAATGCCTGCTGTACTACAGCTCGATACTTGTCATCACCAACAATTATTATCTCATTGCCGTCTGGATCAATAGCAATCAAAGGATTGTTAGCTACGTAATTGTAAACTCCCTGCGAATAATATTGATCAGCTTTGTTGTCCACCCTGCCCCATCTTGTAAGTTCGGGTTGGTACATTCTCCAACCATAGTCCAGCCACCCAAGATTCAATTCGTCCTGGTGCTCCTTGCCGTTATAGGTAAACTGATTGATAACTGAGTTTTCTCTTTGATACGAGTTGAATGTTAACCCGAATGCATAGTAATCATCTGTCTGAATAACCGGTCCTTTTGTATGTGTCACCTTAAAGTCATCAAAGAACACTTCAAGCGGAGCGGTTTCTTCGTTGCTGAGGAAAACATAGACATAGCCCGGCTCGGTGATGAGCACCTCGGGGCTAAAGAGCCGTTCGTGGGCTACGTCCTGCCCAAACTCACGCGCATTAATACTGAGGCGGTCAAAGCCTCCTGTGAGTAATTGATAATCTTTATCAAAAACCAGCCAGTTGAGGTAGGCTTTGGGGCCGCTCTCGCTGCTGCTGCTGGTATTGGCCAGTGCTTGTGAGGGGAACGGGAAAGCGCTCGTACTGGTGCCATAGCCCGCGCCATCTATGACCAACCCGGCCGTGCCGCCCGCAATCTGCGACATGAGCGTGGGCAGCACACCCGTCCAGTTGGTGCTGTTGGGGTCTACGTACTTCGCATACACTTCGATGTTGATTTTATCACCCGGCATCACGCTCAGGGATTTGGCCAGCCCGAATTTTTCGTTCGTGCTGCCGTTGAGGCGTTGGGCATAGCCCATCAGTGGAGCATCCGGATCAGGTGGAGGACATGGACCTCCCCCGCAGGGCATGGGACTGCCTGGATCGGAGTGGTTGAAAAGAGAGGAATATATTTTGCGGGCATTAGCATATCGCAAAAACTGACTTTGCTCCGCATTCGCTGCGGCCGTCTCCAAGGTGGCGGTGGTGCTCTCCGTTTCCTCTTTGCTGGTGAACGTCAGGCGGGTGTTGCCCAGGTGGTCTTTGAGGTGGTATTGGTATTCGGGTGCGGTGGCTTCCAGCTTGATGATCTCAAACTCATTGAGATGGAACGTATGGCCCGCAGCCACGGTGTTCCACATCACGCCCGCCTGCAGGGTTTGGTTGGCCGCCCCGGCCGGTATGGTCACTGTTTGCTCGGCCCAGGCTTCGGCCGCCAGGTTGAGCGGCAGCGCGGCCCCGGGCCAGTCCACGTTCACGTTGTTTACTTTCACCATGATGGCCGCCGGGCTCGTTCCTACCCGGTAGCCTTTGGCGCGGATGCGGTAGCGCTCGCCCGGCTGCACGGTGATCGTGCCCCCGATGGGGAACAGCCCCTGTGGCGCGGTGGTGCCGCTGACGGTGGCGCGGATGTAGTCGCTTCCGCTTTGCGTTACGGTGGCTACCGTGCTGACCACAGGGGTAAACTCCGTGAGGGCTGTGGCGGGGTTGTGGTAGATGGGCTTGGGCTGGGCTACGACAATCCTGCCTTCCTCGTGTTGGATGAATTGCAGCACATCATCTTCATACACAAACTCCCCGGCATAGTCGGTGGTTGTCACGCGCGTTCCGAAGGTGGTGGTTTGGGCCAGCTTGCGGCCGGTGGCATCGTAGATGTAGCGCACGCTGTTGCTTCCTTTGGTGACGGTTTCGGGCAGGTTGAGGAAGTTGTAGCGGATGAGATTAGTGGCATCGGTCAGGTTAATGCCGATGCCTTTGTTGAGGTCGTGGGTAAGGTTGCCGTTCGGGTCATACGTGTAGTCATCGGGGGCGGCAGCGTTGAGTAATTTGACCGGCCCAAATCTTTCATTTGTGTTGCGGTTAAGACGTTGGGCAATTGCTTGCATGAACGAAAGGTACAAAATTTTGTGCCCGCAGAGTCCGAGGCGAGACTCTGCGGTGACGTAAGGATATGACACCTACATCGTTGACAAACATACCATCTTAAACGTGAAGGATATTCACAGGCGCGGACAAAATCCGGATCAGACTAATTTGTTTGAGTAATAAAAAACCCAGCGTAATGGCTGGGGTTTTTTATTGACCTTATCTTGTCCATCGCTCCGCAATCAAATTGTAAAGGAAGGTATTTAAACCCTCCTTTATTGGAAAGGGCCCAACCTCTTTGTTTGCGCCATGAGCTAAATACAACGGCATGCTAATTTCGCACTTCCTCTCACCATCAACATTTAAACGAACGTACAATAACTTGGGATAAGAGGAGTTTTCTCTAGTTCCTTTAGAATAAAAGAAGCATTGACGGTAAGAAGATAATTCAAAGGCTTTAGCTATTGTTGAATCACTTATTTTGTATTCAGTGCTATCCTCAATTCCGTTCTTCTCATCAACATAGTACAAAACAAACTTATTTTTTAAGCGCTTGATGAGAACATAGTTATCCTCAATTCCATAAAGCAAATAATCTTTGCTCTGAAGTTTTCTAAAATTCCGATTAATCAAACTCTCGGCTCTTGATATGTTTACCGAATCGATGCTTTGACTTTGGCAAAAAACATCCAGAGATAAAAAAACCAATACCGTCAATATGATATATTTAGCTTTCATCATCTAAAACCAGGTAATGCACTCGGATTACTGATTCTACTTCCATCAGCATGTCCTGTGCCATTTCTTTGAACATTGCCATTACCCATTACCCTTAAAATCAGATTTTCAGTTTGTACAGCATCCACGTGCTGCGAACTAGATCTACCCAAAGCGAGGGACCTACCATGTCCAAATAACTCATGTCCTGTAGTCGCTGCTCTACCCCCTGGACTATTTACAGGCTGATTGGTTAGACTATTGATGTAATCAGTGCCACCTCCTATCGCATCTTGAATAATCACTGAATGGGTGCCACCATTCGTTCCAACTGTTACACCGCCACCTCCTAAAAGTGCCAATGACCAGCCTGGTACGCCACCATATTTTTCGGTTGTCTTACCAATATCAATTCCTAATTTCCCCAATTCTCCCGATAGAGCATTCGCCCCGCCTGTAGATATATTGTCCTTCTTATCCACAAACTCTATTACATGCTGATCCTCTGAATTGATGGTATTAGTAACCATATCAACCATAGCTTGCTCGTCTGCGCTTAATTCAACTCCCTCAAGGGCACCAGCTAATGCTTTAGAATCTATCTTATTAAACTTTTTCCCATCCCCCTTTTTTCCTGATTGAGTAATTAACCCCCTAAAGGCAGCGAATTTCTCATCAGCAAAAATTGTATTCAAATCATCATGTACTTTTTTAGCATCATCCTTTGTTACTCCAATAATTTCTCGACCATCTGGATCAATGAAGTTCAAAGGATTGTTTCCCACGTAGTTGTAGGGAGTCATATTAAAATACTTTAAAGCAAGTGGATCAACTGAATTGAATCTACCAATTGAAGCATCGTACATTCTTGCTTCAAAATCGAGCCAACCTAATCCTAACTCATCCTGCTCCTCCTTGCCGCTAAACTTGTATTGATTCGCTGTTGAGTTCTCTCTCTGATACGAGTTAAAAGTGAAACCGAAGGGATAGTAATCATCCGTCTGAATAACCGGGCCTTTGGTATGCGTCACCTTAAAGTCATCAAAGAACACTTCAACTAAAGTAGGGCTTTCGTTGCTCAGGTAAATATACACATACCCCGGTTGGGTGATGGTGATGGGCGCGTGCATTTGGAGCTTTTCATGTGCTTTGTCGGTGCCGGTTTCGCTGGCGGCTGTGGTCACCTGTTTAAAACCTCCCGTCAAAAATGCGTAGTTGCGATCGAACACCAGCCAATTTAGGTAGGCGCGGGGGGATCCGTTGTCGGTGGTTGTTTGATGACCCAGCATACTAGCAGGAAAGGATGCCGTGCTGCCCGCATATTGGGTACCGTCTACTACCACACCGGCTACACCTTGGTTGATCTGATTTAGCAGTCCTAGCAATGCCTGACCCGCAGCGGTGGTATTGTCAACAGCCGCCAAATCAACATATTTGACATACACTTCGGCATCGATCACGTCACCCGGCATTACACTGATGGAGCGGGCTATACCATATCGCTCATTGGTGCTGCCGTTGAGCCGTTGAGAATAGCCGGGAGAGGCTCCGTTAGTGCGGTCAAACAAAGCGGAGTTGATGCGTTTGGCATTAGCATATCGCAAAAACTGGCTTTGCTCCGCATTCGCTGCGGCCGTCTCCAAGGTGGCGGTGGCGCTCTCCGTTTCCTCTTTGCTGGTGAACGTAAGGCGGGTGTTGCCCAGGTGGTCTTTGAGGTGGTATTGGTATTCGGGTGCGGTGGCTTCCAGCTTGATGATCTCAAACTCATTGAGATGGAACGTATGGCCCGCAGCCACGGTGTTCCACATCACGCCCGCCTGCAGGGTTTGGTTGGCCGCCCCGGCCGGTATGGTCACTGTTTGCTCGGCCCAGGCTTCGGCCGCCAGGTTGAGCGGCAGCGCGGCCCCGGGCCAGTCCACGTTCACGTTGTTTACTTTCACCATGATGGCCGCCGGGCTCGTTCCTACCCGGTAGCCTTTGGCGCGGATGCGGTAGCGCTCGCCCGGCTGCACGGTGATCGTGCCCCCGATGGGGAACAGCCCCTGTGGCGCGGTGGTGCCGCTGACGGTGGCGCGGATGTAGTCGCTTCCGCTTTGCGTTACGGTGGCTACCGTGCTGACCACAGGGGTAAACTCCGTGAGGGCTGTGGCGGGGTTGTGGTAGATGGGCTTGGGCTGGGCTACGACAATCCTGCCTTCCTCGTGTTGGATGAATTGCAGCACATCATCTTCATACACAAACTCCCCGGCATAGTCGGTGGTTGTCACGCGCGTTCCGAAGGTGGTGGTTTGGGCCAGCTTGCGGCCGGTGGCATCGTAGATGTAGCGCACGCTGTTGCTTCCTTTGGTGACGGTTTCGGGCAGGTTGAGGAAGTTGTAGCGGATGAGATTAGTGGCATCGGTCAGGTTAATGCCGATGCCTTTGTTGAGGTCGTGGGTGAGGTTGCCGTTCGGGTCATACGTGTAGTCATCGGTGGCGGCAGCATTGCCATCTATAAACCCGGCATGGCGATCGCCTGTGTCGGTCACGCGCATGAGTTGGTTGCCGGTGTACGAGTAGGCGAGGTTGTCCATCCAGACATTGGCGGCTGTTTCGTTTCGTTTTAAATTGAGAATGTTGCCATTGAGATCGTAGTTAAATCCGGTTTCGGCATGTATGGAAGCGGCTGGTGTTATCCAGCCATTCATCTCTTCTTTATAGGCAGAGGTTTTGAGGCGGTTGAGTTCGTCATAGGCATAGGCATAGCCTTTTTCTTTAACGGTGCCCAGTCCCATTGGACTGCTCCATTTGGTGGCGGAGATGTTGCCGTTGTAGAGCGGGGCGTTGCCGAAGTCGGTATCGGGCTGGTTGTAGAGCAGCTCCATGCCAAACAGGTCGTTGGGGTCGTCATTGGTGGCTGTATTGACGTTCACTTGGGCATTGTTGATGTGGGTGAGCCAGCCGCGGATGTTGTAGCGGTAGTCGATGGATTGTTTCGCGACCCCCTCCTGACCTCCCCCGGAGGGGGAGGAAACGTGCAGCTTTTTGTCCACGAGCTGGCCAAGTTCGTTGTATTCGTTTTTCACCAGCAGGATGTCGGGGCCGCTGTTGAGTTTATGCCAGGTATTTAACAACCGGCCGGCATGGTCGTATTCAAATCTGCGGGTGGTGGTTTGGGTGGTGGTGCTGAACGAACTTCTAAGTCCCACCAGCGTGGCGTTATTGGAGGTAAGGGAAAGGTCGGCCATCAGCAAAGTGCTGGAAGCGGTTGACGCGGTTGACAGGGTGATGGGATTGCCATTGCGGGTATAGGTCACCGCGGTGCCGGTGCGGATGATGCGAAACACATCGCCAGCGGCCACGCCTGTGATGGTGGCTTTGGTGGTGCCGTTCTCTACTACGTTTACGGTGCTGGCCGTGGTAAACCGGAAGGCATAATTTATATTAGCTGAAGCGGCATCGGGGTTGGCATCGTTTAATCCAAAAAAGCGGGTGGTGTTGTTTTCGGAATAGATGGCTTCGATCCATCCGTTTTGTCCGGCTGCCAGTTGTTGTATCGAAGCTGCTCCGGAGGTGGTGGCGATGCTTTGCAATTTGTTTCCGCTCGCCACGATGCTTACGGGACTTGTCCAGGTGAGGTCGGCTTCGGTATGGGTGCTTTGGCTTTCGAGTACTTTGCCTGTAAAGTCATACACGTTGGTCACGCGGTCGGTGCCGCCTTTGTAGTTGTCGGCAATGATTTGAATCGCGCGGTACTTGTCATCGTAGTAGGTGATGTTTTTCAGCCAGGTGTAACCTCCGCTTCTGGCGGTTCCGATATTGCCATCCAGCACTTTGGTTTTGGTGCCGGTGACTTGTCCGATCACGCGCAGGTTTTCTGCATCGGGCTGATGGTAGGTGTAGCCGTGGCTGGCTTCGCTCAGGTTTTCGTCTACGTAGCTATAGTTGTTGTCGATCCACGTGCTGCGGAAGGTGTAGTTGTCGTAATAGGTAGCGGTGAGGTACTTGTTTGGGTCCACTTCGGTGGCAGCACCGGTGCGCACGGGGTAGGAGCGGTTGGTGTAGCCATGCACGTTGCCGGCCATATTCCCTACATACGTTTCGCCCCACTTGCGCCAGGTGGTGGTAGTCATGTTGGCATAGTAGGCATTGACCACGGCCTGCATCTGGGCCTGGCTGAGTTGCACGGTGGTAGTCGTGTCTTTGATCCCGGTGAGGATGGGGCGGTTGAGTTCATCGTACTTGGTGAAGGTCCAGTACTTAATGGCGTTGGTGGCACCTGCGCGCTGGTTGCCGTCTTGCGTGAGCACGAGGCGGTCGCGGTTGTCGTACACCATGTAGACCGAGTCAGCCCCGGGCACTTTTTTCACGGCCATGCGCCTGCGGCCATCATAGCGGTAGATGAAGGCCCAGCGCCCGAGATCGGTGGGGGTGGGGTTGTAGGTATCGTTTTGGTGGATGAGTTTGCTCAGTTCGGGGGGCAGCACAAAGCGCAGGTTGCCAAAGTCGTCATAGACGTAGTAGGTCAGGGCCCAGCCGTTGGGGTCGTTGAGGTTGGTGGCGCCTGCTGCGGTGGCCTGTACTTTTTTCAGGATGGTTTTTCCTTCTTTGTCGGTGTATTCGCGCGTCTCGTTGCCCTGTTCGTCTTTGGTGGACTTGATCTGGAGCTGGCCGGTGGCGTAGTAGCCTCCAGGCTCGATGTAGCCGGCCAGGGGAGCTGAGCGCATGACGGGATTCGTGGTGGTGCCTATAGCCCAGGCGATGATTTTTTCATGGCCGCTGGCGGTGCCGTGGCGGTTGATCAGGTACGCATGTTCAACAAACTTATGGTTGGCATGCCAGTCGGCCCCGGGGCCATAGTCTTTGAGCGGTCGGTTGAGAGGCGAGGCTTCGAAAATGGTTTCGGAGTAGGGGCGGGGGTCGTCTGTAATTTTATCATTGGCCCCGTTGGCGTAGGGATTGCTGAAGTTGGCGTTGGTGACATAATTGCCAGTGGAATCCGTAAGATCATACTTGTACCAGCCGTCAGTCATGCTGGTAGTCACCGGCAGGTATTTTTTTGGCTCACGTCCATGAGAATCATACGTGAATGTTTGCACCACATCTTTTTGAGCAGGAGAAGCCTGAGTGCTAACGGCTTGGACCAAACGGCCGAGGCCATCGAAGTAGCTTACATTTTGACTGCGAGATCCACGTGATAGCGATCGTAAATGCAATAGCTCTGTAACATCCGGTGCAAGGATCGTGTTAGCCTCAACATAATTCTCATTAACTCCGCTCAATTGATCACGCAGTTGATAAACCTTTGATATGCCTTCTCCTGTTACGGCATCTTTTGTCACCGTAAGATAGTATTCTCCAAGCGATGATGTTGTATATTGATGATCTGTAGACAGTAGCGTGCCGTCCTTGTCTTTCCACTGATAGGAGGTGAATTCGGTTGCCGTTGAAAGTGTGACGGGTGCTCCGAAAACGACCGCGCGGCTGGATGCAAGGATTATTGGCAAAGGTTCAAGGGTAACACTGAAAGGCATTGATTCAACGGCAGGGCAGGCCCCGTTTTTGACGGTTGCCTTGTACTGGGTTGACTCTGTTAGGTTTGTAAAATCAAAAGAAATATCATTAAGGGGTATCTCTTGAATGGTGCCTCCGCTGGCCGAAGTCCAGGAAACTACCTGGCCGATGTTTTCGTTAAGCAAAAGGGTGCCCTGATTTTGTTCTGCAAACACGGTTTGTGGACCAGATATGGTACCAGCACTCGATGGGAGGTCAACGAAGACATCAAACCTGCGGCTTTCTCCGTCACAGCCATCTTTTGTAGGCACGATTGAGTAGTTGACTGTCGCCTGTGCGGTAGAGACATTGGTGAGAGTTTGTGTAAAACTGCTGGCTGAACTAGCATTCGCCCCCAGTACCAAACCCCGGTTGATTGAGAACACCCATTTTACATTGCTTCCCTGCAGAGTAATAGCGGGATTCAAAGCTAACGTTTCGCCCGAGCACACCGTTTGGTCGCTGAGTGTTGTCAAAAACCCGGGGCGTGGCTTGACTCGAACGAACATTTGCTGACTTGAGCCTTGACACCCGTTGGTAACAGGCACCATATTATATTGAACAATACCCGCTTGGTCGCTTGTATTTACAAGGGTGTGGGCCAAGGAGCTGGCAGGATCGAAATTCCCGCTTGATAGGCTTCCGGATATCCAAGAATCGGAGGATGCTGTGATGATCAGGTTGGTCAGGGGCATGCTCGCGGCAGTTAGCGCGGCAACAGTTTCATGGCTACATATTTCATAGTTTGCTGGTGTAAGCATTAGGGAAGGAATGGGCTGCACAGTCACCATGACGGGATCTCGGTCGCTTTCACAGCCCGTGTATGGATTAAAATTGGCGGTAAAAAGAGTAGTTGAGTTGGAAACAGGCAGGACATAAGTGGGATATGGATTGGAAGGAGAGACCCCCGCTTGATGTAGCGGAGTGCCGCCCATAGCTTGATCATACCATCGTATGTAGGAAACCACCCTGTCCATAGGCACCTCATCCAGGTCAACGCGGGGATCAACGGCAAGTGATACATCCCCTGGCCCACATCGCAGTATTGTATTGGGAGCATTTGCGGGCATGGTCATGGCGTCAATAGTCACGTTAATTGACGTGCGTATACTTTCATCGCAGTGATGCTGATTGACAATGGCCACATAGAACACTGTGCTGGTCGTCACGCTTGCCAAATATTGACTTCCAGTCTGACCCGCTACGATAGTCTGATTTTGATTGTACCAGCGATACGATTGCCCAGCCTCAGCTCCACTCGCAGTCAGTGTTACACTGCCAGCCCTGCATAGACTTGGAGGGTTTACGACATGAGGCGCCAAGGGTGCGGCAGAAACATTTAAGTTCAACTCTACCGTCTCGTAGTGGTAGCTTGGAAATCCATCTCCATCGTAAACAATATTCTCAAGAGTTATTGATAGCGTTACTACTCTCCTAACAGAGTGGTGATGCCATGTAACCATTGCCTCGCCACTGCCAGACGAAGTGATTTGCCCACCGACTACATACCAATAATTTATGAACATATTCTCGGAGAAATGTGGATCAACAAAATACCGATAGGTGTTACCACCACAAACCGTAGTAGGCCCCTCAATTTGCGACCACAAAGGGGAATGTCCCGCCCCGAGGATTGCCGCACCAAGCAACAGTATTTTAGCCGCGGCACTCATGGTTTATAGTAATTGTAATGAAATGATTTTAGAATATTTCCATCGTGGTCGATCACCGATTGAAGCCTACCCACGCTGTCGTAGCGGTAAAAAGAATAACGATTATTTGAGTCGCAGCTCGATGTTATCCCAACCTCCGGTTGATGTGTCCATGTTTCGATGCGAGCTGACTCAGGTAAAAATCTAACTTCGTCCACTTGTCCTGTTAGATTAATTGTGTAAGTTCCCGAATTTACGTTAACTGTTTCATTTATTAACCGCCATCGCTCGTCTGTCTTTCGCCAGTAGCTAAGGTAATACAATCCGTCTGTTAGTCCGCTTAACGTCTTACTGAAGCCATTCAACTTACTCAATCGCCCTGCCTTTGCATCACCCTCGGTACTTGCACCCTCACGAATATCTTCGAAGGATGTATGAAATACATTTCTGCTTGATGAGCTTAGGATCCTCGCAATCGGTAGCGAGTTGTTATATCCATAGACCAACGAAACCCACTCGCCCGTGCGCAATTGATAATCTGATACCAATCCATTATCTGAATAGTGACGATAGTCAATATCTCGTATATAGTTATCCGACTTATAAAATGCATTGTCCGAGGTAATACCTGAATTGACAAATGCTAGATTGGCACGGCCAGGCAGGGAAAACTGTGCAGTCACTTTCACTCCGTTTGGCGTCTTTACGTATTCATTTAACTTTGACGATTTGAGATTGAACCAAGCCCCTTTCTTATTCCATACTTGTGATTCAACAAGGGTATTGATCTGATTTGTACTCTGTAGCTCCATGATGGCGCTTACAAACGGATCAGAAACTCCTTGGCTTGTGATGTGGTAGTCCCACGGGTATCTATTGATCGTTAATTGAACGCTCCCATTGGGAAAACTGGTGGCAACACGGGTTGGTAAGAGATGCCGATAGTTGTCAAAGTAATATCGTTCTTCAGTCGCGTGTGGCACACCATTTAAATCATTATGAGTTTTTGTTATTTGAAAAAGATGGTAATACGCAGAAGTGTATTTGTAGTAGTTGTAATTATACAACGTCATCGTGAATGTCGACTCGGTGAACTCAACAGCCTTTTCCGCCTTTAAACACAGTATGTTAGACTCAAGGTTATAACCGGGTGGTAGAGTGGTTATTGGGTAAGGGGAGCCATCATCTACCATACTGGATTCGCCTGAATCGACAATGACTGGATTAAGCGTGGGTGTCCTATATTGCCAGAAAAGGAAAGGATCGTGAAAAATCCTATAACTTCGCTCCTCCCGTTCCACTTCAACAAAGGAAGTATCGATTTTCTTAAACACCATTTTCTTTATCAACAGTCCTCTTATCCAGTCATTATCGACAGACGGCACGATTGGGTAGGTTTTTTCAGGCGCGATATTCCTAAAACTTGAGTATTGATAAATGACCTTCCCATTCTCGGCATTCTCACCCTCCGAAACAGTAACATACTCATAGGCGACATTACTTCCTTTTATCAAACCGAGAGGAACCGAAGTTTGAGACTCACGAACATAAAATTGACACGTGACAGGTACTGTCATATCGTCTTGTCGTATTGTTTTAGTTACTTCAGCCTGATAGCCCACCCGAGGAGGATTTGCGAGAATACCACTTGACTCGTGGGTATTGGGTTTCAGGTAGCTGTATTTCTGTACTTTTGTCACTCGGCCATCAATTCCGATGTCAGTCACTTTCTTAACGCGCAAACCTCCTATTCCAATGTTGGTAAGAGTCGCTGTTGCCGTTGTTGGTAAATACCACGTAAATGTAAGGTTCGCCCAAGCAGGCACATCTGTCGAGTTTGGATCGTAATGACCCTGCGCGGTAGCGCGCCCGGTATAATGACCGGGTGGCACGCAGATCTCATAAGAGGCCATCCCGGAACTGACTAATTGAAAATTGTCTGGACCGGTTATACTTGCGAAAGCCAAACCCGCAATGCCCGGAGATTGGAACTGGCTGCCCGTAGCATTATTCATTGACACCAGTACTCGTATTTTGTCAGGGTCGCTGGAACTACAACGAAGAGCATTTGCCGGTATAACAAAACTGGTTGTTTCCAACGTAGCGGCATCGGGATCTGCGCTCACACTTATGCCAACACCATGTGTGACGGGCTGAGGCCAATCATAAACATTGTCAATCGCGGCATAGTCGTGCGACTCAAAGTCAAATTCTGTTTTTCCACCCGTTGGATAGCGTATCGACTTCAGCGATCCAACCTTCATGGCAATTGGGTTGGGGCTTCGGTCCGAGCCATTGATTATTGTGCCAGCGTAAGCGATCCTTGGCAGGCTGCTACCAGCGGTTGGTCTTTCGTTGTAGTATCCCCAATGATCTTGCGAAAAGGAAAATCTCTCAGGGAAGTTTGTGGTCTCGAAGTAGGTAAATTCGAATGGAGACTTGCCTAGTTCTGACACGGAACGCAATTTGAGTTTGCAATGTAAATTTCTTTCTTGCTCTGCAATGAAGTCATATTGTGCGCTTCGGAAATAGTCATATTCAAAACGCCATCTGGCAATGGTATCGTGAAATAAATTAGTAATAGCGACCTCCGTCAGACTTGAGTTTGAGTTTCCTGCCGGTGGAGTCTTGACATCCAAACGGGGAGTTGAACCATAACTAAAGATAACGGTCGTTCCTGTTGCACTAGTTATTTTCTTCGGCCTTAGGCTGGAAACATGGTTTACACGTTCCCAAAGCTCTTGTAACGGTGCATCACTTTGTGTGCATAGTTGTTGACCGGAAACCAATGTATAGTCTGATTCGTGCATTGCACTTTTATAGCTATAACCATAGGACTCGTATTCAAAAATAATACTATCATTTCCCGGTGATCTTACTTTCGCGAGAACATAGGCGGATATCTCATTTACAACGGGCGGAGGAGTATAAGAAATAGGTAGTGACCCCCGCTGTAAGAGTCTTGACTGTACGGTAACAGACTCACCTGGAATAAAAGTAAACGTCCAACCTTTTTCATCAACAAGGGTGAATATTCGCGTTGTTGGATCTTGTTGTATTTGAATCGCCTGATACGGTATGGTCTTGATATTACCTGTGTGGTCAAAAACAAACTTTCCACTTTTTCCGGGGAAGTTATAATAATATACATCCGGTTCGGAGTCAATAACTCCGGAAGTAACAGATTGGAAGTAGGTATGGTATTGCGAGGTAAACTCATTTATGCCATCCCCATTTATGTCGGTGATAAGCTCTTCCGGAAAAGGCACCCGTTGAAAGCTGGCGTTCAAATCCGGATGTCCCATGACAGAAACTGAGATGACTCCTCCCGCATTAAGTGACCATCCGAGTCCTACATTGCTTGCTACTTCGTCAACCTTAATGCCAGAAGCGTGGTAATTAATCGAAATGGGTATCTCTGTTTCCAGAGACTTGAGTGTGAAAATCGGAATCGCAACTTGTGGCACACCAGTATATAGGTCAACGGGGATATCGGCATATTTTCCAAGGGAGGCAACGTCCGGGGAGGGAGGAATAACATTTGGGGCTGCGTGTTGATACTGTATCGATTGTGCGACTGCGTTGGTTAGAAAAAATAGCAGTATGACTGTAATAATAACTTTCGTCATAGGATGATTGAATCTTTTTTTACAACGTAACCAAAACTATAAAAAAAGAATCAATGGAACAAACGGTAACTCCGACATCGGTTGAGACGCTCGCCCCGAACGACTAAATACAACCTCGGGTGATTAGCGTTAGATCTGATAACTTCCGCTTGGATACCCTATCGCGCATCAAATACTCCACCCACCCCTATACTCCCGCTTTACAAAAGCATTCGCCTCGTCAAAGTTGGTGATCTTCATGTTCTTGGCGTCCCATAGCAGCTTCTTGCGGCCGGGGTAGGTGTATCCTTTGCCATCGGCATTGGGCTTGCGCCACTGATAGCTGCGCAGCGCGAGGTTGCCCATCAGCACCGCTTCGGTAAATGGCCCGGCATAGTCGAACGGTGAACTCACCACGCCTTTGCCATAGCCTTTCATGCAGGCGTTCACCCATTGCACATAGTGGCCTTCCGGCACGCGCGCCAGCGTTTTGGGTGGAAGCGTGACTTCGCTCATCTTGCTAGTGGGCAGCAATACGGGTGCCTTGTCGTAGTTGCCCATCAGTTTTCCTTTGGTTCCTTCAAAGATGAAGCCGCTGCCATAGTGGCCCATGGGTTCGTCCGGCAACAGTTCTTCGGGGCGCTGTGGCAACAGGCCACCGTCCATCCACGTGAGCTTCACATCGCCTTTGCCATCCTTGCGCGGAAACTTCAGATGGATGATGCTCGAAGCGGGACAACTGTCGAAGTATTCGGCTTCGTTAAAGAAGCCTTCGTATTCGGTGGTGGTGCTGCATTCTACTTCCGTGGGGAAGTCGATCGGTAAGGAGCGGAACACGGGGTCGAGGATGTGGCAGGCCATGTCGCCCAGGGCGCCCGTGCCATACGCCCACCAGCCACGCCAGTTGAACGGGTGATAGGCTGGGTTGTAGGGCGCATTAGCAGCCGGACCCAGCCATAAGTCCCAGTTGAGGTGTGAGGGCACCTCATGCGTACCTGTGGGCGTGGCGATGCCTTGCGGCCATACGGGGCGGTTGGTCCACGCGGTTACTTTCGTCACATCGCCCAGGAGACCCGCATTGATCCATTCCTGAATTTGGCGTACGGGCTCGTCTGACGCATGTTGATTGCCCATTTGCGTCACGACCTTGTATTTCGCAGCGGCCTCGGCCAGCATCCTGGCCTCATAGATGGAGTAGGTGAGGGGCTTTTGCACGTACACATGTTTCCCGCGCTGCATCGCTGCCAACGCGGCTATGGCATGGGTGTGGTCGGGGGTGGAAACGGAAACGGCATCGATGCCTTTTGCCTCTTTGTCGAGCATGACGCGGAAGTCTTTATAGTATTTGGCCTGCGGGAAGTTTTTGATAGACGCTGCAGCCATGTTGTCGTCTACATCGCACAGGAACACCACTTTAGCATGGGGGCTTCCTTTGGTTTTTCCGTCAAGTGTTCCGGCAAAGCCGGTGAGGTCGCTGGTACCTTTGCCGCCCACTCCGATGCCCGCGATGTAGAGCGTATCGCTCGGGGCGATGAATCCAGGGCCACCCAGCACGTGTCGTGGCAGGATGGTGAATGCAGCGGTGGTGAGGCCAAGGGTTTTGAGAAATGCTCTGCGGGATGACATGGTTGGAAGCTGTTTACTGGTTGCTGGTTTCTGGTTGGTGGTTGCTGGTTACGGAGATCTGCTTACCAGCTTTAAGATGTTTCAAATTTCACGGAGATGTCGAGGGTGCGCTGGTCGTACTGAAGTCCGTACTGCGCCAGCACCTCGGGCGGCACGCCATTCCACTGGTTGGGTTTGTTTCCCTCATAGCCGAGGTCTTTCAACCCGATTTCGCTCGTAAAGAAGCCCGTGGCCGTCAGGTCGCGCATGAGGTTGAAGAACGCCACTCCGTATTGCATGTCGGCTTCGGCCCTTTCGGGGAAGGCGATGGCATCGACCAATTCGATTTGTTGTGAGGCACTGGCTGAGGCAACGTCTACGCCAAAGCGTTTCATGCTCTGCACATCCAGCCATTTAAGTCCCCCGCGCAGCCGCAGTTGAAGTTCCGGCTTTTCTTTGGCCATAAACTCGATGAAAGCCGGTACGCCAGCCTCGCTGGCACTGCCCGAGTGCTCGTCTTTGGGAATGATGATATCGGCCAGTATGGTTACCGTCTTGAGTTCATGCGGGTCGAAGAACGCCTCCGCCATCAGCTTTTGGTAGTGGGCCACTTCATTGGGCTGCCGTTCATAGCCGCCCTGTGTTTTCACCAGGTCTACGGCTGCTTCTTTTTCTTCCGGGGCACATGATTGCAGCAGCACGGGCGTGGCCAGTGTGCCGAGGGCGAGGGTTTTCAGGTATTTTCGTCTGTCCATAATCCGTTTTTAGTTAAGATATGAGATATGAGATATGAGATGTAAGAGTACTTCTTACATCTCACGTCTATCATCTCACATCTATCATCTCACATCTCACATCTCATATCTATTCTCAAATATTTCCTTTCTTCATCTCTTCCAACATATACTCGCTGGCGCGCATGGCCAGGGCCAATATTGTCCAGGTGGGATTTTTATCGGCTTGCGACACAAACGGGCCACCGTCTACCACAAAAACATTTTTGCAGTCGTGGGCCTGATTGAATTTGTTCACGGCTGAATTTTTGGGATCATCGCCCATGCGCACGGTGCCTACCTCGTGGATGATACGCCCCGGTGTTTCCAGTCCATAGTTCTCTTCCGGGCCTTTGCGTCCCCAGGTGATGATGCCACCCATTTCATGGATGATTTCTTCAAACGTAGCCTGCATATGTTTGGCTTGTTTGATTTCATAGTCGCTCCACCGGTAGTGAAAACGCAATACCGGAATGCCATAGCGGTCGACTGTGGTGGGATCGATTTCGCAATAGTTGTCCGCGCGGGCCACGGCCTCACCCCGGCCGGCCATGCCGAAGGTGGAACCGTAATAGTAGCGGAAATCATCTTTCAGCGAGGCCCCATAGCCACCGGCCGGTTTGGTTTCTCCGCCCCGCATCGGGAATTTACCGTTCACGTTTTGCATGCCGAAGCCAAAGCCATACGAAGGCATGCCCATGCCGCCCCAATATTCGATGTGGTAGCCGCGCGGGAAGTCGAGTTTCTTATTGTCGAGCCACCAGGGCGAGTACACGTGCATGCCTCCCACGCCATCTTCGTTGTAGCGCTGGCGGCCCATGAGCTTGGGTAGAATGCCGCCCATCGCCACGCCCGTGGAGTCGTGCAGATACTTGCCCACGATGCTGCTGCTATTGGCAAGGCCATTGGGGTGGACGGCTGACTTGGAGTTGAGGAGCAGCCGTGCCGATTCGCAGGCGCTGGCGGCCAGCACCACCACGCGCGCATCGACTGCATATTCCTGGCCGTCTTCTTTGCTCACATAGGAGACGCCCGTGGCAAGTCCTTCGGAGTTGGTATGTACTTCGCGGGCCATGGCGTTGGCAATCACGTCTACGTTTCCCGTCTCCAAGGCAGGTTTCACCAGTACAGACGAAGAGGAGAAGTCGCCATACACCATACAGCCGCGGTTACATTGCGCACAGTAGAAACAGGCTCCGCGGTCGGGGTTGTTGGGCAGGGGTTTGGTGAGAATGGAAAGTCGCGAAGGGATGACGGGCACGCCCACTGCCGTAGCTGCCTGCTTGATAAATAGCTCATGGAGACGCGGCCTGGGGGGCGGCAGAAAGATGCCGTCCGGCTCGTTGTAGATGCCCTCGGTACTGCCAAACACACCGATGAGTTGGTCCACACGGTCGTAGTAGGGTTTCACGTCATCGTAGCCGATGGGCCAATCATCGCCCAGGCCATCGATGCTTTTGCGCTTGAAGTCGTTGGGGCCGAAGCGCAGGGAGATGCGCCCCCAGTGGTTGGTGCGGCCACCCACCATGCGCGAGCGAAACCAGTCAAACTGCGTTCCGTCCTTCTGGGTGTATGGCTCGCCTTCAATTTCCCAGCCGCCATAGGCGGCATCAAAATCGCCAAACGGGCGGAAGGTGGTGCTGGCGCCCCTGCGGGGCGACTCCCACGGAAACTTCAGTTGCGTGATATTTTTTTTGGGATCGTACAGGGGGCCTGCCTCCAGCAGCACTACGCTTACGCCTGCGTTCGCCAGCATATAGGCTGTCATGCCGCCCCCGGCACCCGAGCCGATGATGCACACATCATACTTTTTCGGATTTTTTTTGAGTTGGAAATCGGGCATGGAGTAAAGAAGATTCTTCTAAATGTAAGGCATGCTTGGTAAAAATGAAAGCGGAATCGGTTGCAGTGCGTGAAGTGTTTGGCGGGCGGTGGCCGCAGCGAAACAATCTATGTTCTCGCCTTCCACACGCGCTGCGCAACCGTGGCACCGCCTGTTGCGTTTACGTTGCGAGGAAGCATTCACTTATTTTTTGATCTCTATGAAAGTGCGAGTGACGTTGGATTTGAACCGGGGCGTAGCAAATTTTTTTAACGGCTCCAAAATGTTGGGAAGCGCCATCCACCGCTTTACTGGTGACGATTGGAAAACCATTGACACGGGAAAGATGGAGATGGCCAGCAATCTTTGGCAGCGCGATGGCGCGTGGGTTGTGTCAGTCTATCCAATTGACCCGCGAACCGGCTATATTAAGTTGAACCGGCCCTATGATGTGGAGTTGACCACTACAGGCGAAGCCGCTTCAGTGGCCGCCTGATTTTTTCGGAACAGGATCATGGCCACTGGTGCCCCAGGGATGACAGCGACTGATGCGCCTGGTGCCCAAGTAAATACCCTTGATAACGCCCCATTCCCGAATTGCATCAATGGCATATTGCGAGCAGGATGGCGTATGCCGGCAATGAGCGCCCAACAAAGGCGACAGCGTCAGTTGGTAGATACGAATGGGCAAGATGAACAGACGCTTCAACATGGAAAGCGGTGGTAGAATGAGGGTTCGTTGATAGGTTTTAGTTGATCGTTGGTAGTTGGAAGAGAGTGGGGTGGGTTATTCGAGGGTGTAGGTAATTTCTCCGTCTTTGCCGTCTTTGAGTTGCACCCCGATGGCTTTTAGCTCATCGCGGATCTTATCTGACAGCGCAAAGTTTTTTTCTGTCCGGGCTTTTTTTCGAAGGTCGATGAGCACGCGGATGGTGCCATCGAGCAATGCGTGGTTGCCCGAAGTTTCGCTTTGCAGACCCAAAACATCCTGCAGAAAGAGAAGGTACGTATTCTGGAAGCGTGAAAAGGTTTCAGCAGAAATTACCGAAAGAGGGACATTGCCCGACTTGAAATCATTGATGCGCGAAGCCATCTCAAACAATACGGCCAACGTTTTGGCGGTATTAAAGTCATCGCTCATGGTCAGGTGGCATTGCTCGCACAACTCAACCAGTTGCTTCTCTACGTCCACATTTGCGGAAGCGGTCGTGCCCGGGTGTTGGAGCATCTTGACGATTTCCCGGGCTGCATTCAGTTTTTTGAAGCCTTTATCTGCCGCCTGCAGCGCTTCGTTGCTAAAATCAAGCGTGCTGCTGTAGTGCGACTGCAACATAAAAAAGCGCACAGTCATGGGGCTGTAGCCGCGCTCCAGTAGCTTATGTGTGCCGGCAAACAACTCCGAAGGCAAAAACGAATTGCCAAGCGACTTGCTCATCTTTTGGCCGTTTACCGTCAGCATGTTGGAGTGTATCCAATACCGCACGGGCGGCTTGCCATTGGCGCCTTGCGCCTGCGCGATTTCGCATTCGTGGTGGGGGAATTTAAGATCCATCCCGCCACCGTGTATGTCAAATACCTCACCGAGGTATTTGGTACTCATCACGGTGCACTCGATGTGCCAGCCGGGAAACCCTTCGCCCCAGGGCGAGGGCCACCGCATGATGTGTGAGGGCGAGGCTTTTTTCCACAGCGCAAAATCACGCTTGTCGTGTTTTTCGTTTTGAGCGTCCAGTTCGCGACCGCTTTCCATCAGTTCTTCAATGTTGCGGCCCGACAGGATTCCGTAGGCATGGCTCGTTTGCTCGTTGTATTTTTTCACATCGAAGTATACTGAACCATTTACCACGTAAGCCAGCCCCTTGCGGATGAGTTCCTCGGTGATGCGTATCTGCTCGACAATATGACCGGTGGCGGTGGGTTCGATGCTGGGCGGTAAGATGTTGAACTGCCGCATCACCGTATGAAAGTCTTCCGTGTAGCGCTTTACGATCTCCATCGGCTCCAGTTGTTCCAACCGCGCCTTTTTCCCGATTTTGTCTTCCCCTTCATCGGCATCGCTTTCCAGGTGGCCTACATCGGTAATGTTGCGCACATAGCGAACTTTGTAGCCAAGAAATCGCAGGTATCGCGAGATCGTATCAAAGGTCAGGAAGGTGCGGGCATTGCCGAGGTGGACATAGTTGTAGACAGTCGGGCCACAGACGTACATGCCCACAAATCCTGGATTGATCGATTGGAACGTCTCCTTTCTGCCGCTCAGTGAATTGGTGACCGTGAGCGGATACTTTTCGTACAGCTTCATGCGATGAATAATCGGGCGAAGCTACTAAAAAGAACGCTTTGTTGCCGCGCGTTTAGAAAGCGTTAACAGACGAGCGGTCGTGGAATTCGAGGACGGACAACTTCATGCCCAGGAAGATTTCGTGGGTATTGAATTGTGTGCCCACTGACCGGTTGGTTGGCAATTCAAAGGTGTAGCCCAGGCGGTAACGGTCGCTGAAGTTGGTTTGCAGAATCACGCCATAAGAATTGAAGTTTCGCGTAAAGAGCCCGGCCGAATGACGCTCGTTCAAGACCAAATTAAAGTTCAGATCGACCGACAGGGGCGAGCCGCTCACTGCGCGCAATAGCGTGGCTGGCTTGAAACGGATGTTTTCGTTCAAAAAGATCACATATCCCCCAAAGAAATAAAAATGCTGTTTGTACAGCTCCAGTTGGGTTGATCCATTGCTGTCCGACACATCGATGGTAGTGCCCAACAGGCGCGGCACGGACAGGCCGAGCATGTAGCGATCGGAGCGCAAGATCAAGCCTGCGCCCACATTCGGCTTGGTTACATTTTCGTTAGCCAAAAAAACCGGGTCCGTTTTGTCGTAAGGGTTTACCTTGTCGACATTGCTGCGGAAGTTGACAATACCCGCCTGCATGCCAAAACTCAGTGTGCTTGATTCTAACTTGAGCTTATAGGCAAAGGCCGCTTGTATTTCGGTGTTGGCTACGCTGCCGAGTTGATCGCGCACCACCAACAACCCGGCACCGAGCCGGTTTTCCAGCAGCGACACATGGCCATTGAAATTCATGGTGGTGGGGTTGCCCTCAAAACCGGTCCATTGATGGCGGTAGGCTACCGATAAATTCAAGTTGTCGTTAATGCCCGCATAGGCGGGATTGAGTACCATCGGATTATTCAGGTACTGGGAATACAAGGGGTCTTGTTGTGCATGCGCCTGGATGCCAGCCGCGAACAGCCAAAGCAACGAAAGGAATTGTAGAGTTTTTTTCATGCACCGGTTATTGGTTGTATAAAGGTACATTGCCGATGTCTTGCCACGCATCCCCTAAATAGGGGATATTCGGCAACATCCTGATCAAAAATACGTCCTGGAGACACATGAGCCATGCCATGACCGCTAAAATCTAGTTTTTCAGATACAGATAACCACTCAATACCTCCCGGCCGCTTCGGAATTCGACTTTGTAATAGTAGGTACCGGCAGGCAATTTTTTGCCTTGGTCGCTCAGTCCCTCAAACCTGCGGGCCGCATTGTCATAATTCTCAACTTCAAACACTTTGTCGCCCCAGCGGGAGTAGACCGACACACGGTTTTGAGGCTCTACCGCCTCGATATTTTGAATGAAGAGAAACGCATTCAACTCATTTCCGTCAGCCGAAAGGCCATTGAAAACGGCCAGTTCGCCCTGCACGGTGACCGTCAGCGTGGCCTGTGCACATGCCCCCAATACGTCACAAAACTCAATGACAAAACGCTCGGTGCCAACAAAACTCAGCCCGGCATAGTCTACTTCAATGCTCCCGTTGATAAACCGGACTTGCGCACCACTGGGTGGTGGCGTCACCAGTCGAAAGGAGCTTAGGTCCAAGTTGTTGTCGGGATCTGACACCGTAATGGAGATGACCGTACGTTGACCCAATACGGCTATGGCTTGTGAAGCGTCAATCACAGGAGGGTCATTCGAAAACACTTGCACGGCAATGGGCGCTTGTGCGCACGCCCCCAGCAAATCACAAACCTCGATGACAAAATTTTCGGTGCCAACAAAGGTGAGGCCGGTGTAATCGACCACTATGTTTCCGTTGCTAAACCGAATCTGTGCTCCGCTGGGCGGTGGGGTAACCACCCGCAATGTGCTCAAGTCAAGGTTGCCGTCCGGATCGTTGAACATCACTGCTACCACGGCCGATTGCCCGCGCAATACCGAAGTGAGGCTTGCGCTGATGGTGGGCACCTGATTGGTCGAAAATACGATGGTTGCGGCTTGATTGCCTGCGTTAGCGATAGTCCGATCGGCATCGACCACCGAAAAGGCGAACGTTTTATTCAGATTTTTGGCTCGGCCAAGCGCGCTTCGTCCTCCTGCGGTCGTGCCGGTGTAGCGGTAGCGGATCGCACGGAGCGCCTCCTGGTAGACCGCTACGGATGCCTTGCCCATCAGCGTAAATTGCCCCAGCGTAGCATCGAAAGTTCCGGAGATACCGCTGCCGGCTGGCGCGCTAAACGCAAACACATCTTTGCCCGGCTCATAGGGGCTGATTTGAACGGTGGCACGCAGAATAAAGTCCCCGTCCGCATCGGTCAATGTCAAATCCGGGCTAATGGAAACAAACCCAGGCGAACCGCCCTGAAACTCGGTTTCTTCCCCGGGAACTGCCTGCGGGGCAGGATTAGTGTTCACCAGGTACTTGAATATTCCATCAGCTGTACCGGCCAACACATCCAAATCGCCATCGCCATCATAGTCAAAAAATGACGTACGCGCGTGCATCTCGCGCAAGCCGGGAAATAAATCAATGGCCGGGCCAAAGACAGGACTGGCGGCTGTGCCGGTGTTCTCATGAAAGAACACTTGATCGGGGTCAATGGAGTCGGTGAAGGCATCCAAATCACCATCTCCATCCACATCGATAAACTGAATGCCGGATCCATTTGGCGCAGGTAATCCGGCCAATAGGTTATCGGCTCCGCCCGCCAATACAAATGAGGGAGAAGCTACGGTACCCGTATTTTTCAAGTACTGAAAACCGCCACTGCCGTTGTAGTAGGCAATATCCCAGTCATTGTCGTTGTCCAGATCCGTAAACACAATAGGATACTCCAGGGGCGGAAGATCAGGCAATGTCGTGAGCGGATGTCCTGAAGGTGGGGTATAGGTGCCGGTAGCTTGGTTGTAGGCGTAGTAGCGAGAGAAACCATCGCCAATCGTGAACAAATCCATATCTCCGTCTTTGTCAAAGTCGATGGGATAAGGCAATTCGCCCGATCCCAACAGGGAAGAGTAG
The DNA here is from genome assembly GCA_964524935.1 of uncultured Ohtaekwangia sp. Lineage (GTDB taxonomy): Bacteria > Bacteroidota > Bacteroidia > Cytophagales > Cyclobacteriaceae > ELB16-189. Next base: position 1,072,096 of record CAZGFJ010000001.1, read on the forward strand.
GGACTGGGAATGGGTTGTACATCGCCTCCGTTGAGTGAGTAAAAGCGAAGCGGAGACACATAACCTTCTTCAAAGGCATCCAGATAAACCCCGGAGGCCATGACAATTTGTGTACCGTTGTTCAGAAAGTCGCCAATAGCCACGCGTCCGTTAGACTCGGTTGAAATACCTGCCAGCGGATTGGCCAGGCCGAAGCGCGGAATAAAATTGGGAACGCTGGGCGAGCCCGTGTTTTCATAATAATGGATTTGCCCGGAAGTTTCATTCTGAGGGGTTTTGGGGTCATCCAGGATGGATTCCCCCACGATGGCGTCCAGATCGCCATCATTGTCCCAATCTACGAGTTGGGGAGTTGCGTGTTGCTCGAAGAAGAAGCTGCCAAAGGGATTATTGGCTCCGGTTTCTTCGGTAAAAGTGGTATTGTTGCCGCTGTTCTTGAGATAGAGGAGAATGCCGCCATCGGCCGTTCCCACCACAGCATCCTTGTCGCCATCCCCGTCCAGATCGCCAAATGCGAAGGTGGGCTGAACAAGCGTATTGATAAGCCCCGGCAGCGCAAACGATTCTTGCAGCAGCGCAGGGCCTGAGTCGCGGTAGTGCCGAAACTGTGGGAAGGGTGAGAAAGCCGCACCCCCCACAAACACCTGAATACCTGTGCCAAGGTTGTTGTCAAAGTCGACAAAGCTTATGCGGGCGCCTTGCACATTGTTAAAGGCATCAAATGGGTTGCCGTCTTTGGTGGTTGGGTTCCAGGGACCAGTTTGTTCTGCGAAGACACCGCTGTTGTTGCGGTAATACCGAATCTTGCTTCCATTGCTTCCCACAAACAAGTCCAGGTCGCCATCCCGATCGTAGTCGAACATAGCAGGCGAGGAGTTCAGGCCGACAAACACTCCTGCCAACGGATTGGTGCCCAGTTCGCTGGCAGGTGAGAAGCGTGGGGCGGCCGGTCCTCCTTCGTTGATAAACAGCTTTACATCACCCCCAACACTGCCCACCAGGAGGTCAAAGTCGTTGTCTCCGTCAAAATCCACCACATGGGGTACCGGCAAAAAATAGCGATCAATTGGCTCGCGCAGTGGATTGAAGGCTCTGCGCTGTTTTTCAAACGGCCCCACGGAAGTCTGGCCAGTCACCTGGGCGGTTGTCAGCAGCAAGGTAAATCCTGCGGCAATAACGGTTTTTCGCCAGTCGTCCGAGGCATGGGTGAAACGCTCTACTGCGCACTGGAATCGGATGAATAAACGCTTTCGCTGACGCCAGGAGGTCGACCTTTTTGCCAACTTGCGCCTAAGGGCGAAGAGTAACAAACCCGATGGGCGGAAGGACGCTGCGGCCGTAGATGGGTGGGGAGCCTCCATACGTGTATTTTTGCCCAATAAACGTACGCAAATTAGCCGAACCTTCCCATGTCCACCACGCAAATAAATAAGCCAGGTTCGATCGACTTCATAGCCGTATGGCCAGGGCAGGCAAAATCATGGGCGGCCGACATCCGGCATTTGTGGGAAGCACATCCCGAGGCGCGTGCAATCGGTTGGGTGGACAACCGGATCAACTCGGCCGTGGTGTTGGTGGTGGCAGACGGGCGTGCGGTGGGGCTGTCAACGGCTTGGCTGCGCCAAGTACGGCTGTTAAATAATGGATGGTTTTATGAGTTCCGGATGTTCATCGCTCCCGAAGTGCGCCAGCCCGGATTAGATGCCAAGGTAATCCAACAGTCGGTGGCAATCCTCGAGCAGGCCGCCAAAACGGATCCGCACCAGCCCATTGGGCTGCTGGCGCAAATTCAGAATGAGCAATGGTGCCACTCGCCTACAGCGGCTCCTGTGCTGCGTGTCGCGCCTTTGTACCTGGTGGGTTACACCTCCAAAGGGTACCCGATCCGGGTGTTGTATTTCAAGAACGCACGCATTTCACCAAACTAAACTCATGATTACACCCTTCGGCTCACGCTACGAGATACCACCGGCCCACAGGCCTTTGGTGCGACATCCGTTGTTTCTCAAACTGGTAGAAGGCAGGGTGGTGGGCTCCACCGGTGGTCAGGTGGTCTACGTCCGTCAGTTGCGAAGCCATCTTTGGAAACTTGAATTGCTCGTGCTTCCTGCCTATCGTGGAAAAGGCTATGGGAGCGAATTGTTGGCGCATACCTGCCGCGCGTTGGAGACGCAACCGGCTGCCCTTGCGATGGGTGTCTTTCTGTTGATTAGCGATCCCGAATGGCAACAACGCAAAAACGAAGCCGTTTGGCCAAAACTGAATTTCGTGTATGTGGGCAACACCGGAAGTGGAGCTCACATCCGCGTGCGATATTTTAAGCACCGGTCTCTTGGGCTAACCTCTGCGCCAGTTGGGCGATGGTCGGATATTCCCAAAAAAGAAGTGGATTGATTTCTATCTTCAACTGCTTTTCCATTTCGTCAATGAGGTGGATGGCGTGCATGGAATCCAGCCCCAGATTGCCGAAGCTTGTTTGCACCGGTATGTTCTCGGGCCGCTCGCCCAACAGCCCCGCCACCAGCTCTTGCATCATCGTTTGTATGTTTTCCTGAGTTATCATTGTGTCACCATCAAGGATTGGATGCTGCGAACGCTTAAATTGGGTCGCCATACCGGAGACGACACTACGTGAAATGACTTTTTCCTGATGACATGTGAAACAACCGCTACAAATTCCTGGCGTGCCAACCAATCGCCCAGGCAGTAGTGGGCGCCATGACTAAACGCCAGATGTTTCGAAAAATCTCGTTCCAGAACGAAACGATCGGCATCGGTAAAGACGGATTCGTCACGGTTGGCGGAGGCGAGACAGAGGGTTAATGAGTCGCCTTTGGCAACCGGTGTGCCCGCAATGGTTGTATCACGTGTGGCATGCCGGGCCACTAACTGGGCCGGAGGGTCAAATCGCAAACACTCTTCAGCTGCGAGGGGTATCATATCCTGTTGTTGAGACATGCGGGCGAGTAAGTCAAGCGAAGAAAGATGCCACAGCCCATGACAGATTAAACTGGCGGTGGTTTCTACTCCTGAGATGAACAGGAAAAACAGATTGGCCAACAGGTGCGATGGTAAAAGAGGATGAGGCAAACTCGCCCGGATAAGTTTGCTGATCAGGCCTTCGTCCGGGGCGGTTTTTTTGTGTTCTATCAATTGCTCAAAATACGACAGAAAAGCAGTTGCCGTCTCTTTCACCACCACCAGATTGCGAAAACTTAAGTAGAGATCAAACGCCATGATCATGTCGTGTGACAACACCTCCAGCCGTTTGAAGTCAGCCGCAGGTATGCCCATCAGATCGGCCATCACTTTGGCCGGCAATTGCATGGCCACGGGTGCCAGATCGAACGAGGAGGACGAAGGCCACAGGTCTTTAATGTTCTTTTCGATGATGTCGCCAACGCACAGTTGATTCCACTCGGCACTGATGAATTTTCGCAATGCCTGGTGATACTCTCCATTTTGAAAAACCAAAAAGGGAGAAACGGCCGCCAGAATAGATTGAAACACCTCATATTTTTCAGGAAATTCACTGGCTCCACGCTCAAGCCAACGCAGGCGATTACCATTCAAAAACGAAGTGTCGCGCAAGATGGCTTTGATGTCGGCATAGCGTGTCACAACCCAGTCACCACTGGCCGCGCGGTATAGCCCGGGATGTTGACGAAGAGCAGTATACATGGGGTACGGATCTTCGATGACCGAAGCCAAGTAGGGCGTCCACAGTACGGTTGACGATTCGACCATCCTGCGAACTTATTAACTTCCCCCGCTTGTTGTTACTTCTTTGCCTATTATCTTCGAAAATTTTGGGATATACCCACCATGAAAGGAATTGAAATTGTGATCATTCTGTTGGCCGTAGTCACGGCCCTGGCGCAGGTGACGGACAAGATAAAGATACCATACCCCATTTTGCTGGTACTGGTGGGCATCGGTATCGGCTTCGTGCCCGGCTTGCCTCATGTATCGGTGGACCCGGACCTGGTGTTTCTCGTATTTCTTCCCCCGGTATTGTATGCCGCAGCCTGGACCACCTCGTGGCCGGATTTCAAGGCTAATGGGCGGCCCATCGGACTGCTGGCCGTGGGTTGTGTGCTCTTCACCACGACCATGGTGGCGGTGGTAGCCCATTATGCCATTCCCGATTTCGGCTGGGCGGAGTCGTTCATCTTGGGCGCGATTATCTCCCCTCCGGATGCAGTGGCGGCCACCTCTGCCACAAAGGGGCTGGGGATGCCCAGAAGGATCATTACGATTTTAGAGGGAGAGAGCCTGGTAAATGACGCGACAGGGCTGATTGCGTATCGCTACGCGATTGGCGCGGCCGCTACGGGCACCTTCATCTTCTGGCTGGCTGGTATCAACTTTTTCTATGTGGCCCTCGTGGGCATCGTGGTGGGATTGTTGGTAGGCATCGTTATCAAGTGGGTGCACAAAATTACGCCCAATAACCCCACCACGGATACCGCGCTCACCCTCATTACGCCCTACATCTCGTATTTAGGCGCTGAGGAAATCCATACCTCGGGTGTGTTAGCCGTGGTGACCAGCGGGTTGTATCTATCGTGGAATTCGGCTGAGTTCTTTACGCATCAAATCCGTCTGCAGGCAAACTCGGTATGGGATACGCTGATTTTTTTGCTCAATGGCGTCATTTTCGTTTTGATAGGGCTGCAACTGCCCATGATCTTGGAGCGCATTGAGAACTACTCGTTTTGGGAGCTGCTCGGATATGGCGCCCTGGTGAGTGCGGCCACCATCGTGTTCCGGATCGTTTGGGTGTACCCGGCCACGTATCTGCCGCGGTGGCTGGTTAGGCGCATCGGCCGAGAGGATCCAGCGAACTTGAGATACGCTACGGTGGTCGCCTGGTCGGGCATGCGCGGCATTGTTTCGTTGGCGGCTGCATTGGCGCTACCACTTACCTTTGAAAATGGGGCCTCGTTTCCGCACCGCGACCTGATTATTTTTCTGACGTTTTGTGTCATCTTCTCCACGCTGGTACTGCAAGGGCTTACCTTGCCGGGATTGGTGAGGCTGCTAAAGATCAGCTCGCACGAGGCGGAAGGCAGGGAAGAGCAGGACGCGCGGCTTAAACTGACATCCGCAGTGATCGAGCACATCGAGGAAAACTATGCGTTGCTGGAAGATTCGGTATTGAATCAAATCAAGACAAAGTATGAAATACGTATCCAGCGCATTCGCAAAGACCAGGCCGAGCGAAAGCTGGACGAGCAGCAGATCGGGGAGTTTCATCGCATACAACATGAGTTGCTGCGCATTGAGCGGGCGGCCCTGCACAGCATGCGCAAGTCGGGGCACATCAGCGAGGAGGTAGTACGAAAGCTCGAATACGAACTTGATCTGGAAGAAACCCGTTTGATCTTGGAGAAAGGGGAGTAGCCGTCACTACCGGATGGCAAAACCCTTTTTAATGGATGAGACAATCGTGGTGGCGAGGATCGCCCCAAGCGTAGCCAGGAAGATATCTTTTTGCGCATCCCAAATATCGCCCTGGGTGCCGAGATAGGCTGCCCCTTGCGCGGGGAAAAATACATCGGCCACTGCCCACTCAATCAATTCGTAGAAGCCACTGATGGAGAGGGTGATTTCAACGGGCAAGAGCCATGCTACCCACACAGGATATTTCAACCAACTTAGAAACATCTCCCGCATGGGATAGGCAAGCAAAAAGCCAAAACTAAAGTGCACGATGCGGTCATAGTGATTGCGCTCCCATCCGAACTGCCCCTGAAGCCAGTAGCCCAGCGGGTTTTCGGCATAGGTATACTTGGAACCGTAGACGTGCAAGCACAGGTATACGCAGATAAACAGGTAACTCAAATCGCTGAACTGGTAGGTGCGATAGGTAACCCCCAAAAAAATCAGAAACAGTACAACCAACAGATTCTCCAACAGCCAGTTGGCCACATCGCTGGTGCCCGCGGCAGTCGATACCCAGACTGAAAAAAATACCAGGGTAAATGCCTGCAGCCACCGATTGGTAAGCCAGGGAGTACGGACGGGGGAGATGGCCACGGTAAACCGCATACGAGATGTTTTAAGCTGGAAAAGTAGACGGTTGTCTTTCCAAAACAAAACGTGATGCGAAATGCATCGATCCGATTTTGGAAATCCAAAACCCTTCTTTATACTTGTGCCCGAATTCATTACCAAGCAATGGGAAGAGGAGACAAAAAATCAAAAAAAGGAAAGCGGTCAATCGGCTCCTATGGTGTAAGCCGTTCCCGGAAGTCCATTAAGGCTCGCCTGAAGCGGGTGGCATCCGCCAAACCCATAGCGGTGGCCCCGGAAGAGAAGCCCAAGACAAAGCGAGCTCCGCGCAAGAAAGAGGCAGCCGAGTAAGAACGCAATGACAATCACGAAAAATTATATGGCATGGTGGTGGCATCTGTCGGGCTCCGATAGGTGATTGGCTGTGCACATAAATGCGAATTAACCCGGAAGCCCGATGTTTAGCCAAGCATCGGGCTTCGTTTTTTAAACACATGAAGAATACGATACACGTACACCACCGGCAATTATTGGCCGATACCCTTACCCCGGTAAACATCTACCTCAAGGTACGCGATGTGTTTGCCGCCAGTATCTTGCTGGAGAGCTCTGACTATCACGGGCACGAGAACAGCTTATCGTTTATTTGTTGCGATCCCATGGCTTCGTTTCGCGTGGAAGGCAGCCACATGTTTATCCGGCATCCCGGCCAAAAAGAAGAAAGTGTGACCATTCAACAACGGACGGAGGTACTGACGAAACTGGATGAGTTCAGACGCTCGTTTTCGGTGGTCAATCCGCACCCGCGCTACAGCACCTCCGGGCTGTTTGGATACATGTGCTACAACAGCGTGCGCTTTTTTGAAGACATTCAGGTACCTGCATCCGATCCGCTACCCGATTTATGGTACCAGTTGTTTCGGTTTGTGATTGTGGTTGATCATTTCTCCAATCAATTGGTTTTGTGCGAAAATCAATTGACCAACACGAGCGAACGTGACGGGTTGGACCATCTGGAGAAAATCATTTTCAGTAACCGGTTCTCCACGTTTCCGTTTCGAAGTACGGGTGAGCAGACATCAAATTTGACCGATGCCGCGTATCAAAAAATGGTCGAGCAGGGCATCGCCCACTGTCTTCGCGGAGATGTGTTTCAGATCGTGTTGTCGCGAAAGTTCTCCTGTCCGTTTCAGGGCGATGAATTTAACGTGTACCGGGCGCTGCGCTCCATCAACCCTTCACCCTACCTGTTCTATTTTGACTATGGCAGCTTTAAGCTTTTCGGATCATCGCCCGAGGCGCAAATCCAGCTCAAAAACGGTGAGGCGAGCATTTTTCCGATTGCGGGTACCTTCAGGCGAACGGGTAATGATCAGGAGGATGCCGCGCTGGCCGAACGACTGGCCCGCGATGAAAAGGAAAATGCGGAGCATGTGATGTTGGTAGACCTGGCGCGCAACGATCTCAGCCGGGCTGCCGCCCACGTAACGGTGGAAGTATTCAAGGAGATCCAATATTATTCTCATGTCATCCATCTGGTTTCCAAAGTGACGGGGAAACTGGCCGCTCCCAACCAGGAATTGCAACTGGTGGCCGACACCTTTCCGGCAGGCACGCTATCAGGGGCGCCCAAACACAGGGCCATGGAGTTGATCCAGGGGCTGGAGCCGACCGCGCGGGGGTTCTATGGGGGGGCCATCGGCTATTTAGGCTTTTCCGGTGGCTTCAACCATGCCATCATGATCCGCACGTTTTTGAGTCACCAAAACGAACTGATTTGTCAGGCGGGTGCGGGGGTGGTGGCCAAATCAAAACCGGAGAATGAACTGCAGGAAGTCAACAATAAACTGGAAGCGCTCAAACGTGCCATCACCATGGCCACACTACTATGAAGATACTAGTACTCGACAACTACGACTCGTTTACCTATAACTTAGTGCACCTATTGCGCGAGTTGGGGCAAATGCCCGATGTCATCCGCAACAACAAAATTACCGTGGCGGAAGCAGCCGCCTACGACAAGATACTCGTTTCCCCTGGGCCGGGCATTCCATCCGAAGCCGGCATCTTGAAGCCGCTGGTGGAAACGCTGGCCCCGGTGCGCAGCATCTTGGGCGTGTGCCTCGGTCATCAGGGTATTGCAGAGGTATTTGGGGGTACGTTGTATAACCTGCCTCAGGTATTGCATGGCGTTACCAGCCGGGCGCGGGTCACGCAGGCCGACTATCTGTTTGAGCGGATGCCGCCTTCTTTTACAGTGTGTCATTACCACTCGTGGGCCGTACAAGACGAGGCACTGCCCGCTTCGCTGACCGTCACGGCACGGAATGAGCAAGGTATCATAATGGCACTCCGCCACGAGCAATGGGACGTGCGCGGGGTACAGTTCCACCCGGAGTCGATTATGACCGAACATGGCAAAACGCTGTTAGAAAACTGGGTAACACACACGTCATGAAGGAAATCTTAACCGAATTGATCGAACATCGCTCTTTGAGCAAGGCGACCGCGCGACAAGTATTGATCAACCTGGCCTCGGGTAGGTACCACGCCAGTCAGGTAAGTGCTTTCATGACAGTATATATGATGCGTACTGTGACACTCGAAGAACTGCAAGGCTTTCGCGATGCCATGTTAGAGCTTTGCCTGCCCGTTCAGTTTGATGAACCCGTGATAGACGTTTGCGGCACGGGGGGCGATGGCAAAAACACGATCAATATCTCCACCTTGTCATCGTTTGTAGTCGCTGCGGCCGGACAACCGGTAGCCAAACATGGCAATTATGGGGTCTCCTCGGTCAGCGGTTCCTCCAATGTGTTGGAATACTTTGGTTACCGGTTTAGCAAGGATATAGAGCACTTAAAGCGGAGCCTGGACACCGCCAATATTTTCTTTATGCATGCTCCGCTGTTTCACCCCGCCATGAAAAACGTGGCTCCGATACGTAAGGAGTTGGGCGTGAAAACGTTCTTCAATATGTTAGGCCCTATGGTGAATCCGGCCCGGCCGCCCCGCCAATTGGTAGGCGTGTTTAGCCTGGAGTTGGCGCGCCAGTATGGTTATCTGTATCAACAAACCGACAAGCAGTTCTGCATTCTGCACGACCTCCATGGCTACGATGAGATCTCGTTGACGGGGCCTTTCAAAGTATTCACCAATCAGGGCGAGTTTATCTGGCACCCGCATGCGTTGGGTCTGAAGGCCGTGGAGGCAACAGACATACAAGGAGGCGCCACGGTGGAAGCATCGGCTCATTTATTCTTAGCGATACTCCGTGGCGAGGGAACACCCTCACAAAACGCGGTGGTGGCCGCCAATGCGGGATTGGCCTTGTACACCGCAGGCCATGCGCGTACGCTGCCCGAGGCAGTCGCCCTGGCCTCGGATACCCTACAGTCAGGCAGGGCGCTTGATACTTTTCAAAAGCTGATGACGATCAACCCCTCATAACGCATGTATATCCTGGATGAAATTGTTGCCGCCAAACGCAAAGAAGTTGCTGAACGCAAGGAACTGTATCCGATTCGACTGTTGGAGCGCAGCCCGTATTTCGAAAGTCCGGCCGTGTCGCTGCGAAAATATGTAACACGCCCGGACAAGTCGGGTATCATCGCGGAGATCAAACGCCAATCGCCATCCAAAGGAACGATTAATGCGCACATATCGATCGAGCGGGTGTCAATTGGGTATATGCAAGCGGGAGCCTCGGCATTATCCGTACTCACCGACAAACCATTTTTTGGTGGCAGCAATGACGATCTGACCCTTGCCCGGAAATTCAATTTCTGTCCGATCCTTCGGAAAGACTTCATCGTTGACGAGTACCAGATTGTGGAAGCAAAATCCATCGGTGCGGATGCCATCTTGCTTATAGCCGCTTCGCTGTCGCCCGCCCAGGTCAGGTCATTTTCCGATGAGGCCCATCGGCTGGGAATGGAAGTGCTGCTGGAGGTACACGCGAAGGAGGAGTGGCTGCACAATGACAAGGCTCCGGTCGATCTGCTCGGGGTGAACAACCGCGACTTGAAGACGTTTCGGGTGGATGTGAACATTAGTAAAGAGATGGCACAGGTATTACCCACAGAAATGGTATGGGTATCGGAGAGTGGGCTTGATTCTCCTCATGTCGTGGCGGACCTCGCCAAACATGGTTTTCAGGGCTTTTTGATCGGGCAGCGTTTTATGGAAATGCCTCAACCTGAAAAAGCGGCCCGCGCTTTCATTCACGACCTGAAGCGGCTGAAAACATCATGAACAACAAGAAACGGATCGGTTGGAAAGTATGCGGCCTCCGCGAGCCGGGCAATATTTTGCAAGTAGCCGCGACAACGCCCGATTGGCTTGGCTTCATTTTTTATCCGAAGTCACCACGCTATGTCGGGGATGACTTTCAAATGCCGACACTACCTGTCTCGCCCTTGAAAGTGGGCGTGTTTGTCAACGACTCGTACGAGCGAATAACAGCCCACGTAGCACGCCACCACTTACAGGGCATTCAGCTTCACGGAGATGAAACTGCCGAAGATTGCGCCCGGCTGCAAGCGCCCGGGCGGCTGCTGATCAAAGCCGTGGGCGTGGCCGACAGCGAAGACCTGACATCGCTTGAGCGTTTCCGTTCGGTAGTTGATCTGTTTCTGTTTGACACAAAAACTTCGAAACGGGGCGGCAGTGGCCAAACGTTTAACTGGGATATTTTGAAAGACTACCGCCTGAACATACCTTTCCTGCTGAGTGGCGGCCTCACGATCCACAACCTTGAGGAAGCTCTGGCAATGGAACATCCGTACATGACAGGGGTGGACCTGAACAGTGGATTGGAGGTATCACCAGGATACAAAGACATCGAAAAGGTAAAGCGGGTAAGTGAAATCGTAACTAAACATCAACAAGCATGAGCACACGATATGACGTTGACAACCACGGCTACTACGGGCAATTTGGCGGAGCCTACATCCCCGAAATGTTGTACCCCAACATCGAAGAATTACGCGAGCAATATCTCACCATCCTCCAGGAACCGTCCTTTCAGGAACCGTTTCAGGCACTGTTGCGCGACTATGTAGGCAGGCCCACACCGTTGTATTGGGCTAAACGCTTGTCGGAAAAGCATGGTGCGCGCATTTATTTGAAACGCGAAGACCTTTGTCACACCGGTGCGCACAAAATCAACAATACCATTGGCCAGATCCTTTTGGCGCAGCGTCTGGGCAAACAAAAGATCATTGCTGAAACGGGGGCAGGCCAGCATGGCGTAGCCACGGCAACCGTATGTGCGCTGATGGGAATGGAATGCCGTGTGTACATGGGCAAAGTAGACATGGAGCGGCAGCGCCCCAATGTCGAGCGCATGCGTATTCTGGGTGCCGAAGTAGTGCCGGCCACCAGCGGAAACATGACGCTAAAAGATGCTACCAATGAAGCCATGCGCCATTGGATCAATCACCCGGCCGACACACACTACATCATTGGCTCGGTGGTGGGGCCCCATCCGTATCCTGATATGGTAGCGCGTTTTCAGGCCGTCATCAGCGAGGAGATCAAAAAGCAATTAGTCGAAAAAGAGGGTAATCCCTTCCCCGACTATGTTTTTGCCTGCGTGGGGGGGGGCAGTAATGCTGCAGGAGCATTTTACCATTTCCTGACAGACGAACACGTTCGGTTAGTGGGGGTGGAGGCGGGGGGAAAAGGTGTAGATTCCGGAGCGTCTGCCGCCACCACCGCACTCGGTAAGCCGGGTGTGCTGCATGGCAGCCGCACACTGCTGATGCAGACCGCGGACGGGCAGGTGGTCGAGCCTCATTCCATTTCGGCAGGACTGGATTACCCCGGCATTGGCCCCATGCATGCCCACTTGTTTGATATCGGCCGGGTAACGTTTGTTAATGCCACGGATGATGAGGCGATGAAGGCAGGCGTGGCCCTGAGTCGAACGGAAGGGATCATCCCCGCTATTGAAACGGCCCATGCCCTCGCGGCCCTCGATCAATTTCAATTCGAAGCGGACGATGTTGTGGTCATCAACCTTTCCGGCCGTGGCGATAAAGACTTGGAGACTTTTATCAAATGGGGGCAATACTGATGAGCAATCGAATCGCACACCTTTTTGAAAAAAAGAAGGAGGGTATCCTCTCGATCTTTTATACAGCCGGATTTCCGACCCTTTCAGATACGGTGCCTGTGGCCTTGGCGTTGGCGCAAGCAGGCGTAGATATGATTGAAGTGGGTATTCCCTTTTCGGATCCCATTGCAGACGGCCCCGTGATCCAACAGAGCAACAAGCAAGCGATCGACAATGGTATGCATGTCGCGCTCTTGCTGGAACAAATCACCACCCTGCGTGCACAAACCACCTTACCTATTGTGCTGATGGGCTATCTAAATCCCGTGTTGCAATACGGCATGGAGCGTTTTTGCCAGGACGCCAGCCGGGCAGGCGTGGACGGTTTAATTTTACCAGACATGCCCATGACCGAGTACCTGCAGCGCTACCGCGATCTCTTTCGAACCCATAATTTGTTGAATGCTTTTTTGATTTCCCCGACCACCTCTGAGTTGCGCATTCGCGCGATCGACTCGGTGACCGAGGGCTTTATCTATGCGGTATCGGCCTCCAGCACTACCGGAGCCCGTGATCAGTTTGCCCCTGAGCAGCTTGACTATTTTACCTGGTTACGCTCGCTGAAACTCGCGAATCCATACTTGATTGGGTTTGGGATATCAAACGCAAATACCTTCGCAACTGCTTGCCGGTACGCGGCCGGAGCGATTGTTGGTAGTTCATTTATTCAACATCTGGCAGCCGGTGGAGTTGACCCTACCGCAATCCGAAAATTTGTTCACGACCTTACGAAAGACAGTCAATCATGATTCTTCAGCTAGCCACGTCAATTACCTCTGAACAGAAGGAGGCCATTCGGACCAAGCTTACGTTACTGGGATTCAAAGCCACAGAAGTAACCACACAACGCGGTATCTACTGGGTGGTGGTTGGAAAAAAGGAAATCGACCTTCGGAAACTGGGTTATTTGCAGGGTATTTCAGATATCCACCAGGTATCCGATGACTACCAGTTGGTGTCGCGCAAATGGAAGGTTGACCGTACCGTGATTGATCTGGGGGATGGCGTAACCATAGGCGAAGGTACGCTGGCCATCATGGCGGGGCCATGTTCCATCGAGAGCGAAGTGCAGGCACAGCAGACCATCGATCACCTCAAAGCCAAAGGTGTACGCATCATGCGCGGTGGCGTCTTCAAACCCCGAAGCTCACCCTACGCATTTCGCGGCTTGGGCATTGAAGGGCTAAAGATGTGGCATGCGCTCGCCCAAAAGGCAGGCATTAAGATCGTAAGCGAAGTAATGCAGGTCAGTCAGATTGCGGATATGCACGACTATGTTGACATCTTTCAGGTGGGGGCGCGAAACTCTCAAAATTTCAACTTGCTGGATGAACTCGGCAACGTAGAGAAGGCAGTCATGATCAAACGCGGAATCAGCGGCACGATCGAAGAACTGCTTTATTCGGCTGAGTATGTCTTTTCGGCAGGCAACGAGAAAATAATCGTGTGCGAGCGCGGCATTCGCACCTATGAGAGAGCCAGCCGGAATACGATGGATATCAACGCCATTCCGTTGCTCAAAGAAAAGACGCACCTACCAGTCATAGCTGACCCCTCGCACGGCATCGGCATTCGCGAGTTCGTGGAACCCATCGCCCTCGCTTCCATTATGGCGGGTGCGGATGGCATTATCTTCGAAACCCATCAAAAACCGGAAGAAGCTTTTAGCGATGGGCAGCAGACACTTAATTTTGCCGAATCAGACATGCTGATTCAAAAAGCGCGTAAAGTGTACGCTTTGCGCGAGTCGTTCGATCGGCTATAAAAGCGAGTAGCCAGGGGGCTCCGTCAACGAGTTTCGGAATGACACCGAAAAGGTAGTGCCCTGATTGATAATGCTGGTCACATCTATTTTGCCCCCAAGGGCCTCTACTTGCAATTTTACCAGAAACAATCCCAGGCCTTTCCCTTCGGTGTGTGTGTGGAAACGCTTGTACAAACCAAACAGTTTATCTTTAAACCGCACCACATCGAGGCCAAGGCCATTGTCGCTTACTTCCACGATGGTAAAATCTCCTTCCGTCCGGCTCCTGACCGACACCGTTAAGGCACGTTCGGACGATCGATATTTGATGGCGTTGCTGATTAGGTTGTACAACACACTTCCCAACATGGGTTTTACGGTGTGAAGGGTAGTTACCTGAAGGTTTCGATGTATCATCGCCTCACTGTCTTCCATGTCTTTTTGCAGCAGCACCAGCACATGATTTAGTTCCTCGTTTAAGTCCACCGCTTGGCGGACGCGACTGATCTTGTTTCGGATGTCAATGATGCTGCTCAAATCTTTGATGGTGCCATCTAAGGATTGAGTGGCATTTCTCAGGTAGGTAACAATGGCTTGATTATCACCGCTGAACTCATGCGTATCCATTAAATTTAATAGTCCCATCATACTGGATACGGGGCCCCGCAAGTTATGTGATACGGTATACGAAAACTGAAGCAGGTCACTGTTGTGACGGATCAGCTCCTCGTTTGTTTGCACCAGTTGAAGATTCTTATCAACCAAACTCTGGTTTAGCTGCATATTCTCCTTGGCCAGCATTTCTTTTTGTTTACCGATAATATGATTGGCTTGATTCAGGCTTTCGATCAACGATTCGTTTTTGCTCTCCGCTGTTTCATAACTATACTTCAGAAAAAAACTGCACCCGGCCAAAACCATACCCATGGCTACGCAGATGTAGTTCAAAAAATAATAGTGAGGCGCCTTGAAGCCCAGTTGATAGTAGCCCACACCTAACATTTCGTGAACGGGATCAAAAAAGAGAAGCGATAAAAGATTGATCAATACACAGGTAATCAAAGGCACACGCTCGTTTAAACGAAAAAGAATAAATGGAAGAAGTGAACTTCCAAGCAGAACCGTGCGCAAATGAAAAAACTGAAATTCTTCTAACGACCCGACCGTATCATATTTATCAATGACTGAGATGGCCAGCGAACAAATGTTTACCAACATGATCAGAACCAACCGCGAGGAATTTCGATACCCCCGGGCATTGAGCGCGATTGGAGCCAGAAAAGAAAGACCCGCTGCCCAGGCACCGATCACCCCGTTGAGCCATCCAAAATAAAACGTGGCCAACAACGCGAGACCGAAAGTAACAAAGCTGATTATCAGCGCAGTAGCATTGCACAGCACGGTATGCCGATTGGTTTGCCACGGAGCATCGGAGTTTACGCCCATTTGCACTAACCGATACCATGCGCTAATCATATACACCTGCCGCTCTTAAAAGTAAAGATGGTGTATTTCTCAGGCCTCTCAAAAGGTCATTGCTGTCCGCTCTCAAACAAATTCAATAATTTTGACGTGAGGCGTTATAACTATGGTATTGGAAAAAACAGTAAAGCTGGCCGGCCCCACACGTGAGATCTCGGAAAAGGCGTACAAGCTCATGCTCACGGCTCAGGCCATGGCAGGGCTTTACGACCAGCAAAAGGAAGTGGCAGCCAAATATGTTCACAGCACATCACGCGGGCACGAAGCCATTCAGCTAGCCGTGGGGATGCTTCTTCTCCCGACTGATTTTCTTTCTCCGTACTATCGCGATGAAGCCATGCTTTTGGGCATCGGTATCACCCCCGAGGAGCTCATGTTGCAGCTGATGGCCAAACGAGACGATCCTTTCTCCGGTGGCCGGACATATTACAGCCATCCATCGTTGAAGCGGGCAGGGTTTCCCACGATACCCCATCAAAGTTCAGCCACGGGCATGCAGGCAATACCGGCTACAGGCATGGCCCATGGCATTCAATATCTTCAAACACAGGGATTGCGCGAGCCGGGGTCGTTGGTCGTTTGTTCCCTGGGAGACGGTTCCGTGACAGAAGGCGAAGTAGCTGAGGCCTTTCAGATGGCCGTGCTTAAGAGACTTCCAATCGTATATGTGGTTCAGGATAATGAATGGGGCATATCTGCTACCGGGCAGGAAATGAGAGCCATGGATGCCTATGAGTTTGCCGCGGGATTTAAAGGGCTCAACCGCGTCCGGGTGGATGGCGCAGACTTTGTGGCGAGCTACGCGTGTGTGGCAGACGTTTTTCAAAAGACAAGGGCAGGCGAGGGACCGTTTTTGATCCACGCTTCGTGTCCTTTATTGGGACATCACACTTCGGGTGTCCGGAAAGAATGGTACCGGGGCAGCGACCTGGCAGCACAAGAGCAACATGATCCGATACCGAAGCTCCACACGCAGTTGAAGTCACTCGGGATCTCGGACGAGCAGTTAAAGCGCTGGGCGGAAGAGGCATCAGAGGTTGTGGCGGAGAGTTTTGAGCGGGCGCGGCAATCACCCGATCCCGATCCGAGTCAGTTTGCCACACATGAATTTGCACACACACCCATCGTTCAGGAGGAAGGCAACCGAGAACCTGCAAATGCCGAGAGGGTAGTTATGGTGGATGCCGCCCTTCACGCCATTGACGAAATACTGCAGAAGCATCCCGAAGCGTTGTTCTATGGTCAGGATGTGGGTAAGCGTTTGGGTGGCGTATTCCGCGAGGCTGCTACCTTAGGCCAAAAGTATGGTGAGCACCGGGTGTTCAATACCCCCATCCAAGAGGCGTACATCATCGGGTCAACGGCAGGCATGAGTGTCGTAGGGGCCAAGCCCGTGGTAGAAATACAATTTGCTGATTACATCTGGCCCGGAATCAACCAGTTGGTTGAAGAGTTGTCCAAAAGCTGTTACTTGTCCAACGGGAAGTTTCCGGTGCAAGCGTTGATTCGGGTGCCCATCGGTGCATACGGAGGGGGTGGCCCGTATCATTCGGGAAGTATCGAGAGCACGTTGTTGACGATACGTGGGATAAAGGTCGTCTATCCCTCCAATGCGGCTGATATGAAAGGGCTCATGAAGGCTGCGTTTTATGACCCCAACCCGGTGGTCATGCTGGAGCACAAGGGGTTGTATTGGAGCAAAGTGCCCGGAACGTCAGAAGCCAAAACACGAGAACCGGATGCTTCTTACATTTTGCCATTGGGCGTGGCCGCGAAAATACAAGATGCGTTGCCCTCCCATGTGGATGCTGGCAGCAGTTGCGTGGTGATTACGTATGGTATGGGTGTTTATTGGGCCAAAGACGCGGCTCGTCAATTTGAAGGTCAGGTCGAAATCCTGGACCTTCGGACACTCAACCCTCTGGATTGGACGCAAGTGGCAGCATCCGTTGAACGCCATGGCCGCGCGTTGATTTTGACCGAAGAACCGCTGCTCAATTCGTTTGCCGAGTCGCTGGCCGGGAGGATATCCGCGCAGTGTTTTCACCATTTGGATGCACCCGTCATGATGGTGGGTGCGGCCAACCTGCCGGCCATTCCTTTGAACATTGAGTTGGAGGCGCAAATGTTGCCCAGTGCAGCCAAGGTGGCCGATCAATTGAGCATGTTGCTGAGCTATTAACAATAAAAAAGGGACCATCGGCCCCTTTTTTATATATACTTTCTTCGCTGCTTACTTGACAATCAGACGCTGTACGATGCGCTTGTTGCCTTGAATGATCTCCACCAAATACGTGCCCGCAACGGCTTCGTTACCCAGCAACACTTCCAGGTCTGCACCTGATTTGGCGTCATCATACATGGCGGTGCGGATGATACGTCCGCTCAGGTCCGATACGCGTACCAAGGCAGAAGTGCCATTTCCATGGCTGATGCGCACGTGGAATAGCCCGCTGTTGGTCGGGTTGGGATACAGGTTGACTTTCATGGGCGTAGTTCCTTCCGCTACTGTCAGCAGCACCACGCGCGGATGGTACGCGGTGGTTTTATCAAAATCAACTTGCTTCAAGCGGTAGTAGTTTTTACCGGCCATGGGGTTTTCATCGTTGAATGAGTAGGAGGAAGGGGTAACTTTGGTGCCGGCACCTACCACTTCGCCTATGGTCTGGAATGTTTCGCCATCGGCCGAACGCTCCAACACAAATCGGTCGTTGTTCAACTCGGTAGCGGTACCCCAGCGGAGAATGTTAATGCCACCGGCCGTTTCGCCTGTAAACTCAGTAAAAGTCACCGGCAGGGGGTTGTTAAGATCGCCCGAGCCCAAGGTCACGATGCGCTCGCTGAACGACATGGCTGTTTGCGCTACAAAGTCTCCTTGTGATTGTGTGTGGCCCGCTAAGAAGTTCGTTCCACCAAAATTGTCCCACAGCGAGGTCGCATCATTCCACGCCACTACTTTCAGTTTCTCACGCTCAATCGTGTTGGACGACACATCGCTTTCAAGCCCCCAACTAAGGCCAATGCGCGCGGTAACACCCGATGCTGCCACGTTGCCGTCTGACACGCGCCAGTACTCACCACGTGAGATGGTTCGAATGGCTACCGCATCGGCCGGAGTCAGGTTGTCTACTTCTGCAGCCGTAAAGTCGGCATTGGTGCCAAAGTACTCCATGCTCCAGGTCTGAGGCCCTGCGCTGGTGTTCTGGATGAGGCCGTAGCGCCAGCGGTTTGAGAGCCCGATCGGGAAGAAGAACGATGTGCCCGCATTCATGACTTTATACAAGCGGCCCACAACGATGGAGTTCGGCTGTCCTTTTTCGGGTGTCGAGATGGCGGTGGGCCCCAGCGTGAGCACGACACCCGTGTTGGGTATTACGTGGCCATTGGTCAGCAACAACTCCGTAGTCAGCGTCATGTTACCGTTAAACCGCATGCCTTGCGAGTTATTGATTTCCATCCTGTGCCATTGCGCGGCCCCCGTAAACGTACCGTTTATTTGTTGCTGTGTGGTGCCGGTGAACAGCAACCGAACGGTTCCTGAGCCACCGTTGAACGACCCACCGCTGAAGTTCACGTTGTTCCGAATCTCGACATTGCCGCCTGATCCGGTTTCAAATGTTCCTCCGGTGACGGTCAAGTCTCGCCCGATCAGGCGTGTACCGTCCGATACACCCACAAAGGTACCTCCGGAGACGACCAGGTCACGTGTCACGGTCAGCGTGCGTGGGTTGTTCCCTTTGGAAAAAGACCCTGCCTGCGTGAGTAAATCCCGGCCTACCGTAATTGTGCGATTGTTGAGGTTGCGTACGGTAGGGCCGTTTACGATCAGGTCATCGCAAGTGGTCAGATCATTGTTGGCCAAGTCCCTGTTTCCCGAGCCAACAAATGACACTTGGCGCACCGTAGCAATGCCACCCAATACGTCATAGCTGCCCGAGCCCGCATATTCCAGCGTCCCGCCACCACAACCAAAGAACTCATCGAAAAAGCCTGCCGGAAGCACCGCGCTGGCCGTATTGCTGGAAATGCGGAGTGTTCCAGTGCCTGTTACAGTGCCTAAGCGATGCCCGAACGTGCCATCAATATTTAGGGTAGCGCCCGCACGGATCTCGGTTCTGAAGAGGCGTGCGGAATTGGCGTTCAATGTGAGCTGGTGTCCGGTGTCCACGATTAACACGGCACCTACTGGGCCCGAGCCAGCGTGTGTTTCGGTATAGAGTTGCTCATTGAACGTGCCGGATCGTGTGGTAACAAAAATGGGAACACGGTTGGGAATCGCATTGTTGATACCGGCAAAGTAGTTTCCGGAAATACCCTCATCGGATACCCCATTGAAGCTGAAGGTGATCTCATTGGTTGTCTCGTTAACCTCCAGTGTCGAAAATTTATCAATGTCCTCAAGGGGATTGTTTTCAGTACGAATTCGAGCAGCGATATACTGAGCCTCCGTATTACCTCCTGTCACACGCACATATGACTGATCATAGGTCATGATAGCATCCGCCCGGAACGAAGAGGGCACTCCATTGGCATCCAATACCCAATAGTACTGCAAGACATTGTCGCGGTCTACGATCTCCGGATCGGGCGCTTCGCTATCCTCTACGATTGCGGGATGGAATTCCCTGGCTGTGCGGACGATGATATTGCTGGGGACGGTACCCGTAGTATTCCCGGGAGTACCAAAGTTGAAACGAATAGGTGTATAGGTATCTTGGCCTACCGGGAAGATGAAGTCCGTAGTAAAGTTGGCCGGGAAAAGTTTACGTACGCCACTGTCTGTAAACGAGTTGTTGGTCTTGATCATGTTTAACACACCAAAGGGATTGACCGGAATGACTACAGCATTGGTATTCAATGTAAGTAAGTTGCCACCCACATCAAATACACCACGTTCCAACCTGAGCTGCGAATTGATCGCAAACGAGTAACCAAGTCCATCCGGGATCGACACTCCGCTGGTGTTTCGTATCGTCATGATTTCAAGGGTCGATGCTCCTACATTGTTGGTCCGACTTAACACTTGTGGTAAAGTACCTTCGAAAACCAAACCAAAACCTCCAGAACTTTCTAGGATACCATCAAATACGACATTGGCGCGTGCAACTAAAAAATTAGACGTGGTGTTGATACGACCGGCCAGCATACGCAACTCTCCATTAATCGTCAGATTGGTGAGCATTTGGTATCTTCGCGTGTCGATTTTGGTTAAGTTAAATATATCAAAAAGGCCTGAACCTGAAATCGATCGGGTAGTTGCGCTCGGGTTAAGGGTAAGCGTATTACCTGACGCGCGATACGTACCATTATTTACCCAGTTCGCACGAAGTGTCAAACCCAGCCCTTGGGAATTGAATGTTGCTCCTGTAGCTATGTTTAACTCGCCAGCTATGGTCAGCGGTAGGATATACTGCTTTACAACTGGATCGTTTCCGCTGGTATTATCAATTACCAAGTTGCCCAAGGCTACCGTGGACTTTATGCCAATATTTTGGCTCTGCACGCCTGCAGGAGTATCTATATTGCCGATCGTGATAGTGGAGGCCGCTGATATCGCTGACGTGGCGGGTTCCAGTAACAACGAAGGAGTGATAGTGCTGTTCACCCCACGTACGATCGTGAACGTGCCTCCGCTGAGTGTGAAAGCGCTCCCGGTATTGGTAACCTCAAAAACACCACGTGTTGCTTGCGGAGCCGCATTTTTAGCGATCGTCACTGATCCTCCGGTCTGTGTATAACGTAGAATTCCCTCCGTAGAAGCTAAGCCCCTGCGAATCTGCGAACCGACAATAAGTCCTCCTGAGGTTACCTCAATAGCGGCAGCTCCCGAGGCCGAGTACTCAATAAAGTTGTCCACGTTTACACCGCCATCCATATTAACGGTGCCACCATTTATCCGAAGGAGGCCATCCAAAATGATGCCTGTGATCGCTCCGGACACCGACACAACTCCTTGCGTAACTTGTAGGCCTCCCGAAGACGGAATCAAAAAGTTGCCGTTTCCGGATGTCAGCGCAAACGATATGTTGCTGTTGTTCAGAATAACCAACCCATTGGCAATCTCCAACGGCTTGACAGCCGTATTGGCAGGCGCATTTAACGTGAAATTAGTATCAAACGTAAAGGTTGAGGCGATACTTGTTCCTTTGTTCATCCGGATACGGAACAGGTCTGGTGTGTTGGCGGAGCTGTTGGTGTACGTATTGGTTCCCGTGCCCGTGAGTTCCAGAATAGCATGGTTGGCGCTCGCGGCTGCACCGTTGTATAAATCAATATTACCCACCAATTGGGTAATGTTGCCACCTACCTGCAGTATGTGCTGACGGAACGAAGGGTTAGCGTTGGAAACAAAGATACCGGTATTCGCCCGGTCGTTCAACTGTACATCCCGTGCGATCGAAACGGTGATGTTATCCGCGCCCGTACCAAACGTCAGGCGGCCTCCGTTACCGCCATCGCCAGGCTGAAGGCGTAGGTCTTGACCAACCGTGACGTTAGCCCCCACTTCAAAGGTGGCTTCCCAATCAATTCTCAGATCACGCTTCACCGTAATGGGTATCGAGTTGGTCATACGCCTATCGTTGATACCCCCATTACTGCCCTCAAAGCGAAGGTTAGGGTACACAGCGGGATTGGTGGGAATCGTCAGCGGTGTGCCGCTATCTCCCGTCATATTGTAGATATAATTGCTGGCAACTTCCTCGGCAAAGTCACCAAAATCACCCACAATGATCGGGATGTTTCCCGCCCCGGCCTGTATTTGCGTCATGAATGTACCCGGCCCGCTCACGCGAACAGCCGTGAAGTCACGATCCTGACGCACCGTCACGCGCGGGCTAAATGTGCCGGTAGGTACAGGCGCAAAGCGCAGCTCCGCCACGTTGGCATCGGCATCCTGAATAAACACAGCATGATGGTTATTTGCCCCCGTGTTACCCGAGCCAATGATAGCTATATCGCCTGCCTGAGGAAACGTAGATGCTGCAGCCCCGGTGTGCGATACGTTTGACCAACTGGCGGCCGTATGCCAATTGATACCCGGAAAGCCAGTGGCGCCACCGGTTGTGCGACTATAAAAAACAGTGGGTGCCCCTGTAAAGCGAGCCGGCAGACCGGCTGTGTAGTTGGCACTTTCAAGCACGAAGCCCGTACCCGGAAAAGCCCCGCCCGTACTTGTCCCATTAAATGTGATCGTATTTGTGGTGAAGTTAATGTCATCCGTCCCGCCATCCGTTGACCGGGTAAAAGGAGCAATATCCAAGACACGTCCGGGCACATAATTGATCTCCGTGCCCACAATATCCCCATCGGCATAGGTCATTTGATAGCGAACGGTGGGCAGCGTGGTAAAGTCGCGGTGCGTGACTTTCCAGTAGTACGAGAGGATATCCCCACCCGACAAATTGGTTGTTTGCAACACATTGTCTACCGGGATAATACGAATGTAGCCATCATCTGAAAATCCAGTAATCTGTGCGACAACCGGAGTATACCGCACGGAGCTGTTTGCATTAGTACCCATAGGGTAGGTAAAGCCTTCATTGGTGTTGTAGTACAACTCCAAGCCACCATCCGAGACGTTACCCGCTGTCTGAATCATTTTAGTGGTGCCAAATCCTGTACCAGCGATGGCTGCTGCCGCGCCTTGCATGGTGAGTGTTTCGGTGCCGATATTAAACACACCCGCGGTAAGTGTCAGGGTACCATTAACAAAAAGCTGTCCGCCCAGCAAGGAAACTCCGGTGGTATTGTTGACCTCCAGGTTTCGATGTTGCCCGGCAGTAGAGGTGAGTGTCTGCGGCACTGTGCCGTCAAAAATCAGGCGGCCCGTGTTACCCGCGATTCCAATGATGCCTTTATTCACCACATTACCCCTCACGGACATATTCAACGCAGCAAAATCGATTGTTCCTCGTTCTACCGTCAATGTGCCATTCACCTGCACCGCGATGGCCGGGCCGTTTACAAGATTCAACTCCAGCGCCTGCGTGGGCTTGTTTACCCTCAAATTGTTGAACTGGCGCAAAACACCGCCACCATTGATAATGGACACCGCGTTGCCATTGAATTCTGTGGTATTGGTTCCGGTGGTGTATGTTCCATTGGTTTCAATGATCAAATCTTTTGTAATAAACACGTCTGATCCGCTGGCATTGAAGATGGGCGAATTTGTCCCTTCAATAATCAAGTCGTTGTTCACATATAGTGGCAAGGCCGTCAATGTGGTTTCCGAGCCCGGATCGCCACTGGTTCCCCCCGCCAATGTAAAGGTGGTAGCGGTGCCACTCAGTTTGCGAAACACGGCATTCCATACCGGTGCCCGCGAGGTGATCTTATGATTGTTTGTGTTATTGTTAATTACAAACACGACCGCCCCGCCTGTAATGTTAACGTTCTGCGGGTCGGAGTTAACATAGAACAAACCGCGTGACGCGGTGGGAGAGGGGTGTGAGACCGTGAGCGTACCACCGCTCATCCGAAATACATTTTCAACATACGTCATGCTAAAAGTATAGTAGTCGTTGTTGATGGCTCCGCCACCCACATTCATGATGCCGCCCGACTGGATGTATCCCCCGATGTTGTTCGGGCCCAGGACCGATGTTCTAATCTGCCGTACGTTGGATGTTCCCCCTTCGATTTCAATGGTGCCTGCGTCACGGATGGTGAGGCCACTGGTGACATTGGCTGTAAGCACACCTCCTGAAACCTGAATCTTGCCATATATAACGATGGCATTTCCGCCCGTGCTCATAGATACCTCACCGCCATTGATCCAAAGGACCGCACCCGCTGAGATATTATAATTCCCGTTGGTGGATATGAAGGGAACATTCACATTCGTGCGAAGTTCCAACGTCCCAAAAATTAAGCCAATGGCATTGTCATTAGCGGCCAGTTGTGCGGTGGCGCCATGCCCTTGATTGGCAAAGCCAAACAATTCAAAATTAGCGGGAGAAGACGCAGATATTGTGGCAATATAAGTGGCGTCCGATCCTTTGTTGACTTCGATCCGGTAAAACCGCGTGGCCCCATTGCAGACGACCGACTGGTTTTGGGTGGCGCTTATGAGGTTTACATCCACAATGCCATTTGTTGCTTCCGCGGCATAGTTCGCAGACGTGCGGTTGGTAAATTGCGCACTACCGGCATTGTTGGTGAAATCGCCATTTAAGTTAAACTCATGCCGCGCATTGGCAGTGCCTACTCGAATCTGACCGTTCGACTCCACAAAGACGCGGCCGTTAACGGTGACCGTGCGGTTGACAGTCGAGGCATTGTCACCAAATTGCCATGTGCCGTTTTCAATGCGAAGGTCTCCGTTGATCGTATAGTTGGCCATCACCGCGGCCGCGGTGACGTTCGTATTAAGGTTCACTAACACATCCTTGAAAATGCGGTTTTGGTTCAGCGTGATTGCTGCACCGGTTATTTCTACAATACCCCCGTTGGTGGCATCAGCAAAGCCATTGGCTCCCACATTGGTGGCGCCTGCGGGGAAATTGTCATTGCCTGCGCTACCCGCGATGCGGATGCGGCCATTTCCATTGATTTCGTTAAAGTTATGGCCGGAGGAATTGGCTACGTTCAAAATGCCGTTAACCGTCATGTTGGCCACCGTCACGTTGTTAATGTTCATCGTCACGGTGCGGCCATTGGTGATCACCACGAAGTCGGACGGGTCGGGGATCTCGTTGGAAGGGTTTTCCAACAGCGGCACCACGCCACCGTCCAGCGTCCACACGTTAGGATCGTTCCAGTTGCCCGACTGATAGCTATACCACGTCTGCACGTTGATACCGTTCACGGGACTGAGCGTAGCATTGGTAGTTCCCAACGTGTACTCGCCAAGGTCAGTCGGATTGGCCACCCGGAAGATAATCCGGTCGCCTACAATCGTCTTGTTGGTATTGAGAACTCCCAGGTCAGCATACGTTCCTGTTCCCGGTGTTGCTCGTCTCAACAGTACGTAATTATCTTTATTCACGGGCACCCCCCCACCAATTCCTTCACCTAAATCAAAGGCGATATCAACCGTCATGTTGTTTGTGCGGTCCAGAAACCATGAACGATTCCAACGCTGCGCCACGCCACCGGGCAAGTTGGCAGTTGACACACTGTTTGCCACATTGTTGTGACCGTAGATGATGAATGAAGTAGCTGCATAAGAAACCCCGGAGATAATCAAGCCAGCGGAGTTTGCTTCCCCATGGATAGTGCCGTTAATCTGCCCTACACCGGCCACCTGAAAATCAAAATTGCCGTTCGCAGGCGTGTCGCCCACATAAATGTCCGTGCCGCCTGCCAGCGTGATGCCGTATTTCGCGCCCAGGTAGTTGTTGATGATACGCACCTGCGCATCGTTGAGCTTGCGGTCATACATGATCACCTCGGCAATGTCGCCTTGAAGGGCGTCTGCAGGTTCATAGCCTCCGTTCAGTAGGTCTTGGTCGTTGCCAAGTGCCAGAGTGCCGCCTGCATCAATGTTTTGGTTGATCTTAAATCCGTTTACCAACCGGAACAACCCACCGCTTTCGGCCCCGTCAACGTGATAATTCAGGCGACCATCGATGTTTTCCCAACTGTTGAGTAAAATGCGCCAGTTACCGTTGTTGGTCGCGATTGTCGATTGGTCAAAGGTTCCATCAATGAGGTACGTTCGTAATGCATCGCTGTTCCGGATCAAATACTCGTTTGGAGCAGCATCGCTGGCCGCGTATGATACCAGACCATCGCCTGTATCGGTTGTGCGGTAGACCACGATAGTGGTGATTCCGGATTGTGGCATATCTGTAAAAGAATTTATGACGATGCGGTTGTCAGCCTTGCTGAACCTTGCATATGCCAAGCCGTTAGGGGGCGTAGTCGTATTATTGAAAATGGGGCTGGTGGCCGCCACGGCCGTCAAGTTGTTGTTGTTGCCCGACCGGTCTGTCCAGGTGAGAATGTCCGCCCCATTGGTCAGCGGCAAGCTGTTAGCTTCCAGCCACAGCACATTGCGCGGCTGGCCGGTGCCGAGGGTATTGCCAATACCGCCTGGCCCGGTTTGGGCCCACGTAGAAAATGAAAAAATGAAAAAGAAGGCAAAAAGTAGGGATGCCCTAAGCGTATTCATCGGTTCAGGTTTATTCGTAAATCGTAAAAGTAGTCAAAATCGTCAATTTTTCAGGTGTTTTTCGATCAAACCTCAGTACAGCACCCTGAATTTGATCGTGTGCTCGATGGCGCGGAGCTTCTTGATTACATCTTTGTTGTAGTGTTTGTTGATATCGGTAATTACGTATCCTATTAACTCGTTGGTTTTCAGGTACTGACCAACGATGTTGATCCCGTTTTCGGCCAACACCTGATTGATTTGGGCCAGAATGCCGGGCACGTTTTTGTGAATGTGGATGAGGCGATGGGCGTTTTCCAACGTTGGCAGAGTCAGGTTGGGGAAATTGACACTGACCGAGGTGCTTCCTGTATTGATGTAGTCCATCATTTTACCGGGTACAAACATGCCAATGTTTTCTTGGGCCTCCAGCGTACTTCCCCCGATATGTGGGGTGAGCAGGGTGTTTGGTAACCCACGGAGCTCGGAAATAAATTCCTCTTCGTTACTGATGGGCTCATACGGGAATACATCCACCGCACAGCCGGCCACTTTGCCCGCCAGAATACTTTTCTTTAACTCTTGAATATCAACAACATGGCCTCTGCTGAGGTTAAGAAAAATCACACCCTTTTTCATGATCGCAAACTCTGCCTGGCCGATCAGATTTGTATTTGACTCACGGCCGTCTACATGGAGCGAAACTACATCAGCCTGGGTGAGCAATTCTTTCAGGTTTTTGCACTTCACGGCATTGCCGAGCGCCAGTTTTTCTTCGGTATCATAGTAAAGCACTTTCATCCCCATGTTTTCAGCCAGCACCGAAAGCTGCGTTCCGATATTGCCATAGCCGATCAGGCCCAACTTCTTCCCGCGGATTTCAAAACTCCCTTTGGCTGATTTGTCCCACGTACCCGCGTGCATCTTGGCCGACTTGTCGGGGATGTTGCGCATCAGCATGATGATTTCGGCTAGTGCCAGTTCCACCACAGAACGTGTATTGCTAAACGGGGCATTGAACACGGCTACGCCTTTTTCAGTGGCCGCCCTGAGGTTGATTTGATTGGTGCCGATGCAAAAGGCGCCAATGACCATCAGTCTGTTGGCATGGTCCAGTACCTTGGCGGTCACCTGTGTTTTCGAGCGGATACCTAGTACCGATACATTTTTGATCTTCTCGCACAGTTCGTCCTCATCCAAGCCTGCCGGATAGGTCTCCACGTTGAATCCTTCTGCCCGCATCAGCTCAACGGCCACCGGATGCACGTTTTCCAGCAGCAGCACATTGATGCGATTTTTGGGGTAGGAAATGGCCGTGTTGAGTTTGTTCAAATACAAAAACTCATCCAGGCTGGGCGCGATATGATCAGCATTTTTGAGCACGTTTTCGCGCTCTACATTTTCCGTAAAGGCGTAAAACTTATTGGCCAAGCCTGAGTGTTTAATCTCATAATCGGTATAGCCATCGCCAATGACATACACATCGCCCGGCAAATTCAAGCGCTTGAGTTGCTCCACTTTTCCGTTGTTGACCGACAAGGGATTTTCCGTGTCAAAACCGGTCACGTTGCCCGCGTCATCAAACGTAAACCGGTTGGCGAAAATATTCTCAGGTTTGATACCAAACTCTGTTACGATCGGGTCGATGAAGGCGTGAAAGCCGTTGGATATAATGTAAATGTCTTCGGCATAGGCTTGGAAAAACTCTTTGTTGCGCTTGAACGATTCAGATACTTTGTCGCGCAGGGCCACAACCAATTGATTCAGTTGCTTTTGGGTAGGGCGCAAAATGGCGATACGCTTTTCCAACGACTCCCGAAACGACAGCGACCCGTTCATCCCCTGGTCGGTGATTTCTTTGATTTGACGGGCCAGCCGTTCGCCTTCAGGGTGGTCCTTTAAACTGATCTCGGCCAGCACATCAAAGGCCTCTACCTTGGTAAATGTGCTGTCGAAATCGATTACGAAATACCTTTTAGGTGTCATAAGGGGAGTGCAAACCCCAAAGGTAAAAAAGTGGCGTGTGTTGACGGTGGTTTGTTACAGGTAATCCTGCACAAACTTTTGCATATAATCCTTGATCATGCTGCGCGTGTTGCGAAACTGCGCCATGACTTCGGGTTCGGTGCCTTTGGCCTTGGCGGGATCAGGAAAGTCGTGATGCAACATCTTCACGCGGGCTGGAAAGTAAGGGCAGTTTTCCCGGGCATTGTCACACACCGTGATCACATAATCAAACACAAGATCTTTGTATTCATCGACATGGTTGGAGGTATGGTGCGAGATGTCGATGCCATCTTCCTTCATGCTTTCAATGGCACGTGGGTTTACTCCGTGCGTTTCAATGCCCGCGCTGTAGACGGCAGCCCGCCCGTTGGCAAGGTGCTCCAGATACCCGTGGGCCATCTGGCTACGGCACGAGTTGCCCGTACATAAAACCAATATATTCATAGCGGTTCAGTATATTTCATTACCACGGCAGTCTGCGGGCACAAAGCCGAGAACTGGGTGCTTTTGGAAATGGCTTGCGGAGTTTGCCAGCGCGGTATTTCCCGAAATCCCAATTTTGTAAAAAAGTCGGGGGCGGTTTCGGTGAGAAGGTAAACGCCTTTGCTGGCCTGCACTTCAGGTAAAGCGACCAGCTGCTTCACCTGCTCTGCTCCGAAGCCCTGACCGCGCCAATCCTCGGCTACGGCTACCGATCGCAGCAACCAATAGCCGTCATGGGGCTCCAGGGTTGCCGTGGCCACCGGCTCATCTTCGTGAAAGAACCCAAACATCCGGATGACTTGCAGGTGCAAGTCATCGTGGAGTAACCCACTCTGACTTAAAAGTTCTTTTGCCCTGGCAAACGCATCCGCGGTGGTGATGGCCTTCCAGGCAATATTTTGTTTCATGGTTTCCATCGGCTCATTAACAACGTACGCCAGGGCAACACGCGGGGGCCGTAGTGTGGGGGTCCGGTTTTACTCCATAAACCGTGATGCTGTAAATACCGAGGTCTTCCTGCTGGAAGGCTTCCCATTCTTCGGTGGACAGAAATGCGCGGGCCATGTCATCGGGTATAGAAATGCGTTTCTCCTTTTGTATTTCGATTTGTGCAAACCCCGCCTCGTGAATGATCCGCACGTATTCTTCTTTCTCAAGGGCTCCCGAAATGCAACCCGCATACATCTCTGCACTGGCACGCAGGCCTTCCGGCAACCGGCCCTTCAACACAACATCCGATACACTAAAATGACCTCCGGGTTTGAGGATGCGGTACGTCTCGGCAAATGCCTTGGCTTTGTCGGGCACGAGGTTCAGCACGCAATTGCTCACCACCACATCGGCCACCTGAGAAGTAATCGGCAACTTCTCGATATCGCCCAGCCGAAATTCCACGTTCCGGTATCCGAGCTTGTCCGCATTGATCCGCGCTTTCTCAATCATTCGCACAGTAAAATCCACCCCGATTACTTTTCCCGATTCGCCCACCATGGCCCGTGCCACAAACGCATCGTTGCCCGCGCCCGAACCCAGATCGATCACCGTGTCGCCCGGCTTCATGTTAGCAAACTGGGTAGGCAAACCACAACCCAGTCCTAAATCAGCTTCGGCCAGGTAGCCCTTCAGGGCCGAATAATCCTCTGCCATCAGGGCATGGTCCACCACCGCCAGGCCGCAGCCGTTTCCACAACAACTCGTCTCGTTGTCATGCCTGGGTTGGTCGGCAATGGAACGATACTTCTCCTTTACCATGGTTTTGATTTGTTCGGCCGTTTCCATCTTTTAGCTGTTTGGGTATTTTGAAAAACAACGCGCTAGCAACAGGTCAGTTCCACCTTCGTAAACAATTCGGTTAACAGAAGTTTGGCGCGTTGCAGGGCATGGGGATCGATGCAATAGCATACCGAAGGCCCCTCGATCTCGCCCTTGATTAATCCTGCACGCTTCAATTCCTTCAGGTGCTGAGATACGGTAGACTGCGACAAGGGAAGCTCATCGACAATGTCACCACACACACACGTTTTACGCTCGGCCAAAAACTGGATGATGGCAATGCGCGCAGGATGCCCCAACGCCTTGGCCAGCAAGGCAATCTCGTTTTGTGCGCGTGTAAACGATTCGGTTTTTGAGAGTCCCATGATGAATTAATCGTAATATTACGATTAAAGTTTCATCTCAGCCAAATTCCGTTGTCTCAATGGTCGTTCATCTCCCCATACGAACCGATTCGCATTACTTTAATATCTTTGCTTCGTGGCTAAAGTGGTGCGATTTCCTTCTCCCGCTCCTGAGAAATTCGGGTTCAAGCCGGCACGCAGGCGGAAGGCCGAAGAGCAGGAAAAACGAGGTCAACTCAATTTGTTTTCCGGGGGCAAGGTCGTGAGTCTCAGTTCGAGAACCCCTTTTGAGGAAGCCCTGTACCTGGATGATCTGGGCGACCCGCACGCCAAACAGGTATATGAAAAGGCAATCGCGGCCGGGGATAGCGTGGCCGATGCCTATTGCAACCTGGGGATATTAGAATCCAAAGACCACCGCTACACCCGCGCCATCGACTGTTTCACCAAATGCCTGGCAGAGGCTCCCCGGCACTTTGAGGCGCATTACAACCTGGCCAACCTCTATGCCGAAATCGGCAATTTTCCGTTGGCAAAAGTTCACTATCAGTTCTCCATTGAAATCGAACCCGAGTTTCCCAATAGCCGCTTCAACCTGGCGCTCACCCAGGCAATGCTGCGCGAAGTGGAAGATGCCATTATGACCCTAAATGCCTACCGCGCTATGGTAGACCAAAAAGAACGACACCAGGCCGATACGCTCATTCAGTCACTGCTCAACGCCCGGGTGTGAATCGCTACAGCGCCCACATCGTCACAAAAAATAAGATCAAACGATACACTTCCAGCGAAATTTTCAGGAAGGCGATCATCACCAGTGATTTTACCGCCAACTTCCAACCCCGCTCCTGATAAAACCGGATGCCGGATCGCCAGAAAAAGTAGAGGTTGGTACTGATGAAAAAGAGCGTGAGCACTGTTTCATCCAGGTAACTGCCCAGTCCAAACAAACGCACTACCAACGTTAATGCCAGGGTGTTTACAAACAAGTTGAAGCAGGCAGCCTCTACCATGTACCCCACATGATCGGTGAAGTATCGATTGCGTTTGTAATACAGTAAGTTAAGTGGTAACGAACTGATAACCACAAATACCATCACCAGCAACTTGGCCAACCCCAATGTTTTGGTATTGTATATTACCTTGAACGCATCGAGGTCATAGCCGAGCGCCACTGCTTTGTTGGCGATCATTCCCTGGATCATCCTGCCGTACACCGAAGCCAAC
Organism: uncultured Ohtaekwangia sp.; assembly: GCA_964524935.1. Classification (GTDB taxonomy): domain Bacteria; phylum Bacteroidota; class Bacteroidia; order Cytophagales; family Cyclobacteriaceae; genus ELB16-189. Next base: position 1,103,886 of record CAZGFJ010000001.1, read on the forward strand.
TGCGTATCGAACGTGGCATTGAAAAGCTGGATAACGGGAAACAAAAAATAGATGAGGTTCAGGACAAAAAACAAGGAGATGGGCTTGAGGTACTTTACCCGTCTGCCATTGGCAAACTCCCACGACACAAAACCAGGTTTTGAAATAACCAGCCACAGCGTCTTGATAAACTTGCTGTCGGCAAACGTGATGGCGATGAGGATGTTGCTTAAAAACGCTTTGAACGAGCGGTCGGAGGGAAGCAGTACTTTCTCGCCACACATATTGCAATAGAAACCCGTGAAGCGATGGCCACAGCTCTGGCAGGTGTGTATCGTTTCGGAAACCGGAGTCATAGGTCGCGCAAAGATAAGGGGCGGTCAATCGATCGGCTACGTGTGCGGTATTAGAATCCATAACTACTTGACTATTTGACTATTTAACATATTCACCTATATTTACACTTTTAAACTAAACGACAACGCCATGACCCCACTTTTTGCGATCGTTGCCACCGCCCTTTTTCAGTTGCTGGTGTGCCTTTTTTGTTTTGTGCAGAAGACGCGTATGCACGGCTGAGGGCCAGCGCGCCAACAGGACTTATGGAATACTTCACGTGGCAATGCCAGCGCATTGCGTTACCTTTGCCGTTCAATCATAGCATGTGAATTATCTATCGGCCGAGGGCCTCTCCAAATCGTTCCACGACAAGTGGCTTTTTAAAGATCTTTCCTTTGGCATCTCGCAAGGCGAAAAACTTGCCCTCGTGGGCGAGAATGGCGCAGGCAAATCAACGCTACTGAAAATCCTGACGGGCCAACTCGAACCTGACCAGGGCTTGGTGGCCGTGGCCCAGGGTGTCACGGTGGGTTACTTGATGCAACAGCCCGTGGTGGCCGGCCATTTGTCGGTCAATCAGATTTTGTTTGATGATGCCAACGAAGTGGCGCGGGTGGTGAAAGAATATGAAGTTTGTATTCACCATCCGGAGGCCGACCCGGACCGTATGCAGCGCGTGCTGGAACGCATGGATGAGTTAAACGCCTGGGAGTACGATGCGCAGGTGCAGGAGATCACCGGCAGGCTTGGCATCACCGACCTGGAGCAGCGTTTTGAGACCCTGTCGGGCGGACAGCGCAAGCGGGTGTTCCTGGCGCAACTGCTATTGAAAAATCCCAGTTTGATCATCCTGGATGAACCTACCAACCATCTGGACTTGGAGGCAATTGAGTGGCTCGAAACCTACCTCGGAGGAAAGAACATCACCCTGATCATGGTGACCCACGACCGCTACTTCCTCGATACCGTGGCAAATGAGATACTGGAACTTGACCGGGGTAAACTTTATCGTTATAAAGGCAATTACGCATACTTTTTGGAAAAGAAAGCGCTGCGCGAAGAACTGTTGAAGATTGAGGTAAGCAAGGCCAAAAGCCTGCTCAAGAAAGAACTGGAATGGATGCGCAAGCAGCCCAAAGCACGTGGCACAAAAGCCAAGTACCGCATCGATGCCTTTTACGATCTGCAGGAGGTAGCTTCCCAAAATCTCAAAAAGGACAAGCTGGAATTAGACATCAAGGAGGCCCGGCAAGGTGGTAAGATCATGGAACTTCACCGGGTGAGCAAAGCGTTGGGCGACAAGACCCTGGTCGATACGTTCTCGTATGTCTTCAAGAAAAAAGACCGCATCGGCATTGTGGGCAAAAACGGGGTAGGGAAGTCCACCTTTTTGAATTTGCTCACCGGCAAAGCATCTCCCGACCGCGGAGAAGTGATCCCCGGGGTGACGACCAAAATTGGCTACTTCACCCAAGAAGTGGAGGACCTCAATCCGGCTAACCGTATCATTGAGGAAGTCAAGAACATTGCGGAGTTTATCACCCTGTCTGATGGAAGCTCCGTGTCGGCCTCCAAGTTTTTGGATCAGTTTCTGTTTCCGCCTGAGAAGCAATACACCTATATCGATAAACTCAGCGGGGGTGAGCGCAAACGCCTGCAACTGCTTAAAATATTGGTGACGAACCCCAACTTTTTGGTGCTCGATGAGCCCACCAACGACTTTGACATTGACACGCTCAATGTGCTCGAAGACTTTCTCGAACAGTTTAACGGCTGCCTGGTGCTCGTCTCGCACGACCGCTATTTTATGGATCATCTGGTGGATGAATTGTTTGTCTTCGAAGGCGATGGAAAGATCAAACCGTTTAACGGGAATTATACTGACTATCGGGCGTGGCTTGACGGGCGCGAAGCCGAGTCGAACCCGGTGCAGGTAAAACCGGCCGCGCTCGTTAGTCCGGCTGACGCCCCGCGGAAGGCTACCACCAAAGAGAAACGCGAACACGAAACGATCTCACGCGAAATTGAAGAATTGGAGCAGGAAAAGAAAACCGTGGCGGCCCGACTGGCAGAAACCGGTGATCTGAAAGAGATGGAGCGGCTATCGCTTCGCTTTGGGGAAATCGAGCGGCTCACGGCTCAAAAAACCGAACGCTGGATGGAACTCGAAGAACTGATCGAAAATGCCTGAACCGATCTTTTGAAGCCGAAAAAGAGCAAAACGGACGAAAAACGTACATCAATCATACAAATAAAAAACTGAAATAGATATACTTACGTACATTTACCTCACTTAACAGATAAATGTATGATCGCGCTTCTGGTCGTTTCTGCCATTATTGTCCTTCAGTTTGTGCTTCGCGATTGGATGGTGCGGACAAAACAATCTACCTTAAAGCACTGATTTTAAGCATGGTAAGAGATTTTTCTTACCATCCGATTCCATAGTCTTCGCCATGGTTGCTGCTGCCGCCCCACAGTGTACCATGAGCCCAATCAAACCAGATGGCATTGATCGGCCCGGATGTCCGGTCGTCAAAACGCATACGATACCCCATCCGCTGTAAATCCTTTCGCACATAGGGGGGTGTAGTTTCGTGCAATACCATGCTGCCGGGCCGCGGTTTACGGTCTTCGCCACCCAACGACAAGTACAGCTGATCCGTGTTGATGTTGGCCGCTTCGGTGGCTTCTTGCACGGTCATATCAAACTCCACCACGTTCAAAAAGAACTGCAGCAGGTTTTGGTCTTGCGTGTCGCCCCCTTGTACCGCAAAGGAAAGGAATGGTTTGCCGTCTTTTAGTGCGAGACTCGGTGTCAAAGTGACGCGCGGCCGCTTGCCGGGCTCCACCACGTTGAACGGATTTTCTTTTGGACGCGTGACAAAGCTCTGCATGCGCTGACTCATACCAATGCCGGTTTTGCCGGCTATGCATGCGGGGTTCCACCCACCGCTGGGTGTGATGGACACCACCCAGCCTTCTTTGTCGGCCGCCTCCACAGAGGTGGTCCCCAAAAACCGATTGCTGAGGTAGGCTTCATCCAGGACAGTGGCGGGCTTGAACACCGCGGCCTGCGACCATTCCTTCAGATAATCTTTGTAGGGATTTACTTTTCCTTCAAACGGGTACGGATCACCAGGTGCGGCCTTCGCATCGTTGCGCTCCCAGTTGATGGCCTTCATGCGCTCCTTGGCATATTCCTTTGACAGCAGCCCCCTGATCGGTTCTTCAGGCGCTTTGTATGGATCGCCATAGTAGAAGTCACGGTCGGCAAATGTCAGGTTCATCACCTGGTAAAGCGTGTGTATGTAGCGGGCGGAATTGTACCCCATGGCCTTCAAGTCAACGTTCTCCAACATATTCAGCGCCTGCAACATCACCGGGCCCTGCGTCCACTGTTGCATTTTGTACACATCAATGCCTTTGTAATTCACCATCAGTGGCTCTTCCACGATCACCTTCCAGTTGGCCAGGTCTTGTTCGGTAATCAATCCCCCCTGCTCCTGGCAGCCGCGCGCAAACTCTTTGGCAATATCGCCTTTGTAAAAGCGGTCATAGGCAGCATAGATGGCCTCCTTGCGCGACTTCCCTTTTTTCAACGCCTGCTGTTCGGTATCCACGAGCTTTTGAAGCGTGGCCAGCAAATCGGGTTGGCGAAAGATTTCGCCCGCGTTGGGTGCTTCCCGCTTTTCGCCCAGGTGGGGGAGGAAGACGGCCTTTGAGTACGGCCAGCTTTTCAAACGCTCTTTTTCTCGCTCGAAACTGTTGGCCGTTTGCGCTTCGATGGGGTAGCCCTCGGCCAGTTGCATGGCCGGTGCCAGCACGTCTTTCAAGCTCAGCGTGCCGTATTCGGCCAGCATCGTCATCAATGCGCCAGGGGTGCCGGGCGTCACGGCCGCCAGCGGCCCGTATTGTGGGGGATAGTTCATCCCTTTGCTTTGGAAGAACTCAGCCGTGGCACCGGTGGGCGCCACACCCAACCCGTTGATGGCGATGACTTTTTTGGTTTTGGGATGATAGATCAGCGCCTGGGTTTCTCCGCCCCAACTGAGCACATCAAACATGGTACACGTGGCGGCCAGCATGGCGCAAGAGGCGTCAACGGCATTGCCACCCTTTTGGAATACCATTGCTCCGGCCGTGGCGGCCAGCGGCTTTCCGGTGATGGCCATCCAATGCCGACCATGCAGCGGTGGCTTTTGCGTGAGCACCGGCAGGTTATTAAACGACTGGCTCCAGGCAGCGATGTTTAGCGCCAGACCAACGATAAGCAAGGGGTATTTTTGCATACAGATAGTGGATGTTGATCGAAAGGTAGGCATTGGCCAACATCTGCCCAACGGAATGTTATGTGAACGGCCTCGCGCAAACCTATCGTCCGCTGGGGTGTTTTGAGGAGATCATGACACAAATCACTCAAGCACAGATCCAATCGTGGGAACGCTTCTACCGAGGCCATTTTATCAATTCCCTCAGCGGCTACAAGTCCGGCAGCTTGATCGGCACTGTGTCGCCCGAAGGGCAGAGTAATCTGGCGATCTTCAGCAATCTGGTACACATCGGGGCCGACCCCGCCCTCATCGGCTTTGTCAACCGGCCGCGCGAAGCCGCCCCGCACACATTGGCCAACATCGAAGCCACCGGGTTCTACACCGTCAACCACATTCATGAAAGCATGATGGCGCAAGCTCACCAGACCAGCGCCAAGTACCCTGCAACGGTGAGTGAGTTTGAGGCCGTGGGGCTTACTGCGCTGTGGCGCGATGGCTTTCGCGCACCCTATGTGGCCGAGAGTGTGGTACAGTATGGGATGAAGCTGGTGGAAGTCATCCCCATCCAACACAACGGAACGTTTTTCGTGATCGGGTCGGTCGTGGAAGTGTGGTTGAACGAAAACTACCTCGAGGCCGATGGGTTCATCGACCTGGAGAAAGCGGGAAGCGTTGCCACCCTGGGCATTGACGGATACTATCGCGCACAGCGCCTGCAGCGCTTTGCCTATGCCAAGCCCGGGCAAGCCGTAAAAGTGATTTCGTGAAGGCGGCAAACCGCTACCTTTGGCACTGCGTATGGCAAAAAAGAAAGTGATCGTGTTATCGGGGGCCGGCATTAGTGCCGAAAGTGGCATCCCCACCTTTCGCGATGCGGGCGGCTTGTGGGAAGGCCACCGGGTGGAAGACGTGGCCTCGCCCGAGGGCTGGGCGCGCAATCCCGCGCTGGTGCTCGACTTCTACAACCAGCGCAGAAAGAAGGCGTTGGAGGTGGTGCCCAACCGTGGCCATCACATCGTGGCGGAGTTGGAAAGCGAGTTTGACGTGACGGTGGTCACCCAAAACGTGGACGACCTGCACGAGCGGGCGGGCTCCACGCGCGTCATCCACCTGCACGGAAGTTTGTTTCAATCGCGCAGCACACTGGACCCCCGGCTGGTTTATCCGATCCGGGGCTGGGAGCTGAAGATGGGAGAGACGTGCGAACGCGGCTCGCAACTGCGACCCAACATTGTATGGTTTGGCGAGCCGGTACCGCTGCTAGAAAAAGCGACCCACCTCGCTGCGCAGGCCGATGCATTTTTGGTGGTGGGTACCTCGCTGCAAGTGTACCCGGCCGCCAGTTTGATCGACTATGTGCCCGAAGGAGCACCCATCGCGATCGTGGATCCGCAGGCCCATGCCTTGCGCACGAGCCACTCCGTAAAGGCGTTTGCCGAAAAGGCCACCACGGGCATGGAGAAGGCAAGGTTGTTTTTTAAGCGTATTTTTGCGATTGCTATTACATAACCCAGTTTGCGGTATTTCAAGTCGCTCGTGTTAAACAGCCATCATATGGTTGCGCACAAATTATCTGAAAGGGTGTACCTTGAGCCCAGCAAAGATTTGTGACAGGCATCGGCTTTCAAGTTTGTAGAACAATTTGCTGTTAAGACAAAGGGTTTCCCAAAGAGGTTTTTGACATGACGCAGTGATGAAAAGTGGTAGTGAAATGACGGGCAATGATGGTCTTGTATGAAGATTGTGCTATTGCTGTTATTGCTCGTTGCCGCTTCTTTCATAGGACCTTGCTTTGCGCAGAGAGAAATGACCGCAGACGCTATCCCCCTTGCTACGCCTGCTCAGGGACGCTTGCTAAAGGAGGTACTGAAAGAGGTGACAGCAGCAGGGATCGTGAAGGTATACTTTCGAGAAGAATGGATTGACGGGATGGTTATTGATGCAGATTTCTCAGGGCGCACACTGATTGATGTTTTGGCATATGTGTTTAGGGGCACGGATCTCAGATACTTCTGGTTATACCCAAATCATCTAATCATCACCCGCGATCTTACTGGTCTAATTGTGCAGGAAAAGGTCATTGCAGCTACGATGAGAGAGGAAAAGGAGTTTGATCGCGTTACCATTGGAAGGCGAGGGGAATCAAAAGAAAGCCAATATCGTATTCTGGGCACGCTATTAAGTGCCGAGACGGGCGAGTTGATCACTTCCGGTTCAATTGAGGTTGCTGGTACGGATCAAAGGACAGTAACCGATATCAAAGGTGCATTTGTGCTAAACTTGTCTCCTGGAAGGCATACGTTAGTCATTCGCGCCCTGGATTATGAAACCGAGTATCTCATTATAGACTTATTCTCTAACGGCTCGCTGGCCGTATCGTTGGGACGTCAAGCCACTTTGCTGGAGGAGGTGTTAATACAGGCAGAAACAACAAGACCAATCTCTCAGCTCAAAGTGGGCGAGGTCCAGCTTTCCGTGGGTACGCTGAAAACGAGTCCAGTTCTTCTTGGGGAGGCCGATTTAGTGAAAGAAATTCAAACATTGCCAGGCGTCACTTCCGTAGGAGAGGCTGCAGGCGGATTCAACGTGAGAGGAGGAAGTGTGGATCAAAACCTGATTCTCCTAGATCGGCTACCCATTTACAACAGTTCTCATTTATTCGGTTTTTTTTCAACCGTTAACGCGGAAGCGATACAGTCAGCGACCTTTTTTACGGGCGGTATACCGGCCAGGTATGGTGGACGTAATTCATCGGTTTTGGATATTTCGCTGAAAACGGGAGACGGTGAGCGTTGGAAGGGGAGTGGCGGGCTTGGTATCATGAGTAGCAACTTCGCCCTTGGAGGCCCGATCCGTAAGAATAAAACAACGCTTTACACCGCATTTCGTACATCCTACTCGAATTGGTTGGTGCAGTCAATCCGAACAAATTATGTAGATCTTCGACAAACGTCAGCGCGCTTCTTGGATGGCTCGATCAAGATGGCTCACACCTTCGATGAAAAAACCAAAGCAACGGTAACGGCATATTCCAGTTGGGATGCCCTTCGACTTTCAAGAGACACAACCTTTCAATGGGCAACTACAAATATTGGAACCAGTTTGCAGTATCAATGGCGGCCTGGCTTTTACGGAGATTTTTCTTTTGGTCTCGCTAGCTATAAAAATGCTATTCTTAATAATAATCCGGCTAATGCGGTAGGCGTTTCTTATTCAATTACTTCCGTTCATTTGGCAGGTTCTTTACATCATTCTGAGCGTAAATCCCACATACGTAGTGCGGGCATTGAACTCAGCTATTTTCATTTGGATCCGGGGATGGCAAGACCCTTATCCGCAGAATCCAGCGCAAAAACTATAGACCTGCCATCTCAAAACTCGCTTGAAATAGGGCTTTTTGCGCAGGACGAGTGGCAGGTGAGCGAGCAATTTACGATCGAAGCAGGAGTTCGATTGCCCGTATTCCTCACCATTGGGCCTGGCACCGTACGAAGATACGCCACAGATGATCTCGCCCTTGAAAACATTGTTGATACTGTAACCTATGCCCCCCTTTCCCTTATGGCGGCATTTGTGCGGTTGGAGCCTCGGTTTTCAGGGATCTGGCGGCTTTCAGCTTCTTCCTCGATCAAGTTCGGCTATCAGCGAGTCAATCAATTCTTACATCTGGCGTCCAACACCGCGGCTGTTTCTCCCATTGACGCCTGGCAAATCAGCAACGATTACCTGCGACCGCAGTCGGCCGATCAGCTTTCGCTGGGTCTTTTCCGGGATTTCCTGAAAACGGGTGCATCACTGTCCGCTGAAGCATTCTACAAATCAGCAAAGAACATTGTCGAGTTTAAAGATGGAGCGAACCTGTTAATGAACGCTGCACTGGAGAGCGATCTCTTGCAGGGCCGGGGAAGAGCCTATGGCATGGAATTAATGGCAAGAAAGAATATGGGGCGCCTGACAGGCTCCATCAACTACACGCTATCGCGCAGTGTCCGCCAGGTGGCTGGTAACAGAGAGTCGGAAACAATTAATGGTGGTCGTTGGTACCCGTCTAACTTTGATCAGCCAAACATCCTGAATGCCTCGTATAAATATCAGTTATCCAAGCGTCACTACGTGTCAGGGCAGTTTACATATCATACTGGCCGGCCCGTAACGATACCGGTGTCTGTCTTTGAGGTTGAGGGAGGGTATGTGTCTCTTTTTTCCGATCGAAATCAATATCGAATAAAGGATTACCATCGGCTTGATTTGGCCTTTGTTATTGAGGGAAATCATCGGAAAACGAAACGATTCAAAAGCACCTGGGTGTTTTCTGTCTATAATGTATACGGACGGGAGAATCCTTACTCCGTATTCTTTAAACCTTCCTCAGACGGCAGCCTGCCACAACCGAACCAATTGTCTGTTATTGGTACGGTACTTCCTTCGGTTACCTACACAATGCGGTTTGAATGATGACACAACCAAAGATATGGCTATATTCACTTGCACTAGCCTACGTGATTTTGTACGGGTGTGTTGAACCCATTACGGTTGACGCAGAGTTTGGGTCAACCCTGGTAGTGGTAGAAGGGGCTATCACCGACCAGCAAGGTCCGCACGTGGTGCGGCTCAGCCGCGGGGTGGCCATCTCTGAGATGGACACCGCCAATGTCCCCATCGAAGAAGCCAAGGTTATCTTGTTGAGTAGCGCAGGCTTACAGGAATTACTGACAGAGACATCACCTGGCCGGTATGAAACTTCGCAAGCTCTTCGAGGACAAGTGGGAACGTCATACTGGGTTCGTTTGTCCTTGCCGGATGGACGTGTTTATGAATCAGATCCTGAATTGATGATGGCGGGCGGAACACTGGACGAGGTACACTTTCAGTACGAGGCGCGCACCCGCCTGGAATCTTTTGGAGAAGTAAATGCAGATGTTTTTAACGTGTTGGTTGACGGCACCGCTGCCCCCGGCAGGCTTTCGTACACCCGCTGGAAACTGGAGCGTACCTTCCAGGCCCGCACCGAACCCTCTCTTCATTTTACATGGAACCCGCCCTACTCGCCCTACAAAAATCCGTTTCCTTGTAGTGGCTACATCCTCTTGCCCGGACCGGAGGGTAGCGGGGGCATTCTTGCACAAGTAGGGCCTTGTGAGTGTTGCGACTGTTGGGTTAGTCAGGTGGAGCGGGCACCGCAACTGTCGGACAATCGGCTTGTTCAAAACGGACGATTTTCGAAGGTGAAGATAGGTGAAGTGCCCGTCAACAGCTATACGTTACAGATCAACTATCAAGTGAAGGTTACCCAGTTGAACTTGTCAAAAGCGGCTTTTGATTACTTTGAGCGCATTCGCGATCAACGGGAAAGTGCAGCCAGCATTTTACAGCCAGCCTTGGCTAAAGTTACAGGGAACATCCGGGGCGTGAACACTGACAGGCCGGCCATAGGTCTGTTTTGGGCAGCGTCAGCTCAGACGGTCGTTCGGCATTTGAAAAAAGAAGATCTGCCCCGACCAATACCCGCACCCGAGCTGATTACGTTGCCGTGTCATGAATTCTACCAAAACGCCATTTTGAAGAAACCTGTCGATTGGGTTGATTGAATATGAATACCCTTTGGAAGTCTCTTGTCTTATTGCTCTGCCTGGCAAATCATGTGGGTCAATCTCAAAATCCGCTGACCCAACTCGAAACGCGTTATGCTCAGTATCAACAAACACATCGGGAGATAAAACCTCGTCTGCTTTTTGCACACCATCAGTTTGTGTCGGGCGATACCGTGCGCGTGGCAGCTATACTGCTCGATCGAAATAACCGACCAATGACGGGCACGGGACTGGCGCGCCTGCGCGTTACCGCGTTCAACGGTCGGGACGTCCTTGACAAGATGATACTATTGGAGGGTCTGTTGACACCGGTCGTTTTCGCGTTGCCCGCTGATTTGCCGGTCGGCTATTACCGCACAAGCATTGAAGTGGCTACCGGAAATCAGGCATCCGTTGGGAGTCGGTTGATTTCGGTGGTTGATGAGTCCGATATTGTGCCCGTTATCGGTGGTTCGAGTTACTATGCGATAGAAGGAGGCAACCTCATATGGGGGCGTAACGTAAAGCTGTATGCCGCTTTTCCGGTGATACACGAAGTGGTTCAGATTCAGGACCAACAGGGAAAAACTATGGCTATTGATACCACGGACGCAATGGGTTTCGCCTGTTTTAACATGGCATTTGAACGCGACCAAGCGTATTACTCCATTCACAGTAACGGCCGCGAAGAATTGAACCTCCAGTCGCTTCGTGTCAATAACCTGCAAGAGCTATTGATTTCAAGGCGCCCCGGGAACATCTTTTCGATCGACCGCGCGACCGGAGCTATGAGTCAACCCGATCTGTATGCGGTTTGTGTATCATCCGGAAAGCTCGTGGGAGCGGCAGCGCTTCTGGCCGCACAGACGACCCTCGTTGACCTATCCGGAAAATGGGAACCTGGCCACAACCAACTAACCATTATTGACCTGCAAGGCAAGGTACATGCGCACTATGGCTTTTGGGTGGACGGATTTGATGTAAGGAAAGTAAGCGCCCATTGGGCTAACCCCGGTTCTGAGGAGAGAAGGATTAATCTGTCATTTAAGGAATTCAAACCGGAGAAATCGTTGGCCGCCCTTGTTTCGTTGATCAATACATCAGCCATAGACACAGTCAATAGGCCTGAACTACTAGACGAAATTTCCGGCTTTGCCATGGCCTGCAACCGATGGCCTGCGATCTCGCCCAGTGACCGATTGGGTGCGTGGGAGCGTTATCTGGCTCTTCATGACCGCCCCATTCAATGGGAATCAGTTCTGGCACCAGCAGATGTTGCAGATATTCATGGATTGTCTAGTTATTTTAACTGGAGCGGACGCGTATACCTCGATTCGGCCAAATCTCAACGGGCGCCTGCAGGAATGCCCATCGCCTTTTTACACGAAGAAAGTCCATTTTTCTTTCAAACAACAAGCCAGCATGACGGCCTCGTAACGGTTTCGATCCCCCCCTCCACGTACCGCGATTCCTATCTGTACTACCACGCCATGTACCGCGGAAAAAGACAGCCTGTCTGGATCGAATGGCAGCAAACGCAATCGTATCACAGGCCCCTGGCGCCACCTGATTTTAAATCGGGTCATGCAAAAAATTCGTATTCCCAATTTCAAAGAAGGCTAAGCGACATCGAAATGGCCTATACCCGTGACAACGAGCTAAAAAGACCCGTTCAAAAGAGTGTGAACCTACCTGTAAGATGGATTCCCGACATTACGATCAACACGGAAAACTATCCCGCCTTCAGTAGTCTGCCTGAATTGGCCCGTGAGATTGTGCCATCACTGTTTGTCCGACAAGGCAGGGACAAAGCCATTGTTCGAGTGTCGGTTGATGCACCCATGATTGCTGATGATTCTCCGTTGTTTGTTATCAACGGTCGTATTACCAGTTCGGTCGCCAGGTTTTTGTCCATACCGGTGAGCGAGGTACGGATTATTTCCGTGATCAAGTCGCCCGCCAAACTTGGATCGCTCGGCATCTTGGGAAAAAATGGAGTGGTGATCGTTACTACGTCCAAACCCGTTGTGGTCGATGAGCGTTGGGAAGAACACCGATTCGTACCCGGTGTGGTGCCCCCGTCAAGGGGTAGAATAGAACGCATGCGACAAAATCGCACTTGGCCGTTTTTCTCAGCACTACCGGTGTGGTGTGTCATGAGTGGCAGCAGTGATAATTTAATCACCGCAGCGCAGTTTTTACTAACCGATGATCCCGTCACGCATAAAATCGATGTGTTGACGATTGATGATCGTGGAATACACTACTTTCGCGGTGAATTTGCCGCGAACACACAACAGCCGTAGATTTCCTCTGTTATAAAGCATTGCTAAATAGGGTCTATTTGTTCAGCGATTCTCCTTGCCGTACATTCACCCCATGAAAGCATGGTTGATGGCCTTGTTGGGATTGCTGCAAAGCGAAGTGGCTTACAAGCCCAACGACCATTATGAGGTGAAACTCGACTACCGGGTACAGCAGCGTACGGCACCACTGCCCACCACCGTCAACTTAGATGACACACGCCAGCAGCCGGCAACGGGTTTGTTACCTTATGTAGACGTACTGCTGCATATCAAAACCCTGGCCACCGATGAGGTGCGCATACGCATCGAAGACAGCGAAGATCGGGTGGTGGTATCTAAAAAAGCAAAAGCGGGCGATGTGTTAAAAATCAAGTTGGGGTTTACGGACGACATGAAAGACCGCGTGACGGCCCACCAGTACACCATTTTGTTTTTGACCGAAGCAAAAGTGCCTGTTAGCCGCATCGTGTTAGACGTAGGGGAAGACGGCCTGTTTACCGTAAATGGCGTGACGCGGGGCAAGTTTTAACACCTCGCATGGACGTTTTAGTCAAATCGTTTTTCCGCCCATATTACCTGGCGCGGTGTCTGCATAGCCTGGAGCAATTCATGAAGGGCAGCTATCGCGTGCACGTGCTGGACGATGGCACGCCCGAGCGATACCTCGAAAAGATCCGTGCCATGTTTCCCGATGTCTCCATTACGCGGTCGGGCCGCCATGCGCACAAGTCCGCGGCCATCGAGCGGCACGTGACGCGGGGCGAAGCGTTTGGAGCACATGCGCTGCCGGTGGACATGTGGACACGCGCGGTGCAAGCCTGCAGCACCCATTTCCTGATGCTTGAAGAAGACTCGTGGTTGGTGGGAGAGATGGAGGCGGACGCGCTGCTGCGCTATGCGGACGACCAGCGTGTGGCGTGTTTGAAGCTCGGGTGGAACAACAACCCCCGCGTGGGTGGGCGCACCGAAAACAAGGCGGGCTCGCTTTTTCAGTTGATCACCGAGCGGCCGATGGTCACGCACCCCACGGTGGCACGTATGATGCTGACGAACCGATGGGTGCGCGCGGCCACAGCGCGGCTGGGCGGGCCGTTGGAACGCGCACGGCTTTCGTTCTATCCGTTGTACAGCGTGAGCTCGGCCATTTTTGACCGGTTGTACTGGCTCTATGTGTGGCACAATGCCCCCGACCATGTCAACGAAAATGCGCAGTTACTGCGGGCGCTGGCATGGCTGCGTGCGCATCCCGAAAGCCAGTATGCGCGCCTGAGCCAAGAGCGGGTTCACACATCTTTTATCACCACGTCTTACGGGCGACTGCGGCTATATCCGTTTGACATGCTGCGGCTAAACCATTGGCTGAACGAGGCATGGCTGGCCGGACGCCTGGACGCGCGCGCAGGGCTGCCGGGCGACTTTGATGTGGCTGCGTTGAAAGAGATCGTGGCTGCAGCTGGCGACCCACGCTGCCGGGTGGAGGACTGGGAGGCATGGATGGCGCACTTCCGAGCGCTGCACCGGGCTGTGGGGAGTGAGGTGTAAGGCAGCGAGCGGCAGACATCCAGGTCGCGAGTCTATTTAACATAATATAAATTATATAACTCTTTCCTGCACTTATGCCTGATAATCAGTTATATAATTATATTATGTTAACCATCTGGCGCCCTCCATCACACAATCCCTACGGGCGCCATCTGGGGGTTTACGGTTCTGTATGAAGTGTGGTAAGTTGCCGCGCCTACCCAGCCGCACAGTTATATAATTTGACGTTATATTAAATAGCCGCTCAAGCCTGCCCGCATCCGGGCCTCAGTGCACACTCCCGATAGCCATCGGGATGAGCGCCTGTTAATGACGAAGTGCACAGCTAAAAGTTGGGCTAATTGGCTCGCTGAACGCTCACTGGAACTTCAGCGGTGTTCGCATGATTATCTTTCTGTACTTTTTGCCTTGATGCAAAAAGTACCAAAAAAATCAAGGCCCAAAGATGCTTCCGCCCGCGTTCTTACGCGCCACCTCGCCTTTGGGCCGGGCCAGCGCGCAGCGTTACTTAACATAATTTTGGCAAAAAAATAGGCCTTTTGGGGCTTAGATTTCAACATTCAGCAATTCCATCAGAAAATGGCTGAACTTTGGCGGCCTTAAAAGCGTCTAAGAAATAGCATTAAAAATTCGAGACATTTTTTAATGCAAAAAATACACGCTAATATTGAGGGCTCATCTTTCCGTTCGGAAGAAGGAGATCAGAGAACGCTAGGCCATGAAGCCTGGCGTTTTCAGCTTTAAATGATGTCTGGAAGCCTCCTTTTATACTTGTTCTTCATTTTATCGGGATTTCGACCATCTAAGTAGTACGCAGTTAACAAGTAATACTCCGTCTGATTACGAAAGGCCTCAAGAACGATTACGTAGTTTTCATCCTCATCAAGAATGTACGTTCTAATTTGTCCAGTTTCTTTTATGCTAAAAACCAGCATACCTTGGTTCTTCCTTTCCTCTATGTGATACCTAAGCCAATGAAGTCGCTCAGATCGGTTACGTTCAAATTCCCTACGCTTGGTTTCTGAATCGACAACTTCGGTAGTTAAATGTGCAAATAATCTCTCCATAGGTTCTTGCTGACCTGGCGTAGGATTAATTCTTTTTCCTCTGAAACTAAATGCATGATTATTCTGGATGTCGCGCTGAAAAACTCCCATTAAAGATTGAGTTCGCTGGTGCGCATTCATGCCAAGGAACTCCAATAATTCATTATATACTTTTAGGAGATTGAATGGCATATCTACTGAAGTTCTATAAAGAATAAGTTTAACTTATCTTCAGATTTAGGTGTTGACTTATCCAACTGGTAGTTTGAATTCTTTTGAATACGCCCTATCAGGTTATTTTTTGCAATAACTTTCCCCTCCCCTCTTAAATGATAGCCTATTGCACCCATGATCAAGTCCGTTAGCTGCATGAAAATACTTTCATGTGAATGAATATTTTGAAGGTTACGAATGATCCCAAACTTGGTTTGCAAAATCTCTTTGAGCTTGTTGACCTTGTTTGCACTTAGTGTATCCTTGATGTCAAGATATATATTGTAAGTTGCCAACATGTCTAACTTGTGATTGATTAGCTGGTAATACATTTTATAGTAGAACGAGTCAAAGTCTTGCTGGAATGTTGGGTTTTTAATTTGCTCCTTATTAATGATTAATCCTCTGAAGCAGAGGTCTGACGCGAAAAAGTAGTCAATGATTTCATTATAAAATTTGTGCTGTGAATTAGACACCTTGTTCCATTTTATCTCACCATAAAAATGATATTTCTTCTTTATCTCTTTAATTTTCTCATTATGCAACTTTAATTGATTAAAGGGAACCGAGATATAGCCCAATAACATATATGGCATCTTGTCGTTTTCAAGATGGCAGCTTTCATCGCAATAGAGATTATATGTTTTCATTTATTTAGGTGCAATTTTCTTAAAGCACTTCTTCTATGGAGATTGAGTAAGCCCGGATGCCTAAGCTAATGATCAACAATTATTTGACGGCAGTAGGTTGTTAATAATGAAACCTTGCTTGAATCACCTTGAGCGGTTGTTCCTCACCGGTTCCTTGAACTCTATAAACCAATCTGTGTTCACCTGTTATTCTCCTTGACCAGTAGCCAGCTAAACTTCCCTTTAATGGTTCGGGTTTACCCTTGCCTTTAAATGGGTTTCTTTTAATCTCCTTGATCAGATCATTGACTTTATCAAGCGTGTTTGAATCATTTGCTTGCCAATAGAGGTAATCTTGCCAGCCGTGGTCGGTAAAAGCAACTTGCATTTTATCTTTTGTTCTTAACCAGCTTCTTTTTTGAAGATCGCAATGGTTTGTCTCCCAGATTCAGATCCCTCACGGTAACATTTCCTGATCTGTCTTGAGCAATACTTTCCAATAATCTTTCCGTATTGGCTTGGGTAGACATCAAATGCGTAGTCTCTTCCATTGAGTTAAATTGTTCGAGCGTGAGGACAACAAAATCTCTCCTTTTTGGGCCGGTGAGAATTAAAATATCCTGATCGTCTTCAATCTCCTGTAGCCGTTCCTTCATGTTAGATCGGAAATCTGTTATCGTGGCCGTTTTCATTCCTTGTAGCAGTTGATTTGTTTACAAGATTAACCAATATTGCACAAAATAGTCACATAAAAACGTACAAATTTATGTACTCAAATAAAATGTGGCTTACATGAAGAGAGTGGAACGGTTGTAATTAAGCCTTAGGGCCAAAGCCCACCCATACGTTCCGCTGCTCCCAGGGATCAAGCCGTTGGCGGAGGTGACCCAGTCCTGTGCCTGGATCGGTCATTGGTAATGAACCTTGTGCGAGTTAATCTCATGAGGCCCCGATCTCTCATTTAACAATTGTTAACAACTACCGACCGGGAGTACTGTAGGCCTAGGGGTAAATTTGTCGCCAACCCCCGACCTCATGAATATCGTGAACGTGATTTTCGCTGGCGCACTACTCGTTCTTTCGTGTGCGCCCACACTGTCTTGCCACGGACAACAGTCAGCGCCCCGCGGAGTTTGGTCGGCCGATTGGAGTTCCGATGGGCAATACATCGCGATCGCTGGAGACGACAGCACACTTCGCCTGCACCGCGGCACAGACTTTTCATTTTTGCGAAGCATGCGGCTTGATGCGGAGGTCAAATGTCTTCAGTGGCATCCGCACGAGGCGCTGTTGGCCATCGCCACCACACGGGGGCTGCACTGGTACGAGGCGTCCGCACAAACGCTTACGGCCGTGTCGACTATCACCGCGGGCGGACGCGCTATCGACTGGGATCATACGGGCCAGCGGTTGGCATTTGCGGATGGCAAAGGTGTTGTTCAGATTGTCGGGCGCGATGGCGAGCTGATCCGGTCAATCCCCAAACACAACCATCACTCCTACGTGACGGTGGATTGGCATCCTACGGAAGACTGGATCGTTACCGGCAGCGATGAGCTGATACTCTGGTCGGGCTCGGGCGCGCAACTGGCGTTTATCCGCCACCGTCCGCAAAACACACTCGTGCTTACCGCCCAATGGCATCCCTCGGGAACATTTTTTACTTCGGGCGACTATGGGCATGCCAGCGAGGGTACCCCCACGCTGCTGCAATTTTGGGCAGCGGGGGGCAACTTGATGCTACAACGACTAGATCACGAAAAAGAAATCCGCAACCTTCGCTGGACAAAAGACGGCCGATACCTGGCAACCGCCAGCGATGGCATTCGAATTTGGGATCCGCACGGCAAGTTGCTTTTTCACGAACACAGCCAGGACGTCATCTGGGGGTTGAGTTGGAATCCGGCAGGCACCCACTTGATTACTGCGGAGTTCTCCGGCCGCGTTCATATTCGTGACCACGCGGGCCGCATCGTCCACGTGCTATATGACAAGCCATAGCCAATGACGGAATCACAAGTTTTACTCCGTGTGTGGAAAACCGGAATCAAAACCGATAAACCAATGCGTTGATGTTCATCCCCGCCCCTACCGATGACATGATCACATAGTCGCCCGGCACAACGCGATGCCCGGGCAGCCGGCCTTTCAGGAGCAGATCCAACAGCGTGGGCACCGTGGCCACCGAGCTGTTGCCCAACCACCCGATCGTCATAGGCATGATGTCATCCGGGATGACGGTTTTGCCATAGAGCGAAAAAAGTCGTTTGAGGATAGCGTTGTCCATCTTTTCATTGGCCTGATGGATGATGACTTTACTGATCTGGTCGATGGACAACCCCGCCTGGGACAATAGCTTTTTGATTACCAGCGGCACATAGTGCAAGGCGAATTCATACACCTTTCGTCCGTTCATTTTCAAGTACATGTGGGGCGGTGTTCCGTCCGGGGGGCCGTAGGATTCGCCCATATTCAATAGTTCCACATGCTCCGCGGCATAGGTCTGGGTTTTGTGTGCCAGCAGGCCCTGCGCATTTTGTGTTGAAGCTTCGAGGATCACGGCCCCCGCGCCATCGCCATAGATCATGGAGTCGCGGTCGTGGGGGTCAATCACACGCGAGAGCGTCTCCGCCCCCACGACTAAGCAACGCTTGGCATCGCCCGAGCGGATAAAGTAATTGGCCTGTATGACACCCTCCACCCAGCCGGGGCATCCAAAAGGCAGGTCGTACGCCACACAATCCGGGTTTGCAATTTTTAAGTGTGCTTTCACGCGTGAGGCGAGCGAGGGCACGGTGCGGACGCGGTTGCTTTGAAACGTGACATCCCCGAAGTTGTGGGCTACAATGATGTAGTCAAGACTCTCCTTGTCAATCGATGAGTCTGCCAAGGCATCCTCTGCGGCCAAAAAGGCAATATCGGATGCCACCTGGTCGGCCCGCGCGTACCTGCGTTCATGGATCCCGGTGATTTCGCTAAACTTTTCGATGGTGGCCTCGTTGCTGCGTTGGGGTGCCGAGCCGTCCTTTTCGAAAAACTGCGCTGACAGAAAATCGCTGTTCAACACTCGTTGGGTGGGGGTGTAACTTCCGGTAGCACATATCGTTGATCTTATCATTTCTTTTTCCATACTTTTTTCTGAATCAAAAAACCGGGATGCACCGCTTCGCAAACAGACGAACGATCGCTCATGGGTGCCCTAAAAAACAAAAAATCGACCTCGCGGGTCGATTTTTTATTCGGTGGAATCGGTGGTTAATCCATTATCCGTGTAACCTTAACGGCATTCAGGCCTTTCCGGCCCATTTCTTCTTCATAACTCACTTCATCGTTTTCGCGAATCTCGTCAATGAGGCCCGACACATGAACGAAGATGTCCGTCTTCGAATGGGTAGGGGTAATAAATCCAAAACCTTTGGCTTCATTGAAAAACTTAACTGTTCCTTGCATGATTAAAAAAAAAATTATAAATAAAACGTGACAACTAGTTGCCCAGTAAACAATGAGTAGAACCGTCAATCCAATCTTAAATCAATCCAGTAACGGAAAAAAGGAAGAGAAGCGTGGGGAAAACCGATAGGTTACTGCGTAACGAGTGCAAGGTAGTCATAAAAACGGAATAACCTACTATGCACACGAAAGTAATCAGGCTGACGCGAAGCGGATTTATCAGAAATTCAAACACATAAGCACATAGTCCACATAGATCAACAACTCAAAACCTACGTTTTCTGTGAGCCTATTCGGTTTTGAAACTAAGATCCGTCAGCCGTGCAATTGTAATCCTAACACTTGTGTAGTGAGTCAATCTGCTGTTGATCGCGCATCTGCCTTTAAAAATCGACCCGGTAGGCCAAGATGGGAATAATGCCCAATTGCCTTTGAATCACCACGCGCTGTTGGAGACGGTCGTAATATTGAAACCCATCGTTTTGGATGTTAAGAACGTTTTGAATGTCGAGCGAGAGGGACCGCGTGTAGCCGGGTTTGTTTTTGCGCCACACCAGTCGCGCGTCCAGTCGCACATAGTCGCCCAACGATTGAGTGAAGGCATTTGTATCATCTAACCGGGGCGCACCCCCATTGTCCAGCACGATGGGAGTTGTGCGCTGTCCGCCCAACGCCAGCGCACGCAGATGCACGCCAACCGTTTTTTCTTTTTTGCGCGTCCACTCTTTGCCACCGCTCACGTTGGCGGTGTAGCCACCATCAAACCGCGAACTGCGCCAGGGTGACTCCCCTACCCGGTAGCGCGAGCGGAATAACGAGCCGCCAGCCATGACATACAATTGATGTTGAAAACGCTTCTCGGCCAACGTTTCCCACCCGGCCACCCGGCCTGCCGCGCTGTTCGTGAGGCCCGCGGTGATGGCCTCATCGAAAAAATTGAACAAGGACGTGTTGGTGCCGGGCAACCCTGCCACCTCGTCAATAACATGGTAGTAGGCTTGGTTGGTCCATCGCCAACCATTGCCCCACGGGAATGCATGCGAGAGGTTACTAAACCACGTGCGGATGGGCTTCAGCGATGGATTGTCGGCCAGGACAACAAGCGGCTGTGTTTGGGAATTGAGCGCGGATGAGAGCGTCCACGTGGACCGCGGCATCTGCCAGGTGAGCAACACACGCGGATTGAGTTGGCTGGCAGCCGAACCGCGCGCAATGTGCGCCCGCAGTCCCGTCTCCAGCGTAAGGCCATCGCGCAGCATGACGTGAGCGGCTGCCCAAGGTTGGTAGAGCCGGTGACGAACGGTCACGTCACGTCTGGCCGTGGAGGGATTGCCTTCCGCAGAAACAACTTGCTGCCACTGTTGCCATGAAACCATGGCGCCATAGGACATGCGCCACCGCCCTGACAGGGCCGTCTCGCCCATGACGGTGCCTGAGACCAGTTGGTCTACCGCCTCAAACGCGTCTTGTGTCACGCCAAAG
This sequence comes from uncultured Ohtaekwangia sp., assembly GCA_964524935.1. Taxonomy (GTDB): domain Bacteria; phylum Bacteroidota; class Bacteroidia; order Cytophagales; family Cyclobacteriaceae; genus ELB16-189. Next base: position 1,124,716 of record CAZGFJ010000001.1, read on the forward strand.
GCAAAAGGCTGATCGGTACGGGCATCGCGGTCTTGTTCCTTGGCGCTGACGGCCGCCCCCACCGTCCAGGTGGTGCGCTGGCCATGATGTTTGTGCAGCGCGCCCGTGGTGAATCCCTGTTGGCGGTATCGGATGGTAAAGGCGTCTTTTTCTACCTCGCGCTCGTCTAACGGCTTTGCCTCAAAGTCGTTGCGACTGGTACCGCCCACGCCAAACCATTGGGTATGACTCTTTGGTTTGTGCCAGGCCAACTGAAACGAAAGGTCTTGAAAATCGATTTGCTCATCGCCCAAGGGTATGCCCATCTGCGAAAGCAAGCCAAGGGTGGAGTAGCGGTAGTTGATCAGGTACGAACTGTTATGGGCCGCGGACAAAGGTCCCTCGGCAGCGCCATCGATGCCCAGCAAGCTTACCTGAGCGGTGTATTCATGCTCGTATCGGTTGCCATCGCGGAGTTGCATGTCCATAACGCCTGCTGCGTAGTTGCCATACGTGGCGGGCGCGGCCGATACGATGAGTTGGGTGTTGTCGAGCATCTGTGCGCTGAGCATGTTCACACCTCCCCCGCTGGTCACGGGCTTGTCGCTGAGGGTGCCGGCATTGGCCAGGTGGTTGGGGTTGAGGATGTCAAGGCCATTGAGACGCCACAAGATGCCCGTGGGAGACGCCCCGCGGATGATCAACGAGTTGGCCTGGTCGCTGGCCTGTGCGATGCCGGGATGCGAAAGGGCGGCCCGCAGAGGGTCGAAGTAACTGGCGGGCAGGCGCAACGCTTTTTCGATGGGAATGGCGATGCGTCCACTGCCGCTGTTAAGGGTTGATGGGGCCGTGATTTCGACACCGGCCAGGGCCGTGGTGTATTCAGTCAAGGTAATCTCCAACGCGGTGGCCTTGCCGGCAGAAACCAACAGCTCTTGTTCGTACGGACGAAAGCCAACAAACGTCACCCGCAGTACGTAACGCTGGGCCGGTGCGCTGAGGGTGAATTGGCCGAGCGAATCGGTGACGGTCGTAAGCGTATCGAGCTGCCGTTGCAGTTGCACGGATGCGCCCTCCAACGGTTGGCCGTTTGGCTGAACCACACGGCCGCGCACGGTTTGCGTAACCTGCGCCCCTGCGTGGCATGCCACAGCTACCAGAAGGCAAAACAAAAACAACCGCGTGTACGGGAAGATGGTCATAATGTTCACAAGAGTCGCGCAGCAATTGACGCAGGCACAACTGCGTAGGATTCTTCACGAAAGCGATCCCCATTGACCGACAGGTGCTGTCTCGCTACTTCCAGCGGCAGCAACGATTCAGTTCCTTCTCGGAGAAGATAGTATCGAAAGGAAGACCACTTCCAGTTCTCCAAACGGCTTGTGAGCCCGGCCCGTGGGGGGTTCTGATGGATATAGTGGAAGGCGTTTGTCAGGTAGGAATCCACGATCTTGGATTTGGTTTTCTGCTGAAAAAGATTGCCTGTACATTTCTCTTGCCTCTGAATGGCTTTTGAATAGGAACTCAATAACATCCGAATGCCTTCTGTCAGCGCATGGATTGGGATTGGTTTATCCCTGACGGTGGTACAGGATTGCCGGTTTGCCTGCACGAGCAAATGGAAATGGTTGGGCATAAGGCACCACGCGATCAAACAGCAATTGACGAAAATATAGCGTTGGATTTTCTCTTCAAAAAATTCGTAGTTGCGCGCTTGGAAAAAGATATCCCTTTGGTTGTTGCCGCGGTTATAGATGTGATAAAAACTTCCTTCCACAAAGTGCATTGTTTACATAATTATAGTCGGCCCAAAGAGATAATATCTCGTAGCGAGGCGTCTGACACCTTGGAGGTGTCTGACGCCTCCTGATCGGAAGAAATCGTAACAAGGTGCCTAACGCCTTCTTGACGCCCTGACGCCTAAATGCCTCAAAGGATCTTCTTCAGGTTGTCGATGCTGTTTTTTACGCTGGTCTTGGAGTCGATGGGATAGGTCTCCTGTTCGATGTAAAAATGCTTCATGCCCGCCTGCTTTGCCTGGGCAAATAATTTACTGAAGTCCAGTTGTCCGGTGCCCACATCGGCATTGCGCGTGCGGTCGGTTTTGTCCATGTCTTTCACGTGCCACTGCTCAAAACGCCCCGGATGGTTCATGAAGTACGTAAAGGGGTTCTGATTGGCTGCCACTACCCAATACAAGTCCATCTCAAAGGCAACCAGATTCGGTTGGCATTCTTTCAGCATCAGATCGTACGGAGTTGCCCCTTCCAGTACGTCAAATTCAAAAGCATGATTGTGATACGCCAGGCGGATGCCGTTTTTCCGGCACACCTCCCCTGCCCTATTCAGGTTTTCGCACACAAAACGGTAGTCATCCAACGTTTTGCGTTCGCTTTCATCCAGCCATGCCACCACCATGTATTTTTGCCCGGCTTCTTTGGCATCGGCCACGGCCCGCTCCCATCCATTGAGGATCGTTCCCTTCATGTCTTTCATGAACGGAGCCTTTCCAAACAGATAGTGCCCGCTCACCACCTTCATTCCGTTTTCTTTGGCCAGGTTGCTAAATGCCCGGGGCGGCATGCCGAAAACTTTACCATCGTTGTAACCATAGGCTTCCAGTTCCTGATACCCCCATGCGCCTACCTGCTGAATGATGCCTTTTACATCCTGGTTGATGACATCGCGCAGCGAATAAAGCTGCAGGCCGATCTTGCGTTTGGCCTGTGGGGCAAAGGAAGGCATGAGGGTAACGGCCGTGGCTGCCAGTGCCGTGTTGCGGATAAATTCTCTGCGTTTCATAGCGGAATGGTTAATGACGGAATTTGATTTTTACGGGTTGGGTGATTTTACTTTGAGCACGCGTGTGGCGGACGTTTGCAGACTTGGCAATCCGGGGGCGCCTTTGTCTTCATAGCTGGCCGTCAGGATGTAGACGCCTTTTGTCTCGTTGCCGGTTGTCACCACGCCTTCGCGCGGCAGCCGTTTTACTTCTTTGGTCGTGCCGAGCGACAGGATATACTCTATCATTTGCAGTGCTTCTTCGTGCTTGATTTGCGGATGTGCCGCCATGGGTGTCTCTCCCCATACCCCTGCGCCACCTTGAATTACTTTTCCGGCCAACAGGTTGAGCGCATCGGGTTTGTCTTTGTAGCGTTGGGCAATGGCGCGATACGAGGGGCCTGCCGACTGGGTATCAGTCAAGTGGCACGACTTGCAATCGCTCTGCGCGATCAATGCCTTGCCCGGCAACTCGGGGCGCTGATGGCCTTGTGCTATTTGGGTGAGGTCGTAACCTTCCGCGAGGTAGTCAAACGTAATGGTCACCTCGGCATCGGTGATTTTCCCTCCGTCTTCTTGATCTTGCACGGTAACGCGGTATGGAATGGTCGTATTTGGCATCACTTCATCGCCACTGTTCACATCCATCGCAATTTGAATGGCGGGTGGTTCATTACCTGCCCAAATCTCCACGTGCGTGTCGGACTGATTGCCCTGGCTGTCTTTGACGGTGAGCACGGGCCGATAGATGCCCGCTTTGTCAAAGCGAACGGTAAACGTGCCATCGTTCGAGGTCTGAATTTCCTCTCCGTAAGAAAGCTGATAAGACAAGGCATCACCTTCCGGGTCGTATGTGCCCTGCGCGGTAAATTGTACCGCCAGGGGAACCCGGCCTTTTGACTTATCAACGGCCAGACGCGCTTGCGGTTTTCGGTTGCCGGCATTGTATTCGATCCGCGACAAGCGCGCGTCCCGGTTCTGCTTGAACCAGGCGGTGCCATATTCGAGGGTATAGAGTTGGCCGTCCGGCCCAAAGGCCATGTCAATGATGTTATTAAACGGCATGCCCTCTAAAAACGGCTCCATGGAAACATACCGGCCGTTTTCGTCCAGGGTTAGAAGCATCACCCAATTCCGCATCCAGTCATAAATGATGGGTTTACCATCGAGGTAAGACGGAAAGGCATTGGGCTTGCCCGTGTAGTCCTGGCTATAATACACCGGCCCTGCCATGGCATTGCGGCCGCCTTCGCGCACCAGCGGAAATTCACCCGAGCGAGCGTAGGGATAGTATATCATGGCGGGCCTGGCGGGCGGCAGCTCGCGCTTGCCAGTGTTGTTAGGCGAGTTGTTGATCGGCCTGGCGGGTTCGTGTTTAGCACCCGTTTTGCCTGCTTGAAAGTCGTGTTCGCCATAGGCAAAATTGTTGCCTACAAAGTACGGCCAACCAAAGAACCCCGCTTGCTGTGCCTGGTTCACTTCATCATAGCCGCGCGGTCCGCGCAGCGAATCAGGTTCTCCCGCGTCCGGGCCCACTTCTCCCCAGTACAGAAAGCCCGTCCGTTGATCAACTGAAATCCGATAAGGGTTGCGCGTGCCCATCACATAAATTTCCGGTCTCGTATTCGGCTCGCCCCGGGCAAATAAATTTCCTTCCGGGATGGTGTACGTGCCATCCGGCTTGGGGTGTATGCGCAATATCTTTCCGCGAAGATCATTGGTATTTCCTGATGACGTTTGTGCATCAAACGGGGCACGTCCCGTTCGCTCATCTGAGGGGCTGTATCCATTTGATTCAAAGGGGGAAGTATTGTCGCCAGTGGAGATGAATAAATTGCCATCGGGGCCGAACGCCAACGAGCCGCCCGTATGACAGCAGGTCTGTCGCTGCACGGGCACTTCCAGGAGCTCTTTCTCCGAACGCAGATCGATTTTTTCTCCATCAAAAACGAAGCGTGACAAGACGTTGGCCGGACGTGTCGGGTGTGAGTAAAAGAGATAGAGGTAGTGGTTGTTGGCAAAATCCGGATCGTGTGTGAGGCCGATCATGCCATCTTCAAAAGAGGTGTACACATCCATGTGATTGATGATGCGGATGGAATCGGCCGCAGGATCGTAGAGTTTGACATTGCCTTTCCGTTCAAGAAACAGGATACGCCCATCCGGCAAAATGGTCATTTCAGTCGGTTCATCGAGGTAATAGCCCAGGATGTTTTTGGTAAACCGGTCGGCTTCGGGCACACGCTCGGAGTTAGCCTTTTGGTAATCGAGCTTGCCTTCCCCCATCGCATAGCGGATGCCGTCCAGCACGTGCGCCATGAACTCGTCATCGCTGAAACTCTCGGAGGTATGCCCCATACCCGTGTAGAATGCACGCCCACCCTCAACATCATGATACCAGGCGATGGGATGGTTGCTTCCATTCTCCCCTCCCTGGTAAGTCGACTCATCGAGGGTGTAGAGCACATTGAGATCAGGTGCCAGGTCCCGGTAGTTGTACCACTCGTCAAACCGTTGCCATGCATCCGGAAGTTGGGCTTGTCCAAATGCTTTCACGCGCCTGGCGATAGCCTGCTGCTGATGAGGATGGCTTTTGAAATAGCCGCCCACGAGTCGGCCATACCATGGCCAATCGTATTCGGTATCTGCGGCTGCATGAATACCCACAAAGCCACCACCGGCCTGAATGAAGCGCTCCATATCTGCCTGCTGCGAGTGCGTGAGCACATCGCCCGTAGTGTTCAAAAATACGATGGCTTTATACTTTTTCAGATTGTACTCCTGGAAGGCATTCGCGTTTTCAGTCGTGTCCACTCCAAAACCATGAGTTTGGCCCAGCGCCAAAAGTGCACGCTTGCCGTCCTCGATCGACTCATGCCGGTATCCGGCTGTCTTGGAAAAGACGAGGATGCGAGGCTGGTTGTCCGAGCACGACCACCAAGCCAGGCTCGACAAGATGACCAGGGGAATGAAGCGCGTTTTTATGGACATGGAAGATCGTTACAGTTTATTGACAAATCGTTTGAACCCGTCTTTTAGTAGCGGCACGTTAAAATTAATCAAACAGCCCAGTCGTTTATCGGCCAATTTCAAATAGCTGATGATCTGGGCTTCATGTACCGGCAAAAGGAATTCCACTGCTTTTAACTCAATAATCACTTCATTCTCGACCAAGATATCAATCACATAGTCTTTGTCCAACGCGAATCCGCGGTATGTCAACGGGATTGCGACCATGGTTTGAACGTGGACGCCACGCAGGGCAAACTCTTTGACGAGACACTGTTGGTATACTGATTCCAATAAGCCCGGCCCCATCTCTTTGTGCACTCGGATGGAGGCATCCAAGATGATTCCGGAGAGGTCGTTTAGATCGTCAACTGTCATTTGTTTTCTCTTCACCGCGGAGACGCGAGGGCGCGAAGATTTTCTCTACCTCTGCGACTCTGTGCCTCTGCGGTTAATGTCTTTTCTTTTCACCGCGGAGACGCAAAGGCGCGAAGAATTCAACATCCAATCCTCTGCGACTCTGTGCCTCTGCGGTAATGTCTTTTTGTTTTCACCGCGGAGACGCGAAGATTTTCTCTACCTCTGCGACTCCGCGCCTCTGCGGTTAATATCTTTTCCTTTCACCGCGGAGACGCAAAGGCGCGAAGAATTCAACATCCAATCCTCTGCGATTCTGTGCCTCTGCGGTAATGTCTTTTTGTTTTCACCGCGGAGACGCAAAGGAGCTAAGATTTCCACTAGCAACTCTGCATGTCTGCGGTTATTCAATCGCTCTCACCTTGATGTTCCGAAACGACACCCGATCGCCATGGTCTTGCAACGCAATACGGCCTTTGCGTGCCTGGCCAAAACCCGGCATGTCTTTAAACTTGCTGTTCTTGATCATCGCGTTCCATTCGTTGGTGAACATTTCGGTTTCTACTTGTTTATGTCCGTTGAGCCAAAGTTCCAAATGACCTTTGTTGACCAGAATACGTGCGTGGTTCCACTCGCCTGCCTTGTTCGCGCTCACATAAGGACTTTCCATCAGGTCGTACAAATTGCCCGCCCGGTGTTTATCAATTTGTCCATCGGGATGCCCCGTGTTATCAAGTATCTGCATTTCGGGGCCTGTCTGCCACACGTAGTCATACCTGGAATCTTCCAGCACGTTGAAGATAATGCCGCTGTTGCCGTTAGGCTGCACGTTCCACTCCAGCGTCAATTCATAGTTCTCGAACTCCTCCTGGGTTACGATGTCGCCCCCTCCCACCACGCGGCCCTCCGTTTTAGTTGTGTTATCAAAGTAGAGTGTGCCGTCTTTTACCCTCCACGCACTGCCGATCTTGTCACTTCGGTAGTTTCGCCAGCCGGTTGTCGTTTTGCCGTCAAAAAGCAACCTCCAACCCTGCTGTTTCTCTGCCTCGGTCAGGGTGTTGGGCGCACTTTTCACGGGTCTTACAAATCCCGGAGTGGCTTTCGGTATTTGGTTCAGGGTATACCATGCTTCCGTACTCCACAAACTTTGGTTGGTGGCGCTGATAAAGGATCCTTTGAGACGTATGTAAACCACATGGTTGGGCTTTAGGTCTTTCAATTCGAGAAAGATCTTCTTTCGATCCTCTGAGATATTCAGTGATGAGATGGCGACCGTTCGTTGGTTCATTTTCGGGCCGCCATAATTCACGGTAGGCAGGTAATACCAGGTTTGTACTTCATAGTCCTCGATGCGGTTGCCATATCCTTCGGCTATCGGTTCAGTCATTTCAATTTCCACCCCGTTACTTTTGGCACGTACCGCCAGCATTTCAAAAGCCGTTTTGCCATTGGGAACCAGCTTCTGGAGACCATACCATAACCCTCCGGCATGACCCCAGTTGCCCGGATTGCCGATCATGCCCACATACAGTGCCCCCTCCGGTCCCCACACTACCCGGTTTACGCCTGCTTCCAGACCTTGCGAAAAGCGGAACACTGCCCCCTGGTAGTCGCCATTCACTTTTTCGGTGAACACACGCTTGAGGCCGCCATGGGTAACCTCTCCGTGCAGTTGCTGCCCTTGGTATGCGCCTGCGTTAAGGTAGGTGGGCTGCCCGGGGGAGTTGCCGATTTCGTCTTGTGGTAACCACACTACGGGCAAAGCCTCGTTGAGCAAAGCGGTACCCTCAAAATCCACTGAGCGAGATCCAAACCACGCACCGGGCCGCACGTGCACGACTTTGCTCGAGGGAAGCCAGTCGCCCTGGTTGTCGGTGATAAAAATCTCGTTGTCGACCCCGATGCCCACTCCGTTGGGTGTTCGAAGTCCCTGGGCGATGAATTCAAACGATCCGTCTTGCTTCGATATCTTAATCACCTTACCCCGGTCGGGGATTTGGGGTTTGGCGCTTGCACCGCCCGGCTCGATGGCCGTGGCGAGAGCGGCATAGAAGTAGCCCTCTTTGTAAACCAAGCCGAAGGCAAATTCGTGGAAGTTGGCGGACACGCGCCAGCCATCGCACACGGTTTGATAGTCATCGATAATCCCGTCTTTATTGGTGTCGATCAGGCGCGTCAGCTCTTGCTTTTGCAGCACGTAGATGGTGTCATTAACGACCTTTAGCCCCAGAGGCTCTGCCAATCCGGAGGCGATGCGCGTCACTTTGATGGCCTCGGGGTTATTACGGGTCACCCCTTCGAGGCGGTAAACGGGCCCGATGGAATCCCACGTACAAACCAATAAGCTGCTGTCGGACATAAAGTCCATGCCCCCAACCATCGGCTTGAAATCAGACGGGCGCGCCTGCTTCAGATCAAACATCGGATGCACCCCGGCTTCATCGCGTTGGTCGCCCGGCACATTGCGCGTTAATCGGGCAGTGGCCACAAAGGGAGTGGCCTCCTTAATCTGTGCGCCTTCATGCGTGAGCACCTCGGCCGGAACGATGCTGAACCCTTCATCGCCATGCTTCACCCATTGAAGCGAAAGGGCCGCTCCGCCTTTCCCTTGCCAATACGTGATCTTGATCTTATGTTTTCCTTTTTTCAGAATCAACTCTCCGTCTTTCGCTTCCGGTCCATGAAATCCTTCATTGTCGATGAGTTTCCTGTCGTCTATGTATAGATGTGACCCATCATCACTGATCAATCTAAAAACATAGTTACCCTCGGCCTCAATGTTAACAAAGCCATCAAACTCGGCATACACATTTTCGCGAAACTCAGCGGGCAACGATTGGATGTAGCCATCGTCCAGGTGCAGCCTGGGCGCGACACCGGAGGCAATGGGTTTGGCCGTGTTGGGGAGGTCATACTGCGAGCCATCAAACTTGTCATGTTTGTACACGTTGTATGCCAATCCCGGTTTTTCGCCTGTTTGGGGCTGGTTCTTAACATCGCGCGGCTGGAGTTCCACCGCGGGTTGGTTAAGGAAAAGCGCGCCCGGCAGCGGCTTGGCCTGGAACGTTTCTCCATCCAGGGAAAGGATGTAGTGTACCATCTTGGCGGCATCGTCTTCTTTTAAATCCGGATGAGCGGTCATCGGCACTTCGCCCCATACGCCTGTTCCACCGTTGGTCACTTTGCCTACCAGCATGGCCACATTGGCCTCGGTAAAGTCATATTTTTTGGCCACGTCCACGTACGAGGGGCCGATCGTTTTTACTTTCTCGTTGTGGCATGTCTTGCAGTCACTTCCATTGATCAGGTTACTACCTTGTGTAAGCTTGTCGGCCGGGGCCTCTTCCTCTTTTTTGATGGGCGCAAACCCCGGATGAAAATAGACCGTTAGTTCGGTAGTGGCATTGGGTAGCAATTCCAGGTATCCTTTGACCGTGACGGTTGTGCCTTGATCGTAGGTATTGGTCTCCTCTCCGGTCGTGGTGTAGGTACCATTGGTGGCGTAGTCCGCAGCATTTTCCAGGTTGGTCAGCTCAGTGAGTAGTTGCAGCCGAATGCCTTCGCGCATGTATTGGGTTTTGAATGAGCGTTTTAGCCCCGGTTTTCCTCCCTTGCTTACATACTCCGGAGTTTCCTGAACATCGATGATGTTTCCTTGTTCATCGCGCAGGCTGTACTTGAACACCACCTGACCGTTGACAAATGCATGGCCCTGCCACTTTACCATGGGGGACACCGGCTGATCTCCGCGAAGGATGCGGAAGGGCGACTCGCCCAGCCGTTGTTCAAAATAGGCGTAGCCATCGGTGCTGGGCTGTGGTCCGTGCTGTGTGTTGTACACAGCGCCTTCCAACACCACCTTGCCTTTCCAGGCCTTGTATAGTCCTCCGTTGCGCGCATCGTAGGCCACGAACAGGTCTTTGTGCAGCGTAGCCGTGATCATTCGCGGCTGTTTATCCAGCACGGACCGAAAAACCCACGGGTCGCGCGGACGCTCCGGCAGTTTTGAATCACACCCCGCCAAAAACAAACCGACTAAAACCGGAAGAGTAAGCAAACGTATTTTCATGTTTTTCAATAATGTCGCAGAAATATAGGCAGGCCTTGACGGGGGCGCAAGGAGAATGTGACCAGTTCCCGTGCTTTGTTTAAACGCGTGGGTTGAAGCCACGCCCGCTGCTATTTGTCGAACGTGCACCGCAGGTATTTGATCGTCTCTCCCTTGGCGGTGAAAATACTTTCAAAGCGGGTTTGGATGTCATGACATTCGGGCCGAAGGTCTGACTGATATAGATCGGTGGTGAACCGCAAGTCGCGAATGTCATCGCGCGTCCGCAACTCGTCCAACGTGTATTCGAACAAAGGCGTGTTGTCGGTTTTGAAGCGGAAAAACCCGCCCGTTTTCAGGATGTGCTTATACATCTCCAAAAACCGGGCGTTGGTCAGTCTTCGTTTGACATCTCTGCGCCTGGGGCGCGGGTCGGGAAAGGTCAACCAGATTTCATCCACCTCGTTCTCGGCAAAAAACGTCTCGAGGGTCAAAATCTGTGCCCGCAGGAAGCCCACGTTCCGGATGTTTTGCTCCACTGCCCACGTACTCCCTTTCCACAGCCGATCGCCCTTTACGTCAACCCCAATGTAATTGCGCTGCGGAAATTGCCTGGCCAGGTTTACCGAATACTCCCCGCGTCCGCAGGCCAGTTCTACCGTGATGGGATTCTCATTTTGAAAAAACTGGGCTCTCCATTTTCCCTTGATTTCAAAATAGTCGGATTTACCCGGTTCCAACACATTGTCGCGCTGGGCAATGACGGCAAAACGATACAACTTGTTTTTCACGCGGCAAGTATATCACAATCCATTCAGCTCTGCCACCACAAAGGTACTGCCGCCCACAAAAACAAGGTCACGCGAAGAGGCCATTTTGATGGCCTTGCCTACAGCTTCATTTACATCGCGCACTACGGATCCACTCAGCCCATGTTCTGCAGCTTGCTTAGCCAAAACCTCGGCATCTAACGCGCGGGGTATGCGCGCCTGGCAAAAAAAATAGCTTGCGCGTGGGGGTAATAGTGCCAGCACGGCCGACAGATCTTTGTCATTGACCATGCCGATGACCATGAAGAGCCGTTGATGAGGCGTCTTTTGAATTTGCTCCACCACTGCCCGAATGCCTTCTTCGTTGTGGCCTGTATCGCAGATGACCATCGGTTTTTCCTGCAGTTTTTGCCACCGTCCCTTCAGGCCAGTCAGTGATTGCGTGTTCTCTATGCCCGTTTGGATGTGCTGGCGACCAAGGGCAAAGCCATGTTGCTGCAGCACATGGCAAACGGCCAGCACCCCCGCGATATTTTTTTGCTGATAGTGTCCCTTCAAGTCCGGTACCAAATCGTCAAAGAGCGTTATGCCTTCTTGCGTTACGCGATACCCCTTGGCTGTAGGGTTTAGCTGAAAGAGGTCAGACGCGAAAATCAAATTGGCCTGTTGCCCGTGCGCGTGTTGGATAAAAACATGCGCTACCGCTGTCTGACGTTCGCTGATCACCACAGGCACGCAATGTTTGATAATGCCTGCTTTCTCAGCGGCAATTTGCGGGAGCGTGTCGCCCAACAGGTCTTTGTGGTCGAAGCTGATGTTGGTGATAAGCGACACTTCAGGAGTAATCACATTGGTAGAATCGAGGCGGCCGCCCAGCCCCACCTCAACGATGGCGATGTCAACGCCTTGTGAGGCAAAGTAATCGAAGGCCATGGCCACGGTGGTTTCAAAAAAGGAAGGTTTGATTTCCTCCAGCGAGGGCCGCATGCGGGCGACAAAATCGATTACAAATTCTTCACGCACCGCCACACCGTTTATCCTAATGCGTTCCGTGAATGATTTGAGATGCGGAGAGGTGTACAACCCGGTTTTGTAGCCGGCCGACTGTAAAATGGCGGCCAACATGTGCGAAGAGCTGCCCTTGCCGTTGGTGCCGGCCACGTGCACAGACTTAAATCGATGGTGAGGGTTTCCGAGCGTCCGGCAAAGCGCCAGGGTATTGGTCAGGTCCTTTTTGTAGGCCACGGCCCCCACCCGCTGAAACATGGGCAGCGACTGGTAGAGATAATCGAGCGTTTGCTGATAGGTCATAAAAAAAGCCATCGCGAAGATGGCTTTCTTAGATTATCAATGACACTTATTTTCCGCCAAATAAGCGATACCCAATAAAAAGTTGAAGCGTATTATTTTTTACCGTGAAATCACCTGCATCAGGATCGGAGTCATCGCTTGTATTCGCAAGACCCACGACATAGCGTACACCGCCATTGAATGGCCCAAAGTCAACACCTAGGCCAATAGCTGCACCCAAATCCAAACCTTTGTACGAATCTTTGATATCCTCTGTCGTTCCATCCGCTTCTCCTTTTGCAGATAATAAGAATCCCAACTGAGGACCTGCCTGCAAACTGATATTCTCAGTAAAGTTATACCGTACAAGGACTGGAAGCGACAAATAGTTCAACTTGGTAGTCGTTTCAAAACCCTGGATATCAAACTTACTTCCCATAGAGGAAAAGTAGAGCTCAGGCTGAATTCCAATCTTGTCGCTCAATGAGGCTGTCAGATACAGACCGCCCAGCAAACCCAGCTTTGAGTCAGGCGAAACGGACAGACCGTCTGCGTCCAGTTTTTGATTGGCGATATTGGCACCCAAGCGGATACCTCCCGAAATCTGGCTCATGGCCATGGGTGCGAAAGCGCAAACAAAAGCGATGAGTAATAGTTGTTTTTTCATAACGTTGGTTAGTTGATTTGTTTTCTAAACCTGATACGAAATTAGATGCTTTTTGTTACTTCCCCAACTTAATCAACTTGAACCCTAACGAAAGCTGAAACACTTGATTTTTGGCCTCTTCAGAGGAGTCGTTTTTAGAAATATTCGAAAGCCCCAGATTATAGCGAGCATCGATGGTCAAACCAAAGGGTAAGTCCCAACCCGCACCCAACGCTGCGCTGAAATCCACCCCATTGAGTTGATCCTTGATATCTTCGCCCTTGACAAGCGTTTGTGTAACATCGTCAAAGAAGTCTTGCTTGGCCGAGGTAACAAATCCTATTTGCGGGCCAGCCTGAAGGTTCAGTCCACCTACTAAATAAAATTTCAACATCACAGGTATGTTGACATAGGTAAAGTTTGACTCTAACTCCTGCGAGTTAAATGTCACTTTCGATCCCTGCTGGGAAAAAAGTACTTCCGGCTGAATACCAAACTTGGTCAATTTAACCAACGCAAAAGCACCCCCGTGAAAACCTGTACGGGCCTTGTAGTTCACCCCCGGACTCTCATCAAAATTCAGGTTGGCAAAATTCGGCCCGGCTTTGATTCCCAGGGCAAACTGGGCTTGCGCGAGGCTGAACGAAAGCCCGATTGTTAATAAAACAACGGTAAGAAATGTCTTTTTCATGATAAATTGGTTTTTGGAATGATTGTCACTTTTTCAAAAATAGTACCAAATACTACTCGTCAAATCCCAGTTTGGGATTTTTTCCTTTAATTGACTTATAAAACGCCAAAAGACGGTCCATATCTCTCTGCAGATCGTCTGCTGGATACATCGGCTCGCCAATCACGACTTCTTTTTTCGCAAAATCAAATCCGCACGGAATAATGGGTACACCCGCTTTTTTTGCAATATAGTAAAACCCGGTTTTCAATTTGTCCACTTTCTGCCGCGTGCCCTCCGGGGCAATGGCCAGTATAAAGGTGTCGTTTGCGTCAAATAGTTGCGCCACCTGGTCCACCATGTCCGACTTCTTAGATCGGTCGACCGGGTAGCCGCCCAGCCAGCGAAAAAACCATCCGTAAGGTGCCTTGAACAACTGACTTTTTCCCAGAAACTTCGCCTGTTGCATGCGCAAAATGCTGCGGGCCGCCACCCCCACCACAAAATCCCAGTTGCTGGTATGTGGCGCCACAGCCGCAATATACTTGGTTAGCCCTTCAGGAAACCTCCCGTTGATTCTCCAACCAAATATCTTAAAAAGCAATAAGTAGAAGGGTCGTAGCATATTACGACTTGTTCAGTACCGCGTCAAAATTGGCGGTTGAAAAATTGGCTTTGGTATACTCATAGGCAATGTCGAATATCTCCTGGGCCTTGCCGATCTCAAAGCTGCCGTACCTTCCCAGGTTGCGCGGTTCGATGATCACATCGCACAAGCCTTTGCTCGAAAGTGTGTTGGCGTAGATCGTCATCAGCAAGCTCCGCTCAATCACCATTTTCATGTTCTTCGGGTCGAAATCAGTGGGTATATGGTTGCAGTGAGAACCAATCAGAAAGTCGCACTTTTGGTGGATGGCCCGCACGGGCAAGTTGTCAAACACACCCCCATCAATGTACAGGCCATCGCGGTAGGGCGTGGGGCTGAACATAGCCGGTATGCTGCACGAAGCCATGATGGCAGGAATTAACTCGCCCTCCGAAAAGTAATGCAACTCGCCTTTACGTATCTCCGTAGCAGCCACGGCCAGGGGTATCTTCAGTTTTTCAAAACTGTTTTCGGGCATGTACTTAAGCAACAACTCCTTCATGCCATCCATGCGCAGCAGCCCTGCCCACGTCCAGGCAGGGCGAACGGATTTAAAAATGGTCATCTGCTGGATGATTTCGAGAATGCGCGCAGGTTTATAGCCATAAGCATACATGGCCCCGACAATAGAGCCCGCACTGGTGCCCGCCAGGATGTCTATGCGTACTCCAAATTCTTCCAGCGCCTGCAACACACCTATGTGCGCCACGCCCCTGGCGCCACCGCCCGAAAGTGCCAATCCAACCTTCATATGCCTGACAAATTAACGCGATGCATGGAAAACAGTCAATGCGCTGCTTTTTTTCTAAAGCTCGGCCAGCGCAAACGTACGATCGAGCCGCACGCCTTTCTCCGTGTGCTTGACGGTGCAGCATTCATGAACGGGGTCGTGTTCGAGGAAAAGCACCCAGCCATGGTCAGCCGCCTGATTCAGGAACAACTCCTTTTCGGCCAGGGTCAGTAAGGGGCGTGTGTCATAGCCCATCACATATGGCAAGGGGATGTGTCCTACAGACGGAAGCAAATCGGCCATGAAGCAAACGGTCTTTCCTTTGTAAGGAATCATCGGAATCATCATCCGATCCGTGTGCCCCGAAGCATAAAAAATGTCAAAGGGCAACGCGTTTTGGCGCAGGTCCTGATCATTGAGAAAGTGCAGTTGGCCACTCTCTTGCATCGGCATTATGTTTTCGGTCAGGAAACTCGCCTTCTCGCGCGCGTTGGGTTGTGTGGCCCACTTCCAATGGGCTTCATTGCTCCAATAGGTGGCACGTGGAAAGGTCAACGTCCACCTGCCATCACCTTTCTCAACACCCCCACCACAATGATCAAAATGAAGGTGGGTCAGAAACATATCGGTAATATCACTTTCTTGAAATTCCGCTCGATGAAGAGCGCTTTTCAAAGAGTCGGCACCATGCAAGTGGTAATGCGCCAGAAATTTTTCATTTTGTTTGTTCCCGATCCCGTTATCAATCAACACCGCCTGCTTACCCTCTTCTACCAGCAAGCAGCGCATCGCCCAGGTGCAAAGATTATTGTCATCAGCCGGGTTGGTCTTTTGCCACAGCGATTTGGGCACTACCCCGAACATAGCACCGCCATCAAGCTTGAAATAACCGGTATTGATAACGTGCAGGTTCAAGGCCTCACTGCCATTTACTCTTTCACTACGCCCATCGAGGCAAATTTTTCAATGCGCAGATTGATTCGTTCTTCGGGTGTAAGCGTTGTCAGCTCTGCCGTAAGTGTCAGAATCACTCGTTTGATTTCGGAGGCCATGGATTTGACATCGGTGTGGGCTCCGCCCAGCGGTTCTTTAATGATGCCATCGATGAGCTTTAGTTCTTTCATGTCTTTGGCGGTGAGCCTCAACACCTCGGCTGCCTGTTCTTTGTAATCCCAACTGCGCCATAAAATAGACGAGCAAGATTCGGGCGAAATGACGGAGTACCAGGTGTTTTCGAGCATCAGTACACGGTCGCCAATGGCAATACCCAAGGCCCCGCCCGAAGCTCCTTCGCCAATAACGATACAGATGACAGGCACCTGTAGCATGAACATCTCTTTCAGGTTCCGCGCAATGGCCTCGCCCTGTCCGCGTTCCTCGGCCTCCAGCCCGGGAAAAGCTCCCGGGGTATCGATAAAGGTGACGATGGGCTTGTTGAATTTCTCGGCCAGCTTCATCAAGCGCAAGGCCTTGCGGTAGCCTTCGGGATTGGCCATGCCAAAATTCCGGAGCTGTCGCTGCTTGGTGTTGCGGCCCTTTTGCTGACCGATCAACATGAATGACTGGCCCTCGATCAGCCCAAAACCTCCCACCATCGCCTTATCGTCCGCCACGTTGCGGTCGCCATGCAGTTCAATAAAATCGGTCGTGATTTCGTAGATGTAGTCAAGCGTGTAGGGCCGGTCGGGGTGGCGCGATAGCTGAACCCGCTGCCAGCCGGTGAGGTTTTCAAAGGTTTCTTTCTTCAGGTCGTTGATTTTTCGCTCCAGCGCTTCAATAGCATGCGCAACACTTTGATCATTGCTGTCTGCTAATTGCTTCATGTCCAACAGTTTACCTTCCAGTTCGGCAATTGGTTTCTCAAAGTCAAGTAGCGTCATTTTTTCGGGTTGAAGGCGACAAAATTAACAGAAATTTGAAATTGCGGTTCCTTGCCATCCACGTGGTATTGGTCAAAGCGGCACGTGTATGTTAACATGGTCAGCGTGGGTAAAGAAAGGCGATTTTGTTGTCGGCTAGCGCTTCCAGCACTTCCATCTCAGCAAGGGCGGTGGTTTTGAAATCGCCTTACGATGAATTGTTTTGTAAAATACACTCATTATCAATAATTTGCTCCCTAATAGTTCATTTTTTACATAACATTACTTTTTATGCGGGCTATTTGGAAGGGGCACATTCAGTTTTCGCTTGTTACAATACCGGTGCGGTTGTACAATGCCATTGATACCGGGCAAACCATCAGTTTCAACCTGCTGTCGAAAGATGGGCACAACCCTGTCAGCTACGAGAAGAAAGATAAAGTGACCGGACGGCCGTTGAAAAACGAAGAAATCGTAAAAGGCTATCAATACGAGCCGGGTCAATACGTGATCATTGAACAAGAAGATTTGGATAAGATCAAATTGAAGAGCACGCGCGTGATAGAAATTGAAGGGTTTGTCAAAAGCGAGGAAGTACACCCTACCTTATTTGAGGCACCGTACTTTCTGGGGCCTGATGGCGAAGTGGCGGCCAAAACCTATGGCCTGCTGACGGAGACCATGCGCCAAAGCGGCAAAATAGGCGTAGGCAAAGTGGTGCTCCGCGACCGCGAGACCCCCGTGCTCATTAGTCCTCACGAAAAAGGCATGTTGCTGTATCGCCTCCGCTTTCCGAACGAAGTGCGCAGCATCCATGAAGTGCCGCAATTATTGGAAGTAAAGGCCGACAAAGAACAGTTGAAGCTGGCCAAAACGCTGGTCGATTCCATGACCACGCATTTCGCCAACATTGAGATGAAAGATCACTACTACGATGCAGTAAAGACGCTGATTGACGCCAAGATATCGGGCAAAGAAATTGTGACGGTGGCCGAGGAAGAACCCAACGTTATCGACATCATGACGGCCTTAAAGGCCAGCATTGACAAGGCTAAGCAAAAGCCGATGGAAAAGGCCAAAGGTGAAAAAGTGGACGTTTCTGCCAAGGACGCCAAAGAAACGAAAACGCTGAGACGCAAGGCCAGTTGAAATAATTGCGTGCCTTCTTTGGAGAAACCGGATCAAAATCTATCTTTGCAGCCTCGTTTTAAAAGGTTCCCGATAACGATCGGTTACCCCGACATAGCGGGAAGGCAGCGGGTGTCACCGCTTAACTTCTACGATGAACGAAGAGATGTTGGTCCGGTAGTTCATCCCGATAGCGATCGGGAGGTTAGAATGCCTGTCCCGCCACTGGCGGGAAGGTCGCGGGGGCCCCGCTTAAAATTCTAAAAATGAATGGTGAGATTTTGGTCCGGTAGTTCAGCTGGTTAGAATGCCTGCCTGTCACGCAGGAGGTCGCGG
>CAZGFJ010000002.1:0-142035 GCA_964524935.1 uncultured Ohtaekwangia sp.
GACATAAGTCAACAGATTTACAGTCTGTCCTCGTTGGCCGCTTGAGTATCTCCCCTGCAACAATAAAATCAAGAACGATCTCAAAACGCTTTTGAGGCTATTCTGGCTGTTTTTGGACATTTCCAAAAAACAGGAGCGCAAAATTATACGGTTTTTCGGTTTCGGCAAACCCCGCGAGGGGATTAATTGGTGGAAATCACGGAATGGAAAAGGGGCTTTTTGAGCGAGGGTCACATAAAAACAATGTCGCCCACGGTACCCGGGCCAAACTCCCGGTGGATGGCGTCAATCATTCCGGCTTTGTGCAGGCTCAAGTCGTGCTTAAGCGAGGGGGAATCCAACTCAACAAAGAGAACTTTATCCCGCAAAAAAATCCTGCGCGTATGCCGGGCCACCGGTTTGCCAAAAAGACGCTCCCACGAGGCCACCACGGCAGCGGCATTGAACTTATTCTCAATATGATAGGCTTTGAGCAATTCGCGAATGGCATCGCCCACGTGCTTGCTGTTGCCATCTTTATCGGAGCGCGAGGCCATAGCGCTACACCCGCAACTCGGACAGGATCAATTCAAACCCGGGCAAGAGCGGCTCGCCCGAAAGGGGAGCATCAAAACCGTTTACTATTCTCACCCTGCCTCCTTCATACACGTGCACGACTTCCTCGTCTGCATCAATCAACCACCCGAGCCGACAACCATTGGCCATCCATTCATCCATCTTGACTTTCAGGTCGTCCACGCGGTCAGATTTTGATTTCAACTCGATGATAAAATCAGGGCAGAGATGGGGAAACGATTCAAGCTCGCCTTTAGGCACAGTGGCCAGCCGAGCATGGCTTACCCAAGCGGCATCCGGATTGCGCATGGCCCCGTTGGCGAGGTAGAATCCAGTGTCGGAATCAACCGTGCGCCCAAGTTTGTACTTCTTGTTCCATTTCCGGAGCTGGTACAAAATCTCATGGTTCCGCTCCCCTGTAATGAATGTGGTGGGTGACATAAAAATTATCCGGCCATTGGCGGCACGCTCAAACTTTATATCTCGGTTGTCCTGACAGAACCGGAAAAACTCTTCGTCCGTCATCCGCTCGATATAGCTTCCTTTTATGACCGTGGGGAAAATCATCAGTCAAAGATAGCATGTTTTGCCCTATTCCGCAGGCCCGATGGTGATGACATGGGCGGTGAGATTGCCCAATCGCATTAGTTGGCGGGTACGCTCCGGCCGCGCGTCTGTGATAAAGAGCTGGCCAAAATGGCCTTGGGCCACGCCTTCCATCAAATGACCGATGCGCTTGTCGTCCAGTTTGTCGAAAATGTCATCCAGCAACAAGATGGGTTTTTTGCTGAGGTGCTGGCTCAGCAAGTCAAATTCCGCCCATTTCAGCGCGATCAAAAAAGACTTCTGCTGGCCCTGAGACCCTAACCGCTTGAGCGGGTGGCCATCCAATACAAAATGAAACTCATCGCGGTGAACGCCCACCGTGGTGCGGCCTAACGCCACATCTTTGGTCACCGATTGCCGCAGCCTTTCGCCATACTCAGCCGCGGGCAAGGTTTCATACACGATGGTAGCGTGCTCGGAAGCGTGCTCGGTCAGATGGCGGTAATGCGTTTGTAACAGGGGCAGCAAGGATTGCAGAAAACTTGCTCGTGCCTGCGCCAAAAAAGTCCCATTCTCGATCAATTCGGTATCGTAACGGGCGAGCAAATCCTCGTCAACAGTGGCGCGTTCCTGAAACAAGCGCAGGGCACCGTTTCGCTGTTTTAGAAAATGGTTGTAGCGGATCAACTGCGCCAGGTAGTGTTTGTCTATCTGCGAAAGCAGGCTGTCAAAAAAAGTCCTGCGCGCCTCGCCACCCCCCTCAATCAATTCTACATCCTGCGGGGCCACCAACACCACGGGATATTTGCCCAAGTGCTCAGAAAACTTTTTGTACTCGATACCATTTTCATGCACCACTTTCCGGGCACCGGCCTGATAAGACACCCCCACGGTGGCCGAAGCATCTTCGCGCTCAAATACACCCTTAATCAGAAACTGGGTGGCGCCATGGCGGACGTGCTGCTGATCGGAGGAATGCAAAAAACTGCGGGTCAACGACAGATAATAAATCGCATCCAACAGGTTGGTTTTACCCACACCATTCAGCCCCAACAAGCAATTGATGCCGGGGGCGAACTGCCATTGGGCTTCGTCATAATTTTTAAACTGGAAAAGAGAAAGATTGGCTAAGTGCACGAACGGGCCCGTTTTAAACAGGACCGCAAAATACAAACAGCCGTTTGGCAGTTGGCGCATCCTACCGTATTTTCGCAACTCGTTAAGTCGAAAACCGCACAAATCATGGCTACGAGCACCCAAGCAAAACCCAAAACAGCAAAGGGCACCTACAGCAAAGAAACCTACCTGTATTGGTTTGAGAGCATGTACCTGATGCGCAGGTTTGAAGAAAAGGCAGGCCAGCTCTATGGCATGCAAAAGATTCGCGGTTTTTGCCACCTCTATATCGGCCAGGAAGCGTGCGCGGCCGGGGCGGTGACCGCGCTCACCAAAGATGACAAGTGGATTACGGCCTACCGCGACCATGGCCATCCGTTGGCCTTGGGCACCTCGCCCAATGCGGTGATGGCCGAACTATATGGCAAAGAAACCGGCACGACCAAAGGCAAGGGCGGCTCCATGCACATTTTTGATAAAGAGCGCCATTTCTTTGGTGGCCACGGCATCGTGGGCGGGCAAGTGCCCCTGGGCGCAGGCATCGCTTTTGCGGAAAAATACAAAGGGACCAAAAATCTGTGCATCTGCTACATGGGCGATGGGGCCGTGCGGCAGGGCGCTTTTCACGAGGCGCTCAACCTGGCCATGCTGTGGAAACTGCCCGTCATTTTTGTGATTGAAAACAACGGCTATGCGATGGGCACCTCTGTCCAGCGCACCTCCAACGTGACGGAGCTCTATACCTTGGGCGAATCGTATGACATGCCGAGCGAACCGGTGGATGCCATGAGCGTGGAGGCGGTGCACGAAGCCGTAGCCCGGGCAGCCGAGCGCGCGCGGGCTGGCGAAGGGCCCACCCTGCTGGAGTTCCGAACCTATCGCTACAAAGGTCACTCCATGAGCGACCCGCAGAAGTACCGCACGAAAGACGAAGTGGAAGAATATAAACAGCGCGACCCGGTAGAGCAGGTACGCCACACTATTTTGACCAAAAAAATAGCGACCGAGGCCGACCTGGCGGCCATCGAGGAAAAAGTAAATGCACAGGTGGAAGAAAGCGTACGCTTTGCGGAAGAATCCAAATTTCCGGATGCCAGCGAAGCCCTGACAGACGTGTACGCGGAACCCGACTATCCCTACGTACTCGACTGAGCTCTTTTGCATTAACCCCGCGAATGTTTAGTTTTGCAGCCCCGAATGACACCGGGGCTTAATTTTTTATGGCAAAGAAGAAAGAAGAGAAAGCATCGGCTGTAGAAAGTGCCGAAGTACTTCAGGACAAACTCGTTGGCGTGGAGCACTGGGCGGAAGAGCACCCCAAAGTGGTATTGAGCATCGTGGGTGTGCTGATCTTGGCCGTGGCAGGCTACTTTGGTTTCAACTACTGGAAAGGCCAGCGCAATGACGAAGGACAAAAAGAGATGTTCCAGGCCATCCGCTACTTCGAGGCCGACAGCCTGAACCTGGCCCTCAATGGCGATGGCAACAACCTCGGCTTCTTGCAAATCATTGAAGACTACAGCATGACCAATGCTGCCAACCTGGCCAACTTCTATGCCGGAGCGATCTACCTCAAGCAGGGCAAGTTTCCGTTGGCCATCTTTCATTTGGAAGACTTTAGCGCCAGCGACCTCTTAGTACAGGCGCGTGCCTACAGCCTGATGGGCGATGCCTACATGGAGCAAGACAATTTTGAAAAGGCAGCCGGCTATTACCAAAAGGCAGCCGACTATAAGCCCAATAAAGAATTTACGCCTGCGTATCTGATGAAGGCCGCATTGGCCTATGAAAAGTTGTCGCAAAAGGAAAAAGCGCTTAAAGCTTACACCACCATCATTGAGAAGTTCTGGGACTCAGCAGAGGCACAAAACGCCAAGCGCGAGAAGGCCAGGCTTGAAACACAATCGTAACCACCGGTACTCACATGATTCAAAAGGCAGCTTCGGTTGCCTTTTTTGTTTGGTACATGAAGGCGGTTGTGCGAACTTGCCAAAAAAATGTACCCTATGGCCGGGCCCCTATCATCCCTTACGGGGAAAGAAAAAAAAGTAGACATACGCAAAAAAAGATTTGCCCTGGTGGTGGCCGAATGGAATGAAGAGATCACTGATGCCTTGCGGCAGAGCGCCTACGATACGCTGTTGCAACTGGGAGCCCGTAAATCCAACATCGAAACCGCATGGGTGCCGGGTAGCTTTGAGTTACCCCTAAAAGCGCAGCAACTGGCTGAACGCAAAGAAATCGATGCCGTTATTTGTTTAGGTTGTGTGATTCAGGGTGAAACCGCCCACTTTGACTACATCTGTCAGGGGGTGGCTTACGGCATTATGAAAGTGATGCTAAAGGCCAACAAGCCCATCGCTTTTGGAGTACTCACTACCCTCACTCAAAAACAAGCCGAAGACCGCGCGGGTGGCAAATACGGAAACAAAGGCGAAGAGGCTGCGCTCACCGCGGTGAAGATGCTGGTGTAGCGATCAGTATCCGTTGAAGTAATTGAGCAAAAAATAGGCCTTGGCATACTCCGGGTGGTTGAAGCGCTCATCACCCCACTGCCGCGCCCCGCGGTCCGCCAGCTCTTGTAACAACGCTCGGGCCGCCCCCTCCTTTTGCTGGAGCAACAGCAGCTTGGCGCGTTCATACTCGGCACCAAAAGCATGGGCGGGATTTGTCTTTTTCCAAAGATCCAAATACCACTGGGCCGAATCATACGCACCTGCCAGCCGATGATACTGAAACAACTCGTAGATGCCCTCTTCGCGGCTCACCTGGCGCAGGCTGTGAAACTCTCTCCGCACCTCTTCGGGTACCTCACCCAGGTAATAGGTTGCCCAGGCTTGCGACTTTTGGGCGCTGGCATCTGTCCCCGGCAGGCTTTCAAATAGCGAACGGGCCGTCTCGAAATCATGCAGATCATGATGGTAAATGTGAAGCAGTGCCAACATGAGGTCAAGCGAATCGCGCGACTTTTTGCTCACGGCTAACGCAATGCCCCGGCTGAGAAAATCGATACGCTCACGGGCGGAGTACACGTGCGTGGCTTTGGCAATCCCCTGATAGGTCTGATACCAACCGGAGTCGATGGCCAGACTGCGGGCGAAGTAATATTTGATGCGCTCTTCAGCGCTGGGAAACATGGAGCGGAAACGGGCACGGCTGTTGCTATCCAGTTCTTCTGACAAATCGAGGTAATGTGAAAGAAACTCTGCCGACCGCTCATTGGCCTTGAAAAAGCCGGCCCGGATTTGTGCAGCCGTGTCTAAGTAAGCAATGGCCAGCGGGTTAATTGTGTCCAGGTTCATGTTGTATTGGTTGCGGCCCCGATAGTAATACACCGCACCATGATTGGGCTGTACCCGGGCCGCGCGTCCGTAATACCTTTCGGCACTGTCCATAAAATGGAGGAACGACAACCCCTTACCCCGATCCTTTCGCCCGCGTTCTGTCAGCAAAATTCCTTTTCCAAGATAGCCCAGGTAACTATTGGGCTCGTTCTGGATAAGGGCGTCAAAAATAAACCGGGCGCTGTCATAGCACGAAACGCTGTCATATTGATCATACTTTTCAAAACAGCGCATGCCCCGAAAGAACTGCTTTGTTTTTTCGGTGCGTGCCTCGCGTATCAGGCTGTCAAACAGTTCGGGCGGATAGGTAAACCCACTGTAGTACTCCCACAGCAGCCGTTCGTCATCGCGATCGTGGTTGGCACAGGACAGCAGCAACGAAACCCCCAACAGAAAAAAAAGCAAGCGCATCATTGAAGTATCTGGCTGATGAGCGACACACTAAATACACTGAGCAAAAACCAACCGACCAGGCCCTCAATAACACAAAAGTACCGGGCGATGCCTTTGGCTTCAATTTCGCCATAGCCCAGGGTAACAAAGGCGTTCAGGCTGAGCGTAAATCCATTTACCAACCGCATGACCAAGCCCCACAAAAGAAACCCGATGAAATTCACGCTGACCACCAATGATGTTTTGAACCGGCCCCTGGCATTGAGGTCCGTCCAATCCTGGTAGATGTTAAAGCGCACCATGCTGCGGATGCGATGGCGAACAAACGCAAAAAAATACGATACGTAATAAAAGGGCATACCCAGCGCGGAGACAACCGGGGGCAGCCGCTCCATGTTGAACTTGAGTTGCTCCTTCATGGCGCGCCCCGCTTCCAGGTCGCGCTGGTAGAGCTCGTCCGTTGTCAAAAATTGCTTTTGCTGTTCGGCAAAATGTGAAATATAGCGGTACACGGCCGTCTGGATGTTGTGGAAGCGCAGGTTGTCTTCTTCGCTCGGAAAAACAATATAAATCAGCGCAAAGGCGCAGATCACCAGAAAGGAATTGAACAGCGACAGGACGGGGTCAGTACCGTAGGCACTGAACTTTTCCAGAAAGATATCCATCTTCCAACGGAACCAATCAATAAACCGCTGTTGTGTTTCCCAGCGTATCTTCGAGGCTGTTTTTTCGATCCGCTTCATCTGGCGGAAACACAGGTTGTATGACTCAATATCCGCGGTGGCGTCAAAGACGGACAACAGCTTACTGTACACGGGGATGATTTGCTTTTCGGGCGCGGTATCAATCCAGGGGCGCACCTGATCTTTGGCATACTCCCAATCGCTGTCATAGCGATAATAGAGGTACACATCGCCCGGTAATTCGCGGATCACGCCAATTTTCACGCTAAGCGAATCGGCTGTATTTCTGCGGCCGGGCGCTACGGTGACCAGATCGGCAAAGGAGAACACCGACCCCTCGGTGGGAATGTTGGGGGCCTGTTCAAAAATTACTTTTTGGAAGTACCGGTTATCAGCAAATACAAATGCCTTCTCCACGGCAAAATCACCCAACACGAGGGAGCAATCGAAAAGTGAGTTTGTAGCTTTGAAATGCTCTACATCAAATGTCTGCAAAAACAACAGGTTGTTGGCGTGCACCAGACTGTCGCTGGCCACCTGGCGCGACTGACGCGATTGATCCAAAAACTCGCATCCGTCAATGTAAAAATCATAAAATTGGTTCCGGTTTACAAAGTCAAACCCAAAGCCGATCGAATTTTCATTGCGCACAAAGTGGCAGTGATCCAGCTTGAGTTGGGTGATTTCATCGTCATTGAAACTAAAGGCGTCATAAAGCTGGCAATGCGAAAGTTCCAGGTAGCGGAAACGCACATCGTTGGTGGCCAGGCCGTCCCAAAAAACACAACGACTGAAGTGCAGGCCATAGCCGCTGCAGTTGTCCAACTGTATTCTGCCGCGGAAATAATAGTTGGAAAACTGCACTTGCCGGTTGGCTGTTTCGTTGAACGTACATTGCGAAAAAATCACCTGCGCGTCAATGCGGGTTTTGGCTACCGTGCCCCGGTAGCCACTGGCGCTCTCAAAGTCGGGATAGTCGTCCCAGGCAAACCGAAAATCATCGTCCTGTTCGCCATACGTGATATGGCATTGGGCAAAGGTGATCGACTCAGCATCTTTGTATCGGTCCAGGTAGCGATAGACCTCCACGGCCGTCAGGTGTCGGTCGCGAATTACCGGGGCGGTTTGAGCGCACGCGTGCGCCCCTCCGATAACGCACAGCAATAAGCCAAATAGCCCCGCGCCAAGCCGGGGCATGCAATCCTTCATAGGTTAAGTAGCCAACGGGGCCAAGGTAAAAAAGAAAATGGAAAGCCGCTATTTGTATACGATCATATAAAATGCGAGCCACAGCCCGTACACGAGCACATAACTGCTGCCCACGATCCACCAGGCATTTCGCTTATCGCGCTTTGTAAAAAAATGAACACCCTGTACCAATACGAGCACATAGGCTATTTCGAATACATTCACCGACCGCAGGGGATATGCATAGCGCGGGTTTATCGAGTAGTAATCAAAAAAGTGCATGAGCGAAAGCGGATAAAACGCCCGCACATCTGAAAGGGCCGGATCGGTTTCCACCCAAAGGAACCAGCCAATCTTGAGGATTTCCGGGATCACAAACACAAACTCGGCCATCAAAACCACGCCCCAGCACTGCGCAAAGGTGATGCGGAAGCCAAACAGAAAACACCCCATCCACAGCACAAAGCCGATGACGGTGAACTTCCAGGCGTACACCAGCGGGATGGAGATGTACTGGAGGGTGCTGAGCAGACGCAAAATGGCGCCCTCGGGGCGGTCTTGCAAAAACTCGAAGGCAGCAGTCTCGTACTCGATGAAGTTCTTTTTCATAAAAAGCAACAACAACGAAAGGGCGCACAACAGCACAAACGCTGGCGTGCGGTTCACTTCAAAAACCGAAGTGGTGGGGGAGGTGTTCATTCCGCGGCCAAGGTAAGATTTATTAACTTGCACTCCATTTGAAAATGCGCGCGGGGTTCCTTTTTCCGATTTTTTTATTGTTGACCATGGGCTCGCACGCCCAAGCGCCCCGAAAGGATACCACGCTTGTCCTCATTGCCGACATCAACGTGCAGATTGAAGCCACGCAGGCATTGAACGACATGTACAATTTTAAGTTTGAACGCGCGGAACAACAATTTCGTTGGTTCAAACAAAAATACCAGTGGCATCCGCTGCCGTATTTTCTGCTGGGCCTCAGCGAGTGGTGGAAGATCATGCCGGATACGCGCAATCAATCATACGATGCGCGCTTTCTGGCGTATATGGATAGCACCATCTCCATCGCGGAGGTGCTGCGCAAAAAGTATCCGGAGTATAAACTGGAGTCTTCTTTTTTTTTGGCGGCCGCCTACGGTTTTAAGGGGCGCCTCTACTCGGATGAAGAGCGCAAGAATTGGCGAAAAGCTGCGGCAGCCGGAAAAACCGCGCTGAACTACATGGAAGAATGCCGCGACCAGAACTACCTGAGCCCGGAGCTTTTGTTTGGCGATGCCTTGTACAATTATTTTTCAGTGTGGGTACCCGAAAACTATCCCGCGCTCAAGCCCTTGCTCTGGTTTTTTCGGAAAGGGGACAAACAACTGGGACTGAAACAACTTAAGGAGGTTTCGTACAATGCATTTTATACACGTACCGAAGCGATGGTTTGGCTGATGCGTATCTTGAACAGCTACGAAAACGACCAGACACGCGCTTTCGAGATTGCCAAATACCTGTATGAGACGTACCCTGACAATGCCTACTTTCATCGCTACTATGCGCGTATGCTGTATGCGCGGGGCGCGCTGAGTGACGTGGAGCGTGTTTCGCAGCATATCCTTGCGCGCATCGACAGTGGGCATGTAGGTTACGAGGCCACCAGCGGGCGGTATGCCGCCTTCTTTCTGGGACAGGTGAACGAGGTGCGCAGAAACGATGCCGAAGCCAGAAAGTACTATGAGCTGACCGTGCAGTTTGCCGAACAAATAGGCGCTACCGAGTCCGGCTACTATCTGTTTGCGCTGATTTCACTGGGCGAGATTTGCGAAAAACAAGGCGACAAAAAGGCGGCCCGTGCGTACTTTCAGCAGGTGAAGAAAAAAGCCGGTCGCAAAGACGAGGCTTTCAAAGACGCCAAGAAACGACTCAAAAACCTGGAGAAGGGAGATTAGACAGTATGGAGCTTCGCGACTTTATCGTCACCCCGGTGTTGTTGATCATCATCTTCGTGGCGGCCTTTATTGTGCGGTCATTTGTAACAGACCCCGTTACCCGCAGATACTTTTACCCGGCCCTGGCCGTCAAAATCATCGGTGCTCTGGCGTTGGGGTTTCTCTATCAATTCTACTATTCAGGTGGCGATACCTTTAACTACCACACCTTTGGATCGCGCATTATTTGGGAGGCTTTCACAGACGACTTCAGCAAGGGGCTGCGACTGCTGTTCAACACGCCCGGTAGCGACCTTGACCTGTATAGTTATTATTCAAGGATCTTGTTTTACCACGATCCTCAATCTTTTTTTGTGGTGCGGGTGTCCGCCTTTTTTGATCTGCTCACGTTTTCGTCCTACTCGGCTACGGCCTTACTTTTTGCCCTATTCAGTTTTGTGGGCTCGTGGGCATTGTTTCTCACATTTTATAAGGAGTTTCCCGCGCTGCACCG
Organism: uncultured Ohtaekwangia sp.; assembly: GCA_964524935.1. Taxonomy (GTDB): domain Bacteria; phylum Bacteroidota; class Bacteroidia; order Cytophagales; family Cyclobacteriaceae; genus ELB16-189. Next base: position 10,250 of record CAZGFJ010000002.1, read on the forward strand.
ATGGATAGCAGCTGCTACGCTCTTTATTCCATCCGTCTTTTTTTGGGGGTCGGGCATTTTGAAAGACACCCTTACCCTGGGTGCGTTGGGGCTTCTTACATTTGCCATCCACCGGTTGCTGATCCAAAAAAAAATAACGGGCCCCTTGTTGTTGGTTTTGGGGCTGAGCGTCTATTTCATCTATCACGTCAAGCCGTACATCTTGCTTTGCTACCTGCCGGCCGCTTTGTTTTGGGTGTATTCAAAGTATTTTTTTGCCATCCGCTCCTTGGTACTCAAGGCTATTTTGATACCCCTTTTTGCGCTGACATCATTGGCCTCCATTTATGCAGGGCTTAGCAGACTCAGCGAAGGCAGCGGCAAGTATTCGCTTCAAAACCTGGCACGCACGGCACGCATCACCGCGTACGACATTCGGTATTATTCCGGGCGCGATGCGGGGAGCGGATATTCGTTGGGCGAATTGGACGGCTCCTTTGCCAGCATGCTCAAATTGGCGCCCAGTGGAGTCAACGTGTCGCTCTTCAGACCTTATTTGTGGGAGGTCCGCAATCCGTTAATGCTTTTATCCGCGCTGGAGAGTTCCTTTTTTTTGCTGTTCACCTTCTATCTTTTTTGGCGAGCTCCGCTTCGGTTTTTCAAAGCATTCTCAAGCCCCCATGTAGTTTTTTGCTTTGTTTTCAGCATCACCTTTGCATTTGGGGTGGGCGTGTCCACCTATAACTTTGGAACCCTGACGCGGTACAAAATTCCGCTATTGCCTTTTTATTTGTTGGGGCTCGCGTTGATCTATCATTTATCAAACAAAGCGAGAAACCGGCCGGCATTGGACGCCACCGAGTAGGCCTGTTGAACGCGCTGCCGCCCCGATTGACCGAGGCGCTGGCGAAGGGCAGGGTGTTGGATGAGTTGCTCCAGGGCGGCATGCCATTGCTCGGGCGTGTTGGCAAATAATCCGTCTATACCCTCGGTAACGATGGTTTTGTTGACACCCACGGGCGAGACGACAGCCGCCTTTTCCAGCGCCATGTACTGCAACGCTTTAAATCCACATTTTCCCTGGGCCCACGCATCATCCGGCAATGGCATGATGCCAATGTCTATTTCGGCCAGCGCACGGATCTCCGTTTCCAATGACCAGGGTACAAACGTGACCCGCGGCAGTGAAAGCACGGGAGGCTGATCGGCAATGAACAGAAAACGCACCTGGGGATAGCGGTCGGCCAGTTGCTGCAACACCGACTCGATCAGTGTTAAATACTTGCGTGTTGAATGCGAACCCGTCCACCCGATGACTACCTCGTCTCCTTTTTTCCCGGAAGCAAAACGCAGCGGCTGATGCATCCCTTCCGTATCGATGGTGGTGGGGTTTACCACCACCCGTGCGGCATAGCTACGGGCAAAGTTGGCAAGGTATTGATTGCCCGCGCTCACCGCATGGCTCCAACCGCAAATGGCTGCCACTTTGCTGCGGTATTTCAAAAACTTGATAAGAGGTCCTTCGCGCGCGCTATCCGGCAACCAAATGGCGTCATCAAAATCGTACACCAGCGGCTTGCGCCACATCCGCGTTATCATCCACTCGAAAACCGGAGGCCCCAGCGGGGCTGCTTCGCGGTGCACAAACACGGCATCAAACTGCCCCACACGCGCCATCAACCAACTGCGTCTCAAAAAACCCATCAGCACGCCCATCGTTTTGCGCACGCCATGGCCTGGCAAAAACAACACCTGCCAGGAAGATAAACTCAAAAAACCGTGAAACTCCCAGTAATGGCCCCGTTGAGAAAGTAACGGCAAGTATTGTTCGAAGCGAAATCGTTGAGAAGGCGCCTGATTTTGGGGGTATGGTGCCAGAAATAGGATTTTCATCTTACTTTTGTGCAAAAGTCGCAATTTGGGGCGAACCTCTGCGCCCGTATTTTATGCCCGAACCGACCGAGTTTACCATTGATGCCTCCAGGCGTGGCGTGTTCCATTTGAACGAGTTATGGCGATATCGCGAGTTGTTTTTCTTTTTCACCTGGCGCGATATCAAGATCAAATACAAGCAAACCGTGCTGGGCTTTATGTGGGCCATCCTTCAGCCGCTGCTTATGATGGTCATCTTCACATTTTTTTTCGGCCGGGCCTTGAATATTCCCTCGGGTAATCTCCCCTACCCGGTGTATGTGTTTTCCGGGCTGTTGGTGTGGAATTTGTTTTCCGCGGGTCTCACCAGTGCAGCCAACAGCATGGTGAGCAACGCTGCCATCATCAAGAAGATATACTTCCCGCGGCTGGTGATTCCAATTTCATCCATCCTGGTGGCTTTGTTTGATATGCTGATGGGCTTTGTCTTGTTTGCGTTGTTACTGATTTTTTACCAACAGCCTGTCTCGTGGTGGGCCATGATCGTTTGGCCGGTGTGCACACTTACTGCCTTGTTGGCTACGGTTGGGTTGGGTCTGTGGCTGTCGGCCCTCAATGTGAAGTACCGCGACTTCCGGTATGTGATCCCCTTTTTGGTTCAGGTGCTTTTTTTTCTGACGCCCGTGATATACCCGGTCAGCCTGATTGAAATTCCGACCTTGCGCTACATTTTGGCCTTATCGCCCATGTATGCGGTGGTAGAGTTATTTCGTTATCCGCTCACCGCAGCCGTGTACGATTCATCATTGGTGGCCATCAGCCTGGGTGCAAACGTCATGTTCGTGTTGATTGGCGCCTGGTACTTCAGGCGCACCGAAGATTTTTTTGCCGACTTTGCGTGATGAAGCCGATACTGGAAGTTGAACAGGTGGGCAAAAAGTATCGCATCCGCCACCAGGGAGGGCCATACCTGAGCTTTCGCGAGCGGTTGTTGCAATCGCTATCGTTTGATAAGACCGAAGCCGAAGACTTCTGGGCCTTGAACGATGTGTCGTTTTCGGTGAAGGCGGGCGAATCGATGGGTATCATTGGCCGTAATGGCGCGGGCAAGTCCACCCTGCTGAAAATCCTTTCGAAGATTACCCCGCCTACCACAGGCCGTATTGTGTCGCGCGGACGGATCGCCAGCCTGCTGGAAGTAGGTACCGGTTTTCACCCGGAACTCACCGGGCGCGAAAATGTTTTTTTGAACGGTTCGCTGCTGGGTATGAAGCGAAAAGAAATCGAGCAAAAATTTGATGAGATCGTGGACTTTAGCGGGGTGGAAAAATTTTTGGATACCCCCCTCAAGCACTACTCCAGCGGCATGCAGTTGCGCCTGGCGTTTGCCGTGGCGGCTTTTCTGGAGCCCGAAATTTTGATCATCGATGAAGTATTGGCCGTGGGCGATGCGGAGTTCCAGAAAAAGTGCCTCGGCAAAATGGAAGATGTGAGCAAAAGCGGTCGAACGATCTTATTCGTGAGCCACAACATGGCGGCCGTTGAGAACTTATGCACGCACGGGTTGTTGCTGAAAGATGGGCGGCTGGTGGAAACGGGGCGCGTGGGCGATGTGACCCGCAGCTACCAAACCAGTTTTGCGGGAGGTAGAAGTCAATCGTGGGTACCTTCAAAGGCAGCAGACGGCTTGCATTTTGCATCGGTTGCCATCCAACTGGAGGGGCAACAGCCCAATCATACTTTGCAAGTACGTGTGCAACTGGCCAGCAACCGGCCACATGCGAAAGCCTTTGTCGCTTTCGACATCGCCAACTCTATGGGCGCGCCTGTTTTGCAGGCCATCCCGCAGTCCGCGCCTTTTATCGCGTATCGCCATGGCGAAGTTTTTTTAACGGTGACGATCCAATTGCCCGCGCTCATCCCCGATACCTACCGCCTTTCGGCATGGGTAGGGGCACACCACAACGAGACGTATTCCTGGGAGCGTGACGTGGTCAGTTTTGAAATCACCGAATCGCCCATCAAGGGTCGCAACTTCCCGCACTCTCACCAAAATGGTTTGCTGATTGCCCCATCCAACGTTGAGCAACATGACTAAAGCGTTTGTCAAAAAGGTTTTTGCATTGGGCGGGCTCGACTTGCGCAGGTATGATGCGCGCGTGGACCTGTACCGGGCACTTCATCGCAAATATCATGGGTTGACCATGATTCCGGAAGATGCTTTTGTGTGCAACTTAGAACTGTGCGAGCGCTTCAAGGACCTGGCCGGGTCGTATGTTGAGTGCGGGGTATGGCGGGGTGGGATGAGTGCAGCCATTGCCGAAGTGATCGGCAACAAAGAACTACACCTGTTTGATAGCTTTGAAGGTTTGCCCCCGGCCAAAGAAATTGATGGCCAGGAAGCCATCCAATGGCAAAAGGATGTAACCTCGCCACACTACTACGACAACTGCTCGGCCGAGGAATCGGCCGTCATCAAAGCCATGACGCTGGCCGGCCATAGCCGCTACCTTACGTATAAAGGGTGGTTTGATCAAACACTGCCAAAATATAATGGAGGGCCCATTGCCATTCTTCGGCTTGATGGCGATTGGTACGATTCCATCATGGTTTCGTTGCGGCACCTGTTCCCCCAGGTTGTCAGCGGTGGGTTGGTTATTTTAGATGACTACTACACGTGGGATGGCTGTGCAAAAGCGGTGCACGATTATCTCGCACAAACACAGCACCCCTCTCGCATTTATCAATGGAAAAATCAAGTCGCGTACCTGATTAAGAAATGAGCCCGCCATACGAACATTTCTCCAACATCCACACGCTCGAATCTCCCCGCGCGGTGGTGCCCATGCTCATGCAACAAATCAAGCCTGCCAGCGTGCTGGATGTCGGTTGTGGAACGGGCACGTGGCTCAAGGTATTTGGCGAGCACGGGGTGCGCGACTACCGGGGCTTGGATGGCGACTTTGTAGATCGCTCCAAGTTGCTCATCGATCCCAACCGCTTTCAGGCCTGCGATCTCTCCCATGGCTTCTCGCTCCACCGCCTGTTTGACCTGGTGCTGTGTCTTGAAGTAGCTGAGCATTTGCCCGCCTCATCAGCCCCGGTCCTAATCGACTCTTTATGCCTGCATGGTGAGGTCATTGTGTTTTCCGCTGCTGTGCCCGGGCAAGGCGGTCAAAATCACATCAACGAACAATGGCCTGATTACTGGATACATTTGTTTGGCGAACGTGGCTTCTATGTACATGACACGCTTCGGCCCGCCATCTGGGACAATCCCCGCATTTCATGGTGGTACCGGCAAAACATGTTCTTGTTTTCGAAAGTGCCGTCCACCGACAAGCCCATGCGCATGATGCATCCGGACGGTTATCGTGAAAACCTGGAACGCCTTTCGCAGATGAATGACGATGCGCGCAGTGGCCGGTTGGGTGTACGTCCATCGTTGGCCATTTTTATTAAATCGATGGTCTCGTTTTTGAAAAAGTAACGTGTATGGCAGACGTATCCATCATCATTCCATGTTACAACCATGGTCACTTTTTGAAAGAGACGTTGATGTCCGTGGGGCCATTGGTGAAAGATGGCACAGCCGAGGTCATCGTAGTGAACGATGGTTCGACCGATGCCGCCACGATACAGACACTGGCCGAACTCGAAAAGGAAGGTTGGCGCATCCTCCATCAGGAAAACCGAGGCCTCTCGGAAGCGCGCAACACGGGTATCCGATCAGCTCAAACATCGCTCATCTTACCGTTGGACAGCGACAATCTCATTATACCGGACTTCGTGCGAAAAGCCACAGGAATACTGTTCCGCTCCGCGGAAATCGACATCGTCTATCCGGACTGTATGATTTTTTCTGATGTCGAGCACTATCAAACGGTGGGACCTTTTGATCCATGCCGGCTGATCAACGATAACTACATTGATGCCTGCGCTATTTTTCGTAAAACCCTATGGGATGAACTGGGCGGCTATGATAAGAACCTCCCGGGAATGGGGCACGAAGACTGGGATTTTTGGGTCCGTGCGCTGATGGCCAAAAAAATATTCTACTACCTGCCCATGGCCGGTTTCCGCTATCGCGTGCGCGAAGATTCAATGCTGCGGACGGTAACACGAAAAATGGGGGAAGAAAACAGGCGATACATCTATGCCAAGCACCACGAAGCGTTGTTTCAAAGTATTCACCGCTCCTACATACCAGCCTCCGAAAACTACAAAGCCAAGTATCTTCGCTTGCAACAATACCTGCGCGAAAACAGGCTGGTCAGTCTGGCCAAGCTCCTATTGAACCGACCGTTTTATTGATCGGCCATGAAGATTCTTGTTCCGCTTAATCCGCGGTTTGGCGCCTCCTATTACCGCATGGCCGTGCCGGCTGCGTACCTCCCGGGCCATCTTCACGTTGACTTTTACCGTTACCGGCTTAATCAATACGAAACGCGCCCGCTGCAAACAGGACTGAACTGGCTGGACCGTACGATGGGCACGGCATATGATTATGCCAAGTGGGCAGAGGCGGCCCTTCTGCTGATGAAACAAAGACGGTACGATGCGCTCTGGCTGAGCCGTTCATTGCTCAACTATCCAAACAGGCTGGAACGGAAACTGGATCAATTCGTCTACGACTTTGATGACGCTGTTTGGCTGGGTGAGGCCGGACAACGCTTTTCTGATTACTGCCAACGTGCGCGGGTCGTGTTTGCGGGAAATTCCTTTTTGGCCGAGCGAGCTTCCCGGTTCAATTCTCACGTAAAAATTGTGCCTACTTCGGTGGATACAACCGTTCACCGCAAGCAACCTGCTGCCAAAAAGGGCTTCCATGTTGGATGGATCGGCAGCTCCTCGGGGTTCCGGTATTTGCACGATATAGCCGATGCCCTGTTGGCCTTTTTTTCTCACCAGCCCACGGCACGCCTCCACATTGTGGCCGACCGCTTTCCTTCCGAGCTCAAAAGCCTTCACCCATTCCTCGTCTTTACGCCATGGAACATACACACCAGCGTTGCGTTGATTAATACGTTTTCGGTAGGCATTATGCCATTGACTGATTCAGACTGGGAGCGGGGGAAGTGCAGCTTCAAGATGTTGCAATACATGGCATGCGAAGTGCCCGTGGTGGCCAGTGCCGTGGGAATGAACAACGAACTGTTTGCGTTGGCAAAAGAAACCATTGGCACGGCAGTTACTTCCCCGCGCGGCTGGACTGACGCGCTGCTGCATTATGCCTCGGTGAGCGAAGCCGAGCGGGAAGCAGTAGGGGCCAACGGCAGGGCGCTCGTAGAGAAGCACTTCGCTGCCGCCCGCGTAAGCAAAGCCATCGCATCTCACCTAAGCGCATATTTTTGACGTCTATGCGGATTGCATTTTACACACCGCTCAATACGGGCTCGCGTGACATCGAAAGCCAAGCGTTGGCATTCGCGGAAAAGCACCGCATTTTTTTATTGACTCAAAGCAACCATGGGCCCCTGCACGATCGATTTCGGGCCCATGGTTTTTTTACGGCCGCACACGTTTTTTCGGTTCGCCACATGCATCTCTTATGGATGGTTCGATGGGCCGCTTTGATTCTCTTCTGCTGGCGGCATCGCATCGATATCGTGTATTCCCACTTGGAACCGGCTAATTTTGTGGCGGTTTGCGCCCAGTTTTTTGTGCGGGCCAGGATCGTGGTGTGCCGCCACCACATGGACTACGCGCGCCTGAAGGGCTTCGATCAGCGCTTTAGCTACCGGTTTGTATATCGGTGGGCCCGCCAAGTCGTGGTGGTTTCCGAACGTACAAAGCAATACATGATTGCGGCTGAAAAAATACCCGAGTATAAAATTTTGCCCATTCCACTCTCTTACGATTACCGTCTGTTTGACAAAATCGATCCCCGTACCGTGGATGCCATCGCTCAACGCTACCCCGCCACCTTGCGGCTACTGACGGTTTGCAGGTTAACAGAGCCTAAACGCCCAGATGTATCCGTACAGTTGATGAGGAAATTGCGAGAGGAAGGCTGGGATGCCGCGCTGATCATTTTGGGTGAGGGAGAAGAACGAAATGCATTGGCTACACAGATTGCGGAGTTGGGATTGGACAATTGCATTTTTCTTCCGGGCCATGTGGGCAACGTGCTTGATTTTATGGCTGCCTCGCACTTCCTGATACACCCTTCGATCTCTGAATCAAGTTGCATCTCCACCAAAGAAGCTGCACTAGCCGAACTACCCGTGATTGTATGCCGGGGTGTGGGTGATTTTGATGATTTCTTCGTTCATGAAACAAACGCGTTCTTGGTTTCGCCCGATGGCTTTGTAGAAGAAAGTGCGCACATCATTGATCAATGGTTTTGTCAACCGCAGGCATTAACGGCCATCGCGAAAAACCTAAAAGAATTGACCCTGACACAGTTCAATATTACGCATACTGCCGATATTTACGAGCAAAAGCTCCATCACCCCTAGCCACAACCAAGCGTTGCATGAGCGGTCAGCCACTCGTTTCTGTGATCATGCCCTTTTTCAATGCCGAAGCGTACATCGGCCAAGCGTTGCAGAGCGTGTGCCAACAGACCTATCAAAACATCGAAATCATTGTGGTAGATGATGCCTCCACGGATGCCTCGCTTCAGTTGGTTAACGCAATACCTGACCCGCGAATTAAGATTATTCAAAACGAGACAAACCTCGGGCTGGCAGCCAGTTTAAACAAGGCCCTTGCTGCGGCTTCGGGCCCGTTGATTGCGCGCATGGATGCCGATGACATCTGCTTGCCGCAGCGACTGACGCGGCAAGTGGCATTCATGCAACAACACCCCACCGTTTCCGTGGTGGGCACAGCCCTTCAGTATTTTCAAACAAGCTGGTACACCAATTATTTTCCGGTCTCGCATGAACAATGTCGGGCCAAGTTGCTTTTCAACGTATGCTTTGGCCATCCCAGTATAATGTTTCGTCAGTCGGTTCTTGCGTATGTCGCGGGGTACAATGAAGCGCTCCGCCAATACAGCGAAGACTACGATTTGTATGAGCGGCTGGCTGACCACGTGACGTTCGCCAACTTGCGCGAAGTGCTGGTGCGGTACCGCACGTTTCCGTCACCCGCCAAGCAAGAGGCGGAATTGCTGCGAAAGCAAAACTCATATGACATACGAAAGCGGCTGTTGAAAAAAGTGGGGATACCCGAGGATCAACTCGACATGGAGGCCCATACCCGCTGTTGCCATTTGGCACGCGTGTCATCCCTGACCGAACTGGATGTGTTGGCCGAGTGGCTGGCGGTGATCTTTCGCTACAATGAGCAAACAAACTATTTGTCGCGTGTGGCGCTGGCCGAAGCGCTGACGGAACAACTCTTTTTTCTGGCCTATCACAATCCGCAGTTGAATGCGCGGCTGAGTCGCTATTCGCACTTAGACTACGTTCGTCCGCAAGCCGTGGGCCGGCCACTGAAGCTGCGCTACTGGCTCAAAAAAATCGTCTCTTCTTTGCGGTAACGATCATGTGCGGCATTGCTGGATATTATCACGCTTCTGTCACCGATCAGCACGTTCATCAGGTGCTGACTGCGCTGCATCACCGGGGCCCGGATGGCCGGGGTGCTTACCGGAGCCCTGGCGGAGAAACCGGCTTGTTGCACACGCGCCTTTCCATCATTGAGCTCAGCGCGTTGGGTACGCAGCCATACATATTCGGAGATCTGGCATTAACTTTTAATGGAGAGATCTATAACTACGCGGAAATCAGAACACTTTTACAGAAGCGTGGCTATCAGTTTATCTCCCACTCGGACACGGAGGTGTTGATCAAGGCTTTTCATTGCTGGCGCGAAAAGTGCGTAGATCATTTCATCGGGATGTTTGCGTTTGCCATCTACGATCAGGCACAGGATGAACTTTTTTTGTTTCGCGATCGTGTGGGCGTGAAGCCCCTTTATTATTGTGTGCAGGGAGAACGCGTCTTTTTTGCCAGCGAGGCAAGGGCCCTGATGGCCTTTCCGGTAACGACTACGATGGATGAGCAGTCGGTATCGTTGTATTTTCGCTATGGGTTTGTGCCCTCGCCACGCTCCATTTGGTCGGAGATTCAAAAACTGGCACCCGGCCACTACGTGAAAATCTCCCGCGGCATCGTGAAACGGGAGCGTTATTGGTCGTGTCCAGTCCCGGTCGCGCAAGCCGCCCGCACCGAGCGCGACTATGAAGAAGAACTGGAGGCGCTGCTCGACTCGTCATTTGGCTACCGCATGGTTGCTGACGTACCCGTGGGCGTATTTTTGAGCGGTGGCATCGACAGTTCGTTGCTCACCTCGGTGTTGCAAAAAAGGCGAGGCGGCATACGCACATTCACCATTGGCTTTGACGAACCGGCTTTTGATGAGTCCGCCCATGCCAGGCGGGTGGCCGATCACTTGCAAACACAGCATACGCAACATACGCTCACCCTGGAGGAAGCAAAAAAAATCCTACATGGTTTCTATGCAATCTATGACGAGCCCTTCGCGGATACCTCAGGCATCCCCACTTCTTTTGTTGCGCAAATAGCCGGGCAGCACGGAGTTAAGGTCGTACTTTCAGCCGATGGCGGAGACGAACTATTTGGCGGTTACTCTCACTACCGCACCGCTTCGGTATTACTTCATCGGTTTTCCGTGTTGCCCCATTCCCTCCGAAGGCTAGTGGCCAAAACCTTGCATGCGATTATCGCCCCCGCCTTACGGGCTCGCCTGCCGTATGCCAATTTTGAACATCGCCTGTATGCTCTGGAAGAAATGCTCCAGGCGCAACGCCCCATCGAATTTTTTGAGGCGCTGCTGGCCAATCAAACCGAACCCGAGATTGCACGCCTGAGCCGCCCGTTGCTTCAGGCCTCCCTGGGGTTATCGCACATGCGGGGCGAAGACGTGGCCAACATGATGGCGTGGGATTTTGAGCATTATCTTCCAGACGACCTGATGTATAAGGTTGATCGCGCCACCATGTACCATGGCGTGGAGTGCCGCGAACCATTCTTGGACCATCGGTTGGTAGCGTTTGCCGCTGCGCTGCCCATGTCGCTTAAATTACCTTCGCAGGGTGCGGGCAAACGCATTCTGCGAAGTTTGTTAAGCCGGCATTTGCCTACCGACTACTTTGATCGGAAAAAACAGGGATTTAGCATTCCGCTTTTTAAGTGGTTTCAAAAAGACCTGGATGTGGAGTTTGCGGGCGCGTTTTCACCCTCCACGCTCGCCTCCTTACCGTCATTGAATGCTGACGAAGTCATACGCGAATACAAGAAATACCAATTGTTCAAAAAACATAACCGGGAATACAACATCGAAAAAATGTGGCGCATCCTCAGCTTTGTGAAATGGTGCCAAACCTACCTGCCCCATGGCCGCTAAGAACCTTTTGTTTGTCATTCCTGAAATGAGCATGGGCGGTGCGCAACGTTCGCTGGCCAACATCAAACGCGAGCTGGCGCAACACCACCGCGTGTGGGTCGTGGTCTTTAACCGCGATCATGCGCTGGCCACCGCCTTTGCCACGGACGTGTTGAGCCTGGATGTACAAAGCGGCAGTCATCCCTTACGCAAAATCATTGCGTTTGCCCAACGCGTGGTGCGCTTACGTCAGTTGAAGAAGAAACTAAGGGTCGATGTCTGCATTTCCTTTTTGGAAGGAGCTGACTATGTGAACGTCCTCTCGCAGCGCGGAGAAAGAGTACTCCTCAGTGTGCGGGGCTCAAAACTGCATGACGAAAACATGATTCGGTATGGTTTTTCATGGCGCCAGTTTCTCATTCGCAGGTTGTACCGAAGAGCCCATGGCATTATCTGTGTAAGCCAGGGAATCAAAAATGAACTGGCCACGGTGTATGGACTGACAAACGTGCCGACATGGGTGATTCCTAATTTTTACAAGGTGGACGAGATTCAACGTTTGGCGCAGCAATCGATTAACGACCTCTTGCCGGACGAATTTTATTCGTGCCCGGTACTGGCGATGTCCGGGCGGCTGGCTATCGAAAAAGGAAATGCGTTGATCGTTCGTTTGGTGGAGCGATTGAACCGACACTTCGGAAAAGTACGCCTGGTGCTGATTGGTGATGGGCCACAGCGCCCAGCCATCTTGCAGTTGGCTACCAAGCTCGGGCTCGCCACGGCTTACCAGACACCTGGCGGTTCGCTTCCCGATATATTCATCACGGGTGAAGTGAGCAACGTTTTTCCGTTTTTACCTCGTGCTTCAGTGTATGTTCTCAATTCATCGTCCGAGGGTTTTCCGAACGGATTGGTGGAGGCCATGGCCTGCGGCCTGCCCGTAGTTTCTTCCGATTGCCCTTATGGCCCTCGCGAAATCATGACGGGCACTTTTTCGTCCAGCATAATAACAGTTGCCGAGTCTACGCCTTGCGGGCTACTGCTGCCGGTGCAAGGGGCGCTGCCAGAAGATGCACTCTTAACCATGTGGCAAGAGCAGGTGGCCGCGTTGCTGCGCCACGAACCCGCCCGCCAACAGCTTGGCGCAGCAGCCCGCCTACGCGCCCAACAGTTTCGCGCAGCCGCGGCCGTACAGCAGTGGCAGGCCGTTATCCACGCATAAACGATACATTGGCTATCTTCGCGGGCCATGAAAAAAAAGTTGCTGATTCTGGAAAACAGTGCGGATGTGACGGGCGCGCTCAAATCCATCGTCCGCACGGCTTACGATCTGCGACTCCTATTTGATTTTGTTTTTGCAGTACCCAGCTATTCGCGCGGCATTTCATGGATACACGGAAAGGGATTCACGGTCATCTATGAGTTGCCCACCCGCGAATTGAGCAGGCGTATTGGCTCTTGGCTTGTGTATCTGCCTTATCTGGTTATCAATGCGCTGCGCGTAAGGGCCCTGGTTCGAAAAGAACGGGTAGACCTGATTCACTGCAATGATGTTTATAATCTGATCCCGGTGGCGTTGCACCTTCTGGGCCACCGAACGCCTTACGTTTGCCACATCCGTTTTATGCCCAACCGGTTTCCGCCATGGCTTTTTGGGCTGTGGCTGCGCCTTCATTTGCGCTATGCGCACCGCGTCATTGCCGTATCACACAGTGTATTGGCAGGGTTACCGAAGCATCCAAAACTGACGATGGTCTACAACGAACTGCCCGTGGAAGAAGTGTTGCCCGAAGCGCCTCCCAAACACGGGTCCGGCCCGCCCTCGTTTCTGTACATAGCCAATTACATCCCCGGTAAAGGACATGATTTCGCCCTGCTCGCCTTTGCCCGCATCCATCAGCAATTGCCCGAATGGAGGCTGCGGTTTGTGGGCGGAGACTTGGGTATGGCAAAAAACCGGGCGTACCAACAGAGGTTGATGAAACAGGCCGAAGCGCTCGGTTTCGCGGAAAAAATCATCTGGAGCGGGTTTACCGAAAGCGTGGAACGAGAATATAAAGAAGCCGATATTGTCTTGAATTTTTCAGAATCCGAGTCGTTTTCCATGACGTGCGCAGAAGCACTCTTCTTTGGGCGTCCGCTCATTGCCAGTGACAGCGGTGGTCCCTCGGAAATCATCCAGCACGAAAAAACAGGCATCCTGGTGGAAAACAGGAATGTGGCCGAAATGGCTATGGCGATGGAAACGCTGGCCAACGATCCCGCCCGGCAACTGGCGCTGGCGCGGGCTGGCAAGAAAGACGTTCGCATCCGTTTCAGTATTCAACAGACTTCGCTTAAATTGAAATCGTTGTATGACGCTGCCTTAGAGCGAACACCATGAGAGCCCTTTTCATTACATACACGATTCTTCTGACGCTACCGGCCTTTCTTGCCCATGCGCAAGTAACGGCCAACTTTAGCGCCCCGGCCACGGGGTGTTTGGAACAATCCATCCGACTTACAAACCAATCGACCAATGCTGTTTCTTTTCAATGGGACTTTTGTCCGGGTGAATTGGCCAACAGTCCTACGGCCTCGTTGTTTGCCACCACCGGAGGTACTCCGTTCAAAGTGAGCGTGGTAAAAAGCGAAGGTGAATTTACCGGCTTCTACACTACGCGCAGTCCGGGCAAAGTTTTCCGACTTGACTTTGGCTCCAGCATCAGCAACATTCCAGTATCGGTTGATCTGGGCGATTTGGGAATATCATCGGCCGCATTACTTTCGATTGAATTGGTACACGATGGAACGGGTTATTATGGGCTGATCGTAGATTTCAACAATCGTATTTTTCGGGTTGCCTTCGGTCAATCGCTGCGTAACACGCCAGCCACAGCGGAGCTTATTTACGCGGGTTCGCTGCTGAACAATCCCATCGATTTGGTGGCGCAGCGTGATGGCAGCGGCAGTTATGCCTTTATCGCCAATTACAACGCAGGGTCGCTTGTTCGCCTAAGCTTCGGGGCGGGGTTTGGCACCGCTGTCGCGGGCATTGTGGCCACGCCCATCAACCATTCGTTTGGCGGCCACGGGGGACTGTCACTTGTGCGATCTGCCGGCACCCAGCAATGGAATGTCATTGCTTCCACCCTCAATGGGTCGCTCGTGCGCGTGTTGTTGGATGATGGATTGAGCGATACGACCCCGGTAGTTTCGCAGATGAATGTGCCGCCAGGCCTGCCAACGCTGCTGGGACTGGCGGTTGCCCATGACAATGCCGTGTATTACGTTTTTGTTCAAAGTGCCACCGGCCTCTGGCGTTTGGCGTTGGGGTCAGCGATTTCTGATACGGTGTTGTCTACGGCAAACCTGGGCAGCTTGGGTCTTTTTTCAAATGTGTGGGGATTCTCCATGGTGAAGAACGACAGTGATTGGCTTGTTCTCTCCAGCGAAAACTCGGCCAATCGTATTTACAAAATCACCTTCCCTGAAAATTGCCTCGCAGCGCCAAAGGCAAGCACGGCCGCGGATCCAACCATTCGCACCGTGCAAGCGGGCACGTTCCCTGTCAACCTGTTGGCCCGTGCCAGCGATGGATCGTTTGCTACAGTCACCCAGACGATTCCCGTTGCCTCGTTGGTTTCGCCCTCTGTCGGTCTCGTGCGCACTAACATGTGCGTTGACAGCAATATTCTGTTTGCCAATCAAGGATCTTCTGCCAATGTTGTCAGCTTCGCGTGGAATTTTGGCGATGGAAATACCTCTACCAACCCCGCACCCTCGCATCTTTATTCCGCTGCGGGAGACTATGCCGTACAATTAATCGTCCAGGGTGACAACGGATGCGTCAACCGGGCGGACAGCGTGTATTCCATCTATCCTTCGCCCGTGGCATCATTTACGGCACCCGGTGGTTTGATTTGTACGCAGGCAGAATACATGTTTACCAACACCACCCCCGATGTGTTTGAAGGAAATCTGATGTATGAGTGGTCGGTGGATGGCTCAGCCGCTGCCTCCACGCGCGACCTCTCCGTGACGTTTTCGAGCCCCGGCACCAAAACCATTCAACTAACCACCTCTATCCCGGGTTGCTCGAGTAGCGCAAGTCAATCCATCGGTCCTGTACAAACCGGGCCGGGCACCAATTTTTCCTTTTCGGGTACTTGTGAAGACAACAACACCGTGTTCACCAACACGACCACGGGTAGCGTAACCGGCTACACATGGAACTTTGGCGATGGCAACGCATCCACGTTGGCAAATCCTACGCATGTATATACGACACCCGGCACGTTCCAGGCCATGCTCAGCGCCTCCAGCGCCAATGGGTGTGTGAACACCCGAACTGCAGTGGTCACGATCCGCACGGTGCCGCAAACCAATTTCTCACTCGACCTCCCACCCTTTTCATGCAGCGGCTCCCCGTCTCAGTTCCGCGATGCGACCCCTCCGCCCGCGGACAGTAACATCCAGTCGTGGGTGTGGGCCTTTGGAGACGAGACTGCCGGAACGGGCACCGGCCCCACGCCCACCTACACGTATGCAGAAGAAGGCAACTACCCGGTACGGCTCACCACCACCACCAACTTTGGCTGTGTGGGCTCGCTCGAAAAAACGATTTCTATTTTGCCTTCCCCTGTGGTCGATTTTTCGTTTACTCCGGCCTGCGTGGCGCAAAACACCGTGTTCACTGAATCGAGCTCCTCCGCTACCGTTGCTTGGCAGTGGACGATTGGCAGCTCCACGTATTCGGTGCGCAATCCCACCCATCGCTTTTCCGTGCCCGGAAGTTTCAGTGCCCAACTGCGCGCCACCGCACCCAACCAGTGCATCAGCATGCGCACAAAAACGGTGATCGTGCCCGTCTTGCCTGCGCTGGACTTTGCCGTGACCAACAACTGCGTCAATCGCGAAGCGCGTTTTGAGGAATCCAATCCGGGCGGGGCTGACCCCGCCACCGCCTGGGCATGGAGTTTTGGCGATGGCGGCACAGGTATCGGCTCTCCCGCTGTGCATTCGTTCAATACCTCCGGCCCGTTCGCAGTACGCATGGAGGTGACGCGGCAGTCCGGTTGTATTTATTCGTTCACAAAACCGGTAACGGTTGCCCTCGGGCCTACAGCCTCGTTTGTGGCCTCCCCTACCGTAGGTCCGCCACCGCTTAACGTAGCGTTTACCAACACCTCTGCCAACGCCACTTCTTATCTATGGCGTTTCAACGATGCGGTGAACAGCACCACTACCCAACCTTCACCCTTGTTTACGTTTTCTGAAACAGGCAGCTATCTGGTCGAACTTGTTGCCCGGGACAACAATGGTTGCGAGGCAAGCAGCACCCAAACGATTTTTGCCGTAGTGGCCGCGCCCGATGCTTGGGCCGTGGAAGCTCAATTGACAGCCGGTGCCCAACCTTTCACCAGGCGATTGGCGCTTACCGTTGTTAACCGCGGAAATGTTCCTCTGGTAAACCCGGTGGTGTTGCTTCACCTTGCCGGGGGAAGCAAAATTCAAGAAACCCTTTTGACCACGCTGGCCCCGGGCGCCACGGGCGTGTATGAACTCACCACTGAGCTATTGCCAGGCACACAGTACCTGTGTGCCGAGCTGGCGGTACCCAATGATGTAGACATCGCCAACAACCGAGCGTGCATCAACTTAGAGACCCGATCCGTGTTTTTGTTGCCCTATCCCAATCCGGCATCGAACGATATCGCCTTGGAGATGATTACCTCGTTGGCCGGTGCCGTGCGCATTGAATGCATCAGTACACAGGGCCAGCGCATGTGGCGCGAGGAGGTGCAGGCGCAAGCGGGCTTCAATCAATGGCGCGTGTCGGTGGCTTCCCTGCCTGCCGGTATTTACTTTTTTCGCGTGAGCGATTTTCAACAATCGGTCACGCATCGGATAGCCGTGCAACGCTGAGCGGCCGTAGACCTCACAGACGACCCTGCGCGAAGCGATACCCAAAAAAATATTCTATTTTTACCGGAAGGATGGCGGAGCCATCGACCCCAAAAAACCACCCCAACACAAATACTACCCGTGAAACAGGTAAAACTCGACAATATCGACCGCAAGATATTGGAGTTGCTGCAGGCCAACTCCAATATCACCAACGCCCAATTGGCTTCCGAAATCGGATTATCCCCGGCCCCCACGCTGGAGCGTGTCAAAAAACTGGAAAATGCTGGCGTAATCCGCAGTTACCATGCCGTAGTAGACATGGCCAGTATCGGCATGGGTGTGTGCACGTTCGTCACCGTATCGCTGAAGGGGCATAACAAAGAGAACATTGAAAAATTTATTGCCGCGATCCGGAAAATCGATGAAGTGGTAGAATGTCATCATGTAACAGGTCAATCCGACTTTATCCTGAAAATTGTGAGCACCGATATCCCAACCTATCAGCAGTTCATGCTGGAGATGTCCAACATCGAAGTAGTGGATAACATGCAAACGACCGTGATTCTCTCGACTTTTAAAGACAGCAAAGTAGTACCCATCCCGTCATGACGCTCGTATCGGAAAAAACACCCGTCTTGTCGGCCACACAAGTGCATCAAAAAATCAGACGCATCGCGTTCGAAATCGTGGAGAGCAACTTTGATGTAAAAGAACTGACACTGGCCGGTATCGATGGACAGGGGTATGTGCTGGCGGGATTACTTCAAAAAGAATTAAAAGGCATCGCTCCCTGGCCGGTGTCTCTGGCCCGGGTGATGGTAGACAAGGCGGCTCTTACCCAACCGGAGGTGTCGCTGGACGTGGAGATCAAATCACTCAAGAAAAAAGCAATCGTGCTGGTGGATGACGTACTCAATACCGGTAAAACGCTGGCCTTTGCCCTTCGCCCGTTTTTGTCCGTAGAAATTAAGAAGATCCAAGTGGCCGTGCTGGTGAACAGAAGTCATTCGCAATATCCCATGCAACCCACGTTCACGGGGTTCGAGTTGGCCACCACCTTAAAGGATCATGTCGAGGTGGTGCTGGGCAAAAACCCGGCCGTGTATTTAACCTGATCATTCGCCCTTACCCATGTCCGTCCATCGCAAGCAAGACATCAAAAAAGTAACGACCCACCAGCTTCAGGAAATGAAGAAGCGTGGCGAGAAAATTGCCATGCTTACCGCCTATGATTACTCGATGGCCAAAATCATTGACGGAGCGGGCGTAGATGTAATCCTGGTGGGCGATTCGGCCAGCAACGTGATGGCCGGCAACGAAACCACCTTGCCCATCACGCTGGACCAAATGATTTACCATGCCACGTCCGTAGTAAAGGCGGTCAAGCGCGCCCTCGTGGTGGTGGATATCCCGTTTGGCCATTACCAGGGCAGCTCGGGCGAGGCGCTGCGGTCATCTATCCGCATTATGAAAGAGTCGGGCGCCCATGCCGTAAAACTGGAAGGCGGCCACGAAGTGAAAGACTCGGTGCTCCGCATCCTCAGTGCGGGTGTGCCGGTGATGGGCCACTTGGGCCTCACCCCACAGTCGATCTATAAATTTGGAACCTACTCGGTACGTGCCAAGGAGGAAGCCGAAGCCAATCAATTGTTGGACGATGCCCGCTTGCTGCAAGAGTGCGGATGCTTTGGCCTGGTGCTGGAAAAAATTCCGGCTGAATTGGCGAAAAAAGTCGCGGCAGCATTGACCATCCCCGTCATCGGCATTGGCGCAGGGGCCGAGGTGGATGGACAAGTGTTGGTGATGCAAGACATGCTCGGCATCACACAGGAATTCAAGCCCCGGTTTTTACGCAGGTATGCCGATCTGCACAACGTGATTACCGGTGCCGTGACCAACTACGTGGGCGATGTCAAACGGCAGGCGTTTCCCAGCAAAGAGGAAGGATACTGAAAGCGTCTCTGCTCCACACATAGAATTTCCGTTTCGCCTCTGGCACAGCCTCATCCGGGAACAAAAATATGGCCGTGTCCAGACCTCAACCAACCGGTCTTCACCCCATTTGGTGGGGGCAACGGCATTTCCTAATTTCGCCAACTCATTCTGACTAACCCCACAAAAACTCCCCACCCCCATGAGCGATCAAAAAATCAGCATCCGCAACGGAAAGCTGGACGTTCCGGATCATCCAACCATCCCATTTATCGAAGGCGATGGCACCGGTGTAGACATTTGGCCCGTAGCCCGGCAGGTATTTGACGAAGCAGTAGCGAAAGCCTATGGAGGCAAACGAAAAATCCAGTGGAAAGAAGTACTGGCCGGTGAAAAGGCCTTCAATCTTACGGGCAACTGGATGCCAGAGGAAACGCTGGATGTTTTTCGCAGTTATCTGGTGGGCATCAAAGGACCGCTCTCCACCCCGGTGGGCGGTGGCATCCGCTCGCTGAACGTGGCCTTGCGTCAGGAGCTTGACCTCTATGTGTGCTTACGCCCCGTGCGCTGGTTCAAGGGCGTGCCCTCGCCCGTACGCGAGCCTCAAAAAAGCAACATGGTCATCTTCCGCGAAAACACCGAAGACATCTACGCGGGCATCGAATTTCAACAAGGCAGCGCGGAAAACAAAAAATTCATGAGCTTGCTGAAAGAGCACTTCCCCAAGCAATACAAAAAAATCCGCTTCCCCGAAACATCGGGCATTGGCATCAAACCCATTTCCATTGAAGGTACTGAGCGCCTGACGCGTGCGGCCATTCAATTTGCTATCGACCACAAGCTCCCCAGCGTCACCATTGTGCACAAAGGCAACATCATGAAGTTTACCTCGGGTGGCTTTCGCGATTGGAGCTATGCCCTGGCCAAGCGCGAGTTTGGCGCAACCGATCTGGACGGTGGGCCGTGGCAAGTCATTGAAAAAAATGGGCACCGGCTCATTGTTAAAGATGCCATTGCCGATGCCTTTTTGCAGCAGATTTTGCTCCGCCCCGATGAATACTCCGTGGTGGCTACCGCCAACCTGAATGGCGATTACATCTCCGATGCGGCTGCAGCTATCGTTGGTGGCATTGGCATCGCTCCGGGTGGAAACATCAACTACGTGACAGGCCATGCCATTTTTGAAGCCACCCACGGCACCGCCCCTAAGTATGCAGGGCAAGATAAGGTGAACCCTGGGTCGGTGATCCTTTCCGGTGCCATGATGTTCGAGTACATGGGCTGGAACGAAGTGGCTAACCTGATCTACCGGGGATTGGATGCCGCCATCGCCTCCAAGCGCGTCACCTACGACTTTCACCGATTGATGGAAGGGGCCACGTTGCTCAAATGCTCGGAATTTGGAAATGAAGTGGTGAAGAACATGTGATCGCTCCTTGCCGAAGGGCTTCGAATATTTATCTCACGATGGATTGTTAAAGCGGCTCTTCAAAAAAACGCCCGAATGGTTTTGGCCACACGTTCGCATTGCGCCACGGTGAGTCCGGGATAGAGCGGCAGACTCAGCACCGTATCGGCCAGCCGTTCGGCCATGGGCAGGCTGCCACGCTTGAGGCCCAGGTGCGCCATGGCAGGCTGCAGGTGGATGGGCGTGGGGTAGTGCACGGCACTGCCGATGCCGTGTTTCTGCAAATGTGCCCTTAATGCTTCCCGCTGTTTGCTTTGGATCACAAACAGGTGAAACACCGGCTGCACCATGGCGGTGGGCACGGGCGGCAAAATCAAGTCGCCCACATGTTGCAATAGGCGAAAGTACACTTCTGCCAGCGTACGCCTCTCTGCATTTAGCCGGTCCAGCTCGCGTAATTTGACCAAGAGCACGGCCGCCTGCCATTCGTCCAGTCGTGAGTTGATGCCTTCGGTCTCATGCCAATCCTTTTGGAGAGCTCCGTAGTTCCGCGCCCGGTTAACAAACTCCGAAACATCGGCCCGGGAGGTCGTCACGGCCCCACCGTCACCCATCGCGCCCAGGTTTTTCGTAGGGTAAAAACTGGTTGCATTGGCGTGCCCCCAAGCCCCTGTAGGAATGCCGTGAACGGATGCCCCCTGCGCCTGGGCATTGTCTTCGACCACCCACCAGTCATATTTTTGGGCCATCGTCATAATCAGGTTCATCGGGCAGGGCTGCCCATACAAGTGAACGGGTATAATCGCCTTTGTCTTGGCCGTAACGTTCTCCTCCGCGCGCCACGGGTCAAGGGTTAGCGTCTCATTCACCTCCACCGGTACCGGTTTTGCCCCGGTGCGCACCACAGCCAGCCAGGTGGCGTAGCAGGTATGCGAGGGAACAAGCACGTCATCACCCGAACCGATGCCGCCCGCGCGCAAGGCCAGATACAACGCATCTAACCCATTACCCACCCCGATCGTATGCGACACGCCATGATAGCGGGCATAGGCATGTTCAAACGCGGTCGCGTGGTCACCCAACACAAATTGGCCACGGGCCAGTAGATCATCCCATGCCTGTGCTAAACCCGCGCGCAGCCGTTGGTGCACGGCTTCGAGCGAAAAAAAAGGGATGGCCTCCATTCGCGAAAGATACAATTTGACAATCATTCAGCGTTTTCATTTCCGTGCGACCATCCCAAAAAGGGGCGGCCGTTGGTGTTTATTTCGTTATTTTCGCACCTTCATTTTATCACGACCGTACGCATGAACTATCAGAGAATCAACACACTTGCCGGATGGGCAGTGTTCGCTATTTCACTTGTGGTGTATTGGCTCACCATGGAAGAAACGGCCAGCTATTGGGATTGTGGCGAGTTCATAGCCGTATCATACAAATTGGAGGTGTCGCACCCTCCGGGCGCGCCCCTGTTTATGCTTATGGGCCGGATGTTTTCTTTTCTGGCCTTGGGCGATGTAACCCAGGTGGCCTATTGGATCAACTTCATGAGCGTGTTGGCCAGCGCATTCACCATCCTGTTTTTGTTTTGGTCCATTACGCTGGTGGGGCGCAAAATGATCGTCATCAAAAATGACGATGATCTGGAAAAGAACACGTGGGTACTGATGGGCGCTGGCGCAGTAGGCGCGTTGGCTTATACCTTCTCTGATTCTTTTTGGTTTTCGGCCGTGGAGGCAGAAGTCTATGCCATGTCCTCCTTCTTCACCGCCTTTGTGGTGTGGGCCATGCTGAAATGGGATTTGATCGAAGACGAAGCCAAGGCAAACCGATGGCTCATTTTGATCGCCTACATGATGGGTCTTTCCATAGGCGTGCACTTGCTTAACCTGGTGGCCATGCCCGCGTTGGCGTTGATTTTCTACTTCAAAAAATACAAGCCCACCGTTTGGGGCGTGGTCGTTACATTAGGCATTAGCGGGGCTTTGGTGTTGTTCATCAGTGAGTTCATTATTCCCGGGTTGCCCACGCTGGCAGGGCATTTCGAAATCTTTTTTGTGAACACGTTGGGCATGGGCTTTGGCTCGGGCGTGGTGGTGTTTATGTTAGTATTGATCGCGGGGATGGCGGCCGCCATTTTCTGGACCCACAAAAACAACCACCCCATCTGGAATACATTTGCCCTTTCAACTGCGTTTATCCTCATCGGCTATGCCTCCTATGCGGTCATCGTCATCCGCTCCAACTATGATCCGCCCATCAACGAAAATGCACCCAAAGACGTGATGAGCTTCATCCGCTACCTGAAGCGCGAGCAGTACGGAAGCCGCCCGTTATTGTCGGGACATTACTTTACGGCCGGTTCGCCCATCGACATCAAACTCACGGATCCGGTTTACACGAAAGGAAAGGACAAATACGAAATCACCGACCGTAAGTACGAACTGGTATACTCGCCCGAGCACAAAACCCTGTTGCCGCGCGCATGGAACCCCGACCACAAGGAGACTTACAAACGCATCATGGGCTTGCAAGACGGAGAAATCCCCACCTTTTGGCAAAACCTGGGCTTTATGTTTCGCCACCAAATAGGCCACATGTATGTGCGCTATTTCATGTTCAATTTCTCGGGCCGCGAGAGCGATGAGCAGGGTGCCTATGAATTAAACCTGCTTAGCAGCAATAAAAATATCCCCGAAACACTGGCCAAAAACAAAGGACGAAACAACTTTTACATGATCCCCTTCTTCCTTGGATTGGCGGGCATGTTCTTTCAGTTGGTCAAAGACACCAAAGGGTTCTCGATCGTAGGATTACTATTCGTCATGCTGGGGGTAGCCATTGTCATTTACCTCAACTCACCTCCGACCGAGCCTCGCGAACGCGACTACATCTACGCAGGTTCCTACTATGCTTTCTGCTTTTGGATCGGGTTGGCCGTGATTGGTTTTGCCGAACTGTTTCAGTCTTTTCTGAAAAACGCCAAGACCTCCGCCCTGGTGGCCACCTTGATCGGCCTCTCCGCTCCGGCCATCATGGCGCAGCAAGGCTGGGACGATCATAACCGCGCAGACCGTTTCTTCTCGGTAGACTCCGCGCGCAACTACCTGGAGTCTTGTGCCCCCAACGCCATCCTGTTTACGGGTGGCGATAACGACACGTTCCCGCTGTGGTATGCCCAGGAAGTAGAGGGCATACGCACAGATGTACGTGTGGTGGTGTTAAGTTATTTCAACACCGATTGGTACATCGACCAAATGACACGCAAGGCTTATCAATCGGACGCCTTCCCGTTTTCGCTTTCGCTGAAAAACTACCAACAAGGAGGGCCCAACGATTACCTGCCATTTATGGATTACAAATTGAAGGCCATTGATGCAAAAGAATACATTGGATTGCTATCAAAAGACTACCCTCAACTGCGCAATGGCGACCGCAACGTGGTGCCCAGTAAAATCCTGACAATTGGTGTGGACACGCAAGCCGTTCGTGCCAAGGGCATTATCCCTTCCACCATGGACAGCCTGCTGGTGGATCAGATGCAACTACGCCTGCTGCGCGGGGGGTTGGAGAAAAAAGACCTGGCCATCCTTGACATCTTAGTTTCCAACAATTGGGAGCGCCCCATCTACTTCAATCCCACTTCGCTTGACCAGGTCAACTTTGATCTGGCACCCTATGCTGTGCAAGAGGGCAACGCCTACCGTATTCTACCGGTACGCAACAACCGCCAGGACCGTGAGTACCTGGTGAACACCGATGTAGCCGTAAATAACATGACGGCCAAGTTCCGCTACAGTGGGCTGGACAATGAAAAACTATACTTCAATGAGGACTATCGCGGCTTTGTACTCAACCATCGCGCGTCCTTCCATGCTGTGGTACAAGCATTGATCGATGAAAACAAAATGGAGAAAGCCAACGAAGTGCTCCAGTTTTCCTTAAGTAAGATGCCGGATAAAGCCGTCTTCTACGACCAAACCGCCCCTACCGCCATTGATCTGCTTTTCCAATTGGGCCAAAAAGAGCAAGCCATCGAAATGGCCACTACCGTGGGCCGCAGGGCGGACGAAATGGTGGGCTATCTCATCGCGCAAAATGGTGGGTTTAGTAATGAGTTGCGCTCTAACATGTATGTGCTCAGCGCCTTGCAAAGCATCCTGTACGAAAATGGCGAAACCGAGTTAGCCCAGCGTTTTGAAGAGGCCTACAATCGCCACATCGAAAGTTTACAGATAGGCGGGATGGTACCGCGCAGAGATATGTGACCCCACCCCGAAAGGGGTGGTCGCTCAATCCCCGCGCCTGGCAATCAAAAAAAGATCCAAGGCTGATTCGGGATGGTCGGTCACAGTGTAGTCGGTGTGTGAGATGCTCATCACCAGTTCGTCTGCATGGTCTTTTAGCCGGTTGCGGTTCCATCGGTTCATAAGCTCATACGGCAGGCGCAGCATCCAGGCTGGCAAGCGATATTGGAGGTTGAGCACATCCCAGCGCATCAAACGCGCCACCGACTGCCGGTTGCGCTCGTGGTAGTGCATCACTTTTTCGTTGCCGGCAATGCCCTTCATTTCCACATGCGCAAAGTATGGTTGGGCCAGCCGTGTCAGTTCCGCAGCGGTGTATTCGCGGATGTGCCAAGGGTTGCGCGAAAGCGACATGGGCCGGTTGGGTGTAGTGAGGTAGGCCTTGCCCCCCGGTTTCAATACGCGGTTGATCTCTTTCAAAAAGAGTCCATCGTCCTGAATGTGCTCGATCACCTGAAAGCTCACCACACAGTCAAACGATTGATCGGCATAGGCCGCGAGCGGAGGAATGTTGCCGCTGACAAAGGTGCCTTGCGGATACTTGTTTCGAAGTTGCTGAATGGCACGTTCAATCTTGTCGATGGCGCTGTAACTAACCACCCGGGGCATCAGCCACGCAATGCCGCGTCCTTCGCCACACCCCACCTCCAGCAGGTGCCCGTTTACCACATCGGCTGCCCACACATAGGGCATCAGCAAACGCTGGTGGATGGGATTGTCGGACGGCAGTTGGTCAGACGTAATTTCGGTGGTGTAAACGGAAGCCATAGCGCTGGCAAAAATACAGTTTCTACAGGTAGTTATGCCGCCCACGCGTACCCGCCTGTGCAACACGGCTTTCGTCCACGTTTTTTCATATCAAAATGTGCGGTTTGAGCGTTTCTATCGTAAGATTGTAATCGTATGCGAGCAGTTGTTTTTCTGGTTTCTTGGGCAATGGCATTAGCCGGATGGGCGCAGCCCCTCACGGGCCTCAACTTCAATGATTGGTACGATCCGCAAAGTACGTTGCAAACCCACGGCCGTGTGGTGCGCAGCGACATGCACCTGCGGGTGTTGCTCAAGTGGACCAACACGGGCACGTCTTACACCATACGACAATATGAAGTATCAGCCGAGCGCAGAGACTCCTACACCCAACGCCAGGGGATACCCCTCCCGTTTGACTCAACCCAATGGATCACCGAAGGCGATACACGGCACGCTTCGATGGTTTTTGACAAACCCGAAAAACCATGGCTGCTGGTGCTGCGCTTTAAACTTAAAGCCACTCAAAAAAGCTGGACGTTCTTCTATCCGATCGAAGCGAACTACCCCACCGATGGGTGGCTCGAAGACGAAAAAGGCACCTGGGTAAGCGACCGGTATCTGACCGTTGGAAAGACCTACAGGCTCAAGAACGAGATGAACAAACCGATGGCGGTGTCGTACTACCAAAACCCTTTCAAGCCTGCCTATCCGCCATTTACCGAACAGGGAAAATCCGATCAGTTTCTGTTTTATGATTCCCTGTTCTTTCTGCAGCCGGGCGATGCGTTCAACCCTTTTCAGGAGGGACTTTATCTTTTCCAAACCGACACCACAGCCGCCAGCGGATTCAGCTACGTAGTAAAAAATAAATCGTATCCCAAATACACTACGATACAGACGCTGAAGGAGCCCATGATCTATGTGACCACCACAGAAGAATATAACCTTATTGAGGCTGCCGGGGAGGACAAAGCCAAATTTGACAAGGTGGTATTGGATTTTACGCGCGACAAAGAGCGGGCAAAAATTTTCATGCGCAACTACTTCCGCAGGGTAGAGCTGGCCAATGTTTTTTTCACCTCGTATAAAGAAGGATGGAAAACCGACCGCGGTATGGTCTACCTGATTTTCGGCCCGCCCGATGAAGTGAGCCGAAACGGGGGCAACGAAGTGTGGTACTACCGTGCCAGCAGCACGCGCTATACCTTTGTGAAAGTCGGCAGCGTATACGATGCCAACAACTTTGTGTTGCTGCGCGATAATCGTTTTGCCGAAGACTGGTATTCCACGATCGACCTGTGGCGCAAAAGCCGCTTTTAGCATCTCCCTTTGTCAATCTGACATCCTTCCGCTTTTGGCAAAATTGTTGTGTCTTTGCAGCGCACAAATAAGCGAAGGCATGGAAAATCAGGCACCTACGGATCAAACCGTTGAAAACAAAGCAGAAAACCCAGAAATCACCCAACCGGCCCCCGAAAAAGCGGATGCCCCCGAAACCCCCAATGGGCCGTCCGAAGCGCTCAAAAAACTTCAAGACGAATTGGCAGAGGCCAAAGACAAATATGTAAGGCTGTATGCCGAGTTTGACAACTTCCGCAGACGTTCCGCTAAAGAGCGATTGGAACTCATCCAAACGGCCAATGAAAAATTGCTGAAAGACTTTTTGAGCGTGTCCGATGATATGGACCGGGCCGAGAAGGTATTTCGCGAAAAAAATGATAAAGAATCGGAAGGATTCTTCCTTATCCAAACCAAATTCAAAAAAGTGCTGGAGCAAAACGGGGTAAAACCCATGGCCGATACACGGGCATCCGAATTCAACCCCGACCTGCACGAAGCCATTACGCAAATACCCGCGCCCGAGGAATCGCTCAAAGGCAAAATCGTAGACGTGGTGGAACCCGGGTATTTTCTCAACGACAAGGTGATCCGCTTCGCCAAAGTAGTGGTAGGCGCATAGCCGTTTTTATACTATTTATCTGATTGATGCGCACATGGCAAAGAGAGATTACTACGAAGTGTTGGGCGTTGGCAAAAATGCTTCCGCGGAGGAAATAAAAAAGGCCTACCGTAAGGTGGCCATTCAATACCACCCCGACAAAAACCCAGGCAATAAAGAGGCCGAAGAAAAATTCAAAGAGGCAGCCGAAGCCTATGAAGTGCTGAGCAACCCCGAGAAAAAAGCTCAGTATGATCGCTTTGGTCATGCGCGTCCTGGCCAGGGTGGTTTTGGAGGCGGCAGCATGAACATGGACGATATCTTCAGCCAGTTTGGGGATATCTTTGGAGGTGGAAGCCCCTTCGACAGTTTTTTTGGCGGAGGGGGAGGCGGCCGTTCGCGCCAGCGCAAAGGTTCCAACCTGCGCATCAAACTCAAACTCACGCTCGATGAAATTGCCAATGGCGTAGAAAAGAAAATAAAAGTGAACCGGCTGGTACAAGCCGAAGGTGTGAGTTACAAAACATGCCAGACGTGCGGGGGGCAGGGTCAGGTCCGCAAAGTGGTAAACACCATGTTGGGCCAGATGGTGAGTACCACCACGTGTCCCGCCTGTGGCGGCTCGGGCCAAATCTTAGATAAACGCCCGCCCGGAGTGGACAGCTCCGGCCTGGTGAGCAAAGAAGACATGATCAGCGTTAAAATACCCGCAGGCGTCAGCGATGGTATGCAACTGGCCATGTCAGGCAAGGGTAACGATGCCCCCGGAGGCGGTGTGCCGGGCGACTTGCTGATCCTCATTGAAGAACAAGAAGACAAGCAGTTGAAGCGCGATGGCAACAATCTCATTTATGATCTGCACATCAGCTTTATCGATGCAGCCATTGGCACACAGGTGGAGGTACCCTCCATCGGAGGCAAGGTGCGCGTGAAAATTGAGCCGGGCACACAAAGCGGAAAAATCCTGCGCCTGCGCGGAAAAGGCATCCGCGATGTAAACGGCTATGGCACGGGCGATCAATTGATTTATGTGAATGTGTGGACACCCCGGAAACTGAGTACGGACGAAAAGGCCAAACTGGAGTCGCTGCGCCACAGCCCCAACTTTCAGCCACACCCTGATGAAAACGAAAAAGGTTTTTTCGAGCGGATGAAAGAATATTTCGCCTGAGCCATTCGGCCCGCGGGCGTTGTTTGACCGCGTCAGCGGGGTTTTCCGCATCCAAATTTGTAGCTTGAGCCATGCGTTCGGACGCCCTTGTTTCACTCAGCCAGTTGGTATCCCAGGGCGAAGGTTCGCGGTTGGAATTCAAACGCAAGGCGGCCCATCCCGATAAAATCGTGCGCGAAATGATCGCCTTTGCGAACACGGACGGTGGCTCGCTGCTGGTCGGTGTAGATGACAATGGTTCACTGCCGGGTGTCAAGTACCCGCGTGAAGAGCTGCACGTAATCACGGAGGCCGTCAGGCGGCACGCCCGGCCGCTCTTTCTCTTCAGCGAAACAACCATTGCGGTAGCGCCCGACCGGTTTGTCGTCAAGTTGGATATCCCCTGCAGCCCGAAACGTCCGCATTACTTCAAGCCTGCCGAGGGGCCCCCGGAAAGCTACGTGCGCCACAAAGACATGAGCGTGCAGGCGAGCGTTGAAATGTGCGAGATTATCCGCAGAACACGCCAGGGCAAAGACGTCCGCTTTTCGTTTGGCGAGCCCGAAAAAGCCCTGATGCAATACCTGGAAACACATGACACCATCACGCTGGCAGGCTTCCGGCAACTGGCGCGGCTAAGCCGGTTTCAGGCGGCACGCAAACTTGTCCTGCTGGTGCTGGGCGATGTAGTGAAAATCACGCCCACCGAAAAAGGCGATTTGTACTCAAGGCGTTAATCCGCAGCTGCGAAAGCCGTACACGATTTCACCACGAAAAGATTACCGTCAGGATTTGCTTTTTCGCATGTTCCCTTCGTAAGTTTCCGATACGTTACGAATGTCGCGAAGCTACGGTTCATACTTGCAAGGTTTTTTTACACCATTGTGAGAGCCGTGTCTTCGCGATTTTTCATTTAACCCCCTGTCTATGTCCAAATCTGCCAAAAAAGAAAAAAAGATTTTTGTACTCGACACATCCGTCATCATCTATGAACACAACAGCATCCTGAATTTTGATGAGCACGACATCGGCATACCGATTACCGTGCTGGAAGAACTGGACAATTTTAAGAAGGGAAACGACACCAAAAACTTCGAGGCGCGCGAGTTCATCCGCCTCATTGATAAGCTGGCCAAAGACCAGATGCTGCATCAGTGGAACCCCATCAACGGCAAGGGAAAGGGCAATTTTAAAGTCGTGATGGATACGGGGGGCACCGACCGCATGGATGCGAATAAAGTATTCAACGAAGACAAGGCCGACCACCGCATCCTCAATGCGGCCCTGCTGTTGCAAAAGGAGGAAAAAGGCCGAAAAGTGATTTTGGTCTCCAAAGACATCAACCTGCGGCTAAAGGCAAAGGCGCTGGGCTTGCAGGCCGAAGACTATACTACAGGGAAAGTCCAAAACATCAGCTCGCTGCATACCGGCCGGACGGTCATTGACGATGTCGCGCCCGACATGATCAATCTGATCTACGAAAAAGGCTATTGCCCGCCCGAGGATGTGCTGGGCAAGGAGAAGCCTATGAAAAATCATTACTACATCCTGCGCAGCGGCAAAAAGTCCGTACTGGCCTTTTACAATTCGGCCAACGGTATGGTGGAGCAAGTGGAAAAACGGTTGGCCTACGGCATTAAACCGCGCAATGCCGAGCAGGCCTTTGCCATCCATGCCGTACTCAAACCCGAAATCAAACTGGTATCCATGCAGGGTGTGGCGGGCACAGGAAAAACGCTGATTGCGCTGGCGGCCGCGCTCGAGCAAAAACGCGAATACAAACAGATTTATCTTGCGCGCCCCATCGTGCCGTTGAGTAATAAAGATATCGGTTATCTGCCGGGTGACATCAAATCGAAACTAAATCCATACATGGAGCCGCTGTGGGACAACCTGAAGTTTATCCAAAACCAATACAGTGAATCGGACAAGGAATACTCGAAGATCACCGAAATGGTGCAAAACGAGAAGTTGGTGATCACCCCGCTGGCCTACATACGCGGTCGAAGTCTTTCCAACATTTGCTTTATCGTGGATGAAGCACAAAACCTCACACCGCACGAAGTAAAAACAATCATCACGCGGGCAGGCGAAAACACCAAGATCATTTTCACGGGCGATATCCATCAAATCGACACACCTTATCTGGATTCGCAAAGCAATGGCCTCTCCTATCTGATTGATCGGTTGAAAGACCACGAGCTGTATGCTCATGTGACGCTTGAAAAGGGCGAACGCTCGGAGTTGGCCAACCTGGCCAATGAGCTACTGTAGCCGGCAAGAGCATAGTTGCCAACGAAAAAGCCCGCGGTTTTGATCGCGGGCTTTTTTTATCGCATCCAACGCTTTTTATTTCTTCAAGGCTTGCACCATCGTTTCTCCGATCAAAGCCGGAGACTCCACCACGTGGATGCCGCACTCGCGCATGATTTTCATCTTCGCGGCAGCGGTATCATCGGCTCCGCCAATGATGGCCCCGGCATGGCCCATCCTGCGGCCGGGCGGTGCGGTTTGCCCCGCAATAAATCCGACCACCGGTTTTTTATTGCCCGTTTCTTTGATCCACCGGGCGGCCACCGGTTCATAACTGCCACCGATCTCGCCAATCATCACGATGGCATCCGTTTCGGGGTCGTTCATCAGCAATTCCACGGCCTCTTTGGTGGGCGTGCCGATGATGGGGTCGCCCCCGATGCCAATGGCCGTTGACACGCCCAAGCCTGCCTTCACGATTTGGTCGGCCGCTTCGTAGGTGAGCGTTCCGGATTTTGACACAATGCCGATACGGCCTTTCTTGAACACAAAGCCGGGCATAATGCCCACTTTGGCCTCGCCTGGCGTGATGACGCCCGGGCAATTAGGGCCTACCAAGGTTACCTGGCGGCTCTTGATGTATTGCTTGGCGATCATCATGTCTTTCACGGGGATGCCTTCGGTGATGGCCACGATGACCTTGATGCCCCCATCGGCTGCCTCCATGATGGAGTCGGCCGCAAAAGCAGGCGGCACAAAGATGATGGATACGTCTGCTCCGGTTTTTTCCACCGCTTCTTTTACCGTGTTGAAAACGGGCCTGCCCAGGTGTACTTGCCCGCCTTTGCCGGGTGTTACCCCGCCCACCACGTTGGTGCCATATTCAATCATCTGGCCGGCATGGAAGGTGCCCTCTGAGCCGGTGAAACCCTGTACAATGATGCGTGAATTTTTGTTGACGAGCACACTCATGAGCAAATTTGTTAGCGTGACAAAAATAGGGGAATAATGTTGCCCGGCAAACGCTGTTGGCTGGGCTACAAAACAGAAAACCTCCCAAGAGGGAGGTTTCGCTGACAGGTTTTTGGTGCCGTCCGGAAAGGCCTGCTATTCCGGCTTTTTGATGCCCTTGAGAATCAAAAATTCCTCGTAGGCCTTTTTATAGTCTTCCACTTCCGGGGCCAACTGAATGGCCTGTTGATAAGCGGAGATGGCGTCAATCAGCAAGCCGTTTTGTTCATAAAACAGGGCCAGCATCATTTTGTCAAGGGCGGCTGCCGACTCGGCATTGACCGTAAGTTCGGTGGCCAGCGCCTTTTTGATTCGCTCGCGGTTGGTGGTGTTCAGCCGCTTCAACACATAGCGCTCGGAGGTCGACTTCACATCGTTTTTGTCGCGTACGGTAAGCAGCACAGCGGGTTGGCTGGCATACTTCGGATCGTTGAGGTTGATGGAAATCTTCGTTTCTTTCGTCTCAATCGCAGACAAAACATTGTCTTCCATATCCAACACATTGACCACATAACCGGCTTCGCCCCGCGGCTCCCAGCCAAAAGTTACGTTGTCACCAAACACGCCTGCGTGCTGGGCGGCCGGCAGGTTTACTTTTACACCTAAACCGCGTGTCACGGACCCCGTGGCCGCCATCCGGTTTTTCTTGCCCTCTTCCGAGTTGGAACTCAGGATAAAGTCGGTGTACTTGTTCATCACACTGGTGCCCGTGGTGATTTTCGAGGCCAATTGGGCAATGGAATAGTTGCCCGCTTGCTTCAGTTCGATGGGCTTGCCCGTAGAATGCACCAGGCCCATGTAGGCGTTGTCCACGATTTTCAGTTCATCGTTCTGTTTCAGGCTGGCTCCGGTCTTGATGGGCGTCCATCCTTCGCTGGTTTTCACCTCATTGGCCCCCTTGTTGGCCAGTACCTTGAAGACGTACTCTTGCGCACACACGCTCAGCGTGCACACGCTCAACAACATCATCAGAATATTCTTTTTCATAGTTGATTGGTTCAGTTAGTTGAGTTTGTTTCGGTATAGAAAATCTTTATACGCTTCGTTGAACTCGGCCACATCAGGCAACTGGCGCAGCACCTGAAGATAACTCTTTTGTGCATCGATCAGCAGTTTGTTCTGTTCGTAAAATCCGGCCATGATGTATTGATCCAACGCCTCGGTGCTGGTGGCGCGGCTGCCCATTTCAGCCAGCAGCGTTTTCACCCGTTCATACTCGGCTGTTGGCACTCGTTTGATGGCGTAGGGCTCTGACTTTTTGCCCGTGCCTTTCGCGTGCACCTCTACCATCACCACAGGTGCGCCCGCGTAAGCCGGCTGACTCAAATCCAGGATCACCGTGTTGCTGGTTATATCTTGCCTCGAAAGTTCGGTGTCCACCAAATCTTTCACGATCAACTGATACTCCGTAATATTGGGTTGCGCCTCCCACGTGACCAGAACGGCAGGATCAAAATAGACAGCCGCTTTTCCTTTGGGTAGGAATATTTTGATGTCGCCACCGCGTGTGACGGCCCCGGTGGCGGCCATGCGGTTTTTGCGTGCGTCATCGGAGTTGCTGCTCAAAATAAAGTCGGTGTATTTGCTCATGACGCTGGAACCCGGACCCACCTTCGAGGCCAGCGTAGCTATTTTATAGGTATCGGCTTCCTTTAGTTGCAGGGGTGTGCCGCTTTTGTGCACCAGTGCCACGTAGGCATTAGGGTCCAGCTTCAGCTCATCTGCTGTTTGCAGTTTGGCGCCCGTTTTCAACGGTTGCCACACCCCCCCTGTTTTCACCTGGGTGGTGCCTTTGGTGGCCAGCACGCGAAAGGTGTAATCCTGAGCACACGTGACGGATACCGTCAAAATCGAGCAAAAAAACAACAGAAGGGTTCTTTTCATAGAGAATATCGCTGGGAAAAACGGGGTCGATAAAGGAAAAATCATGCCAAGTTCTCTTGTTTTTGACGGTTTAATGCCGCCCGTCTGCGTTTGGTAAGCCGGTAATTGATTTCGTTCTGGAAGCTTTTGTATACGTCATAGCAAGGTCCCACCAAAGCCGTGGATGCCAGGGTGACCGTCAAATCGAGCTTGAAGCTGTACCAGGCATATACCTCTACAATCAAAATGGTGATCAGCATCAATTGAAGAATCTGCACGCCCACGGAGGCCGCATCAAACCAACGCTGGTGGTGATTGTCCATATACATGAACAGGAGTACGGTCAAAAAACACAGTATGATGGAGATGGCATACTTCTGCCATTCGGCCAATTCATCCACATAATCTTCGTTGAGAATCATGGCGATGATGTTGGCATGCACCACCACACCAAACATGTCGGGGTTGGCACGGCCCGCCACTTTTTTATTCAGGGGCGTAAAGTACTTGTCTTCCCAGGCCGGATCGCCAAAGTAATCGCCCAGATAGCCGAGCAGCACAATGGAGTTAGTGAACAGTTCGCCCAACACCTCACCCCTCGCTAATTGATCTACATCCACCGCGTAAAAATATACCGGGTAGTTGGTGGTGGAGGTTTTCTTTTGGCGGTCCACATCCAGTTTGATGCTTTGTACTTCAATGTTGCCACGGTAGTTGATCAGTTCTTCCGATTTGCCCCGGGCCAGGAATTTTTGGGTTTTGACCGAGTCGTACATCATGGCCAACTGAGTGGCAAAAGCATAATGTGTTTTACCATCAATCACATACGAAGGCATGTATGACCGACACAGCTTAACATCATCCTGATAGTCCGCATCGGTTACTAAGTTGGCAAAGGCGTTGTGCGCATAGTTGGCAAAGATGTCATCGGCATATTGTACCGAATCGAGCACATCGTAAAGGCCTGCTTTGATGGTGCTTTTTTTCTGCAGCAGTTTGGAAACGATGACCACGTTGCCCGCCTCCTGAATGGCGTTGCTGAGCATCAAATTACCCAGCGTATCAAGCAGCGGGCGACAGTTGACAGTGTCGCGCAAGCCGCCTTCACATCCCACGTACACGTCCAGTCCGATGGCCTTCGGTTTATACTGACTGATCAGGCTGATTTGCTGGGCGATTCCCATGCGCGGCATTTGCCCTATGTTAACCACCACCACGCGTTGATCCACCAACGGGTCTTCGCGCAAGTTGGAAAAAGCATAGTCTGTCAGTTCAAAGTCAGACAGGGCTTGCGAAATGGGATCAAAGGCATTGAAGAACTTAAAGTCGGTAATCTTGGATACCACCCACATCATGGCAAACACAAACACCGTGATGGCGGCCGCTTGAAATATATTCTTTCGCATACGGGATGTCCTCAGAACGAGTAAATTTAGAAATTTACGCCATGCAATCCCATTTGCCAGCCGGGCCAGGCCGCCTCACACTGACCGATTATGCCGAAGGTATACGCAGCGGTAATACATCCGTGCTGAGTCGGGCCATTACACTGATGGAAAGCCAGCGGCCCGATGACCGCGCCCTGGCCGAAGCCCTGCTGGAAGAGCTCTTGCCTTTTTCCGGAAAGGCTTTTCGCATAGCGATTACCGGAGTGCCCGGGGTAGGAAAAAGTACTTTTATTGAGGCGCTGGGCCGGCACCTGACCACTATGGCTCACAAAAAAATCGCAGTGCTCACCATCGACCCCAGCAGTCAACGCACGCATGGGAGCATTTTGGGCGACAAGACACGCATGGAGACGCTTTCAAAAAACCCGCAGGCGTTTATCCGCCCCAGCGCCTCGGGCGAGGCTTTCAACGGAGTGGCCCACGGTACGCGCGAGGCAATGGTGCTTTGCGAAGCCGCGGGTTATGATGTGATCATCATCGAAACAGTAGGCATTGGCCAATTAGAAGGGGGCGTGCGCACCATGGTCGACTTTTTCATCCTATTGCTGCTGGCCGGGGCCGGAGATGAACTGCAGGGCATCAAAAAAGGAATTTTGGAAATGGCCGATGCCCTGGTGCTCACAAAATCCGATGGCGACAATCAGGCGCGTGTGCATCAGGCCCGAGCCGATTTGCTCCATGCCCTTCACCTGTTTCCCATGACAGACTCGGGATGGGCCGTGCCGGTACTCACCACATCGGCCCTCACAGGCGAAGGCATGCCGGACGTGTGGCAGCAAGCGGAACGCTATCGCGAGCAAACTACACAAAATGGCTTTTTTTATCGCCAACGCGAGCGCCAGGCTGAGGCGTGGTTTGCCGAATCGGTACAACGGCTCATCTATGAAAAGATGAATCGATCCGCCCCACTCAAACAACAACATCACCAAATGAACGAACTCGTAAAACAAAAAAAGCTCTCGGCACCTTCCGCAGCCCGGCAACTGATGACGAACTTTTCTCTGGCAGAAAAACCGTAGCATGAAAAATCGCCTTCTGTTATCGCTGGCCATCCCGGCCGGCTGTATGGTGATCGGCATGCTGGCCTGCTCACCTGATCGCTCCGCACGCACCACCGTGGCGGATGATTCGCTCCGCTATGCCACGGGCTTTCGTCTGCAACGCAGAGGCGCCTCCACGCACGTGACAATTACCTATCCCCATCTGCACGCCACCACGAGATATACCTACTTGCTCGTGCCCCGGGGTAGCGCTCGGCCACCGGTGGAGGCAGCGACCACCGTCATTGAAGTGCCGGTTCGTTCGCTCGTCTGCACCTCCACCACGCACATCCCCCTGTTGGACTATCTCGGTCAAACCCAAGCGCTGGTTGGTTTTCCCACCACCGATTACGTTAGCTCCCCGGCCATGCGGCAGCGCATTGAGGCCGGAGAAGTGACCGATCTGGGCATCGACAACGGCATGGATCTAGAGAAACTCTTTGCCCTGAAACCCGAGGTGGTGATGGGATATACCATGACCAAAGATTTGGGACAGCTCAAAAAAATCAGCAACTTGGGCATCCCGGTAGTGATCAATGCCGAATACTTAGAGAAACACCCATTGGGACGTGCCGAATGGATTAAACTGATGGGTGCGTTGCTCGGACGCGAACGACAAGCCGACTCGGTGTTTGCGCTCATTGAAAAGGAGTATCTACGCACCCAGGCGCTGGTGGCCGACACCCAAAAACCTACCGTGTTCAGCGGCATCGCCTATGGCGATGGGTGGTTTCTGCCCGGTGGCCAAAACTATGCGGCCCGTTTATTGCGCGATGCCGGGTACAATTATTTGTGGCAGGCAGACTCCACCCACGGTTACCTTGAGTTGTCGTTCGAGCAGGTATTTACCCGCGCCCGCCAAGCCGACTACTGGATAGGTGTGGCATCGTACGCCTCGCTGGCCGACCTTAAAAAGGCGGACAGCCGATATGCGCTCTTCGATGCGTTCCAAAACAAACGAATATACTCCTACAACGCGCGCGTGGGTGCCAAAGGGGGAAGTGAGTTCCTGGAGTTGGGCTACCTAAGGCCCGACATCATCCTCAAAGACCTGGTCAAAATAGCGCATCCGGAACTTCTTCCCGACCATACGCTTTATTTTCACTACGCACTGCCATGATGCCTGCCACTGCGGTATTGACTACCCACGGATTGAGTGTGGGTTATGGCGCAGGGCCGACCGCACGCGCGATACTGACAGACGTAAACGTGGAGCTCCCGGCCGGCAAACTCGTTTGTTTTATGGGGCCCAATGGTATTGGCAAGTCCACCTTGCTGCGCACGCTGGCCGGTCTTCAAAAACCGCTTGCGGGCGAGATTAAATACGTCACTCACCCTACAAACGGCCAACGGGTGGCGGTGGTGCTGACCGACCGCGTGCAGACCACCCATCTTACCGCGCGCGAGTTGGTCGCCTTTGGGCGATATCCTTATCTGCCGTGGCATCTGTCACCGTCCCCCGAAGACGAGCAAAAGGTGGAGGAGGCCATGGATCGCGTGGGTATTCGCCCGTTGGCGAATCAGCCTGTGGCGTCACTAAGCGATGGGCAATTACAAATGACCATGATTGCGCGCGCCATTGCGCAGGATACGCCCGTGATGTTGCTGGACGAGCCCACCGCTCACCTGGACTTAAATAACCGCGTGGAGACCATGACCCTCTTGCGCACGCTGGCTCGTGAAACGGGCAAAGCCATCCTGCTGGCCACGCACGAACTTGACTTGGCCCTGCAAATGGCCGATGACGTTTGGCTCATCACCCAACAGCGCACGCTTAAGCGGGGCATTCCGGAGGATTTGGTGTTAGATGGTTCTTTTGACGAGGTGTTTCAGTTAAAAGGATTTGACCTTCGCACGGGCCGCATCACGCATGTCGTCCATCGCGCGCGTAAAATCCGGTTAGAGGGTGAAGGACCGGTTTTCCTTTGGACCAAAAACGCCCTGGAACGCGAAGGATATGAGGTGACAGCCCACGAAGGTAGTTCGGTGCGCATTGGTCCTCATGAATGGCAGGTAGAGGGGCGAGTATTTCACAGCCTTCAAACGCTCTTACAGTACCTGCACGGCTAAATCAACATGACCCCCAACCCCGGCTTTTCGGAGCAGCTCATCACCCCGTCCTTCAGTACAAAGCCGCCCTTAACCACATCGTTCATCAAATCCAAGCTGCCATCCAAGTCAATGTATTTGGTGTGAGGACAGGCAAAGGCCGCATGCAGCGCAGCTGTGATACTCACAATGCTTTCGTCATTGCAACCCCAAAACAAGTCTACGCCTGCCTGAAGAGCGATGTCGGCTATCTGACGGGCTTGGCTCACCCCGCCACATTTCATCAACTTGATGTTGAAGATGCCTGCTGCCCAAGGTGCCATGACCAACTCCAGCGCATCTTTTGGTGTCAGCAATGATTCGTCTGCAGCTATTTTTTTGCGGATTTCTTCGGGTAGTTTTTTCATCTCCGCCACCGCTTTTGCAGGAAGCGGCTGTTCAATCAACTCGATATCCAAGTGGGCCGTGCGCTTCACAAATTCGATCGTTTGCGCTGACGTATAGCCTTGGTTGGCATCAATGCGGATGGTGAACGTACGACCAAACACCTCGCGCAGTTTCACCAACCGCTCAATGTCTTCTTCCAGGTCTTTGCCAAGCTTTACCTTCAAAACCGTAAAGCCACGCTCGCCATATTCTTTGGCTTCCTTTAATGTGTCGGCCACGTTTTTGATGCCAATAGTATTAGAGGTGGGCAGCGATTTGATTTTTTGGCCTAGGAATTTGACCAATGGCACGTCCAGGTGCCTGGTAAATGCATCATGCAGCGCAATGTCCAGCGCAGCCCGGGCAGCGGGATTAGATGGAAAGCGTTTCCACACTTCAAACAGAAGTTGCTGGAACTCGCGGATGTCTTGCCCCAGCAAAAACTGCAAATTTCCTTCGCTCAAGGCCGCTTCGCATTGCGCAAAACTTTCGCCCGTCACATACTCGCTTGGATTTGCGGCCCCGATACCGATGGTACCGTTCTCAAGAGTGATCAGGACGAAAGCGTTACGCACGTCATCTACGGTTTTAAAGGCGATGGTATATGGCTTGCTGTTGCCAAGGTCGGCCGTCCACGACCGGATCGATTTGATTTTCATTTTCTTTTGGTCAGCGAGTGATCAATCATTTTCTTAAAAATCGGGATCAAGCGTTCCACTCCGTCTTCCAGCGGCAGAATGGCAGGTATGCCGAGTTCTTTCTCCT
The DNA here is from genome assembly GCA_964524935.1 of uncultured Ohtaekwangia sp. Lineage (GTDB taxonomy): Bacteria > Bacteroidota > Bacteroidia > Cytophagales > Cyclobacteriaceae > ELB16-189. The sequence continues at coordinate 49,691 of CAZGFJ010000002.1, forward strand.
TGGAGATCGCGTAGGCTCGGGCATCGGCCTCCGTTATCTTAGCCGTGTTGACGGTCAATGCCAGGGTGGGCGCGCCATAGATCCTGATCAACTCAATTTCGTCTTTCACGTCTGGAAGATAGGCCGGATAAAACTCCAGGTCTTTATACTGCTTGCGCGCGGGGTTATGTTGCAAAACCACGCCATCCGCTGCAGCCGACACAATCCACTCGGCCCCGGCCGGCCCGCTCGGGTTGCGCAGCGAGGATTGACCCTCAATGAAAATGATATCGGGTTTGGCTTCCTCCCAGCAGCGCACCACGGCATGCTCCATCTCACCCGAAATAAAATCATTCAATGTCGAATCAAAAATGAACCCGTACCGGGCGCCTTGCATCCAGCCGGTTTGTCCGGTATAAATCATCTCGGCTTTATAGCCGGCCTGCTTCATGGCTTCCATCAGAAACCGTGTGGTGGTGCGCTTGCCCAGCGCACAGTCGGTCCCCAGTACGGCAATCTTCGGACATGTTACCTGGCGTATGTCCCCCGACCAAAAATGAAGGTCTTTGAATTTCTTGGGTTTTCGCACATCAATAATTTGCAACCCTTTGGCCTTCGCCAGCGCGGCCAACTCCTCGTGATCACTCACGTAGTCATGCAGGCCATTGACCAAGTGATAGCCCCGCTCTAGCGCCTCCTTCAGCAAGATGCGCAATGAATCAGGAATAATGCCGCCCTTTGTGGCTACGCCAATGATGCAATGCTCTGCCCGGCCGCCCTGTTTGGCAAAATCTTCCATGGTGGCAAACACGGGGATGTCGCGCCTTTTTCCGTCCAGCACTTCGCCCGCATCGCTACCTGGGTGTTTCGGATCGATGATGCCTACAATGGTGAATCGGTCGGTGCCACGGATGAGTCCATGGGCTGTTTTGCCGCTGCTGGTGTCAAGATAGCCGGCCGTGAGCACGATGGCGTTGGTCTTTTGCATAGCGAAAATTTGAGGCGCGAAAAATCAGGGTTTACGCAGGATTTTCAAACTGGAAGTACGACTTAATTTTTTCGAGCGGTCACCTACTGTATGTTAGCTTAAACTCTGACAGGTCGGGTCGGTGCACCCGTTTCCGCTTCAGCTCATACTCATACACCACTTGTCCAATATTTTTAAAAAAGGGAAAACCCACGCTTGAATATTCATATTCGCCATCGTTGTACACGCCATCGGTATTGGTATTGATGACTGCGGTGAGCATAAACTCCACATTGTTTTTAAAGTCAACGATGTAGGCATTGTCCAGCAAAAAGCCATACGCATCGCCCACCTTATTAAAAATACGAATGTGCTCAGGAATAGACTGCCGGTCTTCGCCATACATAAAAAATTTGCAATACGCATCGTAGAGCGCGGTGTCATGGGCATAAGGCGGATAGTCGGATTCCCTGGGCAATTGCGACATGTAGGAAAGCATCGCCCCGCGTTCTTCGGCCGTCAGGTCAAATCGCTGTGCCTCCGGTACCGACTGGGGGAAGATCAGGGCGCACAGGAGCTTCTGCTGCGTGGTGAGCGGATAAAAATTTTTGTACGTAAAATCAAAAGGCTCATGTATCAACGTATTGTTGCGCATAAACCCTCGCCCTTTCCTGACAATCCTATCGGGGCGGATGGAGTCGGTGTTCACCAACATCGGCTGTTGAAAGAGCAGTCGTCCATCTTTTACAAAACGAACGGCCTCGGTGTGCCGGTTTTCATCGGGCGTGAGCGGTCGCTCCAACCGGTGCAATATCCGGCAGCGGTAGCCGCGTTCGTTTAGCGACTTGTTTACACGCTGTTGACCCACAAACTCGTACAGGCGGTTACTGGCATCGTTATCGCTCACGATCAAAATCTTTTTGGCGTAGTGGTCGATGGAGGGTAGCCCCGAAGCGGAGGTGGAGTCGGCATGGGCCGAAAGCTGCCCGGTATATACACTGTCGTGGAATATGGGTGTAAAGCGATCAATGCCTTCCATCTTCAGTTCATGGAGTTTCTCCAGGGCGAGCAGCACCAGAGGCAACTTGATGGTGGAGGCGGGATAGAAGTAGCGGCTGGAGTCCAGGTTGAACGAAAACGTTCGAAACGAGGGCACGTTGTTTTCATCGCGGTTGATTTGCGTATAGATGATTTGCACCTCAAGGGTATCGCGCTCGGCCAAAATCCGGGAAAACTGCTCGGGGCGGGTTTTCATCAGGTTTTCGAGCAGGTTCTGATCGGGGGTAATTTCGCGGTGGCAGGCCGTTAAACAGCACAGGAGTGCCAGAAGCCCGAAAACTGGTTTCATTTTTGTTTCTGTCAGGAATGGTTGCTTAAATTTATCAAACAAAATACTTCTTACATGAAAAATACCATGATCGCTCTGGCTTTCTGCTGGCTTACCGCCAGCGCGGGGGTTGCGCAATCACCTTTGCTCACGGGTACCTGGCAAATCAGCTCCGAGAAGACGTGTTTTCAAGAGCAAGTGGGTGTGGCCGAAAGTGATACCGAGAAGGAGTTGCTGCAGAATTTTGGCGCTTCGCGGGAAGGTGTTGCCCGCATCATCCGCTTTCAGGAAAACGGGACAGGCGAAGAAGCCATCTTTGCGGTGGGTAAAAGGCGGGGCGAGAAAATGCGCGCCTTTCGGTACCGGCTCAACGGAAACGAGCTGTTGTTGCTGGATAAAAAATCCGGTATGATGACACAGAAACTGATCATCGAAGAGCTGTCGGCCGGGGTATTGCGTTTCCACCTCGAAGCAAAAGACTGCGAGGTGAAAGAATTGACCCGGGTTAAGTAACTTTCTCGACTTATCGTTTCCAACATGAAAATACTTCTCGACATCAGCGAAAAGCGGAAGGCTTCCTTTTTCCTGGACTTGATTAAACAGTTGGACTATGTTCGACTACTCAAGATTATTGACGACCCCCAAAAAGGAAAGCTTGTGAACGACTTGTCTGACGCGTTTCGAGAGGCTCACTTTTACGAAAAAGGCAAAAAAAAAATTGAAGACAGCCAAACAGTTGCTTGATGAGCTTTGAGGTGATTGCCACCGAGAACTTTGAAAAGAAACCAAAGCGCCTATCAAAACGCTACCGATCCATTCGGAGTGACCTTCTTCCGATTGTGGAGCAACTCGCCAGTAAACCTTTTTTGGGCACCCCGATTTCAAATGGCTGCTTTAAAGTGCGAGTAGGCATTACCAGCAAGGAACGAGGGAAAAGTGGCGGTGCCCGGTTGATAACCTATGTCCGTTATACGAAAAGACGTGTTTTTCTTCTGGATATTTACGACAAGTCAGAACAGGCAACCTTGAGCAACAAAGAACTCAGTTGGTTGATTAACCTGTTGTCCCCAGCGTAAATGGATTGATTGAACTTCCCTACCTTTGCGTCATGGTTTCCACCGCTACCCAGCGCGACATCCGAAAACTCTCGCTCGAAGACCTCAAAACCTTTTTTGTGGCGCAGGGCGACAAGCCCTTTCGCGCCCAACAGGTATATGAATGGCTCTGGAAAAAGTCGGCCAAAGACTTCGACCAAATGACCAACCTTTCGCTGCCCACGCGCGAGCTGCTCAAAGCACATTTTGTCATTAACCACATCCGGGTAGACCAGATGCAGCGCAGCGTGGACGGCACGATCAAAAACGCAGTCAAACTGCACGATGGGCTGATTGTTGAGTCTGTACTGATACCCAAGGAAAAACGCATCACGGCCTGCGTGTCTTCGCAAGTGGGCTGTAGCCTCGATTGTAAATTTTGCGCCACCGCCCGGCTAAAACGCATGCGCAACCTCAATGCCGATGAAATCTATGACCAGGTCGTGGCCATCCAACAGCAGAGCGAATTGTTCTTTGGCAGGCCGCTCACCAATATCGTGTTCATGGGCATGGGCGAGCCGTTGCTGAACTACGCCAACGTGATTGAGGCGATCGATAAAATCACTTCGCCCAAGGGGCTCAACATGGCACCCAAGCGCATCACGGTCTCCACTGTAGGCATCGCCAAGATGATCAAAAAAATGGCCGATGACGAAGTGAAGTTCAACCTGGCCGTGTCGCTGCACGATGCCATCAACGAAACGCGGTCGGCCATCATGCCGATCAACGAAACCAACACGCTCGAGGAACTGGCCGAAGCGTTAAAATATTGGTATGCCAAACGCAAGCGCAAAGTGACGTACGAGTATGTGGTGTGGAAAGGCATCAACGACACACGCACCCATGCCGAAGCCTTATTGAAGTATTGCCAACACGTGCCCTGCAAGGTGAACCTGATCGAGTACAACCCTATTGATGATGGGGCGTTTCAACAAGCCAGCGATGAAGCCCTGCGCATGTACCAGGAGCTATTGGAAAGCCACGGCATCACCACGCGCATCCGCAAAAGCCGCGGCAAAGACATTGATGCAGCTTGCGGACAATTGGCAAACAAAAGCTGATTATTGTTTTTTGCTTGCGTTGAAGAGCTTCTCTTTCTCTTCTTTTGAAAGGCTCTCATAGCCACGCTCAGAGATTTTGTCCAAAATGGCATCGATTTCTTCTTGTGTGGTTTTGGAAAAATTCTGCGCACCCGATTTGCCCGATGCCGATGTGACGGTTTCCTTTTTGCGATAGCTCACTTTGACTTTAGGTGAGGGCTTAAACAGATTCTTAATCCACTCCAGGACGGCCGTTACCCATCCGCCCCAATCCACGCCCACTTGTAACTGTTTGATATATATATAGCCGATGAGCGCTCCGCCTAAATGAGCCACATTTCCTCCGGCATTGGGACCTACGGCTCCCAGGAAGGAAATGACGATGTATATCCATGCGATGTATTTGATCCGAACGGGGCCAAAGAACAACAAAAAGAAGGTGTAGTCGGGCAGCAGCGTAGCGGTAGCCACCAGCACCGCATACACGGCAGCGGAGGCGCCTACCATGCCCTCGCTGGGCACCCGCGCCTGATAAAATGGAAGGGTGTTGTAAATGAGCAGGTAAAGCACCGCACCGGCAATCGCCCCCAGCACATACAGAGCAGTAAGTTTGTCGCTCCCCAAATACTCCACAAACAACTTGCCGAACCAATAGAAGGCCAGCATATTAAAGAGGATGTGAAAAATACCCGACAGATCATGAACAAAAGCATAGGTGATGATCGTCCACGGTTTGGTCACAAACGAAAGCAACGGAGCCGGAATCGCCAACTGACGATGCAGGGTGTCAAAGACGGCCGAAAAGCCCGAGGCAGTAAGGATCACAAAAAACACCGCCAGCACCACAAACACCACTACGTTGATGATGATCAACTGAATGTGCGCATTGTTGGGCCGTTGAAAAGCGTTTTTGAATTCGTCTAACACAAAAAAACCGTTTTTGTCTTCTTCATAACCCCAAACTACCACCTTCGGTTCTGCCCTTGGCTTCGCCAAAATTGAATGACAAAAAAGGCCACCAGCGCCCCTCCAAAGTGGGCCACGTGGGCTACCGTGCCACTGCGGTCCATCAAAAAGGCAATGCCCCCAATTAAAAATACCATGTACTTGGCCTTAATAGGAACCGGAGGGAACAGCAGCATGATTTCCATATTCGGGAAAATCAACCCAAAAGCCATCATAATGCCGTACAGCGCACCTGACGCGCCCAACATGGGGCCACCATCGCCCGGGGAAATAAAATAATTGACCAACGAATAAATCACGCCCGCGCCAATACCGGTGATCAGATAAAACGTCAAAAACTTCTTGTCGCCCCAGTAATTCTCCAGAATGGGTGCAAAGGACGCCATGGCCAGCATGTTGAAAAAGATGTGGCCAAATCCCCCGTGAGCAAACATATAGGTAAAAAACTGGTAAGGGCTAAAGGGGCACGACTCCAGCGGCCAAAGCGATAACAGACCGGAAAGACCCGGAAAATACTGTGCTTGTTCGATGCATGCGCCCGATAGGGGAACCACCATTTGCGCCAAAAAAATAACCACATTGATGATGATGAGGTTGCGTACAACCGGAGTCAACTGAAACATGCGTGCGGGTTAACGGGTAAAATAGCTTTCTATCTTAGACGTATCAAAAGTAAAAAATGTTGGGCTGCCATCGGGCGAAAAGTTAGGATTGGCGCTGCTCCACAAGTTGGCCACCAGGGCTTTCATCTCATCGGGCTGCAGCACCTGCCCCGCCCTAATGCCCATGCGTTTGGCCAACGCCCGCGCCAGGTTTTCGCGCATCGGTATTTGCCATGCCGCCTGGTTCATTTTAAATTGTTCCAGCAACCCCTCCACCAGTTCGCGCTCGCCCACGGAAGCCCCGGCCGGCAGGCCGCGCACCAGAACCGTGTTTTTGCCAAACACCTCCATCCGGAAGCCCATCTGCTCCAACTCCGGGTGCATCTCCATCAGCAGGGTGAAATCAGCCACACCCAGCGTGAGCGTTTGCGGAAAAAGACTTTGCTGGCTGGCCCCGGGGGTACCCTTCCACTGGTGCATGTATTTTTCGTATAGTACGCGCTCATGCGCCCGCTGCTGGTCGATGATCATCAGCCCGTTTTGGACCGCACACAAAATGTAGCGGGCATGCAGTTGAAGGAACGCCTGGCCGGTTGATGACCGCGGTGCCGCGGCCTGATTTACTTTGCTTTCCAGCAATACCACCTGCTGACGGGTATGCACAGGCCCTGTGCTTTTGGCGCTGTCTTTCTCAAAAAGTTGCTCCCACGGTTGCGGGCCGGGCTGCGCCTTTCCTTGCGAGACGGTGGCAAACCGCTCATCAAAATAGGTTCGAGGGTCGATTGTCTGTTGAGCCAATTTGCTCGACAGGTTGACATCGTCCAAAAAGTCGATGACGGGAGCAAGGTTGTTTTTACCCAACGCCTGGCGCACGGCCGACAGCATGATGGCATAGACTGCCCGCTCGTCATCGAACTTGATTTCGGTTTTGGTCGGGTGCACGTTTACGTCAATGTGTTTGGGGTCGATGTCGATGAACAAAACATAAAACGGAAAGTTGCCCGCGGGCAAAAGCCCTTCAAACGCAGTCATCACCGCATGGTGCAGATAGTGGCTGCGAATGAAACGCTGATTGACAAAGAGGAATTGCTCGCCCCGCGTTTTCCGGGCTGCCTCGGGGCGGCCAACGTATCCATGAATCTTCGCCAGGGCGGTCTGCTCCGAGGCAGGCGCCAACTGTTGCTGATGCGATTTGCCAAACAGGTTCACAATGCGTTGCGCCAAGTTGGCGGCCGGCAGGTCAAAAAGCACTTCATCGCCATGCGCCATCATAAACGCCAGGTGCGGATGAGCCAGCGCCAGCCGCTGAAACTCGTCAATGATGTGTTTGAGCTCCACCGGGTTTGATTTCAGAAAATTTCTGCGCGCGGGGATGTTGTAAAAGAGGTTTCGAACGGTGATGCGGGTGCCCTGGTCGCAGGCGGCAGGCTCCTGTCCCTTGATCTCGGAGGCTTCGACCACGAGGCTCGTGCCCAGCTCTTCGGTGGCCAGGCGTGTTTTGATCTCCATTTGCGACACAGCCGCGATGGAGGCCAACGCCTCGCCCCGAAAACCCATGCTGCGCAGGGTAAACAAGTCTTCGGCTTTGCGGATCTTGGAGGTGGCGTGGCGCTCCAGGCTCATGCGTGCATCAGTGGCACTCATCCCCGTGCCATTATCGATCACCTGAATGAGTGTTTTGCCCGCGTCTTTAACAATCAACTGGATGCAGGTGGCCTTCGCGTCAATGGCGTTCTCCATCAGCTCTTTGACAGCCGAGGCCGGCCGCTGCACCACTTCACCCGCGGCAATTTGGTTGGCGATAGAGTCGGGCAAAAGCTGGATGATGTCAGGCATGAGGATAAAGCACCGCAAAGATACGATGTATGAACCGATGCCGTGCGGTTATTCTTGGGCAGATGATACCGGTTGCCGTTTAGCTTCGAAAGCGCATCCAAAGGTACAACGGCACGAAACCGATCAACAGATACAACGCGCTATTGCCCCACGTCAGGTAAGCCAGGATGATGAGCGCCAAAAAAAGTAATATGGCCAATCGCACAATCACTACGCCTCCATCGTTGGTTGCGCTGCGCTTGCGCGCGGCTTGCATAGAGCCGGCAATGCGCGATCGGTAATCGGTTGTGTCAGGTTCCGATACCGTCTCTTCGCCCCGTTCTTTTGCCAATTGTTGCTGAATGCGTTTCACCCGCTCGTCCAACTCTTCCTTTTTCGGATCGTAATAGCGCGGCTGGTATTGAAACCGCTGGTGCGAAGGCGTTTTGGTGAACAACGACAAAAAAGGCTTCTTCTTCATGGCGACACTGTCACTTCTAATTGTCTCTCATTGGTCTACTCCTGCATTCTGTTTGTATTTTTACCCACAGAACCACTGGCAAGGTACAAAACCGAACGTCCACCGCGTGAAAAAAGTTTGCTCTCTCCTATTCGTTGCGTTGCTCGCCACTGAGGTATTGGCTCAGCCGGAAAAAGCAGCGTGGGTAGACAGCGTGTTCCAGCGGCTCACGCTGCGCGAACAGATTGCACAATTGGTAATGTTGCGCACCCCGGCCCCTGCCACACCCGAGGCTCTTCAACTGTTTGAGCGACAACTTCGAACACTTCGGCCGGGTAGCATTTGGATAACGGCTGGTACGCCTGTTCGTCACGTAAACACCGTCAATTTTTTGCAGACGCTCACGCCCGTACCGCTGCTGGTGGCCATGGAGGCCGAATATGGCCCCGGACAAACACTGGACAGCTTGGTCCACTTACCGCCACCGCTGGTGCTGGCGGCCTTGAAGAACGACAGCCTGGTGCATGCGGTGGGTCGCGAGAACGCCACCTTATTACGGCAACTGGGCGTGCACATCACTTTTGCCCCGCAAGCCGATGTAGACATGCCCTCGTCCGATTCATTTTTACACTACTTCTCCAACGACAAAGTGCGCGTGGCACGCAAAGCGGTGGCCTATGCCAACGGCCTGCAACAGGGGGGCGTGATGGCCGTAGCTACCCACGCCCATCAAAGCGAAGAGCCCTCAGCCGTGGATACGGCCATGCAGATCAACACAGCCCTGCTGGACACGCTCGGCCTCTATCCTTACATCGAGTTGATCCGAAACAACGTGGGTGGTGTGCTCACGTCTTACCTGCATTTCAACACGCTCGAAAAAAATAAGGTCATCCCCGCACCCATCTCTACGCTGGTTGTCAACGACTTCTTGAAACAAAAACTCGGTTTCCAAGGACTCACGTTTGCTGATGTCCCCACGATAGCAAAGCTAACGGCCAAAGCGCGGCCTGGCGAAGCAGCCCAGTTGGCGCTTGAGGCGGGCCACGATGTGCTGATCAGCCCGGGCGACCCCGCGCTCGTGATCAAAAAGATGAGCAAATCCATCAGGCGTAGTAAAAAGCTGCGTGATCAGGTAGCCCTGTCGGTAAAAAAAATACTGGCCGCCAAGTACGATGCGGGACTTGCGCAAACGCGGATCGTAGACCGCGCGGCTGGACGCTCGTTACCGGCCGCCCGTACCGCAGCGCGGCTGGCCGAAGAGGTTTTTGAACAGGCGGTAACGGTCGTCAACCAAACGGACGAATTGCCCATCGCGCAGTTGGAAAACCATCCATTCGTTTCGGTGGCTCTGGGCTCGCCCGAAGAGGCTGCCCCCTGGGAACGCTACCTGAAAAAATATGTGCCGCTGCAACGGGTGCATGTGTCAAAACCGGCCGATACACTCGCTCTGCCGGCCGAAGATGCTGATGCGGTGTTTTTGGTCAGCGTTTTTCCCTCGGGCGAGCCGTTGGCCGCGGCCGTTTTGAGGCGGCTGGCCGCGCGGTCGGCCAGAGTGTATGTATGTCATTTTGGAAATCCTCTTTTACTGGACAAGCTGCTGCCCCACTACACCTTGCTGGCGGCCTACCAACCCCATGAACAGGCTGCCAAGGCCGCTGCCCAAATTCTGTTTGGCGCACTCCCCGCCAAGGGTGAGTTGCCTATGCGCACCTTTCGTTTGCCCGTGGGGTTGTCCATCGCCACGGAGCCTCTGCAGCGGCTGGGATTTGCCTTGCCGGAAGCTACGGGCATGAGCACCGATACGCTCGCGCGCATTGACGCCATTGCCGAAGAAGCCATCGCCATCGGGGCCACGCCCGGTTGCCATGTGCTGGTGGCCCGTCAAGGAAAAGTGGTTTTCGAAAAATCGTACGGCTGGCTTACGTACGACAAACGCCTCCGCGTAAGCGATGAAACCCTGTATGACCTGGCTTCCATTACCAAGGTAGCGGCTACGCTGCAGGCTGTCATGTTTCTGTATGACCGCGGACTGATTGACGTGCACCGGAAGGTTTCCTACTATCTGCCCGAACTGAAAAACACGAACAAAAAAGATTATACACTCAAAGACATCCTGACACACCAGGCAGGGCTTTGGCCTTTTCTTCCGTTTTGGGCCGAGACGGTAAAAGACACCTTGCATGTTTTCTATTACCGCCCAGAGCCATCGCCCGACTATCCGTTTCCGGTGGCCGACAAGCTGTTTGCCTCTAAAGCGATGAAAGACAGTCTGTGGAGTTGGATTGCCAAAGCCAAAGTGCGCGAAAAGCCCGTCCGCACACCCCATGACTATCGCTACAGTGACATGGGCTTCTATCTATTGCACCGATTGGCCGAGAAATTTCTGAACCAACCGATGGAAGAGTTCTTGACCCAGAACCTGTATGAACCTCTCGGAGCCACCACGCTTGGCTATCTGCCCCGCAGCCGGTTTGACGAAGCCTGTATTGCCCCCACGGAGGATGACACGCTTTTCCGAAAGTCACTCTTGATCGGCTATGTGCACGACCAAGGTGCGGCTATGCACGGAGGCATTGCAGGGCACGCAGGGTTGTTTGGCACCGCCCTTGACCTCGCCAAACTCGGTCAGATGCTTTTGCAAAAAGGCCGTTATGGCGGCACGGCCTACTATCGGCCCGAGACTGTGGACCTTTTCACGCGAAGGCAATACGCCAAAAGCAGACGCGGCCTCGGCTGGGACGGCCCCATGCCGGGGGACAAAACGAATCCGGTAACAGAACGGGCCTCACCCCTCACCTTCGGGCATACCGGCTTTACAGGCACCTGCATCTGGGTGGATCCTGTGGCAGAGATCGTGTATGTTTTTCTCTCCAACCGCGTGCACCCCGATATGAACAACACGAAATTGTTAAACGCCAACATCCGCCCTCGCATCCAGGAGGTTGTGTACCGGGCCCTCCAGAAACAATAAAAAACACGCTTTTTTCGACTCAGAAAGCGAAACTAAAGCGGTCGTTTAAAGGTTAAACAAACCGGAGTGGCCGCGGCAAAACGGGCCCATACGTATGAAAATAGGCATCGTTTGTTACCCCACCTTTGGCGGCAGTGGCGTAGTGGCCACCGAGCTGGGCAAGGGCCTGGCGCAAAAAGGTCATAAGGTGCATTTTATCACCTACAGCCAGCCCAGCCGCCTGGATTTTCTCAACGAAAACCTCTTTTACCATGAGGTGGACTTCCGTTCCTATCCACTTTTCGAATATCCTCCCTATGAACTCGCGCTGGCGAGCAAAATGGTAAGTGTGGTGAAAAATGAGAAGTTGGACATTTTGCATGTGCACTACGCCATCCCCCACGCATCGGCCGCCTACATGGCCAAGCAAATATTGAAAACCCAAGGTATCAGCATACCGGTAGTAACTACGCTGCACGGAACGGACATTACCTTGGTGGGCAAAGACGCCTCGTACGAGCCCGTAGTTACCTTTAGCATCAACCAGTCGGATGGGGTGACGGCCGTCTCCAGCGACTTGCGCAAACAAACGTATGACTACTTCCCCATCGCCAAAGAGATTGAGGTGATCCCCAACTTTATTGACTTGGCCAAATTCAAAAAACAGAAAAAAGACCATTTCAAAAAAGCCATTTGCCCCCATGGCGAAATGTTGGTGGTGCACATCTCCAACTTCCGCAAGGTGAAGCGCATTGGCGATGTCATCAGTGTATTCGCGAACATCCACAAAGAAATACCTGCCAAACTATTGATGATTGGCGATGGGCCCGAACGCACCAAGGCCGAAAAACAATGCAAAGAGTTGGGCATTTGTGATGACATCCGCTTTTTGGGGAAGTTGGAAGCGGTAGAAGAGGTACTGTCAGTGGCCGATTTGTTTTTGCTGCCCTCTGAAAAAGAGAGCTTTGGCCTGGCTGCGCTGGAAGCGATGGCCTGCGAGGTGCCCGTGATCTCCTCCGATTCGGGCGGTATTCCCGAATTGAACATACAAGGTGTAACCGGTTTTTTGAGCCCTGTGGGCGATGTGGAAGACATGACGCGCAAGGCGCTTTTTGTGCTGGACAAAACCAATCTGCCGCGGTTCAAAGAAAATGCCCTCAAACGGGCGAAAGAATTTGACATTACGAACATCCTTCCGCGCTACGAATCGTATTATACCAAAGTGATTGAAAAATCCGTTGTACCGATAGGGGTATAACCCCTGGTAAGTGTTGTATACTATGTGACCTAAACGCTAATGCCTGCCCGTAACAAAAAAGAAACCACGATTACGCTAAAAACTTGATACTCAATGGAAGCCATGTACACAGCCGACATTAAGCCTCAAAACAAGGGCACCAAGCAACTCTTCGACAGCCCCATTCTCGAAAAACTGAGTCGTACGCACATTTCGGTGCCGTTGATCATTTTTGGTGTTTACGCGGCCGCGCTTCTTTACTGGAGCATCACCCACACCGCTCTTTCGCCATGGATGACGAGCGCGATGTTCGTAGTGGGGTTTGTGGCTTTTACATGGGTGGAGTATAACACGCACCGCCACATCTTTCACATGAAAATCTACACCGAGACACGCAAAAAAATTCAATACCTCATCCACGGTGTGCACCATGAGTTCCCCAAAGACAAAGAACGGCTGGCCATGCCTCCGTTAGTGAGTATTACCATCGCCACGGTGTTGTTGTTGATCTTTCGCGTGTTGATGGGCGACTTGGTGTTCTCCTTCCTGCCCGGATTTTTAGTGGGCTATGCATATTACCTGTCGGTGCACTACATGGTACATGCCTTTCCGCCCCCCAAAAACTTTCTGAAGACGCTGTGGGTAAATCACGGCATCCACCACTACAAAAATGGCGAAGTGGTGTTTGGGGTATCTTCCCCTTTTTGGGATTATGTATACGGCACCCTGAAAAGCAAAGAAGGCGAAGCCGCGGTGCCCCACCACCATCATTGAACGCCACTACCCTGTACGGCAGCAAATCGGAAAAACGTTCGTGCCCGCCCGGGTAAAGAAGCAGTTTGAAAACCAGTTTGCAATTCCCGTACTTTCCGGCTTTAACGCGCGTTTGGCATGCCCATGACCACTCAAATTGATCTCTACTTTGCCGAGGGCTGCGGCCGTTGCCCGCTGGGTGGCACACCGCATTGCAAAGTACACACCTGGCAAGAAGTTCTTCAACACGTGCGTGCCTTGCCGCTGGCATGCGGGCTGGTGGAGGAAGTGAAATGGGGTGTGCCGTGCTATACCCAGCAGGGCAAAAACATCGTGACGGTGAGCGCGTTGAAAGACTGTGTCGTTCTTGGTTTTTTTCACGGGGCATCTCTCCCCGATCCGGATGGTTTGTTGGTGAAACAAGGCGCGAACTCGCAGGTGGGCCGCATTATCCGATTTACCGAGGCGCGTCAAGTAAGCAGGCTCAAGCCAAAAGTGATTTCCTATATCAAAGCTGCCATGGCATTGGCACAAAACGGACAAAAGCCCCGCGCCAGCAAACCCACGGAGCGCGTGCCCACGGAATTGGAAGAGGCTTTTTCGAAAACGGCCGGACTCCAGAAAGCATTTTTGGCGCTCACCCCTGGGCGGCAGCGCGGTTACCTTCTTTACTTCTCCGCGCCCAAACAATCGGCCACCCGAAAAGCCCGCATCGAAAAGTGTATCCAACCGATTTTTGAAGGAAAGGGAATGCACGATGACTATCGCGCCCAGCAAAAAAGATAACGCGGTTGGTTGGGTACGTTATGACGGCAGCGGCATGGCTTTGTTGCGCCTGGTCAGATACGCATGCCACAACAGAATGACGGCCACCGACCGGTAAGGTCTCCAGCACATCGCGCGTTTTCTCATTTGGTCTTTGCCCGAAGAAGCCCGGACGAGGCGTTGCTCCTGCATCGACTTGACCAACGCCAAATCGCCCAGCGGAAAAACATCCAAGCGGTGGAGCGCCAATAACAAATATACTTCCACCGTCCACTGCCCAATGCCTTTTACCGCGGTCAACTGGCGGTGTATTTCTTCGTCAGGCAACGTGGGCAGTTGCGCCAGCGCCAACGAGCCGTTCATGACCCGTTGCGAGAGGTCGCGTACATACACTGTCTTTTGCCGACTGAAGTAGCACTGGCGTAGCTCCGCATCGGAAAGGGCAAGCACGCCCTCGGGCGTCACGCTGCCGATTCGTTGTTCCAGCTTGTCAAACGCAGCTTTCGCTGACGCCAGAGACACTTGCTGTTCCAGAATGATTTTCACCAGCGTGGCAAAATCCGGATCACGGTGCCAAAAGGCAGGATAGCCGTACGTTTGCACCAACCGCTTCAGGGCCGGATCAGCAGCCGCCAGTTGGTCGACATACACAGGCAGCGTAGTTTTGGAAAACGAACTCACAAAAGTAAAAGTAGGGAAATGAACACAGCCGAATATTGGATCCACCAACTCAATCTGAAACCCCACCCCGAGGGAGGGTTCTACCGCGAAGTCTACCGCTCCCACGAAACCATCCATCCGGCTGCGTTGCCCACGCGTTATGAGGCGCCACGGGCGTGGGGTACGGCCATTTACTTTTTGCTTCGCAGTGGCGATCGATCTGTTTTTCATCGGCTTAGGTCGGATGAGATCTGGCATTTCTACGAAGGCGCCAGCATCGTACTTTATTTGCTGAACAACGCGGGCCTTCAAACAAAGCGCGTGGGGCGCGCTGTTCATATCAACGAATCGCTACACGTGGTGGTGCCCGCAGGCACGTGGTTTGCAGCGGAAGTCGAAGCAGAAAATCACTTTGGCCTTGTGGGTTGCACGGTGTGTCCGGGTTTTGAGTTTGCTGATTTTGAGATGGCCTCGCGCCAGGAGTTGACCGAACAGTTTCCCGCTCACCAGCAACTGATCGCGCGGTTTACTTCCGGATGATGACTTTAGCTTGCTGCGGTTTTCCCTGTATCTGATAGCGTAGTATGTAAACGCCAGGGGCGAGCAAACGGGTATCTACCGTGAGCGCACCGCCTTGTCGTTGGATGGGCGGAGCAAGCGCATGTCCTGTGATGTCGGTCAACTGAAGCTCCGTAGCCTGAGGTTCGTTCAAGATAAAAAAATGATTAGCCGGTTGCGGATAAATAGCGGCTGGCGGTTCGGTCACTGACACTACCAGGCTGTACCGGGCCGTGTAGGTTGCATCTTGCTCGGGGGTAGCAATTGCCTGGATAATAGCTCCTCCGTGTTGCCATCCATCAAAAGTAAACTCGCGGTTGTCCTGCACAACGGTGTCACTGGCCCCAATGCTCCGCAACATGCCCACTACACTCTGAACGGAGTGGGGCGTTGCTATCGGTTGGCCATCCAGCGTTAGCATCAGTCCGGGGGGATCGGTTTGCAACGTGAGGGTCGACTTGCGCGGATAAATATCCACGGTGTCTTTTCCCGTGAGGCCCTGACTATCGGTCACCGTCAACATAAAACGGTACCATACGTTGGCGGATGTTTCCCCTTGATTGGGGATCTCAAACGTGCCGGACTTGATTCCCACAATTGGAGGTTGATCATGAAAATGGTCATCATGATGAAAGTTGATTTCCCATTGAAAGGAACTGGCGGGCAGTGTTCCATCTTCCGCATCCGTGCCGCTGCCGGCAAAATCCACCTGGGTGCCTGCGCGGTACACGAAACTGGCCAGCGGTTGGGTAATTGATGCCACGGGTGGTTGATTGGGGCCCGTGACGGTGAGGGATACTTCGGTGCTGGTCACACTGCCCGCATTGTTGGAAACGATGACCGTGTAGGTGCCTGCTTGGCTGAACTGAGTTGAGGGGAAACTCAAAGTCGACTGATTCGCACCTGCTATCGGCACCCCGTGGCGGTTCCATTGGTAGCGCAAGGGGGCATCTCCCGTGGCGGTAACGGTAAATGTAGCGGGTTGATTTACAGTAACGGTGGTCGAAGCAGGTGGCTGCGTGATGACCGGTGCCCCGCTGCCGCTGGCAAAGGCCAGGCGGTACAATGTGGCCGCTGTGCGGCTCAAATAATATAGGTTGCCATCGGTACCCGCGGTAATGCTCAATGACTGCCCACCCACAGACGAGGCAAAGAGTTGCGGAACGGGGTTTGATTGAGCGGGGTCGATGTAATAAATCCACGCGCTGCAATAATCTTGAAAGAAGTACTTGCCCAGGTACGTGGCGGGGTAATTCGTTGTGGGCGGGTTGAAAAATGTACCTCCCGTAATAGCGCAGCCGGTGGGCGCGGCTCCGGTGTGGGCATACGCATACCAAGGAGCAGTAAAATTTGGATTGGACGTAGGCCCTTCGGTAGCAGGCCAGCCAAAATTTCTTCCGGCTGCCGTGGCCTCATTTATTTCTTCCCATGCATTTTGTCCCACTTCATTTACAAACAGGCGCCCCGTGCCGGGTTGAAAGGCAATGGTGTATGGATTTCGCAGTCCATAAGACCACACGCGCTTTCGTTGTTCGGAGGCCGTGCCGGTAAAAAATGGATTGTCGGTGGGCGCAGACCCATTTTTGTTGAGGCGCAGCATCTTTCCATGATACGTATCCAGATTCTGTGGCGTACTGGTGTTGGCGTTGTCGCCCACGGCCACATACAACTTGCCATCGGGCCCAAAGGCCATGGCCCCGCCATTGTGGTTGGTGGCCCCGCTCAGGTTATCCAAGTTCAGGATCACGGTGTCACTGCCTGTCAGCGCGACATCCCCATTGGCGGTGAAGCGCGTGATGCGATTGAACGGAGGATTGCCGCTCACCGAAGGCATGGTGTGATATACGTATACATGGCCGTTAGATGAAAAATCCGGATCCAGCGCGACACCGATCAGTCCGCGCTCGCCTGACGAACTGATGGATGGTAAGGTGGTGAAGGGGGTTGGTTGCAGCGAACCGTTCTTCACCACGCGCAGCGTGCCTGCCTGCTGCCCCACAAAAATGCGGCCGTCCGGGGCAAAGGCCATTACGGTAGGCGATGTGATGGACGAGGCCACCACCTGGCGGGTAAAGCCCGGGGGCAAGGTTTGGGCGTTCGCCATGCCTGCCACGAAAACACACAGTCCGACCAGCCAGAGGTAACGCATACACGGGTTTGATACGGGAAATATACACACGGTAAGTGGCAGATGAAGGCTGGAGCACAGAAACAGGGGCGTACTTCGACCAACGGCAGGCAGAGAAGTTGAATGACGCAGTGTGTGTATCTTTCGCGTGCGCACCTAGGGCTATAGCCTCACGGGTGCCCCCCTTCCATGCTTTCCCACCTCGAAAAAATCAACGCGCTCATCGCTACGTTTGACCAGCCGACCGAACGCGAATTGGATATGCTATCGGCTGGACGTTCATTTAAGAAAGGGGAGTATTTGGTGCAGCCCGACCGGGTGTGCACACAGAGCTTTTGGCTGCTGTCGGGTAGCTGCCGTAAGTTCTACTTGCATGATGGATCGGAAATCACCACCGAACTATACTTTGCCGATGACTTAGTTGTTGCCTTTCAAAGCTACGTAACACAGCAACCCGGGCGGGAATACATACAAGCGATGACGGACGTCACCGCGCAGGCAACCGATTACGCTCTCTTTTACGATGCCAAAAAGCAAAATCCCAAACTGGCCGAACTGGACCTGCTGATAACCGAATACTATGCCCTGTGGCTGGAGAACCGATTGTTTGAGTTTCGTACACAAAGCGCCACCACGCGATACGTGAACCTATTGAAAAAAAGCCCACACATCATTCAACAAATACCATTGACCATCATCGCGTCCTACCTCGGTATTTCGCTGGAAACGTTGAGCCGCATACGCGCACGGATTTGACCAGCAGTTTTATTTGACCCAGGTCAAATGACGTTTGCGCATTCGCGCACAGCTTTGCGGGAAAACAACTCACCCGTGACACATCGCATCCTTGGATTTGACCTGGCCCGTGCGTACGCCATTATGGGCATGTACATTGTGAATTTCAACATCGTCTTCGGTTCGCATGAAGATGACTCATGGCTGGGAACGTTCCTGGGGCTGTTCAACGGAAACAGCAGCACTATCTTTGTCATCCTTGCAGGGATGGGCGTTGCCCTCATGAGCAACCGCGCTTCTTATAGTGTTGCCGAAAAAAGCCGCGTACGCGCCACCTTACACAAGCGATCGTGGTTTCTGTTTTTCCTCGGCCTGCTGCTATACGCCTGGTGGCCTGCAGACATACTCCACTTTTATGGCGGCTATATGCACGTGGCGCTGCTGCTCGTTTTCTTACCGCCCCGGTATTTTGTGTGGGCTGCGGTAGCAGCCATCGCCATTTTTCATTTGCTGTTGTGGTGGATACCGTATGAAACGGGATGGGATTTTGACACGCTGGTGTACACTGACTTCTGGACATGGAACGGCTTTCTGCGCAACACGCTCTACAACGGCTGGAATCCGGTGTTTCCGTGGCTTGCTTACTTTTTGGGCGGCATGTGGCTGGGCCGGCAGGCATGGCATGAACCGGCCGTGCAAAAGACGGTTCTCGTTTGGAGCGCGGCTATTTATATCACCGCACAACTTTTGTTGGCCTACCTGGCCGCCTTCCGCTGGTCTGACGAATGGCACCTCTATCTCTTCGCGGACTACCTGCCTCCTTCTCTGTCGTTCATGATCAGCACCGGTTCGTTTGGCTGTATGGTCATCGCCTTGTTCATGATGATGGGCGCACGTTTGCGCGAGACGGCCTGGGTAAATGCGCTGGCGGCTACAGGCCAGATGACCTTAACGCACTATATCCAACACCTGACCGTGGGCCTGGTGGTTTTGGGGTTGATGTCAGGAAATACGCTGTCCGGAAATATACCAACAACGACCGCCCTGCCCGCGGGTGCGATTTTGTTGTTTGCCCTAGTGTATTTTGCCGGCAGCGTGTGGTTTAGTCACTATTGGAAAAAGCGTTGGCTCCACGGTCCCCTCGAATCGATGATGCGGAAACTGACCGGCTAAAACCAAAGACCAAATCGACAGACAGATCCATTACTGCTCTAACGCAAATATGCGCACATCCGGAACGTGAAGATTAAAGAAACCCAACCCACCGTTTACGTTGGTCGGGTAATTGATCGGCTCGCTCGCAAACTCGGCAAAGTTGTATTGGTTGTCATTCCGGAGTTTTAGAAAGTCGTAATACTCCTTTTGGATGTTTGCCAAAAAGACGGACACTGTATCGCCTGGCGAAAAGTCGCGAAAAAATACGCGAAATTGATCTTGAAACAGTCGGCCCTCAAAATCACGGTCGGTGATCAGATAGGTAAACACATCGGGGTTGAGCAATGAGTTCAAGCCCTGATCGGACGTAACCTTTTGCACGTTGATCATATAATAGTTTGCGCCCTGCGGGTCCTGCAGGCTGTAGCTCACCTCCGCCAGCGAATCAAATTCCGTGACGAACAACCGCGCTTGCACCGACTGAAAGGGTACCTGTGGCTGTACGTTGGCAAAGGCGTTCACTTCGCCCCAGGCCGGTGACGTCACCCGAAGTTCATATACCGTGCCGGCCTGCCAGGCAATGTCCGTCAGGGTTCCGTAAAGCCCCGATCCTTGTGCAAGGAGGGTATCCGTTTGCCCTGCGTAGTGAAGCGTCACCAAAGCATCGTTGATCACAATCTGATTGAGTAGCGTCTGCGGGTCAGTGTCTTCGCTGGCGTCCAGGGCGCCCACGCTTCGCGTCAAAAAAACAATCAACCCTTCTTCGGGTACGATCTGCGAAGCGACCGTGATCTTCGGTTGCAGCATCGGCAGCTCGTCTACAGGCAATGGGTCTGGCAGGCAGCCTGCGGCCACAAGGGCTCCCGCCACCATCATCGCCATGCTTCGCACCATCATATTCATTCGCTCAGAGTTTAAATCCATAACTCACAAAGGGCAACAAACCAAACAACCCCGGTTGCTCATACCGCAAGGCCCCGGTATTTTCGTCTTGCTCAATGGTAATACCTATCGGTGTGGCCCGGTTGTAGACATTGTACACCCCCACAAACCACTCGCTTCGGATTTTGCGGGTGGGCTTAGACCGCCACTTCACACCCAAATCCAATCGGTGTGTATCGGCCAGCTTGACCGAATTAAGCGGTGCATACACCGGTATCAGATCAACACCCACCAGCGTGGGCGAAGGCACCACATACTGCCCAATGATGGGCGTGAACCGCGAGCCCGAGATGATTTCAAAGACGGCTGACAATGACCAGCGAGGGGTGAGGGCATAGTTGGCCACCACCGAGCCATTGTGCCGCCTGTCATATCGTGAAAGAAACCATCGCCCATTTCCGATTTCGTCAAACTGCCGCTCCGACCGCGACAGTGTGTAGCCGATCCAGCCGGTCAGTTTGCCCGTTTCTTTTTTAACCAAGAGTTCCAAACCATAAGCCCGGCCGGCACCCTGGATCAACTGCTGTTCAAACTCCGTGTTCAAAAAAAGATTGGTACCCTCGCGGTAGCCAATCAACTGCCGCATGTCTTTGTAGTACACCTCGGCACTGATAAACAGCCCGTGGCGTGGCTCCACCCGCTGCCATGCCAACGTGACCTGATCGGACGTTTGGGGGCGCACCCCGGGCGTCACCGGATACCAAATGTCGGTGGGAAAGGCAACCGCGGCACTGGACACGCGATGCAGGTATTGTGTCATGCGGGAGTAGCTCAGTTTCCACACCATCTGTTCGGTCCATTGGTACCGTACGGCCAACCGCGGCTCAGGTTTCACAAAGAGTTTCTCCTGAACATAACCGGAAGAAAAACGGAGGCCGGCACTCCAGGCCCATCGACTATTCCATTTTCCATCGGCCTGTGTGAACACACTGGTTTCTACCAGTTGTTGCGGCTGCGTGCGGCTGCTTTGCAACACCTCGGCCAGTTCTCCGGACGTATCGATGATGTTGGGGCTCACCTGTCGATTGGCCACCTCCACACCGGTCACCAGCGAAATGCCGCGGAGGGAGTCCCATTGTAGCCGCCATTGTCCGCCCCAATCGCGAATGCTGGAGTTGACAAAAAGCCGGTTGTCTTCGAAGGTATTCTGGATGGTGTAGTTAAACCGAGTGTGGTACAGCGACAAACGACTGTACACATGCCGCGCCAGGCTCCTGCGCCACAGCATGGTCTGTGTTTGGTTGGCGATGGTAAAATCTGAGGTGATGTTTCGGTTGCGGGCCGAGTCGCGGGGTTCGCGCTCAAACGCCAACACGTCTTTGCCGGAGTAGTATGTAAACTCCAGGTAGTCGCGGGAGGATGGACGGTAACTGATCTTGCCGTTAAGGTCGTAAAAGAAATAAGGCAGCGACTCCCCCGCGGCCCGCACAACCTGGTCGATGTACGTTCTGCGGCCGGCCACCCATAGATCCAGTTTGTTTTTTACCAGCGGCTGACGGACCATCAACCGGGAGGCAAGTAAGCCGATGTTTCCGTTTACCTGCGTTCGTTGCAGCGCACGCGACTGCGTGGTCACGTCAATAATGGACGACAAACGGCCGCCATAGTAGGCCGGAAACGCTCCGTTGACAGACGAAACGCCCTCCAAGATGTCGGGGTTGAAGACGGACAAGAATCCGAAGAGATGGCCGGTGGTGTAAACGGGCGCACCGTCCAACAACACCAGGTTTTGGTCCGCTGCCCCGCCACGCACAAAAAGATCGGTGCTGCCCTCCACCCCTTTAGCAGAGCCTGGCAAGAGTTGAAGCGTCTTGATTACATCGGCCTCGCCTCCCAGCACCGGAATGGCGTTGACTTCCTGACCGGTCAGGGTGAGTGTACTACCCCGGGTGTTATCAAACTGGTCGGACTGCAATACTGGATTTCCCTGCACCACCACTTCGCCCAGTTGTTCAGTCCGGGATTCCAACACGATCCAAAGAACGGTATCGCGCGTGAGCACCCACTCTTCGGTTTGCTTCTGATAACCGGTGAACGACACCACCAGCTTTATGCGACCGGCCGGCAGTGAAGCCGAAAACTCTCCGCCTTCACTGGCTGTGAGCGTGCGTTTTTGAAGTGGCAATTGGATGTGGGCCAGGGGCAACGGTTGGCCAAGGGCATCGCGCACAGAGCCGCGAAGGGAGACCTGCGCTTGCCCAGCGATTGGCAAAAGGATGAGTAAGAAGAGCCATCGACCCATGAAGCAGTAACACGAAGGTCGGCAAAGTTATTTCCATCGCAGAAAAATTTTTGGCCCTGCCACTAGGCGTAAAAACCCATTCTTGCATTGCCCGCGAGCCCAACCACCGTATCCCGCCAAAATTTGTAGCTTTCGCTTCAGATCGAGAAAGCCATGACCTTGACAAATTTCGAGCAAAAAGAGGCGTCACCAGGCCGAAAGATGCCTTTGCCATGTGCCCCCGTACACGTCATCCATGTACTATCCGTGATCGTCTTGACGGGATTGCTCGGGTGCACTTCGCGCACCGAAAAAGCAACCCCCACATTTACACTTGTCCCTACGGAGAAGTTTACGTTCAATTCATTTGTGGATTGCAACATGGCCGAGGCTTGGGTGGGCGATACGCTGCGGATTTTTCCGGGCAAGTATGGCGAGGACCCCGTGTGGGGCGATGCAAATGATCTAAAATATGCAGATGGCCTGCATGCGGAGGAAGTTTTTCTGACCCCTCGCGATCAATTCAAAACGCCCGTGATGCCCGTCAATGCGCCAGCAGGCACACCCGGCTTGCACGGGGCTGTTTGGTTTGAAACGATGTATCAAGACGTTCGCGACCTTTCAGGGAAAACGCTGTATGGCATTTACCACAACGAAAACTATCCGCAAACACTGCCGTATGATTCGCTCACCGGCCGAGGGTACAAAAACGATCGATGGCCTGAAGGTCTGCGCGGCCCGGAGTCGGCCGCAGCCGTATGCCGCATCGGCATCATGAAATCCATCGATGGCGGGAAAAGCTGGGAGAACCGGGGCCTTTTTATCGAAGACTTGAACCCGCGTATGATCCTAAAGCCAGACAATGTATCCCTCACGTTTGCCGGGGGCGTGGGCGATCCCTCGGCCGTGGCCAGTGGCGACTACTTGTATTTGTTCTTTGGCGAGTACAGCTACCCGGGCGAATACCGCCCGGAGACTTACGACTCGCTGACAGAAGCCAGCGGCCAGTGCATCAGCGTGGCGCGCATCAACCTGAGCGATCTTGACAACCCCGAAGGCAAGGCTACGCGCTGGGATGGCACCGGGTTCGGTGCCCCGTACGATGGAATCGGCCAACCGATTGCTTCGTTACAAATCAGCGCGGCCGAGGGAGGAGGCGCAGCCTCGCGCGCTGGGCAATACCATTGGGGACCATCTGTCAGCTGGAATTATTACCTCAACTGCTGGGTCATGTTGATGGGCAAAGTAGAAGAAGAAAAATGGCGGGGCAGCAGTATCTACATTTCGTTCAACACCCATCCAGATCTGGGCACGGCCGATCATGCCGTGCAGTGGAGCAAACCCCAACTTTTGTTGACCAAACCGGGGCGCGTGCTTTGGTACCCCTCGCTTCAGCCGATGAATACACCCGAAGACGTGGAAAACAAAAACACGTGTTTAAAGCTCGGCCAGCGGGCGCGATTGTTTGTCAAGGACAGCGAAGCGAATGAATATAGTTCGGAGTACATTGTTGAGTTTGATCGCCAGTTAGAAAAAACTTCCGCAAAGAAGACAGGTCTGCCATGATATAAGGTCCGAAAGGAATAGTCGACTAAAGCGTTGTTTCATCCGGCAGCACCTCAATATCGCGGATGAGCACCTTTTTGGCGATGGCCTGCCCGGTTTTGGTAGCAGCCAATCCGCCCAAGGCAGTTTCTTTGTATCTCGTTTCCATACTCGCTCCAATTTCGCCCATGGCCTCGATTACCTCATCCACCGGGATGACGCTGCTCACATCCGCCAGGGCGATTTGCGCAGAACTGTTGGCAATGGCAGCCGCGCTGGCATTGCGCACCACGCACGGCACCTCCACCAATCCCGCCACGGGATCACATACAAGACCCAACATACATTGCACGGTAATAGCCACGGCATTAAAAATCTGATCGGTACTTCCACCCAGGCAAAACACAATTGCTCCCGCGCCCATCGCTGCGGCTGTTCCCGTCTCGGCCTGACAGCCGCCTACCGCGCCCGCGATGCTGGCTTTTTGTTCCATGATGAGTGCAATGCCCGCGGCCAACAACATGGCGTCTATGATTTGCTCATCCGCGATGCCGTGTATCTCTTGCAAAGTGTACAGCACACCCGGCATGATGCCGCTGGCTCCGGCCGTGGGCGCGGCCACTACGCGGCCCATGCAGGAGTTCACTTCTTTGGCGGCCAACGCACGGGCAATCAGCTTCTGAAACTCCACGGACAACACCGCACGCGGGTAGCGATATACCTTTTTTGCTCCGTTGTTGATCATGCCCGAACGCGAGGTCATGTCCTGCTCCAACCCGGTGTTCACGGCATCTTTCATCACCTGCCAGGCTTTGCGCAGTCCATCGCGTATCTCCGGCTCGGTGCGCGGGCGGATGTTCATCTCATACTCCACCACCAATTGCACCAGCGACTTTGACGTGGCCAGGCTTTCGGCTTTCCAACTTTCAAACGACTCAAAAAGAAATGCCATGGGCGTGGATTAACGGAAGGCAATTTACATTATTTCAACCGTTTGTATGAGCGGGGTGTGTTTCAAATTGATGCACGTCCGTTACCTCACCCTGGCCCAATGCCTGCAAAGCAACAGTCTCTGCCCCCCTCTCCATTGGAGAGGGGAACGATACGCACCGAAAAACTACGCTGTCTGGATGGGGTGAGGTTAAGCGCGTCAATTGAGATGCACCTTCCGCGGGTTGGTTCGTGGGCAAGTGGCTATTACTTTTGGCCATGCAGATGTGGATGATGGTGTGTTGGCTGATGTGGGCTCCCCCGCAGCCCGACAATTTCTGGCATGTGCTGGCGCAAGTGGGTTTTGAAAAGAAGCAAGGTATCCACGGCTGGACGGTCGAGGTCCCCGTATTCAGCCAGCATGTAAAAAGCTGGAACGGGAAGCGAATTACGCTCAAGGGCTATATCCTGCCCGCAGGCGAAGTGGGCAGCACCCGCTATATGTTCTCCTCGCAACCTTTCAATCTATGCTACTTTTGTGGGGCTGCGGGTCCAGAGACAGTAGTCGAGTTGGACACTTCACAAAAAATTGCTTTTAGCAGCCAGCCGATGACCATTACAGGTATCCTGGTGCTCAACGCTGCCGATGAAGATCGTCACATGTACATTTTGACCACCGTACACGTGCAGCAGCGTTAGAAATCAATTTCGCCCAAAAGCTCAGCCTTTTCCAGGATGTATACCATCTGATTGGGATTGCGGTTGTTGAGCATCAATCGTCCCTTCAGCTCTACAGGTTTGTCGGTATAGCGAACAGGGCTGGACGAAAAAACTTCAATGACAGTTTCGGGACCACCCACGCCACAAAAAAAACACGCGTTGAGCGGCAAGGAGGTAAACATGAAGTGTGTACTCTTCAACCCTCCTTCAAATGGCACCAAAAAACCCGGGATGGTGACGGATTTGCCGTTGAGCGATTGTGCTTCCTTGCCGAATATCGGCTTACCAAAATCCACCCATACCTTGTCGGTTTTGTCGTACTCAATGCGGTAAAGTTTGGGCCACACATCCGAGGGTAGCCCGGAATACGACTTCTGCTGGGCGGTGACGATGGTGGCCAACGCCATACCTCCGATTAAAAACACGTATTTCACGCAAGGGGTAGTTCTACGGTAAAGGTAGAGCCTTTTCCATATTCGCTGGTGACCAAAATAGTGCCCCCCATTTTTTCGGCTGCCTCTTTGGCGATGTACAGCCCCAACCCCGACCCTGTGGTGCGGGTGGTGCCGCGGTAAAACATCGTGAACAGTTTTTGCAACACTTCGGGGCGCATACCTTCCCCGTTGTCGGTAATCACCATCCGGAACCGGCCATTTTTTTGTTGACAGGTCATCCGCACAGCCGGGTGGGGCTCATCGGGGCGTTGAAATTTGATCGCGTTTGACAGTAGGTTGTTGAGGATTATTTTCATCCTCAGTTTATCCGCCATGATAACCGGGTCGGCCAGCGCATCGCACTCAAACGAAATACGTTGAAAGTTGTCGATGTAGCGCAGGTTTTCAACGACCTCTTGGCAAAGGCCTTTGAGGTTCACAGGCTCGCGTGTCACCACCAGGCGGTTGTTGCGCGAGTAGTCCAGTATTTCGCGAATGAACAAATCCAGTTTGTTTACGCTTTGTTCTACTTTGCTGAGATATTCCTCCCGGTTGTTGATGTCCTTGTCCAGCTTGCTGATGTTTACCAGCCCTTGGATGGAGCGCAACGGAGCGCTGAGATCATGCGACACGCTGTACACAAACCGGTCCAGCTCTTGGTTGGCCTGCTCGAGGTCTTCGTTTTGTTTGCTTAGCTTCACCTCCACCTCGCGCAGATCCGACACCACGCGGCCAATCAGCGCACTAAAAATCGCCAGTAGCAAATTGCCCAAAAAGATATTGATGATGGGGCTGTCGTGATGAAAAAGTGCCGCCTGCCGCTGCGTGAGGGCAAACGGAAAAATATAGGTCACCAAAAAAATGAGCAGGTTGCAAATCAATACCTCGCCAAAGCCAAAGCGGATAGAAATGTAGAGGCTGACCAACCCAAACACAAACCAGTATTGCTGAAACGGCAAATAGACGGAGAGCAAAACGATGCCGGTGTACAGGAGGGTGGCCTCCAAACGCTCCCACGGGTTGAGTCTGCGCGGCAATGTTAAAGGGGTATCGGCAGCGATTGTTGTCCATCCTTTTTTGTGCAACAAAGGCGTAAGCCAGTAGAATGCAATGAGCGCGATGCCCACGTTGGCCGTAGTGGCCCCCAGCCAGTTGCGCAAAAACTGGATCCAAAAAAGATCGACCGGTTGGCTGCCAAACCCGGTGAAGAACGATTGCAGCACCAACAGATTGAGGGCTGTAGGGCCAAACAACCCGAGCCATCCCAACAAAATCAAGTTCCGGGTATCGGGTATCCAGTATTTGCCCCGTGCCAACCGCAAAAACAGCAACCAAAAAAAGAACGCAAAGGTGAGTTCGGCAAAGGGGTAGATAAACCATTGCCACCAGACCGTGACACCCCACAAGCGGGTAAACAAAAAGGAATTGACATACAGCGCAGGCAGCACCCGCCAGGGGCCCCACCAACTGAGCAACACTATGGATAAAACGGTAGGCAAGTAGATGCTTCCTACTCCGGCATCGTAGCGGTAGTGGATGGAGATGTAACTTCCCAGGGCGAAAAGGACGGGCGGCACGACCCACGTCCACCAAGGAAGTTTTTGCTTGACGGTCTCCACCATAGGCCCAAAGTAAGGCGGCTGGGGCACAGTAAAAAATAAAAAATGCCCTGTGGCGTACAGGGCATCGGATGAGCGGCAGCGTATTACGCCTCGGCCGGCTCGTGGGTCGCGTATTCTTCTATGGGCAGGCAACTGCACACCAGGTTGCGGTCGCCATAGGCGTTGTCTACGCGGCTCACGGAAGGCCAAAACTTGGCGTCCTTGACAAACGGCAGCGGGTAGGCCGCCTTTTGGCGACTATAGGCGTGTGTCCACACATCTGCGGTGATGATGGCCGCGGTATGAGGTGCGTTTTTCAACACATTGTCCTCTTTGCTATACTTGCCCTGCTCCACTTCGCGGATTTCATTGCGGATTTCAATCAGCGCATCCACAAAGCGGTCCAACTCACTTTTGGGTTCGCTCTCCGTGGGTTCGATCATGATGGTACCTGCCACTGGGAAGGACACCGTGGGCGCATGAAATCCATAATCCATCAACCGTTTGGCTATGTCCTCCACTTCAATGCCTGCTTTTTTGAAGTCGCGGCAGTCTACGATCATCTCATGGGCCGCCCGTCCGTGTGTACCGGTGTACAATATTTTGTAATGGCCATTCAACCGCTCTTTGATATAGTTGGCGTTGAGGATGGCCAACTTGGTGGCGTTGGTCAGCCCCTCGCCACCCATCATGGCAATGTAGGCGTATGAAATGGCCAGGATGCTCGCACTGCCAAACGGGGCAGCCGAAACAGCCGTGATGGCTTTGTCACCGCCTGTTTCAACCAGCGCATGGCCCGGCAAAAAGGGTTTCAACTTGTCGTTGACACAGATCGGCCCCATGCCAGGGCCACCGCCACCGTGAGGAATACAGAATGTCTTGTGCAAGTTTAGGTGACACACATCCGCCCCAATGTTGGCAGGCGAGGTGAGTCCTACCTGCGCATTCATATTGGCACCGTCCATGTACACCAACCCACCGTTTTGGTGGATGGTTTCGCATATCTCCGTAATAGCTTCTTCAAACACTCCGTGGGTGGACGGGTAGGTGACCATCAGGCAGGCTAACCGGTCTTTGTATTGTTCGGCCTTGGCTTTCAGGTCGGCCACGTCCACTTTGCCCTCCTCATCCGATTTGGTCACGACCACCTCCATGCCGGCCATCACCGCGCTGGCAGGATTGGTACCGTGGGCGGAAGATGGAATCAAGGCAATGTTTCGATGATGGTCGCCTCGGTGCTGGTGGTAGGCACGTATCACCATCAGCCCGGCATATTCGCCCTGCGCGCCACTGTTCGGTTGCAGCGATACGCCCGTGAATCCGGTTACTTCTTTGAGCCAATCTGCCAGCTCAGCAATCATTTGCTGATATCCCAGGGTTTGGTTGGTCGGGGCGAAGGGATGAACGTGCCCCAGTTCAGGCCACGTGACCGGAATCATCTCGGTGGTTGCGTTGAGTTTCATCGTACACGAGCCGAGCGAAATCATCGAGTGCACCATGGAAAGATCCTTGTTCTCCAGCTTTTTGATGTAGCGCAGCATTTCGTGCTCGCTGTGGTGCGAGTTAAAGACAGGATGCGTCAGGTAAGGCGTTTCGCGCACCAGTGCGCGCGGGGCTTTCACCTCGCCCGCGGTCAGCGTTGCGGGTACGGCAGCGCCAAAAATTGCGGCCATGGCGCGAACATCCTCCACCGTGGTGGTCTCATCCACCGAGATGCCGATTCGCCCATCGGCAAAATACCGGAAGTTGATGCGCTGTGTTTCGGCCTTGGCACGGATCGTGGCAACGGCTGCTCCCGTTACACAAAGCGTGTCGAAATAATGTTCGTTTATTTGCTTCACGTTGGCGGTCTTCAGGGCGTGGTCGAGCACTTGTGCCAGCCCGTGGATGCGGCCGGCAATCTTTCGCAGCCCTTCCGGCCCGTGATAGACGGCATACATGCCCGCCATCACCGACAGAAGCACCTGTGCGGTACAAATATTAGAGGTGGCTTTTTCCCTGCGTATGTGCTGCTCGCGGGTTTGCAGGGCCATGCGATATCCGGGCTTGCCGTGGGCATCAATAGACGCACCGATGATACGGCCCGGCATTTGCCGTTTGTACTCGTCTTTGGTGGCAAAAAAAGCGGCATGAGGCCCGCCAAAACCCATGGGAACGCCAAAGCGCTGGGAGGAACCAACTACCACATCCGCCCCCATTTCCCCGGGCGACTTCAACAACAAAAGTGCCATCAGATCAGTACCCATCACCACAGCCACCTCGCGTTCGTGGGCGGCCGCAATAAAAGCCGTATGGTCATGAATGGCTCCGTGATCGTTGGGATACTGCACATATACGCCAAACACGTTGGCATCGGTGATATCCAACGTGCTCACGTTGCCCACGCGGAGTTCTACCCCAATGGGTGTGCAGCGGGTCTTCAGCACATCGATGGTTTGAGGGAAGGTGTGCTCATCGACAAAAAAGACATTTGCATTCTTTTTTGATGCTTTCCGGGAAGCATAAAGCAGGTGTACGGCTTCGGCCGCGGCTGTGGCTTCGTCCAACAGCGAAGCGTTGGCGATCTCCATGCCGGTCAGGTCAATGACCATGGTCTGGTAGTTGATCAATGCCTCGAGGCGCCCCTGCGCGATCTCCGCCTGGTAAGGCGTGTAGGCCGTGTACCATCCCGGGTTCTCCAAAATGTTGCGTAAGATGACCCCCGGTGTAATCGTATTGTAATATCCCGCCCCGATGTAGGATTTGAACAGTTGGTTTTGACCCATCATGTTTTTGAAGTCTTTCAAAAACGCATGCTCCGACTTGGCGGTCGGCAGGTTCAGCGGCTTTTTCAAACGGATGTTGGCCGGCACCGTCTGGTCGATGAGTTCATCGACCGATGAGGCCTTCACCACGCGCAGCATGTCGCGGATCTGAGATGCGTCAGGTGCGTTGTGGCGGTTTTCAAATTTTTCGGAGTAGTGGGGATCTATGAACATGCGACAGGTTTTTCGGAAAACAAGGATAGAACAAGAGGGCGGGAAGCAAGTTCCGGGGGCGGGGTTAAACAACCCGCCACCCGGCAACCGGTGCGTTAGAAGCGTTCAAACTGCGAAAAGAAAAAATTTCCTTCCAGGGCTGCATTTTCGTCCGAGTCACTTCCGTGGATGGCGTTGGCATCGATGGACTTGGCAAACAAGGCGCGAATAGTGCCCGGGGCTGCTTTTTTGGGATCCGTGGCCCCAATCAACTTCCGGAAATCTTCCACTGCATTCTCTTTTTCAAGGATCATTGGTACGATGGCGCCCGATGACATATAGGCACACAATTCCCCATAAAAGGGTCGTTCTTTGTGGATGGCATAAAACTGGCCGGCCAGTTCGCTGCTCAATTTGGCTTTTTTCATGGCCACGATGCGGAAGCCCGCCTCTTCAATCATTTTCGTAATTGCTCCGGTATGTCCCGCGCTCACGGCATCGGGCTTGATCATGGTAAACGTTCGGTTTCCTGCCATTTTTTAAGGTTTAAAAATTTGGGCGCAAAGGTATTAAAAAGACGGCCACTTGGCCTGCCCCCGTAAAGGAAAAACGATAAACCAACGGCTACTCGGTTTCTTTCGATCGGGCGTTGCGGAGGCCTCGAATGTCCTCATCGTCCAATGCCCGGTTCAGGGCCAGTTTGTTGAGCACCAAATCCTGATAAGACAAAATGACCAAGGTGGTACCATCCAACAGTTCCTCATGAGACCGTTGCCGGCACTGATCAAAATCATCAATCCCCACCATTTGAGGAAGAAAATCCGTGTGAAAACTTCCTTGTGGTATTTTTAGATATGTTTTCTGCGGATCAAAAACGATCGCATCCAAGCTTTCGGCTCGTACCTCCAAATCCTTCAACGCGCGCACCAGCCTGAGAAAATTATCCAATGTAGGTTTGTACCAAAAATCAAGATCATTCTTGATCTCAGGGCGATGCACCGTTATGCCCGAAACCCTACGGTAGCCATGATAGCCAACGGCCACACCTCCGATAATAATAAACTTTACGCTGTGCCTGTTGAGCGCCTTACACACATCGGTGAGGCTTTGACGGACTTCATTGTTGATCATCTTTCTCAAGGATAATCCACGCGATCCCATCCGATTTTTTGTCCGGTATCCGGCCAAAAAGGCGATAGAAGTCCATCCAATCCAAGTACGCGCTCAACCGATGAAGGCCATCTTGATGTTGGATCAAGGCCGCTTCAAGCTGAGGCTTCCTGCTGGCTTGGTCATATACGATGACTTCTTTTGACATAAGGCAACCAAGGTACGACATAAACACGAAAACGGGATTTGCCCCACGCTGGAAATACGCCTTTTTCTACCGATTTTTGCCCCTCGCTCTTCATGGAAAACCTAGCCGCTGTCAAAGAATTGCTCGCAAGCCCCAAAACGGTGGCCATCGTTACGCACTTCAAGCCCGATGCCGATGCCCTGGGCTCATCGCTGGGCCTGGCGGGTTTTTTGCGCAAAAAGGGGCATGAGGTGACCGTCATCACCCCCAGCGACTACCCCGACTTCCTCGCCTGGATGCCCGGCCATGAAGGGGTCATCGCCTTGACCAAAAACAACCCCGAACCGGGGCGAAAAGCTGCCGCGCTGTTAGCCTCGGTTGACATCATCTTCTGTTTGGATTTCTCCAGCCTCAACCGCATCAACGAACTGGGGCGATACGTCAACGAATCGCAGGCGGTGAAAATCATGGTCGATCACCACCAGGAACCCGAGGATTTTGCGGCATTCTGGTTTTGGGATGTGCAATCGGCCTCCACGGCCGGGCTGATTTTCGAACTCATTGACCGGCTGGGCGAAAAAACGCTGATCGATCCACCCATTGCCACCTGTTTATACGCGGGGTTGATGACCGACACGGGTGGCTTTCGCCACAACAACACGCGCCACAAGGAATTTCTGATTGCTTCGGAGCTGGTGGCCCGCGGGGCCAGCCCGCACGACATCGCCAAAAATGTATATGATACCAATACGCTGGAGCGACTGCGAATTACCGGCTATGCGCTGTACGAGAAACTGGTGGTGCTGCCCGCCTACCGCACGGCCTACATCGCCCTTTCGGCCGCGGAGCTAAAAAAATTTAACGCTCAAACGGGAGACCTGGAGGGGCTGGTTAATTATGGCTTGTCCATCAAAGGCATCAAGATGGCCGTGTTGCTCTATGACCGGAAAGAAGAAATCAAGCTATCCTTCCGTTCACTGGGCGATTTTTCCGTGGCCGACTTGGCGCGCACCCATTTTGCCGGTGGCGGCCACCACAATGCCGCGGGTGGCACCTCCCACGACAGTTTTGAAAAAACGATAGATAAATTCCTGCAGCTTTTGCCGCTGTACCGGGAGGCATTGAACGCATAATTAATTTTTAACTTTTGATAAACCACCCATGAGAAAAGTAAGTGTAATGATGATGGCGGCCTTGATTGGCCTGGCGGCCTGTAACAGCGAAAAAGAAACGCCCGCGGGGCAGAAGTATAAGCTGGTGCGCAAAGGCGATGGCGTAAAAGGCAAGCCGGGCGAATACCTGGTGATGGAGATGCTTTTCAAAGACGGAAAGGACTCGGTATGGAACGACACCAAGAAGAACGATTTGCCTGTCGTGATGCAGGTGTTCGACTCGGCCCAACTGATCACGGCAGATGGCGTGATGCAAGTGCTGCAATCGCTCACCAAAGGCGACAGTGCCGTGTTTGCCGTATCGGCCAAAAACCTGTTTGAAAAAACCTGGGGACAGGCCGTGCCCCCCGAAGTGGACAGCGCCTCGCTTTTTACCTTTCATGTGTCGCTCACAAAAATCCTGACCGAACAGGACTTTCCCGCTTTCCGCGATGAATACCAGGCCAAGCAAATGGCCAAAATGGAAAAGGAAAAAGAAGAGCAGCGCACCAAAGACAACCAACTGTTGGACGACTACTTAGCACAGAAAAAGATACAGGCAGTGACCACACCCTCGGGGCTGCGGTATGTAATTACCCAGGCCGGCAAAGGGCCCACCGCCACTGACGGTGATGAGGCAAGCATTCATTATGCGGGCTTTAATCTGCGAGGCGAGTGCTTTGATACCAGTATCGAGGCGGTGGCCAAAGAGCAGGGCCGGTACGACTCGGCACGGGCCTATAACCCGTACAAACTGGTGGTGGGCTCCAGCCCGCTGATTGAAGGCTGGCAGGAGGCGCTAAAACTCATGAACAAGGGCAGCAAGATGACGGTGTACATCCCCTCCGGGCTGGCCTATGGCCCCCAGCGAAGAAGTGCCGAGATTGGCGAAAATGAGATTCTGATGTTTGACATGGAAATGGTGGATTTGAAGCCGGCTAAACGATGAAAAGAGCGCAGATACTTTTGCCTGCTGGCTTGTTATGCTTGCTTTTTCTTGCCGGGTGTTTGGATAACGAAACACCTTGTACAAAAAATGTAAGTTCGTCAGAGCTATTTGGCGTGGATCGAGCAAAAATCCAGTCTGATACTGCTGTAATTAACGACTACCTCAGCGCAAACGGCATTACTGCGCTGGTGGAACCGAATGGCGTCCAGTATGTCATTTCTCAGTTGGGAGACGGGGCCACTCCGTGCCTGGAGCAAATACTCACGGTTCGATACAAAGGGATGTTTCTCGGCAGCGGTACCGTATTTGACGAGGCAACAACTGCCGTGGATTTACCATTGCTCAACCTGATCGTAGGCTGGAAGCTGGTGCTTCCACAAATACCTGTTGGCTCGAAAGTGACCCTCTTCATTCCTTCTGGTTTGGCATATGGGCCAAACAACGTTAGGGATAGAGACGGAAATATTGTGATACCCGCCAATTCAAATTTGATTTTTGAGGTAGAACTTTTGGCCATACGATGACCCTGTGCTTTGCCACCAACAATGAACACAAAATTGCCGAAGTACAGGCCCTGGTCGGCCATGCGTTTTCGCTGGTGGGACTAAAAGACATCGGCTGCACCGAAGAACTTGCCGAAGATCAAAACACCTTGCAGGGCAATGCATGGCAAAAGGCACACTACGTGTTTACCCGCTATCAAACCCCCTGCTTTGCCGATGATACCGGCTTGGAAGTAGAAACCCTCGGTGGCGCACCGGGGGTTTTTTCTGCCCGCTATGCCGGCCCTCAGCGAAGCGCCCACGACAACATCGCCTTACTTTTGCACAACATGGCAGGCCGCACGCATCGCGCGGCCCGCTTTCGCACGGTGATATGCCTGATGGCGGACGAACAACCGCGTTACTTTGAAGGCGTCTTGCAGGGTACCGTTGGGTTTGCACCCACGGGCCAACATGGCTTTGGCTATGACCCGGTTTTTCTGCCCGAGGGCCACCGCCAAACCCTGGCCGAGTTTACGCTGGCCGAAAAAAATAAAATCAGCCATCGGGCCCGCGCCATAAACGCGTTTGTCAACTATCTTCACTCCCTGAAATCGTAAATGCAAAAACCCTTCACCATCGGCATCACGGGCGGAAGCGGCTCGGGCAAAACGTTTTTCTTACAAGGGCTGGCTGCGCGTTTTGCTCCCGAAGAAATCTGCCTGATCTCGCAAGACAACTATTACAAACCCCGCGAGCACCAACCCATTGATGAGAACGGAGTCAAAAATTTTGACTTGCCCGCCTCCATCGACAACGATGCCTTTGCGGCTGACCTGCTCAAGCTGAAGGCGGGCCAAAACGTGACCAAGCTTGAGTACACGTTCAATAATCCGTCCGCCACACCCACCCAACTGGAGTTCAAAACGGCTCCTATCCTGGTGGTGGAAGGTCTCTTTGTTCAATACTTTGACAACATCGCCAGCGAACTGGATCTAAAAGTATTCATTGAGGCCAAGGATCATGTAAAGCTGGGCCGCAGGATCAGGCGCGACCAGATTGAGCGCGGCTATGACCTGGATGATGTGTTGTACCGGTTTCAATACCATGTAATGCCCGTGTATGAACGCCTGATTGAACCACTCAAACACCAGGCCGACCTGGTGGTGCCCAATAACAGCCGGTTCGACCGCGCCCTGGATGTGCTGGCGGGTTTTTTAAAAGCTCACATCCACACCACCAACGACTTGCACAGATAATTCTATTCCCTACTTTTGTAGTCCGTTTTTAACCACCATGCGTCAAAAATCACTCAAAATCGCCATGATTGCTGCCGGTATCATCGCTGCGGCTGTCATCGTGTTTGCGCATGTTTGCACCGCGGCACCCGAAAAATCTAAAACAGCTGACGCAACAGAGCGGTCGGCACCCGTTTTTGAGAAGGCCGTAGGGGCTGAGGCAGTGACAGCTCCGGCTGTGCAACTCAACGAGTTTATTCCAGCTTCCCTGCTGGAGGTACTGACTGCTTCAACCGAGACATTTGCCCGGTTTACACGTGCGGCACGTATTCCGGTGGGCTATTTCGAAACGTTGTTTCAAACGTTTATCGCGCCCAACGCGCCATAGTTGTTACCTCATTGTATTTTTTGGCCATGCCCGGCACCGGGCGCTGACATTTGTGTCTCATCTGTAAAAAGTCAATTCAATTATTTATATGCAAAACAAAGGAGTCGTTGTTGGTCTCACCATCATCATCACGGCATTGTGTCTGTATTACCTGTCGTTCACGTTTGTGTCGCGCAGGGTACAAAACGATGCTATCGTGTACGCTACCGATGCCAATGGCACGGTCAATTTATTAAAGAAAGTAAGCTATCTGGATTCCGTCTGGAACCAACCGGTGTACAACCTGTTTGGAGCCGAGTACACCTACAAAGAGGTAAAGGAAAATGAGCTCAGCCTGGGGTTGGATTTGCAGGGCGGCATGCACGTAGTGCTGGAGGTATCGCCTGTGGAAATTATCCGCGGGCTGGCAGGCAACAATGCGAATGATCCCGCTTTTGTGGCGGCTATCCAAAAGGCGCGGGAGCAACAAGCCGTGAGCCAAGACAACTTTAGCGCGTTGTTTTTTAAGGCGTTTAAAGAAGCCAATCCCGACCGCAAACTA
Organism: uncultured Ohtaekwangia sp.; assembly: GCA_964524935.1. Taxonomy (GTDB): domain Bacteria; phylum Bacteroidota; class Bacteroidia; order Cytophagales; family Cyclobacteriaceae; genus ELB16-189. The sequence continues at coordinate 86,278 of CAZGFJ010000002.1, forward strand.
GCTTCGCTGTTCGCCTCCTCGGCCAATAAAGACAAAGTGAGCATCTCGGATGACGATGGCAAAGTGCAAAGTTTTGTCGAGGCCGAAATTGAAGACGCCATCGGTCGGTCATTCACGATTTTAAAAACCCGCATTGATCAGTTTGGCACCTCACAACCCAACATCCAACGCCTGCAAGGAACAGGCCGTATCCAAATCGAAATTCCGGGTGCCGATAATCCACAGCGCGTGCGCAAGTTGCTGCAAGGCGTGGCACGCCTGGAGTTTTGGGAAGTTGCCGACATCAGTAGCGACCAACAGTTGGCCACGGCCCTCGGCAACATCAACACGGTGTTGACCAAAGAACAGACCGACAAATTGAAAGCACAGGCGGCTTCGGGCGAGAAAACGGTAAGCACCCCAGCCGATTCCACGCAATCGGATCTGGAAAAACAACTCAGTTCAGCCACCGACAGCACGGGTAGTTCGTTGGATTCGCTGCGCAACGCCATGACCAATCCGCTCTTCAACTGGAGCCAGAATATCCCCTTCCTGTACAATGTTAAAGACACGGCCAAAGTGAACCGAATCCTCAGACGGGATGATATTCGCAACATGCTCGGAAACGGGTACCGTCTTTACTGGGACGTGAAATCCGATCCCGATGTGACCCCGGGCGTGGAAGACATCCAATTGAATTTTCTGAAAGCCAACAAAGGCAAGCCGCTACTGACGGGCGAAGTCATCAACGATGCGCGGCAAGACTACGACCAATATGGCAAGCCGGCAGTAACCATGACCATGGACCCGAACGGCACCCGTGCGTGGGCCAAGATAACCAAGGTCGCTTCCGAACAGCGTCCGCAGGGACGCATCGCCATCGTGTTGGACAACTACGTATACACGGCCCCTACCGTCCAGGGCGAAATACCCAACGGAAACTCTCAGATCACCGGTCGGTTTGAAATTGAAGAGGCGGTCGACTTGGCCAACGTGTTAAAGGCCGGTTCGTTACCTGCGCCCACCCGCATTGTTGAAGAAGCCATCGTGGGCCCCACCTTGGGCCAGGTAGCGCAAGACCAGGGATTGATTTCCATGGCCTGTGGCTTGGCGCTGGTTGTGTTGTTTATGATTGCCTACTATGCCAAAGGCGGTTGGGTGGCCAACCTCGCGCTGCTGTTCAACATCTTTTTCATCCTGGGCATTCTGGCACAATTCAACGCAGCCCTCACACTGCCGGGCATCGCGGGTATCGTGTTGACGATGGGTATGGCGGTAGACGCCAACGTGTTGATTTATGAACGCATCAAAGAGGAACTGGCGCACGGCATCAAAGTGAAGGAAGCCATCCGCAAAGGTTATAAAAATGCTTTCGCCACCATTTTTGACTCCAACCTGACCACCTTTATTACGGCCGCAGCGCTCTTCATTCTGGGGTCCGGCCCGCTAAGGGGTTTCGCCATCGTGCTAATGATAGGTATCGCCACCTCGTTTTTCTCAGCCGTCTATATTTCCCGCGTGTTTATCGAATGGATGACGCGCAAGGGCGATGATTCAAATATCTCGTTTGAGACCCCGCTGGCCCGCATTGTACGGCAGCGCAAGCATTTTGATTTTGTAGGCGTGCGCAAAATAGGCTATGTGTTTTCGGTCATCTTCATCGGGCTGGGCTTTGCCATCATTGCCTTTAAGGGCATGAATTTGGGTGTTGATTTTAAAGGCGGCCGCTCATACACAGTGTCGTTTACGCAACCCGTGAAGGCCACAGACATGAAGGTGTCACTTACCCAGAGCTTTGAGAATGCCGGAACAGAAGTAAAAAACTTTGGCAGCAATAATGTGATGAAGGTGACTACCTCCTATTTGGTAGACGATGAATCGGCCGAAGCAGATGAAAAAGTACAGGGAGCAATGATTGCCGCCATTGAAAAATTCAGCGGCAAAAGGTTTGTAGACGATGAGAGCGGCCTGGCTGATGGCACCTTCACCATTTCGTCTTCGTCAAAAGTAGGGGCCACCATTGCCGATGACATCAAGAATTCGGCTTTCAAGGCCAGCCTGGTTTCATTGTTGTTGATTTTCTTTTACATTTTGGTTCGCTTCAAACGCTGGCAGTTTAGCGCAGGCGCCATCATCGCCACCGTACACGACACCCTGTTTGTGATTGCCGCATTTGCTATCCTGAGTTTATTTGGAATTAGTTTTGAAATCGACCAGATATTTGTGGCGGCTGTACTTACCATCATTGGTTATTCCATCAACGACACGGTGATCATTTTCGACCGTATTCGCGAATACCTCGGCATGGGCACCAGCCAGGATCGAAAAAAGATTTTCAACGAGGCTATCAACACCACGCTGAGCCGAACCATCATCACGGGGGGTACTACCCTGGTGGTGGTGTTGGTGCTGTTGATTTTTGGTGGTGAAGTACTGCGCGGATTCTCGTTTGCTTTGGTGCTGGGTATTGTGATGGGTACGTACTCGTCCATCTTTATTGCCGCGCCCGTGGTGCTGGATCTTGATCCTTCGGGTGAATCGGACAAGCCGACCGAGAAAAAGGAGCAAAAGGCGGTGGCCACTGCTTAATCTTTTCATAGCCTTATACGCCAAAACCCCGGGGTATACCTCCGGGGTTTTTCTTTAACTTAATTCTAATGTTGGCTGGCGCGCCAGGGAGATACTTTTGCGTTGGAAGCGGCATGAAGAAATTAGTAAGAAGATGGGTCTGGTGCGTGGGGTTTTGTGTTGGATGGATCAATGCCTCGGCACAGGAAGACAGCGTAAAAATCGTTAATCAGCTACTGGACAGCCTGTACATTGCTGAGGTAGAGCAACAAAAAGGTTCGCCCAAGGTATTGCATGCCGAGCCGTTGTACATTGACCTGATCCGCGATTTGGGTGCGCGCAAAGGGGAAAGTGAGTGGAACGTTGGCCTGGGATTGACCGACCGCACCAAATATGATATGTATACCGCGCTGGTGGAATATGAGTGGGCTCCGGTGAACCGGTTGGGGCTGGAAGTAGAGCTTCCCTTCTCATTGTACGATCCGCTGCTCAACGGTGCCCCCAAAGACAGCATCCCCAAGAGCAAACTCAACAGCTTGAAATTAGCCGCGCAATACACGTTTTTGGTTTCTGAACGATGGCAGACCTCCCTGGCGTTGGGCTACCTGCATGAATTTGAGCTCCTGGAGTTTGTAAAGTATGGCAAGGAAAATGTGTGGGAGGGCAACCTGGCCAACCCCTTCTTCATTGCTGCCAAGCGTTGGGGACAAAATTTCCATACGCTGGTGTATACCGGGCCTCAATTCCTGCACCTTCGCGGAAAAGGAACTACCTTGAAAGAATATCAAATCAACACCAATATACACTACATGATCTCCGGCACGCGTAATTTTATTGGCGTGGAGGTGAACAAAGGCGTGCGCACAAATGATTTTGATATGGTGATCCGCCCACAAATGCGGGTAGGTGTAACCGATCATTTATTGGTGGGCATTGTCGCGGGTATTCCAGTAAAGCGCGAAACCGAGCGGTTCAGTTCCTTTCTGCGCATTATCTACGAGCCCCGGCACAAGCACCCCAAGGAAAAAATACGACTATAAACCGATCCGTTGACGAACGAGGCAACCACTAAATCCGCGCCCCATGAAAATATTGCTGATCGAAGACGAGCCCAAAACATCGCAGTACATCAAAAAAGGATTGGAAGAAAACAGCTATGATGTGGATGTGGCCGATGACGGAAAAGCAGGCAAACACCTGGCCTTTCGGAACCAATACGACCTGATCATCTCGGACATTATCATGCCGGGGATGAATGGGCTGGAGCTTTGTCAGGAATTGCGGGCGGCCAGGATTGAAACTCCTGTACTGCTGCTGACCGCTCTGGGCAGCACCGATAACATTGTGGAAGGCTTTGACAGCGGTGCCGATGACTACTTGCCCAAGCCGTTTGAATTCCGCGAGCTCCTGGTACGAATTCGCGCCTTGGGTAAGCGCTCCGCGCGAGCGCCTATCTCCGCCATGATCTTGCGCGCGGGTGACTTAACGATGGACTGCGACACCAAGATCGTGACGCGGGCCGGCAGGCGGATTGACCTGACCGTGAAAGAGTTTGCCTTACTGGAGTACTTTCTGCGAAATAAAGAACGGGTGATCTCACGAGCCGAGCTCTCCAAAAACGTGTGGAACATGGATTTTGACACGGGTACCAACATGGTAGAAGTATATGTCAACTACCTCCGCAAAAAAATGGACCGCGAGTTTGACACCAAACTCATCCACACGTACATTGGCATGGGCTATGCCCTGAAAGACAGCTAAGCGTGCAAATTCGTACCCGCCTTACCCTGCGTTTCACCGTGTTGGTGAGCGCTATCGTATTGATCAGCTTTTTGGTTATCTATACGCTGGCCCACCAGTTTATCCAGCAAGAGTTCTACAGCCGGCTAAACGACAAAGCCGTGACCTCGGCTATTTTGCTACTCAAAGTGCAGGAGGTGGACTCGACCCTGCTCAAGGTGATTGATCGCGCCAAGCGCGACATGCTCAATCAGCAGTTTGTGAAAATCTACAATCCGGAAGGGGAGTTGTTGTACAACAGTGCCGACTCGGTGTTGTTTACGCTGTCGCCCGCGTATCTGACCCAGATAAAGACCAACCGCCTTATCCAATTCAAGCGCGATCAATATGAAATGATTGGCTTCAAGTTTCGCGATCAAAACCGCGACTACATTGTGGTAGGAGGCGCTGTGGACACGGGCGGGCGACAGCAGTTAAAGAATCTCAAACGCTTGTTGACCGTCTTGTTTGTGATCATGATCCTGATCGTGGGATATGCCGGCTGGGTATTTAGCGCACGGGCGCTTCGCCCCATCAACAAAGTAATCTCCGATGTAAAAAACCTATCGCCCAACAATCTGGGGTTGCGCCTGACCCCGGCAGCCCAACAGGATGAAATTGGCAAACTGATTTCGATCATTAATGAACAACTCGCACGGATTGAAGCGGCCTTCAATCTGCAAAAAATGTTTGTGGCCAACGTTTCGCATGAGCTCAACAACCCGCTCACCAAAATTACCTCGCAGTTGGAAGTGACGCTGTTCAAACCGCGGCCGCTGGAGGAGTATCAGAACACCATAGAATCCGTGCTGGAAGACATACGCGAGCTCAATCAACTATCGGCCAGCCTGTTGGAATTGGCGCGCATAGCACAGAACGAAAATACCTTCGTACGCCAGCAGGTACGTCTGGATGAAATTCTTTGGGAGGTGCGCGACAGCCTGCAGGCCATGGACGCGCGCTATGTGGTGAATGTGGAGATACGCGATATGCCCGATGATGACCGCCAACTGTGCGTGATGGGCAATCCTTACCTGATCAAGGTGGCCTTGCGCAACATTGTTGAAAATGCCTGTAAGTTCTCGGCCAACCACCGGGCGCAGGTAACCCTGCAGCGCACGGATGATCGTTTGATGGTGTCCATTGCCGACAAAGGCATTGGCATGAAGGAGGCCGATGTAGCCCATATTTTTCAGCCGTTTTATCGCACGGATGCCAGCTCAAAAATCAAGGGCCATGGCGTAGGCTTATCCCTGAGTCATCGCATTGTGGCCATTCACTACGGCCAAATACATGTGGACTCTGCCCTGGGTGTGGGCACGTTGGTGACCGTTTCGCTGCCCGGGGCAATCTAATGCCGTTTTAATGGGCTTTTCAATAGGCCACACATGTACGTGGACTACTTTTACGCCACATAGTTTTTTCGGTTTTTACAGGTTATCTGGAGTTGTCGCTAAGCCAAAAGACCATTCCGGTGAAGACCGGCCCCGCAAGGGCCGGTTTTTTTTATGCCCGGGCGATCTACGGTTGAACAGGGTTTTCCACGCGTACACCTATTGCAAGTATTCCCTTCAGTGTATCCTGACGCATGAACTGTTCCAACCGCACGTGATACTTGCCTTTAGCCGGAAAAGCAAAGCCGGGCGACAGCACAAATCGATGATCAAACACATCGCCCAAACCACTCTTCCCAAGGGGTTCGCCTGTCTTTTGATCAAACAGGTAGTTGCTGATCAGTTTTTCCTCCAGTACCTGGCCCGTGGAGTCATGTAAGCTGTAGTTGACAAACAGGCGTGCATACGGATAGTCGAGCGAATTGCGCACGGTATAGTAAATCGGCAACGTGGCGGGTTGCGCCACCTCAAACTCAAACGTAGGCGCGACATTCACATCCCACGCCCGCTGCCCAAACGTAGTGTGGTCTTCATACAGGCGGTTGTCATGGCAAGCTACCATGCCCAGGCAGGCCAACACAACTACCACTAACCTCATGGCTTTCGCGGTGGGTTATTGGTAGGATTGTTGTTGTTGCGCATATTAGGATAGCGTGTTCCTCCGCGCGGTGCATTGCGCGAATGCCCTCCGGACGGAGGTTGTGTTTTCCCATCTCCCATCGGCCTGCCGTTGCCGCTCCGTTTATTCTTGCCGCGGTTCTTATTGCGATTCTTGTTACGGCTCTTGAATTTCTTGTCAAGATTTTCAAGGTCGCTGTTAAGCACGCTCACCGGCTCGCGCACTTCCAATTCATCTTCTTCCAGCGTGGCGGGTTTTTTGCCGGCTTTGTTCAAGGCCAAAATCTCATTTACTCGCTCAACATCCAGCGGATACCACGTATTTTCCTCTTTATATCCAAACCACATGATCTTCCGGAAGATGTCCGTTTTTTGCAAGGTGGCGGTTCCTTTTTCCGTTTGTAGTGGTGCATCGATGGAGGGGATGTAGCGCAGGGCATCCATGTACGTCTCCAACTCGTAATTCAAACAGCACTTTAAGCGCCCACACTGGCCGGACAGTTTGCTCGGATTGAGCGACAAGTTCTGATAACGCGCGGCACTGGTGGCCACGTTTTTGAAGTCGCCCAGCCATGTGGAGCAGCACAGTTCACGCCCACACACCCCAATACCGCCCAGGCGACCGGCCTCCTGCCGAAGGCTGATCTGCCGCATCTCCACACGGATTCTAAACTCGCCTGCCAACATTTTGATCAGCTCTCGAAAGTCCACGCGATCTTCGGCTGAATAAAAAAAAGTAGCTTTTGTATTATCGGCCTGGTATTCGACATCCGACAATTTCATTTGCAGTTTCAACTGGTGGATGACTTCGCGTGTGCGGTACAAGGTAGGTAACTCGCGCTTTTTGGCTTCTTCGCTCTTCTCGATATCCTTTGAGGTGGCCAGCCGATAAATTTTCCTGATCTCACCATCATTGGCAACCTTCTTCTTTTGCATTTGCAGGCGTACCAATTCGCCTTGCAACGACACATGACCCAAATGGTGGCCGGTAGCGGCTTCCACAATAATGGCGTCTCCTGTGGTGAGTGAAAGTTTGTCGGTATTGCGATAAAAATCCTTGCGGCCGCCTTTAAAGCGCACCTCTACCACATCAAACTTGTCTTCGCGCGGCAAGTCCATGTTGGACAGCCAATCGAACACATTCATTTTGTTGCAGCCCCCGGTACCACAGGCACCATTATTTTGGCAACCGGTTACCTTGCCGTCTTTTTTTGTTCCACATGCGCAACCCATATCTTATGGCAATAGAATAACATTCAATTTAGTCACCTTCAAAAAGTTACGATCGTATGTCGTCATCCACCAAATGTAGCAAATCCATACCAATGTCCGCCCGTAGGTATTTGCCGTTCCATGAAATTGCTTCCGCAGTGGCGTACGCCTGGGCGCGCGCTGCCGCCAGCGAAGCCGCCACTGCCGTGATCCCAAACACCCGGCCCCCGTCCGTCACCAGTTCATCTCCGGTTTTACGGGTGCCTGCATGAAAGATGTGTGCCGGCCCACGGCCCACGTCAATTACATGTCCTTTGGTGAAATGGCCCGGGTAGCCTCCCGAAGCCAGGACTACCGTCAGCGCGTACGCGGGGTTGATCACAATCGTTTTGCCGTGTAGCATGCCTGCAGCGCAGGCACTCAACAGCTCCAATAAATCTGAATCAATGCGACTGACAACAGACTGCGTCTCGGGGTCGCCCATGCGCACGTTGTACTCAATCACATAAGGTTCGCCCTGCGCGTTCATCAACCCGATAAAAATGAATCCGCGGTAGGGGATGCCTTCTTGCCTGAGCCCTGCCAGGGTGGGTTTGATCACGCGCTCCTCCACCTTCTGCAAAAATGAAGGCGAGGCAAACGGCACCGGTGATACCGCCCCCATTCCTCCCGTGTTTGGACCCGTGTCCCCATCGCCTATACGTTTGTAGTCTTTTGCTTCGGGCAGCACTACGTAGTCATGTCCATCGGTCAATATAAATACAGAGAGCTCAATGCCCTTTAAAAACTCCTCTATCAGCACTTTCGCACTGGCCTCGCCAAATTTTTTCTGTTCCAACATGGCGCGCAGCTCAACCCGGGCTTCTTCGTGCGTAGTGCAGATCACCACGCCTTTGCCAGCGGCCAGGCCATCAGCCTTCAACACAATGGGTAGCGAACAACCGTCTAGATACGCGAGCCCTTCGGGCAGGTTTGCGAGCGTTACTGTAAGGGCCTTGGCGGTGGGCACACCGTGGCGCAGCATAAACTGTTTGGCGAAATCCTTGCTGCCTTCCAGGGCGGCTCCGGCTTTGCCGGGCCCTACAATGCCGATGTGCTGAAGCGCTGGGTCATTTTCAAAGTAGTCGCGCATGCCATGCACCAAGGGTACTTCTGGGCCAACCACCACCAGGTCGATCTTGCTCTCCAAACATGCCTGGCCGAGGGCCGCAAAGTCCAACGGGCCGATTGGCAAGTTGTGTGCGATTGATTCAGTACCCGGATTACCGGGTGCCACCCACAACTGATCGCATAGCTTGCTTTGCTTTATTTTCGAGGCCAACGCGTGCTCGCGGCCACCACTGCCAATGAGTAAGACATTCATTTGCCGCTCTTTTAAAAAAAACCAAAGATAAGGTGTGAGGCGATACCGATCGCTATTCCCTTTGTAACTTACGCTCCGTGATTACCGCAGAGAACTGGCTTTTACTTGGCTCTATTTTGCTTTTGGTGAGCATTCTCACCAGCAAGACATCTTTCCGGTTGGGGATCCCCGCGCTCATCATCTTTTTGCTGGTGGGTATGCTGGCCGGAAGCGATGGGTTGGGTGGCATTTATTTTGATGATCCAAAGACCGCCCAGTTTTTGGGCACGGTGGCTCTGACCCTCATCCTCTTTTCCGGGGGGCTTGATACCAAGATCGAGAATATACGGCCGGTTGTTTGGCAGGGCCTGTCGCTGGCAACGCTGGGTGTTTTTCTCACTGCGCTGTTGGTAGGGGGCTTTGTTTCGTGGCTGTTAGACTTTTCGTTTCTGAACGGCATGCTGGTGGGTGCCATTGTTTCATCGACCGATGCCGCGGCCGTCTTCTCAGTGCTGCGCACGCGAAGAATCGGCCTGAAAGGTAACCTGAGGCCACTGTTGGAGTTGGAAAGCGGGAGCAATGATCCGATGGCCTTCTTTTTGACGGTGGCGCTCACGCAATTGGTGATGCAGCCCGAGGCCGGCTTTTGGCCGTTTGTCATCATGTTTTTCAAACAGATGATTATCGGTGGTCTTGCCGGCTATGGGTTGGGACGCGGCATGGTGTGGCTTATTAACCGCATCCGGCTGGACGTGGAAGGGTTGTATCCGGTGTTGGTGATGGCGCTGGTGTTTTTTACCTATTCGGCCACTGACTTTATCGGCGGCAATGGCTTTTTGGCCGTGTACCTGGCAGGTATTTGGTTGGGCAATGCCGTGTTCATCCACAAAAAAAGCCTTTTGCGTTTTTACGATGGCTTGGCGTGGTTGATGCAGATTGTGATGTTTTTGGCGTTGGGCTTGCTGGTGTATCCCAAGCAGATCGTACCCATCATTGACGAGGGCATTTTGGTGGCGTTGTTTTTGATTTTCGTGGCGCGTCCGATAGCGGTGTTTATCGCATTGGCCGGGGCCACCGGATTAAATATTCGTAAGAAATTGTTCATTTCATGGGTGGGTTTGCGGGGCGCAGTACCCATCGTGTTTGCCACCTTCCCTTTGCTGGCGGGCGTGCCGTATTCGAACATGATCTTCAACCTGGTGTTTTTTGTGTCCGTTATGTCCGTACTGTTGCAGGGCTACACGCTGCCGCTGGTGGCCAAATGGTTGCGTGTAAGTGTGGCGGAGCGTATTGCCCGCAAGTCGGTATTGGACCTGGAACTGAACGAGGGTGCCAAATCACAGTTGTTTGAGTTTGACGTGATAGCGGGAGCGCCTGCGGTGGGAAAGTCGATCGTGCAATTGGCGTTGCCGAGCAAGGTATTGATTGTGTTGATCCGCAGAAACCAAAAATATGAAGTGCCGCGCGGAGCCACGGTGATCCGCGAAAACGATCATTTACTGGTGATGGCCGATAATTCAGAACTGGGTGATGATTTGCACCGGTTGTTTGAGGAGAAGGCGGCTTAGAAAAGAGCAGGCCCCGGCTTTAGCCGGGGCCTGCCAAAACATGTCATCAATTAGCGTATTCGCTCAAAAACTTGATACGCATTAGGCGTAGGTTCTCCTCTGAAAAATCCGTATCATCTTCGCCTTTGAAGGCCGCCAGCGCAGCCCCGATATCATCCGTCTCCGAATTGAGGAAGTAATCGTAGATCTGCTCTTGCTTATCTTCCTCCAGCACCTGCTCGATAAAATAGTCAATGTTGAGTTTGGTGCCCGAGTAGCAGATGTTTTCGATTTCGGTTAGTAACTCTTCGAAACTCATCTTTAACGATTCCGCGATTTCATCGAGTTCAATCTTCCGGTCAATCTGCTGAATAATCTGGATTTTTGCTTTCGACTTGTTGATGGAGCTTTTCACCACCACATCGCTGGCCGTTTCGATGTCGTTGTCGTCCACGTATTTTTGGATCAGCGACAAGAAATCTTTGCCAAACTTATTCACCTTGCCCATACCCACCCCGTTCACCGAAGCGAGTTCTTCCTTGTTGGTGGGATAGGTGGTGGCCATCTCTTCCAGCGAGGGATCCTGAAAGATGACATAAGGGGGCAGGTCTTTCTCTTTGGCAACCTTCTTGCGAAGGTCTTTAAGCATTTCAAAAAGTTTTACATCATACGATTTGGTGTTGGTGGGCACCCGGTCCATCACCTCTTCGTCTTCCACATCGGTGGTGAAGTCATGATCGCGGGCCAACTCGATAGAGTGCGGCTTTTTGAGAAATTTCTTTCCCTTCTCCGAAATTTTCAACACTCCTACATTTTCGATATCTTTTTCGAGGTATTGATAAATGAGGGCCTGACGGATCACCGATTTCCAAAAATCTTCACTTTCCGTTTTTCCCTTGCCAAACACCTTTAAGTCAAAGTGGCCGTAGCTCTTAACGTACTCGTCTTCGATGCCCCGAATCACATTGACAAGGTGGCCCAACACAAACCGCTCGTTGGTTTGCACTACTGCTTCCAGGGCAATTTTCACGAAATTCATCCCCTCAAATCGCTCGCGCGGATGCGTACAGTTGTCGCACATGCCGCACTGGTCCGCCTTGTACTCTTCGCCAAAATAGTGGAGCAGTTGCTTGCGCCTGCACACGGGCGACTCAGCATAAAACTCCATCTCTTGCAGGAGAATGCGGGCGTTTTCCCGTTCTTGTACCGATTTATCTTTATTGAATTTCTCCAGCTTGTTCAAGTCGTTGTGGCTGTAGAACATCAGGCACTTGCCTTCCAGGCCATCGCGGCCGGCCCGACCGGTTTCCTGGTAGTAGCCTTCCAACGACTTGGGCACATCGTAATGCACTACAAAGCGCACGTCCGGCTTATCGATACCCATACCAAAGGCGATGGTGGCCACGATGATGTTCACCTCTTCGTTCAGGAAGGCATCTTGATTTCGCATGCGCACGTCCGGCTCGAGCCCCGCATGATAGGGGGCAGCTTTGAAGCCGTTCACGTTGAGTAACTGCGCGATTTCTTCCACCTTTTTGCGGCTGAGGCAATACACTACGCCCGACTTCCCCTTATTTTCTTTCAGGAAGCGAATGAGTTGTTTTTTGGTCTCCTTTTTCGGCCGCACTTCGTAGTACAGATTCTTGCGGTTGAATGATGACAGAAACACATCTGCATCTTCCATCTGCAGGTTCTTCTGGATATCCAACTGCACCTTGGGCGTGGCCGTGGCCGTAAGGGCGATCACCGGCAAATCGCCCAGTTGGCCAATCATGGATTTGATTTTGCGATACTCCGGGCGGAAGTCATGGCCCCACTCGGAAATACAATGGGCTTCGTCAATGGCCACAAAGGATACATTTACCTTTTGCAAAAAGGCAATGTTTTCTTCTTTGTTGAGCGACTCAGGCGCCACGTATAATAACTTGATGCTGCCGCTGAGGGCATCTTTGCGCAAGCGGGTGATTTCGGACTTGCTGAGGGTGGAGTTTAAGAACCGCGCATGTACCCCGTGGGCGTTGAGCTGGTCCACCTGATTTTTCATCAGCGCAATGAGGGGGGAAATCACAATAGCCAGGCCGTCTTTGACCATGGCGGGAAGTTGGTAACACAAACTCTTGCCTGCCCCGGTGGGCATGATCACAAAGGTGTTGCGGCCTGAGAGGATATTTTTTATGACGGCTTCCTGGTTTCCGCGAAAACTGCCGTAACCAAATATTTCCTTCAGTTTTTCCTTTAATAATTCGTTCTCTTCTGCTATTACCATATATTCCAGTCGTCTGTTTCGTTATTGTATGGTTAACTTTGTTTTTCTTTGGGGGTTATTTCTAACGAGCATTGAATTTAGAAAAAAATATCCGAACCATCGCTACCCGTGTACTATTAAATGAGTCAAAAGCGGTAGAAAACCTCATAAATTTGATTGACGGTGATTTTGAGGCTTGTGTGCGCGAAATTCACCGTTGCAAGGGTCGGGTGGTGATTACCGGCATCGGTAAAAGCGCCATCATCGCCAACAAAATCGTGGCCACCATGAACTCCACCGGCACCCCCGCCCTGTTCATGCATGCGGCCGATGCCATCCATGGCGATTTGGGCATGATCCAACCCGAGGATGTCGTCATTTGCCTATCCAAAAGTGGTAACACGCCCGAAATCAAAGTGTTAGTGCCGTTGTTGAAACGCAGGGGCTCCAAGCTTGTTGCGTTGGTGAGCAACACAAAATCATATTTGGCCGAGCAGGCTGATTTTGTGCTGAACGCCACCATTGGCGAAGAAGCGTGCCCCAACAACCTGGCTCCCACCACCAGCACCACCGCTCACCTGGCCCTGGGCGATGCCCTGGCCGTATGCCTGCTGGAACTAAAAAACTTTACCAGCGAAGACTTTGCCCGCTACCACCCGGGCGGGGCGTTGGGCAAACAACTGTACTTAAAAGTAGGCGACATCCTGGGCAAAAACGAACTGCCCGTGGTGGCGGCCGAGGCACCCCTGCGCGATGTGATCATTGAAATTTCCAGCAAACGCCTGGGGGCCACCGCGGTGACTACCCCCGACAAAAAACTGGCGGGCATCATTACCGATGGCGACTTGCGCAGGATGCTACAAACCCAAAACGACATCAGTCAAATCAAGGCGGCCGACATCATGACGCGCACCCCGAAGTCCATCGCCCGCGAGGCCTTTGCGGTGGAAGCCCTGCAACTTATGCAAGCCAATAATATTTCGCAATTGGTGGTAAAGGATGGAGATGAGGTGGCAGGATTCATCCACCTGCATGACTTGTTGAAAGAAGGAATCGTGTAAGACTGACAACCGACACCCATGGCAATCCGAAACAATCCCCACTTATATGTTGTGCTTATGGCCGGTGGCGTAGGCACGCGTTTTTGGCCCTACAGCCGCAATGCCCGTCCGAAACAGTTTTTGGATGTGATGAATACAGGCAAAACGCTGTTGCAATCCACCTTTGAGCGTTTTATGCCGCTGTGCCCGCTGGAGAATATTTTTGTGGTGACCAGCGAAGAACACGTGGCCATCACCCGCGAGCAACTGCCCCAGTTGGCGCCCGGGCAAATCCTGGCCGAACCCATGCGTAAAAACACCGCTCCTTGCATTTTGTATGCCAGCCTGAAGATACGCAAGATCGATCCGAAGGCAGTCATCGCGGTGAGCCCCTCTGACCACCTGATCATGAACGAGGCGGAGTTTCAAAAAACGATCTATCGCGCCAGCGAAGAAGCCAGAAGCCAAGACAAGCTCATCACCCTGGGCATTACACCCACCCGCCCCGAAACGGGCTACGGTTACATCCAGTACCTCGAAGAAAAAGGAGCATTAAAAAAAGTTAAAACATTCACCGAAAAACCGGAATTGTCACTGGCCAAAAAATTTGTGGACAGTGGTGACTTTGTCTGGAACTCGGGCATTTTTGTGTGGGGCTGCCAGGCCATCCTGCATTCGTTCGCGCGCCACCTGCCCGAAATGTTTGAAATCTTTTCCGAAACCGAAGGCAAGATCAACACCCCCGAAGAATCCGCGGCCCTCAAACTGGCCTATGCACAATGCAAAAACATCTCCATCGACTATGGCATCATGGAAAAGGCCGACAATGTGTACGTGGCGCTGAGCAGCTTTGCGTGGAGCGACTTGGGTTCGTGGGCTTCGCTGCACGAAATTTCCGAACGCGATGCCCAGCACAACAATCTGGTTGATGCTGATACGATGCTGTACGATGTGCGGAATTCGGTGATCAAAGGCCCCCCCGACAAGTTGATTGTAGCGCAGGGGCTCAACGGCTATTTGGTCGGGATTTTTGACAACGTGGTGATTGTGTGTGAGAAAGACAAAGAAGAACTTTTTCGCAGGTTTATCAATGATCTGAAAACCAAAAATAACGGGGGAGAATATCTGTAGCCGCGGCCCGGCTACATCCGCTTTTGCCGTACCGCTTCATAGATGGCAACTCCGCCCGCCACCGACACATTGAGCGAGGCAATGTGGCCTTGCATGGGTATCTTGGCCAACACATCGGCCTCGCGCAGCAGTTCGGGTGAAATACCGTCTTCCTCCGAGCCCATCACCATGGCCAGCGGCCCTCTCAGATCCACGTCAAACAATACGCGCTCGGCTTTTTCTGTACAAGCCACTACCTGAATGCCGTTTTGCTTGAGCAGTTTGATGGTTTTGCGCATATCGCTTACGCGACAAACCGGCAGGTAGTGAAGGGCACCGGCCGAGGTCTTCACGGCATCGCCCGTGATGGGTGCATTACCTTTGTCAGCCAAAATGATGCCTGTAAGTCCGGCACAGTCGGCAGTACGTGCCAATGCGCCAAAGTTGCGCACATCGGTCACCCGGTCAACAACCAAAAAAAACGGTTCTTTACCCTGGGCATAAGCGTGGTCCACCAGATCTTCCACCTGTGCATAGGTAACGGCCGATAGAACGCAAATCACCCCCTGGTGATTTTTGGAGGACAGACGGTTGAGTTTTTCCTGGGGGATGAAGGAGTACGGTACCTTGTGTTGCTTGGCCGTTTGGATGAGTTCTTTGATGAGATCGTTGCCCAACCCGGTTTGTACGTACACACGCTCAATGGGCCGCTGGGCGCGGATGGCCTCCATAACAGCCCGCGTGCCGAAAATCATTTCTTTTTTTTCCATGCGGGGCGAAGATAGTAGAGTGTAACGTAAGGCAGCCCAACTTCCGTTACGGCTTTTTGCGAAGTTTTTTCTCCAACCACTCCCATACATCAAAAAAAACATGGACACCAAAACGAGCAAACAACCCCATTAGCGCCACGAAAAAGAACAAAAAAAGAAAACCCATTTGATTGCACGTAGTGCGCTGCCCGGTGTCAAAAAAGCAGCCGCTGGTTATTTATTATGCCAACCGTGCCCCCCGCGCGCGCAACACAAAATCCGCTAACACCAACGCGGCCATGGCCTCCACAATGGGCACAGCGCGGGGCACCACACAAGGGTCATGGCGGCCCTTGCCGCTCACGGTCACTTCGTGGCCGTCTTTGTCCACGCTGCTTTGGTCTTGCATGATGGTGGCCACCGGTTTAAACGCCACCGTGAAATAAATGTCTTCGCCATTGCTGATGCCGCCCTGAATGCCGCCCGAGTGGTTGGTCTTGGTTTTGATTTGGCCGCCCTCGTTGTAAAATTCATCGTTGTGTTGCGAACCGCGCAGCGCAATGCCCGCAAAACCACTCCCATATTCAAATCCTTTTACTGCATTGATGCTCAACATGGCCTTGCCTAACTCGGCATGCAGCTTGTCAAAGACAGGTTCGCCCAGGCCCACAGGTGCGTGCCGGACCACGCACGTCACGCTGCCACCAATGGTGTCGCGCTCCATCCGCACCTGATCGATGAGTGATATCATCTGCTGTGCTGTGGCGGGGTCTGGACAACGAACGATGTTGTCTTCCGTTGTAGACAAGTCCAGCTCCGAATAAGGCGGAGCCTTTAGGTCGCCCACCTGCGAGACGTACGCCTGAACGGTGACGCCCATCTGCTGCAAGAAAAGTTTGGCGATGGCCCCGGCCGCCACGCGGGCTGCCGTTTCGCGGGCCGAGCTGCGCCCTCCGCCCCGGTGGTCGCGCAGGCCGTATTTCGCTTGATAGGTGTAGTCGGCATGCGAGGGCCGAAAGGTATTTTCGAGGTGGCTGTAGTCTTTGCTGCGTGGGTCTTCGTTTTCGATCATCAGCGCAATGGGCATGCCGGTGGATTTGCCCTCAAACACGCCTGAGAGGATTTGGGCAGCGTCTGCCTCTTTACGCTGCGTGGTAATTTTGGATTGTCCCGGCTTGCGCCTGTCCAACTCGCGCTGAATGAATGCCTCGTCTATGACCAGTCCCGCGGGGCAGCCGTCTATGACTACGCCAATCGCACGCCCGTGCGATTCGCCAAAGGTGGTGATGCGGAAAAGACTGCCATAACTATTGCCCATGAGTGTTCTATTTCAAACGGACAAGATGTCGGTTTTTTGGTTCTGCCGCAAATGCACACCAACACGTGCCGTTTGGTACACACCCTCTTTGCGCGGGGCAGTACAATTGACGAAGCCTGCACGCGTTTCTTTGCCCATGGATTAATACCTTTACCACCCATGAATTTTGTGTTCCCGGGCTTTTTGTGGGCGCTGCCTGTGCTGGCCATTCCGATCATTGTTCACTTGTTCAACTTTCGCAAGACCACAAAGATATTTTTCTCCAACACCCGCCTGCTACGGCAGGTGAAAGAAGAAACTACCCAAAAACGAAAACTGAAACAATACCTGGTGCTGGCCGCGCGCCTGTTCTTTTTGTTTTTTTTGGTGATGGCCTTTGCCCAGCCCTTTTTGCCTGCCAGCGAAGAGCGGCCGGCCGGTCGTAACATCGCGCTTTACCTCGACAATTCGTTTAGCCTTTCGGCACCCGCCCGCGACAACGTGCGCGCGCTGGACGAAGCCATTGCGAAAGTACGCGAGATCATCAACGTGTTTCCCCTGGAAACCCGGTATTGTTTAATCACCAACGACTTTGCTCCCTTTTCCCATTCGTTCAAAACAAAAGCCGAAATAGACGATCTGCTTGCGCAAATACGGCTGTCGCCACTCAGCCGAGGGCAGGCGGAAGTCCTGCAACGTGTGCCAGCCGAGAGTCGCGATTTGTTCTGGGTGTCGGATTTTCAAAAATCCACGTTCGCCCCCGCTCAGCCCGACTCCAATTTATTTGTGCAACTGGTGCCCGTGCCGTTGAAACGGGTGGGCAACGTATCCGTTGATACCGTGTTTCTCGAAAACCCCTTCGTGGTGAGTGGCGAGCGAAACCGACTTCACGTGCGCCTGCGAAACGATGGCGACCAGGCGATGGATGCCTTGGTAGCCAAACTTATCATCAACGAGGTGCAAGCGGCCACCGCCACCCTATCGTTGCCGGCCAACGGCACGGCCGAAACCGAATTTGATATCGCCAGCGGGCTCCCCAGACGCAATGCCGCCCGCCTCAGCTTCAACGATTTTACCGTGGCCTTTGACAATGAATTTTATTTCACGCTGAATTTCTCTGAACGCATCCGCGTAAGCGAGATAAAAACAACACCCGCGCCTACCGTCATCGAAAAAGTGTATGGCAACCCCGACCTCTTTCAGATACGCAGCTTTGCGACAGACAATGTAGACTACAGCTGGGTGAGCCGGTCGGATTGGGTGGTGATCAATGGCGTGGATAAACCCGATGCCGCCTTGATGGCCGCGCTGGCGTCTTACCGCGCTGGCAATGGCTCGCTCCTGCTGATACCGGGAACCACCCCGGATGTCACCGCTTACCAGCAACTGCTTTCGCTCGCCACATTAAAGAAAGCGGAAGGCACGGCCATGGCTGAGTTGCAAACACCCGACTATCGAAATCCGGTTTTTGAAAACGTATTTGAAGAGCGGGTCGCCAACCTCAAAATGCCCATGGCCCGCAAACTGTTGGATTGGGGCAACGATCGTACGGCCTGGTTGACCTGGCGCGATGGCAGCCCGTTTCTTTCTTCGTTCGGCCGCAGCTATCTGATGGCCAGCCCGCTCGCACCCGGTTACTCCGACTTTTCAGCCCACGCGCTTTTTGTACCGGTCATGTACCGGCTGGCCGCGCTGGGCAAAAGGCAAGAACAGCGGCCGTATTATGCGCTGGGCGACAACGTAATCACGGTGAAAGCCGACAGCCTGGAAGGCGAAGAACCCGTGCGGCTGTCGGGCGCGCTGGAGATGATTCCTCCGCAACGAAGATCAACCGACCGCGTGGTGTTGGAAATCCCCAAGTTTTCCATGGCCGCGGGCTACTATCACGTGCTGTACAAACGCGACACCTTGGATCAATTGGCGTTTAACCTGCTGCCACAGGAATCTCGCCTGGCCACCTACACCGCAGCCGAAGCCAAAGGAGAGATGGGCGGTGGAAAAAATATCTCGCTGTTTGAGCCAGTCACAGCCGAGGCCTTGGCCGGTGAACTCAAAAACAGATACCAGGGCACCCCGTTGTGGAAGTTCATGATCGTGGCTGCGTTGCTGTTTTTGTTGGCCGAGGTAGCTTTGCTGCGCGTGTTGAAATGACGCCAGCCAGCCCTTTCAGCTACAACAGAAAAGCCGGATATTTGTCGCCTATCCGTTTGCCACCAACCAGCCGGGAATGAAAATACTCATCCAGTCCGCCCTCTTGCTCGACAAAAAATCCCCGCACCACGGCAAAAGACGAAACGTACTCATCACCCACGGCCGCATTACGGACATTGGCGACAAAAATTTTCAACATGACCGGCTCTTGGATGCCACCGGCATGGTGTTGAGCCCAGGCTGGGTAGACGTGGGGAGTTATGTAGGTGACCCCGGCCACGAATACAAGGAAGATTTGACTTCGCTGGCCAAGGCCGCTGCTGCCGGAGGGTTTACAGACGTGGCCGTGTTGCCCAACACGTCACCCACGGTGCAAACCAAAAATGAAGTGGCCTATATCCAACACGGAAACGACAGCCGCCTGACACAACTACATCCGCTCGGAGCCGTGACAAAGGGCACAAAAGGCGAGGAACTCACCGAGATGCTCGACTTGCATGAAGCGGGTGCAGTGGCGTTTACCGATGGTCTCAAATCGGTATGGCATACCGATATCTTTCTGAAAACGCTTCAATATTTACAAAAGGTTAACGGCTTGCTGATCGACCATCCTGCCGATCCATGGCTGGCGTTGTTCGGGCAAATGCACGAGGGCATCCAAAGCACCGCGCTGGGTTTGAAGGGCATGCCTCGGTTGGCCGAAGAGGTGGCGCTGGCCCGAAATCTGGAACTGCTGCACTACGCGGGCGGCCGCCTGCACGTCCACAAAGTGAGCACCGCCCGCTCGCTTGACCTGATACGGGCGGCACGCAAAAAAGGATTGAATGTGACGTGCGATGTCACTACTTACCAGGCCTTGTTGGATGACTCTTTGCTGGCAGACTTTGATACAAACTACAAAGTAAATCCGCCCCTGCGCGAAAAGCTGGATCAGGAGGCCATTTTGAAAGCATTGAAAGATGGAACGATTGACGTGCTCACCACGGGGCACGCGCCCCAGGATGAGGAAAGTAAGATGCTGGAGTTCGATCTGGCCGACTTTGGGCTGATCAATTTACAAACGGCCGCCTCGCAGGTGGCGTCATTGGCCAAAACGATTGACCTGGAAGAACTGCTGGAGAAGTTAACCGACAAGCCCCGCATGCTACTGGGTTTGCCTCTCGCCACGATAACCGAAGACGAAAAAGCCAACCTTACACTTTTTGCCCCCGAGGCTGAGTGGTCGTTTACGGAGGATGAAAATCTTTCGAAGTCAAAAAATTCCCCGTGGCTGGGGCGGTTGCTGAAGGGCCGCGCGGTGGCCACCTTTCACAACGGCAAGCATGCCATTTATGAGTAAGTGGAAGTCGCCATGGGTGGTACTGGGGGTGCGCAACGGAGCAATTGCGGGCGTGCTGGGCTTTTTGCTGTGGATGGGGTTGTATTGGATGGGCCGCCATCCCTACTTCATTGCACTGTTTTTTGATTTCCGGCTGATCTTGTTTGGTTTTTTTATCTACTACACGCTGCGCGAAATCCGCGATGACCACCAGGAGGGCATCCTGTATTTTTGGCAAGGCATGATTGCCACGTTGTTTTTGACGGTGGCCTTCGTGGTTGTTGCTTCGCTGCTGCTGTATATTTATTTGTTTATCGATACCGATTTTTTGACGGAGTATATACGGCTCAAAATCCTGGAGCTCAAGTCCTTTCCCGCGGAAATCGTGGAGCGGTTGGGAAAAGATACCATCGACCGTAATTTGGAGGCCCTTCCCGCTACTAACCGCGCAGATTTAGTGCTGATTTATGTGCGCCAAAGCTTGGTGATCAGCTTTTTTTTAAGCCTTATTTTATCAGTAGTTTTGAGACGACAACCCAAATTTTAACCACAAACACCCCTACCATGGAAGAGAAAGCAACAGTTTCTACACGCTCGGTCGGTATTCGATACGGAGTTTTTATTGCGGTGATCGGCATTGTCTTGTTCATCATTTTCAACATCTTGAAAATTGATCAGTCGGGCCCGGTGGGGTATGCCTCTTACTTGATTTACATTGTGATGATCTACCTGGCGCACAAGTATTTCAAGGAAAACGGAGACGGCTATATGACGATTGGACAAGGCATCGGTATAGGATTTTGGATGGGATTGATTTCGTCTCTCATCTCAGCCCCATTCACGTATATCTATTTGAAATTTGTGGACAGCGGCATGATTGAGATGGCGATGGAGAAACAACGCCAAGGCATGTTGGATAAGGATATGGACCCCGATCAGGTAGAGCAAATCATGGAGATGTCCAGTGCCTGGATGACGCCCGGTGTGTTTGCGGGTACGGCATTTGTATTTGGCATCATCGGCATCCTGATTTTGGCGATCATCGTGTCACTTTTCACCAAGAACACCAATCCTGAGCAATCGTATTGATGTTGGACATTTCCGTCATCATTCCCGCCAAAGACGAAGAAGAGTCTTTACCCGAATTAAGCCAATGGATAAGCCGTGTGATGCAAACGCACGGCTTTTCCTATGAGGTCATTTTTATCGATGATGGCAGCACCGATGCCACCTGGAACGTGATCACCCGGCTGCAACAGGAAAACAACGCCATCAAGGGGTTGCGGTTCAATCGCAACTTCGGTAAATCGGCTGCCCTGCATACGGGTTTTCAAATTGCTCAAGGGCGGGTAGTCATCACCATGGATGCCGACCTGCAAGACAGCCCGGATGAAATACCGGAACTGTACCGCCTCATTGCCGAAGAAAAATTTCATCTGGTTAGTGGCTGGAAAAAGAAACGGCACGACCCTTTTTCCAAAACATTTCCGTCCAAGTTTTTCAACTACGTTACGCGCAAAATCTCCGGCATTTCCCTGCACGATTTCAATTGCGGTCTGAAAAGCTACGATGCCCGGGTGGTCAAAAACATTTCCGTGTATGGCGAAATGCACCGCTACATTCCCGTCATTGCCAAGTGGGCGGGCTTTACGCGCATCACGGAAAAAGCGGTTGAGCACCGTGAGCGCAAATACGGTCACAGCAAATTCGGATGGGAGCGTTTTGTGCGCGGCTTTCTGGATCTACTCACCATTACATTCATCGGGCGCTTTTCACAGCGGCCCATGCATTTTTTTGGCGCTTGGGGACTCGTGTCGTTTCTGGTGGGCATCGGCTTCACCGTAAAACTGTTGTGGGACAAACTCGATTCGGTGTTTATCTCTAAAATCCCGTTGAAGCGCGATGTGACCGAGCAACCGATTTTTTACTTGGCTTTGGTGGCAGTGATCCTCGGTGTGCAATTGTTTCTCACTGGCTTTATAGCCGAGTTGCTCACCCGCCAAACCATGACCCAGAAAAAATATCTGGTGATTGACAGCGTGGGCGTGGAGCCCACCAACCGGTAGTCCTCCCAGCGGCCCGGCTCCGCTTTTCGGCTACTGCCCGTCTTCGCCTTCCATGACCACTTGGTGCTTCGCGCAAGCGGCATCCAAATCTTCGCGCCACTGGCCCAGCAACACGCTGGCCTTGTCCAAATCGGCATTGGCCTGTGTGATGATGTCGGCATCTTGTTTTTCGATGGCTTGTAAAATCAATTTGAACGCTTCGAGCTGATCGGCAGCCGCCACCACGTATTCGCGATGCAGGCTGGAGACCTCTTCCGTAGCCGGTTTGATGGACGATAGCATCGCATAAAAAGCCTTATACCTGGGGATGACCACCTGAGCGATGGTTTGGTGCATGATCGAGTCGCTCTGATAATTTTCGCCACTGACCGAGGCGTAGGCATCTACGGCCTCGCTCTCAAGGGCGGCCACCTTAGGCATTTCTACGTTGATGTAGTTGATCAGGTCCTGCTGCACGGGGTCGCCTCCGCAGGCCACCCACACGAGAGACAGAAAGGCCAACATTGTTTTTTTCATGGGAGTTAGATTGGTATGGAGGGTAAGGTAGTGAACTTTGACAGAACCCGAGAACCAAAAATGCCGTACTTTTGTAGATGACCGGCTGTCAGGAAACGCCTGCGGCCTCCGGGGCTGACCGGATTTGACAGGATGTGTGGACGTTTATGACGCATGCAAGCGCATGAGGGTAGCGCTTTGAACACTGCTCTCAAAAGTTACGTGGCGAAACTACTTACGCCATGGCCGCTTAATCTGACGGTATGTTAGATTAGCCTCGCCCGCTTAAGAAGCGGGAGGCCATCATCGCGCACTTTTTTTGTTTTGCGGGAAGTGCATATGCGGTGTCGTTCAGCAAAACTGGGCCCGGCTGTGCTGCGCAGCCGTGTCGAGACCACAGTGGCTACGGAAGGTTTTAGGTGGTTGATAACCTTGCCCTTCCCGACAATGAATATCAACTAAGCATGTAGACCGTAAGCGGTCATCTTCTCTGGACGAGGGTTCGAATCCCTCCAGCTCCACTTCACCCTCCGAAGCCCCGCGTCAGCGGGGCGAAGGGGGGTTCACCCTCATATTAGTTTTCGTCAAACGACCGCAAAAGGTTGAGATGCGAGGTCGGCTCTAACCAACTTCGGCTGAAGACCGAAGAAGACATATTCAAATAATTGAAATCCATTTTTCTATGCACTTCGTCTACATCCTACGGTGTGCGGACGGTACTTTCTACACAGGCTGCACCAGCGATTTGACCGAGAGACTCCACCGCCATCAGTCCGGGTATGTCACTTACACTCAGTCGCGTTTACCCATTGCGTTGGTCTTTCAGGCAGGGTTTCCTGATCAGCAAAAAGCCTACGCATTTGAAAAGTACCTCAAGTCAGGTTCCGGGGTGGCCTTTCGCAACAAACATTTGATTTGACTCGGGTGCCTTCTCCGCGCTGCGCGCTCCAAAGGCCAAGTCGAATCCCTCCAGCTCCACTTCACCCTCCGAAGCCCCGCGTCAGCGGGGCGAAGGAGGGTTTACCCTGACGCCAGTTTTCGTGAAACGGGGCGAAGGAGGGTTCACCCTCATATTAGTTTTCGTGAAACGACCGCAAAAGGTTAAGATGCCAGGTCGGCTCTAACCAACTTCGGCTGAAGACCGAAGAAGACATATTCAAATAATTGAAATCCATTTTTCTATGCACTTCGTCTACATCCTGCGGTGTGCCGATGGTACTTTCTACACAGGCTGCACCGCGCTGTAGAGGGCTTGTCACATTTCAGGGGCAAAATCAACCGTTTCTTGTCACGTTGCAGGGGTAATTTTTGTCGATTTTTGTCACAAAGAGGGGGTAACAACACAGGCAAGTCGCGCCAGCCGCGACCGAAAGGGTCGGCTCCCGTGTGGACACATCAAGAAATATCTGTCAAAACCCACCATCCTTCCCAACATATCCATAGGCCGTGACAGAATCCCAAATCATTCAAAACATCCGAAAGCACACCCCCCTGGCCGAGGCGGACACCACGACTTTATTTTCATTTTTTACCTATCGCAAACTGCGCAAAAACGAAGTAGTCATGGCGCAGGGCGCCAACCCCGCCCTTTTTGTGCTGATCAAAAGCGGCTGCCTGATGACCTACCACACCGATACCCAACACCAGGTTCACATCATCCAATTTGGTACTGCCATGTGGTGGACGGGCGATCTTTCCGGGTTTACCCAAAGTCAACCATCGCAGTACACGGTGAAGGCCATGACCCCGGCAGACGTTTACGTCACCGATCTCCCCCGGTTTGAAAAAATGATGCGCACGCTTCCCGCCTTGGAACGTTACTTCCGTGTCATCTTCCAAAACGCATTGGTCAGTCACCAAAAACGCATCGTGATCAATTTCGCAGCCAGCGCCCAAGAGAAGTACCGGGCGTTTCAGAAACAGTTCCCCGGTCTGGAACTGATTGTGCCCCAGAAATACATTGCCTCCTACCTGGGCATCACGCCCGAATTCCTGAGCACCATCCGGCATCGCAAAGCAAAATCCTGACACGCCCAACGCAACCCGTGCCACAAAGCCCGATAGTCATCGGGCGAGAAGGGCACTGGGTTCTTTGGGAGAGCCGGTCGGAATTCCTAGGTTTTACGTACCGCTACATCTTAAGATAGTTTAAGAATTTGTTGCCTGACGAACCCGTCTTCGGCTTTGTCTGTTTTTGTGATAATCAAAAATCAAAATAATCATGGCAAAATCAAACTGGGCTCTGGACCCTACCCACAGTGAAGTACAGTTTAAGGTAAAACACTTGATGATCACCAACGTCACTGGTCAGTTTAACGTGATCAGCGCCAGCCTTTTGGCCGATGACGAGACCTTTCAACATGCTTCTGTGTCATTTACGGCCGATGTAAAATCGATCAATACGGCAAACGAGCAACGCGATGGCCATTTGAAGAGCGCTGACTTTTTTGATGCCGATCAATTTCCATCACTGACGTTCGAGGCCACCGGGTTCAACGCTAAATCCGGAAAAGTAAAAGGGAACCTGACCATCAAAGGCATTACCCAGCCGGTGGAGTTGGACGTGGAATTTTCGGGCGTAAACAAAGACCCGTGGGGCAATCAAAAAGCCGGCTTCTCGGTGTCGGGCAAAATCAACCGCACCCAGTGGGGATTGAATTGGAACGCACCCCTCGAAGCAGGCGGTGTGTTGGTGAGTGAAGAGGTGCGCCTCCAGGCCGAAGTGCAATTCGTAAAGCAGGCATAGCGAACAATTTGGTTAGTTGGGGTTAGGTAAGGGCAGGTCGTAAAGGCCTGCCTTTTTTAATGCCGCCAGATTATTGTTGCTACCTTTAATACCATGAAGACCCTGACAGTCGCGGAAATGCTTTTGCTGCGCCATCGGCTACCGCTGGTGGATGTGCGCGCACCAAGTGAATTTGCGACCGGCCACATCCCAAACGCGGTCAACATCCCCCTGCTCACCGATGATCATCGCGCACGCGTGGGCACTCTGTACAAAAAGGAAGGTCAGGCGGCAGCCATTCGTGAAGGATTTCGCCTGGTGGGCCCGCGCCTGGCCGACATGATCAGCGACACCGAAAGGATTGCCCGGCAAGGCGAGCTGATCGTACACTGCTGGCGCGGAGGAATGCGCTCGAACAACTTTGCACAGTTTGCGGAAATGGCCCGCCTTCAAACGCAGGTGGTACAAGGGGGCTACAAAGCGTATCGGCAATGGGGCCAAGCTTTGTTTCAACAACCGTGGCGACTGGTTTTGCTTACCGGGTATACCGGCAGCGGCAAAAGCGAATTGCTGCGGGCACTACAGCAACACGGTGAACAAGTCGTGGATTTGGAAGCCCTGGCACAGCACAAAGGATCTGCTTTTGGCGGACTGCTCATGCCCGCACAACCCACCACCGAACAGTTTCAAAACCATTTGTTCGAAACCTTACACACCATGGATGTAAATCGGCCGATTTGGGTCGAAGACGAATCCATTGCGATAGGGAAGATCTTTCTGCCCATTGATTTTTGGCAGCAAATGGCACACAGTCCTTTGGTTGAAATCACCGTTTCGAAAGAAAAGCGAATCGAGCGGCTGGTGCACGAGTATGGCGAGGCCGACAAATCTGAATTTCTGAATATCATGGCGAAAATCATTAAACGACTGGGGGGTCAGCATTTCGCGGCTGCACGCGAACAGCTACTGCATGGCAACATGTCCGCAGTCATGGAAATACTGCTCACCTACTACGATAAAGCCTATCATGCCAGCATTGTAAAGCGGAAAGACCAGGTGATCATGACAACTGCGTGGGACGGCCGGACCACTCCTGCAAACATCGAGGGTCTGCTCGCAGACGTTCGGAAAAAACTGACTTAAACACCAAAAAAAATGAAACGACTTTTCGCACTGGGCAGCTGCCTGCTTTCGATCATGGTAAGTTGCGAGCACCCGTTGACGGATGCCCAAGAGATCATCGACCGCGCCATTTCCGCTGCGGGGGGTGATCGCTATCGTCACAGCACCATTTCGTTTGACTTCCGCGGCCGGCAGTACCTGGCCCGAAGACAGGAGGGCGCGTTTTCGTATGAGCGAACATTTCAGGATACTGTGGGAACCATCCATGATTTTGTTACCAACGAAGGGTTTCGCAGGGAAATCAATGGGCAGGTGGTGGCGGTACCCGATTCGCTGGCCACTCGCTATGCCGCCTCCACCAACTCAGTCTTGTACTTTGCGCTGTTACCTTACGGGCTCAACGATGCATCAGTCCAGAAAGAACTGCTGGGCACCGCTGCGTGGAAGGAAAAAGAATACTACCATGTGCAGGTTACGTTTGCCCGGCAAGGAGGTGGTGAAGACTTTGAAGACGTGTATCATTACTGGATCGACCGCGATGATTTTTCCATCGGTTATCTGGCCTATTCGTTCAGCGAGCGCGATGAAACAAGCTTTCGGTTTCGCCAGGCCTACAACAAGCGCGTGATCAACGGCATTACTTTTTATGATTATCTGAACTTTAAGCCTGCCGCGGCCGATCAATCATTGTCCAACGCGCTTTCGTTATTTCAAAATGGCCGACTTGAACAACTTAGCGTGATCGAACTAACCAATATCCGCGTGCAATGAAAACGGTCTTGATCTTGTTTTGCCTGGCTTGCGTGCTGGCGCCTCAACCGCGCGATGCACGTCAGGTGTTCGGTACCCGACAATTGATTATCGTAACGGCAGCCGACTGGAATGCCTCCACGGGCACGCTCAGTTTTTTTGAGCATGACGATACCGGCTGGCGTTTTTTATTGAAAGATGTACCCGTGACACTTGGCAAAAAAGGGATGGCCTGGGGAAAGGGGTTGCATCCGGCCGAGTGGAACGTGGGCACGCAGAAACGCGAAGGCGATGGCAAGTCGCCCGCGGGTATTTTCCGGATCACCTCGCTGTTTGGCTATGGTGATTTTGATTCCAGGATGCCCTACCAAAAAGCGGACTCAACGCTGTATTGTGTGGACGATGCCGCTTCGGTTCACTATAACCGATTGGTGCGCTCGGGCGAGGTGACCAAGGATTGGGAATCGGCCGAGACCATGCGCAGAAAGGATCATCAATACAAATGGGGAGCGGTCGTTGGCTACAACACCGGGCCCGTCATCCGGGGAGCAGGCTCGTGCATCTTTTTGCATATCTGGCGAAGCCCCGGCAACGGTACTGCCGGCTGCACGGCCCTGACAGAAGTAAACCTGCTTTCGCTGCTGCGCGCATTGGATCCTGCCAAAAACCCCACGTTGATACAGATGCCCGAGGCTGAACTGCTAAAAATGCGAAAACGCTATCTGCTTATCTGCTGCCTTAGCGGGCCATGGAAAAGCCCACCCATGCTACGATGGCGATGGATAGGCCCGCAATCACCCGCGAATGATCACCCGACCAGGAAAAAAGTCCGCTGAGGCCTTTATCTACGTTGGTGAGGCCGATCAGCAGCACCACCGCAAACACAAGCAGCAAAACGCCATTGTAGGCCATGCCCGGCCGGTGTGCGCGCGGCACCATCGCTTCGTTATTGACCATCACCAACAAGCCATACGCGAGTACCGGCAGCACCATTCCATTAAGGGCCTGCACGCCCAGGATAATGGGTATGGGTTTTACGCCACGCAGGCCAAAAAACATACCCGTCAACAAAACCCCCAACCAAAGCATGCGTATGCGCAGGTTGCTCTGCCAGTGAAACACCGAGCGCGCAATGAGCGCAGCGGCAAAAGGCGATGTGATGGCAGAGGAAAAACCCGCGGCAAACAGGCCGAGCCCGAGCATCCACACACCTACCGGGCCCATCGACTGCTCAAAATGCGTAGCCAACTCACCAAACGACACAAAGGTACCCAAGGCAGAGCCCGCCAGTAAGATCCAGGCGGTGATCAACCCACCGATAATAACGGAGATAGCCAAGCCCAGGCGCATGAGCGGAAGCGTTTGTCCCTTGCTCACCGCAGATCCGATGAAAATGTTGTAGGGAACAATGGTGGTGCCCACCAACGCCAGCACGACCCAACTGCTGTTGGCCGGCCACGTAGGCACTAGGGCAGCGCGCGCGACCCGGCCAACCGACAAATCGCTTTGCAACGCCAGATAAAAAAAGGCCACGCCCATGACGGCTACCAAAAACGTCATCACCCATGACACCCGCTGACGGCCGCCCTGCCATAACACCATGCCAGCGGCCAGTGAGACCCCTAAGGTAGTCCACGCTGGCGGGATGGACGCCAAAAGACCCAAGCCTGAAACGGCACCCAGAATATTTCCTGCTTCATAAGCGGCACAGCCCAGTAATACCGGTATCGCCACCCACAGCTTCATGACCGTTCCGCGCGGCCCAAAGTGCCGTTGGATGGCATGGCCCAGGTCACTTCCGCTCACGATGATGATGCGTGCCGCCACCTCCTGCAAAACGATGCAGGCGCCCGTGGCAAATACCACTGCCCACAGCAAGTCCAACCCAAAGAGTGACCCCGCGCTCAATGCCGTAGTGACGGTGCCCGGCCCGATGAACGCAGCCGAAATCACCGACCACAGCACTACGCTGGAAAACCGAGAGGACCCCTTGTGACTCACGCAGAATAATTTCGGGTATATTCACGAAAATAATGCAGTTGACAAAATGCGAGGTATGACCTTGATACGGTGGACGGTGGCCATTACGCTGGGCATACATGCCGTGGCCCGAACGTTTGCGGGAGGCGTGCCCCCATTCGATTCTTTTCTGCAATCGATCGGATTTCCTCCTTACAGCGCCTTTGCCGTGACAGCATTTGAGTGGGTCGCCTCGGTACTTCTGGCTTGGAACAAGTGGACGTTTGTAGTTTCCCTGTTGATCATACTAGAGCTTGGCATGGGCATCGCTTTGGTACATGCTACGGCCGGCTGGTTTGTCGTGGGCCTGGGACGCAATGGCGTGGAATACAGCGTAGTGCTAATCGCGTGTTTGGTGGCGGTGATGATGGAGGTACGCAAAGAAAGTCGCCAGCGGTGATGATAACGCGTACGTGAATATTCTTTACATGCCCTGCCGATCCAACACCGGAAAGTTATCGAACAAGGGAATGGCTTTTTGAAGCACTTCGTTGGTAGTGTTAAACACCGGGAAGAAGCTCTCATTGTCCCACACCCTTCGGGCAATCTCGGCTTTCAGGTAAGTCGTAAACAGCGTCTTATTTTTTTGCAGATCGGCCCGGTCGGGCTTCACCCCGCTCTTCACGCCCATGTTCACCACTTCTTCCAGTTGTCCATCGGTAATGGTAAAATCGTTCAAAAAAGTCTTAAACGTCATCGCGCGCAAGCGTTCTTTGTTTTTCTCGGCATAGTTGAACGCATATTCGCGCAGCACATTGGCGGCAAACAGCCGTCCGAAGTAAACGCTGTTGCTTGCGGTATCCAGGGGCACAAAGTAATCGGGCATGATGCCTCCTCCGCCATACACGGTACGGCCGCTGGCCGTTTTGAACGTGAGCGAGTCGTTAAACTTTACGCTGTCGGCATGAAACAACTCCCCGCGCTTAAAGCGGTCGGAGTAGTCGTTTGCGTAGTCGTCATACGGTTTCTGGATGGAGCGGCCGCTGGGTGTGTAATACCGCGAGATGGTTAGCCGCACTTCCGACTCGTCTTCCAGCTCAAACGAGCGCTGCACCAGCCCTTTGCCAAACGATCTGCGCCCCACAATCAGTGCGCGGTCGTTATCTTGCAGTGCACCGGCCACAATTTCTGAAGCAGACGCACTCCCTTCGTTTACAAGCACAATCACTTCGCCCGTCTCAAAGGCCCCACCACCGGTCGCGATGACATCTTCATCATACGTGCTGCGTTGGCCTTTGGTGTACACAATCTTGTTGCCTTCTTTCAAAAACTCATCGGCAATTTTTACCGCCTGGTCCAAAAAGCCTCCCGGGTTATCCTGCAAGTCCAGCACCAGCTTGGTCATCCCCTGCTTGCGCAGGCGGTCGAGTGCCTGGATAAATTCATCGTGCGTGGTGCGTGCAAAGCTGCGTATCTTTATGTATCCCACCTGGGGCGTGAGCATGTAGGCCGCATCCATGGAGTACTGAGGGATTTTATCGCGGATGATGGTGTATCGGAGCGGGTCTGTCACATTTCTGCGCAGCACATCTACCTTTACCTCGGTGCCCTTAGGCCCCTTCAGGTATTTTTGCACATCGCGGTTGGTCAGTCCCACCCCCGCAATGTTCTGGTCATTTACCTTGATGATTTTATCGCCCGATTTGAGCCCCACGGCTTCGGACGGACCACCGGCCATCGCCTGCACCACCACCAGCGTGTCATGAAAAATGTTGAACTCAATGCCAATGCCCTCGAAGTTCCCTTGCAGGTCTTCATTGGCGGCAATTTTGTCTTCGGCCGAAAGGTAGTTGGAATGCGGGTCCAGTTTGTCTAACATGTGTTGGATGGCCGACTCCGCCAGGCGGTGCGTTTCGGCTTCATCCACATATTCGTTCTTGATTACGCTCAGCACCTCTTTGAGTTTCTGTACCTCCTGGTTTACCTTGTCCGATTGGGCCGGTTTGTTTAAGCTGGTGCCGATAAGGATGCCACCGGCCAGGCCCAGGCACAACACCAGAGGCAGGCTAATCTGATTTTTCGTGTTTTGGGGCTGAGAGGGGTCGGTCATACTACGCGCTTCGGGTTCAACATGAGGGAGTAACGCAAAAACAAGGCGCCAAGTTAAGCCCGTGAAGCCGAACAATGGCTATTTTTATCAACTGGGTTCGGGGTATTTTTGGCATTTCCCCATATATTTACGAAACCATGAGCAGGTCCGTTTTAAAAAATTCACGCATTGCCGACTTAGTCGACCAAAACAACGTGCGGGCCTATGTGCTTCATTATTTCGGCATCCGGTTTTATGAATATGCCGAGCACACGCTGGAGCAGGTGTGCGCCCAAAAAGGGTTGAAAGTGGAGCAAATCATCCGCGAGTTGGAAAAACCCGGTGAAAATTTCCGCGAAGCTGACTTGCCGCTGGTCTCCTACCCGATCGATCTCATCATCGAGTACCTCAAGCACGCCCACTTTCTCTTTGTTAAGCACAAGCTGCCCTACATCGCGCGGCTGGTGGACAGCTTTCAGGCCCGTCAGGCCGACTACGAACCGGTAGAAAAAGATCTGAAAGTGCTGTTCCCGTTATTTTTAGAAGACTTCATCCACCATATCTACGAAGAAGAAGATACGCTTTTTAAATATATAAGCGCCCTGGAGCGCGCGCAGCGCAACGCCATCAATCCATCACGGTTGTTTTACCTGATGGAGAAACATTCCTTGCAGCGCTTTGCCATGGAGCACGAGGCCCATGACGATGAGATGGTGGGCATTCGCAAAATCACCAACGATTACCACCTGACGGCTCACGCACCCCTGCATGTAAAGGTCATCTACACCGAGCTTCAGCTTTTTGAAAAGGCCTTGCAAACGCATGCGCGCATCGAAAACGAAATCTTGTTTCCCAAAGCCATGGCCCTGGAAAATCAGGTGCGTACCAAATTTTTTGAGAAAACACGATTCAACTGACCCTCGCCACCGATGGGTCGTATCCTCGCTATTGACTACGGAAAAAAGCGCACCGGCTTGGCTGTTACGGACCCGCTGCGCATCATTGCCACCGCGCTGGATATGGTGGCATCTCACGACCTTTTGAGCTACCTGGAAAACTACCTGCAACGCGAAGTGGTGGACGAGGCGATCATCGGCATGCCGAAGACCTTGCGAAACGAGGACTCCGAAAATGCCCCCCGGGTGCGGGCTTTTATTGACCGGTTCAAACAGAAGTTTCCGTCCATCAAGATCACCGAAGTGGATGAACGGTTCACGTCCACGCTGGCACAGCGCGCCTTAATCGAGGGTGGCATGAAAAAGAAAGACCGCCAGGTGAAGGGCCAGGTGGACAAAGTCAGCGCGGTCATTTTGCTCCAGGATTATCTAAAAACCCTGGGCTAAGCAGAGAGCCTGAGCTCATGTACTTGCCATTCGATGTATTACTTTTGCTAAAAATAACCTGGACATGGTTTATCCGATCATCATGTATGGCGATGCCGTACTGCGCAAAAAGGCGGAAGACATAAAAAAGGGCACTGATCTGGCGCCCCTGGTGGCCGACCTGTTCGAGACCATGTATGCCGCTCACGGTATCGGGTTGGCCGCACCCCAAATTGGTAAAAGCGTGCGCTTGTTTGTGGTGGATGGCACTACGCTGGAGGACGAACCCGATCTGCATGATTTCAAAATGCCTTTCGTCAACCCTGTGATACTGGAAGAAGAAGGTGATGAGTGGGAAATGGAAGAAGGGTGTTTGAGCATCCCCAACATCCGCGAAGACGTGTCAAGGCCTGAGCGCGTCACCGTGCGCTACTTCGATGTCAACTGGAATGAACACACACAGGTGTTTGAAGGCATGAAGGCACGCATCATCCAGCACGAATACGATCACTTAGAGGGCAAGTTGTTCATCGACTACCTGAGCCCGTTAAAGAGACGCATGCTTAAAGGCAAACTGGCCAACATCAGCAAAGGCGAGGTGGACACGGAATACCGGATTGCCGCACCGTTGAAAAAGTAAAAATTATTAACTTAGTGAAATGAAAGCTCTGACCTACCGGATACATTTCACAAAGGAACCCGAGGGCTCGTACACGGCCACAGTGCCCACCTTACCGGGGTGTATCACGTATGGTGAAACGATAGAACAGGCCGTCTCCATGGCCAAAGAGGCGATTGAGCTTTATGTGGAGCATATGCAAGAAAAAGGAGAGCGAATTCCCGATGACAGTAATGTTTTGGAGTATTCGATTCAACTTCAAACAGCTTGAACCACTCGGCAAAATGTCTCATCGAAGTACTGCGGAAAACGGATTTGAATTCAAAAGGTCAAAGGGAAGTCATCCCATCTACGAAAACACGTTGACAAAAAAAATCGTGGTGGTTCCCCTTCACGGCAAAAAAGACTTACCGAAGGGAACATTTTATGGAATTTTGCGGCAAGCAGGTCTTAACAAAAGTCAGTTGCCTTGAATCCCTCCTCTCGTCTTCCTGAAATTGGTACCTCCATCTTCAGCGTGATGTCCAAGATGGCGCTGGAGGAAAATGCCCTAAACCTATCGCAGGGCTTTCCGGATTTTGCCGTGTCGCCAGCATTGATCGATGCCATATACCGACACATGCGCGAAGGCCAGAACCAATACGCCCCTATGCCAGGCGTACCCAACCTGCGCCAGGTTATAGCCGAGGTCGTGTGGAAAACCTATCAGCGGAAAACCGACCCCGAAACCGAGGTGACCATGACAGCCGGGGGTACGGAGGCGCTGTTTGCGGCCATCGCAGCTTTGATACACCCGGGTGACGAGGTAATAGTGTTTGATCCCGCGTATGATTCTTACAACCCCGCTATTCGCCTAAATGGTGGCGTACCCGTTCACGTTAACCTTAATCCTCCGGATTTTTCCACCCCCTGGGAGGAAGTGGAAAAACGAATTTCTTCGCGCACGCGGATGATCGTGGTAAATTCCCCGCACAACCCCACTGGCGCGGTATTAAGCCACGAGGATGTGCGCCAGTTGGAAGCACTGGCAGTGAAATACAACCTGGTCGTGCTCAGCGATGAAGTGTATGAGCGCCTGATCTTTGACGGGCTCGCGCATCAAAGTGTGTTGGCCTCGGCCGCACTGGCCGACCGCAGCGTGGCGGTATTTTCGTTTGGCAAAACGTTTCATGCCACTGGTTGGAAAGTGGGGTATGCGGTGGCCGCCCCTGCGCTCACCGCGGAAATTCGCAAGGCACATCAGTTTATAACCTTTAGCGTTAATACTCCCGTGCAATGGGCGCTGGCCGAGTACATGCAAACGGAGGCCCACTACCTTCACCTCGGCTCCTTTTACCAGCGCAAACGCGATCTTTTTTTGGAGCAGCTTCGAGGCTCTTCGTTTCAGCCCCTGCCGTGCCGGGGAAGCTATTTTCAATTGATGGCCTTTGAGGATGCGCGCACCGACCGCCAGATGGCCGAGTACCTGACGCGCGTCCACAAGATAGCGCCCATTCCGGTGTCCGCCTTTTACCAAGATCGCACCGACCACAAGCTGTTGCGTTTCTGCTTTGCCAAGAAAGACGAAACCCTGGAGAAAGCCGGGGCTATCTTGCGTCAACGTTGACGCTACTGGACGATTCGCCAGTTCCTACCCCACATCAAATAAACTACTGCGCCTGCGATGGGGAAAACCAGGATCACCACGGCCCAAACAACTTTCTCCCAAAAGAGTGGCTTGCTGTTTTGAAAAACGTGGACGAGCGAAAAAAAGGCCGCGGCAAGGGCGATCAGCGAAAACACATATTCGCCCATACCGGCATGCCAAAGGCCAATAGCGCGATCCTGATTTTTAGGTTTGTCAAATAAAAATAGCTCGTTCTTTGGAACTTGCGAAAATGGGTTAGGCTTTTCCTTTTTCCCTGCCTTTCTTTGCACTCCGATTTTTCACGCATGCAGGACCTCAAAATCACCGTTATCCAATCCGATTTGCACTGGGAGGACACCGGGGCGAACCTGGCCATGTTTGAAGAAAAAATCTGGCAGATCGGCCAATCCACCGATGTGATCGTGCTTCCAGAAATGTTCACCACCGGTTTCAGCATGAATGTGCGCAAACAGGCAGAGATGATGAACCTGCGCACCTTTAAGTGGATGCGCCAAATGGCCGACCAAACCGGGGCACTGCTGCTGGGCAGCTTTATGGCCAACGTGCACGAGCGCTACTACAACCGACTGCTCTGGATGGAGCCAGGCGGCAACTTCAAGACCTATGACAAACGCCACCTGTTCCGCATGTCAGATGAGCACCAGGTGTATACCCCGGGCGAAAGTCTGCTCATCGGTCACTGGAAAGGCTGGCGTATTTGCCCGCTGGTATGTTATGACTTGCGTTTTCCGGTGTGGAGCCGCAACCGTTGGAATGCTGCCCTCAAAAAACTATCGTACGATTTGCTGATCTATGTAGCCAACTGGCCGGAAGTGCGCATCAACGCCTGGGAAACCTTGTTGAAAGCCCGAGCGATCGAAAATCTAAGCTACGTAGTGGGCGTAAACCGTGTGGGCATGGATGGCCGCGGGGTAGAATACAATGGCCAATCGGCCGTCATTGGCCCCAAAGGCGATGCGATTTTTACGCTCGATGGCATGGAGGCCATCAAAACAGTGGAGTTGAGCGCCAACTCGCTCAATGCCTACCGCGACCGTTTTCCGGCCTACCTTGATGCCGATGACTTTACGTTGGAGGCTGAGGCATACGAAGAGCGCGACTACCTTCCGGGCGTAAGTTGATCCGCTGCAAACGCGCGAATACTCTCGCGTAACGTCTGATCGTCCTCTTCTAAGGACAGCTTTTCTTGCCAGGCAGCCAGCAGTCTAGCCGCCATCGGATGTTGGCCGCGCAGGACCACGCGCATCACTTTATCAGGAAAAGAAAACAGATGGTGAAAAATGGGCAAGGCCGACCCCAGGGGCGCTTCGGGCTTTGCCTCTACCAACACAAAGATCGAGTGTGCTTGCTCGCACAGCGGCATCATCAAATCCGCCACCACTGCTTCTGAGCCGCTGTCCATTTCGGCCCCGACTATATCATTCGCTTCGGCCGAAGCCCACCGCAACCAGGACTGTGAATACCCGAATTGCTTCCAGTCGCCTACGCGTATCTGCAAAAACAGTCTCATCTGAGAGCCTTATTTATGCTCGCAATAAAGACAGAAATCGCGGGAAGTTTTTGAGATCGGTTGTAAAGAAACCTACTTTTGCGCCTCCGAAATCACTACCATGGCCTCGAAAAAAATCAAACGCGCGCTTATTTCCGTTTATAACAAAGATCATTTGGAGCCCATCATCCATACCCTGGCGCAACAAGGCGTTGAGTTTGTTTCCACGGGCGGTACACAAGCGTTTATTGAAGAGCGGGGGTATGCGGTAGTGCCCGTTGAAAAGCTGACGGGCTTTCCTTCCATTTTTGGCGGTCGCGTCAAGACGTTGCATCCTGCCGTTTTTGGAGGAATTCTCTATCGAAGAGACGAGGCGGGCGATGTGGCACAAGCCGCAGCGTTTGGCATTGCCTCCATCGACCTGGTGATCGTGGACTTGTATCCGTTTGAAGAGACGGTGGCGGGCGGTGGCAGCGAAGAAGACGTGATCGAAAAGATTGACATCGGGGGCATTTCGCTGATTCGGGCTGCGGCCAAAAACCACCGCGATGTGCTCATTGTGGCCTCGCGTGCCCAATATGGGCCCCTGCATGCGCTGTTGCTGGAAAAAAATGGTGTTTCCGAACTAACCGATCGCAAACGATTTGCGTCTTGGGCTTTTAATGTCACCTCTCACTACGACACGGCCATTTTCGGGTACTTTAATGCAACCGAAAAAATACCTGCCCTGAAAATCAGCCAAACGCATGGCACCCCGCTGCGCTATGGCGAAAACCCCCATCAACAGGCCACTTTTTATGGAGACCTAAGCGGTTTGTTTGATCAGCTTAATGGCAAGGAGCTATCATACAACAACCTGGTGGACGTGGACGCGGCCATCAGCTTGGTGGCAGAGTTTGCGGGCGAAACCGCCTTTGTCATCATTAAGCATACTAATGCGTGTGGGGTGGCCACGGGCAAAACGGTAAGTGAAGCCTACCAAAAAGCCTTTCAAGCAGATACTGTGTCGGCTTTTGGAGGCGTGCTGGCGTGCAACCAACCGATTGACTTGGCGGCTGCGGAAGCCATGAATACCCTGTTTTTCGAGATTTTGGTGGCCCCCGATTTTACGGACGAGGCACTGGCTTTGCTGAAGGGCAAAAAGAACCGGATTTTACTGAAGCAAAAGCAAAGGCTGACACAGACCAAACAGGTTAAAACGCTGCTAAACGGCTTTATCGAACAGGATTTTGATCTGAAAACCGATGCCCGCGAAGATCTGAGGACCGTGACGCAACGTGCCCCCACCCCCAGCGAAACAAATGCGTTGCTTTTTGCGAGCAAGATCTGCAAACACACCAAATCGAATACGATCATTTTGGCGGTAGAGGGTCAGTTGCTCGCCAGCGGAGTTGGTCAGACCAGTCGGGTGGATGCGTTGAAGCAGGCGATTGAAAAAGCCGAGACGTTTGGGTTTAACCTGAAGGGGGCGGTAATGGCTTCGGATGCCTTCTTCCCGTTTCCGGATTGTGTGGAAATGGCCGGGCGGGCGGGCATCACCGCGGTGATTCAACCGGGCGGTTCCATCAAAGACAACGATTCCATTGACTGCTGCGATCAGCAGGGCATGGCGATGGTCTTTACCGGGTTCCGGCATTTTAAGCATTAGTTTTACTATCTTTCTGCTGCAATTTTCATCCATGGCCAACTTAGCCACGAAAACAAAGCGACCGCGTACCAAAAAGGTCAAGTGGACACAAAACTCCCAAGCGGGGTTTGATGCCTACAAATATCTTGGGAAGGTCAAGGTGCGGGGTGATGCTGCCACCATTCAAAAAAGCCTGCGCGATGAATGGGAAAAACCTCTTCATTGACACGAATATCATCCTTTACCTGATACAGGGAGACGGCCACGTGGCCGAACTGCTGAACGGAAAAAATCTGTTTGTCTCGTTCATCACCGAAATTGAACTTTTGTCCTTTTCAAAGCTCACCGCCCGAGAATTGGGTACCATTCAAGCCTTGCTGGCCGATGTACGCATCGTCCACTCCAATCCCGATATTACCCAAGAAGTGGTGCGCATAATGGCAACCCACCGATTGAAACTCCCGGATGCAATCATTGCCGGAACGGCCCACTACATGCATCTGCCGTTGCTCACGTCTGACACAGGTATCGAGCGGCTTGGCCCTCCCTCGGTTATTCCGTACATGCCCGTGCGCAAGTAAGTTTTTCCTCATTTCTCGCGTAAAATTCCCCCGATTATTTCTGTAATTTCGAACGATTTTTAATTACCCGAACCCGAGGAGGACTGAACTCACATGGCATTTTTTGATTTCTTCACCAGCGACATTGCAATCGACCTGGGCACAGCCAATACGCTGATTATTCATAAAGACAAGGTAGTGGTGGACGAGCCCTCCATCGTGGCATTGGACAAAAACTCCGGCAAAGTGCTGGCCATCGGCCGGGAGGCCATGCAAATGCACGAAAAAACCCATGAAAACATCAAAACCATCCGCCCCCTCAAAGAAGGGGTAATTGCCGACTTCCACGCAGCGGAAATGATGATCCGCGGCATGATCAAAATGATCGATACCGGCCGAAGGCTGTTCCCACCGTCTTTGCGCATGGTCATCTGCATACCCTCAGCCATCACCGAGGTGGAAAAACGGGCCGTGCGCGACTCGGCCGAACACGCCAACGCCAAAGAAGTGTACATGATTTATGAGCCCATCGCGGCTGCCATAGGTATCGGCATCGATATTGAACAGCCTGTGGGCAACATGATCGTAGATATTGGGGGGGGGACCACCGACATAGCCGTCATCGCCCTGTCAGGGATTGTTTGCGACCAATCTATCCGCATTGCTGGCGATACGTTTAATCGCGACATCCTGGATTATATGCGCAGGCAGCACAATCTGCTGATTGGCGAGCGCACAGCCGAACGCGTGAAAATCGAGGTGGGATCTGCGCTGACCGAGCTCGATGACGGGCCGGACGACTTCGAGATCCGCGGCCGGGACCTAATGACCGGCATCCCGAAAACGATCAAGATTTCTTACTCGGAAGTAGCCTTTGCCCTCGACAAAAGCATTTCGAAACTTGAGGAGGCGGTGTTAAAAGCCTTGGAATTGTCACCGCCTGAAATCTCGGCCGATATTTATGAACGCGGCATTTACCTGACCGGTGGCGGTGCGTTGCTGCGCGGGTTGGACAAGCGCCTGGGACTAAAGACTAAGTTGCCCATCCACGTGGCCGAAGATCCGCTGCGTGCCGTGGTGCGCGGTACCGGGGCTGCCCTGAAAAAACTAGATCACTACCGCAAAGTACTGATGTCGTGAGCGTGCGATGGATCGGCTGCTGCGTTTTCTGTATTCCTACCGCGTTTTCTTCACGTTTTTTGCTCTAGAGTTAGTGTGTGCGTGGATGGTTGTGACCAACAATCAATACCAAAGCACACAGTACTTCAACACATCTAATCGTTGGGCTGCCAGCCTGGCGAGCTTTTCGCACAATGTGCGTGAGTATTTTTCGTTGCGCACCATCAACGAAGCGCTGGCCAACGAAAACGCCCACCTGCGCGACTTGTTGGAGAAAGAGTCGCAGCGCCTGTTTGTGCTGCGCAGCGGCTCGCGCGATTCCAGCGCCCTGCAGCGTTATTCGTACATCGGAGCCAAGGTGATCAACAACTCTACGCAGCGGTACAAAAACTTCATTACCATCAACCGCGGGCGGCTGGACAGCATCGCGCCAGGGATGGCCGTGGTGAGCAAGGACGGAGCGGTGGGAAAAGTGAAGGCCGTCTCCGACCACTATGCCGTGCTGATTTCGCTGTTGAACATCGATGACAACGTATCGGCCACCATTACCCGCACGGGCCACTTCGGCACTGCCCAGTGGGATGGCACCGACCCGCGGTACATTTCGCTGAAGTACATTCCCCGGCATGTGAAGCCGCTGGTTGGCGATACCATTCGAACATCCGGATTTAATGCCATTTTCCCCGAAGGCGTTTTGATTGGAGTAGTTCGTGAAGTAAACTTGCCGGAGCAAGCTCCTTTTCACGACATTAAAGTGGAGTTGGCGCAGGATTTTAACCGGCTGGCTTATGTGAGCGTGGTGCGCAGCCACCTTCGTCAGGAAAAAGATTCGTTGGAAAAAACAACTACCGGCATCACCAAATGACTCGCTCGCTGATCATCCAAATCGTTGCTTTTTTTGCGCATCTGCTGCTGCAGGTCTTGTTATTAAAAAACCTGGTGTTGTTTAATACCGCGTTTTGTTTTGTCTATATCTCCTTCATTTTATTACTCCCACTGGAAACCAGCCCGCTGCCATTGCTGGTCGTAAGTTTCTTGATGGGCTTTCTGATTGACGTGTTTTATGACAGCCTGGGCATCCACGCGGCCGCCTGCGTGCTGGTGGCCTACCTGCGGAAATATTGGCTGGCGGCCATTACGCCACAGGGCGGGTATGATGCGGGCGCCTCGCCTGCCATCGCGGCCAGCGGGTTACAATGGTTTATCGTGTACGCCTTGCCCCTGTTGTTTGTACACCATGGCGCGCTCTTTTTTATTGAGGCTGCCGGGTTTGGATTGTTTTGGCACAGCATGCTCAAAATCATCGGCAGCGTGTTGTTTACCTTGACGTTGATGGTACTGTTTCAATACTTTTCCTGGAACACTCGCAGATGAACGAAGGCAGAAAAGAGATTTTTCAGCTTGCCATTGTGCTGGTGGGACTTGTGTTCCTCGTCAAACTATTTTTTATCCAGGTGCTGGATAACAAATATGCCGAGTTGGCCGACAGCAATGCCATCCTGCGTCAGACCGAGTACCCCTTCCGCGGTCTGATCTACGACCGGAATGGTAAATTGATTGTCTACAATACACCCGAATACAAACTGGAAGTGATCTTGGACGATGTCACTTCTTTCGACTCTGCCAAGTTTTGCCGGGTATTCAACCTGACAGCCGCCCAACTGCGCGACAAGTGGAAAGAGCTCAAACAGCGAAAAGAATTTTCGCGTGTGAAACCTACCCTTTTCCTCGACCAGATTTCACATGCGGAGTTTGCCCGGGTGCAAGACCACCTGGATGACTTCCCGGGATTTTATGTGCAAGTGCGGACCACACGCTCCTACACTACTCCAGCCTTGGCCAATGCACTGGGCTATGTGAGTGAAGTGAGCAAAGAGCAAATCAAGGCGGATGCTTCGCGCACCTACCGGCAAGGCGACTACATCGGGCAGAGCGGCTTAGAGGCTTTTTATGAAGAACAACTCCGCGGCAAGCGGGGTGTTCGCTTCCGCTTGCGCAATGCCAAAGGCATCGAAAAGGGTTCTTTCAAAGAAGGGCAATTTGATACCCTTTCTGTACCCGGTCAGGATTTGACCACGAGCATCGATCTGGATCTGCAATTGTATGGCGAATTCCTGATGCGCGGAAAAGCTGGCAGCATCGTAGCCCTTGAACCGGCCACTGGTGAAATCCTGTCGTTGGTCTCGGGGCCTTCGTACGATCCCAACTTACTCACGGGCCGCCAATACAGCTCAAACTTCAAGTTGATCAGCAGCGATACGCTAAAGCCGCTTTTTAACCGGCCTCTCATGGCACAATATCGGCCGGGCTCCATTTTTAAAATTGCCCAAGCCATGACGGCCCTGCAAGAAGGGGTTATCAGCCCCGAAACGCGCATCCGCTGTGATCGGTCTATCATTAATTGCCACGGGGCCCACACCAACGAAGACCTCATGGGCGCGATTGCCAACTCATGCAATCCGTATTTTCACAATGTGCTGCGAAGGATGCTCAACAAAGGAAAAGCAAATGATCCGTTTTCGGATACGCGCATCGGCCTGGCCGAGTGGAATGAACACATCATGAGTTTTGGTTTTGGTAAACCTCTGGGCATTGATTTGCCTAATGAAAAAGGGGGGCTGATTCCTACCCCCGCTTACTATGACCGCGCGTATCGCAACCGCCCCTGGAAGTTTTCCAACATTTACTCCATCGCTATTGGGGAGGGTGAAAACCTGGTAGTACCGATACAGATGGCAAACTTTGCTGCCACCGTGGCCAACCGCGGATATTATTACACACCTCACCTGGTAAAGGCCATCGGCAACAGCGGCCAGCCATTGCCCCAATACACACAAAAACACATGACCACCATCGACCCCAAACACTTCGAGGTGGCCGTGAACGCCATGCAAGCGGTGGTTGAAGGCGGCACCGGGCAATACCGTGCCAAGTTGCGAGACATCGTGGTGTGCGGCAAAACAGGAACCGTGGAAAACCAACCGCCCCTGCCCGACCATTCGGTATTCATCGCCTTTGCTCCGCGCGAAAATCCTGAAATTGCGGTGGCCGTTTATGTGGAAGATGCCGGGCAAGGCGCCCGCGCGGCTGCCTCCATCGCCAGTTTGATGATCGAGAAATACCTGTTGGGCGGAACCCAACGACCACATATTGAAAACTATGTTTTAGCGGGAAAATTTTTGGATTGAGAAGTAACGATACCATATCAACGGGCAAGTTGGACTGGGTGGCTGTAGCCCTGTATGCCGCCATTCTCTTTCTGGGATGGCTCAACATCTATGCCGCAGCGTATGATGAGCAAACCAACAACTCGTTGTTTGCGATCCCCGACCGCCTTTCGGCCCTGCCTTCGCAAATGAGGCAATTCCTTTTTATTTGTTTATCGCTGGTGATCATTGCCATGATCATGATCATCGATATGCGGTTCTTTGAAGCGGTGGCCTACGTGGCCTATGGTGTCATCATTTTCCTGCTGGTGCTAATGCCCTTTGTGGGCAAAGAGGTGGGCGGCAATAAGGCCTGGCTGGGGATTGGATCGTTTGGCATTCAACCTTCCGAATTCGCCAAGTTTGCCACCGCCCTGGCAGTGGCTAAGCTGATCAACTCGCCCGGCTTTCGTATGGACAACTTTCGCAATCAGTTGATTTGCTTCTCGCTGATCGGAGTGCCCATGGTACTGATTTTGGCTCAAAAAGACACCGGCACGGCCCTGGTATTCATCTCGTTTGTACTGGTATTTTTTCGTGAAGGCATGTCACCTTTTCTGTTGGTGGTAGGCCTTTGTGCAGCTGCCATCTTTGTGCTAACGCTCATCATCCCTAACAACTGGTATCTGTACGGCACCATTGGGACTGCCTTGGTTTCGCTGATCGCAATCGGAAAGAAAAAGATCAAGCGGATTGCTTTGCTCACCACAGGCGCGGGGCTGCTGTGCCTGGTTATTTGGAGCGTGGAGTTTATCGTGACCGATGTGCTGAAGCCGCATCAGCAAAACCGTGTGAAGGCGCTGATCAACCCTGATGCCGATCCGCTGGGGTACGGATGGAACGTCACCCAGTCAAAAATCGCGATTGGAAGTGGTGGGTTTACGGGCAAGGGATTTCTGAAGGGCACGCAAACCAAATTTGATTTTATCCCAGCCCAAAGCACCGATTTTATTTTTTGTACCATTGGTGAAGAGCATGGGTGGCTGGGAAGTTTGGTAACCATTGCGCTTTTTATCGGGTTGCTGCTGCGGATTTTGTTTCTGGCCGAGCGTCAAAAGAATCGTTTTTCGCGCGTATACGGATACTCCGTGGTTAGTATACTTTTTTTTCACTTTGCCATCAACATCGGCATGACCATTGGCATATTCCCGGTGATCGGTATTCCGCTGCCCTTTTTTAGCCATGGCGGCTCTTCGCTTTGGGCGTTTACCATCTTACTGTTTATCCTGTTGAAACTGGATGCGCACCGCAGCGAGGTACTGCAGCGGATTTAGATGAACCTATCCCAAAAAGATGTTTCGCTGCCAAACCGCTTTTTTAGCTCCTCCACTGTAGTCGAATCAATTTTCAGCAAATTCAAAACGGGGGTGGTTTCTTCATGGTCCGTTCGCGTGGCGACAAACTTGTTGTCAATTGTCAGATAGCTGACGGGTTCGTCCGGCAATGAATAGAGGGTGACGATTGCGTGACGCTGTACGATTCCGGGTCCCAACGCCAACACCGCAGCTACCGGGTTCGCTTCGGCCCGTTTAACAAATTCTTCGATAAGCGGAAT
This sequence comes from uncultured Ohtaekwangia sp., assembly GCA_964524935.1. Classification (GTDB taxonomy): domain Bacteria; phylum Bacteroidota; class Bacteroidia; order Cytophagales; family Cyclobacteriaceae; genus ELB16-189. Next base: position 130,978 of record CAZGFJ010000002.1, read on the forward strand.
ACTTTCAAATTTCGACTTGAGCGTGTACTTGCGATACCACGCGTTTTTATTCTCGGAAAATGGTGATAGGGGCTGATGGCGCACAAAACGCCACGCAATGAAAACCACCAAGGCCAACTCCGTGAACCAAATGGCCAGCAAAAGCCCTCCTTTTACCGTCACACCAAATATCTGCCACGCGCCCGTGGTGATCAACCTCAGGATGATCTCCGCCACACCCCGAGGAAAAAACAACATGCGATAAACGGATACGATGTCGACTAGCTGCTCCAGTCCGTTCACATACAAGTTGACGAACGCTACCCATTGAAAATAATAGCTCAGCACACCAATGTAAGCCAACATCCAAAAGCGTTGCCGCACGGTGCGAAGCACTCCCAACTTTGACACCAGCAATACCGTCAATCCGATGAAATACCCAAATCCAACGGTAACAAAAAAATTGGCATACACGAAAGGTGACAGCATCAGCAAGCTGTTGTAGGCTACCGCCCCCAGCAACGACATCAAGAAACCTACCAACAGCGCCCAGGCGAGGCGCGTGGAATAAGGCGTTGACCCGGGCACATAGTACGGGGAGGTCACGAACCAAATCGTTTTCTGATCAACTCAACAAACTCTTCGTATTCTTCACTTTCCCTGTCCCACTCGGGAAACGACTGGCCAACATAGCCCAAGGCCTGATTCAAATTGTCCATAGTGTCCAGCCGCTCCACCGCTTGCGAGAAAATTTCAAAGTCGCCATGAAACAATATCTTGGTGAACATGAATTTTTGATTGATGGTAAGGCTGTCTTTGATTTTGGCGATGCGTTGAAAATTTTCTGCCAGGGTAGTCTTGTTCTCGCCAACCGGGGCCGCCACGGGTTTGGGTACGTTCTTGGCGGCAGGCGCAATCGGTTTGGAGGGTGCTTCATAAAACCGATCGGCCCGCACCGGCAGCATGCTGGCAAATCGGGTCAGATAACCCTCCACTTCCTCGGGCGCAAAGTTGACTTCCTCCAGAATGCGGTCCAGCAGCGCAAAAGCCTCGGGTGGCGATACTGCATGAATGCCGTTAGACACCAGGCGCTGGGACAACCGCTCAAGAGGCCCGCGATTGATGCGAAGATACTTTACTTCCTGACTGACCTCGTTTACCTGAATCTGTTGACCCAACCGCTCCAGGGTGGAGGCGTAGAAGTCATACGGATTCAGGATCAGGTACAGCGTTTGGCTCACAGCTTTTTTAAGCAACGGCTGAAAATCCTGCCGAGCTATGGAAATGTGGTTGGAAAGGAGGTTTTGAAATTTGGCAAGGGCTTCGCGTACTTCGGGGTGATCGTAGTTAAAAAACGGACTTTGCAATTTCTGGCCCTCATGCTTCCAGGCGCGCAGCAACTCGCGTATGACGAAAAGATTGACCTGCTCAACCGGGCAAAGACCGCGAATGTCAGCGCCCGTAATACGATCGCGTTCGCTAAAAAAAGACGCGGTCACCTTGGAGGCGTAGTCATCGCTGTAGTCATCTATGGCCTTCAGGCTTAAGCGTTCGTCCATGAGGTTGGTATTTGCTGACTGTAAAGATAACACACCCGACCCAACTTATTCGCTCGGGACCTACGGCCCCGTTACTCCACGGTCACCGACTTGGCCAGGTTGCGTGGCTGGTCTACATTACACCCGCGCATCACGGCAATGTGGTATGACAGCAGTTGCAACGGTATCACCGAGATCAGGGGAGTCAGCGACTCGTGTGTAGGCGGCACTTCGATCACAAATTCCGACATCTTGGGTATTTGTGTATCTCCTTTGGTCACTACGGAGATCACGCGTCCTTTGCGGGCTTTTACCTCCTGTATATTGGATACGATCTTCTCGTATGAACTGTCTCTCGTAGCAATAAAAACCACTGGCATCTCTTCATCAATCAGCGCGATCGGGCCGTGCTTCATTTCGGCAGCCGGGTAGCCCTCCGCATGGATGTAGGAAATTTCTTTCAACTTGAGCGCACCCTCCAGGGCTACCGGGAAGTTGTACCCACGGCCCAGGTACAAAAAGTTAGAAGCGTCTTTGAAGATATCGGCAATGGTTTGAATTTGGGCGTTAAGCTTGAGTACTTCCTCTACCTTGGCCGGGATGTTCTCCATTTCCGTAAGCAACTCAACAAACTTGTGCTCGGTGATCGTGCCTTTGCGTTGCGCCACGGTGAGGGCGATCATGTTGAGCACCGTAAGCTGCGCGGTAAAGGCCTTGGTGCTGGCCACCCCGATTTCAGGCCCTGCGTGCGTGTAGGCCCCCGCGTGGGTCAGGCGTGGAATACTGGAGCCCACCACGTTGCACACGCCAAAAATGATGGCGCCTTTTGACTTGGCCAATTCGATGGCCGCCAACGTATCGGCCGTTTCACCGGATTGAGAAATTGCAATGACGACATCCCCCTCGCGTATCACGGGATTGCGGTAGCGAAACTCTGACGCATACTCTACTTCCACCGGGATGCGGCAGTATTCTTCAAAGAAGTACTCGGCCACCAGTCCCGCGTGCCAACTAGTACCACAGGCAACAATCAGGATACGATCGGCATTGACCAACTTGTTGATATACTCGCGTAGTCCGCCTAGTACCAACCGGCCAGAGGTGGCGTCCAACCGGCCGCGCATGCAGTCTTTGATGGAGCGCGCCTGCTCAAAAATTTCTTTGAGCATGAAATGTTCAAAACCACCCTTCTCGATCGACTCCAGTTCTAAGTCTACGGTCTGCACGTAAGGAGTCAGCGGCAAGTTGGCGGTATTTTTGATCGTCAGCTTGCCGTTGTTGATGATGGCGATTTCCTGATCATTCAAATAGACCACTTCATTAGTGTACTCGATGATCGGTGTGGCATCCGAAGCCATAAAAAATTCTCCTTTGCCCACGCCTACTACCAATGGGCTGCCCTTGCGGGCGGCAATCAGTAAGTTGGGGTCTTCGAGCGACATGACCACGATGGCATACGCACCCACAACTTTGGTAAGCGCGAGGCGCACCGCTTCGTCCAACGAGCATTTTTCATTCTCCTTGATGTCTTCAATAAAGTGAATAAACACTTCGGTGTCGGTCTCGCTCAAAAACCGATGCCCCTTGCGCAGCAGTTCCTGTTTCAGCGCATTGTAGTTTTCGATGATGCCATTGTGGATGATGGCCAGTTTCTTCGTGGCGGAATAATGGGGATGAGCATTTTCATCGTTCGGCTCGCCATGGGTGGCCCAGCGGGTATGGCCCATGCCGATGGTGCTGTTGAGGGACAGGTCTTTGAGATATGCCTCCAACTCAGAAACTTTTCCTTTCTTTTTGTAAACATTCAATCCTCCATTCAGCAGGGCTATGCCCGTGCTGTCATAGCCGCGATACTCCAGCCTTTTTAGTCCTTTGATGATGACGTCATGCGCCTGACGTTGGCCAACGTACGCAACAATACCGCACATAGCTTCAATTAGGGGTTTCGGTTGATGGTCGGTCGGGTATAAAAAATTCTCAGTTTTACGTTTTGTCCGGCAAAGGCCAGGCGGCTCGCGGCACTTGACTCCACGGGGTTTTGCAGCGCCAGTCCAAAGTAGCGGAAAGCATGCCCTTGCTTGACAGCCGAAGCCAACGTTTGGGCCAGGCCGGTGACAAAGCCGCTATACCGCGTATCATCGCTGCTTTTTGCCAGGGTAATGCTGGCCCCGGCATCGCCCACCGGGATGAGCAGGCTGTCGGCCAGGTTGAACCGCCTGGACGTAAACCGACCGGCATACACCGTAGGCAGGGTGGTTCTGCGCGTCACATCAAAGAAGTCAGTTCTCCCATTTTTAGCATCGTCCATGACACGGAGCTCGAGCGCAGTAGGCAACGGCAGCGATTGGGGTGCGATGGGATCAATCACCAACTCCACCGAGTTGAACGTGATGTTGGGAATGGTATCCAGGAAAGAATAAAACCTTGAAAAGTCGATCCGCGAGTAGACCGGCACCCCGCCCTGTACATAGCATCGTTGATCAGAGGGTGTAAAGGCGGTAAATACGGGTTGGCCCTGGACGACTGACCCTGCCCGGTCAGCCGAAATGGAGATGAAGTTGGTAACAAAGCCTCCGCCCGAGTTGAACAGTGTAAAGTCTGTCACGCGTCTGCGGATGTTGACCACACCCTCCACCGTTTCAGGAAATGAATAGTAAACACGCAGGCGCGTTTTGTTGCGGTTGGTGGTGTCAGCGCTGTACTGCGGGTTGATACCAACAAGTTTGTCGGCCCCAGAGCCTGTTATGGCAAATCCTTTGAACTTGCCCGTGAAGTTGGTGTAACGCTGAAACGTGTCTCCTCCTTCCACCATGGTAGCAAACAACCGGTTTGAGAAGTCACTACTCATCTGTACTTCTACGGTGTCAACATCGCGCGCCCCGGGGTTGGAAAAACGATTTGGTTCAATGAAGTAGCCTCCGCGGCCTGCGGTGTCCGTCAAAAACGGACGGCTCGAAAAATTCCAGTACGGTGCCGCCTTCAGGGTGTCTGTCAACTCAAAAACCGAAAATGTCATCGATTCGGTGGCGTTATTACCCATGAAATAATAATCAAATGCCAGGTTTAGCACTACACGGTCGAGCGTAGCGCCCGTAGGCAGCGTAGCGGGATTGGTGGAATAGAACTGCGTGTACGTAACCGCCTCCATTTTTCCCAGTTGAGGGTCGGAGTAGCTGCCCACCAAAAAGCGGCTGTTGTTGGTCAATAGCGAATCACCCAAAAAAACATCGGCCGTCAGGGGCACTTCAATGTAGGAAACATCAAACCGGTCAGGCCCCCGAAAGCCTATCTGCTTGGATTCATCAATACAGGAAACAATAAAAAGAACAGCGGCAAAAACAACGGCCAGCTTAGCCCACCAGGTCGGTATACAGGTTATAGAACGATTCGGTGTAGTTGTCGTCTTTTTCAATGGTTTCAACTTTCTTCTCTTTAATCTTCTTAACTAAACCTTCCAGTTTCTTATTGTCCCCAGCCACGGAAACCAGATCGGAAAACTGGGCCCCGAGTTTTATAAACCCTTCATAGTCGGCCGTTTTCAGGTGGCCCAACATATTGTCTTCGATGTCCATCATCTTCACCTTGCCCATCAGGTCGCCCTTAAATTTATGGCTGAAGCTGTTGTTATAGATGGTGAAAACGGTTTTGGCATTCTTGAACAGCGGATCGTTCTTGTAGGTGGTTTTCAGATACAAGGGTATGAAGCTGGTGATCCAGTCGTTGCAATGGACGATGTCCGGAGCCCATCCCAGTTTTCGCACCGTTTCGATCACGCCCTTGCAGAAAAAGATGGCGCGCTCGTCATTGTCTTCATAAAAACGGTTTTCTTTATCATGAAAGACGGACTTGCGGTGAAAGTAGTCTTCGTTGTCGATAAAATATACTTGCAATTTGGCGTTGGGGATAGACGCCACTTTGATGATAAGCGGTTTTTCTTCATCGCCTACTGAGATGTTGATTCCCGACAAGCGCACCACTTCATGTAACCTGTTTTTCCGTTCGTTGATGATCCCAAACCGAGGCACCAAAATGCGTATTTCCATGCCTTTCTCTTGCATGGCTTGGGGTAATTTGCGAACAAACTCAGCCACCTCCGTTGTTTGCAAGAAGGGGTTGATTTCGCTGGCCACATATAAAATCCGGATTTTCGACATACGCGTGAATTTGGTTTCGGAACGAGAAAAACGAAAGGCAAAAGTACGGAAAATTAACCCCCCGTTCAACTAATCGTAGCAGATAAGACCTATCTTTGCACCCCCTAAAACAAGGTCAAATTGCAGGTTTTCAGCGAAATATCAGCGCTCCGCTCCTTTCTCGCCCCCCTGCGCTCGGCCTCCCGATCCATTGGCCTGGTGCCCACCATGGGTGCTCTTCATGCCGGCCACCTGGCCTTGATCGCGCAAAGCAAACAACACAACGCGCTGACGGTGGCCAGCATCTTTGTCAACCCGACCCAGTTCAACAACGCGGCCGATTTGGAAAAATATCCGCGCATGCCCGATGCCGATACCGCCATGCTGGAGGCGGCCGGCTGCGAGGTGTTGTTTTGCCCTCCGGTAACGGAAATGTACCCCGTACCATCTTCGATAACGATGGACTTTGGTGACCTTACCCGGATTTTGGAAGGCGCTTTTCGGCCGGGACATTTTAGTGGCGTGGGATTGGTAGTGACCAAACTTTTCAACATTGTGCAACCCACGCGTGCCTACTTTGGGCAGAAGGACTTTCAGCAACTCATGGTCATTCAAAAACTGGTGAACGAACTTTGTATCCCGGTGGAGATTGTGCCTGTGCCCACGCTGCGCGAGCCCGATGGCTTGGCGATGTCCTCGCGCAACCTGCGGCTGACGGCCGAAGAACGCTCCAAAGCCCCGCTCTTTTTTCACGTGCTTCAAGAGGCGCGGGCCGCCCTCAAAGCGCATATCCCCTGGAAGGAAATCCGCAAACAGGCCGAAAAGAAACTCGCGTCCAGCGGCTTTCGCATGGAATACCTGGCCTTCGCCACCCGCCCAAACTTTCAACTGACGGAAAACGTTACGGACGCACAACCGGGGGTGTTATTGATAGCCGGATATGCCGGCACCGTGCGGTTGATTGATAACCTGATCATCGAATGAGAATCGAAGTCCTGAAATCCAAAATACACCGCGCCAAAATCACGCAGGCCGAACTGCACTATGTAGGCAGCATCACCATTGATGAAACGTTGATGAAAGCGGCTAACCTGATCGAAGGTGAAAAAGTACAAGTCGTAAACATCAGCAATGGCGAGCGGCTGGAGACCTACGTGATTCGCGGGGAGGCCGACAGTGGCACTGTATGCCTTAACGGGCCCGCAGCACGAAAAGCCCAGGTGGGCGATTTGGTCATTATCATTTCCTACGCTTCGCTGGATTTTGAAGAGGCCCAGTCGTTCAAACCGTGGATCGTGTTTCCTGATCCCGACAACCGATTGCCGTGAACGAGAAACTGAAGAGCGCGGGTAAGTACCTGGCCATGGTAGCGCTGACGGCCGGGCTGTTGTGGCTTTCGCTGCGCGCGCTCACGGTGGGCGAAGGGCAAGACAAAGCTGCGTTTTTGTGGGCCACCTGGGGGAAGTCGGACAAGCGCTTTCTGGTGTGGATGGCAGTCATCGCCATGGGGAGTCACGTGCTGCGGGCCGAACGGTGGCGTATGCTGCTGCGCCCCACGGGCCATTCGGTTTCACTCGCCTCCAGCTTTCTGTCGCTTATGGTAGGGTACCTGGTCAACCTGGCCATTCCTCGCGGGGGGGAGTTCTCGCGGTGTGTCAACTTATACCACATGGAAAAAACACCGGTCGAAACCAGTTTTGGCACCGTGGTGGTAGAGCGCGTGGTGGACGTGCTATGTTTGCTTTTGTTGCTGGCCATTGCCTTTTTGGTGGAATGGGATAAACTGGTGCTTTTCATTCAGTCGCTGCCGTGGCAACGTGGCGCCAGCACGCCCTGGGCGTTGTTGGCGGTGGGCGCAGCCGGGGCGCTTTTGGCCTGGATCGCGTATCGGTGGGCGCGGCAGCGGGAGCGCGTCAAAAAAATCATGACTGGTTTCCGGGCGGGGCTGCTGTCCGTGGCGCGGTTGGATAACAAGTGGCTTTTTACATCCTATTCGCTGGTCATTTGGGGATTGTATTTCCTGATGTCTTACTTTATCGTGCTCGCATTTCCGGAAACGAGCGCCCTGGGTCCGGGGGCGGTTCTAACGCTGTTCGCGATCGGCTCCATCGCCATGGCGGCTCCGCTGCCGGGCGGGGCGGGCTCGTACCACACGCTGGTGCCGTTGGGATTGGTGGCTTTATATGCCCTGCCGGAGGCCGATGCCATCGCCTTTGTGTTTGTGTTTCACGCGTGGCAAACGTTTATCATGATTGTGGCGGGTGTTCTATCTTTGGTCTTTAGCTATGCCCTCATCCGATGGAAAAAACAGAACAGAAAATAAAAACGTGGCCCGAAGCGAAAGCGCTGGTCAAACAGTGGCAGACCGAGGGCCAGAATGTGGTGTTTACCAATGGATGTTTTGATCTGCTGCACCTGGGGCATGTAGACTATTTGGAAAAAGCCCGCCACCTGGGCGACAAGCTGGTTTTGGGCCTCAACACGGACGACTCGGTGAGCCGCTTTAAGGGGCCGCAGCGTCCTATCCAGGATCAGGTTTCGAGGGCGCGGGTGTTGGCGGCACTGGCATTTGTCGATTTGGTGGTTTTGTTCGATGACGATACCCCCTTACATTTGATCAGCGAATTGATGCCCAACACGTTGGTTAAGGGGAGTGACTATTTGGCAGAGAACATCGTTGGCGCGGATGTTGTTAAAACGGCCGGAGGGCAGGTGAAAACCATTGATTTTGTGCCTGGGTATTCCACCACCCGGATCGTGGAGAAGATTAGACAAGACTAAACAAGCAAATAGACTATGGGATTTGGAGCATTAATCATCGGTGTGTTTTTCATGATCGTGGGCATGATTGTCAGCTCGCGTCTGAAAAGCAAATTCAAAGAGTATTCGCAAATTCAACTCGCCCGCGATCTCACAGGGGCTGAAGTAGCCCGGCTGATGTTGGCCGACAGCGGCATCCGCGATGTGCAAGTGATCTGTGTGCAAGGCCAGCTGACCGACCACTATAACCCGGCCGACCGCACGGTAAACCTGAGCGAGGCCGTCTACCACGGAAGAAATGCAGCCGCCACCGCTGTTGCTGCGCACGAATGTGGCCATGCCGTGCAGCATGCCACTGCCTACGGCATGTTGCAATTCCGCTCGGCCATGGTGCCCATTCAAAACGTCAGTGGCCAAGTCCTGAACTTCATGATGATGGCCATGATGTTTGGTAGTTTTTTTGCCGGCAGTTTTTTACCCTGGAAAACAGCGTTGTTAATCATCATTGCCTGTTATGGGGTGTTTGCCTTGTTTGCGCTAGTCACGTTGCCTGTTGAATTTGATGCCAGCAAGCGCGCCCTCGCATGGGTAAAAACACGCAATATTGTAAATCCTAAAGAATACGACATGGCCCAGGACGCTCTCAAGTGGGCAGCCATGACCTATGTCGTAGCCGCCATCGGTGCCGTCACCACACTGATTTATTACATCATGATGTTTCTCGGGTCGGACCGCGACTAACGATTGAGGTTCCAGCCAAAGGCAAAGCCTGGACATTTTGTTCAGGCTTTGCTTTTTTTTAACCACCAAACAACTGAGTTTTACAGGCGTTTACCTAAAAAGTCACCATGGATTTTCAACTGACAGAAGAACAATTGAGCGTACAACAGGCCGCGCGCGACTTCGCCCACACCGAGCTGCTGCCCGGAGTGATTGAGCGAGACACCTTTCAGAAATTTCCGACTGAGCAAATCAAAAAAATGGGCGAATTGGGGTTCATGGGGATGATGACCGACCCGCGATACAATGGGGGCGGTATGGATACCATCAGCTATGTGCTGGCCATGGAGGAAATTTCGAAAATTGATGCCTCGGCCTCTGTATGCATGTCGGTCAACAACTCGCTGGTGGCGTGGGGCATTGAGAAGTATGGTAATGAAGATCAAAAACAACGTTTCCTAACCAAGCTCGCCACGGGCGAAAAGATCGGTGCTTTTTGCCTCTCGGAGCCCGAAGCCGGATCAGATGCCACCAGCCAGCAGACAACGGCCGAAGACAGAGGCGATTACTATTTGCTGAATGGCACCAAAAACTGGATCACCAACGGAAGCAGCGCCAGTATCTACATCGTCATTGCGCAAACGGATGCCAGTAAAAAACACAAAGGCATCAACGCTTTGATTGTGGAAAGAGGCATGCCGGGATTTGTGGTTGGGAAGAAAGAGGATAAAATGGGAATCCGCGGATCGGATACACACTCGTTGATGTTTACTGATGTGAAAGTTCCTAAGGCCAACCGCATTGGCGAGGATGGCTTTGGCTTTTCGTTTGCCATGACCACACTAAATGGAGGTCGCATCGGCATTGCAGCGCAAGCGCTGGGTATTGCCGCGGGTGCCTATGAATTGGCCCTTAAATACAGCAAAGAGCGAAAAGCCTTTGGCAAGCCTATTTCGCAGCATCAGGCCATTCAGTTCAAACTAGCCGAGATGGCCACCAAAATTGAGGCGGCACGCTTTCTGGTTTGGCAGGCGGCCTGGTTAAAAGATCAGAAAAAAGACTTTGTAAAAGCAGCCGCCATGGCCAAGCTATATGCTTCGCAAATCGCCCAGGAAGTAACTACTGAAGCTGTACAGATCCACGGTGGCTATGGTTACGTAAAAGAGTTTCATGTGGAGCGCCTCATGCGCGATGCGAAAATCACGCAGATCTACGAAGGCACCACCGAAATACAAAAGATGGTCATTTCACGGGAGTTACTTCGCTAAGGTGTAGTTCAGGAGGTGACTAACCGCAGAGGCGCTAAGACGCAAAGCAAAGGCAAAACGTAATGACCCTTTAAATCTCTGCGGCTCCGCGGTTTCTTACTGCAGAGGCGCAAACAGACTCAGTTGTTTCTCACCGCAGAGGCGCGAAGACGCTAAGTGAATGCAAAACGTAATAATCCTCTAAACCTCCGCGACTCTGCGTCTCCGCGGTTTCGTACTGCAAAAGCGCAAACAAGCCGTTTTTCACCGCAGAGGCGCTAAGACGCTAAGTGAATGCAAAACGTAATGACCATCTAAACCTCTGCGACTCTGCGTCTCCGCGGTTTCGTACTGCAAAAGCGCAAACAAGCCGTTTTTCACCGCAGAGGCGCTAAGACGCTAAGTGAATGCAAAACGTAATGACCATCTAAACCTCTGCGACTCTGCGTCTCCGCGGTTTCGTACTGCAAAAGCGCAAACAAGCCGTTTTTCACCGCAGAGGCGCTAAGACGCTGAGTAAATGTAAAACATTATAATCCTTTTAACCCGCTGCGACTCTGCGTCTCCGCGGTTTCTTACCTCAAAAGCGCGGGACAGCATCAGTCAATTTTCACCGCAGAGGCGCAAAGACGCTGAGTAAATGTAAAACATTATAATCCTTTTAACCCGCTGCGACTCTGC
>CAZGFJ010000002.1:142135-252949 GCA_964524935.1 uncultured Ohtaekwangia sp.
GTCTTCGCGGTTCATATTCGGACCTTAGTTTCTGACCACAATTTTTTTGGTGATGAGCTGGTCGCCAACACTTACTTGCATCACGTACAGACCGGTTGCCCACTGACGTACATCCTGTTGGATGGATTGGCTGGTTGAATCAATCTGAACAGTGGCTTCAGCAACATGCTGGCCCTGGATGTTAACAAATCGAATTTGCGCTGCACCAAAATTGGCCGGCAGGTCAATGTTCAATACACCATCCACTACCGGATTGGGTGAGTAAGATATCTCCAGAGGTTCTTCGTGGATGCTGGTGACCGGTCCCTGAATGCTCAGGTTATCTATTGCCCAACCCCAGGCATTCGTGGCATTGTCGGAGTTCAGTCGGAACCGAATCAGGATATTGTCGCCCGCGGCAAAATTATTGTTTTGTGTGATGTTGATCAGTCGGGAACGATACAGAGAGGAATTTCCGGTGGTGGCACTGCGCCAGGCCGCGTTGGCGTTGGCGGCATAGCGCGGCAGTAACTCCTGCCATGTGCTACCGTTGTTTTTGGAAGCCTCCACAACGACAAAATCTTTGGGGGTATTGGCTGTATTGTTGAACTCCACAATTGCCACTTCATCAAACAAAATGTTCGGATTGGAGGCACTGACGGTTATTGGCTTTGTGAGCATGTACGTGAAGTCAGATGCATTGTTGGGCGCGGTGCTGAAACCCACCGGATACGGATGTACGCTGTGGATAGCCCCGTTGGAGAAGCCTGAAGGCTGCGCAATGGAAAAGAAGTTGCCCACAAAATCTGTATTGGCCGTGTTAAAATCACTGAGGTATTGCGAGACAGGGCTACCCAACGCAATCAAGGGAAGCGACAAAAAGTCAGAGGCCGGAATAGCCGCTTGGTTGCCCGCGTTGTCGCTGGCCTTGATCCGATATTTCAGCACATCCCCGGCCGAAACACCCACCAGATCCAACTGCAGCGAGTAGTCCCCTCCCGCGCTTGCAGGAAACGAGGAGGTTGTCACATTGCCGTTGTTCACTGTGTAATCTACCTGAACGGACGCCAGGCCGCTCGGGTCTTCCGCCCGAAAGGGGATGGTTACCCCTGTGGCAGTGGCTGGCAAAAAGTCTAAATGCGTGTGCAAAAGGCGCGGGGGGGTTTCATCGATTTGAATTCTCAAGTTATCGATCGCCCATCCCCAACCATGCACCAACTGATCAACAAACAGGCGGAAGCGGATCACGATTTCGTCTCCGGCTGCAAAATTTCTGTTGGCCAGCATATCGATGGTACGGGGAAAATACAAACTCGGAATACCCGTAGCGGTAGAATTAGGCGGATTGGCCCCATCGTTGCTGCTGTTGTAGCGCGTAAGCCAGGCTGTTTGTGCCCGTGAGTCGTACCCATCGGCCAGCACCCGCCACGTAGCGCCCCCATCCTTTGATCCTTCAACGACCACGTAGTCAAAAAATTCAGCACTGCCGAAAACAGAGCCTGCATCGCCCGGCTCCACCAGTACGATTTCATCAAACTTCAACGTAGCATCGCTCGCTTTCAGGCGGATGGGCACCCGCAATTGATACACAAAGTTACTTTCGTTGCCCGGGCCCGTGCCATTGGGGTAGGGATGTGTCGTATGGATGGCTCCGTCCACAAACCCGGCCGGGGTGACGATGCTAAACTCGGAATCACCAAAAAAATCGTTGGTGGTTGCGTTGAAATTGTTAGTGTACGAGTTCTGCGTAGGTGACAGGGCCACCACATTCACCTGGTATGTAGCGGTGGCTGGCGCGAATCCGATGTTGCCCGCGGCTGCGTTGTCGGTGGCCCGAATGCGATAGGTGACCACGTCTCCATCGCTTAGCGTGCCAGGGGCAAAAGGCAACGATGCCTGATAGGTTGCCCGAACCAACGCCTCAAAGCCGTCTTCATTTTCTACCGTGCCAGCATCCGCTGTCATGGCCACGGCCGGCTGTGTCACGCCATTGATGGCATATTCGATAATCGCCTGCTGAATGCCGATGTTGTCTTCAATGATGGCCGAAACCTCCATGGACGTGGCGGAGGCCAGGATAAACAATTTTGGAATATGGGTGATAACAGGGGCTTTGGTATCAGGTCCGATGCCCGCAATAAAGCGCCCTTGTTGCACGGGCGGGCGCACAGTTTTGCCCGGCAATGTAAAGGTGCGGTTGGGCGTCTCATTGTCCGTCACCGACAAAAAATAAAAGAGCGTATCGGCTGTGCCTGTGTTAGGAACGGAAAAAGAAAACTCATTGGGGTTGGACGTGGGCGTACCTACCACTACCACATCTGCGGGATTGGATTTTCTGGCATAGGTAAGCCTGACAGAAGCAGGCTGGTAGGCGTATCCATTGTTGGCATCGGCCTCAATTTTTACCACCAAATTCAGGTTAGAGGTGCTTTCGGTATTTCTTGGGGTGTGCACCTGGCGGGGCAACACCCAGCCCATATCACTGAACATATCTAACACCAACGGGCCAGGGTTGTGCATGACCTCTTGGAAGCCGATTTGCGGACTCATCAACGAATTTGGATTACCGGCCGGATAAAGACTCTCGTCCAGGTGCGCGATGCTGCTACCTCCGCTAAAGGTACCAGGCGCAAACAACTTCGGTCTTGACGAGGCGATCGGAGAATTAAAAAACAGATTGTTGCTGGTGAGCTGTGTGCCCAACGCGGCCGAAGGCGAGGTGAAACCGGTAAAAAGATTTTGGCCGGAGCCATTTTCAACAGCCAAATCAAACACAAATGGGACACCCGAGCCTCCGATACCCACCGACCCCTGACCGTTGGATACATTGTACGCATCGACAAATCCGAGGCCGTGCCCGATTTCGTGGAGTACTACTGATACAAGATCATGAGTGCCGGCCGGAGGCGTGCCGGATGTTAGAAAATACCACGAGGCATTGCTGTTGAAATTGGCAAAAATATCTACCGAGTCTGGGTGGTTTAGTTGTTTACCGGCCATCTTTTCAGCCAGCGCAACGGGGTAAAAGGTATTCAATTTTTGGGCGTTGTCGAAATTGGCAAAGGCATTTGCCCAAATAGCCGAACCCAACGTGCCTCCCTCCAGGGGCTGCCAAAAAGCACGGATGCGAATCGGCACGGGTGACTCAATAAGGCTTTCCCAGATATCCACCGCATATTGAAAGGCAGCGCGCGAGGGCGCATCAAAGCCCACATACTCCACCTCAATGGTGGCCGTTTTCGTCTTGGCTTCGGAAAGTCGTTTGCGCAGAAATTGCTCGGGCGGACTGATGAACGTATTGCGGTTTACAGGATCGGCATAGCACACGATAGGCTTTTGCGGCACAATGCCCATCATCCGTTGGGCGTGTGCCCCGGTCAGGCTCAATAACCCTCCTACGAGGCATATCAATAACTTTCTCATTTTTCCCAAAGTTGTCTTCAAAGATAAGCGTTTGTGTGTTTCACACATAACATGGCTGTTTTAACAAAAGCCAACTCAAAAGCGACCGCAGAAGCGCTTTTTGTCAAATCAAATTCCGCGCCTTTAGCTCAAGGTATTTGTTGATCGTGTTTACCGTCAGCTTTTCGGGAGGTGTCAACACGGCTTGAATACCGTGTTTGCGCAATTCCTGTACGATCAATTTCTTCTCCAGGCTTAACCGCTCAGCTACCGCTTTGAGGTATACGTCCTTCAATCCGCTCGCAGGTTCCTCTATCACCTGCTTGAGTTCCGTATTCTCGAAAAAAATCACCACGAGCAAATGCGACTTGTTCAGGTTGATCAGGTACGGCAACTGACGGTACAACCCATGCACGCTCTCAAAGTTGGTGAAGAGCAGCAACAGACTTCGCTGCGAAATCAATTTACAAACCGCTCCATACAAAACTGAAAAATCCGTCTCCAAAAAGGCTGTCTTCTGGTTGTACAACACTTCCTGAATCATGGCCATTTGATTGTTTCGCCTGGCCGCAGGCAATACGTTGCCCAGGCGGTCCTGGAAGGTGATCAGCCCCGCCCGGTCGGACTTTTTGATAGCAATATTCGAGATTACCAGCGTGGCGTTGATGGCATAATCGAGTAAACTCATGCCGGCAAAAGGCATTTGCATCACGCGGCCTTTGTCAATCAATGAGTACACTTGCTGCGAGCGCTCGTCCTGGTACTGGTTGACCATCAGCCGCGATTTACGGGCGGTGGCCTTCCAGTTTACCGTTCGATAGTCATCACCTGCTACGTATTCTTTAATCAACTCAAATTCCTGGTTTTGCCCAATGCGTCTGATCTTTTTGATCCCCATCGTGGTCAGGCGCTGATGGATGGCCAGCAGCTCATACTTGCGCATTTGGATATACGAAGGATATACCGGTACCAATTTGTCGGCCGAAAAACGAACCCTGCGCGCCACCAACTTTAATGGCGAGTAGGCGAGCACATTCACCGCGCCAAACGAATACTCCCCGCGCTTTACGGGGCGCAGTTGATACTTGATGACCTTTTGTGAGCCCGGGGCCATGGTCAGATTAAATTCCAAATCTCTGCGCTGAAATTGATGCGGGATTTCATCAAACACACGCAACCACACATCAAACAAATAGAGGTTTTCCAGATAAATAGAAACATCGTTGTCATCACCGTTGGAGAGCTTGTCGGCTACTAGCCGCTCGCCCCGCAGCCCGCGCGTTACCCGAAACAGCAGCAGCACATCTGTTACGATGGCAGCCACCAACGCAAACGTGCCGACCTGAGGTATCAGGTAACCGCCCCCTACGATAAACGTAACCACGAAACCCACGACCAGGATACCGATGATCAGGAAAAGGCGATTGCCGAGATATAAGGAACGAAGATATTTCACCGCTAACGGGGCACTTCAATCTTGTTAATAATTTGGCCAACTACTTCATCGGCATTCACTCCCTCCATCTCCTTTTCAGGACTGAGGATGATGCGGTGCCTCAGCACAGGCAAGGCTACGGTTTTGATGTCTTCGGGGCTCACAAAATCGCGGCCGCTGATCATGGCAAGCGCCTTGGCGCTGGTAAGGATGGAGATCGAGGCCCGGGGCGAAGCGCCCAAAAACAGCATGGAGTTATTGCGCGTTTCCTGCACGATCTGGGCAATGTAGCGCACCAGGTTGGCTTCGATGTGGATGGTCTTGGCCACGGCCCTGACAGCATTGATTTGATCGCTCGTCAAAAGGGGGCGTATTTCGTCTACGGGCAGCGCGCCTTTGCGGGCATGGTGCCGGGCCAGAATATCCACCTCCTGCTCGTGCGTGGGGTAGCTCACCACAATCTTGAACAGAAAACGATCCAGCTGCGCTTCGGGCAGGCGGTAGGTTCCCTCCTGTTCAATGGGGTTTTGCGTAGCCAATACCAAATAGGGACTCTTCATTTTGCGTGTCTGACCATCCACCGTTACCTGCCGTTCTTCCATCACCTCAAAGAGGGCGGCTTGAGTCTTGGCCGGTGCGCGGTTGATTTCATCAATCAAAACCACATTCGAAAAAATTGGCCCTGCCTTAAACTCAAACTCGGTTGTTTTCAGGTTGTACACCGAAGTGCCCAACACATCCGAGGGCATCAGATCGGGAGTAAACTGGATGCGCGAAAACTCGGTATCGATGATGCGCGCCAGTATTTTGGCGGTGAGCGTCTTTGCTACCCCGGGAACCCCCTCAATGAGGACGTGGCCATCCGACAGGATGGCTGTAATGAGCAAATCGATCATGGCTTCCTGCCCCACAATCACTTTGCCGATCTCGTCTCTAATTGCCCGGACTTGCTGGTTAAAGGCGCTGAGGTCAACGCGGGTTTGAAATACGTGGTCTTCCATGTTTATTTATTCGTAAGGTAAAAACGATCAATCGAGGTACAGAGATGCATCAACTCCTCGCCCGAAAGCTGCGCTTTGGCAGCATATGATTGAAGGGTGCTGAGCAGCGCTTGTACCGTGGCCTCGTCCATGCCCGACTTGCGCATCAAGGCCGTTTTAAAATCGGGGTGATTGGGCGAAACAGTGATGCTCCAGTGCGTGCGTACGTGGTCCATGAAAAACTGAACTTTTTTTTCTGCGATGTTTTTATGATCGGCCCGCTGGTAATACAGCATACTGATGGTAGCGATAAATTCCAACGTGGTGTTGGCCAGGGGTCGGAGAATGGGAATGACGCGCTGTTTGCGTTTGGCCTCAAACACAATGAACAAAAGCAACGCACCGATGGTAAGGTAGTACGCCCACCGGAGCGGTTCGGTCTGCAAAATAAAACGCAGGGGTGTGGCGATTTCCATGCGGCCGAGATGATAATATTCGCTCCACCATGCTTCGCGCGCGGGCAGATAGGAAAAAAGATGGGCGGCAAACCGATGGTTTTCGCCTTCCAGCAAGTGTATGTTGGTGAACAGCATGGGTGTGCAGTTGAGCACGAGCGTGCCTTTGCCCCACGGCACCCGAATCGAGACCGGTTGATACAGATCGTTTTTGGCCAATACGAGGGCCGGTACGGAATCCACGCGCTGAAAATAGCGAAAGGCGTTGCCGCGCTTCAGGGCGTATGTTTGAATGCTGTCGTGGCCGGCTGCCACCACGTGCAACCGCGTGGTGTCTTTGCCAAACAGCCGGGCTTCGCCCTGAAAAAAAGAATCGCCCGTGTAAATGCCGAGTGTATCCGCGAAGGCGCCATAGAAAAAATCGGCTGAAATAAAGACGGTGGCTCCGTCCTGCACGTGCCGCAGCAGCACCTCGGTGTCGGGCCGGTCGGGCGCAAACGTGCGACAAAGAATAACGAGCGACCGGCCGCCCAAACTGTCTTTTGACTCATACAATGTTTGGAAGGAATGAACCACACGATGCCCGCCCAGCGCGGTGGGTAGCAACTCGTTGAGCGCATATCCGCCATAGGGGTTTTTGTCTTCGGGCGAAAAGGTGACGGTCCAGTCATACTGCTTGCTTTTGGAAAGCATCAGTAAGGCCAACAGGCCCACCAGGATGGCGATGTAAGTAAGGTACTTCCAATCCTTCATAGCCGCTGGCGCCACTGCGCAAAGGTGTCTTTGATCCGCTGAAACTGCGTGTCGCTGATGGCAAAATTGCCATACCACGCATAGTCGAAATAGAAGCTCAGCTCATTCAGTCCGGTTTTAACGTCACCGCTGTTCAGTTCATCCACGTAGTCATGATTGGTCTTGCCGGGCTTCACATCAATCAGGTGCTTGTCAGACAACATTTTGAGGGCATATAAAAACACCAGGCGTGTGGCCAGTCGGTATTCCTTCCGTTCGGCAGCCTCTTGAATGAGTCGCTCGAAATCCATGGTGTGGATATCTTCATGAAAAACTTCGTAGCCTACTCCACGGTCGGCACCGGAGTATAGCACGCGATACGCATTTACGCGCAGAAATTTGAGGATGAGGAACACCAAAACGGCCAATGCCAGAAGGTACATCAGGAACCGGCCTACATCCGTGGTGGTGGTTTTTTCAAAAAGTGAACGGAGAATCTCATTTAGCCAGCGCAAAAACCGGTCCCACAACGATTCGGCTACGGTAGGCGGCTGAGCATAATTTAGGTCAGGGTCATTTTTCAAGCGGTCGATGTCGGCTTGCGCAAACGGACGCGGGGCCACGCGCAGCGTGTCGTTGGGTCCGGCAAAATCGGGCGTGGCCTCCTGCACTTGGCTCATGCTGTCCAACACGGCCACGGTGGACTCCACCGGTTCCTGTGCCTGCGCCCACACGGCCGCCCACACACAAAACATAATTGACCCGATACCTGCCCGCATCACGGCTGTACAACTAAAATTGTTCTTGGGGCCTAGCCTCATCGGGCTTGGCTTGCCCAAAGGTATTGATCTCGCCCATCAGCCCCTTGGCTTCCTTCAACTCCACCAGGTTAAAGTACTGAAACGCAATGCCCACATGTGGCAGGGCGTACAACAGCAATTGGGCCAAATAATAAAGAGTAAAACACACAATGGTGGTGATGCGCATGGTATCCGAAAACCCAAGTTGGTTATCAGACGATACTGAGTGTAGGGCGGATGTGTAGAAGATTATGTAATATGGTGTTAGAAAAATGTAAGAGGTAACGAAGACTATCAACAGTAGAACTAACAATAAACCAAAGGTACTCCACCATTTTCCGTTGTTTACTAATCGGAAAGAGCGTGAAATGGCGTCAAAAAAATTACGCTGCTCGTACAATTGGGCAAAGTAAGTCAGGGAGGAACTGACGCCCAAATATATCAACCCACATATAAAAATTAAGAACCCAAAGAATATCAAAACAGGGGAAATGGCACCCAGCAAAACCACAGGGATGAACAACACGATATAGACAATAATAAAGCCGATAAAAAAAAGTACCGTAGTACCCACATAACTCCAAAATGTGCTGCGCACGCGGTCCCATACCTCGCTCACCTCAATCTGATTAGTCTTCTTTTCACCGTACAACACCAAATAGCAATTAATGGTGGCAATGGTCACGATTAAGCTGACAAATCCCAATACGAATATGAGCAACATCTGCAACCAAAAGGACGGTGATAGGAAATATCTGCCCAAAGCTTCGGGATTTCCTCCGTTGCTTTGCAAACCAAACGTTAAACTCATAAAATCGCCCATGAAGGATCCGATCAGCAAGCTGCCCACCAGCACCGAAGGCCCGGCAATCATCAAAATGGCTTTGCCCAGTGCCTTGTAATTCTGGCGCACAAATTCAAATGTGGCGTTCAGCTTGCGGCTGAAATCGCGGGTGCGCTGAAACTCAATGGGTCTAAATTCTTCCATGACGTTTTAATTGAAAGGGGTAAATAACAAAGTAATAGATCATCAAAAAAGCCGAGCCGCCAATGATCAGCATTTTCAGAACAGCCGGCATAAATGCGTAACGTGTGATAAAGGACTCGATAAAACCCGCCAGCACGAAAAACGGCACCAGTCCCATGATGATCTTCAGTCCCTTCAGGGCCCCGGTTTTGAACGACTCCAGCCGCGAATACGTGCCCGGGAACAACAGGCTGTTGCCCATGACAAAACCGGCCGCAGCCGCAACCACGATGGACGAAAGTTCGATGGTGCCATGCAGCATGATTACCGGCAAGGCCTGCCCTAACTGGTTTTCGTTGTAGAAAAACGTCATAAAAGAGCCGACCATCAGCGCGTTGGAAAAAAGGTAGTACCCCGTGCCCACCGAGGCGATGACTCCATAGACAAACACCGTAAACGAAACCATGATGTTGTTGAGTGTGATTTGCACAAACATATCCATCTCGCTGGCCGAAGAATACACCTTGGTCGGGTTGCCTGCCTTGATGTTTTCCAGGGTCATGTTCACATACCGATCACCCAGGATCAACCGAACAAAGGTATCGTCATAGGCGGCCGATACGGCACCGATGGCTGCCGCCATCACAAAAATGACGAAGGCGTAGAAAAGCGGTCGCTGACTGGCATGCATCACGGCTGGCACTTCTATCTTCCAGAAGTGCACAAACCGATTTTTTTCTTCTTTCTTGTTTTTGTAAATCTCGCCATGCACTTTGCTGGCCAGCGAATTGAGGTACTGGGTGGTGCGGCTTTTGGGATACTGCGTGCGCGCAAATGAAAGATCGTCCGTGACTTGGATGAACAACTCGGCCAGCCGGTCGGGCGAGGCCTGCGGTTGATTTACCACTTTCTCAAACTCTTCCCACCGCGCCTTGTTGCGCTTGACAAATGCTGCTTCTTTCATGCACCCAAAAGGAAGTCGGAAGATAGCGTGCTAAGGCGGTTCTTCCAACTTTATACACGCGGTTTATTTACATTGTTCACGAGCCGCCTGCCGCACGTTCCACGGCCGACCACACCCGCCATACGTTTTTGTAGCAGATTTTTTCAATGTCTTCCTCGGTATAGCCGCGCTTGAGTAGCACATAGATCAAATTGGGGTATTGCGATACGTCTTTCAACCCGGTGGGCAGGCTATCGCCTACCCCATCGTAGTCGGAGCCGATGCCCACATGGTCAATCCCGGCTAACTTTACCACGTGGTCAATGTGGTTGGCCACGGTTTCCACATCGGCAAACAGCGAAGGATTCTCTTTCTGAAATTGCTCGAGGAGGGGTTTGGCCGAGGAGTCAGCGGCTTTCAGGTTTTTTTCGGCCAGCAGGGCTTGCAGCTTTTTCCGGTTGGCATCATTGCCGGCCCGCACGGCTGAGTCCAGAAAGGCGGAGCCAAAGTTGATCTGGATGACGCCTCCGTTTTGGGCCAGGGCCCGGATCATGGCATCGTCCATGTTGCGCTGAAACCCGGGTGTGAAGGCGCGGCATGACGAATGCGAAGCAATGACGGGCACGGATGTCAGCCGCATGACATCGTAAAACGCGCTGTCCGACACGTGCGAGATATCCACCATGATACCCACCCGGTTCATTTCTTTTACCACCCGCTCGCCAAAAGGGCTCAAGCCACGCCACGTCTGGGCCGTGTCGTAGGAAGAATCGGAAATCTGGTTGTCTTTGCCGTGCGTGAGGGTGATGTAGCGGACGCCACGCTGGTGGAAGTAGGTCACGTTGGCAAGGTCATCACCGATGGGGGCTCCATTCTCCATGCCCATGGGCAGCGATATTTTGCCAGCACGGAAGTTCGCCTCCACTTCGGCCGGGGAGTTGGCCAGGGCAAACTTGTCGGGTATCTGCGCTGCGATGGCGCGCACCATGTTGATGAGGGAGTCGGCCAGCCCTTTGCCTTTATCGGGCTGCAACTGGTAGGACGAAGGAATATAAATGGACATAAACGGGGCATCGAGGCCACCTTTTTTGGCGCGCTCATAGTCGAAGTCGCCTTCTGCGGTGGCAATGGGGATGCCCATATATTCGCGCTCGATGCGAAAGTTTTTCATCTTCAGGCGGTAGGGCAGGTCCACGTGGCCATCGGTGATGATGTAGCGATGCGCCAGTTCGTCAGCATAGGCGCGCAGTTGCTCATCGTTCATCCGGTCTACCGGCTTTTTGGAGGCGCAGCCTACCAGCAAGAGGCTGACGACAGCCAGGGGAGCGAGACACTTCATCGTTTCAAGGTTTGGGATTAGTGGGTGGAAAAATACGCAGGGCGCAGGTAAAAACCTTGGGGTCTTTGAAGGGCGGCCACACAGTGGGCCGAGGTCAACTTAAAAAGACCCGCCAAAAAATGTGGTCTGGATGACACCATGATTCAAGACATTTCGCTCATCGATCAAAAAGCTGTGTCTCTATGAGCCTCTATGGTTTCAAAAACAAGATGCGTCAGCATTGCCGACACAAAGCGGGAACAAAAACATGTTTCCCCGTATATTTACTTTTATGACACTCACCGCTTAGTCACTCGCTAATCACCTGTATTTACTCACTGTACAATATCAAATTGATATGCAGGCAATACTTAAAACACATATTGAGAAAATCGCCCCCCTAACAAATGCCGAACTCGTGTTTGTGTCCACGCATTTCACTCAACAAAGGTTCAAAAAGAAGGACTTTCTATTCCAACAAGGAGAAAATGTCCTACATGTTTACTTTGTAGTATCCGGTTTGCTCATGTTAACTCACGATGATGATTTGGGAAAACAGCACGTAGTCGCGTTTGCCATGGAAGATTGGTGGGAAAGTGATTATCATGCCTTTTATACCAAGAGCACCGCAACCATGTCGCTTCAATGTGTGGAGGACACCACCGTTTTGTGTCTTACACTGGAGGGGTACCAAACACTTTGCTCCTCCATGCACAAGATGGAGCACTTTTTTCTGGAGAAAGCAAATCGAGGCCATATTGCCTCTCAACAACGAATACTCTCATTTCTTACCTTCGATGCGACCGAGCGCTACAATAAGTTGCTCAAACAGTATCCGGCATTGGTGCAGCGCATACCTAAAACTCTTCTTGCCTCCTACCTGGGTGTATCGCGCGAGACATTGAGCCGACTCTCTCACTAATCCATCAACTTATTCGAAAATTGTGATGTTCGTCACGTCAGAAACGTATTTGCGCGGGTGACATTTGCAGAAATTTAAATAACCAACGCAAATGGAAAAACAGATTATTAATCCCTGGAAATGGCAAGATGGCAGAAGCTATGTACAAGCCGTTGAGGTAAAAAACGTAACAGCCACGCTGTATTGTTCGGGGCAGGCTGCCGTATTAGCTGATGGAACGTCCAGTAAGGCTGACATGAAGACGCAGGTTATACAAGCACTGGAAAATCTGGAGCAGGTCATTGCCGAAGCCAACTACGATCCGAAAAACATCGTACGACTGATGATCTACTGCACGTCAACGGAAGAATTCTGGCCACACTTCGAGATCTTTCAATCGTGGATTTCCAGGCATGAAGTCAAACAAGCGCTCACGTTCGTGGAGGTAAAGAGTCTGTTTGAAACCCTGAAGATTGAATTTGAAGCAACGGTAGTAAAATAATGCGGGCTTTACCATGATCCACGATGCGCAGGTGTTCATGGCTCATCCATTTTACCGGTTTCTTCGGAGGCGCAGGCTATCAGGAAATTGATGACAACCATGGGGGCGAGATACTTCATGGCTTTAAGGTGTGGGGTTGGTAGCCCGGAAAATATGCAGGGGCTGCTCTCCCCCACCCTTTTCACAGTCGTGCGCCCAACACCCACCCTTGGCCCTCACATCAACCACCGCTCACGCATTGACCAGAATCTCCTATTTTTGTTTGCCGCCTACAGGGCGCCTTCGACTACCGGCCCATGCAAACCATCCAGATACGCACCACCCAAAACGTCTTCATCCACTACCCCCTCGCCAGCGTAGGCGACCGCATCCTCGCCTACCTCATCGACCGCCTCATCCTGGTGCTGTTTGTCGTGGCGCTCATCGTCCTGTTCGCGAACCTCGAAATGGAAATCATTTGGGTGTGGGTGGTGGTGATCGTCATCCCCTACTTAGTGTATTCACTTATGTTTGAAATCTTCATGAACGGCCAAACCCCCGGTAAAGCCGCCATGAACATCCGCGTCATCCGCCTGAACGGCACCCCTGCCACCGTGGGCGATTATATTTTGCGGTGGATCTTCGCCCCCATCGACTTTGGCTTTTTGGGGGGGGCCATTGCGCTCATACTCGTAGCCGCAGGCGGCAAAGGCCAACGCCTGGGCGACATGGTGGCCGGCACCACGGTAGTCAAACTGGTGGAACAAAAAGAAATCACTGCCCAGGAAGTGTTTGTGGCGGCTGAAGACACGTACCAGCCGGTGTTTGCGCAGGCGATCCAACTCACCGAGTCGGACATCGAAATCATCCAGCGCGCGCTGGAAGTCAACCGCGACCATGGCAACGCCAAACCCATGCTGGCCGTCACCGAAAAAGTAAAGACACAACTGGGTATCACCACCGACATGCCCCCGATCCGATTTTTGTACACACTCATCAAGGACTTCAACCACCTTTCGGCCCGGTGACCAACCTGCCCACCATTACCCGAGCCCAGCTTTCGCTACGCAACGGACAAGATAAACCCGAGGTGTGGGTGGCCTACCGGGGCAAGGTGTATGATGTCACTGCCTCGCGCCTTTGGAAAAACGGCAAACACTATGAACATTGGGCCGGCCAGGACCTCACCCATGAATTACCCGATGCCCCTCACACAGAAAGTGTATTTTTGAAGTTCAAAGTCATCGGCCTCTTGGCGGCCAACCACCCATGATCATCATTGCCGACAGCGGAAGCTCCAAAACAGATTGGCGATTGCTCAGCCTATCGGGCAAGATTGTACAGGCCCACAGTGCGGGCTTCAATCCCTACTACGAACCCATCCAACACTTGGAACGCATCATCCGCGAAACACTGGTGCCGGTGGTCTCCGAGGCCGTCACGAAAGTGGTGTACTACGGCACAGGCGTGTCCTCTGAGCGAAATCAACAGTCCGTCAAAGACGCATTCCGTCAATTTTTCCCTTCGGCCGAAATGGAAGTGGGCTGGGATTTGCTGGCCGCGGGGCGCGCCTTGTGCGGCCGTGAGCCGGGCATTGCGTGCATCCTGGGCACGGGCAGCAACTCCTGTTTTTTTGATGGCGAAACGATCGCGCAGAACATAGCCAACCTCGGTTGGATATTGGCCGATGAAGGCTCGGGCGTATACCTGGGCAAGCGGCTGATCTTTGACTACTTCCGCGAAAACATGCCGCCCACGCTGGCGGGCCAGTTTCGCGCGCGCTTTCCCTTCACCCGCGAAGAGGTGCTCGAGAAGGTGTATCAGCAGGAAAAGCCGGGCGCTTTTTTGGCGAGCTTTTCAAAATTCATCTTTCAACATCTGGACGAGCCCTACTGCTACCGCCTGGTGTACCATGCCTTTGCGGATTTTTACGAAAACAACGTGATGAAATACCCCCACTGGCAGGCCCACAAAGTGCATTTTGTTGGCTCGGTGGCTTTCTATTTTAGCAACATTTTGCGGCAGGTGGCCAACGACAAAGGAATTACCGTAAAAAATATTCTGGAAGCTCCGATTGCGGGGTTAACTTTATACCATCAGAAAGACCTGTCGCGTGAGCACCACTGAATCGCCCTCCCCGTACGCCAACCTGGACCAAATGCCGCTTCGCGAGCTGCTGGTCAACATGAACCGCGAGGACCAAACCGTGCCGCTGGCCGTAGAGAGGGTCATCCCGCAGATTGAATTGCTCACCCAAGTGATCGTGGAGAAAATGAGCCACGGAGGGCGTCTGTTTTATGTGGGCGCGGGCACGAGTGGTCGCCTGGGCATTTTGGATGCCTCGGAAATACCGCCCACCTATGGCATGCCCCACGGCAAGGTGATCGGCCTGATAGCCGGGGGCGACACGGCCATCCGCAAAGCGGTAGAAAAAGCCGAGGACGATCTACACCAGGGGTGGAACGATCTGCAAACCCATCACATCACGCCACAGGATGTGCTGATCGGCATAGCCGCCTCGGGCCGCACACCCTATGTCATCGGTGCGGTGGAGATCGCGCGGCAGCACGGCATCGTCACGGGCTGCATCGTATGCAACCACGGCAGCGAGCTGGCCGCCAAGGTGGACTTCCCCATCGAGGTGGTGGTGGGCCCCGAGTTTGTCACGGGCAGCACACGCATGAAGGCCGGCACCGCACAAAAACTGGTGCTTAATATGATTTCCACTTCGGTAATGATTCGGCTGGGCCGCGTAAAAGGCAATAAGATGGTGGACATGCAGATGACCAACCAAAAACTGGTGGGCCGCGGCACACGCATGATCATGGACGAGTTGGGTATTGGCGAAGGCCACGCGCGCGAGTTGCTCAAAAAACACGGAAGCGTGCGCAAGGCCATCGAAAGTCAGCGCTCGCATGCACCAGATTGAGCCGTATGCCAACTGGCTGCGCTACTACGATGCCGCGCTGGACGAGCGATCTCCCTTCTACGGCAAGGAATACAACTATGAGGTCTATTCTGATACCATTTATGGCTATTACATCGATCCGGCCTGGGATTTCTTTGGCTCGGAAACGCTGTACCTGAAAATACTTTTTGTTGATTATATGCGGGGCTATGCCGTCTTGGAATTTATCGGTGAATGGAACGACACCCTTCACAACGACATCATGACACTAAAACGCGATATCCTGGAGATGATCATGCACGAGGGGGTGAACAAGTTTATTCTGTTGGGCGAAAGTATTTTCAACTTCCACGGTTCGGACGACAGCTACTACGAAGAGTGGTTTGATGAAGTGGAAGAAGGATGGATTGCAGCGGTGAATTTCCCGGAGTTTGTGCAAAGCGAAATGCGCAAGTACCGGTTGGATCAGTACATCAACATGGGTGGCACACTACAAATAGACAATTGGCGTACCTTTCATCCGCGGCATTTCTGTGATGTGGTCGAGGGGTTGATTGCAAGGCGGTTGGGTGGTTAGGTCCCGTTTTGGTAAATTGTAACCTAAATGACTATTGTATGTCTGAAATTTCTTTTTTGATCGACCAGTCAACCAAAAAAAGGTATGCCCGTATTGACCTCGGCAAAGTGGCCACCTATACAGACGAGCAACTAGAAGAACTCTTGGACGTACTGGTGGCGGAAGCCCGAAAAGACGACAAAAAAATCTCTATCGCACAGCTGGAAAAAAAATTGAAGAAAGCGGGTAAGTTATGAGCTACCGACTTCAGATGAGTAAGATCGCAAGCAAAGAACTTATGCGATTACCCACTGAAACGGTTCGGAAAATTTTTCCCAAAATCAAGGCACGGCTGACAACCCCCGCCCGACTGGCTGTAAAAAACTCAAAAGCCATCACGAAAATATCTGGCGCATACGCATGGGAGACTATCGTGTGATTTACGTTATTGATGATTCGGTAAGCGTGGTGGACATCAGACGCATCGGGCACCGAAGAGACATATACTCCAAGTAAGTACACCCTAATGCACGAAAAGGATGGCGAGGTGATGCCCGCTTAACTATCCAGGAAGCTCAACTGCGCGCTTTCCACCGGGGCATCGGCCGGCACGAGATAACGTTTTTTTGTTTTTAATTCTAAGCACAGCACACGCGAGCGCTTCAACTCGCCCTTTCGAAACCAGCGGCCCCGGATGCCAAACACGCTGCCCGGGGGCAAGTCGGACAGCAACACGGCAACCTTTCCTCTATCATCCAGCTTGCGCAGCTCGCGCGTAACGGCCGCATCCGAAAACGTGCTGGCCATCGGGTTCTTCATGTGCCGCACCAGTGGGCGGTACAACGCAGGCGGAAAGATGTCGGGGGTGAGCACAGGCGCCAGCAAGTGTTGAAAGGTTTGCTTCCACTCGGTGCCGTGCGCTTCCGCGCGATGCCCATGCCGCTGATGTACGACCAGATGGGCTACCTCGTGCACATAGGTGAGCAAAAACAAGAGGGGCGAAAGGTCGTGGTTGAGGGTGATGTGGGGCGTTTGCCCGTGGCGGCAGGTAAAATCACCCACTTTGGTGACGCGGCTTTTGCGCAGCGTGAGCCGAAACGTGTGGTTGGCCCACAACTGACAGCAATAATCAACCGCCAGCGGGGGCACATGCTTTTCGAAAAGGTCACGCGCTTGTGTCTCGCTCATCCGTCTCCGGGCCTCACAGTGTTTTGATCAATATAATCTTCCGTTCTCCGCTCGCGGAAAGATACGTCTCGTGCACGTCAAATCCATTTTTCAGATTTAGGATCAACATGGCGCGCCACCGGTTCATGGTTTTTGTTTTGACAAATCGATACCCTTGCTGGCGGCAATATTCGTGTTGGGCTTGCATAAGTCGCTGGGCAATACCCTGCCCTCGAAAGTCCGGCAGCACACCCCCCAGCCAACTGTAAAACGTGGTGTCGCTTTCGCGATAGCCTATCTTAAAGCCCACCGCCCGGCCGTGGTCAGTCGCCATGGCGATGACACCATCCGGCCGCGACACGCGCTCCGAAAATTTCTTTTCGTCCATCGAGGTAAACACCTGGCGGGCAAGGTCCAGCGCTTCGGCCGGCAGCGAAGATGGAAAAGGTGATACGTGCACCAATATCTCCATTGCTGCGTTGTTACGATTGATTAATCGCCTGTTCCACATCGCCCAGAATATCCTCGATGTTCTCCAGCCCGGCAGAGATGCGGATGAGCCCCGGGGTGATGCCCACGGCAGCCCGTTCGGCATCGCTCAGTTTGGAGTGCGTGGTGGAAGCCGGGTGAATGGCAATGGTGCGCGTGTCACCCAGGTTAGGCGAATGAGAAATCATTTTCAAGGCATTGAGAAAGCCACGTCCTTGATGGATGCCTCCTCTTAACTCGAATGACACGAGCCCTCCACCCAGGCGCATCTGCTTTCGGGCGATGGCCTGTTGCGGATGGGAGGCGAGAAAAGGGTACTTTACATAGGCCACTCCGGCATGCTTTTCCAGGTGTTGCGCCAGCGCCCAGGCGTTGGCACAGTGCCGCTCCATGCGCACGGCCAGCGTCTCCAAACTTTTGGACAGCACCCAGGCATTGAAGGGCGACAAAGCCGGGCCGGTGTGGCGCGCAAAAAAGCGGATGTCCCTGATCAATTCTTTTTGCCCGACAATGGCCCCACCAATCACACGACCCTGGCCATCCATAAACTTGGTGGCGGAGTGGGTGACGATGTGTGCACCAAATGAAATGGGGTTTTGCAAATAGGGGGTGGCAAAGCAATTGTCCACGTTCAAGATCAAGTGGTGTTTGTTTGCCAGCCGCCCGAGCCACGCCAGGTCGATGATATCCAACGAGGGGTTGGAAGGCGTTTCCACAAAAATCATTTTGGTGTTGGGCTGAATCTGGCTTTCCCAGGAGCCAGGATCAGCTATGTCCACATACGTGTGCGAAATGTTGAAGCGCGGAAACAGCGTGTTCAGAATCTGGTGGGTGGAACCGAACACCGAACGCGAGGCCAGCACGTGATCGCCCGCTTTTAACAAAGCCGCCATGCTGCAATACATAGCCGCCATGCCCGAGGCTGTGGCGATGCCGTCTTCTGCGCCTTCCAACAAACAGAGCTTTTGGATGAACTCGGCATTGTTGGGGTTGGAGTACCGCGTGTAGATGTTGCCTTCCACTTCATCGGCAAAGAGTGCGCGCGCCTGTTCGGCATCGTCAAACACAAAACTGGAAGTCAGGTACAACGGCACTGAATGTTCGCGGAAGGGCGTGCGTTCGTGTTGCGCGCGAATCGCTTCGGTTTCAATGTGTTTCTTTTTTTTCATGTTGGCAGGCAAAGGAGAACGTGGCGTATCAGGCAACCACCTCCACACTGTATGTAATTTTTGCAGTGGGCTCAAGAGTTTTGGCCACCGAGCAATATTTTTCGATGGACAGGGCCACAGCCTTCTGGGCTTTTTCCAGTTCAAGGTTGCCGAAAAGGCGGAAGTGTGCATGCACTGCGGTGTACAAGGCGGGCACCTGATCTTTTGCGCGCGCTCCGCTGAGCGTGATTTTGATATCTTGTAGATCTGCGCGCTGTTTTTCCAGAATGCTCACCACGTCAATGGCGCTACAGCCGCCCATGGCTGCCAGCAGCACCTGCATGGGGCGCATGCCCTGCCCGGGGCCGCCATCAGGCGCGGCACCGTCCATGGTGACGGTGTGACCCATCTCGTTGCGGGCCTGCATGCAGAAGCGATCGTCTACACGTACGAGTTCAATAGTTGTCATGCCGAAAGGTACAACAACCATGAAAGATTCTAAATGTCCAGCGGTGGCGGACCAAGGTCGTCCTGCGCGATGCGCTATCGTTTCTCGATCAGGTCTTTGACAGCATTAAACAACGCTTCGCCCCGCAAGTCAGTGGCAATAACGTTTTTTTGTTCATCCAAGATGATATTGAAAGGAATCGACTGAATACCTAATCGCAGAACCGCCTCTCCTTTAAAACCCTGAAGGTCCGATACATGTCGCCAGCGCATTTGATCGGCCTCAATGGCTTTGAGCCAACTGGCTTTTTTGACATCCGCGCTGACGCTGACAATTTCTACGCCACGCGCATGAAACGCCTGGTAAATTCGTCTGTACAAGGGATTCTCTTCGCGGCAGGGGCGACACCAACTGGCCCAAAAATCAATGATCAAAACACGCGCGTTAATGTCGCCAAGATGCACGGGGTTACCGTGGGGGTCAGGTATCACCAGCGTTGGCAATGCCTTACCGATCTGGGCACGGTTTTCAATGGCATTGATCTTGAAGGCGATTTCGCGATAGACAGGGTGTTTGTCAAAATGTTTTTGCAGAATTCCGTGCAGTGCTCGGGCGTTGGGGGCGTCAAAGGCCGGCACAGACAGATTTAACAGACTCAGACCGACAAACGCATCGGGCCGTGTTCGAATTAAGCGAGCGATGTGGGCCAGTTTTAACGAATCAGAAATCTTCCAGAAAAAAGCATACTTGAGGCTATCCTGTTTGGCGAGCCCCTCTTGCCCCGCCAATTGCCGTTCGTAGTAGCGATCAGCATAGGTGTTCGTGGAATCAACGGCCCACCCATAACTTGCCCTCCATTCCGCCCGAAGGTCATTCTCCGGTGAGCCGCTAATTTTTGTTGTCCATATCGCGTGGGCGTCCGTTTCTACGTAAGTAACGCCCGGCTCCAGAACAAACGAATACTGGCGCCCACTTTTGACCCGAAGCGCCACATCCTGTTTGTACGGGAGTACCCCTTTGAACACAAACACACTGCCTGCTACCGTGGTCGAATCTAACACTTCGATGGGCTGATCTTCCAGGTACATGGCGGCTCCATTGGACTGGATCAAATAGATGACATCGCGGTCCGCATTTTTTATCTTTCCTCTTAACTCAAAAGATTGAGCGTGACCATCTGAGAAAGCGAGGCTCGCGATGAAAATCAGGACATAAAAACGCATATGAATTTATGTTAACGTGATTAAAAAAATTGACGTGTTCGGTTTTTTTATGACGTTTAATGAGAGGCGGGAAGCCAACGCCCCCAGGCATCTCGATATTCGCCTATGTCTATGGTGCTGCTTTTCTGGCCAATCCAGAAATGGCCTCCTTTGTATGGTACATACAGGAGGTCCCTAATGTCTTCGGCCGCCTGCGCGGTGTAGTAAAACACGGTTTTGCCGGGGTCCACCGGGCTGACCCAGGTCACCATGAGTTGCAAATGGATGCCCAACACAGGTCGATCTGTAAAGATGCCTTTGTCGGTTAGGGTTATCGGCAGTTCGGGAAAATATTTCTTAGCAAACCTATTTCCTTGCAGCGTACCCACCACATGGATGTTCTTCCCCTGCAAATCGCTCTCCAAGGCTTCCTCATCGGTCATGATGGGTATGGCACCTCCCACCGATCCATTTATTTGCGCTACCTGATCGTGCACGGCCTGCTGCCCTGCCGTAGTTGGCTCATGAGTCGATACGACAAAGACGGCATCCGTAAACGAGTCGGCCGTAGAGATACGCGAGGGAGCAGCAAACTGACGGGCTGTTTGTAACTTCCCTCTCCGGATTTGCTGATCGGTAACATAAGCAGGTGTGATATCCTCCAACACGCGCAGCAGTTCCGGAAAGAACGCGTCAAACGTGGGGTAGTGGGTGCGATTCGCCTCGTAGAAACGCAGTTTATCCACGAGTGCCCGCGTGTACAGGAAGCCGCGAGCCAACTCACTATCTTCAAAAAAATGACTGGCAATCTCTTGACCATACCGTTGGGCACCCAACCGACAGGTGATTGCACGCACCATTTGCTCTTTGACGGTCACATGCCAGAATTGATACCCGTTTTCAGCCATCTCTTTCCTGATGGGCTTGAACAAATAGCTGTAACGGCCGACTTGCTCCGCCATCTTGTCAACGAGCGGGTTGACAAACGAATGGCTGAATTCATGGAAGATCAAATCGTTGGTAGGAATGGCATCGCGAAACACGGGAACTCCATTCTCCACATCGGAAGGTTCAATGACAGCACTGAGGTGCATGTTACCCTGCGCATCGGTAGATGAAACGCCAAAGTTGCCGTTCTGGAAAAGCGTATTCAACACAATCGCATATGAGGCGTGGCGCGTGCCATAGTAGCGCTCCAATTGCGCGATGCCTTGAAAGTCGCCAAAAGCGTAGTGTGCATGGCGCAGCATCAGGTCAAAAAAAGGCTCTTGCGAATTAAAAAAACGGTCATAGCCGGCATTGACGCAAAATCTTCGAAGTCGCTGCGAATAGGCCACCACCGAGTCGGGGCCACCCATTAACTGGGCCATTTCGTTGGACATGCTTGGCAGCGGCTCAAAATTCTCGTCCAGATTGAGGATAAAAAACACCGGCCCATCAATGCTGCCTATGGAGAAAATTTTCCGAAGGTATGTCACCTCATTCGCCAGATGGGGGTTACTGAAGGTTGCCAGAATTTTGGTTTTATAGTCCATGTATTTGGGCGTGATAAAGGGATAACCGTTCAACAGGCCGAGGGTATACAGCAGCTCCAGCCGAGGGTCCACTTTCAGTTTTGCCCCGCCAATGGTTGCTTCCATTTTTTTGAACGAAGGCCGGGGCGTAGCCTGTAAATCAGACCATCCCTTCGTCTGCGACCACAACACCGGCCTGGGCAACAGCGCAGCATACGCGGGCACGGGGTTCGCCAGCTTTTCCGACTCTTCCGCTGTTTTGCCCACAAACAAGGCGAAGTCTTCGGATTTAGTATCCCCGGTTTTTGTTTTAATCAAGAACTGGATCTTCGTTAGCTTACCGGGATCCTCTCCATAGTATTGACTGGGGGTCATTTGGAAACTGAAAACCCCCGGTGACTCGGGTTGCAGACGTTGTGATTCATGTGAGGCGTCCCAGCTTCCGTTGGTAAAAGGAACCGTCCCGGACTCTTTCCAGGCCCAGAGGAACAACTCAGACTCATGCGCGAACGATGGATCGTTGGAAACATCCACCCTGATTTTAATCGGTGTACTGGCCTTCCAGCGGGCGGGTTGTATGGTGAGTTTGATGCCATATTGAAAAGCCGGGTAAGCAGTCGGCTCCTTTTTGCGATTTTGTGCCACCGCAGGTGCGCAGGCCATCGTGCAAGCGATGACGCAGGCAAATAATCGAATCGTCATGAAAAAGGAATTTTTAAAATGGAAAGTTGATAAAGATAAAAACGTACTCGGGCCGCTGGTCAAAAAAAAACGAAACCCGCACAATCATACAACTTCGTCTCAACGTTTGTCTTCACGCAGATTGGGTTATTTTTTCGCTCCCGATGGAGCACTGGCATGGAACCGAAGGGATGTCAGGCGTGTTCTTACTCATGACGAAACTAATTATGAATTACAAACTCTTTGGAAAAAGCGGCCTGCGCGTGTCCGAGCTAAGCCTCGGCACGATGGGCTTTGGTACCGAATGGAAATGGGGTGCCGACAAACACCTGAGCCAACAAATCTTTGATGCCTATGCCGAAGCCGGTGGCAATTTTTTGGACACCGCCAATCGCTATACAGAAGGCACCTCTGAAAAATTTGTCGGTGATTTTATCGCCAAAGACCGCGACCATTTTGTGGTGGCTACGAAGTATTCGCTCCGCGACCGCAGCGGTGACCT
Source organism: uncultured Ohtaekwangia sp. (assembly GCA_964524935.1). GTDB lineage: Bacteria > Bacteroidota > Bacteroidia > Cytophagales > Cyclobacteriaceae > ELB16-189. The sequence continues at coordinate 165,144 of CAZGFJ010000002.1, forward strand.
GAACTTTGCCGGCAACCACCGCAAAAATTTGATGCGCAGTGTCAAAGAAAGCTTATGGCGACTGAATACCGACTACATCGATGTGCTGTGGGTGCATGCGTGGGACAGTTGGACGCCCACCGAAGAAATCCTGAAAGGGCTGGAGGACTTGATCAGCCGTGGCATGGTGCATTACATCGGCATCAGCGACACGCCCGCCTGGGTGGTAAGCCAGGCCAACACCATGGCCGAGTTGCGCGGGTGGAACCAGTTTGTGGGATTGCAAATTGAATACAGCTTGATCCAGCGCACGGTGGAAGCGGAATTGCTGCCGATGGCCAAAGCCTTTGGCATGACCGTCACCCCGTGGGCCCCGCTGGCGGGTGGAGCCCTCACCGGCAAATATCTGAAAGGCGACAAAGGTCGCCTGCCCGAATCCAGCGTGCGGCTGGGCGATCGCGCAGTAGCCATCACGCAAAAAGTAGTGGAGATAAGCGTGCGGCTGGGCGTTACCCCTTCGCAGGTGGCCATCAACTGGACACGTCAGCATAAAAATCAATCGGTTGTCCCCATTGTAGGCGCCACTAAAGTAGAACAGGTGAAGGATGTGCTGGGCTGTCTGACGTTTGAATTGCCACCCGAGGTGGTGAATGAGCTCAACGAAGTATCCCACATTGAGTTGCCGTTTCCCCAAAAGTTTCTGAACGAGCCGGGTGTTTTAGATGTGCTATACGGAGGCGAGAAAGACAAGATGAAAGACAGCCGGTATTAATCTCATGCAACCTCCCAAATACAAAATGGCCATCCTTATTTGGTTGGCCATCTACCCTTCCATCAATATCCTGTTTTGGCTGTTGGGCGATTGGTTGGTGACGATACCCATGCTTTTGCGCACGCTCATCCTTACGGGCATCCTGGTGCCGCTGATGGTATTTGTGTTGTTGCCGTTGCTCACGCGATGGTTTCGCACTTGGCTGGCAGACAAGTAGGCACGCGTCTCGTTAGCGAGGTCGCCATTCTGCGCGGCTGCCGTCTATGGCACATTGGTAGCGAAGGCTTTCGACCACCCGGGCATTTGATCCGTCTGCTTCCATGATGTACACAGGGCGTTTATCGGCCTGTTTGCTTTCGTAGGCTTGGTGGCGCTTGGTGGCATCGCGCCAATAGGCTTCGGTGGTAACGCGAAACGAAATAAACTTGCCATCGGGCGAAAACGCGGGCGAACTGCTGATGAGTCCCAATGACGTAAGCTGACGCAGGCGACTGCCGTCCGCGTCACACACAAATATCTCGGCTGCTTCCCCCACCTGTCCCGAAAAAGCAATTTGCTTTCCATCGGGCGACCACACAGGTGCGATACCGCCCACCTCACTTTCGTTCGGGATAATCTGTTTTCGTTTTTCCCCGTAAATGGTCATCGTCCACACGCCCCAACCGCGGGTACCCTGCTGCGTGCACACCAATTGTTTGCCATCGGGCGATATGTTCGCATCGCGTCCCGAGGCCATATATTCAAGCCCTGTCCCATCGGGGCGCACGCGATAGACGGAACTGGTGGTTCCTTCGTTGAAAAAAATGTACTTCCCATCTGCGGTAAAGCTGGGCCAATAAACAACGGAGCCTTTCGGCAAATGAGTTAGCTGTGTGGTGGTTGCGTTTGTTTCGTCCGTCAGATAGAGTTGATAGGTATCCGTTTCCGCGCGATTGGAGGTAAAGACGATTTTATTTCCATCGGGAGACCAGGCCGGATAGCGATCTTCCGAAGTGGGGCTGCGGGTGATATTGCGACTGTCACCGGTAACGGGGTCCACGGCAAAAACTTCCGTGTCGCCCGTGCGCAGCGAGGTGATCAGCAGCGTGTGTCCTGCTGGCAGTTGCGCGAAGGCGGGCAGGCCGTTTATCACACCACACCAAACGATCCAAAACAATCTCATCGTTGGCACAAGGTACGGAAACCCACCGATCCGTTAGCGACCGCTCATCGATGCGTGCTGCGCATCTCCTTGTATGAAATGTGCAACCCGCGCTATCACCTCCCCGGATTTTAGATTGTGGCCCAATCCGCGCGTGGTGACCAAGTGCGCGTGGGGCCAGTTTTTTTGGATGGCCTGTGCGTGTCGGTAGGGCGCATCCGGATCGCCCTCATCGTGGATGATGAGGCCCGGCAACCAGAGCGACTCGGCAAAACGCGCGGCCGAATAGTATCGCGGGTGATGATCAACCACCTGAATGAAATGCTGATAGATGCATTGAAGCGCCCGTTTGGATAACCCCAGCGTTTGCCGGTAATACTGCATAAACTCTTCCACCTCACCGGGCGTGCCGGTGATCACCAACTTGCGCACGGGCAACGCAGGGTTTTGGTGCAAGGCATACAGCGAGGCAAAACTGCCCAACGAGTGGCTTACGATGGCGTCCACCTCGCCCACCTGATGTAAAAAAGCTTCGATGACGACCGCGTACTTGGGCACGTGTAACATCCGGCCGCCCGACAATCCGTGGGCGGGGGCATCCAACGCATACAACGTGAACGCATCGCCCGGCAAGGCGTGTATATAATTTCGCCAGCGAAAACTATGGCTTTGCCAGCCGTGCAAGAAAAGCACCTTTCGCGGCCCCGTGCCCCAGCGGTACACCTGAATTGCCTCGTTCGCAACCGTAAGTGTTGTATGGCGGGCGGAGTCCAAGAAGGCCCGTTGATGCGGGCGGGGCCGTGCGCCAAACGGGGTGCAAAACAAGTTAAAGCCGGTGCGCCCCGCGCGAGCGGGGGTCAACCACGCCAACAGGTTTAACCATTGGCCGATCAATCGGGCGACAAACGTTTTCATAGTCATTGATTTAAGATACCAATCGGTATCTTGGTATATAAATTTTTTTAGAGGGTTATGTCGTCTATCATTTTTTCCAGGTGTTTTAGCGCCATGCGGATGTCTTTGTTGTTGCCGCTGAGCTTACTCATCATGATGGCTCCCTCCAGCAAGGCAATAGAGACCGAAGCAAACGCGCGCTTATCGATGTCGGGCCGCAGTTGGCCATAGCGGATGCCGTTCTCAATCAGTTGCAGCAACGAGCCGCGCAAGAGTTCCAACACATCAATGGCTTGCTTGCGCAACAGGGGGTGGGCATCGTCTACTTCGGGGGCTACGTTGAGCAACGGGCACCCTCCGGGTATGGGCGGGTCCGTGATGTACGTTTCAAAATAGCGGAAGGCCATTTTCAATTTTAACGGAGCGGTGGGCTGCGACTTGATGGACTCGCGGATGTGGCCAAACATGGCATCCGACAAAAAGCGCAACGCTTCTTTCTCCAGGTGGTTTTTGTTTTTGAAATGGCGGTAAATGGCACCCTTGGTAAGCCGGGTAGCCTTCGTAATATCGCCAATGGACGTGGCTTTGTAGCCTTGTGTATTGAAAAGCTGCCCGGACAATTTGAGAATTTTGGCTTTGGTGACTTCGGGCTGGCGCATGGCACAAAGATACCGATCGGTATCTAAAATACAAATGTGATTTTCTGACTACCTTTCCTCCCCCAAAAGCTTTAAACCATGAATGCCCTGTTCAAAAAGATGAACTATAAAAACCAGTCGGTGATCTACGTGGTGAATGCCCCGGAGAGTTTCAACAAAGAAATGCGCGAGATGGAAGCGCTCGCAGCCGTCAAAACGAGTTTGGCAGGCACCCAAGCGGCCGAATTTTTCCTCGGTTTTGTCACGACCCAGAAAGAGCTGGATGGTCTGATTCGTCAGGCAACGGCCGTGATGGCCCCCGATGGTTTGCTGTGGTTTGCCTATCCCAAAAGCACATCCAAAAAATATACCTGCGACTTCAACCGCGACACGGGTTGGGCATTGCTTGGCAAGGCGGGTTATGAGGGCGTACGCCAGGTGGCCATTGACGAGGATTGGAGTGCGTTGCGTTTCCGCAGGGCCGAAAACATCAAAACCATGACGCGCAGTTTTGCCATGTCGGAGGTGGGAAAGAAAAAAGCGGCAGCCAAAAAGTAACGGCCGCGCATGCCTATGACGAGGCGCGCACCGCGGCCATCATGGCGTGTAGTTTGCCATATCCATACTTGCCGCCCAGGGCATCGTACAATTGTTTGCTGCCAAACCCTTCACCCAGTGTTTGCATGGCTGCTCTGATTTCCGCTTGTTCCTCTTCGCTTACCAGCGCATCGAGATTTAACCGGCCGGCTTCAATCAACTTGGCCAGGTGCCCTTCAACGGTGCCGATCGTCAGCGATCGTTCCGCGGCAATTTCGGCAATCGTCTTGCTGGCCCTGAGTAGGTCCAGCGTGACGTCATAAGTACTTCGGTCATCGCCTTTCGCCCCTTTTTTACGTTTCCTTTTGGTGGCTGTTTTCACCCCGGCAGCGGGTGGCAGCGTATTTCGCAGCGAAGCCAGTAAAGCCTCCCGCTTTTCGGCACGTGCCTGATCCATGGTTTTGAGATCGATGGTTTCCCGGTCTTCCACAATGGCGGCCACCACTTCGCGCAGGCGATCGACCTCCGTCATCTTCTTCATCAGCTGCTGATCCAGCTCCACCAATTGATTCAGGTAGGTCTTCACGCGCTTTTGTTGTTTGACGGTTTCCAGGTGAGTTAGCAACAACATCAGCACATCCCATAAAAACGCGAGATAGTACTCGCGGCCGCGGCTTAAGCGCTCAAGCAGCCTGGCGGTATCGGTGCGTGCCAGCTCGTGTAGTTGGAGTGTAAATTTCTGTGTATTGCCACGTTCGCTCGCCAGGCGCTCGGCCAGTTGGGCCAGCACGGATTTCAGCCTCTCATCCAAAAAGTCCGGTTCATCTTTTTTCACATAGTTGATTTCCTTTTCCAACGCGGAAAAGTCAAACGTGCGGTCGACCAGTTGCTGAATAAACTGCTGTTGCTTCTCCTTCATCACGGCAGGCAAACGCTCGGGTTGGTGATGTTCGAGGGCGAACGCTGCCACGTGGGCATCGGTGCTGATGGCGGAGGCAGAAATGCGCGTACGCAGGATCAACCCTTCCAACGTGCGCAGGCGCGAGAGCGCCACATACACCTGGCCGGGGGCAAAGGCGCGGTCCACATCCAACAGGGCACGATCAAAGGTGAGACCTTGACTTTTGTGTACCGTGATGGCCCAGGCTAGCTTAATCGGGTACTGTTCAAAGGTGCCAATCACCTCTTCTTCGAGTACCTGCGAGCCGGGATGGTTGACGTATTTTTTGTTTTCCCACCGCTCGCGCGTAAGGATGTAGGGCGCTGCCGATCCGGCCATCTCCACTTCGATTTCTCCGGAGCCTATTTTGCGAACGGTAGCCAACTGGCCGTTGACATAGGCTTTGGCCTCGTCTGTATCGTTGCGGGTAAACATGATCTGTGCGCCTTCCTTCAGTTCGATGCGCGCCTGCACGGGATACATGCTTTCGGGAAACTCGCCTTCGATACGAGCGTCAAAAAAATGCGAAGGCGAAGACAGCTTTCGCAGTTCGCGCTGATTGATTTCGTCAGCCTTGTAGTTGTGGGTGGTGAGGGTGATGACGCCCGGCAGGTGATCGGTGTGGATGGCAGGTTGGTACTGCCGGTTGAGCCGCTCGATATCTTGTTCGGTAACGGTATTGTTGCGCAGGTGGTTGAGCAAGGTGATGAAGTCAGCATCTTGCTGGCGGTAGATTTTTGTCAGCTCGTAGTAGACCGGAGGATTATTGCGCAACGCCAGTGCCTCGTAAAACCAACCCGTTTTGTAGTACGGACGCAGGAGCGACTCCTCCTCGCGGGCGATGATTGGGGGCAACTGGTACAGGTCGCCAATAAACAGCACTTGTACCCCGCCAAACGGCTCGCGATAATTGCCTCGGGCCGCCCTAAGGCGGTAATCAACAGCATCCAGCAGGTCAGCCCTCAACATGCTCACCTCATCGATGACCAACAAGTCGATGGCCCGCAGCACCTGCTTGCGGGCGCTGTTCAGCGGGTGTTTGCGCGCCAGCGTTTGTTGATCGACCATCCGCCCGTGTTCGGCAACGGGCGCGCTGCGTTCGGGTACAAACGTCATGGGCGGCAGCAAAAACTGTGAGTGGATCGTAACACCCCCGGCATTGAGCGCAGCAATACCTGTGGGGGCCACGACAATAAAGTGTTTGTGCGTGTAGTGGGCGATATTTTTCAAAAAAGTAGTTTTGCCCGTTCCGGCTTTGCCCGTGAGAAAAATTGGACTGGCCGTGGTGTTGATGAAGCGGATGAGTTGGTACAAATGACTCTCCATGACGATGTACGTTAGGCCCGAAAGGCGGACATGCAAGGATCGGGATTAACCATTCAAAAGTCGACATTCAAAACGGATTACAGAATAAAAATGGAGGGGATTCTTCGCCTATCGGGTATTTCTCGCAGACGGGCAGTTCTACTATTGAGGGGATTCTTCGCTTTTGCTCAGAATCGGAAGTGATAATTCCTATTTTTACGATCTATGCGATTCCCAAACTTTCTGACGCGTCTATTGGTCGTTGGTGCATCGGCTCTTGTTTTCAGCCATTGTGGTAGCGATGATCCCGAACCCGCTCCCGCGTTGTATTTTCCACCCGTCACGGGCACGTGGGAAACCCGCTCGCCCGCATCGCTGGGATGGAATACCGATGCTATTCCTGCCTTAGAACAATTTGTTGAAACAAGTGAAACGCGTGCGCTCCTCGTATTGAAAGACGGACGCATCGCGCTGGAGATCTATCGCGGTAAGCGACTGCCCCCTTTTCAAACCCAAAACTTTGATGCCACCAGCACCTGGTACTGGGCCTCGGCCGGCAAAACCTTAACATCCGCGATGGTCGGTATCGCGGTAGCTGAGGGCAACATCAACTTAGACACTAAGACTTCCGACTACCTGGGCACGGGCTGGACAAGTCTCACGCCCACACAAGAAAACAGAATTACCGTGCGGCACCAACTCAGCATGACCTCGGGACTAAAGGACAATGTCACGAACCCCGATTGCACTGATCCTGCGTGTCTGGTCTTTCAGGCTGAGCCCGGTACGCGCTGGGCCTATCACAACGCCCCGTATACACTGTTGGATGGCGTGATCGAGCAAGGCACCGGAAAAACACTGAATACCTATGCCAATGAAAAGATCATGGAGCCGATTGGCGCGGTGGGTGCGTACGTTCCAACCGGAGACAACAATATTTTCTACAGCAACGCCCGCAGCATGGCGCGCTTTGGATTGCTCTTGCTGGCCAACGGCCAATGGCAAAACACGCCCATCATTCCCGAAGCGTATGTCGCGGAAATGATTACCTCCTCCCAAACCATCAACCCTTCTTACGGTTACCTCACATGGCTCAATGGGAAACCCAAATCGATGATACCGGGTTCGCAAATTGTCTTCACCACGTCCATCAGCCCCACGGCACCATCCGATATGTTTGCTGCGCTGGGAAAAAACGGGCAAATGATCTGCGTAGTGCCCAGCGAAAAGTTAGTGGTCATTCGCATGGGCGACTTGCCAGACAATGTATTGGTGCCGTTCACTTTTTTGGATGACCTGTGGGAGGAGCTGAACAAGGTGATTCGCTGAACCGTCTTCGCGAGGGTACCATCCTAAAACAATTTGAGCTGAAAGTCGCCTTTCTCTTGCGGCACCAACCGGATCGGCTGGGGCTCGCCAAAGTTGTGCAGTGAGATGCCCAACAGGCGTACCTGCTGGCCGGGCACAAAGGAATCGTCCAACAGTTTTTTGGCAGTGTTTTCAATTTGTTCCAGATCGCGCGTACCCTCGGTAAATGATTGACTTCTGGTAATCTGCTTAAAATCGTGATATTTGATTTTCAGCGTCACCGTGCGCCCCTTCAACTGATGGCGCGCCAGGCGGCCCTGCACAATCTGTGCAATCTTCTCTAGCTCTTCATGCATTTGCTCGCGCGTGGTCAGGTCAAACGGAAAGGTATCTTCAGCCCCCACGGATTTGGCTTCGCGTGTGGTGCGCACTTCGCGGTCGTCCTGCCCGCGCACAATCTTATAAAAGAAATGGCCCATTTTCCCAAACGAACTCACCAGTTGTTCCTCGCTCCATTTTTTTAAGTCGGCCCCGGTGTGCAACCCCAGGCGTTTCATCTTTTCGGCTGTCACTTTTCCCACACCAAAAAATTTTTCGACCGGCAGATACTCCATAAAAGCCTCCAGCCGTGAGGGACCAATAAAGGTGAGTCCATTGGGCTTGTGCATATCGGAAGCAACTTTGGCAGCAAACTTATTGACCGACACCCCGGCCGAGGCGGTTAGCTGCAACTCATCCTGAATGGCGCGTTTGATTTGCCTGGCAATTTCGATGGCCGAACCGATCTGTTGTTTGTCGGTCGTAACATCGAGGTAGGCCTCATCGAGCGAAAGGGGTTCCACCAAATCCGTATAGCGGTAAAAGATCGCACGTATATGCTGCGACACCTGCTTATACACTTCAAACCGCGGGTACACAAAGATCAATTGTTTGCAGAGACGGGCGGCCACCTTGCTGGACATGGCCGAGCGGACCCCGAATTTGCGAGCCTCATAGCTGGCGGTGGCGACTACCCCACCCCGCCCCTGTGGCGAACCGCCCACGGCAATGGGCTTGCCCCGGTAAGCCGGATTGTCGCGCTGCTCCACAGACGCATAAAAGGCGTCCATGTCGATATGGATGATTTTGCGAAGCGGACGATCCATGCCGCCAAAGATAAACGGATGACGAGCACCGCACCCTACACGCACTATGTACCGGAAAAAACATTTGCCCTGAAAATCAATCGGTTGCCGGTGGGTGAATCAAAAAATCGATTGTTTACTAAACAGTGTTCATAATTCCTTCGTTAGTTTGCTCACGGTATGGGCGTAAGCGAACGAAAAGAGCGGCACAAAGAAGAACTGAAGAAAGACATCCTTTCGGCAGCCAAAGAACTCTTTACCACGCAGGGGTTGGAGGCTACCTCCATCCGCAACATTGCCGAGAAAATCGAGTACTCGCCTGCCACCATTTATCTCTACTATAAAGACAAGAACGAGATCATCCACGCGCTGCACCAAGAAGGGTTCAAGATGCTCGTAAGCCACTTTCAAGTGCTGGCTACCGTGAGCGATCCGTTTGAGCGGCTGAAGGCCATGGGGCGTGCCTATACGCGCTTTGCGCTTGAAAATCAAGATGTTTACGAGCTTCTGTTTGTGATGAAAGAACCGCTGCTGCACGTGGAGAGCTGTGTGGAACAAGGCTGGAACGAAGGTGACCGCGCCTTTGACATCCTGATGACCACCGTGCGCGAATGCCAGGATCTTGGCTATTTTCAGGGGATGGACACTGAGCGGGTCTCGTTCGTGATCTGGAGTACCATGCACGGCCTTTGTACCCTGCGTACGAGCGGCCACCTGGGCCATGTGACCGTGGCGCGCGAAAGCGGCCATGACCTCGATGCCCTGATGACCAGTGCGTACGAAACCTTTGTGGTGATGCTAGAACGCCTGAAATCATAAAAAAATTTGACCCAATACTTAACACCGTTTATAATGAGAACACCCGTAATCCTGCTGCTCGTTTTTTCGTTCGGGGGCCGGGCAGGCGCACAAATACCTCTGGACGACTACGTGGCCGAGGGGCTGCGCAACAACCTCGTACTCCAGCAAAAAAGCATCGGCTTGGAGAAATCGCTGCTGGCGTTGAACGTGGCCAACGGCATGTTCCTGCCGTCTGTCTCGTTGCTGGGCAACTTCACCACGGGCGATGGCGGACGCTCCATCGCGTTTCCCGTGGGCGATTTGCTCAACCCGGTGTACTCTACGCTCAACGCGCTGACGGGAACATCCAATTTTCCGCAAGTCGAAAACGTAAATACCAACTTTTTTCCGCGCGAGTTTTACGATGTGCGCGCCCGCACATCCATGCCGTTGTTCAACACGGACTTGATCTACAACCGCAAAATCAAAAGCCAGCAGACCCTGCTGCAGGAATACGAGGTGGCCATTTACAAACGGGAGCTGATCAAAAACATCAAGACGGCCTACTTCAACTACCTGACAGCACGCGAAGGGGTCTCCATCTATCAAAGTGCGTTGGCGCGCGCCCAAGAAGGCAGACGCGTCAACGAATCGTTGCTGGCCAACGGCAAAGGGCTGCCCGCCTACGTGCTCCGCTCGCAGAGCGAAATCGAAAACATCCAGGCCAACTTGATTCAGGCTGAGCGACAGGTGGACAACGCCCGCTTGTATTTCAACTTTCTGCTCAACCGCGAAGCGGTCAGCGAAATCAACAGCGACTATGCGGCTGAGGAACAGATTGCCCGGGCTACCCAAGCGTTGCAAGAACCGACCAGCGGTCAATCGCGCGAAGAGTTGTATCAGGTTAAAACTGCCACTGAACTCAACACGCAGGTACTTAACCTCACCCGATCGTTCTGGTCGCCACGGCTCAGTGGCTTTATTGACGTGGGTGCCCAGGCCGAAAATTTACAGTACAACCGCCAGGCCAACTATTATCTCCTTGGCCTTCAGTTGGAGATGCCCCTCTTTGCCGGGTTCACCAACCGCCACAAAATCGCGCAGGCCAAACTGGATGTGCGAAATACAGAACTTACCTATGATCAGGTAACTCAGCAGGTAAACATGGCCGCCCGGATGGCCAAAAATGCGCTGATCGCTTCCTATCAGAACTATCAATCGGCCCAAAAGCAACTGGAAGCCGCCCAAAGCTATCAGCGGCTCATCGAAAAAGGATACAAAGAAGGCGTAAACACATTCATCGAAGCCATAGACGCCCGCAACCAACTGACAGCAGCCCAACTGCAGGTGACGGTCAACCAATTTAACGTACTCACTGCGCTGGCTACCCTGGAACGCGAAACGGCAGCACTCCCCCTACACTAACCGATAACATTCGTCTTATGAAACAATCCGCTCTTTTCCTGATTGCCCTTGTCTTGCTGGTGCAAGCGTGCGGCAACACCGAAGACAAAACAACAGACGTTCCCCGCGCCACGGAGACCATCCCCGTGCGGGTGATGAACCTCCAAGATGAGCCTTGGCGCACGCACGTGGTGACGGCCGGTATTTTCAGCACCGATGATGAAACCAACCTGTCGTTCAAAACGGGGGGCATCATCCGCAAAATGTGGGTGAAGGAAGGCGATGCCGTTCGGCAGGGGCAACTGCTGGCTTCGCTGGACTTGACCGAAATCGATGCGCAACTGGCGCAGGCGCGGCTGGCCCTTGAAAAAACGCAGCGCGACTTTGCGCGCGTAGAAAATCTCTACCGCGACAGCGTGGCAACACTGGAGCAATTCCAAAACGCCAAAACCGGCTTGGACGTGGCCCAGCGCCAATGGGAGGCCGCCAATTTTAACCGATCGTACTCGGAAATACGGGCCGTAAGCAACGGCTATGTGCTGCGAAAACTGGCCAACGAAGGGCAAGTTATATCTCCTGGCACAACGGTATTTCAGACCAACGGAGCGGGCCGCGGCCCGTGGCTGCTGAAGGCGGGCGTCAGCGACCGCGAGTGGGCGATGATATCGCTGGGCGATGAGGCGACCATCACCACCGATGCACGACCGGGGCGGCCGCTGCAAGGAAAGGTGACACGCAAATCGGCCGGCACCGACATGACCAACGGCACCTTTGCCATTGAAATGACGGTAGCCAATGGCAACGGCCTGGCCAGTGGACTATTCGGCAAAGCAATCATTCAAACTACGGTATCACAACGCGTGTGGCGCATACCCTATGCTGCGCTATTGGATGGAGATGCCCAATCCGGGTATGTGTTTGTGAGCACCGATGGCCAAACCGCCCAGCGTATACCCGTCACCATTGGTTCCATTGAAAAAGATCGCGTAATCGTTACCGGAGGTCTGCAAAACAATCAGCAGTTGATTGTGAGCGGCAGCGCGTACCTGCGTCAGGGGGCCTCCATCCGCATCCAACTTTAACTTTCCGTTGCCATGAAAATCTCTGACTACGCAGTCAAAAATTACCAGTTCACGCTGGTCATCTTTCTGATGATCATTGCGCTGGGCACCACCACCATCCTCAATATGCCGCGTTCGGAAGATCCCGAACTCAACGCCCCGCAGTTTCCGATCGTGATTGTGTACCCCGGCACCAGCCCGCAAGACATGGAGGAATTGGTCGTAGAACCGCTGGAGCGCGAGATCTCGGAACTGGAAGACCTTAAACGAATCAAAACGAGCATCAGCGATGGCGTGGCCGTAGTGTTTGTGGAATACAAATACGAAAGCGATGTAGACGAGAAATACGCGGAGCTGATCCGCGAGGTGAATGCGCTGCGGGCGGAGTTGCCCCAAAACATCGCCAGCCTGGAAGTGCGCAAGGTAACTCCCTCCGATGTGAACGTGATCCAGATTGCGCTCTTATCGGAAAATGCTTCGCGCGATGAGTTGAAGAAACAGGCCGAGGACTTGCAAGACAAACTGGAGCAAATCAAGCCGCTGAAAAAAGTGGAGGTTCACGGCCTGCCTGACCAAATCGCCCGGATCGACTTGAAACTGGAAAAGCTTGCACAACAGCGCATCCCGCTGGAAGCCATCGTGGGCAGTCTGCAAAGCGAACTGGCCAACATCCCCGGGGGCAACGTGGATGCCGGCACCAAATCATTCAATATTAAAACCAGCGGCAATTACACCAATGTGGAAGAAATCAAAAACACGATCATTTATTCCGCTAATAATAAAAATGTGCTGTTGCGCGATGTGGCCGAGGTTTACCTTACGTATGAAGAAGATACGCACATCACCCGCCTGAATGGATTTCGAAGTGTGTTTGTTACGGCCGCCCAGAAGTCGGGCGAAAACATTACGCAGACACAAAAGAAATACCTGCCTGTCATCGAACAATTCAAACAACAACTGCCGGCCAATATTGATTTGGTACACCACTTTGACCAGGCCGCCAATGTGAATAAGCGCCTTAGCGGGTTGGGCCTCGACTTTCTCATCGCCATTTTGCTGGTGGCCATCACGCTGTTGCCCCTGGGCCAGCGGGCCGCCCTTATCGTCATGATTTCCATTCCGCTGTCACTGGCCATCGGCATCGTGCTGATGAATGCGTTGGGCTACACGCTGAATCAATTGAGCATTGTAGGGTTGGTGGTGGCCCTGGGCCTGTTGGTCGATGACAGCATTGTGGTGGTCGAGAACATCGAGCGGTGGATTGCGAACGGCCACAGCCGGTTGGAAGCCACCCTCAAGGCTACGCAACAGATCGGACTGGCAGTAGTAGGGTGTACCGCCACCCTGATCATCGCCTTTTTGCCCTTGGTGTTTTTGCCCGAGGGCGCAGGCGAATTTATCCGTAGCCTGCCCATGGGGGTGATCACGTGCGTGCTGGCTTCGATGGTGGTATCGCTCACCATTATCCCGTTGTTGTCGAGCCGCCTGCTCAAAGAAAATCACGGTCATCCCGAGGGCAATATCTTCATGCGGGCGTTGAAAAAAGTCATTCATGGCAGCTACTCGCTGTTGCTGGACAAAGCCCTGGCCAAGCCGTGGTGGACAGTAGGTGTGGCCGCTTTGATCTTTGTCGGGTCGTTGCAACTTTTCCCTGTGATCGGCTTCAGCCTTTTTCCGCCCAGCGAAAAGCCGCAATTCCTGGTGGAGATCACCACCCCGTTGCAATCGAGCTTGCATTATACCGACAGCATTACCCGGCAGGTGGAAAAAGACCTGGCCGCGCGCAGCGAAGTGGAATACTTTGCCACCAACGTGGGCAAGGGCAACCCGCGCATCTACTATAATATTATCCCGGAAAACGAGCGCACCGACTTTACCCAGATTTTCGTCCAGTTGAAAGAAACCACTTCAGATCAACGTAAGCTAACGATTATTGACGCGCTACGCCAACAGTGGACGCCCTACCCGGGCGCCAAGGTAGAAGTTAAAAATTTTGAGCAAGGTCCACCCATCAATGCGCCCGTGGAAGTGCGCTTGTTTGGCGATAATCTGGATACCCTGCGCGCACTGGCCGGCCGCGTAGAAACGCTGCTGGAACAAACCGAGGGCACCATCTACATCACCAACCCTGTGTTGCACTTGAAGTCGGACATCAAAGTAGATATCAATAAAGACAAAGCGCAGATGCTGGGAGTGCCCACCGTCACCGTTGACCGCACCGTGCGGTTGGCGGTGGCGGGCCTGCAGTTGGGGAAATACTCCAACGACAAAGGCGATGACGTGGGTATTGTGCTCACAAAGGGTCACGAAGGGGCACCCACATTAGAAGCATTGCAAAATCTGTATGTAAACAACCAGCAGGGGCGCGCTATTCCGCTCACCCAGGTGGCCAACCTCCGGTTGGAGTCATCTCCGCTCAACATCAACCACTTTGACAAGATACGCATGGTGGCCGTAACTGCCTATGTGGAGAAGGGCGCCCTGGTAAGCAACGTGGTGGCCGATGTGATGAAGAAGATGGATGCGATGGCGCTGCCCGCGGGCTACAGCTATGGCATGGGAGGCGAGGTGGAAAGCCGCCAGGAGTCGTTTGGCGGGTTTGAAAGCGTCATCATCGTCACCATCTTTTTGTTTATTGCCGTGCTCATTCTGGAGTTCCGCACGTTCAAAAGTACGCTGATCGTGCTGTCGGTCATTCCACTGGGCATCGTGGGTGCGGTGTTGGCCCTGCTTTTCACGGGTAACTCGCTGTCATTCGTGGCCATCATCGGGCTGATCGCCCTGGCAGGCATTGAAGTGAAGAATACCATCTTGCTCGTGGACTTTACCAACCAGCTGCGCCAGCAGGGCAAGCCATTGGAGGAAGCCATCCGCGAAGCGGGCGAGGTGCGCTTTTTGCCGATCATCCTGACGTCCATGACAGCGATAGGCGGTTTGCTGCCGATAGCGTGGTCATCCAATCCGCTCATTTCTCCGTTGGCGATTGTGTTGATTGGTGGGTTGATCAGTTCCACGTTGCTATCGCGGGTGGTAACGCCCGTGGTGTACAAGCTGATACCCCCGCGGGTGGAGGTGAACGCGTAAGGGTGGGGTGTTGCTGGCGCGGGCCTGCGGCCCGCGCCAGCGGGTGACAATTGATAGCTAGTGTTATCCGCGTTGCTCCAAACCATGCTGACGAAAAATGGATACGAAAAATGAAAAACTCCCGGATAAGGGTGCCTACAAGTGAACGCCAGAGCACTACATGAACGATTGGATTTGTTAACTAGGAATCCCTTGATGGGGAAGTCAACCCCGCACGGGCGGTCCTTCTCCAGTTTTTTCAGTAACCTTACCAACTTTTTTGTGCCTTGCGGCTTACGACAGTCCGTGAGGCTGCCGGGGCAACAATGCGAAAAATGAAAAATAACTAAACCAAGCCTTAACAATCCCACGAAACCCGCCAGACTCAATGTACTATTGCTTTAGGTGGCTGCGCTGCGTACAAAGGTGCATGTAGTTGTGGTTGATGACGAAAATTGAAGCAGGAGAACCAACTACATTCCTTCGACTACCTGCGGCCAGACACACCACCAACAAATGCCCGCACTTTCTTCCCCCAAGCGCACAATCACTGTTTTGCTACGCGGACTTACATAAATGTATTGACCAAAATGGCCGTTGGCATAGTAGTCACCATTTTTTAGAACCCACCATAAGTAGTTATAGTTGGTATTGTTCCACTTGGACGGAATACTATTCTCGAAGGAGGTTGACTCCGATATCCAGTCAGATGGAATAATTTGCTGATTAGAATAGACCCCGCTGTCGAGTAAAAGTTTACCCAGACGCAGCATATCCATAGCGCTGGCGTTGAACCCATCGCCTACTTTTTCAAATCGGTTCATTTCGCTGTCAATGGAAAAACTTGCGTTCTGTTCCATGCCAGCCCGAGTCCAAATTTTCTCTTCAAGATAGTGGCTGATGGTCGTACCTGTTGCGTTTTCGAGTACCATCCCCAGAAGTAAAACGTTGTATTCTACATTCTCATATGAAGCGAGACGTTTCTCATCAATTGTCACGCGCCTGGTTAGCGCGCGTGCATCAGTAGCGTAATACCAGCGGGGTTCATCACCCCACGGCCAATAACTCTCGTTGTATCGAATGCGTGTAGTTTGCTGCAAACACTCTTTAATGGTCAATTGCCCCGTGGCGGAAGACAACCCCTTGATATAATTTCCAACGGGGTCATTAACACTGTGTATTTTTCCCTCACCAATAGCGACCCCAATCAGTAAGGACAATACCGACTTTGTGATCGAGTACGACTTGAAGAGTGTGGCCCGGGTATCGCCTAGTGGATAATTTTCCGAAATAACGGTATCGTTGCGCAACACAATAAATGCCCGTGTTCTAGATTGACTCAGCAGGTCTCTCAAAGAAGCAGCTGCATTCTCATGATTTACAATCAGATCAGTCAACCCGGGCCGCGGGGTTTGATCAAATTGCCTCGGCTCCGCTGTGTGGTGAATCGGGACGGACGGGAACTTAGTCAGGTCATATACATCAGGAAGATTCCAACGCACGTATCTGCCCAGGTAGGTGTTCGAACAGGCAATTGCCGCAAACAAAGCCGCAACTATCAACAAACCCCCGAAAATCCATTTTCTCTTACCCATAATCTGTCTTTTCGGGCAAAAAAACAGAATTCATGCTATGAATGACTCTTAAAACATAATTTGAGAGTAGCTAATGGCCTCGGGAGCAACCGACCATAAAAACGGGGATTGCCGTTTTTCTAGATTTGAGACGCCAGCGTAACCGAGGGTATCCGGAACGTCAAAATGGCGACTCCCATTTGCGGCCGTCCTGAAAATTTATGAGTGTAATTCCTAACCCTATGAAAACGATCGTATTCATCAGCAGCATGCTGATTTCCCCACTTTTAGTATACGCTCAGGATAGCCTGCGGATCGATCTCGTGAGAAAATATGCCTATACGATATCGACCGAAGGTAGTAAACTAAGTGGGCCGGGTTGGGACTCTTTGAAAAAAGACATTGTAAAATCCCAGTTTGTTATACTAGGCGAAAATCACTCTTCGCCCAAGCTGTCTGAATTTATGGCGCTAGTTTTCCCAGCCCTTCGGCCGTTGGGTTTTCGACACTTTCTAATTGAAACAGGGCCGATTGCCTCTCAAAAAATAACTCAGCTATACCGAAAGGACCCTAAAAACTATGCCGTCAATCTTTACCGGTTTCAAACTCAATATGGTTTAGGCAAGGGCAACCCGCCCATTGAGTTTGCCGCTATGACGACTGACCCAGCCATGTACCAGTCTGCCATTGAAAATGGATTCAGCATAAAAGGCATTGATAAAGAGTATCTATACAGCACCCACTATTTACTGGACGACTTGGCAACCTTTTGCAACACAGCGGCTTGCCGAAGCCTCCATAAAAAAGCAATTTCAACTTTGAAGGCTCTCGAAGTCAGATACAAAACAACTGACAATTTCCGTTTTATCAATACAATCAAGAAGGATTCGAGCATTTTGACGTTTGTCCAGCACGTCAAGCAAAACAACCCAAAGGCAAAAACACTGGTGGACCAATTAGAAATCCATTGGAAGATTTACGGTTTATACGATGACGGGCTGGGGTACTCAAGCGAGCATGTCCGCATAGAGAATTTAAAACGCAACTTCGGCCGATACTACCATGGTCACAAACCCGATAAATTCAAGGCAATTATTAAATACGGAAACGTACATACCGAGAAAGGCATGAATAGGTTCGGTTTGGCAGATTTGGGTAACATGATTTATCAGTTGAGTTGTGTAAACAACACCCAAAGCCTGCACATAATGAACATGCGAAGGTATCGCACAAATGATGATGGCGGTACAGACGACTATTTGAACGAGGGCTATGAAGTCTATCCAAGTTTTATGAATCTAGCCAGCAAAGAAAATTGGATAGTGGTGGATTTAAAACCCATACGAGCTTTGCTTAACGCCAGAAAAATCAAGGTAACGGCTGACGAGAAGACCCTGATTAGAATGAATGACTGGATTCTCTTTACCCCTCTGGATGGGCCGCACAAGGCAAGTATGAACTATGACTGAAATAATCTTACGTTGCTCAGGAGACTCCGCCAATCCCCAACCACCTACGGCAATAAAATCTATCTGATAAAGGATGTTGCCAAAAGCTCGGCAACGTTAATAATGGCCGATGTCACTAGGAAAAATCAACGAGAAATAATATCGGTGAATGGATAGTCGAAACACCACAGGTGTCGATGAAGGATAGACCTTCTTCTTACGTCCTTAAATTTGCAATGGCTTTGCATTTACTGTTTCCGGCTACCGCCATCTCCAACAACTATGCAAACGACAGACCTCTCATGTATTTTTTTAGCCTTCCATTTTCTTGGCCAAGCACTGCCGAATATATTCTTTGGGGGAGACACCCTCGGCCGACTTGAAAATCCGGTAGAAACTTGCCTCCGAGTTGAAGCCGGACTCATACGCGATACCAGCAATAGACAAGTGTGCGCTTGCAGGATCGATAAGTTTTCTCTTTACGTGTTCAAGTCGATAGTCATTTACAAGGCTACGAAAACTTCTACCAAATGCCTGATTAATCACCGCGGACACCAAAGCTGGACTTACTTGTAGAATATTCGCCAGTTTTTGAATACTCAAATCCGCATCGAGATATACGTGCATAGATTCAAAAGCCTGCGCTACCATGCCTTTCATCTCCAGTAGTTTTTCGGGAGGAAGGGAAAACTTCGGTTGCCCGATAGATGCCGGTTCGTCTACCTGATAAGAGCTGAACCCGTTTTCAGCCCAACGTGGAGGTAATTGCAATGGGTTGTCTGGCAACAAATACCCGCGGAAACCCAAATAGTAAATCAGACACGCCACGTAAATAAAGAATACTTGCCAGTGTATAAATACCTGCTTCCCAATCAAAAAAAAGTAGTCAAGCGTAACATCAATAAATAACAGGACAATAAGTAACCCCATGAGCAATGCGATATTCTTTAACCAAGTATACGATGGAAAATCGGTATTCGATATGGCACCTACAATCCATGCCCTAAACCGAACCAACGTCTTCAGCCCCAAAAACCAATAAACAAACCCCGATATCACAGACAGATAGTCTTCTATCTCTTTTATGGTATTAAAGTAGAATCGATTAACTATGTCATCTCTGCCAGCTAATCCAGTCCCATTCCAGGAATGGGCATAAATAAAAATTGAATAGAGCTGTGAAATGGCAAAGGGAATAAAATGCAGAAGCTGATGTTTTCTGAACGTGAAGTCTTTTTGAGTAAGTGAGCGTACGTATAGCCAAATAAGTGGCTGAATAGCCAATTCAACAGCTATTGGAAAATAGCGAAACACATGTGTTTGCCAAAGGCCAGTCGTGTGAATCAGTATCTTAAGACAAAGCAAATTGAACACCAACAACGATAGTGCCAGCAGTACCTTACTTGGAGAACGATGCGTCCTGAATAATAATAGTCCTGCCACAATGAATCCATGGCTCAAACCAACAAGGAGCACAACATCAAAAGTCCTGTAAATCAAACAGAAGAAAGAATTATTAGAAAGATCAAAGCTACTAAATTAAAGTTCTGATTTCAATCCCAAAGGGTTAACCAGATCTGTTGGCGGATGTCGAGGTTGGTTCTTGCGTGGCTTTAGGGTCACATGGGCCACCTATGCGCACAAATATCTCAACTCGCTTGAATGTTAAATCGAAATAGCAGCGCAGACAACGTAATTTGGTTGAATGCTCCTTGAGGTTCACATTGGCCGCCACACCAACAGTTCAATAGATTTGTTCATCAATTGATTTACTAATCGCTGATTTTACCTTACCGGTATGTTCAGTCGTTTTTGGTTCAATCAGCATAATGAGGCATTCTGCTCCGGAGGAAACCCGGTGGTTTGTTCCTTTCTTCACAACAAAAAGATCGCCCTTTCTCATAGTGAATTCCGGTTGATTCTCAATTTCCATCAGGAGTTGTCCGTCAATAATATAGAACAGCTCATCTTCGTTCTCGTGACTATGCCAAGGCACTTCCTGCCCCTTTATTTTGACAACTTTAATATATTGATCATTTACTTCGCCAATAATCTTTGGTGAAAAATAGTCGACAAGACTCAAAAAAGCATCATCCAAATTCATCTTTTAAAAAGTTTACTTTTTACAATTTTACCTTCTTTTTTTGCAAGATAGTAAAGCGTAATTCCGATGAATAACAAAAAAGATAGCGTGATAATTGAATTTTCAATTCCAAAAACACCCCCTGTCAATAGTTCAGGTCCGCTGAACGTTGATTGAATGATACTGCCCATATCGTTTATGCCAGAGAGATTTGAACCATAAAATGGCTGAGAAAAATTCCAGCCTAAATGGAAGAAAAATGGCAGCCAAATTCTTTTGGTATAGATAAACATCATTGCCATAGTAAACCCCCAAATCACATATAAAAAAAGACTAAACAGGTTGTTATTGGGATTAGTAATGTGTTGCAGTTCTACTAACATGGCAATGACAAGGGTTGCATTAGTGCCCAACCAATTTTCACAGACACGAACGATTAACCCTCTGTGAAACAGGTCTTCAACTATAGCCGCAAAAATTAAAAACGTGAAAAACTTTATGGGGTAGTGAGCTGCTGAAATACCATTCGCTTGATAGTGCCCTGATAAGTATAAAATAAAAATAACTAATGAAATTGTTAAAAAACCAAAGAAAAATCCTCCAAATATTTCTTTAGGTAAGTATTGTAGAGATAGTTCTGTTATTTTTCTTTTATCATAAAAACGAAATAAATAGTAATAGGCGGTTAACAAAACTATGAAGGAGATACAATGAATGATGGGGTTGGTAATATTTTTATCTTGAATAATGCTGTAAAAAAAAGGCTTCAATACAAAGTTTTGAATTACTACGAATGCTGAAAAGCAAACAACAATGCCTACGATAATTTTAGTAACAGGAAAGTACAGTACTCTTTTGATTGTTGCATTCATAGTTTTTCCAATTTGTTGGTCGCTCTGATTCAGAAAGGGGTGATTGCGTTATACGGCATTTCCCGTAGTGAACGTTCGTGTAAATAGAAATACATAATATCTTTGTAGCAAGTACATACAAGAATGTACCCTACATACCAGAACTATACTATTGTTGATTATCAGCACGTTAAAATTTCAAGGAAATGAAAAAGAAATCGAATAAAGCCTATTGTGCAGTCGATTATGCCTTTCAGCGAATTGGAGGAAAGTATAAAGGAAGAATTTTGTGGGTCTTGAAAGATGGCTTTTTACGGTATGGAGAATTGAAGCGAGCCGTGGTGGGGATAACGCCAAAAATGCTCACCCAGACCCTAAAAGAGCTGGAAGGGGACGAGCTTATTACCAGAAAAGTCTATCTGGAAGTTCCACCAAGAGTGGAGTACGCACTTACTTCCACCGGGAAGGAGCTGATTCCGTTCATCAAGCAAATGCGCACCTGGGGTGAACGACAAATGTCTTTAAAGTGAATGGATATAAACTCTAGGTGCATCGTTAGTCAGGCCACTTGGTGCGACACCGCAGCAAGCAAAAGCAGTGGGTGCCAAAGAAAACAGCTAAAACGTAATAGTTAAGACTTGATCTGACAATCGGGTTGTTTTTGCATTCCTTCCCCGACAGGCAAAGGTAGCCTCCGCTCTGTACCAGCCTTGACTCGGCTGCTCCAGACACCTACTTTTGCTTAGAAGTTGAACAGGAAAACCGGCAAGCACTACACATTTTAAAAAACGATTCTGTCCAACTTATAGGGGGTTAGTACACCTTCTTTGTGAAAAATTCATTGTCCTAAAATAAATGGCAGCCAACGTTTTGGGTTTATTTAGTGGCGGATAAATCCAACGGATTTGTCCGCCTACACGAGTATAAGTAAAAGGAGTGAAACTTTCGGGCGACTGTGTCGCCCGCCATTAAATAAACCCGGTGTTAGCGGCTGCCGTGTTCACCATTACGATAATCTTCAGTCTTTTCTATTTGTCCGTCTTTGTCGTAGTAAACCCAAACGCTGTCCTTTAGCCAAGTGTTGTATGTTGGAAATGGTTTGTCCTCCGTTACGAAGTCCTCACTCTTGTAAAATTCTTTCCTTTTTGTTTTTCCGTCTCTATAGTCGTAGGTCACAATTCTCCGTCTATGTCCGTCTTTGTTATACTCATATGTTGAGCTTGGACTCTCACTAATTGATGAACCGATAAACATGAACAAAAATGTCGGAATTGGTGTCGCGAAAATCAAAGTAACCCAGTCCAATTTTGTTTTTACTTTTATTTTCTTCCAGTAAAGTAGTCCCCCGAGAAGAAGTCCACCAAGTATCCAGAACCATGGGAAAATGAAAACATAACCCAGCGAAGCACTTTGGTCGGAATAGATGTTCCAGAAGAAAAACAGAGTTATTGTCGTGTACGTAATTGCAAAAGTCCTCAGTCCCATATTTTCTTGTCTGTCCGTCTTAACACGGTTGCCGCTAACGTTTGGCTATTTGCAGTTGCGGGCATAGGAGGCTTTAAAAATGGAGCGCAGCGGAATGTTAAAGCCGACCTGCTGTGAAATTGTCCCCCGTGACCGAACTGCATTGTGAAACATAAACTTTAATTTAACACCAAACCCCGCAATTGCAAATAGTTGCTGTTGGCGGCAGGGCGGGTTTGCACAATCTTTGAAGAATCTTTCGTGTATTAAAGTTAACCGTTTTCCTGATTACAAAGTCTTGAAATCTTTGTTCTATTCCTTCCTCTCCTTTTTGATGATTCGATTGTGAACATAAGGAATAAGTATTGTAATTAGGGTTGCTACTAGATTTAACACAAGGTACTCTTGATAGTATATGCCTACGCTCCACTTAGATGCTATTAATCCTGCAATTAAGATTATTATGTTTACGATAAGTACATACTTCCATATCGAGTTAACAATGATGTCTTTATCCTTTTTCTTTGCAATAAGAAATCCAAATAGCAGTGTCAAAAGGTAAATCGGAACTCCAATAAACCCGGCCATTAGGAGGAATGTATATAATAGGTGTCCCCAAACAAAATCCTCCCACGTAACTAAACCAAGAATTGCGATTGGAATAAATGAAAGTAAAAATACGATCCCAGAGATTTTAAGAGTCCTACTTATTTTCATACGCTAAAATCATCATAATCGTTTTTAACCGCCTTGCCGCCAACGTTGGAGTTTATGACGGCTGCGGCTTTCGAAGCGCATCTTTGTCCCATGTTGTTGAACGAAATTAAGAAAACTAAGATTTATACCTACACGGCACCCGCAGCTGGCATAAACTTTTTGTTGGCGGTAGTTCCTGTTTACTTAATCTCTTGTCCATTTCTCTTCCATTGACGGCAATTCAGTAATTCTCCGTCTTTCGTTTTATAACATTCCTGTCTGGGTCTCCCATTACCATAGAACTGTCTAGATACTTTACCCCACTTTCTCAACGTGTCGTTTACGTAGTATTGAAAACTATCTTCCGAAGTAACCCAAATCCCTTGTTTTAAGCCATACTTGTCTTTCCTGTCTACTGTGTCACCATTAACGATTTTAAAAGTTGGTTCGTAAGTCCAATACTTTTCAGTTGATATTTTAATTACTCGATCATACAGTTTAACCGAGAATGTTTTTGATTTCACTCCACTTATTTTATGGTAGAAGCTGTAGCAACAAATGCAGGAACAGGCTTCCCCCTCATCTTTTACTCTGTAACTCAAATACAATGTGTCCGTAGTGTACTTAATGATTGGCAGGTACTCAAGGCAGCAGGTTGTCGCAAAGCCAATCTCAAGGGCTAACGTGTCGGCATTATGATACAAAGAAATTATTCTAGGTTTAAGTCGGTAAGGGTCAGATTTGCTGTCACATGTAGACTGCTTGAATTCTAACAGCTTAACAGAATCAGATTTCTGTCCAAGTGCTTGTCCAACAGAGATGAGAATTAATATTTGACCAATTAGTGCTTTCACTTTGTTAAGGAATTACCGCCAACGTTTGTGTATAAGGCGTGGCGGTTATCGAAGCCGCGTCCTATCCACGGGTATAAACGAAATTAAGAAAATACTTTTAATACCTTGATGTCCCACCGCCATGACTTATACATTTTGTTGTGTGCTGTTTGTGCCTAACCACTCTTCGAAAGAGTCCAACATACTTCTACTTATTTCTTTTCCCAGATTTTCTTGTTTTACAGTCACGCCTTGTCCTTGCTGAAAATGCGCTTCAAATATTTCCAATTTCATATTGTAAGCAAGATAAACCATTGGTTGGTTAAGTCTTTCGTCATACTTGTCAACCATGCAAAGCCCAAGAGCCTCATGTGAAGTGCTAGGAAAATACTTGTCATAAAATCCGTTGAATTTCAAAGTCGCAAGAAGCTTAATCATCGGTTGCTGGTCCCAATGGTAAACGTCAACCAATTCTTGATAGAATTTTTCAATTATTGTCCATTGTTCGTTCTTCGATTCCATAGTCAAAATTAGCCTGCGCAAATTGCACACAACGTTTTGTGTTTATGACGGCTGCGGCTTTCGAAGCGCGTCTTTGTCCTACGTGGCCGAAACGAATTTAAGAAAACTAAACTTTATAACAACACATCACCCGCAGCTGGCATAAACACGGTGTTGGCAACAGTTGGGTTTCGGACGTTATTCATCAGTCGGTCTTTAATTTTCTACCAGCCGTTAATTCATTATCCATCGAGTTGTCAGCTGTCAACGAAATACAACTTCATATTTATTAAGTCGAGTCGTTTTAATTTTCACCAAGTCCACCATTACTGTCAGCGGATTGAAGTCTGTTTACGTGTTGAAAATTGTCCGCCTACATTAAACATTTCTTGGGTCATTTTTACAAATTCATTTTTTCCAACCGTTTGCACGGCATTCCGTCTCTAATTGTCACCATTGTTGAAATCTAATGCCGAGCTGATTGTCCACAATTGCAAATTCTTTAGCACCCCAAGGTCTGAGTGTAATTTTGTCAAGATTTGGGTGAAGTAGATTGGGATGTGATGCAGAAACCTTTAAATATACTTCTTCAATATTGTCAGTTACCAGCCTCAGTTCTGGATTATGTTCTTTCGCTAATTGTTCGTCTTGGAATACCATAATGCTTATTTTATCTTTTTTTAATACGCAGTAAGGTTGTGAGGCATTTAAATCTTTGTGTTCAATTGAAAATTGTAGACAGTCGACAAATAATTTAAGTCCGTCTGAAAGATCTGTATAAAACACGCTCGGTACTAATTTTGAAAAGTGCATATTTTATCGTTTTTAGTTTTTGGTTTCTCCAAAGTCTCCGTGTTGTGAATTGTCCACGGAGAATAGTCCATTTTTTTATTGTCAGTCGTTTGCCATTCCATTTTACGAGTCACTGTCCACGAAGCCGCCCAATTGTTGCCAACGTTTGTGTTTATGCAGTGTGGGGAATAGGAGGGCTTAAAAATGAAGCGCAGCGGAATGTTAAGCCCGACCTGCTCCGAACTGTCCCTCGTGACCGAACTACATTTTGAAACATAAACTTTAATTTAACACCAACCCCCCCACATTGCATAAACATTTTGTTGGTAGCTGTAGGGCCCTTCTCCTACACTTCATTCGTAGCCTTGTCTTTCGTCACCCGTTAATTTTGCTCCGCTCTTTATTGTCAGTCGTGCGGTGGGGCATTTTTCATTTTCTACTTTGTCCACTTACACTGCACTAAGCACACTTATTGGCTGGCTTTGGATGTGGGCGGCATGCGTGGCCTGGCAATGTGTGTGCGATTTAAAAAAAATAGTTATTATTTTTTGTTTACATATTGAATCAGTCCGCATTACTTAGACCTTTAGCATATATCA
Source organism: uncultured Ohtaekwangia sp. (assembly GCA_964524935.1). Lineage (GTDB taxonomy): Bacteria > Bacteroidota > Bacteroidia > Cytophagales > Cyclobacteriaceae > ELB16-189. The sequence goes on from CAZGFJ010000002.1 coordinate 190,931, forward strand.
TTTTTAATTTCAGTTCTTCAGTATAATCTTCCTCATATATTATCGAACATATTATTTCGAAAAGCAAATCCTTATCAATTCTATTGTCCGCAACATCAACAGCAATGTTTTCCATTTCTGAAATAAATCTCTCTATTCTAAAGGAACAATTATTGATTTCCAAGAAATATGCAGATAAAGCTATAGAAGCACGTTTATTTCCATCATGAAAACTGTGGTTTTTATTTATTGAGAAAAACAGATGAGTTAGTTTGTGTTCAATTTCCGGATAATAAAAATCATTCTGTATATGTTCAATAACACTTTCTAAGAGTCCTTCATTTAAAACTCCTAAAATTCCTCCTGATTGATTTATTATTTCATCATGCACTTTAATGGCATGGGCAGTATCGAAATACGCAAATGCCATTTTACCGGTCTTTTAATCGTTTAAAAACCTCTAAAAGCTCTGGGTTTTCAATGACTCTTTGCAATAAATCTTTGCTTTTGTCACCAAGAAACCTTTCGTAATCTGCGGCACTTAGGGAATTGATGTAGGGTTTTAATCTTTCGTGGATAATATTCCTTAAGCCATAATCTCGACTTGCCATTTTGCTTCTTGCATCTTCAATTTGAGGTCTCCAAAATCTCTGACTGGCAAATTCATTGATTAAGATATTTAATTCACTTGGTTGAAGTTTTCGGTTAAGATTTTCAAATTTGCTTTTCATAGCATCGGCAATACCAACTTCAAACGAAGCAATTAATCGCAGAACCTCTGAATACATAGTATCTCTTGGGTTTTCCTTTTCCTCCAAGCTCAAAATCATTTTATACTCTGCAGATTTTTCTAAAAAAATGGCTTTATAAATAGCATCGGTGTAAACAGCGTACTTATAGTTACCCATGTCTAAATATTTGTTTAGCGCTTCTGTGAATTCCTTGCGATAAACAGGTTCACGAGCCATGGCTATTAAGAAATCCTCTTCTCGTTGATTGATGTATTTTGTAGAGCCCCCCAATTTTTGATTAAGCGTATCAATAACTATGTCTAATACTTTGCTTCGGAGTGCTTTGGCTTTTTCACTCTCGGTTAATAGCATGCCGAGATTTAAGAATGCTCGAAAATTGAAAACTCCAAGTTGTGGAGCCTTTGCTCCTTCTTGCAGCATCCATCCAAATTCATCTTTGAACTCTTTTAGCACTTTTCCTTTCAGGTTTACATACCCATTGTGTTTTAGTTCTTCTTCATGTTGTGATAAATATCGGTCGATGGTAGAACTGTCAATTACATAAAACTCTGCTACTTGCTGCCTAGTAAATCGGTATTCTCCTTGAAACAGCATGCCCGAAATGCCCAAATAGGCTTGGATGTTCTCAATAGCTTTTTTATTGTTAAGTATATTTTGCCTGTCAATGGCTGATATTGTCAAATCCTTCATGTTTCTCAATTTTGTGGATAACTTGTGATGTTTCCCTTATAAATAAGGTAAACATTATGTAAGTATCTGTAAATCAATGAATTTAATGGTCTTAAAAATTTCCTATTTTTTTGTTGAATTGTGGATTTCCTCCTTTTTTCTCAGAAAATCCTTGAGGTGTCCGAGATATTTGAGTTTGCTCCCACAATCATAATTTTTCAATTTTAAATGTCTACCAAGTTAATGTTTATCTACTTGTTACAGAAACTATTTTGTGTGAGTTGGAATTGGCTCTTGCCATAGCTTTGGTGGCGCGGTGGGTTTGCGTGGCTATGGCAGGTGCCAAATGCGTGGGGCAAGTCGAAGCAAAATCTTCTTAAAAATGCGAAGGGTCGGCTGTATTAATTTTTAGTCTGTCCCACGTTTTAATTTTTTCAAATTCCAAGTTGTCTGCGAAGCCGTTCACTTATCCCCGTGGAAAATCTTTGTTAGAAAATTGTCGTCCATTTTTTTTGAAACACAAATTTGTCCGGGCCCTATTGCTACCAACGTCTAGCTATAAGGCGTGGCGGCACTTATAGCTTTTGTTGTGCGTAGTTTTTACTTACGCAAACTTCCTACGTGTCGTATTCTCCGTCCCATGGTTCATGAAACGATATTGTTGAACTTGGTTCTAAGTCAACCGTTTCATACTCGTCATTAGGAATAAGTCCAAAAGCAACTCCGTCAATTATGGTTTGAAAAGGCTTTACCTCGATGTCGCAAAATTCTGTTTTTCCTAATTCATTAATCATTTGTTCCAGTCTTTCTCTCATTACAGATTCGTCTGTCTCTGAAGTCGTACCTGCGTACCAATGGTTTGTAACTAAATGATTCCCGTCCTTGTCAAATATATAGAGTACGACATATTCCTTTCTGTGTTTCTCCCAGTCGGAACCTGGCATTCCTTTAGGAAATACAAAAGTCTCGTATCCGAAAAATTGTCTACCGTCCTCAGTCTTACCTAAAAAGTGAGTGTGGTAATCTTCCATTCTTTGAATTGGTATTCTCTCTGGTATCATATGTAAAATTTGTCCAATAAAAATTACGCACAACGACCCGTGTTTATGACGGCTGCGGTTTCGAAGCCGCGTCCTGTCCCAGGTGCTGAAACGAAATATAAAAACTAAACTTCATACTTACACTTCCCCCGCAGCTGGCATAAACACCATGTTGTGTGCTGGGCGTTTTCGGTCTACTCCTCGGGGTAAGTATAAAAAACAAAAACTGTCTTGTCGATTAAGGCCTGGTCGTAATACTCTCATTTGTCGTCCGCTATTGATTCGCTGTCAACCGTCTGCGCGTCTTCTCGCTCCAATATGTCCCAATTCTGTTCCTTAATTTCTCGTCTTGCAATTTTGTCGGCAGTCTTTAATGAATCAGTTACAATGTAACAGTTTACAAACGCTCCCGAAGTCCCTTTGTCGTCTTGTCTGTCCACTGTCGGTTTTACGTGATATGTCAATAAAAACATTGCCAATTAATTATGTTCGAGTCATTGTCCCAAACGCCTTGCACACAACGTTTGGCTATTTGCAGTGGCTGGCTTTTGAAAACGTTATTGTCCACCGTGACCAAACGTAATAGCGAAGATAGAACTTTTTACCTACACGTCACCCAGCCATTGCAAATAGCTGCTGTTGTGCACAGTGGGCATTTACACAAAATATTCTTTTATGTCCTCAATCGTTGCCCAGCCGTTCTTCTCGCCATTCACTTTTCCGTCATAACCAAGTCGTTTCAAGATAATTAATTGAAGTCCGCTTATTCCAGGTTGTAGGAATTTAATTGCTTCTGATCCTTTGATTTTAATTCGTCCAGTGTGTGCAACTTGATCTCGAAGATCCTTCAATACTTTTAAGTCTAACTTGATTTTGCCTGTGTTTAATTTACTGTCCGTTACAAGTTTCTCTAGTCTTAACATTAATTTTTCTTGATCAAGCGAAGCCGTCAACCTTGTCCCCAATTCTCCATTAATGTCGTTGTAGTTTTTTTCGCTCTTCCAAGTACGATATGTTGTCTTAATTCTTTCTTTTAAGTCGACAAGGTCGTTGGGTAACTCGGTCTCTTCAGTCCAATTAAATGCTGAACACTCCCATGCTTGAACAGTTCTCAAAATTCTGTCTTCAATAAAATCGTGTCGGGTCTGATTTAAGTAATCTGTGATGGTGAAAATGGCGTCCTTCTGCTCCTTACTTAGCTCTGTCCATGTCGGAAGAGTTGTTGTTAGGTATTTAGAAATCTCGAAGTCTGGAATTATTTGTTCTCCCTCATTTTCATTCTTGCTCATAGGTCTCTCCACCAAACTGCTGGTCTTACCTGTCCAATATATTTGTCGGTCGAATATCACTCTTCTCCCAATGGCAATGGATAGAAGATTTTTAATGTCAACCGCCACGTTTCGAAGTCTGTCTTCGTCAGCTGGTCCGTCAATTGTTAGACTGGATGTCTCTGAAATAGAAGCTAAGTCTGTCGTTAGCTTGTTCAATTTGTCTACGTTGTCCGAGTTTGGAGTCAGCTTAATTTTAAGTCCGTTGAAAACAAACTCAATGCTGTTCTTTGTCAGGTAACTCTTTAGCAAAAATTCTCCTTTGTCAACCATCACTTTCTCAGATGCCTATTGTGCACAACGTTGGTGCATGTGACGTATTGCGGCATAGGAGCTAAAGCCAAATGACGAAGGAATGGCTTTAGCAACCTGCTGCGTTTTGTCCCACGACACCGAACGAAATTAAGAAAGGAAAACTATAATGCAACACTGAACCAGCAATATGGCACATGCACGCTGTTGTGGGTAGTTGCATTTAGTCCAAAACTTTTTTCCATGCACAATTCCTTGCGCTATCCCTTTTGGTCAGATCGTACTTTCCGGTCGCGAACTTAAATATTTTTGTTATGCTGTCCGTACAGAATAGCTCTTGATGTCCCACCGTGTCAACGTCCTCAGGTATTTTGATTCTTGTAACTTCTTGTTTGACAACCTTGTCTGGGTAGATAGTCGAACTAAAATTTGGTTCTATGTCTGCTTGAAAAGCTAATGAAGCAACCTGAAGCACAGATGTCAACGAGTCGTTATTGTCAAATGTCATTAGGAATAGAGAATTGTCGTTGTCGTTAAAGTAATATCTCTGAAGAACTAAAACTTGTCTATGTTCTTTTTCACTAGTTTTAACTAGTCCGTAATAGTACTGTTGGCAATCGGGTCCTCCAACTTGTCCGTCATGCACATTGAATCCATAAAAGGTTTTATCATTTGTCATGTACGTCTGGTAAAACATACTGTCCACTGGTACTAGATTAAGTTTGTCAAGTTGCTCTTCGGACAGTCTTAATGTTATTGAGTCGCCAGAATACGTTTGAATGTCACTTAGCGTGTCAAGGATGTCTAACCTTGAAGTAGACTTGTCCTTGTCCGGTTGACATGCAATAAGAATCACAAGTATTAGTAGTCGAAACTTCATAAAATGCAATTACCCACAACGTAAGGCTACGCGCACTAGTGCGCATATTTCCCTTTTGTCAATCGCGCAACAGGGCCTGAATATACCGCAAATCCGTGCCCCTTTCCAATAGATGCGTGGCAAAACTGTGCCGAAGCGTATGAACACTTACCTGCTTTTTCACACCCGCCCTTCGCACGGCTTCCTTCAAAATCTTTTGTATGCTTCGTGTGCTGTAAGCCGCTCCGCCAGCGCCCTCGAAAAGGAAACCCCGTGGCCGGTACGTTCTATAATAGCTTCTTAAGACCGACAGAAGTTTTTCCGAAAGTAGCGTTACCCGATCGGCATTTCCCTTACTCGCCCGGATCATGAGCAACTTCCGCTTCGAGTCCACATCCTGCACCTGAAGCCGGCACACTTCACTCACGCGCAGCCCGGCCGAGTAGATCGTGAACAAAATCGCCCGGTGCTTCAGATTGACCACTTGCCGAAGTATCGCCTCTACCTCGCTTTCATCCAATACCGAGGGTAGTTTGAATTCTCTCAATGGCCGATCGGGCCAATACACTTCCCGAGGCCCTCCCAAAATCATCTCATAAAAAAATTTGATGGCATTGACGGCCTGATTCTGCGTGGAGCGACTCACCTTTTTGTTCTCGACCAAGTGACGCTGGTACTGCTCTATCTCTACGCGCCCAAGCGTTTCTGGCCCTCTGCCCTGAAAAAATCTGAAAAACAATTTCAGTTGCTCAATGTACGTCTTCTGCGTACTCGCGGCATATCCCTTGATGGTAAGTTTTTTCCTTACGCGTTCTAACGCATGGTCATGGTCAGCCTCCGAGGCGGGCAGCACATTTTGGTCTAAGGGCAGGGTGGATACTTCCGCCAATCCGTTCAGTGTTTGGTGTACCCTCTCCCACTGTCCAGGGCCATCATCTACATACCACGCCTTGTGGGTTTTGCTATACAACGCCCCCATCTCGGTCTTTAAGCGAGCGGATAGGTCAGGAGCATACGGAAACGTAAGTAGCAGTCTTGACTGCCCCCGATGAAACACGCGCTCTACCCGGATTTTCTCCATAGACAGCCGAAAATAAGCACATCGAGCACATGGTGCAATACCCCCGCCCGAATAGTTGGTACGCTGGTCGTGTGCGCGCCCGCGCCCTACAGCACGTTGTTCAACTGCTCTTTGATTTTCTCCAACTCCTCCTTCATCGCCACTACGTGCTTCTGGATGTCCGCATCGTTGGCCTTACTGCCGATGGTGTTGATCTCGCGGCCGATTTCCTGTGATAAAAAGCCAAGCTTCTTGCCGTTGGATTGCTTCTCGCCCAGTGTCTTTTCAAAATGATCGAGGTGGGCGCGCAAGCGCACACGCTCTTCGTGGATGTCCAGCTTTTCGATGTAGTAGATGAGCTCCTGCTCTAAGCGGTTCAGGTCATAGCCCTCGGGGCCAAAAAAGTCGGTCACGCTGCCTTTGATTTTGCTGCGCACGCGTTCGATGCGCCTGGGGTCCAGCGTTTCCACCTCGGCCAGCGCCTGCCGTATGGTGGCCACATACTGCCGCAGCTTGGCACTCAGTACCGCGCCCTCGTCTTCGCGGAAGCGGTCGCACTGCCGCAGCGCATCTTTGATACACCCTGCCACCCACTCCCACTGCTGCGGGGGCAACTCCTCCTTGCCTTGATTTTTGATCACCTCGGGCGCAGCCAGCGCCAACTGGAATAATGGTGCCTGCGTGTCGCCTACCGAGGCGGCCAGCTTCTCCAACTGCCGGTAGTAGGCGATAAACAACTCTTCATTGTAGGTCTGTTGTACTTCCGTTTTGCCCGTTTGTTCCCACTCGATGACAAACGATACCTTGCCGCGCTCCAACACCTCGGTGATCCAGTTGCGGATGTCCAGCTCTTTGTCGTTCAGCAGGCGCGGCAGGCGCACGCTGACATCCAAAAATTTGGAGTTCAACGTCTTTACCTCCACCGTCAGGGAGATATGGTCATGGCTTTGTTGGGCGCGACCAAAGCCCGTCATCGATTTAATCATACGCTGTAAAAGCGGCAAGATACAGGATCGAAGCAGAAGTAACGAGGCCCGATAGAATACCGTGATGTTTCGGGTGAGTCGCCTCCATCAGAAATCAAAACCCAGCGTGGCATGAAAGCGCACGCTCTGCACTTCGTAGTTTACCACCGGCCACGCCACATCAAATTTGAGATAGTAGCCCAACATGACAGAGCGGAACCCGGCCCCGTAGCTGTACAACCAGGGGTTGATGTACTCATTCAACTCCACCCGAAAGGGCGAGCCCGATTCGTTTTGTGGTACCACCCGCTGCCGCACGCTGCTGCCTTCGCGGAAGGGAATCTCGCCCGTCCAACTGCTGCCGATGTCATAAAAGGCGGTGAGTTGCATGTTGCGAAAGAAGTTGGAGGTAATCGGCCCGCTGGAGAGGGCACGCACCAGCGGCACGCGCAACTCTACGTTGCCCACGGCTGCACTGCGCCCGTACAGGGTGGCATAGTCAAAGCCGCGCAGGCTAGTGGCAAACTCGTGAAACAACAGCCCTGCGTTAAACGTGTTTTGCCGGTTGGTGAGCGGGTTGTTCAGGCCCTCGTAGTTGGTGCGGTTGGCAATCCAGTTGTCCATGCCGCCTAGCATGTAGTTTTTGGGCGAGTTGCCAAAGAAGGAGCCGGCAAAGCCGCGTACCGCCAGCACAATCTCTTTGTAGATTTTTTGATAATGGCGCATATCGGCCGATACCTGCGAAAAACTCTGTGACCCGTTGCCGCTCGCTTCGTAGTGGATAAACCCTATTTTGGCGCGCGTGCCTTCAATGATGTTCATGCCGGTAGTCAGCGAGTTATCGTACACCACTTCGGCCCGTGCTCCCGTGTACCACTGTTCCTGCGAGGGGCGGAAGCGGACGCCCACGCTTTCGCGCAAGCCGCGATCGACAAACCGCGTATAGCCGATGAAGGGTTTGAGCGACACGCGCGTACGCACGCTCAGCGGCAGCGAAGCGCCCAACTCGAGCTTCTGCCATGTATACTTGTGCAACTCCACATCCACGGCCGACTCCTGGGGTGTCTCCCAAAAAATCACCTTGCGGTCGATGCGTGCGCTCAAGTCTACGCGCATGGGTAAAAACTGAAATTCGCCATACACATCTCCGCTGCGGAAGTCAAACGAAGACTGGATGCCCCCCAAAAACCGATAATTCTCGAGCATGTCGTTCATCTGCACTTCCGCGCGGAAGCTAAACCCACGCAAGGGGTCTACCACAAAACTGGTGACAAGGTTTTCATAGGCAAACTTAGGTTCATAGCGAAACGGCCCTGACACCCGTCCGGCCTCGCGCGCTTTCATATAGCGCGTCAAAAACGTCTCGGTGGGCTGTTTCGCTTTGATTAACTCATCCTCAAACACGTAGTCGTCTGTGTTCACGGCAGGCTTCTCGGCCGGCTTGGGTTTAAGAGTGTCGGCCGGGGCTGTGGCCGGCTTCTCGTCTTCAAAGGTGTATTCGTCCGTGTCAATGTCGGCCGGGCCGGGGGTCTTTACCGAATCGCGGGGCAAGGCCCTGGTCGTGTCTTTCGGTACAGGCCTTTGTTGCACGGTGTCTTTCTTCTCGCGCAGGCGGTTGTTGATCAAGTCTTTGATGGACACGGTGCGTTCCGGGGGGCGGTTGGCAATGCGCTCCACAATCGCTTTGGCCTGTTGGATTTCCTTTCTGCGCGTGGCCGGGGTGAAAATTTGCCGTTGCCACGAGAAATTGTTATCAATAAAAATATCCTCGCGCAGGCGGTTTACCATCACCAGGGCCAATTTGCGGTCGTAAAAGTTGACATCGTACTCTTTGATGCTGGCGTTATAGTTGGTCACCTGTGTGTACGTACCGCTCTCGGTGTTGTAGCGAAACAAATTGACAATGCCGCGCTGATCACTCAGGTAAAAGATGTTCTGCGCGTCCATGGGGCGTGGATTGTAATCGCGGCTGAGGGTGTTCGTCAGGCGTTTGACGCGGGTGCGTGTGGTGTCCAGGTCATACGCAAACAAGTTGTAGTGGGTGGCCAGTTTACCATACGGCTCGCTTTTGTTGCTGAGGGTATCAGAGGGCCTGTTGGAGCTGAACACGAGCGTATTCGTATTCGGAATAAAGGCAGGGTCCAGGTCATCGTACACATCGTTGGTGAGCCTGCGGGTGCGGTCGCGTCTGCTGCTGATGAGGTAGAGATCGTTTTGCCCGTTTTGGTCGGCACTGAGCACCGCCAGGCGGCCGTTGCCCGAAAAATCAAAACTGCGGATGTTGCTGTATTGATCCAGTTCGCGTGGCAATTTGCTTTTGGTGGTGAGGTCATAAAGCCAAAATACATAGCTGCCCTTGTTGATGGTGATCACGCCCAGGGTGTTGGCATCGGCCCAGTTGAGCAAGGGCACCCGGTTGTCCACGCGCTGGCGGAATGCTTTGTTGCCCCCCTGCAATACGGTGGTCTCGCGCCCATTTTCCAGCGACTTTACGATCACGCGGAAGCGGCCGCGGTCATTTTCGGCATAGGCGATTTTGTTGCCATCGGGGCTAATCTTCACCGTGGTGTAGGCCACAGTGCTGCGGTGGCGCGGGCTGAACCGCAGACTGTCGGCCGGCTCCTGGTAGTTTTCGCGCACACGCTTGGCCTGCGTGCCATAGTACGTTTGCCACTCGGCCATCAGCTGTTTAAAGGGAATGCCGAGCGTGATGAGCAAGCTGCGTTGCTCGTTGCGCATGATGCGCGTGTAGTTGAGAATGTTGGACACGCTGCCTTTACCATATTTCTCTACGATGTAGTTCCAGATAGACTGGCCCACAAAGGCCGCTTCCGGTCCGGTCAGTTTCAGCACGCGGTTTACTTTCTTGCTCACCACCAGTTGGCGAACGTAGTCGTCCATGTCCGAACTCCAGCCGCGGGCCACATAATGTGCGGCCCCGTCAATAAACCAATCAGGCAGGTTGAGCAACACGGAGTTTTGAAACACATCGCGCAGGTTGCCGCCAAACATCATCTCGTTCAAAATCAACTCGGACATGCGCAGCAATAGCTCTTCCTTGAATTGCTCCAGCGTGCCGGGGTGGGCAATCTCCACATAGGGTTTTACAAACTCTGTCTCGCCTCCGCTGGTAAACGGATTGTGGTTGAGCCCCACGTTGCTTTGCTGTTGATCGGTAATGGAACTGTAGAGAAAGACTTTCGTCTTGAGGTAGGGCGCATAGCCCAGCAAATCAGTCATTCGGTCAAACTCACCCTCTAAAAACTGGAGGGCATCCTGGGCTACCTTTTTGCGCTCGTCATAATAGTACACGTCAAAATTTTCGGAGCTCAGATACTTCCATTGGAAAATCTTGTACTGAATCCGGTTCTTGCCAAACGTTTCAAGCGCCTGTTGTCCGTGCGCCACCGTACAGGTCAGCGCCAACACCAGCCATCCCCCCATTTTTCCCAAACGACTCATACCTGTTTCTGTGACTTCGAATATAACGGATAAAAGCGACTTATATTGACCGATGGGTGCCATTCGCCCCGACCCATCAGGGCATCGGCCAGTTGTCCTGCAAAATAGGGACTCAGGCTTACACCTTTTGTACCGAGGCCGTTAAAAAGGTAAACTCTTTTTTCCTGCGGATGGGGCCCCAGCACGGGTCTGCGATCCGGCACGGTGGGCCGCACCCCCCACTCCTGCGCGACAATCTCAAACAAAAGCGGGGTCAGGGTGCGCAAGTTTTCTTCCAGTTCCCTTCGGGCTTCTGCAGTGATCACCGGTGCGGGGGCGCGCCAATCGTAGGTGGCGCCCACTTTGTGAAACCCCGGACGCGCGTGAGGCACCGCATAAACACCGCGATTCAAAACGGCCTCCGGAGCTGCCGCCAACCGGACGGTCAGCGTTTCGCCTTTCAACGGCTGGATAGGTACCCATGAAAACCAACGTGACGACACCGAGGCGGTCCCCTGGCAAAAAATGATAGCCTTGGCCCCAATGTCGTTTACCCGCACACCATGGTCCGTCCATGCCAGTGCTTCGTCTTCCCATTTTACCGGTCGGTAAATATGATGCTGGCGAAGCCAGGCTTGCACGGCATCGCGGAAGACGGATGTGTGCACATAGGCAGCCGGGTGAATGAGCAGGCCGCCCAGCGGATCGTGCACCTGGCCGGGAAAAGCGGATTGGGTGAACACCGCCTGCACATAGCCGGCCAGGTGAGGCTCGCTGCTGTGTGCCATCCATTCATTCTGTTCTTCTACAGTCAAAAACGGGCGATAGACGCGAGTCGGATAAAAGAATCGCTGACCGGTGAGCGCTTCTGCCCGGAAATAGAATGAATGCAGGTAGGGAAAGAGTTGATCAGCCAGCCAGGTCTTCGTGAGCCCCTTGCCGGTAATCGGATTGCAAAGCCCGGCTGCCACGGTGGTACAAACATTACGCTCGGGCTCGTCAAACACGGCCACACGCGCGCCTCGCTCGGCCAGTTCGAGCGCCAGCGCAGAACCGGCCAATCCCTGGCCCACGATGATATAATCAACGGATGTTTCGATACCTGACGAACCCCAAACAAAGGTAGGGCTTTTGCGCGAGGCCAGCGCGGCAAGGCTGCCATGGTTGCGGGGTTTTACCTATTTTTACCCGTCTGTATTTTTTCAACTTTCCATGATTGCTTACCTCAAGGGCAAACTCGTACACAAGGAGCCAACGCTGGTGATCATAGACGTAAACGGCATCGGTTATCAAATAACGATCTCCCTTCATACGTTCGCGGCCATCAAAGACCAGGAGGCCATTCAGTTGGCCACCCACTTACAAGTGCGCGAAGATGCGCATATACTGTACGGATTTGCCACGGCTGGCGAAAAGAGTATGTTCCAGAATCTGATTTCCGTCAATGGCATCGGGCCTTCTACGGCCATGATGGTGCTGAGCTATATGCCCCCCAACGAGGTGCGCGAGGCCATTCTGCGTGACGATGTGGCCGCGCTACAATCGATCAAGGGCATTGGCGGCAAAACCGCCCAACGGTTGGTGCTGGAACTGAAAGACAAACTGCGCAAAGACGGGGCCGATGCAAACGTGCCTGCCTCCGCACACAATACCCTGCGCTCCGAGGCGTTAAGTGCTTTGATGACGCTGGGCATTGCCAAGGCCGCAGCCGAAAGGAGCATCGATGCCCTCCTGAAAAAGTCAGGGAACGACATAAGCCTGGAAGAGCTGGTAAAGCAAGCATTGAAAAACGCCTAAACTACGATTGAGCCTGAACCTGTTGAAGTTTCCGATCATCACCGGAGGGTGCCTGCTGTTATTAGCAGGCAGCGGCTTCACTACAGCCCAGGCCCAACAACGCGACACCGCCACCCGGCCGGCCGACTCGGTGCGCTTTGTTAACCCGTTCCGCCCTTCCTTTCGGCTGCGCGACCGCTATGGCGATCCGTTTAGCAATTATACCACCCACTCCCCCCTGTTCCTGAGAAACCCGTCCTCGTGGCAACTTGATCTACAACTGGACACCGGCCGTAGGTACAACATTTATGAGCGGCTGGGCCCCGTTAACTACCGACCTGCCTCGTCCATGACGTTTGATGAATTTCAGCAGCAGCAAAGCCGCGAGATGATGCGCTCGTACTGGCAGGGCCGCAGCCGCGCACTCGATGGCGAAAGCGCGGTGAGCAGCCGAAACCTGATACCCAAAATTTATGTGAGCCCCGTGCTGGATCGCATCTTTGGCGGCAGCTATGTAGAGCTGATTCCGCGGGGATTTGTCACGCTGGACTTTGGAGGGCAGTGGCAAAAAATCGAAAACCCGTCCATCCCCATCCGCCAGCAGCGCAACGGTGGGTTTGAATTCGATCAGCAAATCAGCTTGAATGTGACCGGCAAAGTGGGCGAAAAACTGGCCATTACCACCAACTTCGACAATAACAACTCCTTCGACTTTCAAAACAACATGAAAGTAGAGTACACCGGCTTTAAAGAAGACATTTTGAAAAAGCTGGAAATCGGCAACGTGAGTTTGCCGCTGAACAACAGCCTGATCACCGGGGCACAGAACCTGTTTGGCATCAAGGCGCAGATGCAGTTCGGCAAACTGTTTGTCACCACGCTGGCCACCACTCAACGCGGCAAGCAATCATCCATCAACATCCCCGGCAGCACCAACGGCACTGCGCAGGGAAGACCGTTTGAGATTGTGGGCAGCGCCTACGATGAAAACCGCCATTTCTTTCTGGCGCAATTCTTTCGCGACAATTTCGAAGACTGGCTGCGCACCTTGCCGCAGGTAAACTCCAGTGTCAACATCACCCGCGTAGAAGTATACGTGCTTAACCGTCAAAATGACACGCGCACGCTGCGCAACGTGGTGGCCTTTCAGGACATGGGCGAGGCCAGGCGCATCTTCAACCCAACGGTGACCGCAGCCGATGTGCCCCGCTCACCCGCGCGCAACGGGGCCAACAATCTGTTCTCACTCATCGCAGGCGTAAGTACCAATGCTACCGAGGTCAGTCAGCAGTTGAGTACCGTGGGCTTCCGCGATGGCACCGACTTTGAACTGATTACCAGCGCACGCAAACTGGAAACCACCGAGTACACCGTGAACCGCCAACTGGGCTACATCACACTGCAGCGAAAACTGCAAAACGATGAGGCCCTGGCCGTGGCCTTTGAATACACCTACAACGGCCGCGCCTACAAAGTGGGCGAACTGACCGAAGACTATGCCAACAAAACCGAAGAAGAGGTGGTCTTCCTGAAGATGCTCCGGCCGCGCAAAATTGCCGTGCGCGACCGCGCCACCAACCAGATCCTGCCCACGTGGGATCTGATGATGAAGAACATCTACAACCTAAACGTAAACCAGGTGACGCAGGAGGGATTTCAATTGCGCGTCATCTACCGCGATGACCGCACGGGCATCGACAATCCACAACTGCAAGAAGGCGAAGTGGCCCGCACGCGCCAACTGATTGAAGTATTCGGGCTCGATCGACTCAACCCGTACAACGACCCGCAGCCCGATGGCAACTTTGACTTTGTGCGCGATGTGACCGTGGGCGTAGAAACGGGCGTGATTATTTTTCCGTTTTTGGAACCGTTTAATAAGCCGCTGCGCGATTTGTTTGCGCTGGAACCCAATCCTTCGCTGGGCGCCACGCTGGTTCAAAAATATGTGTATGACACGCTCTACCGCACCACACGGGCGGAAGCCGAACTGGTGGCCACGAAAAATAAATTCTTTTTGGTGGGTTCGTTCCGCTCGGGCTCCGGAAAAGAGATCGTCATTCAGGGCTTCAACATCTCGCCCGGCTCGGTAAAGGTGTATGCCGGGGGTACCCCGCTGCGCGAAGGGGTCGACTATGCCGTAGACTACACGTTTGGTAAAGTCACCCTCCTCAACGAGGGTATTCTCAGTTCCGGCAAAGACATCAACATCACCTATGAACAGCAAGACCCGTTTGCCTTTCAAACACGCACGCTGCTCGGCACACGCCTGGATTACAAACTCAATGACGACATCAACATCGGCTCCACATTGCTCTACTACAATGAGCGTGCGTTAGTAAGCCGCAACGCCATTGGCCAGGAGCCCGCGCGCAACCTACAATACGGCCTGGATATCAACCTGCGCAAAAACTCCCGCCTGCTCACCAAGATGGTAGATGCACTCCCTTTTCTGGAAACCAAAGAACAATCCACCGTAACACTCAATGCCGAATTTGCCCAACTGGTGCCCGGCACGTACAAAGTCATCTCTGGCGATGGCGCCTCATTTATTGATGATTTCGAAAACACGGCCACTCCGTTCAGTTTGCTCAATCCCTTTGCCTGGCGACTGGCCTCGGTACCGCGCGAAGCAGCCTTTGACCCTACGTTGGGCGCCCAGGACGATGCGCGCATCAACGACAGACGCTCCAAGCTGGCATGGTACCAAATCGACAACAACTTCTACCGCGCCAACACCAACCAATTCAAACCACCCAACATTACCGATGACGATTTGCGTAACCACTACGTGCGCGCCATCTCACCCCAGGAAATTTTCCCCGGTTTTGATTTGCAGCAGGGAAACTTTTTTGAACCCGTGCTTGACCTGGCCTACTACCCCACCGAGCGGGGCCCCTACAACTTCAACACGGCCCTGAATGCACAAGGGCAATTTTCGCCCTTCACCGCGCGCAACCACTGGGCGGGCATTTCCACCGCATTCCGGTTCGAGGTGGATTTTGACAAGGCCAACATTGAGTATGTGGAGTTCTGGTTGTTGGATCCCTTCATCCAAACTCCGCTGGGCGTGGTAAAACACAACAGCGGCCCGGGCGCCAACAACAACGACACGAATGGAGAACTGATTTTCCATCTGGGCAGCGTGAGCGAAGACTTTTTGCGCGATGGCCGTCATGCCTTTGAAAATGGATTACCCACCGATGGCAGCGCCAACGGCACCACCCCCAATGCCTGGGGCGTGGTTACCAGCCAACAGTACCTCAACAACGCCTTTACCAACGACCCCGCTGCACGACCGAACCAGGACGTGGGCATTGACGGTATCAATAATGCCAACGAGGTGATCAAACACCAGGACTTTTTGAACGCCCTCAACAGCACGGTGACCAACGCAGAAGCCCTGGCCCTTATCCGCAATGACCCGGCCGGTGACAACTTCCAATACTTCCTCGGAGGCGAACTGGACGCGCGCAACGCCAAGGTGTTGGAACGTTACAAAAACTTCAATGGCCTGGAGAACAATTCCCCCGTCCTCACCGGGGCCGATCCCATTGCCCGCTCCGGATCGGTGATTCCCGATAACGAAGACCTGAACCAGGACAACACCATCAGCAGCACCGAAGAATACTATGTGTACCGCATGCGCCTGAACCGAAACGACCTGCGCGTGGGCAGCAAGTTTGTGGTGGACGAGATCACCACGAATCCGGAATTGAGCGGTGAGCCGGTAAAGTGGTATCTGGTGCGCATACCCGTGCGGCAATTTGACGAAGCCGTGGGCGACATCAACGGGTTTAAATCTATCCGGTATGCGCGCATGATCGTACGTGGCTTTGAAAACCCGGTGGTATTGCGCATGGCGAAATTCCGGGCCGTAGGCAACCGCTGGCGCAGGTATGAAGCAAGCCTGCTGGACGCGGGCTTTGGCAAACCGGCCGATCCCAACTTAGACAACTTCTCAGTGTCGGTGGTGAACGTAGAGGAAAACTCACAACCCAATGAAAACAAACCGGGCTATGTGGAGCCACTTCAGCGCGATCGTGATAATACGTCTGTCGTACAACGCAGGTTGAACGAACAAGCCGTACAGCTTTGTGTCAGCGATCTGATCGATGGCGATGCCCGCGCCATCTACAAAAATGTGTCGATGGATTTTTTCAATTATGGCCGCATCAAGATGTTCATGAGCGCGCACGTGCCCAGTGATCAAACCCTGGCCGACAACGAGCTGACCGGCTTTTTGCGTATCGGTACCGACTTTGATCAAAACTACTATGAGATTGAGTTGCCCTTGCAAATCACGCCCAACAACACGCGCGATGTCAACGTAGTGTGGCCCGACCAAAACCAAATTGACCTTGAGCTGAACGAACTGTACGCGTTGAAGGCCGAGCGCGACCGCGAAAGTTTTCCGCTGGGTCAACTCTTTCCGCGCGAAGGCGTACGTACCGTGGGCAAGCATGGCATCCGTATTTTAGGCCGCCCCGACCTGAGCCAGACGCGGCTGATCATGATCGGGGTGCGCAACCCGCGCAGCGGTGACACGCGCGCCCTGAACGTCTGCCTTTGGGCCAATGAGCTGCGGTTGACCGACTTTGACCTGAGCTCGGGCTGGGCTACCAACGTGGTGCTCAACACCAAGCTGGCCGATCTGGGCACCATCACCGGATCCATGCGCTACACCACGTTCGGATATGGCGGTGTTCAATCGCGTATTTCCGAGCGCAGCCGCAACCAAACGTTGAGCTATGATATCTCCGGCAACATCAATGTAGACAAACTGTTGCCGCAAAATACAGGGTTGAAAATCCCGATGTTTTTTAGCTACGAAAGCACCGTGGCCAACCCCAACTTTGATCCGGCCAATGCCGATCTCCGCATCGATGCAGCCTTGAAATCATTTAATACCGACAGCGAGCGCGATGCCTATCTGCGGTTGATACAGGACCGCTCGGTGAGGCGAAGTTTGAATTTTACCAACGTGCGAAAAACCAAAGTGAGGCAAAATGCCCCCACACACATTTATGACATCGAGAACTTTGCCTTTACCTATGCGTATAGTGAGGCCACACAAACCAACTTCAACCTGCAGGAAAATACCCGCAGGAGCATCCGCGGGGCAGTACAATGGCAGTATGCGCCCACGTTTACCGGCTTTGAGCCGTTTAAGGAATCCAAAAGCCTCAAGTCCCCCTACCTCAAATGGGTGAAAGAATTCAACTTCAACCCCATGCCCAGTAATCTGTCGGTGCGGGGCGAACTGGATCGTTCGTTTTCCAAGCTGGTGTACCGCAACGACAACAGTGATGCACAGAGCTCGCTGCCCAATTTTCAAAAATACCTGGTCTTCAATCGCTTTTACACCGTGCGATGGAGTTTGACCAAGGCGCTGACGCTGGACTACAACACCCGCGCCAACGCGATCATTGACGAACCCGACACCGACCCTGAAGGTGGTTTCTCTCGCATCCTCAATCGCCCCATCACCGCCCAGCAGTACCGCGATTCGGTACTGACCAATCTGAAAAATTTCGGGCGCATGAAAAACTTTGAACAGACGGTGACGGCCAACTACACCCTGCCGTTTGAAAAGTTCCCCATCACGAATTGGCTGCAATCGGACTACCGCTACAACGTCACCTACTCCTGGCGGGCCGGGCCGGTAGAGCGTACCGATTCGTTGCGGCTGGGAAACATCATCCAAAACGCGCGCGAGCAGGGCCTGAGCGGCCGCATCGATATGATCAAGTTGTACAATAAGATCGGGTTTCTGAAAAACATCAATTCGCCCCCGCGCAAACCCACGGTATCCATCAATAAAAAAACGGAGCCGGACACCGTGAAACGGCCCCCGGAGTTGGGTGCGCTCAAGGGCATTTTGCGTATTCTCATGTCCATCCGCAACATCAGCGGCACGTATTCGCTTACCGAAGGCACCATCCTGCCGGGGTTCACGCCCGCGCCTCATCTATTGGGGCTCTCGCGTGGGTGGGATGCCCCAGGCTGGGGTTTTGTGTTGGGCGATCAGGACCCGGGCATCCGCTTCAAGGCACGCGATAAAAACTGGCTGACGGCCAGTTCGATTTTGACCACTCCGTTTACGCAGTCGCAAACCCGCGACCTGGGCTTGCGCGCCAGCGTGGAGCCTACCAACGATCTGAAGATCCAGTTGGATGTCAAGAAAACCGCCAATACCACCTTTCAGGAAATCTTTCGGTTCGATGCCGACTCGGGGCGTTTCCGCTCGCTGAGCCCCAGTCAGAGCGGGGCATATCGCATTTCCATTCTCTCCATCAATACTGCGTTCAAAAATAACGGAAGCATCAACTCTGAGGTATTCAACACCTTCTCCCAAAACATCGGCATCATCCAGCAACGCTTCAACGCGTTGCAGGGGGGCGGTTATGAAGGGCGATCGCAAGACGTGTTGATACCTGCCTTCCTGGCCGCCTACACGGGCCAATCGGCCGGCACGGTGGGGCTGTCGCCTTTCCCACGTATCCCTGTCCCCAACTGGCGCGTGGACTACAACGGACTCAACAAGCTTAAAGCGTTTAAAGACATGTTCCAGTCCGTCACGATCAGTCATGCCTATACCTCCTCGTACTCGGTGATGAACTACAGCAACTCGTTGCAATACGAGGGCGTGGGTGTGAATATCCCCGTGGAAGATTACAACCGAAATGCCTTTGCGTCCATTCCCAACGAGCAGGGCCAGTTGATCCCCATCTATGTCATCAGCCAGGTGATGATCAGCGAGACGTTTGCTCCGTTGGTGGGCGTCAACATCCGAACGAAAAGCCGCATGAACCTACGCTTCGATTATAAAACAAAGCGCGATGTGGCGCTAAATACCTCCAATGCCCAAATCACCGAGCTCAATGCCAAAGACTGGTCGGTGGAATTTGGCTATACCAAAACCAACATGAAGCTGCCGTTCAAAGACCAGGGCCGGACGCTCACACTCAAAAACGATGTTACCTTCCGCGTCAACGTGAGCTTGACTAATAGCCGCACCATCCAGCGAAAAATTGATGAGGTAAACACCATTACCAACGGTAACATCAACGTGCAGGTGCGTCCCAACATCAGCTATGTGGTCAATCAAAAACTGACCATCCAGATGTATGTCGATCGAAACGTGAACGAACCGTTGGTCACCAACTCCTATCGCAGGTCTACCACGCGCGTGGGGGCCAAGGTGGTGTTCAACCTGGCGCAGTAGTGAGTAGAATTCAAAATTCAGGATTCAAGATTGGCTGGAGGTTGGGGTTCAAAGGCTCAAGGTTTTAACGTTTAAAGGTTCAAACGTTCAAGGTTCGCTTATCCCCGAATTTTGAATGTCGAATTTTGTATCTTGAAACAGGAGAGCGTACCTTTCGCCCGCTAACCAACCTCCCTGTATGAACATCCCAGCTACCCTTCAGTACACCAAAGATCATGAATGGATAAAAATAGAAGGCTCCCAAGCCACCATCGGCATTACCGACTTTGCCCAGGGTGAACTGGGGGATATCGTGTACGTGGATATCAGCACCGTGGGACAGGAGTTGGACGAGCACGCAGTATTTGGCACCGTGGAGGCGGTAAAAACGGTGTCGGATTTGTTTATGCCTGTAAAAGGCAAAGTGGTGGAAGTAAACAAGGGTTTGGATACCGCCCCCGAGAAAGTAAACCACGATCCTTACGGTGACGGCTGGATGATTAAAGTAGAATTGAGCGGCACGCCCGCTAACCTGCTTTCGGCCGATCAATACAAAGCGTTACTGGGCAAATAAGAACCGGCTCTGCAAGCCGGTTTGAACTTTGATTTCAGAATTTTGTTTTTGTTGGAATGATTGAGTTGCCTGTCATCGCCCCCGAAAAGCGCACCCGCAAGCCCGATTGGCTGCGCGTGAAGCTGCCTATTGGCCCGGAATATGCCAAAGTGCGCAAACTGGTGGATGACAACAAGCTGCACACGATCTGCGAAAGCGGCAACTGCCCGAACATGGGCGAATGCTGGGGGGCGGGCACAGCCACCTTTATGATCCTCGGCAATGTGTGCACCCGCAGTTGCTCATTTTGTGCGGTGGCCACCGGCCGCCCGACTGAATATGATACGGATGAGCCCAGACGCGTGGCCGAGGCTATCAAAACAATGGGCGTAAAACATGCCGTGATTACCTCGGTAAACCGCGATGAACTCAAAGACCGCGGAGCCGAAATCTGGTATCAAACAGTAGTGCAAACCAAACAGATCAGCCCCACCACGACTATTGAAACGTTGATTCCCGATACGAAAGGAAACTGGGATGCTCTGTACCGCATGATTGAAGGCGGCCAGGAAGTAGTAAGTCACAATATGGAAACAGTGGGCCGCCTCTACCGCATCGTGCGCCCCCAAGCAAAATACGAACGCAGTCTGGAGCAGATCAAGCGCACACGCGAAGCCGGAAAGCGCACCAAGTCGGGCATCATGTTGGGTGTGGGCGAAACCAACGAAGAAGTATTCAAAGCCATGGACGACCTGGCGGAACATGGCCTGATGATATTAACACTCGGTCAGTATTTGCAGCCTACCAAGATGCATTTGGAAGTGGCCGAGTTTATCCACCCCGAAACGTTCGACATGTACCGCGAAGAAGGCCTGAAGCGGGGCCTGAAATATGTTGAGTCAGGCCCGCTGGTGCGCTCCAGCTACCATGCCGAACGGCATGTGAACGTGCCGCTGGATTAACGCGCACACTCCAAATACTCAATCAACAATGGAAAAAAGTGATCCATGACTTTGTATTGGATCAATGACGGAGGAACCGTTTTCAAAAATGACAACATGATCTTCTGCCGATCGATCGGCTCTTCACCCAAGGGGTTTTGAAATGTATGAATGGTGAACAGCACGTATCCCCCCGGCAGCCGCGTAAGCGTTTGATGTTCGATCCTCACCCAAACGCGCGCGCCTACATCTTCTACCCGTAGTGTTTTCATTTGCTCGTCTACCACGCTTCGGTACCAACCGGTGTAGCGCGAAGACAAATCCAGTTGATCCGTCAGGCGAAAACCCCAGTTGGTGCGCTCCATCGGCTTGCCCGCCCTCAGCCGCTGCATAAACGCATTGGCCGCTTTGAGCATCGGGTTCATTACCGAGGGCAATGGCTCGTGAATGGATAAAAACGGTTTGTTCATTTTCTCTGCAAGGCTCCAGCCGCTCGGGAAACAAAGCTGCCCCGCTCGCAAAATGCCTTCGTCATCCAACAATAAAAAGTCTTCTTGAAAAAAACGGCCCACCCAATCCAACGGGGCCAGCGCATGGTCGGGGTGCCACGTGCTTGACCCTTCCGGGGATTGAAGTATAACGGATTCTTCTTCCTCGCGATAGCCAAACAGCTTGGGATACAAGCGCCTTGCATCGCGCAGGATGAGCGACAACGCTTCCCGTTGTGCCACACGCGATTCTGCACGCTCGGCAAAGTAGTAGCTGTGGTGTGTTGACAGCGCCTGTTGCTTCAACGTTCGTTCCATCGCCCATGGCTCATCAACTTCTATCACCCCGCGCTCAGGCGGCAGGGGCAACGTACCCATGGAAAGGTCAAACGAAGGGCGAAACGGAAAGTAGGGAAGCATAGCCGAAGGTAGGCAAACGGCCATTGATTGAAAAGACAATCGAACGGCAAAAAAAAGAGGCTGCCGTTTCTGACAGCCTCACCATAATGTTTACTCAATCATCACAAATGAATCACCTCGCCATAGGCGGCCGCTGCGGCTTCCATCACCGCCTCGCTCATGGTTGGGTGCGGGTGCACGGACTTGATGATTTCGTGGCCGGTGGTTTCGAGCTTTCGCGCGGCCACCACCTCGGCAATCATCTCTGTCACGTTGGCCCCGATCATATGGGCGCCTAGAAACTCACCATACTTGGCGTCAAAAATCACTTTTACAAATCCATCGGGTGCGCCCGCAGCTTTGGCTTTGCCCGAAGCGGTGAACGGAAACTTGCCGACCTTTACTTCATAGCCTGCTTTTTTGGCGGCATCCTCTGTATAACCGACCGAGGCGATTTCGGGTGAGCAATAGGTGCAGCCCGGAATGTTGTTGTAGTTCAAGGGCTCGGGGTTGTGGCCGGCTATTTTCTCCACGCAAATGATGCCCTCGGCCGAGGCCACGTGTGCCAACGCGGGTCCGCTGGTGATATCGCCAATGGCGTATACACCCGGTACATTTGTTTTATAAAATGCGTCTACCAGCACTTTCCCCTTGTCGTGCTTAACGCCCACTTCTTCCAAGCCCAGGTTTTCCAGATTGGTGGTCACGCCTACAGCCGAGAGCACCACATCCGCTTCGATTTTCATTTCACCACCGGGCGTTTTCACCGTGGCCACGCAGGTCTTTCCACTGGTGTCCACCTTGGTCACTTCCGAGTTGGTGTGGATGGTCATACCCGCTTTCTTGAATGACTTCTCCAACTGCTTGGACACCTCTTCATCTTCCACGGGCACAATGCGGGGCATAAATTCCACGATGGTCACTTCGGTGCCGATGGCGTTGTAGAAATAGGCAAACTCTACACCGATCGCACCCGACCCCACGACCAGCAGTTTTTTGGGTTGTTTGTCCAGCACCATGGCTTGGCGATAGCCAACAATCTTTTTACCGTCAATGGGCAGGTTGGGCAACTCGCGCGAGCGACCCCCCGTGGCCAGAATAATATGCTTGGCCTCGTACTCCGTCTTTTTGCCGGCCGCGTCCGTCACTTCCACTTTGTTTCCCTTTTTCAGTTTGCCGTGGCCGCTGATCTGATCAATCTTATTTTTCTTAAAAAGAAACTGCACCCCTTTGCTCATGCTGCCGGCCACCTCGCGGCTGCGTTTCACCATACTGCCAAAATCTGCTTCAGCTCCTTTTATTTCAATGCCATAGTCTTTGGCGTGTTTCACGTACTCAAATACATTGGCGCTCTTCAACAACGCCTTCGTGGGGATGCACCCCCAGTTCAAACAAATACCTCCCAGTTCTTCCTTTTCCACCACTCCTACTTTCATGCCCAGTTGCGAAGCGCGAATGGCAGCGACATAACCCCCGGGGCCTGAACCAATGACAATGACATCGTATTTTGACATAGTAAAAAGAGTAAAATGATTTCTTAATTTTCCGGCAAGTTAACCCAAATAAACGGGTCAAAAAAAGCAGTTTAACCGACTACAACCCTCATGAAACTACTCCAAAACAAAACCGCGCTCATCACCGGTGCTTCCAAAGGAATCGGGCGATCCATCGCCCTCACGTTTGCCGAACACGGAGCCAACGTGGCCTTTACCTACCTGAGCAGCGTGGAACAAGGGCAAGCCTTGGAGGCCGAGTTGGCAGCCAAGGGCGTCAAAGCCAAAGGCTACCGGTCTGATGCCTCTGACTTTGCCCAGGCTGATAAACTGGTGAGCGATGTGGTGGCCGAGTTTGGCTCCCTGGAAGTGTTGATCAACAACGCAGGCATTACCATGGACAACCTGTTGCTCCGTATGACGGAAGAGATGTGGGACAAGATCATGAACGTAAACCTAAAGTCGTGTTTTAACACCGTGAAAGCCGCTGCCAAGCCGATGATGAAGCAAAAAGGCGGCTCCATCATCAACATGACATCGGTGGTGGGCCTGAAGGGAAATGCAGGGCAAGCCAACTATGCCGCCTCGAAAGCCGGGATTATTGGGTTTACCAAATCAGTGGCATTAGAGCTCGGTTCGCGCGGCATCCGCAGCAACGCCATTGCCCCCGGTTTTATTGAAACCGAGATGACAGGCAAACTGGACGAAAAAACCGTGCAGAGCTGGCGCGAGGCCATTCCGCTGAGGCGCGGTGGCCAACCGGAAGACGTGGCCAATGCCTGTGTGTTCTTGGCGTCCGATCTTTCGGCCTACATCACCGGCCAGGTGATTCAGGTAGACGGTGGCATGCTTACCTGATCTACATCAACTACCCGGCATGAAAACGGAAGTCCAACGACTGGTACGGCAATGGCAAAAAACCTTTGACGGCCACCCGTGGCACGGCCCCGCATGGATGGACGTACTGGGTTCCGTGACTGAATCTGCCGCCCACCAGCGCATCGGTAGCGGGCACTCCATCATCGAGCTGGTGCTTCACGTGACGGCCTGGCGGAATTTTGTGGTGGCACGGCTGCAAGGCGATGTTGATTTTGAGGTGAGTGAAGCTGACAATTTTCCTGTGCCCGGTACGTGGGAGAAGACGTTGCACGATTTTCGTCAATCACAAGAAGCCTTGTTTCGCCACGTAAAAGACTTTCCCGAAGAGAAATTGGATACACTTGTGCCTTCACGCAGGTATACGTATTATACCATGCTGCATGGCATCCATGAGCATGACATCTATCACCTTGGCCAGATCGTATACATCCTCAAGGCTTCCGGGGCACGCGCTTAAAGTTTTGCCAGCGTGTTAATGTAACGCTGGGGCACTTCGCCTTTGGTGGCCTGCTGATAGTCGCTGTAGTTGCAGGGCACAATGGTGTTGCGATGGTAGATGCCCGGCTCATGGGGCGATACTTCCATCCACCACTTTTCGGTAAACTTGCTTTTGTAGAATGCAATTGTTTCCGGTGCCACGGGCATTGCCACCACGTATTTTACAAAGTCATTGCTTTTAAAGTTCGATTCGCCTTTGCGGTGATAGTACCCCTCGATAAAGTACCAAATCATGGTGGCGATGACGCTGGCCGTTTTCCTGTGCGAATCGTCATAGTCGGGCGTGTATCCATAAAATCCGACCGAGCTAAGCTTTTCATTTTGTCCGGCATACCAGCAAATCTGACAGGCCTCTTCACCCGTCAATCCAAACGGTTGGGCGCGGTCGCTGCCCGGGGCATCAGCCGATTTGATGGCGGCCACATCAAATGACAGCAAGTCAGCATTGCGGATGGCCGGTTCCATCTCGGCAAACTTCTCACGCATCTGCCCGATGCGAAACGCCTCAAAATATAATTTCTCCAATACGGCTATGGAGGCCGGATCGATCAGATAACTCTGATAAGCAAGGTGCGTGTAACTTAATAAAAAGTTAGGCTCGTGCAGCAGTATTTTATGAATGTGCCTGCGGTCGGCCGGGGTACCGTGTTTTTCTTCCAGGTCCAGGAAGGCGTCCACGTTCAGCAAGTTGATGAGTTTTTCGAGCCCTTCATATGCCCAATACTGGCCATAGGTCAGGTCGTGCGTGCCTCCGATGATGAGGGGCAAGATGTTTTGCTCCAGTAAAATGCGGCACACCTCGCTCAGCCGCACGTACGTCTCGTCCAGATCAATGCCCGGGTTGAGGTTGCCCAGATCTACAATGCGGTAAGCGCCCGTTCCCTTTTTCAGTTGATACAATTTTTTTCGCACCTCGTCCGGTGCGGACAACGGGCCGCTGTGGTGGCCCGCGCCCCGGGTGTCGTTGATGCCGATAAGGGCGATGTGTGCCGCGCGGTAGTCCGGCATCTTTTCGCCATAGCTATGGATGTTTTTGAAAACCGATGAGGATGACTGGGCTGCCTGGTAAACCGATTCATCCAACGGAGAAAAGAAGAGGGTGAGGTCCATAATTATTCGTTGATCGATCGCCTGACTTCTTGCATTTGTTGCTTGAATTTCGGTAAATCCGTGTGAAGGACATTCCAGACCCGCTTAGGCACCAAACCGAAGTAGTTATGGATAATGACATCTCGTAAACCCGCTACCTCCTGCCAGGGCACATCCGGAAACTGATGACGGATTTCAGCCGGTACATGTTTAACAGCTTCTCCGATAATCTCTAGTCTTCGGTACACTGCATCTTGCTTTTCGAAATTAATCTCGAATTCCTCGTATGCCAGATCACATGTATATTCTTCGATTTTATTGATCGACTCTAAGATATCGTCCAAAAAGAAAACAAACTTCCGTTTAGACATAGATATCTATGGGCTTCTCAAGTATAAAAGGTCGCAACGTTGGCCTCACGGCATCATACTCCACAAGGTCAACCTTCCGCCCCAAAGCCGCCTCCAATTGTCTTTTTAGCCGGATAAAATCAAACAAACTGGCCGACTCCTTCAATTGAACCAAAATGTCCACATCACTCGAAGCGGTCGCCTCCCCCGTAGCCATTGACCCGAAAAGCGCTGCCCTCAACACGCCATGCTGTTTAAACACAGGTGCGGCCTTTTCCCGGATTTGATCGATCATTTTCACCTGGTAAAACTAAACAAAAAAGCCTTGGAACAACTTCCAAGGCTTTGAGGTAGTGACATCGGAGGCTATCCGCCAAAATCGTCAAAGCGGATGTTTTCCTTGGGTATGCCCAGGTCATCGAGCATCTTCAGCACGGCTGCATTCATCAAAGGCGGGCCGCACAAATAGAACTCCACATCCTCGGGGCTCGGGTGATTGCCGAGGTAATTGTCATACAAGCACTTGTGGATAAACCCGAGGTACCCATCTGCCTCGCGGTCGTCCAAGCTCTTTTTCACTTTCCAATTGTCTTCGGGCAGCGGTTCGGACAAGCCGATGTGAAACTGAAAATTGGGGAACTCCTGTTCAATTTTGCGGAAGTGGTCTACGTAGAACAACTCCTTTTTGGAGCGGCCCCCGTACCAGTACGATACCTTGCGCTTGGTTTTTTCCGTGTGGAAGAGATGGAAAATCTGCGCGCGCAAGGGGGCCATGCCTGCGCCACCTCCAATATAAATCATCTCGCGCTGGGTGTTGTTGATGTGGAACTCCCCGTAAGGGCCCGAGATGGTCACCTTATCACCCGGTTTGCGCGAAAACACGTAGGATGAGCAAATGCCCGGGTTGACATCCATCCACTTGTTGTTGGCACGATCCCAGGGTGGGGTGGCAATACGGATGTTCAACATGATGATGTTCCCTTCTGCCGGGTGGTTGGCCATGGAGTAGGCGCGGAAGATGGGCTCATCGTTTTTCATCTTCAAGTCCCACAGCTTGAACTTGTCCCAATCCGGCTTAAATACCTCCGGGCTGGCGTGCCCCAGCTCCGGGTGCGGGGTAATGTCCATCGTTTTGAAATCCACCGTAGTGGCGGGTACATCAATCTGGATGTACCCCCCCGCCTCAAACTTCAGCGTTTCACCGGGGGGCAACTTCACCACAAACTCTTTGATAAAGGTTGATACGTTGTAGTTCGAAACTACTTCACACTCCCATTTCTTGATACCAAAAATTTCTTCGGGTATGCGTATATTCAGGTCTTGCTTCACTTTTACCTGGCAGCCCAGGCGCACGTGCTCCTTTTGTTCTTGCCGTGTCAGATGGCCTACTTCGGTCGGCAGCACATCACCCCCGCCCGACTCCACCACGCATTTGCACATGGCACACGTACCGCCTCCGCCACAGGCCGAAGGCAGAAAGATTTTTTCGTTGGCGAGCGTGGTCAGTAGCGAACTGCCGGCTGCCACGGTAATGGTCTTTTCGCCATTGATGACCAGTTTTACCGGCCCCGACTGCACCAGTTGTTTTTGAGCAAAAATCAACAGCCCTACCAACAACAAAATCACCACGGTAAAGGCGGCTATGGATGTGAAAATGAGCATATGCGCAAAATTTAGCGGCTACAAATATAGGTATTGACCTTAAAAATGTGCCGTCCGGACAACAAAAAAGCCCCTTGTTGAAGGGGCCTCTTGATTAGATTTGTTTAAGCCGATAGCCTTTTCAGGCATAGAGCAATTCCTGCGGCTTGGCGACCGCCAGGCCCACCGGTTTCGCCCCCGGTGCGAGGATCACACTCAGGTCGGCACGCTGGCCCCACTCAGCCAATCTGGCCAGGGAGATAGTTCCTTGCATGTACTGAAATCCATGCCCCTGATACCCCCCCTTAAACACCTCAAACTGCTGAGGTTTGAGGGCATCCTTTTCCGAGAAGCTGACAATCACGTCAATGGCGGCTTCGTTGGAAAACAGGTGCCGGTCTTCCTGTTGCCGCTTTTTGTATTCGTACCGGTAGTCAAACGTAAGGGCCGAGATGTCTGACAACACAGCCGATCCGGTAGGGTAGCTGCCCGCCCCCTTTCCGACAAAAATTTGATTTTCCGCGAACGCGCCATTGACGACCACCGCATTGAACTCGTTGCGGATGGGCGCCAAAAAATGCTGGGCAGGGACAAACTGAGGCGCTACAAAGGCGAAAACGTGGCTGCCTTCACGCACCGCCCGCGCAATGAGCTTGATGGTGTAACCGTTTTCCCGGGCATACTTTAAGTCCACCGCGGATACTTTGTCGATGCCCAGGTTGATAATCTGCTCGGGCTTCACAAACAACCCAAACGTATGGGCCAGCGCGATGGTCAGCTTGTACTTCGGATCAAACCCTTTCACATCCAGCGAGGGGTCGGTTTCGGCAAAGCCCAATTCTTGCGCCCCCTTCAAGGCATCTTCATAGCTTTTGTTTTCCTCAAAAACCTTGGTGAGAATAAAGTTGGTAGAGCCATTGAAGATACCTTCAATGCTGTTGAGCAGATCGTTGTCGTAATACTCTTCCAGGTTGCGGATGATGGGAATACTGCCACACACCGAGCCTTCGTACAAAACCGACCGGTCATATTGCTGTTGCAACTGGTAGATTTCCTCCAGATTTTCGGCCAGCATTTTTTTGTTGGCCGTCACCACGTGCTTGCCGTGTTGCAGGGCCGTCTTCACGATTTTGAAAGCGGCCTGTGCATCATCAATGAGCTCCACCACCACATCAACTTCCGGGTCGTTTAGTATCTCGGTGTGATCATACGTAAAGACCGCTTCGGGTAAGATGCGCTGCTTGTCGCGATTCTTGACCGCTATTTTTTTGATTTCGGCTTTGACGCCATGGGTTTGGTTGAGCACGTGATAGAGGCCCTGGCCTACACAGCCAAATCCAAAAACGCCCAATTTTAATTTTTTCTTCATGTTAAAGTTCTATTTCGTTTGGCTGATGTTGTAAAAATGTGCGAACTGACTTTTTCAAGGATTCAAACTCCACTAAAAAGCCATCGTGTCCGTAGGCTGAAGTGATCGTATCCAACGTGGCGTCCGGGATGTGTTGTGCCAGATAGGCCTGTTCGCTGGGCGGAAACAGCAGATCGGTGTCCACCGCCACCACGAGCGTGCGCGCCTTCACCTGACTCAGCGCGTGTTCCACGGACTGGCGTCCGCGCCCCACATTGTGGCTATCCATCATTTTGGTGAGCGTCCAATACGTGAAGGCATTAAACCGTTGAGCCAGTTTTTGCCCTTGATAACGCTGATACGAAGCAGCCCGGAAATCGTCTGTCTTTTCATTTGCTTTTTCTGCCTGGGTGATGCCAAAACCCTCGTAGGTGCGGTACGAAATCATGGCGATGGCCCGGGCGGCTTTCATCCCTTCGATGCCCGCGCGTGCGTCCGCCTCTTTCCAGGTTGGGTCTGTCGCAATGGCCATGCGTTGCGCTTCATTAAAGGCAATGCCCCAGGGCGAATGCAGGGCATTGCATGCCACCAGTATGGCATGTTCAAAAACCGCAGGCCCCGCAATGGCCCACTCCAAGGCTTGTTGCCCGCCCAGCGATCCTCCGATCACGGTGTGAATCCGTTCGATCTTCAACTGCTGCCGCAGGAGATCAAAGGCGCGCACCACATCGCGGTTCGTGAGTGCCGGAAAGTCGTGGAAGTAATTTTTTCCGGTCGCGGGACTGACCGACAACGGTCCGGTAGAACCGTAGCAGCCGCCCAACGTGTTGACGCAAATGATAAACCAGTCGCGCGGGTCATACGGACTGCCGGAGCTGAAGAACTCATTCCACCAGGTAGTCACATCCGAATTCCCCGTGAGGGCATGGCAAATCCACACCACGTTGCTGCGGTCTTTGTTCAATTGGCCCAACGTGGTGTATTTGAGTTGAAAGCCGGGCAGTTTCCCGCCCGCCTCTAACTCAAACTCACCGGCAAAGTGAAAAATATGGTCTGCTTTTATCATAACACGATCCCCACCCCTCGTGAAGAAGGGTGGGGTTCATTTACTTGTTTACTCGTAAAATGAGCGGGCGGATTAACTCACCAACTCTTTTGCGAACACGTGTTTAAAAGCCTGTTCAAAGTCCGCTTTGATATCATCAATGTGCTCGATGCCGAGCGATACGCGCAACAGGTTGGGCAACACGCCTGCCGAAATCTGCTCCTCATCGTTCAACTGCGAATGCGTGGTAGCCGAGGGCTGAATGATCAGCGTCTTTGCATCACCCACATTGGCCAGGTGGCTGACGAGCTTCAACCCGTCAACGATTTTGGTGGTGTGCTCTTTGGTTCCTTTTACGGTAAAGGACAACACGGCCCCAAAACCGTTCTTAAGATATTTTTTCGCCAGCTTGTTGTACGTGCTGCTCTCCAGTCCGGGGTAGTTCACGCTCTCCACCAGCGGGTGCTGTTCCAACCACTTGGCCAGGGCCAGTGCGTTATCACTGGAGCGTTGTACCCGCAGCGACAGCGTTTCCAATCCCTGCAAAAAAAGAAATGAGTTGAAAGGACTTAATGAAGGGCCAAAGTCGCGGAGGCCTTCCACGCGGGCGCGGATGATGAAGGCGATGTTAGGCAAGCCCAGCGGATTTCCTTCACCAAACACATCCCAAAACTTCAACCCGTGATAGCCCTCTGAAGGCTCGGTAAACTGCGGGAATTTGCCATTCCCCCAGTTGTAATTGCCGCCATCCACAATGACACCACCGATGGAGTTGCCATGGCCGCCAATCCACTTCGTGGCGGACTCGACCACCACCGCGGCACCGTGCTCAATTGGGCGGAAGAGATAGCCGGCCGCGCCAAATGTGTTGTCTACGATAATTGGTAAGTCATGCTTTTTTGCCAGTGCCGCAATAGCATCAAAATCGGGTACATTAAAACCCGGGTTGCCGATGGTTTCGAGGTAAATCGCTTTGGTTTTTTTGTCGATGAGCTTTTCAAAATGCTCGGCTTTGTCGCTTTCAGCAAACCGCGCTTCAATACCCAGGCGCTTGAACGACACTTTAAACTGATTGTACGTGCCGCCATACAGGAAGGGCGAGGTGACGAAGTTGTCGCCCACGGTGAGGATGTTGTTCAGCGCAATAAACTGGGCGGCATGGCCCGACCCCACGGCCAGGGCGGCCACGCCTCCTTCGAGCGCGGCAATGCGTTTCTCAAACACATCGGTGGTGGGGTTCATGATGCGCGTGTAGATGTTACCAAATTCTTTGAGTGCAAAAAGGTTGGCCCCGTGTTCGGAGTTTTTGAATACATACGAGGTGGTCTGGTACAACGGTACCGCCCGGCTGCCGGTGGTGGGGTCTACTTCCTGACCTGCGTGCAATTGAAGGGTTTCAAAACGAAATGACATGGTGATTGAATTTTAAGATTGAATGATTTTTGATTCAGTTATTTAGCTTACGTGATGCTCAACATAACCTGAGTCGTGCCCGTCACGCGGCAGACCGTGCGTTATGCTTGTTGCTGAAAGGAACCTGGCCTTTTGTGGAGACAACGAAGCGTCAACAACAACACATACAACACGCACAAAGCATGTTGCTCATTGTTTTGTTGTGTTCGAAACGAACAAATACCTGAAACGGGGCGGATGAAGGAGTAAGACGGTTTTTCATACCAGTTTTTCGGTTTATTGATCCCCGATAACCTTTACCGGGGCAGGCTTTAGCACCCGTTTTAAGGGTTGCTAGCGCGTCACAGAGCCTGTTCTCTCAGCGCTTCTTTATAAATCGACTGGCTTTCGCTTCATCGATCTGATGGTACAAACGTAGGGCGCTTTAGTATAGTTTGCAAGTAGACTTTAAAATTTTTGTTAAAATCTTTTTGTTCAACCTTACCGTTGTTAGGTCAATGGCCGGAGGCGTGTGATAGAAATCAACCAAAGCCAGAATATCCTCTCGTGGTTGGGTGTTCATCATATAAACAACGCGCTGTTTATTCTTTCTTATTACACGCATCTGTGTCCATCGTATATTTGATGGTCAACGAAACTTTTGCCAAACGATCCAATGTCTACCGTCAAGCTGACGCACTTTTCACACGGAGCCGGTTGTGGCTGCAAGATTGCCCCGGCCATTCTCGACCGGATACTTCAGTCTACCTCGGTGGCCGGGCACTTTCCAGCGCTGTTAGTTGGCAATGAATCCAAAGACGATGCTGCCGTATATGCCCTGGGTGATGGAACGTGTCTCATCAGCACTACCGACTTTTTCATGCCCATCGTGGATGACGCTTTCACCTTTGGCAGCATCGCCTCGGCCAATGCTCTCAGCGATATATACGCGATGGGTGGTAGTCCTCTGCTGGCCATTGCCATTTTGGGATGGCCGGTAGAGAAAATTCCGGTGGAAGTGGCACAACAAGTATTGGAGGGTGCCCGCAGCATTTGTGCGCAGGCAAAGATCCCTCTGGCCGGTGGCCATAGCATCGACAGTCCTGAACCGATTTTTGGATTGGCCGTCACCGGCCGCGTGAACGAAGAGCACCTCAAGCGCAACAACACCGCCCAACCGGGCGATGTGCTCTACCTGACCAAACCCCTCGGCACGGGAATCATCACCACCGCGCAAAAACGGGGGCTGGCACGCGAGGCCGATGTAGCCGAAGCCGTGCGCATCATGCAAGAACTTAACCGCATCGGTTCGGCATTGGGCACCTTGCCTTATGTGCATGCCCTTACGGACATCACGGGCTTTGGTTTGCTCGGTCATTTGCTGGAGATGTGCCAAGGCAGTGGGCTTTCGGCTGAGATCGACTATGGACAGATACCGCTGATCACCGGATTGTCTCATTACACACAGCAGTTTATCTACCCCGACAATACCATGCGCAACTGGCAAAGCTATGAGCCCCACGTGCAGGGCATCGGCAGTGAGTCATTGCTCACCCTGTGCGACCCGCAAACCAGCGGGGGACTTTTGGTCGCCCTTGCGGCCGAACAAGCGAACGCCTTTGACGATTTTCTGACAAAAAGCAAAGTGAATTTCAGTAAGTTTGGACAATTGATAACGGGAACACCCTCGCGTATTACGATTGCCAACAGCCGATGAAGAGCAGACTGTTTTTATTTCTTTTGATGGTAGGGGCCTCCACCAGCGCCCAAATCAAACTCAGCGACAACCAGCGCTTTTTGGTGACCCGCGACAACCAACCATTTTTTTGGCTGGGCGACACCGCCTGGGAACTCTTTCACCGCCTGACGCGCGAAGAGGTCGAAGAATTTTTGACTGTTCGACAGGAGCAAGGCTTTAATGTGATCCAGGCCGTAGCGCTGGCCGAAATGAACGGTCTGCGCGAACCCAACCGCTATGGCGACTGGCCGTTGAATAATGAAGACCCGACTCAACCGCTGACCACGCCCGGAAACAATCCGGCCAACGCCTACGAATACGACTATTGGGATCACGTGGATTTTGTCATTCAACGGGCGGCTGCCAAAGGCTTATACATCGGGTTACTGCCCACCTGGGGCGATAAGCTGGCGCACATGTGGGGCGATGGCCCCATCGTATTCAACGAAGCCAATGCCGAAATCTATGGAGCTACGTTGGCGAGGCGGTACAAAGACCAGTGGAATGTGCTTTGGATTTTAGGTGGCGATAGACCGGCCGTGTACGCATGGAAGGCGAACAACGAAGAAAAAAAGTTTGACGACCGCGCCCTGTGGCGGGCCATGGCCAACGGAATTGAGTCGGTGTTGGGCAAAGAGGCATTCATCACGTATCACCCTGCCGGAGGTGCGTACTCCACTTCCCAGTTTATCTCCGATGAGCCATGGTTAGACATGCACGCCTTCCAATCGGGGCACGGCTCGCGCGAAGCGGATGCATGGAACTGGGTCATCCGCGACCTGGCCGTGAAACCACAAAAACCCACGCTGGACATGGAGCCCTGCTACGAAGACCATCCGCTCAATCCGTGGGATGGCCAATGGACAAGGGCCCGCGGTTACTTCCATGCCTACGATGTGCGGGCCCGTATTTACCGCAGCGTATTGGCCGGAGCTTGCGGTGTCACGTATGGCCACCACCAAATCTGGCAATTCCTCAACCCAGCACTGTATCCGCCCATCAACATTGGCGACACCCTCATCGGCTGGCAGAAAGCGGCACGCGCGGAAGCCGCGTACCAGATGAAGCATTTGAAAAACCTGATCCTGTCGCGGCCATCACTGGCACGGATTGAAGACCAATCGCTGATCCTATCAAACAAGGGCCGAGATTACCGAGATCTGGTTTTTGCCATGCGGGCCGAAGATCGATCCTACGCGATGATTTACTTGCCGCAAACCGCACCCGTCACCGTGCAACTTTCGGCCGTTGCGGGAAGTAAGAAAAATGCATGGTGGTTTGACCCGCGCTCGGGCGCGAGCCGGGCCATTCAAAATGTAAAATCAAAAGGCAGCCAAACGTTCTCACCTCCACCCGGGGCGGACTGGGTGTTGGTTATTGACGATGCTGCCAGAAAATTCAAAGCTCCCGGTTTATGAAAACAGTGTTGCGAACAAGCCTCTGCTTGCTGGCGTGGTGGATGTTGGCGTGCGGCCCCAAAAAGAAAACCGAGCAGCCCCCGGGCACTCCGCAGATTGCCTATTCGATCTACAAGATTTTCCCACACGATACGCAAGCTTTTACCCAAGGGCTGGTGGTGGAGCAGGGCAGGTTGCTGGAGAGTACCGGACAAAATGGTACTTCGTGGATTGCCGAAGTGGATATTGCCACCGGCAAACAGGAGAAGAAAGTAGTGTTGGATACGGAATACTTTGGCGAAGGCATTGCCGTGCTCAACAATAAAATTTACCAGCTCACGTGGAAAAACAAAAAAGGCTTTGTCTACGATTTCCACACGTACAAAAAATTGGGCGAATTCACCTATGAGCGCGAAGGGTGGGGCATCACCCACGATGGTAAGAACCTGATCGTGAGCGATGGTACGGAAAAACTATACTTTTTGGATACCGTTTCGTTACAACCTGTGCGCACTTTGAGCGTCACCGAAAACGACATTACTGTCAAAAACCTGAACGAACTCGAGTTTATTGATGGTTTTGTGTACGCCAATCAGTGGCAAACCAATTTCATTGTGAAAATTGATCCTGCCACGGGCAAGGTGGTAGGACGCATGGACCTGGCCCAGGTAGCTGAGGCGGTTTACCCGGGCAACCCCAATGCCGATGTGCTCAATGGCATTGCCTATGAGCCCAAAAGCAAGATGGTGTTGATTACGGGCAAGTTGTGGCCCAATATGGTGGCGCTGAAATTCCGCGAGGAACCCAAGCCGCAATGACGCTGGAGGAGCTCACCCAACTTCTGTGGCAGGCCGCTGAGAAAAAACGGGCGTGTCGCATTTTGTTGGAGGGTGAGCCCTTCCCGCGGTTGGTGCATCCGTACGGGGTGGGGCAAACACCGCGCAATCAAATTGTGCTCGTTTGCTGGCAAACGATGGGCTTCACCAAAGCCGGGGGCAAGGAAGGCTATCGCAACCTGGCCTTGGAGAAGGTCGTGGAGGTAGAAATGCTCACCACACATTTCAGCAGACGGGCCGACTTTCAACCGGACAGTGATCAGTACAAAGATTGGGTGTTTCATATATAAACATCGGGCATGAATTTTCCATATGTCGTTGTCTTATTGGGCACCCCGCTTTGTATGATTAACGCCCCAATCCTCCAGTAGAGTGCCAACGCCCCCATCTCAGCAAGACCAGTTCAACGACCTTTCGTTCTACACGTTAGCGCACCCCGATCAGGTATACTTTATCCATCAGCACGCGGTGGACGCTTGTGCAGCACAAATGGCAGACGAGAGCACCAAACCGATCAAGCTGACTTTCGGCCTCATCGGTCTTTACTTGTTTTTAGAAAAGGGATACACAGGCAAGCAAGTACAACAGGCGCATGTTACATTGTCGCAAAACAAAAAAACGTGGCCTTCGCTGGCGCTGCCAATTCAACGAGGCACTATCACCGTTGGTCATGTATTGCAAGCCGAAGCAGGCGAACATAGGGACGCCATGATTAAAAAATGGTGCAAATCGGTTTGGGTAGCTTATGAAAACTGGCATCCAACCATCGCTCATCTGGCAAAAACAGAGTTGGGCGTTTAATCGCCCCCTAAAAATATTGTGCTCTTTGAAGCACCAGAGGCCTGGCTGATAACGATGGCCGCTGAGAGAAATGGTCCATAGAACCGTGCATGGTCGGTAGGCACGTTCAGGATGACTGGCATCTTGTATTTTGTGATAACTCCTATCTACGGACAGTGGATGGCACCTCCAAAATCAAATCCGCTCCATACGCCATGGCGGGGGTTTGAAAGCCGGGCGTGTAACTACCGCGGAGGATTTTCTCGGCAATCAACACGGCTGTAAGGGCCGTGAGTCGGTAACCGCTTAACGTCTCCAGTCGGCTTTCCAGCGTGCGGCCCTCCGCATCCCACACCTTTCCCCACAGATAGCTGCGGCCTGCTTCTAATTTCTCGCGGCTGGGGCCGGGCTTCTGCCGGTCGATTTTGCGAAGCAATATCCTTTTGAGCCACGCCCTCCGCAGCAGC
The DNA here is from genome assembly GCA_964524935.1 of uncultured Ohtaekwangia sp. Lineage (GTDB taxonomy): Bacteria > Bacteroidota > Bacteroidia > Cytophagales > Cyclobacteriaceae > ELB16-189. Next base: position 227,593 of record CAZGFJ010000002.1, read on the forward strand.
CAGTTGATGTAGCGCGCGCGTCTGGCATTTTTGATCATCGAATCAGTTGCCCCCGCATATACCTCAATGTTGGGGATGCCTGTGCTGCGCCAGGCGGTGGCAATATCGCCCCAGGGGATACACAGCGCGTTCGTTTGGAAGGCGCCAAAATCAATCTCTGCCGTGCGGTCGCCCAACACGATGGGCACTAACGTTCCGTTTTCACGGATACATCCGCCTTCGCCCAGTCCTTCGATCATGGTGCGTTTGGTGCCGCGCGAAAGGCCTCCTTTTGACATGGCAAAGGCCAACTGCAAATGGGTAGCCGAGGGAAGCCGGTTCTTTAAGTGTACGGCCAAACAATCCGAGGGCACCACATCAAATCCGGTGCCCGGCAAAATCATAATTCCTTTTGCGCGGGCTTGCGCATCATAGCCCGCCAACGTCTCAAATACCTGATACTCCCCGGTGATGTCAGTATAATGGGTGTGGGTTTCAAGACACGCCTCGACCATGGCCTGTGCAGTATGTCGGAAGGGGCCGGCACAATGGATAACTGCGATGCCCTTGTCGAGTAACGCCTTCAGCGCATGGCCATCGTGCACATCCACAACCTCAAACGGATAGCCCGACTCATCACGTTGTTGTTGCAACTTTTGCGCATCGCGCCCCGCTAAAATGACGTTGGTATTTTTTTGCTTACACTCGGCCACCACCAACTGACCGGTGTAGCCGTAGGAACCATAAACGATCAGTGTATGGGCACGCATATTTTCTCTCTGAACAACAAAAGTGCGCCCGCGCGCCTTTGAACCGGTTGGATCATTTTCTCAGCCGCGCTACCGGTCGTTTTTGATCACGCCTTCGCCCTTGAAGTATTTATCCTCATCAAACTCATCGGACTTGCGGGCCGGAATGGCGCCAATCTCCACAATTTTGAATTCCGTGCGCCTGTTGCGCTGGCGGCCGGCCGGATTGTCCGTTCCATCGGGGTTGGTGTTGCGGGCAATGGGGCGCTCTTCGCCATAGCCTTTGGCCGTCAGGCGCTCGGGCGCGATGCCCTTTCGGATCAGGTACTGAACAGTGGCCTCGGCCCTGCGTTGCGACAGTTCAAGGTTATACGAGTTAGATGCCACGCTGTCGGTGTGCGAGCCCATTTCAATTTTGATCTCGGGGTTATCATTCAGGATGTCCACCAGCTTATCCAGTTCAATGGCCGCATCAGCCCGGATGTACGATTGATCGTAGTCGAAGTAAATGTTCTGTAGCACAAAGATCTTGTCCTTCTCCAGCTTGTCCAGGTACATAACTGTATCGAGCGTGATGGTTGTCACCAGGTTTTTCAGTTTGGTCACATCCACCGACTTGCCGCGCGTGGTGTAGGCCTGCCGCTTCACCAAGTAGCCATCCGTTTCGCCAATAAGCGTATAGTTTTCGTTTTCATACACTTTAAATAAGAACATGCCATCGTTGCCTGTTACGTAGTCTTGCATCACATCGCCCTTGCCATCGAGCAGGGTAACCTTTACATCGCTGAGGATTTTTCGGGTACTGTCTTTTTGCCACGTATAGGTAATGCCGCGGAGTTCATAATTCACCACTTTCAAATCCGGGTCTTCATTGACAAACGTGTAGATGTCGTCATCACCTTTGCCACCTTCGCGGTTGGAGGTAAAAAATCCCCGATCCGCTTTGAACAGAAAGATGCCAAAGTCATCGGCCGGTGAATTCACGGGCTCTCCCAGGTTCTCCACTACGGTGCGGCCGTTGGCGCGGTTCACCACAAAAATATCCAGCATGCCATAGCCGGGATGTCCATCGGACGAGAAGTAGAGTTTACCGTTTTCAGCCACATAGGGAAACAGTTCTGATCCGGCCGTGTTGATGTCGGGCCCCGCATTGCGCACCCGTCCGAAATTACCCCGCGAGTCCATCTGTGCAGTATAGATGTCCAAGCCGCCATAGCCGCCTTTGCGGTTGGAAGAGAAATACAGGGTGCGTCCATCGGGGCTGAAGGCAGGCGTACTCTCCCACGACTCGGGCCGGTTGATGTTGAGTGCGCGCGGCTCGCCCCATTCACCATTGCGAAACCGGGAAATGTATAAGTCTACATCTTGCGTGCCTTTGCGCTTGCCGGAGTTTCCCTTGGCAAACACCATGGTCTTTCCATCGGGCGTAAATGTAATGCACCCTTCGTTGATGTCGGGCGAATTGAGTACGGGGGGCAAGGGCTGAATGGTATTTACATCCACATTAGCACCCTGGCTGGCGACTTTGTACAGATCAGTGAAAGGAGTGCCGGTGGCTTCATAAATTTTGTTGTTGCTGCGCGAGGAAGTAAAATAAATCTCCTCATTGCGGTAGGCCGGGGCATACTCCGGAAAAGGTGTATTGATCGCCTCCAGGTTTTTTACGCGGTAAAAACTCTTGCGCGTTTTCAACTGCGCCAGATAGTCCAATCCCTCCAGTTCTTTCTGTGCCCGGTCGCGCAGTTCCTCCGTAGTGGCAATTTCGACCAGTTGTTGCACCTGCTTGCGGGCTTCGTCATACTTGCCGTTGGCCTGCAATGATTTGGAATAGTAGAACAGGATGGAATCCTCGGGCAACCCGCGGCTGTTGGCTTTGGCATAAAACGGCTCGGCTTCTTTGATGCGATTGGACAACCGGTATGATTCGGCCACATAGTAGTGGGCTCTGCCATTGTTGGGTTGCTTGGCCAGCACGCCCTGGTAGTAGTTAATGGTGCGCTGGTACTTGCCAAGCAGAAAAGCTTTTTGAGCCTTCTTATCCACACTGCAAGAGGCGACCACACACGCCAACGCTACCCCCACGACAAGCCGCAAACGCATAGTACTCATCAAATTAGACTTAAAGCTACAAAAAAGACCCACTTCGCGCATGTCCGCGCTTAGGGTTGTAACGCGGGCGTGGGTAAATATTTTGCCAACCATGTATTTTTCATGGGCACCCGCCAATTTTTCTCGAACTCCCCTTTGCTCGGCACCAGGTTGTTGAACGCAAGGGTGTCACCCGAAATCGTCCCGTTAGCCGCCAGCGTTTTCAACTCGCTGAGGGGATAAAACAAAACGGCCTCGTTCACCCAAAAAGCTTGTTGGCTGCGGTCGAAGAAGTGAACGCCTGTTGTTTGTTGCAGCGTTTTGAGCGTGCGGACGGAACCATCGATCGAACAGCCGCTGGCGGCCTGGTAATCTTCATCTACGGCCAAGACCACAAAGTGACGATACCAAACATGCACAGCTGACTTCAGCGGCTGTCCGTGTGCCTGCCACTGTTCGCAAAACGCAGCGAGGGTGCGGGTCACCTGTTGTTCTTCGTGGGACGTGAGCACCTGCGGACTTTGGTAGATCCACAAACGCGCATAAGCAGGCAGTTCTTGAAACGGTACTAACATACGAGGTGGAAAATCACACTTTTACAAACCCTTGGCTTCAGCAATAAGTTCAGCCAAATCTTTCACCGCTACTTCGGCTTCTTTTTCTTTGTTCTTTACGCCATCGGTCATCATGGTCATACAAAAAGGGCAGGCTACGGCAATCGTTTTGGCTCCCGTTGCCAGGGCTTCCTCGGCACGATCGATGTTGATGTCTTTCTTTCCTTTCTCGGGTTCTTTAAACATCTGCGCACCTCCGGCACCACAGCACAGGCCCGTGGTGCGGCAGCGTTTCATTTCCACCAAGTCGGCATCTAACGCCTGCAGCACTTCGCGCGGAGCTTCATAAATGTTGTTGGCGCGGCCCAGGTAACAGCTGTCGTGATAGGTGATTTTTCTTCCCTTGAAACCTCCCCCGCCTTCCAGTTTGATTTTCCCCTCCTGGATCAACTGCTGTAAATACGTGGCATGGTGGATGACTTCGTACTGCCCCCCCAACTCGGGGTATTCATTTTTCAGCGTATTAAAACAATGCGGACAGGCCGTCACGATTTTCTTCACGTGATAGCCGTTGAGTACTTGAATGTTGCTCATGGCCTGCATCTGAAACAAAAATTCATTGCCGGCCCTGCGGGCGGGGTCGCCGGTGCAAGCCTCTTCGGTGCCCAGCACGCCAAACGGGATGTTGAGGGCGTTAAGGATTTTGACAAATGCTTTGGTCACGCGCTTGGCGCGGTCGTCAAACGATCCGGCACAGCCCACCCAAAAAAGTACTTCGGGGTTCTCCCCTTTGGCGGCCCACTCGGCCATCGTGGTTACGGTCATGTTTTTTTTCGTTTTTGTTCGATCAGGGATTGGATTTTTTGTGCTCGGGCTACGATTTCTTTCTGCTTTTGCGCTTGAATTCCGTGCTCGTAGGCACGAATGGCATGGGTTAACGTATCAACGTACTTTTCCCACGAATTCGCCTGCAAATAAAGAATGGTGGTATCACGGGCAAAAGCATCCGGTTTCAGCAACACGGCCAAAATGGCTCCTTTGGTCATGTAGGGATAACGGGCTTGAAAAACATTCATGAGTTCTGACAAGGGTTCCTGTCTGGCAATCTCCGCCAGATCAACATAATCTTTTTCAACCCTTCGGCCGAGAATAGCTTCGCACTTGTAGGCAAAAATATCGCGTATTGAGGCTAACCGCAGATTGCGTACTTCCACCTCCGGATCAAAAAAAGGAACTTTCCAATCGTAAATGTCAACCTTGATATTATCAATCAGGGCGGACAATCCATGTTGCTGCACCCGAGCGATCTTGATCCGCTTGGGAAATTGTTTGGCCAATTCAAGGGCCAGCGAATGAGGTGCTTGCGAGCCTCCCCCTGCAAACAAGTCGATGTCAATGGAAACACGATGCCCTAACTGCAAGGCAAGCGAGGTGCCTCCCACTAAGCGAAACGGCTTTAACACATCCACGCGCATTAACTCATCCAATACCATCTTCATAGGAGCGCTGACCGTATCTTCGTGTATCCTCATATCGAAAAACGCTGAGGCATTTTGTTGGCAGCAAACGCTTCATCGGGGATACCCAAAAAGTTCTTTCCAAAAATCATGGCACTTTCCTGCAAGGCCGGAGCTTGTATCAGTACCTCGCGGCAAATGGCATCGCCATAATAGGCCATCACCAAAGCCATGTCTTCCAAATCACCGCGCTCAAATGTGCGCACGATGATTTTCTCGTGGTGCTCCACGTCATCAAGCTTGCTCGGGTCACTGTCCCAAAACAGGTGGGCCGGCAATTGCTGTACCACGTAGTTGATCATGGCTTGGCCCAGTTAAACCGATCGCTGGCCGGAAATTTCCACGGGGCGAAACTCGTTTCGATGTTTTGGAACATGCTGTTCCACTGCGCGGGGGCACCGGACTCTTCCATGGCCTGGTACCGTCTCAACTCCAAAATAATCTCCAGTGGGTTGATGAGCACGGGGCAAGCCTCCACACAGGCATTGCAACTGGTGCACGCGTTGATCTCTTCTTTAGTGATGTAATCACCCAACAGGGTTTTGCCATCATTCAATCCCGGGCCTCCGCTCTGCAAACTGGTGCCTACGTGCTCCATACGGTCGCGCACGTCCATCATGATCTTGCGGGGCGACAATTTTTTTCCGGTTTGATGGGCCGGGCACTCGGCCGTGCAGCGGCCGCACTCGGTACAACTGTACGCGGCCATCAGGTTGGTCCACGCCAGGTCGTTCACATCTTTCGCCCCAAAGCGGCCCGGCTCCGCTGGCGGGCTGGCGGCACCGTTGGCCAGGCCCAGCATCGACTTCACTTCGTTTGTCACCACGGGCATGTTATTGATGTGGCCCTTGGGTTGCAGCTTGGCATAATACGTATTGGGGAAGGCCAAAAAAATATGCAGGTGCTTGGAGTACGTAACATACACGGCAAACGCCAAAATGCCGATGATGTGGAACCACCAGGCAAACCGCTCCGTGATAACCAGCGCTGACGTGCTCCACGAATCAAACAACGGCATCAAAAACGAACTGAAAAACAACGGCCCGGTAGGCGTGTAGTGGCTGTCGCGGGTTTGCAACACTTGGTCAGTGGCATTCATGGTGAGGATGGCGAGCATCAACACGGTTTCAATCACCAAGATGAGGTTGGCATCTAACCGCGGCCAGCCGTTGAGATCTGAACTTTGAAACCGCGCGATGCCCAACACATTTCTGCGCACCAAAAAAACCACGCACGCCACCAATACTGCCACGGCCAGAAACTCAAAGCCGTTCATGAGCACGGTATAAAAGCTGCCCAGTACGGGGGCAAAGATCCGATGCGTGCCGGCCAATCCGTCAATGACAAACTCCAGCACCTCCAGGTTGATGATCAGAAAGCCGGCATAGATCAAAAAGTGAAAAAAGGCCGGAACCCATTTCTTGAACATCTTTTGCTGTCCGAAGGCCACCAACAGCACATTTTTCCACCGTTCCGAAGCAGGACCGCCTGCGGTTTGGGCCTTGCCCAACCGAATGTTGGCGCGGATGCGGAGCACACGCTTGCGTATGAAATAGGCCGCCACCAATAGCGTTGCCACGAAAGCCAATTGTTGCACCATGATGTCTCTAAATCGATTGTTGTGTGATGGTTTAAATTTACAATCAAAACCCGAAATTTTGGGGCCTTGTTTGCAGCCTATGCAAATTTCCATACTTTTGTGGCCCTGTTGGCCAAAAGCAACAGATTTTCTCCGGTGACGTAGCTCAGTTGGTAGAGCAAAGGACTGAAAATCCTTGTGTCGGGGGTTCAATTCCCTCCGTCACCACGCTTAAAGCCCTGCTTCGGCAGGGTTTTTTGTTTACAAACGCAATTTTACTTACATCAACCCGGGGCCGTGCGCATGCACCGCGTACTTTCGCTTACGGTTTTTTTTAAGGCAGTTCCCTCATGTTGCAATTCACCGACCTGAGCATTGTGCTGGCGGCCACCTACCTGGCCCAGGCCCTCATTGGGGTGACGCTTTTCATCATCTACCGTCATTTTGGCAAATTGTATGATCGCAAGTTCCTGTATCGCTGGGCGTATGGATGGGTTTGCTTTGCCGTGGCCATGGTGGCGTTCATTTTTTTGACGGGCGGTGTTGCGCGCATGCCTGCCTGGTACCCGGTGCCGCTGGCGGCCAGTTGGGTATCCATCGCCTTTTCATATGCCCACATTTTGCTCATCATGGCGGGCGTGTATGAGCTGCTGCGTTCCAAAACGGTGTCGAAAAAATTCATCGTGCGGGCGCTGGTTGCAATCGGGTTGGCGAGCGCGGGAATTGTCTTTGCGTTTTATGACCAACCTACCTACTCGGCCGAGCGGTACGTCCTGCGGGTGGGCCTGCGCTACTTGGTGGCCTGCGTCTGTTTTCTGGCCGCGGGCAGTCTGCTGTTCTCGAAACGCATGACCGGTGTCGGCCTTAAACTCATGTCGGGGCTGATGTTTCTGTACGGTCTGGTGCATGCCTACTACCTGACGGTGGTGCTGTCCTTTGTCTTCAAAAAGCCATTGCCGTTTCCTTCGTTTTTTGGCATCATCGACTTGGTGCTGATGGCGGGCATTGGCCTGGCATTGATCATCTGGCTGCTCGAAGACGAACGAGAGCGGCTGAACAAGACTAATCGCGAATTGGACAGTTTTTTATACAGTACCTCGCACGATCTGCGCGCCCCGATCGCATCTGTGTTGGGACTCACCAACCTGGCGCGCCTGGAGATGACTGACACCAAAGGACTGGAGTTGGTGGCTATGATCGAACAGCGCGTGAAAAAACTAGATGAAGTCATAGGCGACATTTTACGCCTGTCTCGGAGCAAACAAACCACGGTGCACCTGACCACCGTGTCGCTGGATCAGTTGATTGATGAAGTGGTGGCCGATGTGAAGTTTGCCAAAAACGCACCTGACATCCGGTTGATCTACCAACGCTCGGCCGATCATGTTTTTAGTGCGGATTTTTCGTTAATGAAAACGGTCTTTGGCAACCTGTTCTCCAACGCGGTGAAATACCACCGCATTCCGCAAGAAGACCCCTATATCAAAGTGACCTACGATGAAAAACCGGGGGCGGTAGTACTCAGCGTGGAAGATAACGGCCAGGGCATACGGCCCGAAAACCTGGAGCGGATATTTGATATGTTTTACCGCGCATCCACCCACTCGGATGGCACGGGCCTCGGCCTTTATATCGTGAAAGAAGCCCTTACTAAAATGCACGCCACCGTGGAGGTACGCTCGCAGCTTGAAAAGGGTACTACGTTTACAATCACCTTGCCGCAGCCGAACTGATGGCCCGGGCAGCCACCTCGGCCGTAGTCCAGGCAGCTTGAAAGTTAAAACCCCCCGTTTCCCCATCAATGTTCAACACCTCACCGGCAAAATAGATGCCTGGCAATTTTCGGCTTTGCATGGTCTGACGGTCGATTTCTTCCACATCTACCCCGCCACACGTAACAAACTCTTCTTTGTACGTGGTTTTGCCACGGATGGCGAACGGGCACCGCACCAACCACTCCGTAAGTTTGTTGATGGCTTTGTTTGGGCATTCCGCCCAGGTGAGCGTGGGGGCGATGTCGGCTTCGCTCACCAGCCGCTCCCACAGGCGCGCGGGCAAATGAAAGAGCGGGTGGTTGTGGATGCCGCGTTTGCCATGTATCTCTTTTTGCCGCAATAAAAGACCGCGTGTTTCATCCTCGGTTTTGTCAATCCAATTGACCAGCACCGAAAATGTGTAGTGAAGACGTGCCAACTCCACCGCGGCCCAAGCCGACAGTTTGATCACAGCCGGACCGCTAAGGCCCCAGTGCGTGATGAGCACCGCGCCCGCTTGCTCAAAAGACGTGGCCGCGATTTTTACACGCGCGTGCGCTACCGCCACGCCCATCAAGTCGGCATAGTGGCGCGCAGGGTCGTTGAACGTAAACAACGAGGGCAGTGGATCCACCACCGAGTGACCGAGCTTGCGAAGCCATTCATACGCCTGCGGTTGGGGATGGCCGCCCGTGGCGATCAATACTTTTTCAGTCCGGAATTCCATACCGGCCACCACCACACGCCAGCGGGTGTCCGCGCGTACCAAAGCCGTTACCTCCTGTTGGGTTTTGATGTCAATGCAGTGGCGTTTGGCTTCGGCCAAAAAACAATTGATGATCGTCTGCGAATCGTCCGTGACGGGGAACATGCGGTTGTCGTCTTCGGCCTTCAACGGCACCCCTTTTTCCGCAAACCAACGGATGGTGTCGGCCGCATGAAACACCGGGAACAACCGTTTTAAAATTTTTTGTCCGCGCGGATAGTGCCGGGAGAGCAACGTGGGCTGCAAACAATAATGCGTGACATTGCACCGCCCTCCTCCGGAAATCTTCACCTTGGCGAGCAGCTTGGTGGTTTTTTCCAGAATTAATATGCGCAGTCCGGGGTGAAGTTCGGCTGCCCGTATGGCCCCAAAAAAGCCGGCTGCCCCACCCCCGATGACAATAAGATTATACATCGGCTTGCCTATACATCGGCTTCCACCTGGCCGCGCAAGATATCGTCCAGGGTTTCGCGTTGGCGAATCAACTGGTGTTTGCCGTTCAGCAGCAGCACCTCCGCGGGGCGCGGGCGCGAATTGTATTGAGAGGCCATGGAGAATCCATAGGCTCCCGCATTTCTGATGACGATCAAATCGCCCTCGCGTACTTCATTCATTTTGCGATCAGCCCCGAGCGTGTCGGTTTCGCAAATCATGCCCACCACGGTGTACACTTTCTGCGAACCCGCGGGGTTGGTCGCGTTTACGATTTCATGATAGGCATCGTACATCATGGGTCGGATCAAATGGTTCAAGCCGGAGTCCACGCCCACAAACGTGACGGACGGGGTGGTCTTGACCACGTTTGCTCTGGTGAGCAGGTAACCGGCTTCGCTCACGAGGTACTTGCCAGGCTCAATCCAAAGCTCAAGCTTTTTGCCGTACTGGTGATAAAACTCTTTGAACGCGCGGCCGAGCTTTAAGCCCAGGTCGAACACATTGGTCACCAGGTCCCCTTCCTTATATGCCACTTTATAGCCGCTGCCAAAATCAATAAACCGTAAATGAGGAAAATCGCGCGCCACGCCAAACAGGATCTCGGCCATCTTCAGGAACACGTCCGTTTCGGTAATCTCTGAGCCTGTGTGGATATGCAAGCCCTCTACGTTTATCTGGTATTGCTCCACCAGTTGCATGATCTGCGGAAGCTGGTACACGGAAATACCAAACTTGGAATTGCCATGACCGGTTGAAATTTTGTAGTTACCACCCGCCAGGATGTGCGGGTTCAGTCGGATGCAACACGCTTTGGCGCCACCGTATCTTTTGCCGAACTTCTCCAACACCGAGAGGTTGTCCAGGTTGATCATCGCGCCCAACGCCACACCTTCTTCGATTTCCGAAAAATCGACACAATTAGGCGTATACATGATTTCTTCGGGCACAAAGCCTGCCTTCAGAGCAAGCCGAGCCTCGTAGATGGACACAACATCCACTCCCGAGCCATGTTTTTTGAGCAGCCGCAGAATGGACAGATTGGTCAATGCCTTGGCGGCATACTTGATCTTTATATCGTTTTCCGAGAAGGCATTTTTCAAGTTATTCAATTGTTGTACGATTTTCGCCCCGTCATACACATAGAGGGGCGTACCGTACTGCTGTGCCAGCTCGTCAAAGGAGATACCTTGAACGTGATACGTGCCGTTGATAAGTTCCATAGCGTCCGAAAAGCGTCAAATATACGATCGTTGCCACCGCCCACCTTCCGGCAAGCGCTTGAATTTGTACCTTGCCGTATGAAATTGTTTTTCCGACAGGCGGGCCAGGGAGAACCGCTTTTGATCTTGCACGGGCTATTTGGTTCGGCCGACAATTGGTACTCGCTGTCCAAAGTCTTTGCCGACAGGTATGCGGTGTACACCATCGATCAGCGCAACCACGGGCAATCGCCCCACAGCGATGACTTTAACTACCGATTGCTCACCGAAGACCTGGAAGAACTGATGGACGATCAGGGAATGGCGTCTGCCCACATCATCGGCCACAGCATGGGGGGCAAAACCGCCATGAACTTTGCGGTGAAAAATCCCACGCGTGTCAAGAAATTGATCGTGGTGGACATTGTGCCCAAGTACTACGAGGTCAAGCACGACACCATCATAGATGGGCTTGATGCTGTGCCACTCTCACGGCTGACCTCGCGCACCGAAGCCGACCGCATTTTGATGGAACACGTTGCCGAAGCCGATGTACGACAGTTCCTCTTGAAAAACCTGACGCGCGACACCCACGGCCGCTTTGCCTGGAAGCTCAATTTGCCGGCCTTAGACAACCACCTGGAAGAAATTGGCGCGGGCATGGTGTACGAAGGCACGTTTGACGGCCCGGTGAACTTCATCAACGGCAAACGTTCCAATTATTTCAAGCCGGGCGATGAAGTCTTCATCCGAAAATACTTCCCCAACGCCATCCTGACCACGCTGGACACCGGCCATTGGGTGCAAGCCGAAAAACCCATGGAGTTCGCCCAAACTGCGCTTGATTTTCTGGCCTCATGACAGACCCGCACGGTACGCTTTTTCTGATCCCTTGTCCTATCGCGGAGGGGGCGTTGGCCACCATCCCCGAAGACACGCGCCAGCGCATGGCACCCATTACGTGCTTTTTGGCCGAAGACCTGCGCACCGCCAGGCGGTACCTTAGCAGCCTGAAAATCTTTCCGTCCATCGAGGGCTTGCGCATGGAAGTGCTCGACAAAAAGACAAAAGCCCATGAGCTTTCTGGCTTGCTCCGGCCGTTGCACGAAGGAAAAGATGTAGGTGTGTTGTCCGAATCGGGATGCCCGGGCGTGGCCGACCCCGGGGCGCAGGCCGTTGCGTATGCACACCAGCACGGCTTCGGTGTTGTGCCGTTGGTGGGGCCCTCCTCGCTGTTGTTGGCACTGATGGCTTCGGGGTTGAACGGACAGCGCTTTGCATTTCACGGATACCTGCCCATCGATGCCCAAGATGCCGCCAAGACCATTCGCGCGTTGGAGGCCGAATCGCGGGCGAAACAGCAAACCCAGTTGTTTATTGAAACACCGTACCGCAACAACACGGTATTTTCTTTCTTACTCAAAAACCTTCATCCCGACACCTGGCTGCATGTTAGCGTAGACCTGACGGGCACAGGTGCTCACAGCAAAACCCTGCGTGTGCGTGAGTGGCGCGGCCAACCCGCCTCCTGGCCCAAACTGCCTGCCGTATATCTTTTTTTGGCTACCTGAATAGTGGCCTACAGGCACGGGGCAAAGCCTATTTTTCAGCCTTGAAATACCCCTAACCTTTTTATCTTTGCGCCCTTACTAAAAACACACATCTCCAATTTATTTGCGCTATGCCGTATCTGTTCACTTCTGAATCTGTATCCGAAGGCCATCCCGACAAGGTGGCAGACCAAATTTCCGATGCCCTCATCGACTACTTTTTGGCGTACGACCCTTCCTCAAAAGTAGCCTGTGAAACATTGGTTACCACGGGCCAGGTGGTGCTGGCCGGTGAAGTAAAATCCGCGGCCTATCTGGATGTACAGGACATCGCCCGCGAGGTGATCCGCAAGATCGGATACACCAAAAGCGAATACATGTTTGAAGCCAACTCCTGCGGTATCCTCTCCGCCATTCACGAACAGTCGGCCGATATAAACCAGGGGGTAGAGCGCAAAAAGAAAGAAGACCAGGGCGCGGGCGACCAAGGCATGATGTTTGGCTACGCCACCAACGAAACCGATAACCTCATGCCCCTGCCGCTGGAGTTGGCCCACTCGCTGTTGCGCGAACTGTCGGCCATCCGCAGGGAGGGCAAGGTGATGACGTACCTGCGTCCCGATGCCAAATCGCAGGTGACCATCGAATACAACGATGAAAACAAACCCGAGCGCATCGATACCATTGTGGTGTCTACCCAGCACGATGACTTTGCCAAAGACAGTGTCATGCTGAAGCAAATCGAACAAGACATCATCAACATCGTCATTCCACGCGTCAAGAAAAAATTACCCAAGCGCGTGCAGTCGTTGTTTGGCGATTCGATCAAATACCACATCAACCCCACAGGTAAGTTTGTCATTGGCGGGCCGCATGGCGATACCGGTCTCACCGGGCGTAAGATCATTGTGGACACCTACGGAGGCAAAGGAGCACACGGAGGCGGTGCGTTCTCCGGCAAAGACCCTTCGAAGGTCGACCGCTCGGCTGCCTATGCCACGCGCCACATTGCCAAAAACCTGGTGGCCGCGGGCTTGTGCGATGAAGTATTGGTGCAAGTAGCGTATGCCATTGGCGTGGCGCGCCCGGTAGGTTTGTATGTAAATACCTATGGTACGGCCAAGGTGCACATGACCGATGGCGAGATCGCTAAGAAGATCGAAAAAATTTTTGACATGCGCCCCTACTTTATCGAAGAACGCTTCCAGTTGCGTACGCCTATCTATTCGGAAACGGCTGCTTATGGCCACATGGGCCGCGAACCCAAGGTGGTGGAGAAAATCTTCAACAAGGGCAAGCAAAACGAAAAGCGCATAAAGGTTGAGTTGTTCCCCTGGGAAAAACTGGATTATGTGGACGCGGTGAAGAAGGCGTTTAAACTATAAATGATATCAATCCAACAAAAAACCCAACCATCACCGGTTGGGTTTCTTGTTTCTGGCTGCGGACAGCAGATTGGATCGGTCGGATTACACCCGTCCGGCTTTCATCTTGGTCTTGAATTTTTTGATTTGGTTACGCAGTGCCTCTGTGGCCATGTCGGCTGCGGCTTCAAACGAACGCGCTTGTTCTTTGGCAAACAATTGGCTGCCCGGCACGTTCAGCTTTATCTCCACTGTCTTATTTTCTATGCCCTCGTTGTTCAAACGCAGATACACTTCTCCGTCCACCAACCGGTCGTAAAACGTTTCCAGCTTGTCCACCTTGCGTTGGATAAAGTCAATCAGCTTGCGGTCGGCATCGAAGTGGATGGAATGCACTTGTAGTTTCATAATCGTAAAGGGTTTAAAAGTAAAACATGAAATACGGCTCCGGCTATTGAACCTTGTGCCCCGGCCGGGATCGGGAGCGTGTCGGGTTATTGTCAATTCATGCAGCAGCGGTTTTAGTGTTTTTAACGAGTAGCATCGGTAGTGGGGTTATGCTTTGGGGTGCGCCTGTTCAAATACTTTTTTCAGTTTCTCCAGCGAGTTGTGGGTATACACCTGCGTGGCGGCCAAACTGCTGTGGCCCAGCAAGTCTTTCACCGCATTGATCTCCGCGCCCTTGTTGAGCAAGTGAGTGGCGTAGGTATGGCGTAGCACGTGGGGACTCTTTTTTTCCACGCCCGTGCGTGCCAGCTTTTTCTTTACCAGCCGTTGCACCCACATGGGATACAGAGGCTCGCCCGTGTCGGTCACCAGCAACGACCCGGGTGATTTCTTTTCTACCTCGCGGTCGCGCGCCTGGCGGTAATGTTTGATCAACTCGCCTACCGAATCGGGAAAAGGGATGATGCGCTCTTTGTTGCGCTTACCCAGCACTTTCACCGTACGCTCGCGTAGGTTGACGTGGGCATCGCGCAAGCCAATCAGCTCGGACAGGCGCATGCCGGTGCCGTACAGAAATTCCATAATCAGTCGCTCGCGCAAAGCCAGGTGGGTGTCTTCGCTTGGCTGGTGATCCAGCACGGACACCATGTCTTCTTCTTTCACAAAGTGAGGAAGTCGCCTGGGTGTCTTCAGAATCGTGATCTTGGCGGTAGGGTTTTTGCTGATCACACCCTGACGAAGCAGAAACTTATAGAAGCTGCGCAGACAGGCGATTTTGCGGTTGATGCTGCTGGCATCCAGCTTTTGCTCCACCAGCGAGACGATCCACGATCGAATCATCGGAAAGGAAGCCTGCTCGGCCGGGGCCTCATCGTACGTATGACGCAGGAAAGCCGAAAACTGGCTCAAGTCGGTCTGATACGAGCGCACGGTTTTGGCACTGTACCGCTTTTCCCACTGGATGTATTTCAGAAACGACTCAACCATACGCCTAAGCGATGGCGGAAAGTATAAAAAAAATCCCCTCCGTACTAAAACGAAGGGGATAATGTGGAAAGATTGTCTGTAAAATGTTTATTGATTCTGGTTGCCGTACATTTTCTGCTTGTAGGCGGCCCGGATAATTTCAGATCTGCGCTTAACCGAGGGTTTCTCGAAGGACGTGCGGGCACGCAACTCCTTCAAAATACCCGTTTTCTCAAACTTCTTTTTGAAGCGCTTCAGCGCCTTGTCGATCGATTCGTTTTCTTTAATGTTGATGATCAGCATCGCAGTTCTTTGTTAAGGGCTGCAAATATGGGCGTTTTTGCCGAAGGACGCAAGCCCCTATTTCAAAATAGCACGTGAAATCACTAATTTCTGGATTTCTGAGGTGCCTTCGCCAATGGTGCACAGTTTGGCATCGCGGTAAAACTTCTCGGCCGGGAAATCCTTTGTATACCCGTAGCCGCCAAAAATCTGCACGCCCTCGTTGGCCACCTCCACGGCAATCTCCGAGGCATAGAGCTTGGCCATGGCCGACTCGCGCGTGACCGGCTTGTGGGCGTTCTTCAGGTCGGCTGCCTGGATGCACAGCAACTTGGCCGCTTCGATTTTGGTGGCCATTTCGGCCAGCTTGAACGAAATACCCTGAAAATTGGCGATCGGCTGATTAAACTGGTGGCGTTCTTTCGCATACTTCAGCGCAGCCTCGTAAGCGCCCATGGCAATACCCAGACTGAGGGCGGCTATGGAAATCCGGCCTCCGTCCAGCACTTTTAGCGACTGTACAAAACCCTCGCCTTCCTGGCCAATCAACTGGCTTTCGTGCACCCGGCAGTCGGTAAAGATCATCTCGGCTGTTTCCGAGGCGCGCATGCCCAGCTTGTTTTCCTTTTTCCCGGCTGTGAACCCGGACGTCCCGCGCTCCACAATGAAGGCGCTCATGCCGTGCGAGTCGCCCGCCTTGCCTGTGCGGGCGATGACCACCGCCACATGGCCCGATTTACCGTGGGTGATAAAATTTTTTGCTCCGTTGATGACGTAGTATTCTCCTTCTTTGACGGCCGTGGTGCGCATGTTTCCCGCATCGGACCCCGTGTTGGGTTCAGTAAGGCCCCACGCACCAATCCATTGGCCGGTGGCCAACTTGGGGAGGTATTTCGTCTTTTGGGCCTCGGAGCCAAATTGTAAAATATGGCCCGTACACAAGGAATTATGTGCAGCCATCGAGAGGCCAATAGAGCCGCATATCTTCGCCAACTCCGAGATGGCCGTCACGTACTCGCGGTAGCCAAATCCCGACCCGCCATACTCTTCAGGTACCAACACACCCATCAGGCCCAACTCGCCCAGTTGATGAAAAAGCGCCACGGGAAACTCCTGCGACTCATCCCATTTCATAACATGGGGGGCGATTTCACGCGAACCAAAATCACGCACCATCTGCGCAATCATTTTCTGATTCTCAGAGTCGGCAAAGGTCAGGCTGGCAGGAAGTTCGGCTGTGGTGATCATAGTGCGGGCATTTTTTTCGGCTCACAAATTTATACGAAAAAAACAAACGAATGTTAGTTTGTGTATTAATTCACCCCTGAACAACCGGAAACACGGCCGCAAAGGGCTATTTTTGCCGACTTTATTTTCAACGAGATGAAAATTGCAGTGATTGGAACGGGCTATGTGGGTTTGGTAACGGGCACCTGTTTTGCCGAAACCGGCAACACCGTCACCTGTGTGGATATCGATGCCCAGAAGATCGCCAACTTGAAAAAGGGAATTCTTCCCATTTACGAGCGCGGGCTGGACGATTTTTTCGAGCGCAATACCAAAGAAGGGAGGTTGCATTTTACGACCAACCTGGCGGAAGGCATCGAGGGTGCCAAGGTCATCTTCCTGGCCCTGCCTACGCCCCCGGGCGAAGATGGTTCGGCCGACCTGAAGTATGTGCTGAAAGTAGCCTCGGATTTGGGACCTTTGCTGAAAGAATACACCGTCATAGTCGACAAAAGCACCGTGCCCGTGGGCACATCTGAAAAAGTGCATGCCAAACTCAAGGAGGGTGCGCGCGTGGAGTTTGATGTGGTCTCCAACCCGGAGTTTCTGCGCGAAGGCGTGGCCATCGAAGACTTTATGAAGCCCGAGCGCGTGGTGGTGGGCACGCAGTCGCCCCGCGCGCGCAAGCTGATGGAGAACTTGTACGCCCCGTTTGTGCGCCAGGGAAACCCGGTGATTTTTATGGACGAGCGCTCGGCCGAGCTGACCAAGTATGCGGCCAATTCGTTTTTGGCCACCAAAATCAGTTTTATGAACGAGGTGGCGAGTTTGTGCGAGCGCATGGGTGCGGACATCGATGCCGTGCGTGCGGGCATCGGTACCGACTCGCGTATTGGCAAACGCTTTTTGTTTGCGGGCATCGGCTATGGCGGAAGCTGTTTCCCGAAAGATGTACAAGCATTGGAGAAATCGGCCCGCGAAGTGGACTATGACTTTAAAATATTGAAGGCCGTGATGGACGTAAACGCAGCGCAAAAAACTACGCTGATACCGCGTATCCAAAAACATTTCCAGAACAACCTGAAAGGAAAAACGATCGCCCTGTGGGGATTGGCGTTCAAACCGCATACCGATGACATCCGCGAAGCACCGGCTTTATACAACATCGAAGCGTTGACGCAGGCCGGTGCGGTTGTGCACGCCCACGATCCCGAAGCCATGGAAAATGTGAAAAAACTGGTGGGCGACCGTATCCGGTATTTTGATAACCCCTATGAGGCGATTAAAGGGGCCGATGCCTTGTTTATCGCCACCGAATGGCCCGAATACCGCACACCCGATTTTGAGCGCATGGCCTCGGCCCTGGCATCCAAAACCATCTTTGACGGTCGCAACCTGTATGACCTGACACAGATGAAAGAGCAAGGCTTCACCTATTACAGCATCGGCCGCGAAACGATTTATGGATAAACAACGTGTATTGATTACCGGGGCAGCCGGTTTTTTGGGTTCGCACCTGTGCGACCGCTTCATCAAAGAGGGCTATTATGTGATCGGCATGGACAACCTGATCACAGGCGATATGCGCAACATTGAGCACCTGATGAAGTTGCCGCAATTTGAATTCTACCACCACGATGTATCCAAGTATGTGCACATCCCGGGCGAACTGCACTACATCCTCCATTTTGCCTCACCCGCCAGCCCCATCGATTATTTAAAGATTCCCATTCAAACGCTGAAGGTAGGATCGTTGGGTACACATAACTTGTTGGGTCTGGCCCGTGCCAAAAAGGCGCGCATCATCGTGGCCTCCACCAGCGAAGTGTATGGCGACCCCACCGTGCATCCGCAGCCGGAAGAATACTATGGCAACGTAAACCCGGTGGGCCCGCGCGGAGTGTATGACGAAGCCAAGCGGTTTCAGGAAGCAATCACGATGGCGTATCACACCTTTCACAACGTGGACACGCGCATCGTACGGATTTTCAATACGTATGGGCCGCGCATGCGCCTGAACGATGGCCGCGTATTGCCTGCCTTTATCGGGCAAGCCCTGCGGGGCGAGGACCTGACCGTGTTTGGCGATGGCTCGCAGACGCGATCGTTTTGTTATGTCGATGACCTGGTGGAAGGCATCTACCGGTTACTCATGTCAGACTATGTGCAGCCCATGAACATCGGCAACCCCGATGAGATCACCATCCGCGAGTTTGCCGAGGAGATCGTCAAACTCACGGGCACGACTCAAAAAGTAATTTACCACCCGCTGCCCAAAGACGACCCCAAGCAACGCCAACCTGACATCCGCAAAGCCAAAACGCTTTTGAAATGGGAACCCAAGGTATCGCGTGCCGAAGGGTTGAAGATCACGTATGCCTACTTCCAATCGCTGCCCAAAGAAGTACTGTACCAGCGCGACCACAAGCGTTTTGATCAGTACATTCGCTGAAGTTTACATTGGTTTGGCCACGAAGTCATTAAGGCACTAATGTGAAATGTGTGGCTTCGTGCCCTAGTGGTAATGAGCCGTCATTTTGGCCACGAAGACACTAAGACACGATTAGAATTTGTAGCCTTGTGCCTTAGTGGCAATAATCTCTCACGCCACGAAGATGCAAAGACACGATTAAAAATTTGTGGCCTCGTGCCCGGTGGCGATGAACCGTCATCTTGGCCATTAGCTGCCCACCAATATTTATCTTATCTTGGATAGAAATCAATTTTCCATCCATGTCGTCCGCTATTTTATCTTACATTCGCCTGATCGCCACGGCCGTTTTTTTGCTTACTTCGCTCGGGGCACTAGGCCAGGAAGCTGGCCGTCCGCCTGTACTGCTGTTTGAACGCGTAAATGTGTTCGATGGAAAAACAAACCGCTTGCTGTTCAACCAATATGTGTTGATCGAAGGGAACCGCATCGTATCCATATCCCCTACCGCGCCCGGCAACCTTTCCTCCGTTACGCGCATTGCGGCCGAAGGCAAAACCCTGATCCCCGGCCTCATCGATGTGCATGTGCACATGATTTTTGGTGCCCTGACCATGAAAGACTTGCTATCGCCCGACATCACCCCGGAAAAAGCAGTGGCGAAAGCCGGCACGGAGGCAGAGAAAATGTTGCTCCGCGGCTTTACCTCCGTGCGCGATGTGGGTGGGCCCGTCTTCGCCCTGAAGAACGAGATCGATCAGGGCCGTATCAACGGCCCGCGCATCTGGCCCTCGGGTGCCATGATCAGCCAAACTTCGGGCCATGGCGATTTGCGTTTGCCGGGCGAACCTTCGCGCAGGTTTTTTGGCGTGGTGTCGCGGGCGGAGCGCCTCGGGGCCACCTTTATTGCCGATGGGCGCGATGAGGTGCTGACGGCCGTGCGCGAAAACCTGAAAATGGGTGCCAGCCAGATCAAACTGATGGCCGGAGGTGGCACCTCTTCGGCCTATGACCCTGTAGACGTGACGCAATACACGTTTGACGAAATGAAAGCGGCCGTGGAGGCGGCCGAAGACTGGGGCACGTATGTGACGGTGCATGCCTACACCACGCGGGCCATCACACGGGCCGTGAAGGCAGGCGTCAAGTGCATCGAACATGGTCAACTGCTGGATGCACCCACACTACGGCTGATGAAGAAAAACGGGGTATGGCTCAGTTGTCAAAACCTGGTGGCCGATACCCCGGACATGGACCCCCTGCGCAGGGAAAAACGCAAGCCCGTGATTGACGGGCAGGCACGCGTCTGGCCGCTGGCCAAAAGGATAAACGTAAAACTGGCATGGGGCACCGACTTTCTGTTCGAGCCGCACCTGAATGAACAGCAAAACGATTATATTTTAAAACTCACCGCCTGGTTTACCCCGTTTGAGATTCTCAGGATGATCACCCACGATAACGGACAGCTACTCGCACTGGCCGGCAACCGTTCGCCCTACCCCGGCCGGGTGGGAATACTTGAGCCGGGCGCCCTGGCTGACATGATCCTGGTGGATGGCAACCCGTTGGAGAACATCCAACTGCTGGCTGAGCACGAGGCCAGATTCATAGTGATCGTGAAGGATGGAAAAATCATCAAGAATACACTGCGCTAACGGGCGGTATTGCATTTTACATTTCCGCGTAGTACATTTGTGCTCACTTCTGATGAAATTGTAAGAGGGGACCTAAAAAGTCCCCTCTTTGTTTATGGCGAGTGGAACGAAACACGGATGGAACTGCGCGATGTGATCAAAATGAAGGCCGAAGGCCTGCTGGAAAACCCGGCCCACTTTGTAGTGGACGTGGTGCTGTCCGTAAAACCGGGCAGCAAGCGCATTTTGGTATTGGTCGATGGAGACGCAGGCATCAGCATTGATGACTGTGCTACCCTGAGCCGCAACCTGAGCGAAGCCCTTGATGCCGATGGCACATGGGAGGACGCTTACACCTTGGAAGTTTCCACCCCCGGAGTGGATCAGCCGCTGAAACTCACGCGCCAGTACACCAAAAACATCGGGCGGTCGGTAAAGATCACGCTCCGCGACAGAACCGTGGTGGCCGGCACATTGACCGCGGTGCACCCGGATGCCGTGGTGGTGAACCGCGCCACCAGCCACCACAAAACGAAAACACGCGAAGAAGAATTGATAACCCTTTCGTTGGACCAAATAGAAAAAACAGTAGTACAGATTTCGTTTAAATAACCATGTTATGGACATCTCAAATTTGATTGAATCGTTTGCCGATTTTGCCAAGCAAAAAAACATCGACCGCCCCACGATGATTCGCATCCTGGAAGATGTATTCCGCACGATGATCAAGCGCAAATATGGCACGGACGACAACTTTGACATCATTATCAATGCCGACAAAGGCGATTTGGAGATCTGGCGCATTCGCGAGATTGTGGATGACGACAGCGAAGACATCTGGGAACATGACAAAATCAGCCTGAGCGAAGCGAAGAAAATCGAGCCCGACTTTGAAGTGGGCGAAGAAGTTTCCGAGCAAATTGAAATCGAAGACTTTGGCCGCAGGGCCGTAACCACCGCCCGCCAAACGCTGTTGCAAAAAGTAAAAGACCTGGAGAAAGACATCCTCTACCAGAAGTACAAAGACATCGTGGGCGAAATCATCACTGGAGAGGTGTATCAGATCCTGAGCAAAGAAGTATTGCTCATCGATGGTGAAGGCAACGAGATCGCCATCCCACGCGGTGAACAAATCCCCAAAGACCGTTACCGCAAAGGCGAAAACGTGCGCGCCATTGTGCATAAGGTGGAGATGGTGAATGGCAGCCCCAAGATTGTGTTGTCGCGGACATCGCCTGTGTTTATGGAACGTCTGTTTGAACAAGAGGTGCCCGAGGTGTACGATGGCCTGATCACCATCAAGAAAGTAGTGCGCGAACCGGGCGAACGCGCCAAGGTGGCCGTAGAATCGTACGATGACCGCATCGACCCCGTAGGCGCCTGCGTGGGTATGAAGGGATCGCGCATCCACTCCATCGTGCGCGAATTGCAAAACGAGAACATTGACGTGATCAATTACACGGAAAATCTTGAGCTCTACATCCAGCGGGCACTGAGCCCCGCCAAGATCTCGAGCATGAAGGTGGACAAAGAAAACGGCCGCGTGTCCGTATTTTTAAAGCCCGACCAAGTATCGTTGGCCATTGGCAAGGGCGGCTTGAATATCAAATTGGCGAGCCGCCTGGTGGGCATGGAGATCGATGTGTTCCGTGAACTTGATGGCGCGCAAGAAGAAGACGTAGACCTGGATGAATTCAGCGATGAAATTGAAAGCTGGGTGATAGACGAACTGAAGCGCATTGGGCTGGACAGCGCCAAGAGCGTGTTGGCCCTCAACAAGGAAGAATTGGTGCGCAGGACGGACCTGGAAGAAGAGACCGTGGACACCGTCATGGATGTCCTGAAAAAGGAGTTCGAATAGGCTGTTGACAGAAACAAAACACAATAAATCGGGTAAAATAGCAGATATTTGAGCATGGCAGAAGAAAAGATGATAAGGCTGGGGCAGGCATCGCGGAAGTTGAACGTAGGGCATAATACGATACTGGACTTTTTGGCAAAAAAAGGCTTTACCGTAGAGAATAACCCCAACGCGAAACTCACCCCGGAGCAGTTTGCCATGCTTTCCAAGGAGTACGCATCTTCCGCCTCTGAAAAACTGGAGGCCTCGGGCCTCACCATCGGGGTGAAGGCCGTGGAAACCCAGGTGGCACAACCCAAAGCCGATGTGCGCAAAAAAGCCGAAGAGGAAGAGCGTATCATGATCAAAAACCTCGGCTCCAAAGAAGTTGTCAAGCCGAAGGAAAAGGAAAAAGAAGAGCCGAAAGTTGTTGAAAAAGTAGAGCGCGAAACCCCCAAAGTGGAAGGCTTGAAAGTGCTGGGCAAACTGGACCTGGAGGCCGATAAGAAAAAGCCGAAGGAAAAAGAGCCGGCCAAAAAAGAAGCCGAAGTGCCGCCTGTAGTGGAAGAGAAAAAACCGGAAACAAAGCAGCCGGTAGTGGAGAACAAGCCCGAGGAACTGGAACTCATCAAGGCCAAAGCTGAAAAGTTGCAGGGGCTGAACGTCCTCGGCCGCATCGAACTGCCCGTGGAGAAGAAATCGCCCGTGGCCTCGTCCGACCTGCGCGATGCCAACAAAAAACGCCCGCGCAAACGTCTTCCCTCCAGCGACAACCGCAACGCGGGCGCAGGACAAAAGCGCACCGTGGCACCGCGTACCTCCAAAGAAGAGCCGTCCGAAAAGGAAATCCAGGATAAGATACGCGCCACGCTGGCCCGCCTGAGCGGTGGACAGAAAAAATTCAGCAGCGGAGCGAAGTACCGGAAAGAAAAACGCCAGGCCGTATCCGATGCCGAAGAAGAACGCCTGCAACAAGAGCAGCAGGAATCCAGAACACTCAAAGTAACCGAGTTCATCTCGGCCAACGACCTGGCTGCGCTCATGAATGTATCGGTGAATGATGTCATCTCCACCTGCATGAGCCTGGGCATGTTTGTGTCCATCAACCAGCGTCTGGATGCTGAAGCAATCACCGTTATTGCCGATGAATTTGGCTTTGATGTGCAGTTCGCCTCCAGCGAAGAGGAAGAAGAAGTGGAGGAAATACAGGACTCCGAAGAAGACCTGAAACCCCGCGCACCCATCGTCACCATCATGGGCCACGTGGATCACGGTAAAACATCACTGCTCGACTACATCCGCAATACTAAGGTGGTGGCGTCCGAAGCGGGCGGTATCACACAGCACATCGGAGCCTATGATGTGGTGACCAAGAGCGGGCATAAGATTGCGTTTTTGGATACTCCCGGTCACGAAGCCTTTACCGCCATGCGTGCGCGCGGTGCCAAACTCACGGACATTGCCATCATCGTGGTGGCGGCCGATGACGATGTGATGCCGCAAACCAAAGAAGCCATCAACCACGCCCAAGTGGCCGGTGTGCCGATTGTGATTGCGCTGAACAAGATAGACAAGCCCACGGCCAACCCCAATAAAGTCAAAGAGTCGCTGTCGAAAATCAACATCTTGGTGGAAGATTGGGGCGGCAAGTATCAATGTCAGGAAATTTCCGCCAAGTCAGGACAAGGCATTGATGAGTTATTGGAAAAAGTACTGCTCGAAGCCGAGTTGCTGAATCTGAAAGCCAACCCCGACAAAGCAGCGGTGGGGTCCATCATCGAAGCCTCGCTGGACAAAGGCCGCGGCTATGTGGCCACGCTGATGGTACAGGCCGGCACGCTGCGCGTGGGCGATGTAATGGTGTGCGGCTCGAACTATGGCCGTGTGAAAGCCATGTTTGACGACACGGGCGCGCGCGTAAAGGAGGCAGGGCCTGCCACCCCGGTGCAAGTGCTGGGTCTGGATGGCGCTCCGCAGGCGGGTGAAAAATTCCAGATTGTAGAGTCCGACCGCGAGGCACGCGAGATCGCCAACAAACGCGGCCAGATTTTACGCGAACAGAGCATCCGCACCAAAAAGCACATTACGCTGGACGAAATCGGCAGACGCCTGGCCATCGGCTCGTTCAAGCAACTCAACATCATCGTCAAGGGCGATGTGGACGGCTCGGTGGAAGCGCTGTCCGACTCGCTGTTGAAGCTCACGACCGAAAAAGTAGCGGTGAACATCATCCACAAGGCGGTGGGGCAGATTTCCGAGTCGGATGTGTTGCTCGCCTCCGCCTCCGATGCCATCATCGTGGGCTTCCAGGTGCGGCCCTCCGGCCAGGCCCGCAAAGTGGCCGAAAACGAGGAGATCGAAATACGGTTGTACTCCATCATCTACGATGCCATCAACGATGTGAAAGCCGCTATGGAGGGCATGCTTGAGAAAGAGTTCGAAGAGGTGATCGTGGGCAATGCCGAAGTGCGCGAAGTATTCAAGATCTCGAAAGTAGGCACGGTGGCCGGCTGTATGGTGACTGATGGGTACATCAAGCGCGCCAACGGCATCCGCCTGATCCGCGAAGGCATCGTGGTGTACAGCGGAGAGATGACCGCCCTCAAGCGCTTCAAAGACGATGCAAGCGAAGTGCGCTCCGGCTTTGATTGCGGCATCAGCATCAAAAATTTCAATGATATCAAAGTAGGTGATGTCATTGAAAGCTACGAAAACCGCGAGGTGAAAAAATAATCCGTAGCGCTGTTGCCCTAAACGGTGAGGTTTGACCTCACCCCATCCACGAATCTGCCCGAAGCACAGTCTCTGCTCCCCTCTCCCATGGAGAGGGGAAGGAAACGCTTAGCCCCTCGCACTCGATCGGTTGGGGTGAGGTTCAGCAACACATGTCCGTTCGGTTAAACCTCACCCCACCCACGAATCTGCCTGAAGCACAGTCTCGGCTCCCCTCTCCCATGGAGAGGGGAAGGAAACGCTTAGCCCCTCGCACTCGATCG
>CAZGFJ010000002.1:253049-492509 GCA_964524935.1 uncultured Ohtaekwangia sp.
GTTGGGGTGAGGTTTCATCAATACATGTCCGCTCGGTTTGACCTCACCCCATCCAAGAATCTGCCTGAAGCACAGTCTCTGCTCCCATCTCCACTGGAGAGGGGAAGGAGGCACTTTGAATCCGCACTCGATCGGTTGGGGTGAGGTTCATCAATACATGTCCACTCGGTTAAACCTCACCCCATCCACAAATCTGCCTGAAGCACAGTCCCTACTCCCCTCTCCACTGGAGAGGGGAAGGAAACGCTTAGACCCTCGCACTCGATCGGTTGGGGTGAGGTTCATCAGCACCTGTCCGCTCGGTTAAACCTCAGCCCACCCACGAATCCGCCTGAAGAACAGTCTCTACTCCCCTCTCCCATGGAGAGGGGAAGGAAACGCTTAGCCTCTCGCACTCGCTCGATTGAGGTGAGGTGAGGGCTTTTTTGTACTTTTCGCTTTATGCAACAAGCCATACGCGTAGCGGTCGATGCTGTGGTATTCGGATACGAACCAGACGAGGGCGTATCTGTGCTGTTGATTACCCGCAAGTACGCGCCTTTTCAAAAACAGTGGGCCCTGCCTGGCGGCTTGGTGAAAAACGAGGAGTCGCTGGAAGTGGCCGTGCGCAGGGAGTTGCAGGAGGAAGCCGGCATGGCCGTAAGCTACCTCGAACAGCTTTACACATTTGGTGCCCCCGACCGCGACCCGCGCAACCGCGTGGTATCCGTAGCCTATTATGGGCTGGTGCGTCCGAAAGACTATCAACTGCTCGCCCAAACGGATGCCGAAGACGTGGCCTGGTTTAACATCAAAAAACTACCACGACTGGCGTTCGACCATAAGACGATCGTGACCACGGCCATTCAGCGATTGCGCGGCAAGATCGCCTACGAGCCGGTAGGGTTTGAACTGCTGGACCCGCGGTTTCCCTTCTCTGACCTCGAGAAGCTTTACCAGACGCTATTGGACCGCGACTTAGACAGGCGCAACTTCAAAAAGAAGATTATGGGGTATGGCTTTATCGAAGAGCTGCGCGAAACCGTTCAGCGCGGGGCCGGCCGCCCTGCCCACCTGTACCGCTTCAACAAAAAGAAGTACTTCGAGCTAAAAGAAAGCGGCTATAACTTTGATTTGTTTCTGTAGGGCTCAGCCCCCGGGCGGTCGGGATTCCATTGACCGCAGGTATAAACGCTCGTGGGTCGGTGAAAACACCGACCACACCAAAGTCTTATCACACTCATTCTCCCGAAACCAGCATACCTCAGATGTACATTACTCTTACCGACCTTTGAACAAATGTATGACCAACGGTATTGCCATACATACCAGCACAACGTCCAACAGAGTACTCAATCCGTTTAATATCGTGTGTTTTCTAATCGTTTTCCCCCGATCCGGGTAACGAACTTTGAATTCCTCTATTTGCTTTGTCAGCTCGTCCCTCTGACTTCTTCGCATTTGCCGGAGTACAGTGGCGGGCTTAAGACGGCTTAGCATTCCGCTGCGCTTCATTGCTAAGCCCAACCAAGTCGAAATCTGCCCCACGTGACAAATATTGAACCCGAAACTTAATGAGGACACCGAACCAGTCGAATTGAATATGGACAGTGTTGTAGGGCGTTTGCATCTGCCGTTACATAAAAATTCTTGTTTCTTTTTTGAGTTCGTCCAATATAATTTTTGCATCTCGAATGTCAGCGGTAAAGATTTTACTCACAACTGTCCCAGAAGATTTTCCGTATCGTCTCCCTAACGCTGTCGAGTTGCGTATTATTAGCCCTTCTTTGTTGGGATTTTCTTGAATTTCAATGATTAATTCGATTGTTTTTTTGTCGTCAATTAATTGCCAGTCCGCGATGTGCTCAACTAACAATTTCTCAACAAAGGTGTCAAGACTCTCAGAAGCCCAGTACTGAGATAAATATCCAATGTCAACCGTCTCTCCAGTCAAGTCTTTTATTAAGTCAATAGTAACTTGTCCGTCCAGCTTTCGGTTTTCGAAGTCTTCAATAATCTTTCGGAGTCTAACTTCCTTGTCTGTCATTGTCGTCTTGATGCAATTGCCCCCAACATTTGGCTATATCCAATTGTACCTATTTTGAATGTAGCAACCGGGATCGAAAAATCCAAGAAAACCCTCAAAAACAGCCTGAATTCCGGGAAAATTCGTTTTCGCGGTCACCCCCTCCTAAAAAAATATCACAGTAACCGGCCGTGATGTGAATCTTTCTGTTTTAATTTGCGTATAAATAACACAAAAAGATCATGAACACCCTTGGCGTCATCATCGCCCGCTTTCAGTCGCCCTACCTCCACCCCGGCCACCGCCACCTGATCGACTCCGTCAGCGCCCAGCACAACAAAGTCGCCCTCGTGCTGGGGGTATCGCCCGTGCTCGGCAGCCGCAGAAACCCCCTCGACTTCCACACGCGCGAGCGCATGATCAAACGCCACTACCCGCACCTGGTGGTGCTGCCCCTCGCCAACCACCCGCTCGACAGCAAGTGGTCGCAAAACCTGGATGCCCTGCTGGCAAACACCTTCCCGGGTTCGCGCTTCAAACTCTATGGCAGCCGCGACAGCTTCATCCCCTACTACAGCGGCCGCTTTGACGTGATTGAGCTGCCCGAAACCGGGAGCCACAGCGCCACCCTCATCCGCGAACAGATCAGCGACCGCGTGTTAGACTCCGAAGAGTTTCGCACGGGCATCATCTATGCCTACTCCAACACCTACGTAAAGGTGTACCCCACCGTGGACATCGCAGTGTTTCGGCACCAGAAACAGGAACTGCTGCTCGGGCGCAAAGACATCGACAACCAATGGCGGCTGCTCGGAGGGTTCTCGGACCCCACGGACGACAGCTATGAGATGGCTGCCGCGCGCGAGCTGCGCGAAGAATGCGGGGACATCCGCACGACCGACATGCACTACGAAAAATCATTCCGCGTAGACGACTGGCGCTACCGGGCCGAAGCCGACAAGATCATCACGTGCCTCTTCTCCACAGACTTTCTCTCCGGCCAGCCTGCCGGGAGCGATGACATCGCGGAAGTGAACTGGTTTACGCTCGCTGACGTGAAAACGCTAATGAGCGAAAACCGCACCGCAGAAGAACACACGCCACAACTTTTACACTTGTTATCCACGTATGCCACGTAACCAACCATCACGATGAAAACACAAAACCTTCTTCTGCTGGCGGATGCCTATAAATACAGCCATCACAGACTGTACCTGCCGGGCACCACAAAAATCTACTCCTATTTGGAAAGCCGGGGCGGTATGTTTGACGAAACCGTATTCTATGGCCTGCAATATTTTCTGAAAGCCTACCTGGAAGGGCCTGCCTTCACACGCGCAGACGTGGACGAGGCCGAAGCGCTGCTCAACGAGGTGTTTGGCCGGCCGGGAGTGTTTGACCGCAGCCGGTTTGACTACATCTTGTCCGCCCACGGGGGGCACTTGCCGGTGAAAATCAAGGCGGTGCCCGAAGGCCTTGCCGTACCCACACACAACGTGTTGATGTCGATCGAAAACACTGACCCGCGCTGCTACTGGCTCACCAACTTTTTGGAGACGCTGCTGATGCAGGTGTGGTATCCGTGCACGGTGGCCACGCTGTCGCGCGAAATCCGCAAAGTGGTACAGCGCGCGTTTGACGACACCGCAGAGGCCGGGGCCATGGGTGCCGTGGAATTTGTACTAAACGACTTTGGCTTTCGGGGCGTCAGCTCGGTGGAGAGCGCGGGGCTGGGCGGCTCGGCCCACTTGTTAAGTTTCCGCGGCAGCGACACTGTGTATGCCTCCGCTTTTGCGCAGCAGTACTATGGCGCCCGCGAAGCCTACGGGCTATCCGTGCCGGCCACGGAACACTCCATCATGACACTGCTCGGCAAAGCAGGTGAAAAAGACGTCTTCGCCCACGTACTTCAGGCGTATCCCGAAGGCATTGTAGCCTGCGTGAGCGACTCGTACGATATCTTTTATGCCGTAGGCGAGCTGTGGGGCCGCGCCTTCAAAGAGCAGATCTTGCAGCGCAACGGCACGTGGGTCATCCGCCCCGACTCGGGCGACCCGGAGCAAACGCTGCTGCGAGTGTTTGACTTGTTGTTTGACCGCTTTGGGTTTACCGTGAACAGCAAAGGCTATCGAGTGTTGCCGCCTCAGGTGCGCGTTATTCAGGGCGATGGTGTGGACTACGACTCGATCCAAAAAATATACCTCCGCCTGAAAGAATCGGGTATCTCGGCCGAAAACCTGGTGTTGGGCATGGGCGGAGCATTACTCCAGAAAGTCAACCGCGACACGCAGAAGTTTGCGCTAAAATGCTCCTATGCCGAAGTAAATGGCAACGCCATCGCGGTGCGCAAACAACCGCTCGAACTCAACGCCCAGGGCGAGTTGGTTCCATCGTTTAAAGTATCCAAAGCAGGGAAACTGAAACTGATTGCACACGAAGGCTATCGAACCGTGGCTGAAACAGACGTAGGCGCGGACGTACTGGAAACGGTTTTCGAAAATGGTGCCATCTTGCGCAGCCACACGTTTGAAGCCATCCGCGAAAGAGCACGCATCACTAAAACTGCCATGATCTAAATACCCTATGGATACCCCCTTTCAACTTTACGCCACTTCCACTGCGGGCTACCTGGCACAGGCCATCGCCACGCAATTGCGCATGCCCCTGCACCAAACCCATGTCGAAAAATTCTCGGATGGTGAACTGTTTGTTCGGTTTGATGAAAGCGTGCGCGGGCACGTGCTGTTTCTCGTGGCCAAAATCCACCCTCCGTATGAACACTTTTTTGAACTGCTGCTCACCATTGACGCGGCCCGCAGGTCGTCCGCCCGGGAGGTGATTTTGGTGATTCCTTACTTACCCCACAGCCGCCAGGAACGCAGGGACGGCCAGCGCACGTCCATCGCCTCGCGGATGGTGGCTGATATGATCCAATCCATGGGCGCTGACCGGATGATCACATTGGACTTACATACCAATGCCATTGAAGGTTTTTACAAAATCCCGGTGGATCCGCTGAGTTCGCTCCGGCTGTTCATCGACCATATCCGACAGCAGGGATTGGATCCGCTGTGTTTGTGCAGCCCGGACTTTGGTGGCATCAAGCGCATCAAACAATACAAAAAGCACTTGGCGGCCGACATGGTGGTCATCCACAAAGAGCGGATGAAACCGAATGCTGTGGCCAGCATGGAGGTGATTGGTGATGTACGTGGCAAACACGTGGTGATCGTGGACGACCTGGTGGATACGGCAGGTACCTTATGCAAGGCAGCGGACGTACTGATGGCACAGGGAGCATTGTCGGTCCATGCCTATTGCACCCACGGGGTGTTGAGTGGCCAGGCGTTGGAAACCATTAGCCAATCGGCCCTGACGAAGTTGATCATCTCCGACACTGTGCGCGAAGACCTGGCTCATCCCAAAATTGAGCGGGTCAGTTGTGCGCCCGTGTTGGCCTGGGCCATGGAGAGCATCATGGCCAACAAAAGCCTACGACAAGAATAACCAATCGTATGATTACACGCGCCATTGAAAACTGTCTGCGGCTGGCCCGCGAAAAAAACTGGGAGAAAACGTACTGGGCGTTTGACATCCACGGCACCATCCTAAAGCCAAACTACCGGCCGAACGAAATCAGCCGTGAGTTTTACCCCGGGGCCAAAGAAACCATGCAAGTGTTGTCACAACGAATGGACATCGTTCGGATTTTGTACACATGCTCCTACCCGCACGAGATTGCGCAATACCTGGCCTACTTTGAGGAGCACGGCATCCGCTTTCACCACGTGAACGAGAACCCCGAGGTGGCCAATGGCGGCTATGGGTATTATGTTGATAAGTTTTATTTCAACGTGCTGATGGACGACAAAGCCGGCTTTGACGGGGAGCGCGATTGGATGGAGATATTAAAAACACTAAACCACTAATACATGGAAGGAGCGATCATCGGTGACATCATTGGCTCGGTGTATGAAGTAAATAATCCCGGCACAGTGGATTTTGAGCTGTTCATAGCTTCGTCTCACGTATCCGATGACTCGGTGCTGACCGTGGCGGTAGCAGACGCGCTAATGAACAATAAATCATTTTTTGACTCTTACCGATACTGGGGCCGCCAGTATCCGGAGGCAGGGTATGGGAAATTTTTTAAAGAATGGTTGTTTAGCGACACAAATGATACTGGCAAGAGCTTTGGCAATGGGGCTGCCATGCGGGTAAGCCCGGTGGGCTGGCTATTCGACTCGCTGGAAGAGGTGTTGGCGGTGGCCGAACAAAGCGCATTGCCCACTCACCACCACCCCGAAGCGATCAAAGGTGCACAAGCTATTGCATCGGCTGTCTTTCTCGCACGTCAGAAACACACCAAGTCAGAAATAAAAAGATACATCGAAACACGGTTTGGCTACATGTTGGACAAAGACCTCGCATGGCTTCGCGCTCACTACCAATTTGACTCAACCGCCCCTGGCTCTGTACCGGAGGCGATCTTTATCTTTTTGGTGTCCAACCACTATGAAGAGACGATACGCAACGCGATCTCCATTGGTGGAGATACGGATACCATCGCCTGCATGGCAGGTGGCATAGCCGAAGCTTACTATGGTCCGGTTCCCGATTCAATTCGCCAAGAGGCGTTCAGTCGCATGCCAGTACCAATGCTTACCATTCTGGAGCAATTCAAAGTGAGGGTTTTTCCTGCTATGTTTGGAAAAAGTACATAATGCTCCTCCTCTTCCCCGGCCGCCATCACCTGCTTACCCGTTTTCAATTTGACTATCTCAACGAACTGATCGCGGCACATCCGGTGGATGCCATCCTCTTTGCCGTTACCTCTGCCAACCACAGCAACACGCGCAGAAATCCGCTCCCCTTTCACCTGCGCGCCATGGCGCTGGAAAAACTGGGTGACCGATTGGCCGTGCCGTGCTATGTCTATGGAATTGACGACATCGGCCACGTGCCCAACTTTGCCCACTATACCCTTAAGCGCATCAAGCACGAAAGCGAAGGGCTGTTTGACCCTACACCCTCGAATACACAGGTCGTCTGCTCCACTCCCGTGTTGGAG
This sequence comes from uncultured Ohtaekwangia sp., assembly GCA_964524935.1. Taxonomy (GTDB): domain Bacteria; phylum Bacteroidota; class Bacteroidia; order Cytophagales; family Cyclobacteriaceae; genus ELB16-189. The sequence goes on from CAZGFJ010000002.1 coordinate 260,126, forward strand.
ATGTATGAACAAGCCGGTTTTTCAGTCTTCACAGCCGAACTGGCCAACCGGAACGGGTGGCAGCACAGTACCCCCCTGCCGTGGGACGTGGTGGAAATGATTGCCCACGACCCGGTATGGCATGAAAACGAATCGATTCTCGCGTTGATCCACCCATCCTCCATCGTCATTTGGAAGAAGTACCGCCTGGGTCAAAAAATCCGGACGCTCTTTCGCGACAGCATGATCAGCGAGGATGGCGACATCACCACCACCCGCGACTACAACAGCTACGTGCGCCAGATGGATGACATCGCCCAACTGAAATATCAGGAAACCTCGGCTTTTATCCAGCCAGGCCGCATTGGCGACATCGGCTGCGCGGTGGGGTCGTGGATTAAACTGGCGTGTGGCGATGGGCGCTTTCGCGAGTCGGACTTCTATGGAATTGAGGTGGCCCGCCACCTGTTTGACGTCTGCCAGCAGCGCAAGCACAACGGTGAATTTGCCAACCCGTTTGTCTTCTTTTCTCAGCGCAATGCCGTCACCGGACTGGTCTTTGACCGTGACTCGATGAATACGATACACACCTCATCACTCACGCATGAGATTGAATCATATGGCAGCCGGGCCGATCTGCTGGCCTTCATTCAAAATCGTTATGACGAGCTCGCCCCGGGTGGGGTGTGGATCAACCGTGATGTGGTGGGGCCAAACCAAAAAGAGCAAATGGTGCATATGATGTTGGCCGAAACCGATGGCCGCAATGAGAATACCGATGCCGAATTCCCCACGCGCGAGGAGCTGGCCACGTATCTCCGAGGGCTCTCAACGAGGGCTCGCTTCCATCGCTTTGTCCGCGACTTCCGCAGGCAGGAGGGGTACACCCTCCGTTACGAGGAAGTCAAGCACGGGGCGGACACTTACTTTCGTCTGTCGCTGCGCGATGCCTGTGAATTTATGAGTCGCAAGGACTATGTGGACAACTGGCAAAGTGAGATGCACGAAACGTTTTGCTTTTGGGATTTTGACGAATGGAAAGCTTCACTGGAGAGAGTGGGGTTCAGCATAATGGCCCCATCAAAGGCCTACAGCAATGAATGGATCGTGAAGAATCGCTTAGAAGGAAACGTGACCTTGTGGGACGCTCACTTCCAACCAATAGCATGGCCGGTGACGAACATGGTGATGGTGGCACGAAAGGTGTAAACCTTGCTATGCCCGTTGGATGGGGCATCGCCTCCCCGATCTTCATTTCTTTTTATCAAAACATACGACTTCGCTGTCAAATAGGCGAAGTCTCAATGTGCTTTAGATGGTCATCATGGCCGCGAAGCATCTTGGCACCAAACCGCTCCCAGGAGGGTAGGTTCTCCCCTGCCGCAAAGCGCGGTATTTGTTCCGTGGGATCTTCACCCATAAACATACGCGGCAACTTCCGGATCAACATCCAGAACAGACGTAGATAGGCGGGACTGGCGATAACTCGCTCATTTGCGGCACGCTGACCGGGTGTGTATGGCGGCTACAGCCACCATTCCTGACCAAACGAAATCAGCAAAAATGAAGCAATGACAAAAAATCTCATGGTGATGATCTACTTCGTCCGCGAAAATGAATCCAGTATTTCACCATTCAGTCCCATGGCTGCAAACTCAATGCGTCTGCCGCGCACCCGGAAACTTCCGATATGGTGTTTCTTGATGACAACATCCATCACGGGCCGCTCCGAAGAGTCAGCCGGCTCCAATGCGCCTCCCGCCCCCCCAACAATCAGGTACGTGGTCTGCCCTCCCGCGCGTATCTCCGTGAGGCGCTCATAGTCATGTGTATGACCTGAAATCACAAAGTCAATAGGTGTATTGTGAGTGATAGAAACCAGCAGTTGACGCAACATGTGCTCTCCTTCGTAGCCGGCCCAACCTTGAGAATAAGGTGGATGATGGACGAGTAAAAAACGCCAGTCAGCCTCTTGCCACTGCGGTGTTTCAATCTGGCGCTTCAACCAAATGGCTTGATCGCTGGTGTCAGCGAGGTGTATCGGAAATTCCTGGTTTAGGTCAAGTGTCAAAAATGCACAATTAGCAAAACGCCATACATGTTGTTTCGCTTGTGATTCGAACAACTCTTTAAACCATACTGGCTGAAGATCATCGTAGTATCCATCATAGTCATGATTTCCAGCCACAAACAGATACGGTGTACGAGCCATAACATCACCGCCCACGCGGAAAAAATTTCTCCATTCAATTTCTGAGGACCCATTTTCGACCAAATCGCCCACAGCCACCCCAAAAGCATCTTGGTGTTCGCTCATCTGCTTGACAGCTGTCGCAAACGTTCCCCACCCTGACTGGCTGTCGGCCCAAACGTGAAAATCAAAAATACTATCCGCCCGCAGCGGTACAGCGTACACTGGCGTTCGCGATTTTGCCGAAGTCAGCTGGTAAAAAAGCGTATCAGCCGCACCCGGCAAACGAAATGCAAATCGCGTTTGTGGACCACGCTGGCTCATCACAAAGTTCATTCTGTTGCGTGAAAAGCCCGCCTTCATTTTCACTCTCCTTCCGTCTTGAATCCAGGTTTTTACGATCAACGAGTCCGTAGTGGGCCTCATTACCCATGGCCCATACAGGTAAGGATACTGTCCCCATCTTTTCTCAGCACTACGTAGGGATGCCTCCGATGAGTCCGCAAGTGCCTGTTTTACGGACCGAAGCATTATTGGGGTGGGGTTTCTCAAAACCGATACCCGCCACAACAAATCATCTATTCGGATCCACCGGGCAACCTCTTCCTCAAACCTTACAAAGTCGGCTGATGTGGCGAAGCCAACATAACGAAGGCCCCCGCTCATGGCGTTGTTCAATACGCGTATGGTAAGCTCGTGACTTCCGGGCGATAGCAGCGCGAAGTAGTGATCGCGAAGGCGTGGCTGTATGCGGCCGTTCAGAAACAGTTGTGCGCCATCATCGGCTCGAACAACGATGACGCCAGGTTCACTCACTTGGATTTTACGCGAATACCACAACGCCCTATTAGGCTCGTGAATGCGGTGTGGCAACATCACCGAATCACCCGCTACCGGTTGGAAACGGGCACGCAACTGCTCGTCTGGATGGCCCAACCTAAACAGCCAACCATTTGGCCATGTGGTGGAAACAACCAACCGGGGTTTGGGATATTGGCCTCCGGTGGTCGCATATGCCCACCACCCCGACCGATAACTTATTCGATCGTGACGTTGACAGCCTGACATCAGGGGTGCCGCGGTTAGGCAGGCCGCTACTGCACTACTTAGAAAGAGCTGGCGTGATAACATCCCCCACGGGCTTTTCACCTGCATAATGTATCCCCAAAAGTGTCGCCACTGTTTTGGCGACTTGGTTTTGAAAGAGTTGCATTTCTCCCGTCACTTCACCCATGGGGGGCGTGTCGGGACCGAGAACGGCAATCCAGATTTGGCCGGCCCCGGCAATTTCGATGCCGTGACTGCGCCATGTATCCAGCGGTTGTGTTCCGCGGCCGTGGTCTGTCGTTATGACCAGCGATGTTCTTCCTCGGTACGCGGCATCCTGCTGAAGATAATCCCACCAGGCACGGATGAACTGATCTGTCTGGTGTGCGGATCGCAAATACGCCCCGTACTTTCCATCGTGAGCAAAGTCGTCTGTCTCGCCATATGAAATAAACACCACTCTCGGCTTATTTTTTTTTACATATTCCATGGCATAGTGGTGAGTGAATCCATCCAACCGAACGCCCCCCCAAGGGCTCGGTATTTGTGGTTGAAGTTCATTTAAAAACCGTTCACGCTCCGAAAGCCTGGGGCCAGTCGCTAATTCGAAACCCGCATTGATCGGTATTTGGCTGCGCTCACGGTTAATGATGAATGGAAAAACATCCCATGAGCCGAACGCTGCTACTTTGCCCTTGAAGGCGGGCATACGGTGGAGGTATTCGAGCAGGGTGACGTTGGGATTATCCACCTTGTTGTTACTTTTGATTCGTTCATCATCGGCAAAACCACAAAGAATCTCATTATAACCCGGATAGGAGAACCACATATTGTTGGAGCAGTCCACTTTGTTTCCGTAGTTTCGATTACCATACAATTGTCCTTTAGACGCAATGACGCTCCAAAAAAAGGGCATCAGTTTGTTTCTTCGCACCATGGGTTGGTCAGCCCAAAAACGTTGTTTAAGATCCCAACCATCACGTACATAGTCTTTATGAGTAATGAGTGCGGAATCGGCACCGGTAAACAGTTCTTGCCAACGCAATCCATCGAACGTGATTACAAATACGTTTTCTGTTTTGCGAGTTTGTCCTACCACAGCGGTTGGGCCGATGGTAAGGAACAGAAGAACGGAAAAAATTCTCATGTTTCTAAATCGTAAAAAGGCGCCCCGAACGCTAGCCATCAATTCAGTGGCTACGACTTTCAAGGCTGCCTTTTCAGTCAATCCAAACTAGTTTACGTCCCACCAAACTTTTGTGTTGATATCGTCTGCTCCTTGCCGGGTAATGGCGGCATTTCGCCCATCCGCATTGAGCGATTGCTCAATAACCGGATAGATGTATCGAACTGGTATTCGATTGTTATTGAGATTGCTCACTCCGGGAATGAGCACGGGTAAACCGCTTCTCCGCCAATCAAACCATGCTTCAAGACCATTAAAGAAAAGCGCGATCCATTTTTGGGTAGCAATTTTATTTAGGAGCTCTGCGGTGGAGCCGGTATACTGCACAGCCGATTGTGTAAAGTATGCGGCAGGGACGGTCAAGTTGATTCCATACGAGGCTGGCACAATGGCCCGATAGAAGTCAAAATTGGCATTGATTCCATTGAGGTAATATGTTTCGGCCGAACCCGTGGAGATGAGGTTGCGCTGTCGGGCCTCTGCCAAGATAAACTGCAGTTCGGCATAGGTCATTATGAGTCCGCGGGCCGCATTAGGGCTGGGTGGCGCCTGGTTTGCATCGTTGCATACTAAACAGGCGAACGTATAGCCTACACGAGAAACACCCTGGGGGCCACCATTGAAGCTTAGTGCTTGTGTATCCTCAAGACCGTTCGGTACACCCGCTATTACCGGAGTACCAGAAGCCACCGAAGCCTGTGTCGGTCGGGCAAAAACCGCAAGACGAGGATCTCCTAACGCGGCCAATTGATCACCGAGCGTCTTGCTCAGGCGGAACTCATCAAATGAACCCACGCGAGAGGTATACAAGGGCCACTGGTTCGGAACCGCACTTTGGTAGACTAATGTCGCATTATCATTGTTATCAACAAACACCGGATAGGTGGAGGGATCATTTACGATTTCTTGCATACGTGCGCTTACATCTTTACGTCCTGAAATACGCATCAAATACCGAAGCCGAAGGGCGTTAGCCAGGCGTTTCCATTTCACGATGGAAGCCGGGCCTCCCCCGTACAGGATATCCCCTCCCACAACCTCGCTACTGGTTCCCAACAGCTCATTTGCACGCACTAAATCCGCCAGGATACCCTCGTAGATGGCTTCCTGCGGATCGTACTTTGTCTGGTATATCCCGCCCAGCTTTCCTTTGGTAGCTTCCGAATAAGGAATATCACCGTACGCATCTGTTGCTAATGAGAACAACCACGATTTTAAAATGAGTGCGATGCCCAAATAGTTATTTTGTTTGGGGTTGGCGGCTTCCGAAAAGGAAATAATATTCTGTACGTTGCGCATGTTGCCAAAAACGCTATTCCAGACCCCATTACGCTCGCCCCACAGATATCGATCTTCGTTAACAAATTGAATTTTTGCCGTGTGTTGAATGACGATGTTTCCAATACCCCAGGCTTCATTCACCTGATCGTTAATGGTGTTTCGCAGTACGCCTGACAACAACAAATCCGGTGTCACGATGGTCGGAACATTTTCGTTAGTATTGATATCCTCAAAGTTTTGATCGCAGGCTCCCAGCACCATGAACAAGGCTACCGTTGCGATTTTTGCTACTTTTTTCATGCTTTTGATACGTTAGGTCGTTAAAACTTCAAGCCAATGTTGAATCCATAGCTGCGTGATGAGGGAATGGACATCCACTCAATCCCGGGTAGGGCGGTACCACCTGCGTACGATAACACTTCCGGATCGATGTGTGGCACCTCTGTCCAAAGAGCCAAGTTGCGTCCTACGAGCGTGACAGTCACCGCGCGAAAAGGAGTTTTGGAAAAGATTTTATCCGGCAGGGTGTACCCCAATTGAATTTCGCGCAGTTTGACAAATGACGCATCAAAAACAGCTCCTTCGGCAATACTGCGGCCGCCCGTCCAAGCGGTGTGCCATTGGCGCGGCAATATCCTTCGATCGTTTACGCGAAATGTACCATCGGGATTTTGGGTAACACCTTGGCCAATGACATAGGTTCCGTCAGGAGCGTTGAGAAGCTGGGGGTCTGCAACCACCGATGCCTGTGGATAATACCCGTTTTCGCGACCCTCCAACGTTTCGATGATAATGCCTCCTTCCCGGCCTACCGTCTGCGTCTCGGAGTATACTACTCCTCCCTGACGGATATCAAACAGCACCGACAATCGCAGGCCTTTGTATGAGAGGGTGTTGGAAATACCCATCAACCAATCGGGATTGTAGTTGCCCATTTTAATTCGTTCGGTAGTGCGGATGGGCCGCCCCTGGCTGTCAAAAACCATCTGGCCTGCAAACTGCCCTGTGGCATCGTAATAGGGCTTTGTGGGATCGGTGGTTTGAGCACGCGCAAACCCAATCCCATACATGTCACCCATGCGCTCGCCTACACGTGCCTCAATAGTCACTCTGCGGTTAGCCATAACGAAATTGGTAAGGCCATCTGATAATGATACTACCTCACTACGGTTGCGCGAAAAGTTAATATCAACCCCCCATTCAAAATCCCTGGTACGAACGGGAATGGTATTGAGCACGGCTTCAATCCCGTAATTCTTTATTTCCCCGGCATTGATGGCACGACTGTTGTAACCGCTGGTGATACTAAGTGGAATGTTCAAAATCTGATTTCGTGTCAAGGTATTGTAGTACGTGAAATCCACTCCTACCCGTCCATCCAGTACCTTTAGTTCCAGTCCCATTTCATAGGACGTACTGATCTCGGGTTTCAGGCTGAAATTGGCCAGACGGTCAGTCTCGCCATATACCTGTGCTGCGCCAAACGGGTCGCTGGGATTAAATGACTGCGTAAACGTGAAGGCGTCCGTATCATTTCCTACTTGGGCAATGTTGGCCCTCGCCTTCAGGTACGAAATCACCTCAGGCAACTGCACCATATCTGATATTACGGCTCCCAAAGAGGCCGATGCGTAGAAGTATGAATTATCTTCTGTACCGATCCCTGCGTCCTTCAGCGCCTGCGGCAGCGTCAATGCGCTACTCCAGTCGTTGCGAGCAGTGAGGTCAAGAAAGAGCACGTTTTTATAGCCAAGCTGGGCCGAGGCGTATAAACTATTGATACGTTTCTGTACGTCCGATTGAGAGGACTGCAGTGCCACGCGGCTGTTGGTTAGGTTGTAAATCCCCGGTATGTTCAATTGAGGCGCGTTTACATCCAAAAAAGCCGAGCGTTGACGCATCTGATTTCCACCAATCGAAGCCGTCAGTGTGAAAACAGAAGGAACAATCTCGCGGTTGAATGTCAACAGAAAGTCTGAGTTTCGCTCTTCGGTTTGGATTTGCGTTTCCCGAAATTGACCAAACGGAAAGCGTTGGGTGCTGAACGCGCGCTGTGTGAGCCTGCGGTCCTGACTGAAATCCGTTGCCGTACGTACCTGAAGGCTGAGCCACTTTGTAAAATCATACTTCAATGCGATGTTTCCGATAAGTCGATCAACATATTGACTGTTTGTATTCTCAAACATGGTAAAGTATGGATTGTCATGGTAGTTGTAATTAAAATTGAACTGCCGTCTGCCTTCCAGTCCTGGCATCCAATAATTCTGCAGGTCAGAAACCCGTACGGACCTCGGTAGCCAACAGTTGAATAGGTACATGATGTTCTCCGTGCCGTAGCTCAACGAAGGACGATTGTCACTTTCGCTCTTGATGTAGCTGACGAAAGCCCGGGCTGAGAATTTGCTTGAGAGTTTGTAGCCTCCGCTGAACGAGATCGTGTTGCGCTTCAGATCTGTATTCGGAACGGTTCCCGTCTGGTCTAGATTAGTATACGAGAGGCGAAAATCGCCTACATCGTTGCTTCCAACAAGCGCCACGTTGTTCGTCAGGGTGCGGCCCACCTGGAAAAAATTCCTGACACCATCGCGATCATTTTCCCATGGTGTAGAGGTGATAGTGCTACCAGCCGGAGCGTTCAGGTCCCCTCCACGAAACGGAATGGACTGTCCGCCCAAGGTACGCGGTGAGTTAAATTGCGGATACAATTGCCCGTTAAATAACGGACCCCAGCTTTCATCTACGCCATCGGTAAGACCAGCACCTCCACCATTGACGAAACCAAAATCGCCACCGTTCCCATTGCCTTGACCATATACATTCTGAAACTCAGGTAATCGCAGGACCGACTCGAACGTAGTGTTACTGTTTACCTCTACCCCTAAACCACGACCTCCTTTTCCACTTTTGGTCTTTATCAGGATTACGCCATTGGCCGCCCGCGACCCGTACAACGCGGCAGCCGCGGCTCCCTTCAGTACGGTCATCGATTCAATATCATCGGGATTGACAAACCCTGCTCCATTCCCGTAGTCCACCTCAAGGTTTCCACGACCGGAAGCACCGGTAAATCCATTGGAAATAGGTACGCCATCTACCACAAATAATGGCTGGTTCTTATTCAAATCGACTGATCGCTCGCCCCGAATGGTCACGCGTGAAGAGCCTCCGACACCCGAAGGGCTGCCAACAACTGTCACCCCTGCCACCTTGCCCGCCAACTGGTTTACCACGTTGGTCTCACGAGCGATCGTCAGCGATTCGTTTTGAACACTCTGCGTGGCGTAACCAATGGCTTTTTTGTCGCGCTCAATTCCCAATGCGGTCACAACGACTTCTGAAAGCTGGGCGGCATCAGGCCGAAGGATTACCTCCATCACCGTACGTTCGCCCACAGCTACCTCTTGTGTGGTGAACCCGACAAACGAAAAAACCAGAATGTCTGTCGCCCCGGCAGGCAGCGAAAACCGGCCGTCTGCATCGGAAACCGTTCCACTCGTAGTTCCCTTGACTAAGATGTTCACGCCCGGCAGGGGGGATTGATCATCTCCGGAGAGCACACGGCCGGAGATCGTTTGTTGGGCCCATACACTGGTGGTCCAACACAGTGTGGCGAAGGTCAGCATCATCAGTCGATGACTTGTGCCCCGCATACGGAAAAGTAGATGTTTGATCATATGGAAAAATTTAGGTTGAATAAGCCAAAACAAAACCCAGTCCGTATAACGGGGAGGACATAATGTGTTTTCTTTCTGCGACCAAAAGTGAGAGTATGAGTTGATCTGATGTTTAGTCAAGTTTTAACAGACGGTTACCATGTTGCCTCTCTCATAAGACTTCAGTAACTACTCAATAATAGAACCCGGCAGAGGTGGGCGTCAGAAGGTCAACAACTTTGTTTTTTGTGTAACAATGAAATAACACGGCAACGCTACTTTTGAAAACAGAATAAAGTTGACAAATAGTAAACGTGCCGATTATGGTAGAGCAGGAAATAATTGCACTTATCGCCAAAAGGATCAAAGTGTTACGCCAACAACGCGGACTGACCCTACAGCAACTGAGTGAGCGTTCGCAGGTGAGCAAAGGACTTCTTTCCAAGATTGAAAATTCGCGCACGATCCCGTCACTTCCAGTTTTCCTGGGGTTGATCAATTCCCTGGAAGTCTCCGCGAACCATTTTTTTGAGGGAATAACTGCTCTAACCGGGCAGAATTTTATTCTGATAAAACGAAAAAGTTATCAAAAACTGAAGCGTGAGGACCGTCCCGGGTTTGACTATCGGTTCATTACAGGTTTCCACACGGCCGCTGCCAGCGTTCAAGCGGTGGTTCTGACTATTAAACCGGGTGCGAAAAGCAAGCCAACCACGACAGACGGTCTTGAGTTTAAACACATCCTCTCCGGCTCGTGTGAATACCTTATTGATCAGGAGCGAATTAAGCTGGATGAAGGAGACTCGGTATTATTTGACGCTACCAAGCCACACATGCCTATCAGTACCAGCAGGCGAAGCGTTAAAATGTTGGTACTCTACTTTCTAAATGCTAAATAACTGATATCAGGCAAAATCTAAAATCGATCTACAGATAACTTAAAGTCTATTGACATTCTCCTCGGCCAGACCAAAGGAAAGGGTCATCCCTGCCCCACCCAGCCCGTTAACGAGCACCACTCCGGGCTCTATTTCATGAACCAAATCCAAGCCTGCATGGTGCTTGGGGTACACCCCCATCCATCGCTCGCTAATTCGATATGACAAATGAACAAACCGCTGGAGGTACGACTCAATGTACGTTTCTACTTCCGAATTGAGAAAAGGGTCGTGTGTTTTCGCATAGTGGTGAGAGTCCCCCAAAATGATTTCACCTTTTTCGTTCTGAGATACCAACACGTGTATTCCTTTTTCTTTCCAGTACAGAGATTCGGTATCGTATCGCTTATCCAAATCAACCAGCGATGGACATTCGGTAAAAGCCGCGTAGTGACGCAACGTAAGCCCCGCGCACAATGCAGGGCCCAATACCGAAGGCTTATCGGGAATCACCTTCATCATTTGAAGTTTACACTTGGTGAGGTCCGGTCGATCAAAGAACTGCGGATAGAGTGTTTCAAAATCGGCTCCACTACAAACATAGATGTGTTGCACTTGCCACGTTTCTCGTGCCGTTTCTACGCGGGGCAAGGCAATTGCCTTAACTACATGTCCGAACTTCAAAATCAGGCCGTACTTTTCCGACAGATAATGCGGAAGCTTCTGAACAGCTTCCCGTGGATTCACAGTACACTCGGTGGCGCTCCACAGAGATCCCCGGAGGTGTGTAGGATTAACCACACCGCACTTTTCAATTGTCTGACGGGGTGTCAACCATTCGGTATCAAATGCGGCATCGTGATAGATATCTAAGAATTCATGCAACACTTGCTCTTCGTCTAAATGATGCGCCAAATGCAATGACCCGCTCGGGTTGATCCAGAATCCCGCCTCGTTGGCCAACTGCAACCAATGCACGCGACTGCGCAGCGCGCGGTCAAGCCCCTCGCCAGGAGCCTGCCCAATAGGCCATATCAAACCAAAATTCCGAATAGAGGCTCCTACAGCGGCTTCATCCCGCTCGAACAACACTACCCGGTGACCTTGACGCAGGGCCATATAGGCATGGGCTAACCCCACAATTCCGGCTCCCACGATCGCAATGTCGGCTGATCGATTCATCTCTTTATTTAATAAGTATTCCCAAAGGTCACCCTTTTTCCTTTTGCTCTGGGTCAGAATATCATAAACTTCTCTTTAAGTTTTCATCACAGTCATATGAAGTTATTATCCGGGCCGGCTATTATCTTGCCGGTCTTCGAGCGAACTAAACTCAGATGTGGGCTAATTATCATACACATTCAGAATTCTGTGATGGCAACGGAAGTGTGACTGACTATCTCGAAGCCGCGCGCACAGAACGGTTGATATCGCTCGGATTTTCTTCGCATGCGCCACTGCCAATGAACAAAAGCTGGGCCATGAAAGCCGATCGCTTAGCAGACTATCTAACACAACTCACCACCGCCCAGCAGCAGCAAAGCCAACCGGAAATTGCGTTGGGCCTGGAGGTAGACTACCTACCCAACTGCATCGGCCCCGCTGATTTTGCACAAGAACTGGACTATACCATTGGCTCGGTGCACTTTGTGGACAGCCTGCCCGATGGCCAGCCATGGGAAATTGATGGTGCAGCCAGCGTTTTCCGATCAGGACTTGAACTCGTTTTTCGTGGCAATGCACGGGCGGCTATTTCACGCTACCTTGAATTAACAAGGCAAATGGTCGATGCCTCCACACCCACGTTTGTCGGACATCTAGACAAAATCAAAATTCAAAATGCGGGTGATCGATACTTCTGCGAGCAAGAAAGATGGTATCAACAGCAGATCGAAGATACCTTGCAGGCGATCACCCGCGCAGGTTGCGCCATAGAAGTCAACACGCGTGGTTTGTACTTGAATAAGACTCCCACCTGTTATCCCAGTCCGTGGGTGCTTGGCCGAATCCAAGCGCTTAAAATACCAATTACACTGAGCAGTGACGCGCACCGGCCGGACCAATTGACAGCCGACTTCACGCGTACAGCCATCCTCTTATTTGAACTTGGATTCCGCGAACTGCAGACCTGGCTGAATGGCCGATGGCAGATGGTGCCTTTTACCCCGTATGGACTCACACTACCCCAACAGCCTAACTGATTCGTTGCGCAGGGCGCATCCTGTTTTATTCACTCTTTTTACGGCACTTTCGGCATTTTGCTTTTATACCTGTGTGTACGCGTTTCGAAAAACATTTGCCGCGGCCACGTTCTCGGGTCTGGAGTTTGTCGGCATAACATATAAAGTGTGGCTGGTAACGTTTCAAGTAATTGGCTACGCACTGTCAAAATTTATCGGCATCAAAGTCATATCCGAGCTTCGGGCGCAGGCGCGATCTTTGGGTATCCTTTGGATGGTTGGTATAGCGGGGCTATCGTGGTTTCTATTCGCGACTACTCCAGCTCCTTACAACATCATCTTCCTACTAACCAACGGCTTACCCTTGGGCATGGTGTGGGGCATGGTGTTTGGATACCTCGAAGGCAGACGAATGACAGAAGTGTTGGGGGCCACGCTTGCTGTCAGCTTCATTTTTTCAGCGGGACTTTGCCGGACCGTAGGAGCATTGATTATTCACGATTGGGGCGTGAGCGAGTATTGGATGCCCTTTGCCGCAAGCTGCCTGTTCACGCCACCCCTACTTCTCTTTCTTTACCTGCTCAACCATGTGCCGGCACCCTCACCACTTGATGAAAAATTGCGCACCAAGCGCCAACCGATGGGTCCTGTTGAAAGAAAGCAATTCCTGCGAGCGTTTATGCCCGGAATAATACTTTTTGTCTTAGCCTACACATTTCTCACCTCGTTCCGAGATTTTCGCGATAATTTCTCAGCTGAAATATGGGGGTCGCTGGGCATCTCCAATCCAGCAATTTATACACAAACAGAAGTGCCCGTCTCGTTGGCTGTTCTGCTTTGCATGGGTAGTCTGATGCTCTTTAGAAATAATCAGCTTGCTTTCATGTTGAACCACTTAATTATCGCATTAGGATTTATACTCATCGGGGTCGCAACATATTTCTTTGAGCATGACTTGATTGGTGCCCGGCTTTGGATGGTACTCATCGGACTGGGGCTGTACCTGGGCTACATTCCGTTTAACTCCATTTTCTTCGATCGCATGATTGCTGCCTTTCAGTATGTAGGCACGGTCGGTTTTATCATGTATGTAGCGGATGCCTTTGGGTATCTTGGAAGCGTGGCGGTACTCTTCTATAAAGAGTTCGGCCAAAAAGAAGCAAGTTGGCTCTCATTTTTTCTGTATGGAAGTTATGTCGTAGCGGGCTCTGGCCTCGTGCTGATAGTAGCTTCTATGATCTACTTCCATCGAAAATACTCGCGGCTTAACGGGTCTCCCCGCTAGTCCTTTTTCTCCAATATTTTTAATACACCTGAAAGATTCTCGGCCAAGTGCGTGTGCGGTTCGTTGAGCAATTGTGCGCGTGTGTAAGCGCCCGTAGTAACACCGATTACCCAACGACAACGGGCAGCGGTACCTTCGCGCAGATCCGAAGCTGTATCACCCACTTTGGCTACGTCATTCGCATTCATTATCCCGCTTACATGCATGGCATGAAGGATCATGTCAGGGAAGGGGCGACCTTGCTTCACCTCATCACTGGTGACACTGCCATCCAGTAATCCCTGATCAAGCCAGCCCAACCGTTGTAGTAAGGTATCCGTAATGGATCGATCAAATCCGGTATCAACCCAAACCTGGACACCCGCCTGTTTCAACCGGTCAAAAACGATGCTCGCGCCCGGCATCTCCCGCACCCGTGGATCGTTTTTATAAAAGTGAATCATTTCCGCGATGAAATGGCCGTGAATTTTTTCGACAAACGGTAGTGATTGCTCGTGATGCTCGTACTTCTCCAACAACTCGCGAATGGCTATCGGCTTGGGAATACCCATTACCCGCGCGGCATCAGCCGGGGTAATTTCTACTCCGTGGTGTTGCAGCGAAGTGCGCAAAACCCTCGGCACGTCATGGTCGTCATATACAGTGGTCCCCGCCAAATCAAAAACTACTAATTTTGGTCCTGTTTGCATAACAAAAAACGAATGTAATGGCTCTGTGCATGTAGCGCAACCTAAAGCGGAGGTCTGCAGCAATCTTCAAGATTTATCAATCAGGACTTCACTTTTCGTTAACACTCATTTCCCCAAAAAGGCGAGCATGGGTAGTACATTTGACCTAGCAATGGATGTGTATAAAAAAATTGCAGAGGAAATCCTTCAGTTGTATACCACTCATGGTCATGAGGACTACATCGGTGAACCCGTGTCACAGATCGAACACATGAGCCAAGCTGCTCAACTGGCCATCAACGAAGGTTACGATGATGAAATAGTCCTAGCTTCTTTTTTTCATGATATTGGACATTTGATTAGCCACCACGAGAAGATGAGCGGCTACGGTAACCTCCGCCATGAGCAGTTGGGTGCCGCTTATCTCCGCGAAAAGGGTTTCTCCGAACGAATCGCCAGCCTGGTGGAAGGCCACGTTCAAGCGAAGCGATATTTGACGTACCGATATCCCGAGTATCTTTCAAATCTCTCGCATGCCAGCCGCCAAACACTTGCTTTTCAAGGTGGAGTCATGACGTCAGACGAGGCCGCAGCATTTGAACGACATCCCGAGTTTACGGTAATCATCCAGATGCGCAAATGGGATGAACAGGCAAAAGAGATCGAGATACCAATACTTGATTTAACTGTATTGAAAAAAAAAATACAGCGCGTCCTTCGACTGGCAGCCTCTGCGTCAAAATAGTGGTAAACGCCTGTGTTTGACCGGTTCCGTTTTGAACCTTTCCAAAATCTTTGGTCAATTCCCCTTCTTCATCTGATCAAACTTGGTCTCTGACTTTTTAGGAAATGTGTTATCCATGGTGTTCACGTCACCGGTTGCTTTGGCCGGATCGATGACCACGTTGGTCACTTGCTTTTCTTTCAAGAATACCTTCTTCACCTCGTTTTCATAGGTGCGCCAAACTTCAGCGGGCAGCGTTTCAACTTCTTTGCTTCCATCGGCATACGTCCATTGGATGACTACCGGTGTGACGAGTCCTCCTTTGTTTTTGAGCGTGAGCTCGTAAATGTTTTTGCCTTCCATCTTGGCACGGATGGCTTTATCATCTACCAGGCTGCGGAACTCGCTGGCGCGTGAGCCGGCCGCCTCTGCTCCGCTATTGAGCACGGTAAACTCCTGCGGCCCCTGGCTAAAGTCAATGGCCTTGTCACGCGGTTTAGTCGCCAAGTCGCCCAATTTGACTCTTGGGTTTTTCTTTTCCACGTTGGGCACTTCGGCCTTCACGCGATACCATTTTACTTCGTCCAAATCAATATCCACATGGTCTGTCGAATAAAACCATCCACGCCAAAACCAATCGAGGTCCACCGCGCTGGCATCTTCCATGGTACGGAAGAAGTCGGCCGGCTTGGGATGTTTGAATGCCCACCGCACAGCATACTCTTTAAAGGCCTGATCGAACAAAGCGGTGTCCATCACCACCTCGCGCAGTACCGTCAGGGCTGCGGCCGGCTTGCTGTACCCATTAGGCCCAAAGCTGCGCCCTTGGTTGTCCGAACTGGCCATGATGGGCCGCATGATGCTCTTGTCGCCTTTCATGAATGCGGTGATGCCGGCAGGCGTATTGTCGGTATAGTCGAAGCCAGGGTAGCGCAAGCGGATGGTTTCCTTTTCCAAAAAGCTATTCAAGCCTTCGTCCATCCAGGTCCACTGGCGTTCGTCTGAATTAACGATCATCGGAAAGAAGTTATGCCCCACTTCATGCACGATCACGCTTACCATCCCCTCGAGTGTGCGTTGCGAGTAGGTGCCGTCTTTTTTTGGTCGGCCAAAGTTGAAACAGATCATCGGGTACTCCATACCAATATCCGCGGTGTGCACGCTATAAGCGGTAGAATAGGGATAGTCGAACGTCCGCTGCGAATATACTTCCAGGGTGTTTTTGATGGCTTTGGTCGACTCTTTTGCCCACAACGGATTGCCTTCCTTCGGGTAGAGCGACTGCGCAAGGGGCGTGCGGTTACCGATCTTCACAGCCATCGCATCCCAAATAAATTTGCGTGAAGAAACAAAGGCAAAGTCGCGCACACTATCGGCATGAAACTCCCACGTACTCTTCTTCTTCGAGCGTTCCTTTTCCTTTTTGCGCGCTTCTTCTTCTGTTACAATGAATACCTGCTTGTCAAATGTCTTGCGCGCTCGCTCGAAGCGTTCCTGTTGCTCTTTTGTCAGTACCTGCTTCGGGTTTTGGAGCCAACCGGTGGCCCCTACAATGTGGTCGCTGGGCACGGTAATTTTTACTTTGAAACTGCCAAACGGCACGGTAAACTCGCCATTGCCCAAAAACTGTTTGTTCTGCCAGCCTTCATAGTCGTCAAACACACACATGCGTGGATACCATTGGGCACAGGCATAGAGGTAATTACCGTCCTCAGGAAAATATTCATATCCCCCCCGCTCGTTAAACTTCATGCGGTCGTATTCGCGGTAGCTCCACTCCACGCCAAATGCAAATTTTTCGCCCGTTTTCAGCGGCTGCGGCAGCTCTACGCGCATCATGGTATTGTTGATCGTATGGGGCAAGGGTTTGCCTGTCGCGTCTTTCACGGATTTGATTTTATAGCCGCCCTCGTAGTCGTATGCATCTACTGCCCCGGCAAAGTAGCGGGTGGGGATGGAATCAACGACACGACTGGACCGTGTTTGGTTGGCAATGCTGTTTTTGGCCAGGATATTCTGATCCAGTTGCAACCACAGGTAGGTCAGCGCCTCGGGCGAGTGGTTGTGATAGGTGATGGTTTCCGAGCCGGTGACCATTTGGGTCTCGTCATTTAGCTCCACGTTGATGACATAATCCGCCCGGTTTTGCCAATAGTTTTCCCCGGGCGCACCGGATGACGTGCGGTAGCTGTTGGGCGTGGGCAGCAGTTGATCCAGTTGCTCAAACTTCCCTTGCCAATTTTTTTGTTGCCCCCAAACCGGTAGGGTACCGGCCAGCAGTAAAAAACAAATAACGTGCTTCATAATGTACTCGCGTTAGGCGGTGCTTCGATCAATTGGTTTTCTTTTTTAGCTCATCAAATTTGCTGGGCTTGGCCACGCGCGGAAACACGTTGTTGTCCTCATCAATGTCAGTGGTTTCTTTGAAGGGGTCAATGACCACGTTGGCCACCTCTTTGTCTTTGGCAAATACTTTGGTCACCTTGGTTTCGTTGGTACGCCAGATTTCGGCCGGGATGCGTTCAATTTCTTTCGTGCCGTCTTTATAGTTCCATTGCAGGATGACGGGCATCAGCAAGCCCCCGTTGTTGGTCAGGGTTACTTCGTAGAAGTTCTTGTTCTCCAACTTGGAGATAATGGCCGCATCGTCTACCCGGTTCTGGAACTCGCGGTAGAGGCGGGCATCTGTGGGGATAACCGAGAAGAAGTTGGGCCCGTCCGCAAAACCTTTTTCCTTGCCCGCCTGCAAGTCGGGTGCAGTGGTTTTTTTCTCTACGTCTTTTTGCCCTTTGCGCAGTTGATACCACTTGACATTTTCCAGATTGATGTCGCAATTGTCGGTCGTGTAAAACCAGCCGCGCCAAAACCAATCTAAGTCTACCGCACTGGCATCTTCCATGGTACGGAAAAAGTCAGCAGGTTTGGGATGCTTGAAAGCCCACCGTTGCGCATATTCTTTGAACGCTTTGTCAAACAACTCACGCCCCATCACCGTCTCGCGCAGCGTGAATAGGGCGGTAGCCGCTTTGGCATATTGTTCGGGACCAAACATGATGACTTGCTCGGAGTTGGTCATGAGCGGACGCATCAGATTTTTATCGCCTTTCATATAGGGCACCAGGCCGGCAGGCTTTCCGCGAGTCCAATCGATATCCGGATAGCGTTCCAGTTGAGTAAGCATCTGCACAAAGCTGTTGATGCCTTCGTCCATCCACGTGGTTTGGCGCTCATCATTGTTGATGATCATGGGGAAAAAGTTGTGGCCCACTTCATGGATAACCACGCCAATCATGCCCTGCCGTGTTTGGGGCGAGTATTCACCCTTGGCATTGGGGCGGCCGAAATTGAAACAAATCATAGGGTATTCCATGCCAATGGCTGCAGCATGCACCGAGGTAGCTTGTGGGTAGGGATAGTCGATGGTAAATTTGGAGTACACTTCCAGCGTGTTCTTTACCGCCAGGGTTGACTCTTTTTCCCAAAGAGGATTTCCTTCCCTGGGATAGTACGACATGGCAAGCGGTGTTTTGTCGCCCACCTTCACGGCCATGGCATCCCAAATAAACTTGCGCGAAGAGGCAAATGCAAAATCCCGCACATTGTCGGCTTTGAATATCCACGTCTTGGTTTCTTTCACTCTGGTTTTTTCCTTCTCGATGGCCTCGGCTTGCGTGCGGATGATCACGGGTTTATCAAAGGTCTTCTTGGCCAATTCAAAGCGTTGCAGTTCCGTAGGGCTCAGCACCTGTTGCGGATTTTGAATCATGCCGGTGGCACCCACCATGTGGTCGGCCGGCACCGTGATCTTCACTTCATAATTGCCAAAAGGCAAGGTAAATTCACCCCGGCCGAGAAACTGTTTGTTTTGCCAACCCACCACATCGTCATACACGCACATGCGGGGAAAAAACTGAGCAATGGTATATACATAGTTTTTGTCTTCCGGAAAGTATTCCAACCCACTCCGGCCACCCAAGAGGTTGCGATCGACAATATTAAATGACCACTCGATTTGAAATGAAACCTTCTCGCCCGTTTTCAGGGGCTTGGCGATGTCTACGCGCATCATGGTGGCATTGATTGTATAGGGAATCGGATTGCCGATCATGTCTTTGACCGATTTGATCTTGAATCCTCCGTCAAAGTCGTAGAGGCTCAATTGGCCTGCAATGGCTTTGGTGTTGACCGAGTCGCGCAGGGCCCCGCCCGCAGTTTTGTCCGTATTATTGCCTTTGGCAAACAGATTTTGGTCCAACTGAAGCCACAAATACCGAAGCACATCGGGCGAGTTATTGGTGTAGGTGATTGTCTCCTTGCCGCTGATGCTCTGGTTGTCATCGTTCAGCACGATGTCCATCACATAGTCGGCCTGTTGTTGCCAATACTTGGGCCCGGGGGCACCAGAGGCTGACCGATATTCATTGGGCGTAGGCAGGGTTTGGTCCAGTTGTTCAAATTTTCCTTGCCATTGTTGTGCCCATGCAGGCACAGCGCACAGCACGCTCACCAGCAAAACGAGGTATTTCATACGAGGTTAATTAGATAGTGTATACAAATGATTTTTTCTTATTCACTGCCCCAAAAATCAGACTCTTTGATCATCAACAATGCCATACCTCCAATCATGGACGAAACAACCATCTTCCAATCCCTGTGGCTGGCGTTCAAAAGCGAGACAATGACATAGGAGACGGTCAAAAATACAACAACCACGGCTATTTGCCCCAACTCCAGCCCTAGGTTAAATGCAAACAATTGCGATACGATTCGGTCTCGGCCCAAAATCGCCCTCAAAAAATTGGAAAACCCCATGCCATGTATGAGACCAAAACCCACCGCCAGCAGATAGTTGAGGTGGACGCGTTTGTCCGCCTGCGGGGACTGGGGACGGAGGATATTGGAAAGGGCTGTCAAAAAAATGGTGACCGGGATCAAAAACTCAATCAGCGTGGCGTTGACCCGGATCCAACCCAGCGTGGCCAAGGCAAGGGTAAGTGAATGTCCCACCGTGAAGGCTGTGATCAGTATCAACACCCGTTTCCAATCAGACCACACATACACTGCACACAAGGCCATCACAAACAATATATGATCATACCCGTCCTTCACGTCAAGTATGTGTTCCCATCCATACTGAAAATAAATGCCAAAATCACCCATGCTCACCTCTTCTTTTTTGAAAACCGCCAAGTATAGCGGTAATTTTTAATTAGGGCAATTCAAGGTATTTTTGACGGTCAATAGTGTGTATGACAAAAATACTGATCATGTGGTTGGCCGGACTTTGGGCATGGGCGCACCCCATCCACATTTCGGTGACGGAAATCAACTATTCGGAAAAAGACAAGGCTTTGCAACTCACCACCCGGCTGTTTATTGACGACCTGGAGTTGGCCATTCGCAAGCAAGTGGGCAACTCCGAATTGGACATCTTGGAACCTCCCGCGGGCACGACAACCGATCAACTTGTTAAAGACTATCTGGCCAACCATCTGTTGATCCGCGTGGATGGCAAATTGGCCAAAACCAACTACCTGGGGTCAGAACGCGAAGATGTGGCCCTCGTATGCTACCTCGAGCTGCCGGGCATCAAAAAGATGAAACGCCTGGATGTTCGGTACGATGCCATCATGGAAATACACGATGACCAATCAAACCTCGTACACGTGACCTATAAAAGCCCGGTGAAGAGCACCCGCCTGCTGGCTGACAAACGCGAAGATGTTTTTATGTTTGACGTAAAATAGTTTTTTGAACCCTCCTTTATTTATCGATTATGAGAAAAAAGATCGTAGCCGGCAATTGGAAGATGAACAAGACGCTGGAAGAAGGCCAGGCACTAGTGGCAGAACTTTCGGGCATGGTGGCCGATGAAGTGAAAATGCCAACGGAAGTCGTGGTGTGTGTTCCGTTTCCGTATTTGTTGCCGATCAAAAACCAACTGGGCGTTGGGGCGCGCATAAAAGTGGGAGCCCAAAACTGCAGCGAGCATGAGTGGGGTGCCTATACGGGCGAAACGTCCGCCAACATGCTGGCTTCGGCAGGGATACCCTATGTAATACTTGGCCACAGCGAACGGAGACAATACTTTGGCGAAAGCAGTTCATTGTTGGCTCAAAAAACAGACCGCGCGTTGGCACAAAAGCTCACACCCATTTTTTGTTGTGGCGAGCCGCTGGAGGTGCGCGAGAAAGGAACGCACGAGGCCCTGGTGAAGCAACAGGTCGAAGAAGCCCTGTTTCACCTGTCGGCCGAGGTCATCCAAAAGATAGTGATTGCGTATGAGCCCGTATGGGCCATTGGCACGGGAAAGACCGCCACTTCACAGCAGGCGCAAGACATGCATGCGGTCATACGGTTACACCTGGCAGGTAAATATGGAGCCTCCATAGCCAACGCCATATCCATTCTGTATGGTGGCAGCGTAAAAGCAGACAACGCCAAGGAGCTTTTTGCGCAGCCCGATGTAGATGGCGGGTTGGTGGGTGGCGCTTCGCTGAAGTCAAGGGAGTTTGTGGAGATTGTGAAGGGGATGGTATAAGGTGATTTGCTTTAGTTCGGATGTTACTTTATATTTGCTATTCGTTACCCCCCTATGATGAGAAAATCATAGGTTTGAGCCCTCAATTGAAGAGGGCTTATTTTTTGTATTATGGCCGACAATAGGGTTATTGCTTATGTAGATGGATTTAACTTCAATTACGGTTTAAAACGAGCCGCGTGGAGAAAGTACTATTGGCTGGATCTTGTGTCGTTCTTATCCAAATTCCTAAAGGACTATCAGCTATTGGTCGAGGTTCATTATTTCTCAGCCGTTCCCACTGACAAAGAAAAACAAGATCGGCAGGATCTCTTCTTCTCTGCCAACAAACTCAATCCCCGATTTCATCTACATCTTGGTAAATTCCTGCAAAAAAAGATAAAGTGTCAATCTTGTCAACAGAGTTATATCACTTATGAGGAAAAGGAATCTGACGTCCGGCTGGCAACCGCTATGATCAGTGATGTTGTAAAAGGAAAATGTGACACCTCTATTTTGGTCAGTGCCGACAGCGATATCATTCCTGCTATTGACTTCATTCGGTCCTTCAAACCTGAACACAAAATTTACGTTTACTTTCCACCTCACCGCGTCTCATTCGATCTAAGGCAAAAAGCTGACAGGTATATACTACTGGAACGTCATCCAGAAAAAATTGAAAAGTCTCTATTGCCAGATAAAATCCCCATCGTCCCATCCGGGTACATATTGCAAAGACCACCTCAATGGCGTTAATGTTTTACAAATGACTTACTACACCCGCCTGACCGTTGCGTGCCCGACCGATTATCGCGAAATATTGACGGCCGAGATAGCCGAAGCAGGTTTTGATACATTTTTGGAAACGGAAGAAGGCTTTGAAGCCTATGCCGAACATCCCTCGCGCGCAAGCGCCCTGGCCATACAGGAAAAGTACAAGCATATCCAACCCCTCTCCTTTCGCTTTGACGAGGTGGAGAAGAAAAATTGGAACGAGGAGTGGGAAAAAAACGTAGAGCCGGTTATCGTGGCCGATGCCGTGTTGGTGCGAGCGGCCTTTCACCAAATCGACAAAACGTATCCGTACGAAATCATCATTACCCCCAAGATGTCATTTGGCACGGGCCACCACCCTACCACCCACCTGATGTTGCAGGCGCAGTTGTCCGTTGACCATGTAGGCAAACATGTGATGGATGCCGGCTGCGGCACCGGTATTTTGGCCGTGATGGCCAGCAAACGCGGGGCTGCTTCGGTAGATGCGTTTGACATTGATGAGTGGAGTGTGGAAAATGCCCGCGAAAATGTGACCATCAACCAATGCGCCAACGTGGACGTATGGCTTGGCAAACTGGGGATGCGGGTGTATGACAAGCGTTTTGCCGTGATTCTGGCCAACATCAACAAAAACATCCTGCTGGCCGACATGCCAGCCCTTGCAAATCATTTGGAGCCCGGAGGCATGCTGCTGCTAAGTGGTTTCTATAGCAACGATCTGGACGACATGATAACCGCAGGCAGCGCACAAGGCCTGACTCGGGTAACTCACTATGAACGCGAAGGATGGGTTTCGCTGGTGATGAAGAACGGCTAAAGATTCACAGCTAAAGCGCGGCAATTTCCCACGCAAGAAAGATGAAAAATGACTGCTACCAATAGGACAGAAAAAATCGAATTTTTTGATCGATAAAATGAATGGCAAAAATGGTGCCCGCCACATAGATCGGCAATATCCCGATTAAAAGTCGAAGTCGTTTTAGTTGGATCAAGTGAATAATACGGGTTCCAATACCGTACAAGGCCAAAATACTTATTGCAATCGCCACGAAAGCAAAGAGATGTGCCAGGAAAATTTTCATCACTTCTACGGTTTATGTGTGTACTTCAATCTATGTATATTGGTCTAACTCGTAATCGCGCCAGCGGTTCCGAATAAAAAAACTCGCTGTATCAATACCCTTCCGGGTCTTCATTCATCCGCCAAAACTTCTTTCCGTCCATCGCCATGCGCGAGCGTTGCGTACCTTCGTCTACCTCCATCGTTCCAACGCTGATGCGCTGTATTTCGGGCGTGGCCAATGCGATGGTCTTTTCTTCACCGCCCTCTATTTCCAATTCCGAAGCACAGATCACCGACTCCACCAACTCTCCCCCTTCGATGGTCACGCGCTCAGTAATCGTCAACACCAGCTCATCCTTCGCAACCGCCCAAGTGCCTGCATAACTGCGCATGCGCTCGGCACAATTCATCTGGCTGGTGTGAAACCTGAATCGGCCATCGCCAAAGAGGCGATACACATCGCTCCAGCCGGAAGCCATGTGGTTGGCGTCCTGCCAAATACCGATCCACGCTGCCCGGTCGAATGCTTGACCTTTTTTTGGTTGGCAGGCCACGACCATTGCAGCCACCGCGGCCATGCAGGTCAGCCATGAGAAAAGCTCTTTTTTGCCTTTCATAACGATACCGTTTTGGTGGGATACTTGGGGTACGGCTTCAACCGTTGTGTAAAGTAGCATATTACGCGGATTATTACGAATTTCAAGGTTTTTGATGCCGTGAAAAAGGCCCTTCTTCCCCTTGTTTTTCTGCTGGTAGCGGTGGGCGCGCGCGCTCAAACCTACTCCTTTCAAGACAGCCTGCGCATGGCGCTGGAGCGCATCAACACCGTGGAGGCAACCACCGTGGCCGCGGGCGTCACCACGGCCTGGAACAGCCTCGGTCCCGACCAGCAACGCGTTATTAAGCAACATGCCCTGCGCATGAAGCGGAAACGCTATCCTCTCAGTCCACACCTGCTCAACTACCACGGCACATGGGTTGCCGCGGTAACCATCGAAAAGACAGAACCGGCACGACTTACCAACTACCTGACAGTGGCCGGCCAGGTCATCGACCAACATACGCCTGCACAAGCCAATGTTTTCTTTACCCAGGCACGCGACTTTTTTGAGCACCATGCTCTTTCCTACTCGCGCACATTCCGGCTAAAGCCCGTGGAAGATGAGTATCGGTTCGACTACATATACCCAGATACCACTACAACTTACTACGATCCCTATGCCTCGGCCGACACCACACAATTCTCCCAACCTCCCTGGATGCAAGAACCGGCACAACCCACCTTGCTGGGACCGGTGATACGATTTTCATCACTTTCGTTGGTTTTTGCCTCCCCGGCCGACTCGGTAGTGCTGCAACGCACACAGGGCGTGTTTGGCTTGCTCGATAAATTGTTTGTTGGCGAAGGTGGACGTTTCAACTGGAGCAGTACCGGGCTGCCGGGAGATTCCGTTTACTACGACTTCAAAAAGTATTACTTCAAAACCACTACCCCATCGCTTACGGCTGGCCAGGGACGCCTTGCTTACATGGGCAAGCTGCGCAGCCCCGTGCCCGGGAAGTTTGAATATAAGAGCGAACCCCACAAGCGACCGGGTGATGCCAAATACCCGCGCTTTACGTCCTACGAAAACAACATCCAACTCACAAACCTGGGTTCGGACAACGTTTCCTACACCGGGGGCTTTAGCCTGACGGGCCCGCAGATGGGAAGCCAAAGCGCCAACGGGCTACCGGCCACACTGGAGATCAAAAGTAAAGACGACCGCAAAGTCATTGCTCAATCCTACGCCTTTGTCTTTCAAGACTCCACCATCCAGTCGCCCAAAGCACGCATTGCAATCTATCAGGGATATGATTCCATCACTCATCCCGCGTTGCAGTTCACATATCGCATAGGGAGTGAACTTTTTGTCGCTGCCAAAGAGAAAAGCACGTTGCGCAAAGCCCCGTTCACTTCCTCCTACTTCGACATGGACTTCAGTGCCGACCAACTAGTGTGGAACATGAAAACCGACAGCCTGAATATCAGCATTCCCGGCAGCGGCAATGTGGCCCCGATGATTTTGGAATCGAACGACTTCTTCAGCCCCGATGACTACCGCAGCCTGCGAGGCGTGGGATTTGCATACCATCCGCTGGTCATGGTGGTAAATTATTGCAACAAGTATGGCCTGCGCGAGTTCAACCGCTATGAGATTGCTGCGGATGCCAACATCAATCCCGAACAAGCACGCATGGCCCTGGAGTTTCTGGCTTCCGCAGGTATGCTGCACTACAATGCCAAAACCGGGCGCGCCCGCGTGTATGAAAAGGCCTTCCGAATAGTGGATGCGTATCGCGGCAAGGCCGACTACGACAACATGAAGATCCAATCGTATACCTACCGGGAACCCAACGCCACCCTTGACTTGAACAGACGCGCGATGAAAATCCGCGGAGTGGAAAAATTCAATTTGAGCGATTCGCTCAACGTCATCATTAAGCCTGACAGTGCACAAGTTACCTTGCTGCAAAACCGCGATCTTAAATTTAATGGCGTCATCACAGCCGGTAATTTTGAAATCACGGGGAAAGACTTTACGCTCAAATATGACAGCTTTTTTATTAACCTCAACAAGATTGATTCCATCCGCTTTTTTGTGACTGACAAAAACGGTAACCGTAAAAAAGTAGACAACGCGATGATGGGAGCCGACTCGGCCGCAGTAGCAGCCGGGGGCCTTTCGGCCAATGCCACTAAATCGTCCGGAACGCTATTCATCAACGCGCCCAACAATAAAGCCGGTCTAAAAAAGATACCCAACTATCCCCGTTTGGATGCCACGGGCGGAGGTGTCATTTATTTCGACCGACCGGAAGTATTGGCAGGGGCGTACGACCGATCAATTTTCTTTGTAGTGCCTCCTTTTAAACTCGATAGCTTGAGCGATGCCGATCCGTCTTCCATCAACTTTGACGGCACGTTTATCACCAGCGGTATGTTTCCCGGCTTCAAGGAAAAGCTGCACACCATGCCCGACAAATCGCTGGGCTTTACCCACGTAATACCCAAGAGCGGTTACCAACTCTTCCGGGGCGATGGCAAAGTATTTGGAAACATTACCGTAAGCAATGCAGGCGTGCGGGTAGGTGGAAAGATTGATTATCTGGCGGCCACATTGGAATCTCCTGACTTCATCTTTTATCCTGACTCGGTGACGACCAAGGGCAACGTGGGCGAAATCCAAGAGAGGCAGTTCGGCAGCGTAAACTTTCCGCAACTGCGCTTACCTGAGTACAAGCTCAAATGGCTGCCCAAAGAGGATAAGATGAACTTGAAAAACACCAAAGACCCTTTCAGCCTGTATCAAAACACCGCCACGTTAGACGGCCAACTGACCGTATCCAAAGCCGGTGTGTTTGGCAGCGGAAAACTGAGCACCCGCGGCAGCGAGCTTATCTCCAAAGAAATGAACTTTACCACCAAAGACTTTGGCGCACGCCATGCTCGTTTTTCGGTGCTCACCACGGGCAGTAATAAACCTGCCTTGGCAGGTAACGATGTTCGCATCAAATTCAACCTGGCTGAAAACGTAGCCACCATCAGCCCGGAGATTGAAGGCGAAGCGGCCATTGAATTTCCCTATGCGCAATTTAAAACATCCATCCCGCAAGCGCGCTGGGATTTGAATACGCAAAAAATCACGATGACGAAGGCCAAGGACGTGCCCCTTGAAAACTCCTACTTCTACACCACACGCAAAGATTTGGACTCGCTGCGCTTCAATGCCGACAAAGCTGAGTACGACATCAAAACACAGCAATTGAAGGTGAGCGGCATCCCCTATATCATTGTGGCCGATGCGAAGATCACCCCGGAAAACAATGAGGTACTCATTTTGGAAAACGCCAAAATCGGCACGTTGAAAAATACCGTGATTGTTATCGACACCATCAATGAATATCACCGCCTGACGGCAGGTGTAGTCGATATTGTATCACGGAAGGAATTTGGCGGCTATGCTACCTACCAATACGTAAACGCAGTGAGCGATACGTTTGCCATCAAAATGACGGACTTCCACCTGGAAACGGTAGAGCCGACAACCACCAAGCGCAGAAGTCGCAGCCTGGCCACCCAACAAACCGTGGCCACCGGTGCCGTGACAGACAAAGATAACATCAGCATTGCACCTCGTATTTTCTACAAAGGCGACATGAAAATGTATGCTACCCGCCCGGCCCTGCAGCTCAAAGGGTATATCAAACTCGACTTGAAAAAGATCAAGAATTATGACACCTGGCTGCGCTTTGAGCAAAGCGGTGATGAAAAAGAGATCTACCTCGATTTTGACAATACGGTTACCGAGGAGGGTAAAAAAGTTGATGCGGGGTTACATTTTGGCACCGACAATAACTTGTACATCACGTTCGTGTTCGATAAGAAAGATCCGGCCGATGAAGATTTCTTCCTGCCCAGCGGATCGCTGTTCTACGACAAGGAAACCACCGAGTTCAAAATCGAAGATCGCGCCAAGGCAGCCGGTGAAAAACTGGGCGGCAAAGTGTTTGCCTACAACGAAGACAAACAGGAAGTAAAGTTTGAGGGCCCGGTGTCGTTTTTCAAGGGCAACAAAAATTTCAACCTTACGGCCACTTCGCTTGGCTCCGGCAGCTTAGTCAACAATGAAATAAAACTGAATACTTTTTTGATGGCCGACCTGAATGTACCCGTAGGCGTTTATGACCTGATGGCACGCAAGCTTCAAGAAGTGATCAAAAATGAAGGAGCTGAAGAAGGCCTGGGCGATGCCTCCGAGTTGCTTTACAAAATCGCGGACATCGTGGGCGAAAAAGTCGCGAAAGACTTTCAAGACCGCTCTGTAAAGGGATATGTGTCGCTCGGCACGTTGCCTGCGTTGGCCAAGCCGTTCACGTTCGCCAATGTAGACCTGAAGTGGTCGCAGGAGTATAAGGCCTTCTACAGCACCGGCAAGCTGGGATTGAGCAACATCTTGAAGTACGACCTTAATGCCGCCTTTGAGGGCTTTATGGAGATCAAGAAAAACGAAGATGGCGCACCGGTATTTCACGTGTTCTTCAAGGCCTCGCCTGAGGCCTGGTATTACGTTGGCGTAGAAGACAACCGCCTGCTCATCCACAGTTCTGACCCGGCCCTGAACGACCTGGTCAGCAAAAAAAGTAATGCCGCCAAGGCCAAGGTAGGAGAACTCGCCTTTGTGCCGGGAACAGAAGAAGAAACACTTGCCTTCATCAACCGCTATCGGCAAAACTACCTCGGCATTGAAGTGCCATATGATCTCAGCGCTGACCCCTCTGCCAAGGGCAAGGCCAAGAAAAAGAAAGATGACGCAGATGACGGCTTCTAAAGTGCGGTGGTTGTTGTTTTCGGGCGCAGGTCTGGCGCTGACAGGTCTGGGCTTGTCGCTGGCTATCGATGCCGGGTTTGCCAAGGCAGCCGGCCGGCCATGGATCATCTATGGCACGGTGGCATTGGCGGTTTTCAATACGGGGCTTGCCGTATTTGGGCGCGGTGTGGCGGAGTATGTATGGCGCAAGAAAAGCCAATGACACAAGCGCACAATCACTCCGCGCGATGACCTTTGATGATCTGACTTTTCAGGCTGTATATTTTGTTCAGTTTGCTCGTGTACCCCTCCAACTCGGTTGACACGCTATTGATAAAGCTGCTGTACATCTTCAGCTTGGCCTCATTTACTGTCCTGTATCGTCTCCCGCTTCGGGGACGATACAGCTAAAGCTGATATCCTTATAGTGCGTGATTTCGACATGTGGGTGCATCACTCCGTGTTCGTAGAAACATGCGGTGGAGTGGGCATACATGGTAAAATCATCCACTAAATTCCACTTACCGTTGAGCGGGTTGTGATGGATGTAGTTCAATTTCTGTAAGAGGAACTTCTCTGTGTAGCAGGGCTTGATATCTGAAGAAGGCTCGAATACACGGTGCTTCTTTTTTCGCGCACGCTCTTTTGGTGTTACACAGCTGCTGAGTTTTTCAAGCACGTCATGATGCCCGTTTTGTGTTAACCTTTTGATTATTTCATAGGCCAGAAAGCGTTTTCCGTTTGCAAGGATGCTGTTGATTGAACCCTTCTGCTGCCTGAAGTGGAGCAACACGTGTAGGTGATTTGGCATAATGACAAAGCCGATGATATGATTTCCGGCCTTGCGCAGCAACTCCAGCCAGTGGTAAATACTCCCATATAAGTGAACCATCTCGAAAAGCGGAATCCAACCGATACACGTGAAGGTACAGAAGTATATCTGGTCCGTTTATGCGTGGGTTCGATTGGTGGCCATGATACGAAGATATTGATTTTTAGGCATCGTCCCCGGGGCGGGAGACGATGCTTGACAGTGAGCCATGCTGTTTAGTCGCCTCTCGCGCGGCAACCGGTAACCGCATATGGGCTACACGGCCCGGTGGCCTTTGATGATCTCGCCCTTCAAACTGTAAATCTTATTCAGTCGGCTCGTGTACGCTTCCAATTCGCTGGATACACTATGGATAAAACCGCTATACTTCTTCAGCTTTTCTTCGTCCAGCTTCTCTTCCTGCGCAACTGCGTTTGTCAACCCCAACAGGGTAGTCACCGGCCTGCGCAGCACGTGCGAGATATCAAAGGCGATTTGCTCCATCATGGTCTCGTACTCAATGCGGCTCGTGATGTCCTGAAACGATCCATACCAGACTACGGTGCCATCACTTCTTCGCTCGGGTTCGGCCAATGCCATAAACCAGCGAACATGACCTTCGGGCTGACGTATTCGAAACTCATGTTGCCAGGGCGTGAGCGTTCTAAAAGAATCCTCGATGCTCTTTCTAAACGCTTGTACCTCATCGGGGTGAATCAGGTCTACGATGCGCTCGGGATGCTCCTTCACCAAATCCGGTTCCAGCGAGGGGTGAAGTGTAGATATTCCCTGGCTCACAAATTCAAATCTCATGACGCCCCTTCTCGACATCGAAAACTGATAGATGACACCCGGCGCCTGATCCGTAATCCTTCTCAGCTTTCCGGCACTCTCCTCAATGCGCTCGCCCTGAAGCATGATCAGCTTTCGCGCGTCCAGGTAATGCATCACTTTTTTTGCCAGAATCGATAACGCTTTTCGCTGAATGTCTGACATGCGCATCGGTACGGTATTGAAAACACACAAGGTTCCCAGCACATGACCTTTGGCAGATACCAGGGGCGCTCCCGCATAAAAGCGGATAAAGGGGGCGTCTCTTACAAATGGATTCTCACTAAACCTCTTATCCTCGAACACGTTCTCGACAATCAACAGCTCATCCGGCTTATCCAGCGTGTACTGACAGAATGATTCTATTCTTTTTACCTCAACATCGGTTGTACCCACTTTTGCCTTGTACCACTGCCGGGCGCTATCAATAAATGAAATAACCGATGCCGGGGTACCGCATACCGCAGAGGCTATCTCGGCCAACTCATCCAACTCCTTCTCTGGTTTCGTGTCCAGTATTTGATACTCGAACAATTCTTCCAGCCTGGCCTGCTCATTCATATAGACTGTTTGACTGTATACTTGTCTTCTAAGTTGCTCAATTACTATACTAAGCTACTCAATCAAGGCAGATTAACAACACCCGCGGTTGAAAAGTGCGCGAACAAAAACTTGAACAGCCATAACACGACATTATCGAAAACAATCTTACGCGGTTCTTACATGGCCTTTTGCCTCTCTGTCCTTCGCGATGCTCTCGTTACAGTCAACTGGCTTTTTTTGCTATCTTCACTTTGTGAATGATGCGAAGTTGATACGGATTGCGTTGGCGGAAGATAACCCCGCCCTTCGGTTAGTGCTTGCGAGGACTCTTTCTACCGAATCCGGATTTAAGTTGTTGATTCAGGCTGAAAACGGGCAAAAATTATTGGATTGTCTGTGCGACACAGCCGTTGACATTGTGTTGATGGATGTACACATGCCCATAATGGACGGTATTTCCGCAACACGAAGGATTAAAGAAAAGTACCCCGACACGCAGGTGATTGCCTACACGGAGGATGACCACGACACCACTATTGTGGCCATGCACGTAAGCGGGGCCAAGAGCTTTGTCAGTAAACGCGATAACTTACTGGAATTGGTCAAGGCTATTCGGGTGACCGCCAGCGGAGGGTTTTATCTCACTCCTTCCGTAGCTACCACACTTCAGAAATACCTGGCGGCAACACAAAGCCCAGATAGCGCGCGACTCGTGGAAGAACTCACGCCAACCGAAAAAAAAGTTTTACAAGCGACCGTCCAGGGGCGTAGCAGCAGCGAAATTGGCGATCTGATCAATAAAAGTCCGCGTACGGTAGAAGACATCCGGCAACGGCTTTATCAACGATTTAATGTGCCCAACAAAGAGCAACTCATCGCCAAAGCGGTACGGATGGGGCTGGCATAATGTGACTGACTCCAAGATAAACTTACACTCTTCTTACATCGTGTTGATTTTACCGTAAATCTACGGTTGACTTTACGCCTACCGTAAGCGAATATTGACTAAGACGTTCTGTTTTAGTGCTGAAAAAATTCCCGATTTATCTACAGCTCGATACGATGGACTGCGGCCCTTCGTGCCTGCGCATGGTGGCCCGCCATTATGGGCGGAGCTACTCCCTGCACGAATTGCGAGATAAAACATTTTTAACCCGCGAACGTGTATCATTACTGGGCATCAGCGAGGCAGCCGAGGCCATTGGGTTCCGTACGTTGGGTGTTAAAGTACCGTTCAAAAAGTTGGCCGAAGATGCTGTA
This sequence comes from uncultured Ohtaekwangia sp., assembly GCA_964524935.1. GTDB lineage: Bacteria > Bacteroidota > Bacteroidia > Cytophagales > Cyclobacteriaceae > ELB16-189. The sequence continues at coordinate 292,354 of CAZGFJ010000002.1, forward strand.
TTACCGTGCATTGCCCATTGGTATCAGCGGCATTTTGTTGTGGTGTACCGTATCACCAAAAAGGAAGTGCACGTAGCGGATCCGGCCATTGGCCTGATTCGCTACTCTCATGCCGATTTCCAAAAAGGATGGCTTTCAACACAAGATAACGGAGTTGAGAGCGGGGTTTTACTGCTGCTGGAGCCTTCACCCGAGTTTTTTGAGCGCGAGCCCGAATCGGCCAAGACAAGTCTGAGCTATCATCACTACATATGAGTCCTTTCTAGAAAAACCACCTGAAACTAAACGCTCCCGTTGTTGGACAATTTTCCTTTTTATAAGCAATTGGATTCCATGGATTGCGGACCAACCTGTCTACGCATGATAGCGAAGTACCATGGTAAAAATGTATCACTTGTTTACCTTCGTGAAAAATGCTATATCGATCGTGAAGGTGTTAGCATGAAAGGTATATGTGAAGCTGCCGAAAATATCGGCATGCGATCACTTGCGGTAAAAGTTGCATTGCATGATAAAAATGGTGAGCCTTCTCTTGCTCAAGCACCACTTCCCGCAATTATCCATTGGAACCAGAATCACTTTGTGGTATTGTATAAGGTTTTAAAATCACATGTCTGGATAGCCGATCCTGCAAAAGGAAAGTTCAAGTTAACGATTGATGAGTTCAATAAGCGATATTGTAGTGACAAAGATTTTGGTGTTGCTTTGCTACTCGAAATTACACCTGAATTCAATAAGGAATTTCTGCAAGAGGATGAAGGGCAGTCAAATCGCGGAATTTCATTTTTACAAAACTATGTCAAGCCCTACTATCGCCTAGTTATTCAGTTGATCATCGGATTGTTACTTGGAACACTGTTCCAATTGATTTTTCCGTTTTTAACTCAAAGTCTCGTTGATATTGGGATTGACAATAAAAATATCGACTTCATCTATCTTATTTTGTTTGGCCAGTTATTTTTATTCGTGAGTCAAATTTTTGTTCGCTTTATACAAAGTTGGATACTGTTGCACATTAGTACGCGAATCAACTTAAGTCTTGTATCAGACTTCCTCGTCAAACTAATGAAGCTACCGCTTGGCTTTTTTGATTCAAAAAATACAGGCGATCTTTTGCAAAGAATAGGAGATCACAATCGAATCGAGAGTTTTCTCACGCAGTCACTACTATCGTTTCTTTTATCAACACTTAGCATAATAGTTTTTGGGATAGTGCTAGTCACGTATTCGGTGAATATATTTTTGATCTTTCTTGTAGCAAGTACTCTCTACGTACTATGGATTTTCATATTTCTCAAAAAGCGGAAAGAAATCGATTACCGATCTTTCAAACAAATGTCTGACAATCAGGAATCTCTCATTGAGATTATACATGGAATGCAAGAAATAAAATTGCAGGGTAGCCATCTGAAGCGTAGATGGAAATGGGCTACTATTCAGGCGCGATTATTTAGGACACAAATGAAATCTTTGGCCATCAGTCAATATCAGGATGCCGGAGCACTATCAAGCATTCATACGTATTCTATTCAGTACTTTGATTCTTTGAAAAATGAGAAGATCATTCTTTTAGATGACGTGAACTTTGGTGAGTCCGAGACTTATCCAATAGCAAATCAAGGGGACAAAATAGCGATTGCCAACGGAATCAGCTATTTAGAGATTAGAGTAGAGGATTCGAGAGCAGACAATGTCACAAATGAGTACCAAACAACAATAGAGTACGCGTATTACAACTTTGAGTCCAAGCCACTGCCTTTTACATCAAGAACGGGAGTTGTTGATAACAAGAGTAATATTTGGTTACATCCGCCACGCATCGGACCATTAAAAATATTGAACTTGTCAGCTTATCCGTTTGTAAAATTTCCTATCATCATGGGCGATACTTGGGACTGTGATATGATTATTGGCAGAAATTGGTCTCACAAAGACTTCGGAGGTTTGTGGAAGACTGATACAGATAAATTTATGCATCATTACAAGGTAGTTGGAGTGAGCAGTTTAGTAATCAACAGCCAGTCTTTTTTGTGTTTTCAGATTTCGAGTATTACTAAATCAAAAATAGGACAGAGTTCATGCACGTTCTATTTTAGTGAGGAGTTTGGGTTTCTAAGAATGTCATTTTTTAGCTTGAACGGTAGCGAAATAAGATTAACGAAGTCACTGTAAATGAATGTAGGCAATTCTATAGTAATTATTTTTTTTGTGGAAATTTTATTCTCCAGCTGTAGCTATAGGTCAAAGACTGATGCAGAATTAACAATAGACGAATTGGAGAGTAGAGCTATAGAGAAAGAATTTGAGTTGGTAAATTTGCCATTCATTGCTGCAAATCTTTCAAATGAGGATACAATTGAATTTAAGAATGCAGTTCAGGATGTTTCGAGATCTTTAATAGGCAGATATGGCTTTACGGAAGATAAGTTAGTGATTAATTGCTATGTCAAGTCAAACCTTAGTAATTTTTTGTCAGCAAATTACAAATACACGAAAAGCTCACTTGTCAAATCGACTGAGGTGCCACTGCACATTCTAAATAGTTTTGACGGAATGTTTAAATGTTATTCGCCTGACTACTTGAAGGAAAATCCAACCAAAAAGTCTTTTTTATTGAAATTTGACACAATCTACAGAACCATTATTTATGAGGTAAAAGAATTGCCGTAGAATATGGCTTGATTTTGCCTTGCTGAAGTTTCACCCCATGAACACCGTCAAGGGTTTGATTCAATACCTTCTACTTCCTTCTTTTCATCATTTTTCTCTCCTCGCTCATCAACCTCATAGTCGAGCATTCGTTGTTTCAGTTGATCGACCCAGGTTATAAGTATGAATTGGCAGAAACACAATACATGCGACTTCACGATCATCGGATGGAAAAAGGTCTTCCTCCTCCACGCCCATTGTCCACCCGCGACATCGAGGAAAAATATAACATAGTCGGTCTCCTTCAGGCAGATCGGGCAGTTTACGTGATCAATTTCATTATTGTCCTTTTGTGGTAGCCGTCTTGTTTGGCCGCCTGCAACGCCCAGATACCGGCCCCTCTGCGGCAGCCAAACGATAGAATCAATCTGCTGCTGGATTGTCTTCGAGTGTTGTGAGGTGACGCTGACGTCTCCGCTCCACTTTCCTTCCCCACAACACCATCACGGGGGTGTAGAGAAAATAAGCAAAGCCCGCAATCATACCCGCCAGCCAACTGCCGCGGAACAGCAGGGCCAGTACCACTGAAAACAAGGGAACGAGGCCCATCAGCAAATTAGATGTGATCTTTGTTTGTGTATCAAATCGCTCGATGGCGTTCAGTTGCAAGGCATCGGCTTGGGAGAGCGCATAGCGGTACATGGCCATCAGCACAAAAAATACGCAGGCGGCACCCAATCCGTACATGATCATCAAGTCGCCCACATCGGCACTGGAAATCGTACCCGTCAGTTCCTGAAAAATTTCTTCGTTACCAAACAACATGGCCATCGGTATTTCGATCAGTCGCGTGAGGAACTTGAGTGGGTACACATAAAACAAAACAATCATCAGAAACACTGTATTCAAAAAGATAACCCGGCCGTTGCGCAGGCCGTAGCGCAAAAAGAAAATGTTGTGCTCGCTCCAAATCACGATGAGCAATGTCATGCAGATCGCAAAAGGTAATAGGTCGTATAGAAAACGTTTGATCTGGGCGAAATTGCTTGGGGGCGAAGTAGAAATCAACAACAGTGTAATGGCCAGGGCGAATACGGCATCGCTAAAGTTTTCAAGCCTCCCCGGCTCCTCCCCGCGAAAACGAAACTCTTGGTTCATTCCGATGTAGTGCTTTTTCAGACCTTCGCGCAACATGATCAAGAGAGTGAGGTTTCAGGATAGTCGACCCAATTTTTTTTGAAGAACAATTGCAGGAAAATCAACACCGGATGGCTGTCGTCTGTCACTGCTTTTTGACGAAAAAACACCTCCGGGCTTTGGTATCCGCTGACCTGGGCAAATTCAACCTCGCTCAGGTTTTTAAATCCCATCGTCCAGTGGCGGAACAGGCGTTGGGTGAGCGTACCTTCCAGCAGGGTGGCTACTTTGGTATGGCGCGGGTCTCTTTTGATTTTTTCGAAAAGCGTTTTCACCGCCCGCTCTTCCCCCTCCAACACCTGAATAAATTTTCCTTGCAGGTACAGCATCATACCCGTGATGCCTGTTTTAAAGTTGTTTGCACGGCTCCTATCCAACAGCTCTTTGAGTTCCGTTTCCTGAAAGGGCCGCGCGGCATAACTGATGTAAACCGTATAGTGCAAAGCCATGCGACAACCTACGTATTTTCATCCATCTTGTCAACGGGAGGGGATGCCCCGGGCCTAAAGGGTGAGGCCACCTGATGGATTTTGATGGCTTTGCGCGACAGTATCAGCCCCATTGCCAGGGATACCATAGCCCCGATCCAGATACCCGGCACAAAGTTGATAAATAGGAAATAGTCGTATGCCCCGTGGAAAAGCGTGGCGGCTCCCAGCGCATACCAGGCAAAAGCGTTGCCGCGGTGTTCAAATTTGGCTTTGCCGAGGTAATAGCCCATCAGAACTGCGAAGGATGCGTGCGCAGGTACGGCTGTGAACATGCGCATGAGGGCCGTGGCCAGGCCCCCGCTGTACACGTACAGTACGTTTTCAAAGGTGGCAAAACCCATGCTCACCATCACGGCATACACAATGCCATCAAAGGGCTCGTTGAAGTTCGGATTCCGGTACAACACGCCCCGCACAAAAATGAACTTGCTAAACTCTTCTACCAGTGCCACGATCAAAAAAGCATGGACGGCCTGTTCAGAGAGGCTTTGCTCATCGATTTCAAAAAAAAGACCCAAGAGCAAACTGATGGCCAGCGTGACAAACACGCTGAGCACGCCAAACAAAAAGCTGCGCATCAACAGTCCCACGGGTTCTTTCTCGTGGGTGTCTTTCCAGTAGATAAAAAGAACGATGGCCAACCCCGGGGCGAGCGCCAGGGCCAATAGAACTAACGCCATAGCTGCTGGGTGGTGACAAAAAGATAAACAGACAAACACGTAATCATGGCGGTGCGCAGCAGGCCTGCACGCAGCAGCGCCCGCTCAGGTGCGCTGGCAGAAGCACGTAGGATTGATAGGGTGAACAACGTAGCCAGGACCAAGCTGGCCGATCCCACCGCCAGCATGTTGGCTGCGCCTTCCAATGGCAGCAGCGTAAACAACACACCTACGGCAGCGACTGAAGCTGCGATGTGCAACAACCGCATCCCCAGCTTACCCCGAACACTCAGCGCTTCCGTCTTGGGCGGTTGGTAGGAAAACAAAAAATAAACTGCTGCCAGGGTAACCATCCCCATAACCAACAGGCCCTGATAGTGGGCATAACCCGCCACCCACAAGCCGATGCCTGCCAGCGTGACGATCAAGGCGACCGTCTCCAACTTTGGGAGGATACGTCCAAACAAAAGATCGGAAAAGCCGGCCTTCGGGTTTTCGGGATGGAGTTCGTTCATCGCCAGTGGTTTAGGCAAAACTGCGATGAAGGTAGTAAAAAAAACGATTGGCAAGCGCTGGATGAATTATGCGCCATCCAAAGCTCCCCTGTGCTTTCTGGGATTTATTCCTCGATGGAGTCTTCGATCTCGCCCAGTTTGGCCTGACTAAATGCCCCCGAAGTAGCGTAGACGATCTTCCCTTCGGTATCCAGCACAAAAAAGTAAGGGGTGTCGCGCTTTTCAAAATCGAGTGCTTCTTTGTAGGGTTTCAATTCACCTTTGTAGAACAGAATGCAGGGCAACAGTTGGGGGTCTACGTTCTTGATTGCTTTCTTTTTGGCCGTGCCCGTGGCGGCTGCATTTACACCCGTGAACATGGGCACAAAATAGACGTTGACATCATAGCCCATACCCGCCATGAGGCCATCGGCCTTCCGCACAAATTTATTGTACACCGGGCCAAACCAGGTGTTCAGTTCGTCTTCGGCTTTCTTGGAGTAGGCCAGCCCCAGCAGCGTGTATTTGCCCAAGCCGGCTTCGGGCAAGGTCACTTTTTTGTCCTCCACGGTTTCTGCTTCCAGGGTGGGGAACGGTTTACCGGTGGGCTGCGCCCATGCCACAAGCGGGCCCAACAGCCAGAAAAGAACGATCATTCGCATCGGAAAGGTTTTTGCATGAGTCGAAAGTAGAGAAAATAATGCCAGGAATTGCGTCTTTTGACAGACGTTTGCGTCTATTCAACGAGGGAAACAACCCACCCGCAGTCCGTCTCATGCACGTATCTGTCAATTTATATGACGAATTGAAACGCTTTGTGTACAACCGTGTAAAAAACAAAGCCGATGCTGAGGACATCGTACAAGATGTTTTTTTGAAAGTACAAACGCACCGGGATCAGCTACGCGAGCCCGGCAAAGTCACGTCATGGATCTATCAAATCACACGTCACAGCATTGCTGACCACTTTCGTGGGAGACGTGTCATGGCAGATTGGCTGCCGGAAGTGCCGGATCAAGAAGACTATCATTTTTTCAACGACTGCATGGGGCAGTGCCTGACCCGGCTGATCGCCACCCTCCCCGAGCCTTACCGCGAGGCGTTGATCCTCACCGAGCAGCGGCTGGTTGCACAAAAGGAATTGGCTCACATGCTGGGCCTCTCTTACTCGGGGGCCAAATCGAGGGTACAACGCGCTCGCGCCATGCTGCGCAACAAAATATCCTCGTTGTACAAGATCACGACTGACCGCTACGGAAATGTGATTGAGTGCGAAGACCGTGGCCCATGCGGTTGTGATTCGCACGCGCGGGTGGTAGCGCACCACCACAGGGCTTTGTAAAAAAAGGCGGGCTTGGCAAGCCAAGCCCGCCTGCTGACTCAGCAACAGCCGTTGCCACCGCAGCCGCCATCGCATTTACGACCGATACGCATAGATACATTGAATTCTGTTGAGACATGTCATCAGGCGCCTTGCCTGACCAGAAGATAGACGCACGCACCAGGCAAAAGACGCACGCAACGGCTGGGCCTATGGCATCAGCTTAGCTTGTCCCTTGCTCACCCGCACCCGGTTGCCCAGCGTTTCCGTAGTCTCGGGCTGGCGCAACGTTTCCATGTAGTACCACTCGCCTCTGGCCTGTTGCGGATAAAGTGTCAGCAACAGATAGCCGTGGTCGCGGGCATTCAGGTATTTTACGTGCGGATTTGCTTTCAGCATAGCTTTCTCCATCATTATCACCGTGTCTGTGCTATGATATTCATTGTCATTGGCAGACGACACGCTGGTGGTACCCAATTCAACAGCAAAGGCACCCGTTGAGGTTTTTGGATTGTACGTTTTGCGCACCTCGGTGGCCGCCTCAATCGCCCACGAAGCATGGGTGTCACCTGTGATAAAAATGATGTCCCGGATTTTTTGGTTGCGAATTGTTTCCACCAGGCGGGCTTTCTCTTTCGGATAGCCGTCCCACGAGTCGAGGTTGCGCGGCATGTTAGGATAAACCGGGCTTAGTTCCACATCGGAAAAAATAACCTGATTGCCGATCACTTTCCATTGGGCGGTTGAGTTCGTTAACCCATTTTCGAACCAGGCGAGTTGTTCCGCCCCCAACATGGTTTGTTCTTCGCTTAGAAAAAGCGGATCGTCCATGCTGTCGGCCGGTTTGGTTCGGCCCTCCAGCCGCTCGTCCAACATAAACACATCGGCCAGCGAGCCGTAGGAAAAAGCACGGTAGTGTTTGGCGCCTTCGCGGATGGGGAGCCACTCATAGTACGCCTTTACAGCCGCGGCCCTGCGTTGTGCAAAATCGCCCTCCTGATCGGGCTGGTGATTCTGTGCTCCGGTAGTGTATACATTGTTGGCCACTTCGTGGTCGTCCCAGATGGCGATCATGGGATGACGCTGACTCAGCCTTCGCAGCCCCTTGTCCAACCGATAAAGCGAATGCCGGGTGCGGTAATCTTGCAGGGTGACGATTTCATGGGGTGGCAGGTTTTTGCGGATCGTGGTATCCCCATATTTGCCGGGTCCGTATTCGTAAATGTAGTCGCCCAAATGCACCACGGCATCCACATCAGCCCGGTCTGCTATTTTGTCGTAGGCGTTAAAAAAACCCCATTCCCAATTGCTGCAACTCACGATGGCAAGTTTTATGCTGTCCACGGCCCCGATCGGGGTGGTTTTGGTTTGCCCCGTGGGCGACACTGCGTTCAATGCTTTAAAACGGTAGAAGTACTTTTTGCCCGGCTTAAGTCCGTCCACATCTACCTTCACGGTGTAGTCACGGGCGGGCGTGGTATGGGTGGTATCCGTTTTGTATAGCGAAGCAAAGGTTTCGTCTTCGGCCACTTCCCAGGTCACGTCAATTTTTGCCTGTTGGGTTTCGGGGGTTACACGGGTCCAGAGGATCACGCGGTCGGCCAGAGGGTCGCCAGAGGCAACGCCATGATAAAAGGGCTTAAGTGCAGGATCAAAATGGATGTCCACTTCCTCGGTGAGCGGAGGCGATGCAACTTCTCTTCTGACGCATGAAAAAACGATCAGGACACCCAAGCAAAGAACAGGCCCGATCAGGCCCACAGATTGTTTTTTCATACTATTTTCTTTTGGTGAGGAGGATGCAATCTAAAAACTAATCACCAATCCGGGAATCCGATCGCGTTATGCAAATATTAAGTCAATTCGATACTTTTCAGTAGCTTGGCAGGCAACCTTTTCTGACATTTTGCAGTCTTAAATCAATAACGTCACTCACCAACTCCATTCCCATGATCCGCTTTCTGTTGGCCCTTTTTTTCGCAAGCTCCGCGGCCTTGGGGCAGTCGCGTATTGATCAAGCAAGAATACTCTACGAGTCAAAGAAATACGAAGATGCCAAGAAGCTGTTGCTCTCGCTGGACGACAAAAATAAAGACTATGCTAGCGCCCAGTATTGGCTGGGGCGCATCGCCTACGCACAGGAAAAGTATGACGATGCCACCGATTACTTTGAGGAGGCCACCGAAGCCAACGACAAGGTAGCCGACTACTGGAATTGGCTTGGCAACACCTACGGTACCATCGCACAAAATGCAAATACCCTGAAACAAGGGATTCTGGCGCCCAAAATGCGCAACGCCTGGGAAAAGGCTATTGCGCTGGATCCGCAAAACCTGGACGCCCGCAGCTCACTCATCCAATACTACACACAGGCCCCCGGCTTTATGGGCGGCAGCACCGAAAAAGCCATTGAAATGGCCAACCAAATCAAAAAGATAAAACCTGCGGAGGGGCACCGGCAACTGGGCAACATTTACTACCGCGAGAAAAAGTATACGCAGGCAGAAAAGGAATTTTTGGCCATGGTGAGGGCGGATGCTACCTATCAGTCGGGACTGGCGAACTTTTATGCTAATCAAAAACAGTACGACAAGGCCTTTGCCCTTTTCAACGAAACGCTGAAAGAAAAGCCGGATGACATGTCCACCGTTTATCAATACGGCCGTCTGAGTGCGTTGAGCGGCCAGCAACTCGATCAAGGTGAGGCGTACCTCAAGCGGTATCTCAGCTACAGCCCCTCGAAAAATGAACCGACCCATGCAGGCGCCCACATGCGCTTGGCGCAGATTTATGAGAAACGTGGAAACAAGACCGAGGCGAAAAAGTCATTTGAAACCGCGCTGAAGATGGACAACAGTTTAAAAGAGGCAAAAGAGGGATTGGCGCGTGTGTCGAAGTAAAGGCGGTTCCAGAAAACAGGCAGTAACCACAAAAGCAGAGGCCACGGTGCACACCGTGGCCTCTGCTTTTCATTTCAACGGGTTACCCTACTGTTTGGGCGCGGGCGCTGTCACTCCAAGCTTTTTCAACACCAGGTCATTGATGTTAAATTTCTCGTCCACAAACAATAAGATGTCTGCTTCCGGGCCGAGGTTCTCGCGAATGATGAAGGTATACCCGTTTTCTTTGGCTACCGCCTGCACGGCATCGTTAACCTGCTTGTATAGCGGGGCCAGCAGTGTCTCCGTTTTCCGTTGTACGGAAGCCTGTGCCTCTTGCTGAAAGGTTTGTAAGTTTTGGGCAAGCGTTTGCAGCTCGCGCTCGTTGGCACGCTTGGTCACATCGGGTGTGGTGGCGGGCAAAGCCAAGTACGCCTTTTCTTTGTTTTGATACTCCGTCATCTTGGCGTCCATCTGCGCCTTGAGTTGGCTTTGGTGATCTTGAAGGTCTTTCTCGGCCTTTTTCAAAGCAGGCAGTTGTTGCAGTACGTAGTCCGCATCAACATAGCCGATCTTTTGTGCAGGCTGTTGTGCATGAGCGGCAGTCACTACCACGACACAAAGGATGGCTGAAATCAGAGTTCTCATTTTCGTTCGGATTGGTTAAAGTGTTTCTGTTTAGTTGTCAGGGTTTTATCTTGTCGTTGGGATCCCCGAGTCCCAGTTCTTCCAGTACAAAATCAGTGTAGTCATGGCGCGGGTCGGTGTACATCATCACCAGCTCCCCGGCTTTGTCAAAAATAATGGCCAGCCGGTTGGCTTTGGCTACCTTCTCCACGGCATCAAACACCTTGTCTTGCAGGGGCTTGATCAGCTCTTGCTTTTTCAAAAAGAACAGGCCGCCAAATCCAAATACTTTTTTTTGATAGTCTTTCAACTCCGTTTCTTTCTTTCGGATTTCCGCCATCCGCTCCTGCTTCATTTCCTCTGTCAACAGCACTTGCTCGGCCTGGTAGCTGCTGTACAGGGCATCTACCTTGCGTTGCATCTCTTCAATGTCTTTTTGCCACGCAGCCGAGAGCTGATCGACTTCCCCCTGTGCTTTGGCATATTGCGGCATTTTGCTCAGGATATACTCCGAGTCGATGTAGCCGAACTTCTGGGCTTGGACAAAATTCGGGCCGAAAAATAAAATCCCCAAAAAAAACAGCGAAACGCGCATTTCTCAACGGATTTGCTGACCAATGGTAAAGTGAAACTGCGATCCCGACCGATCCGTGCCCGGCTGGTCGCCATTGGGCACTTTGTCAAAACCATACGCCCAGTTCAGGCCTATTAAACCAAACGCGGGCATGAAAATACGCGCCCCCACACCGGCCGACTTATACATATCAAACGGATTAAATTTCCGGTACGTGTCCCAGTTATTCCCTGCTTCCACAAACGTAAAGCCATAGATGGTGGCGGTTTGCCCGGTCGTAACGGGATAACGCAACTCCATACCTAATTTATTGTACACGATACCTCCCTCTATGCCGTTCGGATTTTGTGTACCATACAGATTATACAAGGGCGGTGTGAGTGAGTTGTTGCGATAGCCGCGCAGACCGATGACTTCCTGGCCCAACACAAAGGAATTGAAGCCCCCGGCCAGCCCATCGCCACCCAGGAAGAAACGCTCAAACGGACCATAGCCGATACTGCGGTCGTAAGCGCCAATGAAACCAAAGTGCGCCTTCGCCTCCAGTACCAGACTGCGGCCGTCCGGTTTTTTGCTACCGAGCAAACGCAGGTAAAACTTGGTGTCCAGCATCCACTTGTGCATTTCAATCCAATCGTAGCGCTGGTTGATGTCGTTGTAATAGGAACGATCGCGGAAGGACGAATAGGGTGGCGTCAGGCTCAAACTGAGCGACAGCGTTGAGCCAGAGGTTGGATACATCGGGTTGTCGATGCTGTTGCGTGACAACGTAGTGTTGAGCATGACACTGCGGGTAATACCTGAGTTGGGCAGCACGGTTGTATTTCCGAACCAGTTACGATAGTCATATACCAGGTAGGAAAGCGAGTGGGTGAGCGAGAAGTAATTATCCGGCCACTCCAATCTGCGTCCAAAGCCAATCGTCACACCCGTGTTGCGGATGGAGTTACTATCGTCAAATTCGAACCGGGTGTTCAGCCTGCGCGAGATGGAGTAGTTGAAACTGACGGAAAGCGAGTTAGGCTTGCGCCCTCCGAGCCATGGCTCTGTAAACGACACGGAATAGCTTTGGAAGTTGCGCCCGTTGGCCTGCACGCGCAACGAAAACTTCTGGCCATCGCCTACCGGCAGCGGCCGCCATTTTTTGAAGTGCGGTACATTGCGCACCGAGAAGTTGTTGAATGAAAGACCCAGCGTGCCTACAAAACCGAACACACCACCCCATCCGCCCGACAGTTCGATCTGGTCATTGGATTGTTCTTCCAGTTTCCATTCGATATCTACCGTTCCGTTGGCCGGGTTCGGACGTACGTCAGGCTCAATTTTTTGTGCGTTGAAGTAGCCCATCTGCCCTAGCATTTGCTGCGTGCGGATAAGATCCGAGCGCCTGAACTTCTGTCCCGGGATAGTGCTGAGTTCCCTGCGGATTACGTGATCGCTGGTGCGCTCATTGCCGCTGATAAGTACCTGGTCGATAGTGGCCTGGTCGCCTTCAAAAATGCGCATCTCCACATCGATGGAGTCTCCCTCCACCGCAACTTCTACGGGTGTTACGCGAAAGAACAGGTAACCATCATCCATATACAACCCGCTGATGTCTGCTCCTTTCGGGTTAAAAGAGGTTTTCTTGTCGATCATCTCTTTGTTATACACATCGCCTTTGTTGATGTCCAATATCTTGCTCAGCGTGGCGGTGGAGTGGATGTAGTTGCCCGTCCAGTAGATGTTTCGGAAGTAGTACTTGCGGCCTTCATCTACTTTGAGGACGATGTTGATGTTGGACTTGTTTTGGTTGAGGATGGTGTCGGCCACGATTTCCGCATCGCGGTAGCCTTTGGTGTTGTAGTACTCGATTACCTTCAGTTTGTCTTCTTCGTAGTCGCTCTTAATAAACTTGGACCCGTTGAAAACGTTGAGCTTTACGTTTTGATTGATGAAGTTTTTGAACGGCTGCCAACTGGGTGGGGGCACGGAGTCGTAGCGAAACACAGGACGTTCGTCTTTGAACAAGATCATGCCCAGCAACGCACGATGCAATGACATGCGGGGTCGCTCGTGCGTCTTCTTCATCTTCTTCTTCAGCTTGGCATCGCTGATAGCCGTGTTGCCGTCAAAGACAATTTCATTGATTTTTACTTTTGACTTCAGATCCACGTCAATGCGCAGGCGCACCTGGCCCCGGTTTATCGTATCCGATTCCTGTACTACCTTGACCTGTGTATTCAAGAATCCTTTTTTTACGAAGTGGCGTTTCACCGTCAGCTCCGTGTTGCGCACCATGGCATCGTTTACAATCTTCCCCCGAATCAAATTAAGGTCTTCTTTTAGCGATGACTGCCTGCCTTTGCTGATGCCAGTGAAGTAAAAATCAATCAACCGCGGGCGCTCGGCCAACTTGATCACCAGATAAACATCCAATCCGTCAATGCGGTCTACCGAGATGGTGGCATCGCCAATAAGGCCGTGCTTCCACAACTTGCGAATGGCCCCGGAGATGGCATCGCCCGGTATTTTGATCTTGTCACCGATTTTCAATCCCGTAAGGGCCACCATGGCGTTTTTGTCTAGCACATTGAGGCCGGTTACTTCAATGCCCGCCAACGTGTACTCAGCGGGTGCGGCATAATTGAGGCCGGGTTCGCTGCCGGCTGTGGCCGCCTTACGCCTGAACTGCGCCTGCGCCTCAACGGCACTTGCCAACACGATTAAAATCAACCAGACAAGTCTCATCATGTAAACAATCAATCAAGCCGTAGGGGTTAGTACTTTTCCAAATCTGCGCTCGCGCTTTTGGTAGGATACGATGGCCTCATACAAATCTTCCTTGCGAAAGTCGGGCCACAGTGTAGGGGTGATATAAATTTCGGTATAGGCAATTTGCCAAAGCAAAAAATTACTTACGCGCATTTCACCGCTGGTGCGGATGAGCAATTCCGGATCGGGCACCCCGGCTGTTTCGAGGTAGCGCGAAAACAGTTGTTCATTGATTTCTTCGGGGGTTATTTCCCCGCGTTTTACTTCGTGTGCCAGTTGTTTGACGGCCTCGATAATTTCCCAGCGGCCGCTGTAGCTCAGGGCCAATAACACGGTGAGGCCGGTGTTATTCTTGGTGGAGTCAATGGCAAACGCCAGGTTGTGCTGGCAGGCCGTGGGCAGGTGGCTCACATCGCCAATGGTGCGAAGGCGCACATTGTTTTTGTGCAGCGAATCGAGCTCGTTTTTGATTGTGTTCACCAGCAGTTCCATCAAGCCATCTACTTCCTCTTTGGGGCGGCCCCAGTTCTCGGTACTAAACGCGTACAGGGTTAGGTATTTGATCCCCAGTTCGCCACATCCCTCGGTCACATGCCTCACGGCCTCCACGGCATTGCGGTGGCCAAAGATGCGGGCCGCGCCCTTGCCCTTGGCCCAACGCCCGTTGCCGTCCATGATAACGGCCACGTGCTGCGGCAAATTATGAAGGTCGATGCTTTCCTTTACCGTTTTCACAAGGGAGCAAAAGTAGCCAATTTTTACTTCTCGTGTTAGTGCCCCCTTCATGGGTCGGCCGATGAGGTATGATGCCGGACGCGGGCAAAAAAGTTCTACCGGTAGGGGTCTGTAGGGCAGGGAATTTGATAAAACGTGTAGGTAAGGGTAATGCCCATGAAGTAGTAGTTATCGTTGTCAAAGGCATTGCCGTATCGGTAGTTTTTGAAATTGGGATCTTCGTCCGAAAGATTGTCGAGGTAGTCAAAAAATGTCTTGCGCATGCCAAATTCAAAGGAGACATAGTACTTGGGGCTAAGCACATACTTCATGCCCCCGCCAAAAGGAATGGAGACCTGCACGTTGCTGTACTCGGCATTTTTGTTCTCCATGCCCGAAATGCCAAACAGGGCGATGCCCGCGAATATATAGGGCGTAAACCGCAACCGTCTCTCGTTCCTTCGCCAGTCCAAAAAATGATATTCGTAGCCGTAGGACGCCTCCAGCAAAAACACGTCAAACGAGGCATCGCGCACGCGGCCAAATGCATCGATGGGCTTGATGCGGTCACTGGCACCCAGCTTTCCGCCCGTTAGCGACACACGCGTACTGATGACCTTGCTGATATTGGATTTGTAGAAAACCGTGGCCGCCGGCCGTGAACTGCCCAAGTGGTAGTTTCGTAAAATGTCGCCCGTGTAATTAAATACGCCTAACCCCCCGCCCAACTCCGAACGTTGCGTGATGATTTGGGCAGAAGCCGGAACGACAGCAAGGGTAAACAGCGCGGCACTTAGAAACGGACGAATACCCCTCATCTACACGGATTGATTATCTGAACTTGGGCCGGTGGTAGGTGGCCTTTAAGATGTACGACAGCCGGATGCTGGTGACCATATAGATGTCCTTGTCGTTGCTGCTGCCGCGGTTGTTGGTAGGGAACTCATGGCCATAGCCGGGCACCACCAATACACCGGGTACGTTGGTGGCCACCGTGGCGGCCGGCCGATCGGACGCAGGCAACTCATTGGTGCGGTACGACATGGCTTGCGCCAACGGGCTGCTCAATTTGTCCAAATCCACATAGTTTCTGGACACGTCATCCAGGTAATCGGTGAACGTGTAGCGAAAACCGATCTCAGCGGCAAGATCCAACTCCGGCATGAGCTTAAAACGAACCCCCACGCCAAATGGTATGGCTATTTGTGCCGTGCTGTATTTTTTTATTCCGTTGTTGGCATCTGTTGGGTCCAGACCGCCATTTTGCCCTTCGGTGCCCAACGGGCGCAGTTTCACCCACTCACCTGCCTCTGGCAGCGGATTTCCTTGCAAGTCGGTAGCCGGTGCCTTGGCCTGGGGGTTGTGGAAAAAGCCGGCAATGCCCACAAAACCGTAGGGCGTCCACTTGGGGCGCACCATGTAGGTAGAGGTGTTGTTGAACAGATCAAACTGGGCCACCACCGAAAATTCTTTGATTTGGTTGCGGAATGACAAGTTGCGCGTATAGCGGAAGGTGCCGTTAGCCTCGTCATTTTTATCAGCCGAGGCATCAGAGCCACGCAGCGTACCAAACATAAAATTGCCCATCAGCACATAGCGCGGGCCAAAGCGGTGCGCATACGAAAGCCCAAAACCCGGGCGTGTAAAGGAGATGTCCGTGCTGAGGCGGTTGGGCCTCGGGGCCAGATCGCCATAGTAGTTCAGCGCATTCAGGGAAAAGCCAACGGCATTGTACTTATAGCGAAAAGACGTTTTGCCGCCCCGGTAGCTGCTGATCCTGCGGTTGTTGCTTTTGATGGACTTGCGGTTGAACTGCGCAAAGGTATCTTCTGCGGAAACCATCAAAATACCCAGGATAACCAGGACCACATAAACTTTCTTCATCGCTGCTCAGGTTTGGCGAATCACAAAACTAAAAAATAACTGCGAAAATCACAGGAACGAGCGCATCGGCACGGCCATAAATATGCCCAGCCCGCCAAAGGTAACGACCGTTAGTTTCGATAATCAGCCCCCCAGTTCAGCTTTTGCCGCAACGTCTTGAAGTAGTGCTGTCCCGGCAACTGTATCAAATGAGCCTTGAACCGTTCTTTGGTGATTTTCAGTTTCACGCTGTCATCAATAGTTTCGAAGCGCGAATCGAGCGAAATGAGGTACTTTTTCGCCCGGCCCTCGATCTGAAACGTGATTTCTGCATTGTCGGAAATAATGATGGGCCGGGTGCCCAGGTTATGAGGGCTTACCGGAGTGATGATAAAACTCTCCGACCGCGGATACACCAGCGGCCCGCCACAACTCAGCGAATAGCCCGTGGAGCCCGTGGGCGTGGAAACAATAATCCCATCCGACCAGTACGAGTTGAGCAGTTCGCCATCCACGAAAACATGCACGGTAATCATGGAAGAAGTGTCCTTCTTCATGATGGTGAAATCGTTCAGCCCAAAGTTGAGTTTGCCAAACAACTTGGTCGAAGACACGAGCCGCAGCATGGTGCGTGAGTCCACCGAGTAGTTTCCTTTGAAGAGGGCATCCAGGTTTTTGCCGGTTTCTTCACGGCTGCTAGTGGCCAAAAAACCCAATCGCCCGGTATTGATTCCCAAAATGGGCACTTCGGCCTTGCCCACATACGTCACGGATTCCAGCAGGGTGCCATCGCCCCCCAGGGAAAAGAAAAAATCCAATCGCTTTAGCCGGTCGCCCATTTCGATGGTGCGCAGTTTGAACCGCGCCCTCGCTTCGGCCGAAAGTTGGCCGGTGAGTTTGGCGGTGGCCCACACCTCAGCCTTATGGCCCTGCAACTGCTCCAAGATGCGCTCGATAAACTGCGTGGACTTGTTTTGAAAGTCTTTACCGTGCAGGCCAATCCTCATGTCTGTGGTTTACCGTGTCAGTTTTGTCAGATGTCCAGGTAGCGCATCAGCATGTCGTACCGTTCTTTTTCCCCGGTATCTTCGCGGGTCTCCTGGTAGCGGCCAATCACGCGGTAACCAAACCGCTCTAGCGTGGCCACAATGCGGTTGAGATCAAGTTGGTTGATCTTAAGTGTCACTTTGATTTTCCCCTTGTCCAGCGGGTCTTCCACCATCGTGCTGCTGATCACTTTGGCATTGTTTTCTTCCACATAGCGGCAAATCTCCGCCAGCGAATAATCGATCAAATCCATGGAGAGCACCAAAATACCCCCGGGCATCTGTACGGAGGCTGTTTGGGCAAAGGACGTCATGATGTCTTGCACGGTGATGACGCCCGCGTAGCGGCTGTCCTCATCAAGCACCGCCACAATCTGCAACTTATTTTCGCCCGCCACGCGCAAGATGTCATAGAAGTGGGCATCCAACGGCACAGTACAACGCTCACCCGTCAGTTCGAAGTCAGCCAGGCGTTTGTCAATATCGTTGTATTCCAAAATGATTTCTTCGGAGATAAATCCGAGCAGTTGTCCGTCCGCCACCACCGGCAAATGATTACATCGAAATTCTTCCATCCACACAATAGCCTTGGCCGCATCATCGGTGGCTTTGAGCGGGGGTATCATGTGGTTGATCAATTCTTCCGCTATCACGCAGCTTGGGATTTGAGTAAAAAATCGTCCACCAGTTCATTGAACTTTTCGGGGTGTTCCATCATGGGTGCATGGCAGCAGCGATCGATAAAGCGGAGCGAGGAATGCGGTATCAAACGGTTGAATTCATGGGCCACCATCGGGGGCGTAATGGTATCGTTAAGTCCCCACACCAACAACGTGGGTACGTTGATGTTGGGCAAATCATTGGCCAGGTTGTTGCGCTGGGCCGATTTGGCGATGGCCACAATGCGCATGCACTTGGGTATGCTCTTGGTCGTTTCGAATACCTCGTCTACCAGTTGTTTGGAGGCTACTTTGGGGTCGTAAAACGTATAGGCCACACGCTCTTTGATATAGTCATAACTGCCCCTGCGCGGGTACGAGCCACCCATCGCATTTTCAAAAAGACCCGAGCTGCCGGTGAGCACCAATTTGGCCACTTTCGTGGGATTGTCCAACGTGTACAACAAGCCTACATGGCCGCCCAGCGAGTTCCCCATGATAATCATGTTGTCCAGTTTCTGGAAGGCCACAAAGTCTTCCACAAAGGAACGAAGCCCCTCCAGGCCGGCCTCCTTGATGGGCATTTCGTAAATGGGCAACATGGGAATGACCACCCGGTATTGTTTCGAGAACCGGTTGACCACCCCCTCCCAGTTGCTCAGCGCGCCAAAAAGGCCATGCAACAGCATCAGGACCTGGCCCTGACCCTCGTCCACAAACTTAAAGGCACCCTCTTCGCGTACAACCAGCGGCATAGAAATGGCTTATTTTGGCGTATAAGTAACTAAAAAAAACTGAAAGGATCGTTACGGCTTCGGTCGGCATGAGGTTTCGCTGATGATCAACCCAGCCCAAACGATCTTCTCAAGTCAAGGATGTTCATCTTTTTTGGCCTGCTCGAATGCATCCCTGACATACGGCACCACATTTCCGATGGCATCGGCCGTTTGGCCAGCAAATTCGGTTGCGAACGGATAGAGGCGCGAACCGTCCGTCCACGAGGTTGGCGGTTGCCAACGCACCGAGGCGGCCAGCCACAACAATACACTGGCGCAAAACAGATACTTGATGCCACCCAAAAATGCACCAGCCACGGCATCCACCCGGCCTAAAAATGTTTGATCCACCAGGGTGGAAATGGTCTTGCCGAGCAGGATCACCAACACCACCACGATGAGAAACACCGAAAAAAAAGCGATGTACGGCAACACCGCTTTGTCGGCATTGAATTCGCGTTGCAGGTATTCCATGGCGGCACCCATCAGTCGAAAACCCAAGAGCACGCCCAACAAGATGGCAAGCAGATAAAACAACTCCATTAAAAAACCTTTGCGATAGCCAACAAAAACACCCACGGCAATGACCAGCGCCAGGGCGATGTCTATTTTGCTCAAGAGGCCAACAGTTTTTTTACCCAGTCAGAAATCAACTTTCCGTCCGCCTTGCCGGCCAGCGACCTGGTGGCTACGCCCATCACCTTGCCCATGTCCTGCGGCCCGGTGGCGCCCACTTGTGCAATGATGTTCTTCAGTTCTGCCCGTAGTTCGTCTTCGCTGAGCGGTTTGGGCAAATAGCGGCTGATGATCTCCAGTTGAAACAACTCGCGTTGCGCCAGGTCAGTGCGGTTTTCCTTTTGAAAAATGTCGGCCGACTCCTTGCGTTGCTTGGCGGCCTTCATCAAAATCTTGTTTTCGGCATCAGCCGAAACCTCCCCTGTGGCACCTTTGTCTGTCTCGGCCAGCAAGATCATCGACTTGATGCTGCGCAACGCTTCCAGTTCTTCCTTGTTCTTGGCTAACATCGCCTTTTTGATGTCGGCATCGATGGTTGCTTTTAAACTCATGCGGTTGTTTCTCTAAATTCGCATCAAAATTAACGGGTTTCGGGGCAGCAAAAAAGTAAAAGCCATGGTGCGGTTATCGGTCAATGTAAATAAGATTGCCACGCTGCGCAACGCGCGCGGTGGTAACAACCCCAACGTAGTGCAGGTGGCGCAGGATTGCGAGCGGTTTGGCGCCCAAGGCATCACCGTGCACCCACGCCCGGACGAGCGGCACATCCGTTATGCCGATGCCCTGGCTCTGAAAAAGGTAGTCACCACCGAGTTTAACATCGAAGGCTATCCAGACGAGCGGTACCTTCGGTTGATCCAGGAAACACGACCCGACCAGGCCACCCTGGTGCCGGATGGCCCGTATGTGCTCACCTCCAATGCCGGGTGGGACACCGTCAAACACCAGGCCTTCCTGTCGGAAGTGATCGCTACGCTGAAAAAGTCGGCCGGGCGGGTATCGGTATTTGTAGACGCAGATCCGCGCATGGTAGAAGGGGCCAAAAAAGCCGGAGCAGATCGGATCGAATTGTATACCGAGCCGTACGCAGCAGCCTTTCCCACCAACCGAGAACAGGCCATCGGTCCCTATGTTCAGGCCGCCAACACGGCCCACGCCATCGGGCTAGGCGTCAATGCTGGTCATGATTTAGATCTGCACAACCTGAAGTTTCTGGCACAAAACATCCCGCAGTTAGACGAGGTATCGATTGGTCATGCGCTGATCTGCGATGCGCTGTACTACGGCCTCGAAAACACCATCCAGCTTTACCTGCGCCAACTGAAAGCGTAACCTTCGGGCCGAAGAACCATCCTTTTCTACGGTTAGGCTTCGCTTTACAACAGTTCAGAGACTTATTTTTTTGCACCATCTGCGCGTACGGCATTTTTGGTTCAGTAAAAATAAATGCGCTATGAATGGGTACCGAAAAGCCATGATTACCTTGGGGATTTTAGTGGCCATCCTCATCCTGTCTATGATATAGATGGGGTGTCCGCAGCGCGACAAACTTTGCCACAGCAAGTTTCGTTATTTGATGTGTGTTGATCCCCTGCGCACGAATCCGTTGAACATCTTAATCCAACCGACTACCATGAAAACACTTTTTACGTTTGTACTAGTGGCATTTTTCGCAACTGCGGTTGCACAAACCACCAGTGATGTCTATGCTACCTCTGAAGGGGCCATCAAGGGATACGACCCGGTGGCATACTTTTTTGCCAAGCGGCCCGTAAAAGGCAAAAAGGAATTTTCGGCTGCCTGGGGCGGACAAACGTGGTATTTCTCCTCCCCCGAAAACAAGAAGTTGTTTGAAGCCCAGCCGGACAAATATGCTCCGCAATATGGCGGCTATTGTGCGTATGGCCTTTCGCGCGGATACAAGGCCAAAATTGAGCCCGAGGCGTGGTCAGTGGTGGAGGGCAAACTCTACCTGAACTACAACTTGGATGTGCGGGAAGACTGGATGAAAAAACAAGCTGAGTACATCCAAAAAGCCGACAAAAACTGGCCCACGGTGAAGGGCAGTAAGTTCAAGGAGTAAGTTCACCGTGACTTCCGGGGTGGATCTGATCACCACCAAGCGATTGCTGATTATTTTTGTCCTGTGATGGCACGTGGAACACCATCGGTTGTTTCATTCGTAACGCGTCAATCACTAAAGGCATGCCTACCCGAAAAGCGATCGTAACAACGATTCAAGCGCTTTGCCGCGAGTTGCGGGCTTGGGGGTATGAGCCACACCGGGCGGTTTTATGTGGCTCTTATGCCAAGGGCCATCCGCATCCACACAGCGATATTGACGTGGCCATTTGGGACGCCCGTTTTAGTGGTTGCGGAACGGAAGACATAACGCCTATCGCCTCGTTGATTTCGCGCTACCCCCGCATTGAGCTACACACGTTTGAGGTGGATGACACGCCCGAAAAAAACCCGTTTGCCGCGGAAGTGATGCGGCATGGCATTTTGATTGATTTACCTTGATTGTTGGGATATTTTATTTTCAGTAAATATTGAAAATTCCATAACTTTCATATATTTGTCTCGTTCAAAGAAATATGAAGTATCAAGAAGCAAAGGAACAGTTGATCCAAGCCTGGGGAACGCTCGGCTCAAGTTGGGGTGTAAACCGCACGATGGCACAAATCCACGCCTTGTTGATGATATCGCCAAAGCCGTTGACCACCGAAGAAATCATGGCCGACTTGGATATTTCGCGCGGCAACGCCAATATGAACCTGCGGGCCCTGCTGGACTGGGGATTGGCGCACCGGGTGCTCGTGCCCGGGGAACGGAAGGAATACTTCAGATCTGAAAAAGATGTGTGGGCTTTGGCCCGGCAAGTTGCCAAAGAGCGTAAGAAACGGGAATTGGACCCGTTGGTAACCCTGCTACGTGCCGTACACGAGTTGCCAGGAGACGGAACAATCGAGACCAAGGAATTCAAAAAAGTAACAAAGGATTTGAGGAATTTTGCCGAAAAATCAAACGGTTTGCTGGATACCTTTATCAAATCAGACGAAAACTGGTTTTGGGGCGCGGTGCTGAAGTTGATGAAATAAGGAACGCGAAAAAATTTTTATACTCAATTTCAAAATTTACTGAAAATATAATAAGTTATGAAAACTGTCGATCTAACACTGCAAGGCTTGCTCTGGCTAGCCGCATTCGTTTTCATCGCCATGGGCGATTATGGTATGTTGTTGGTTTTAGCCTTTGGCATGGGCGTTGTTCAGGTCCTCAGCGCGCTTATCCACTTGGCGTTGCGCGACAATCAGTATCGCCTGCGTTGGGTGCATGGCATCGGATCTTTGGGGTATTTTCTCTTTTTATCCCTGATCGCCAGCAGGAATCAAGCATCGCTTGCCGTCACAATCTTTCTGTTTGCTGTGCCTCCCATGCTTGCTTTGTTCTACACATGGATTACCTGGCGCAGTCTGCGTAGTTCCCAACGTAAGCCTTCGCCATTTTTACCGCACCTCGATATTTGAATTTGATGCTTTTCATTTTCAACTAACCAAGAAAAGGGCGATGCGCGACTTATTTTTCTATGAACCTCCTTTTGGGTTTCTCGGCAGGATTTTAGACCGTCTTTGACTGAATGGGTTTCTGGTCGACTTACTTGAAGCCCGAAATCAAATCATCAAAGAAATTGCGGAGTCCAAACGCTCAAGGGTCACAAGTCCTGCGCGCGGTTAGAGTATAGTGTCAAGTAGCATCAACTCAACTCGTCATAACTGCCCAATCAACGCCACATAGAGCCGTGTCAGTTTTTTTTCTGTTTTGCCGGCTATGGCGATGATTTCGTTGATGTCGGCCGGTTTCAGGTTGTCCGGATCGCAATCGTCCGTAAGGACGCTGATGGCACAACAGGGCAGGCCCATGTGGTTGGCCACAATTACTTCGGGTACCGTGCTCATGCCCACGGCATCCGCTCCTATGCGGTGCAAAAAGCGGTATTCGGCCCGTGTCTCCAAATTGGGGCCCATCACACCCACATATACGCCCTTGCGCAGCACGACTTTTTGTTTCTTGGCCAGGGCGATCAGCTTCTTGTTCAACATGGGCGAGTACGGCTGGCTCATGTCGGGAAAACGGGGCCCCAGCTTTTCGTAGTTGGGGCCTCGCAACGGATTGTCGGGCAGTAAATTGATGTGATCGTCAATCAACATCATATCGCCTTTTTTCCACTTTAAGTTCATGTTGCCCGCGGCATTGGAGATCAATAGCTGCTTTACGCCCAACAGTTTCATCACCCGCACGGGCAAGGTGATCTGCTGCATGTTGTAGCCCTCGTAGTAGTGAAAGCGGCCCTGCATGGCCAACACTTTTTTTCCGGCCACTTCGCCATACATCAACCTGCCCTTGTGAAACTCCACCGTGGAGACGGGAAAATGCGGGATGGAGTTGTAGTTGATTTCAATGGGGTTTTTGATCTCCTGGACAAACAGATTTCCCAGGCCGGTACCCAAAATGATCCCTACTTCCGGGTCGGTAACCCCATGCCGTTTCAGGTAGTCGGATGCTTCTTTGATTTCATTTAACATACGTGCGGGTGGCGTATTTTATTCCACCATGGCAAACTTAGCGTTCCCAGACCCATTCGCAAAACTACGCGGTGGCGCCTTGGCAACTGCTGCCGGCACCGGCCGTGCACGCAAAGCAATGGTTGTTGATCACGATCTCGCGCCCCTCCAGCGCGGCCACATCAAAGGTGCGGATGTGTTGCCCGGCCCGTGCGTCCGTCTTCAAGCCCAACATCTGATTGAAGTCGCAATCGTACAAATACCCTTGCCAGTCAATGGAGATCGTGTTGCGGCACATGACGCCCGCCACGGCCGCAGGGTTAAAGGCATTCACCAACTTTTCCATGTACTCTTCATAATTACCCGACTCAATCAAAAAGTCCAGAAACCGGCTGATGGGTATGTTGGTGATGGTGAAAAGACTGTTAAACTCAACACCAAAATGTTCTTTGAGTTCTTTTTTAAAATCGCGCTCCAATTGGCCTTGGTCGCCCGGCAAGAAAGCCCCGGTGGGGTTGTACACCAAATCCAGAAACAAGCCGGTGCCCTCTTTGCCGTAGCCCGCTGCGTTCAACTGTTGCAGCGCTTCGATGGAATCTTTAAAGACCCCCTCTCCCCGTTGACGGTCCGTTTTGCCTGCGTTGTAAAAGGGGAGAGACGAGACCACCCGAACGTTGTTCTCGCGAAAAAATTCCGGCAAATCGTAATACTTCGGGTTGGCGCGGATGATGGTCAGGTTGCAGCGCACAATGATTTCCTGTACGCCTCGCTTGCGCGCTTCACTCACAAAGTAGCGGAAGTGGGGGTTCATCTCGGGGGCGCCCCCGGTTAAATCCAGCGTTTTGATTTTTGTCTTCTCCAACACCGCCAGGCACTGATCCATTGTTTCGCGTGTCATGATTTCCTTGCGGTCGGGGCCGGCATCCACATGGCAATGTTTGCACACCTGATTGCACATATAGCCGACATTCACCTGAAAGATCTCGATTTTTGTGGGCTTGAGCGGCCGAAAACCCAGCGGGGCGATTTTCTCCTGGAAAGGCGTAAGCTTGCCATTCTTAAAAACCCCGTTTGACAAAAAATCAACCTGCCGTTCTTGCTGGGCAAGCTGGTGCTGACGGGCATGGAGGCTCTTGATCATTTTTTGTTGATTCAAAATTTGAGATTCAAGATTGGAAAACGCTGTTTTACATACCGCGTTTTACATTTTGAACGCTGACTAAGTGAACGTTACATCGATAACTTTTTGGCTTTGTTCATCATCATAACGCCATGGACCAGCGAGGAACCTCCGCGGATGGCAGCCGCTACGTGGATGGCTTCCATCATCGCCTTTTCGGTGGCTCCCTTTTCAAGTGAATCCTGGGTGTAGGCATCAATACAGTAGGGACACTGCACCGTATGTGCTACCGCCAAAGCAATCAATGACTTTTCGCGGGCGGTCAGGTCACCCTCTTTAAATACATCGCCATAGTAAGAAAAGAATTTATCGGCCAGGTTTTTCTCCCACTCGCCAATGTTGCCAAACTTCTTCAGGTCTTCCGGATTGTAATAGGTGTGTTCCATGGTTCGTATAGTTGATTTTTGTAAAAATAGGAGGGTCGAATGTTGTTCACTATCCGCCAGCCGACAGACATACGAAATTGCCCAACGACCGGATTGTTAAAAATTAGGCGACAAGAGATATTTTGAATAAAACTCATCAATTGCACGAACGGCATCTTCGGGCGTATCGACCACGGAAAACAGGTCCAGGTCTTCCGGGCTGATCATTTTTTCGTCTACCAACACTTTTTTGATCCAATCGACCATCCCTGCCCAGAATTTTTTGCCCACGAGTACAATAGGGAAACGGCCAATTTTCTTGGTCTGAATGAGCGTGAGTGCCTCCGTGAGCTCATCCAGTGTACCAAAGCCTCCGGGCATCACAATAAAGCCCTGCGAGTATTTGACAAACATGACCTTGCGCACAAAAAAGTAATCGAACGTGATCAGCTTGTCGGGATCAATGTAGATATTCCCCTTCTGCTCAAACGGCAAAAAAATGTTCAAGCCTACTGATTTTCCCCCGGCCGCATGGGCGCCTTTGTTGCCGGCCTCCATGATACCCGGGCCACCGCCTGTGATCACGCCATAGCCGTGCTGTACCAGCTTGTGGGCAATCTGCTCGGCCGTTTTGTAATAGGGATGCTCGGGCTTAGTGCGAGCAGATCCAAAAATGGTAACGCACGGACCGATCTTGGCAAGCTTTTCAAAGCCCTCCACAAACTCGCTCATCACTTTGAATATCACCCACGAGTCTGAGCTCTTGATCTCCGCCCAGTCTTTGTCTTTGAATGCTTTGCGTATGCGGTGTTCGTCTTCCAGTGCCTGCTGATAGGCTTCGGGATCCGCAGTGTTCTTGCTCTTTTTGGTTGAGGCGGGGGTTCGTTTCATTCGAAAAGTGTTTACCGAGCGGAAAAGATAGGAAATAGTTTGTGGATACTCCGTGCAAAGCCTTATTGCACTGGCATACCATACAAGTGCCTGAGTGCGGGTTCCAATTCGCGGTAGCGAAATGCAAAGCCGGTTGCCTGTATCTTTTCTGCCGACACGCGATTGCCCCCGGTGATGATGTTGGCCATTTCGCCCACGATCACCCGCAAGGCCCACGCAGGTACAGCCGGCAGCCAAAGCGGCTTGCGCAACACCCGCGCCAGCGTTTGGGTAAACTCGCGGTTGCGCATGGGCTGCATGCCCACGGCATTGAACGCCCCTTGTACACCCTCGTGGATGGCGGCATGGGCAAACATCTGGCACAAGTCATCGATGTGGATCCAACTCAGGTATTGATGGCCGCTGGCCAGCGGAGCGCCTACCCCCAGTTGAACGGGCTTTGCCATCGCGGTGAGCGCACCGCCCTGGGTGCTGAGCACAATGCCGATGCGCAGTTTGGCCACGCGGATGCCCAGCGAGCCGATCGCATCTACGGACGCCTCCCATCGCTGCGTGACATCGGCCAGGAAATCGGTGCCCGGGCTACTCTCTTCGGTGATCCACGCATCACCTGTATCAAACCCATAGTAGCCCACCGCACTGGCGGACACGACCGCCTTGACACGATGCGCTCCCGTGCGCAACGATTCATATAGCAACTGACTCGACTGCGTGCGGCTGCTCAAGATTTCTTGCTTGCGCGCGGCCGTCCAGCGTTTGTCGGCTACGCCCGCCCCGGCCAGGTGAATGATCACGTCCGTGTTTTCGAAAGCGTGCGGATCGGCATAGCGTTTGTTCAGATCCCATACAAACGAAGGAACATCACCCGTGCGGGCGGTGCGGCCCAGGTGAGACACCCGATGACCGTGTGCCTGCAATACCTGTGTGAGCCGCGTGCCCACCAACCCCGATGCGCCCGTGATGAGTATGTTTCTGGTCATTCTTGGTTAGCTTTGAATTTTAAATGTAACACCTCTATGCGCGGTAAGTTTTTGTTTTTTGCCCTCTTTTTGTGCGGACGGGCATCGGTGATGGCCCAACCCATTGAACCCAAAAACCTGGCCGTTACCATCAAAGGTGAAAAGGTGGACGGTTACAGCGTGCGCATGGAGTCGCCAAAGGGCGAGGTTGAAACCGCCTGGCAGAAATTCCTAAAGGATTTTGGCAAGTACCGCAGCAACAGCGACTACTTTTTTGTGAGCGAGCCGGTGTTGGATGCTACCCCCTACGCAAAGGGCGTCATTTATGGCAAGGTAGAGGGAACTGACGCTCAACCCGTGGTTTGGTTGGGCATCAAAGACAGTGAATGGGACGGAAAAACAGTGGCCACGGTGCGCGCGGAACTGGAAAAGCTCCCCTATCGGTTTGCGGTGAAATACTACCGCGATCAGGTGCAACAGCAGATTGACAACACGCAGCGCGCAGCGGATGCCACGGACAAACAACAGCAGCGGCTGGTCAACCAAAACAAGGAGTTGATTGCCAAACTGGCCAACAACGAAGCCGAGAGGATTCGGCTTCTGAAAGCCATAGACGCCAACGCCCTGGAAAATGCGGTGCTCAAGCAAAAGCTGGTAGATAACAAAAAAGCCCAGGACTCTGTGTCCCAGGCTTCTGTTCAGATTAAAAAAGTTTTGGAAGCGCAGAAAGAGAAGCAGCGAAAGATTAATTAGATGGCGATGGGCGGGCTTTCCACCGCCTTTCCCGATCGTCATAATAGTTCAAGGCGTCTGGAAACTCAATAAATTCCTCAGCATTTCTTCTCCGTTCGTAACGGGACAGATCCTCGTTTCGAACCATTAGATCAAACAAGAACAGGCTCTTCTCTTTCAGCTCCGGGTCAGGCATTTTGAATGTGCGAAAGACCTCCGTATAATAAGCCAGTACTCCGTCCTCGGCAATAACCAGTTTCCCTGCGACACTCACCCGTTTGTCTTCCAAACTCGGTGCACGCCTGCTTAACATAAAGTAGCTTGTATCGCCTTTTATGTAGAAGGCGTCAAGACGAAAAAAAGACTGTTGCTCGCGGTAGTGACTGTCAAACTCCGGTGAAAATAAGTTTTGATTACTGCTTCCCTCAGGTGGTCTTCCGAGGTATCGAATAATTGACCACACGATGGCATCTTGCTCTCTGGCGGAAAGATGCTCTTGTGGGCTGTAGCCTTGCGGCTGGCAAGAAATAAGGCAAAATGCAATTGCAGCCAGCATCGGTGTTTTACTCATGATTCAAAATTACACGTTGTGGGGCTCAATAATAAAAAAACCTGCCGATGAAGGCAGGTTTTTTCTATTTACAACTCCCGTCAGACTAATAGATTTTGCTAATGGGTTGGAATTCAGACCAACCATCGGTCCAGTCAGTAGCACCGAACGCACCGCGGTACGTGATTGTCTTGTCAAAAAAGGCACCCAGTTTAGCATTTGAAAAATTGGCTGTTCCATTCAGGTTTCCAGCAAGCGCTGCATTACCTGCTGCCAACGTAAATGCAGGATTAGAGGGGAATGCAGCCGCTGCACGTGAACCAAAATAAAAATCAGCAGAAACACCCAGGTCGGTCAAGGGCGTAATAGCCGTTATGTTGTTGACGGTTTGATTGTTGTTGCCGTTCCAATACGTGGCGATGGCCGAAGCATCTCCCGAGCTGGTATTGGTCAGGAACAATCCGTCAGCTGCGGTAGACGAAGTACCCGTTCCAAAGTTCCCGGGGATCGACAACACGTTGTACTGATGAACTGCAGAGCCCGAAGTCAAATTGGCAATCGTTGCGGCATCATCTACTCGCAAACCAATTCTAAAGCCCGAGAAAAACGAGTTGAAGATCGAAATATTTGTTCTCCTGCGAATATGAATTGCATTTTGATAGTTAGCAGAGATAGCACGTGAACCAAAATCCCGGGGGCCAAAGACTGATATATTTGAGAATACACCACCCGTGCAGCCCGCCTTTTCTGTATCCGTGCATCCCACTGTAGGATCCGCATTGTTTTGATTGTCACTCTCAAAGGAATTTGAACCTGATTGATCAGCAAAGAAGGGATTACGAACTACGATACCCCACTGCACATTGCCGGTCCAACCAAGGTCTGTATCAAAATCGTCATCCCATGTGGACAAGGAAATCAATCGCTTAGCATTCACTTTTCCGCCAAACCATTCGAAACCATCGTCTCCGCCATACGAAACCTGAACATTCTCAACGACCGTGGCTGCGCCTAATCCACCCATCGTAAGGCTGTTTGTCTCATTGTTCGGTGTCAATTCAATCCCAGCATACTCAATCCGAGCAAAGCGAAGTGACCCATTGTCTTCGGTCGCGCCCGCTTCGATGTTTGCCGCACCCACCGTTCCGTACAACTGCTGCGGAGTAATTCCTTCCACAGCTGGTCTATTGGCTTGATTTACGAATGCATTACCAAGCCATACAATGCCTCCCCAATCGCCACGATCGCGCTCACCAGGTCCCTGATTGGATGTAAACACAATCGGATTAGAAGCCGTACCGTTAGCTACTAATCTTCCACCCGGTTGTATGATCAACACACCTTTCGTTGACTTCTCGCCCTTAATGATCGCACCCGCCTGAACCGTCAAGACATTGCCCGTTGGAACGATCGCCTGGCCGCGGATAAGATATGGCACCCCGGCTGATAATGTCTGTGTTGGTAACGTACCTGTTAATACAATTACCGGATCACCCACAGTTAAAATGTGATTTGCCACCGCAGACGAAAAGTCGCGATTGTCAGTAGCTTGGAATGTAATGATGATGGAAGACCCCACCACAGCTGTTTGAGGAATTGTATAACTGAACGCTTGCTCGGTTTCTGCTGCTCCACCCAAATCATATGACTCGGCTTCAACCCCACCTACGAATACCGTCAGCGTTTTACCGCCATTGGGTGCGCTAACGGTAGCCGTTACGGTCACAGTCGCACCTGGAATATTCTGATTGGACTCCACATCCAATACCACGGTAGGCGCAGGTTTAATGTCTTCTTCGTCTTCACAGCTTTGGATCATCAAAACTGCCGAGACAGCCAATAAAAAGGCGAGAAATCTCAGTTGTTTCATTGCGTTATATAATTTGATTTAGGCTCAAAGTTAAGTCGATTGAAAAGGGGTTCGTTTACAGCGCGGTTAACAATTCATTACGGCAGTGTTAACATCATGCAAACACCTCTGACTGACAGCGATTATCATAAAAAAAAGCCCCGTTACCGTGGCTTCTTTATCGATTGTAGGAGCGATGCTACTTACTAAACTTTACCGAAAACGAAAGAGCGTAGTGTGTTCCGACACGATAACCACGAATCAGTGGGTCGTTTCCGTCAATCTTGCTATTGTTGCCGCTGTCTTGCTTGTATTGATACTTCGCATTGAGCAGATTTTGCGCATTGAACTTCAGTTCATACCTGCGCGCAAACACTTTAGCAACCTGCACATCCAACGTGTTGCGTGGCATCTCAAACCACGTTGGGAAGAGAATATCTCCCACCGTAAAAATTCGCTCCCCAAAAATATTATAGGCCAGGTTAACCGAGAAACCGCTATCCTCGTCATTATAATATGTTCCTACATTGACGATATAAGGTGATTGCCCTGTCAGCGGTCTGAATCGTGCTTGATTCGTTGCATCGGCTCCTACATCCACTTCAGACTTAATCCAAGCGGCATTGGCATTGAGAGAAGTATTTCTCAGAAACTTTGACACTCCTAAACTGGCAAGCGATTTTCGAAATTCAATCTCCGCACCGTAGGAGTAGGCCTCGGGAGAGTTGGCGTAAAAAAATTGCGGATTTTCACCCGTGATCTGATTATACAGTTCGATGGGATCTTTAAATTTCTTGTAGAACGCCCCAATGCTAAATAACTCCCCGGGGTTAGGATATAACTCATAGCGTAAATCAAAATTATTGATGAATGTCGTTCTCAAGTCGGCACGCCCGCTAATGTTGGCGTCTACTTCAAATTGGTAGAAAAGGAAGGGTGCCAACTCCCGAAATTCAGGCCGGTTGACGGTTCGGCTGTAGGCCGCGCGCAACAACGAACGATCAGTGATATTCCACGCTACATTTAATGAAGGAAGCGGAGCAAAAATCTTGTTTTCCACGTTTACCGGGGCATTATTCGAGCGTGAGTCCAAACGCTGCACGTTGTACTCTCCCCGAAATCCCACCGTAATGTCGAAATTAGACAGGGGCAGCGAAGTGCTCACATACCCTCCGCTTAATAGATTTGTTCCGGTATAGGAGTCAGATTGTCCGGTTCCTTCTTCAATAACAAGCCCGTCTTGTCGGCTAATGTTGGCGGGCGCAAAAATTTCGCCCAACGGAAGTCTTGACAGGCGATCTCCTTCAATGGGATCAAAATTACCAGGATACAAATAACTGACGTACCGTGCATCAAACGATCGATCGCGATATTCAATCAAATATCCAGCTCTTAAGATAGGCACGCGTTTCTCATCTTTCTCTCCGAATCGATGTTCAAATGAAACGCTATTGTTATAGCTGTTGTCGTTGAGTTCTGAGAAGAACCGACCTGTGTCAAAAAGATTGCTGTTGGGGGGTAGTTGCATTTGATAGGGCGCATCTGTGCCACGCAAGGAGATATCTCGGAAGGTTCTGAATCTTCTAAAATCGGGTTCTTGTTTGCTGATTCTGTTCACGCCCAAGACCCAATTAAGTTGGTTACGATCTGACCCCAAACGGTGACGTCCCTGTAGCTGACCCGTATAAATCGAGCGATCAAGATAATAGTAGGCATAATTTAGCCGATCAAGATTAGGCTGTTGGATAAAGTCATTTCCCTCACGGACTATCGCCCGGTTTTCACCCAATTGCACAAAAAAATTCTTGAATTCCAGACTGTTTCCTTCGTTTATTTTGATGTCCCAATTGTGCATGGCACTGAGACGAACTTCATTAATATAAGTTCGGTCATTGAATTTGAACCTTGGTTCTAGCGTAACAAATTCATTAAATCGATTGAACTCCGCATCATAAATTTGGTAACTGTTGGAATACCCGACAGCTGTCAGGTTACGAAATACTGTATTGCGGATTTTGAAGGACTGTGAAGTGGTCACATTAAAACCGATGTCAACAGGAGCCCGTTTGGTTTGCAGGGCAAAACTATTTGTCAACGATTTTCCAGCCCGCTCACGGATCAAACTGGTGCGTGCCGACCCTGTCAGAATAGAGGTGGACGGGAAATCATTGGGCAGGCCGCGGAACCCATTATCAAAGCCTAACCAATCAGTGCTGCTGCCCTGCGGTGCTGCGTAATCTTCAAACGTGGCATTTTGCCGGAACCCTACACTAAACCCCACCTTAGTAAAATCTTCGTATTCGGGCTGCTTCGTCACGATCTGAATAAGTCCACCCGCAAAATCGCCCGGCAGTTCGGCCGATCCGGATTTATAAATCAGCATCTGGTCTATAAAACCGGCTGGTATAAGATCGAACGAAAACGACCGGCTATCGGTCTCAGTACTCGGGCCTATCGCCCCGTTGATCATTACCTGATTGTACCGCTGCGGAATACCCCGTACCACTACAAATCGGTTGTCGGCAATAGTAATGCCGGGCACGCGCTGCGCAATCTGGGCCGCATCGCGGTCTGGCAGCTTGGTGATCTGCTCAGCCGATATGCCGCTCACCACCAATTTCGCTTCTTTAATGGCGCTAAGCAACGTCACATCAGTAGCTATTTCCTTTTTTGCCTCCACTACTACCGCTTGCAACTCTGCCACATCTTCGGCCAGGCTGATGCCCAGCGTAGTTTTTTTGCCGCTCTCCACTACCACATCGGTGATGGTCTGTGTTTTATACGTGACAAACGAAACCACAATGACGTACGTACCGGGTTTCACATTCGATATTGTAAAATTTCCATCCAAATCGGAGGCCGCCCCCACCGAAGTTCCCTGGATGACCACGTTGGCACCAATAATGGGCTCCTGGCTTTGAACATCCACCACCTTGCCGGCAATGGTACCATTTTGGGACAGGGCCGCCAGGGAAAACAAAAAGAACGTTGTAAAGAGGGCGTAAAAACGAGCGAGCATAGGGTAGGCGTATTTGCCCGCAAAGGTGTCGCAGCCATATTACCCAATGGGGTCGGCAGTATTACGAAATTGTTAAGGCCATTGCATCGTAGTGTGGCTTGGGGAACTCAAGACGGTCATTTCTTTTATCGTAATATTACGATAAATCCAATGGAAATGAGTGGTTTATGGGTACAAGTCGCAATAACATTACAGTAATGCTGCGATAACGAAATTAAAATTGGGATAACGTATGTTCGCTTTTAATACCGCCAGCTTTTCACATCCGCGCCTCGGGGCGCAGTGTCTTTTATGCGCTGTAGAATCTTGGGTAGATACATGGTGTTGTAGCGCAAGCGCGAAACATGGTTCGGATTTTCATGGTCGCCATTCCAGCAATGCTCAGCCCGGTCGCCATAGTCCACTTCACCTGCGTAAAACGGCTGGCTGGTTTTCTTTAGGAACTCCTCCATGAGATACACTGCGTTGTTCAGGTAATAATTGTCCATGTCGCCACAGTAGATGTGTATCTTGCCTTGCAGCTTCGGCCCCAGCGTTTTCCAATCGCGCTCCAGTATCTGGCGCAAGTCATAGTGCTCGCGCCAGTAGCGGGCTACCTCGGCATCTATTTCGCCCGTGCGTTTATCAAAAATGCGCTTGGGGTATCCGTCTTCTCCTTGCGGAGAGTACACTGCCTCCCAGACATCCCATTGCTGGCCACTGCGCGATTTCTCACCCAACACCCATTCAAGATGATTGCTCTCCTGCATGGTGCTTTGGATTTGGCCCAGGTAGTTGCGGTGCGAGGGGATCGGCAACTTCTTGAAATCGCTGTCGTACCAATAGGCGTTCTTCTGATTGTAAATGTCCACCAGGCAAAACGCGCGAAAGTCGATCGGGTCGGGACAGGCCGCAAAACATCCGTTGAACTCGTCCGGATAAAACATCTGAACGGCCAATGCCTCCCAGCCCCCCGTGGAGCCACCATAGGTAAACCGCGCCCACCCTTGTCCTATTCCGCGAAAGCGTTTTTCGATTTCCGGGAGCAATTCATACATGATCGCATCCCCGTACGGGCCCAGGTTGGCGGAGTTCACCGCATACGAATCGTCATAGTATGGATTGGCATGTTGTATCTCCACCACCAAAAAGCGAGGAAACGCGGGGCTGACCCACTGTTGATAGAAGTCGTAAGCCTCCTGCTTTTGAAATTTCTTGTACCCGTAGATGCCAAAGC
This sequence comes from uncultured Ohtaekwangia sp., assembly GCA_964524935.1. Lineage (GTDB taxonomy): Bacteria > Bacteroidota > Bacteroidia > Cytophagales > Cyclobacteriaceae > ELB16-189. The sequence continues at coordinate 326,899 of CAZGFJ010000002.1, forward strand.
GCGGGTTGAAATCCGTGGTGTCCATATCGGCAGGGGGAGGCTCGGTACTAAATCCACCAAAGTCGCTGGGGAAGTGGCCATGATAGATCATGAGCGGATACCGTGCTTCGGGGTGCTCATCAAAACGATGAGGCACGAGTACGTGTGCGCCCAGATACATGGGCCGACCCCAAAACTCCGTAAGCATTTTGCTTTGGATCTTGATGTGCTTGACATACTTCGTGTCTTGGGGTTCTTCGAGCGGTGGAATTTTTTGATCCAGCGAAATGGAGATGGTGGCGTTCTCCCCCCGCTTCAACGAAACCTTGAGGGGCATGCTGTACAAATTGCCCGGCTTGCGGTTCCACTGCTGCCCTTCGCCCATGTCGGGCGGCAGCTTTACCGTGTGTCCTGTTTTTAGTTGGAATGTTTCATAGCGGTTGAGCAACGCCTGCACGTAGTAGTCACCCTCGGGCAGCTCGGTCAACGAGCGAAAGGGAAACCCAAAGACCGATTCGTCCACGGTGATGCTCTCGCCCGGCTTCAGGCCGTTCACATCGACACCAAAGATAGGTTGCGCTTTGAGCCCGTCACCGATCTGAAAGCGCGGCTCCTCTTTGTCGTTGTTGGCCAACATCAGCAACAAGCGGCCGTCCAGTGCTTCGTTACTTAGCGAGCTTGAAAATGAAATCGAAAAGGTGGCCATGGGCTGCGGCTGGTTGGGTTGCGCGCAGCACAACAGAAGCAATAGGAACGGGAGGTAACGCATCAGGAAATTCAAAACGTAAGATTCAAAATTCAAGGTTCAAAATTCGAGGTTCAAGGTTCAAGGTTCAACGTGAAACGTTCAAGGTTCGGGGTTACCGTTATTCAACTTCCACGATGATCTCTATTTCCACGGCAATGTTGCTGGGCAGCGCATACATGCCTACGGCCGAGCGCGCGTGCTTGCCCTTCTCGCCAAATACGGCCACCATCAAATCTGAAAAGCCATTCATCACCTTGGGTTGGTCGGTAAAGTTTTCGGTGCAGTTCACCATGCCCAGCACTTTTACCACGCGCTTCACGCGGTTAAGATCGCCCAACTCGGCCTTCAAGGTAGAAAGAATGGAGATGCCCGTGACGCGTGCCGCGTCTATGCCCTGCTCAGTCGTCAGGTCTTTGCCCACCTTGCCTTGTATGTTAGTTCCATCGGCTTTCGTGGGGCCGTGGCCAGCTAAAAAAAGCAAGTTGCCCGTGCGCACGGCCTTTACATAATTGGCCATGGGCTTGCTGGGCTCTATCAACACAATGTTGAGCTCCTTCAACTTTTTTTCGAAATCCACTTTTTGCGCTTGCGCGGATAACGCGGCAAGCAGAACAAAACCAAATACTATTGTGCGCATACGGTTGGTTAGTTGATTCTACGGGGTATCACGATTTTGAGGCCGCGCTTTTTGCCGCCTGCCACATCAATAAAAAACTTGGTTTCGCGCAGGTTGCCTTGCAAATCCCAGTAATAGAAGGTGCCGAGCTTGCCCTGGTTGTACGACTGCGTGGTGACTTGCCCCATCCAGTACGTCTCGCCCGGCAAATTTTGGAAAGCCGGCAAGTTGGCCAACACCGGGGAGGGCAGCAGATATTGCTGCGCCACATCTGCCCGCAAGGTAGTGATGGTATAGGCGGCAAAAGACGAGGGCGCAGCCGCAAACCTTTTGAACTGTGCCCACGCATATGGGCACATGCCTACCCACAAAACACATCCGATGGCGATTTTCCGCATCACGAGGGACAAGGTACAAATCCCCATGAAGGTTGCAAATATGAATGTGATGGCGATGACACCACACAAAAGCGATGCCATTCAAATGGGCACACTTTTGACCTCACCCCATCGTGCTCTGCATTTTTTTGGCATTCATCGTTCCCTCTCCGGTGGAGAGGGGCGCAGAGCTTATGCTCCTTGCAGGCGTTGGGCCAGGGCGCGGTAAAGGCGTTGGAGGCAAATACGATACTCGCGATACGTTGAGATGCTCCCGTGAAAGCTGCGTTGTTTCCGTGCCTTCGTGGCTAAAGACCATCTCTTATGTTTTGTAAATGACGTATTTTTGATCATGTCAAAAGCCGATGAGCATTTCCGCTGCCCGTGGTGCCTGAAGTTTGAACAGTACATCCGCTACCACGATCAAGAGTGGGGCGTGCCCGTACACGATGATCAAACGCATTTTGAGTTTTTGATTTTGGAAGGCGCCCAGGCGGGGTTGAGTTGGGCCACCATTTTGCAAAAGCGCGAGGGCTACAGAAAAGCCTTTGCCGCGTTTGATGCCGCCAAGGTGGCGCGCTTCACCGATGCCAAACTGGAAAAGATTTTGCTGGATCCGGGCATCGTGCGCAACCGCCTCAAAGTGTTTGCCACCCGCACCAATGCACAGCAGTTTTTAAAAGTACAAAAGGAGTTTGGCTCGTTCGATCGGTATATCTGGGGATTCGTAGGCGGCAAGCCGATCGTCAATTTCCCCAAGACCTTACAAGACGTGCCCGCCACCACGCGCGAGTCGGACGCGCTGAGCAAAGACTTGATCCAACGCGGCTTCAAGTTTGTGGGCAGCACGGTGATGTATGCGCACATGCAAGCGTGTGGATTGGTAAATGATCATTTGGTGGATTGTTGGAAGCGAAAGAAAAAGTGATTGAAGTCCTTGGCCAAAGCCTGGTGTCATCCGCATAAACCGTCACAATGTTCTCTTGGATGAGTAAGATACCATCGTCTTTGACAGCAATGTTCCGCTATTGGTAGAACGCTGCCTTAAAAATCACGTTGAAAAAAATAACCCCCAAACGCATACAACCCCAGGGCCAGCAGCGTGATGCCGGGCACCAGCTTTACCAGCCGGTTGTCCTTCACGTAACGCGACACCCACTCGGCCAGATAGATAAACAGCAACAGCAATAGAAACACGCCCACCGCGGTGCCCAGCACATAACTGTGCACGTGCCAGCCCGTGTCCAGCGCCAGCCACTGCTGCTCTTTCAGATAGGCAGTGATGCCTACCCAGAACGGAATGGCCATGGGATTGAGGATGCTTAGCACCAGACCCCTGCGAAACCCGCTTTGGTTAAACTTGACGGCAAACTCCGAAGGCTTGCGCACACTCCACAAATTGAACACTCCCAGCACCGTCATCACACACGCGGTGATCAACTGAAAATGGGCCGTAATACCGGGCGCGCTGCGCACCCATTCTTCAAACACCACACCGATCCACGCATACGGATATTCAATAAGCGTGACGGCCAGGGTAAACCGCAGCGCAATGGCGCGCTTACGCTCCAACCCCAGTTGTAAAACGGACAAGTTCAGCGTGGCGGGCGGGATGGAGCCGATGAAACTGAAAAATGTGCCGAGCAAAAAGGCAATGACAACCTCCATGGATACCCCGACTAAGATCCCACCGTGGCTTTGCGCAACACAAAACTCTGACCCAGGTAGAGCTTGCGCACCATCGGATCGCTGGCCAACTCTTCAGCCGTGCCTTGCTTGAACAGCTTGCCCTCAATCATCAAATACGCACGGTCGGTGATCGATAGTGTTTCGTCTACATTGTGGTCAGTGATGAGGATGCCGATGTTTTTCTTTTTAAGCTTCGCCACAATGCCTTGGATTTCTTCTACGGCAATCGGGTCTACGCCCGCAAAAGGTTCATCCAACAACACAAACTTGGGGTCTACGGCCAGGGCACGCGCAATCTCCGTGCGCCTGCGCTCGCCTCCGCTCAATACCATGCCCATGTTTTTGCGCACATGTGTCAAACTGAATTCCTCCAGCAGCGATTCTACTTTTTCTTTGCGCGCGCGGGCGGGCATGTCGCGCATCTCTAGCGGGGCCATGATATTCTCTTCGACCGTGAGTTTACGAAACACCGAGGCCTCTTGCGCCAAATATCCGATGCCCCGCTTGGCCCGCTGAAACATGGGAAAGTCCGTGATGATTTCGTTGTCCAGGAAAATGTTTCCTTCGTTGGGTTTGATCAGTCCAACGATCATGTAAAACGTGGTGGTTTTGCCGGCTCCGTTGGGCCCCAGCAGCCCCACAATCTCACCCTGCCCCACCTTCACCGACACGTTGTTCACCACCGTGCGGCTTTTGTATTTCTTGATCAGGTTTTCGGCCCGTAGTTCCATGGTTAGTCAAATTTGATGTCGCGCAAACGCAGTTGCAGCGAAGTCTGTCCGTTAAATGTATTTTCCTCTATGGTAAACGCGATGCGGAAGTAGTCGCCCGCAGCGAGCCGTTCATAATGCTCAATTAAATCAAAACCCACGGCTTGGAAGATGGCATCGCTGCCTTTTTGGCCTGCCAGAAAGCGTACGTGGCGATCTTTGAAATTACTGAGGGCATTGACCACGTACACATTTCGTGCCTCAAATACCGGTTTTTGGTTCTCCGGGCCAAACGGTGCCATCTGCTTTAAGATGCTCCAAAACTTGCCGTTGATCGCCTCCAGCGGGATAACCAAATCAACTTCCACCACCGGGGTTTGAAGTTCCTCGGTCATGCGTTCAGATACAATGCGCTCAAAGCGTTGCTGAAAGGCTGTCAGATTATCGCGCGAAAGCGTGAGGCCGGCCGCGTACTTGTGGCCCCCAAACTTTTCCAGCAAATCGCTGCAGTGCACCAAGGCATCGTACAAATCAAACCCGTTTACACTGCGCGCGGAACCCGTTAGCTTATCGTTCGATTCGGTGAGGATAACGGTGGGGCGATAAAACTTTTCGACACAACGCGCAGCGACAATCCCAATAACGCCCTTATGCCAGGTGTTTTTAAAGAGCACCGTGGATTTGTTGTTTCGCAGGGTTTCATCGCTTTCGATCAGCGCAATGGCCTCTTCGGTAATGCTAAGGTCAAATTCCCTGCGCAGGTCATTTTTAACATTCACTTTCTCAGCTAGCGCCATGGCCGCATCGTCATCATCCGCGATCAACAGTTCTACGGCTCCGTGCGCGTGTGCCACACGGCCGGCCGCATTGATGCGCGGTCCGAGCGTGAACACGATACCGGAGATATCCAAGTCCTGTTTAAGGGCTGCGATCTCTTTTAGTGCCTTTAATCCGGGGCAAGGGTCCTCGTTTAGCTTCTTGAGACCAAAATAGGCCAGGGTGCGGTTTTCACCATTGATGGGAACAATGTCCGAGGCAATGCTCACGGCCACCAAGTCCAGATACGAGAACACGTCTTCTTCGCGCAGGTGCTGGCGCGCATACGCTTGTATCAACTTAAAGCCCAGTCCACAGCCGCTCAATTCTTTAAACGGATACGGACAATCGTGGCGTTTGGGATCCAGCACGGCTACTGCCTGCGGAATATCAACCCCCGGCAGATGGTGATCGCAAATGATAAAGTCGATGCCTTTGTGGCCTGCCAACACTACCATATCGGAGGCCTTGATGCCCAAGTCCAAGGCGATGATCAGCGAATAGCCATGATCTTCGGCCCAGGCGATGCCGGCCGCAGAAACACCATAGCCTTCGGCATAGCGGTCGGGGATGTAGAAGGCCACATGCGGGTAGAAGCTTTTGAGGTACCGGTACACCAAGGCTACGGCCGTGGTGCCGTCCACATCGTAGTCGCCATAGATGAGGATACGCTCCTGCTGCTGGATGGCGCGGTGGAGGCGTGCCACCGCGGCCGCCATGTCTTTCATCAAAAACGGGTCGTGTAAATGATCCAATGCGGGGCGGAAGAAGTAACGCGCTTCGTCAAAGGTGGCAATGCCACGCTGCACCAAAATGGATGTGAGGTAGGGGTTTACGTTGATGGCAGAGCTGAGTTGCTCTACGGGTTCCACAGGGGGCACGGGTTTATATGTCCAACGCTTCGCTACCGGCATCGGGCAAAAATACAACGGTTTTGGGCATAGCCGATGGCAGCCACATCTTTGTTGGAAAAAGACCAACCCATTCCCCGCTACGACCGCTTGGAAATCTTGTTGAATGAAATGGCCCGCTGACGCGAACTATGGAAACGATCAACGTCTTCGGCCCGCAGCTTGGCAAACTTGGTTTTGCGGCCATTCACGCGCCCGCGCCATCGTTTCCAACTGCCGTGTTGGAGGTTTTTGCGCATGATCTCCACCACCTGATCTTCGCTGACGCCAAACTGTGCCTCGATGGCTTCGAAGGGCGTGTGGTCTTCCCAGGCCATTTGAATGATGCGGTCAATGTCTTGAGGCGTAAGCATGAATTAAAAACAGTTGTTGCCGACCGTTGTTTTGAAACCATGCGCGGAGTGAAAAAATCGGACCTGCCCATGAAAACCTGCGTGGTGTGCGGGCGGCCGTTTGCCTGGCGCAAAAAATGGGAAAAAGTGTGGGATGAAGTGAAATATTGCAGCGACCGCTGTCGCGGAAAAAGATAATTCTATGGCCAAGGTATTTCATGCTGGTATTGACTATGGCTCGAAGCTGGCAGGCACCACATGTATCTGCTTTCGCGATGGCACCCGCTTGAAAATTCTTCAGAGCAAAAAAGGCGAAGATGCCGATCTGTTCATTGCAACATGGGCTAAGGACCATATGCCTACCCACGTTTTCTTAGATGCACCGCTTTCCCTGCCCTCGGTTTACTCAGGCAAAGGCACCGATTACTTTTATCGCGAAGCCGACCGGCAAGTGGGGGCCATGTCGCCCATGTTTCTGGGAGGGCTGACGGCCCGCGCCATGCGGTTGCGCAGCTTGTTGGCTCCGGCAAACATCCATACTGTGGAAGTATATCCGGCAGCGCTGGTTAAGGAATTGAGCCTGCAAAAGCACTACAAAAAAGACATCGCCCTGTTTAAAAAGGCGTTGAAGACACACTTGCCTTTGGCGGCCTTGCTTCCGATCGCCAACTGGCATCAGGCAGACAGTGCCTTGGCGTGGTGTAGTGGCGAGCGTTTTTTGCTGGGAACAGCCAACCTGATCGGCCAGGTTGACGAAGGCGTTATCGTCATTTGAGAAGAAGCCACCCTCCCCTTTTCGTCCGTTGATTTTGGCGGGCATTTTAGTTGTAAAATGGGTACATTTGAAACCCGTAAAATCGTAACTAAACAATTACACATATGTCAGGCGTAAATAAAGTCATCCTCGTGGGTCGGCTTGGAAAAGACCCCGAAGTGCGTAACCTCGAAAACGGTGCCACCGTGGCCAACTTTTCCATCGCCACCACCGAAACGTACAAGGACAAAACTACAGGCGAGCGAAAAGAAAACACTGAGTGGCACAACATCGTGCTGTGGCGCGGCCTGGCGGATATTGCCGCCAAGTATTTGCACAAAGGCGATATGATTTACCTAGAAGGCAAGCTGCGCACACGGTCATGGGAAAAGGAAGGCGTGACACGCTACACCACTGAAGTGGTGGGCGACAACATGACCATGCTGAGCACACGGCAATCGGGCGGAGGCAACACACAGGAGCGCCCCACGGCACCTACTTATGCAGCCGCTGCGGATGATTTCAAGTCGGCCGGCAATGCCACCGATGACCTGCCTTTTTAAGCGCATGCCTTTTCGGTGGAACCTGTTCAAACACCGGGTTTGGCTCGGGCCGGGTGTTTGTTTTCTGTTGCTGATCACGGTGGCTTCGTGCCAAAAAGACTATCAGCCCAAACCCAAAGGATACAACCGGTTAATTTTGCCGGCCGCGCAATACCGCCCTTCACCCGATACGCTGCCGTACCAATTTGATTACTCCATGCACGCCCAACTGGCGCGCGATTCGTCATGGATGGCCGAAAAGCATTGGGTGCAGGTGTACTACCCCGACCTGAAAGCGGCTGTTCACTTGACCTACAAAAAACTGCGCAACCAGGAAGACCTGCTGCGCGAACTGATGGACGATGCCTACCGCCTCACCAGCAAACACCAGATCAAAGCGAGCGGCATTGACGAAGTGGTAACGCGCACACCCTCGGGCAAAACCGTAGTGATTGCCGAAATCACGGGCGATGTGCCCAGCCAATTTCAGTTTACCATGACGGATTCGGTCAGGCACTTCATACGGGGGGCCGTTTACTTTGAAACCGAAGTCAAAAACGATTCATTGGCACCGGCCATCGACTTTATGAAAAAAGAAACGATGCATTTGATCAACACGTTGCAGTGGAGGCGATAATTGGGTTGCTTTTGCAAAAAGCAAAAAACTACTCAGGCTATTCGAGATACAGCACCCCGTACGATAGCACACAGGGCGTGGTGGGCACGACCTATATCGTGGGGGCCATCATCCTGCTGCTTCTTGGCGTGGGCATTTTTAAAGCATATTGGAATGACAAGTCATGGCGGGCACGCGTGTTTGGGTTAGAGCACGATGACACCGGGCCCGGGGCAGGCGCGGGCAAAAATAACCGAAGCAAGTGGGGTCGTTATCACTAAGCAATTGTGGCGGCATTTTTTGACACCCCCATCGAATATCTAAAGGGCGTTGGGCCCCAGCGGTCGGCCTTGTTGCAAAAAGAACTGGCCATCTTTACCTATGCCGACCTGATTCAGCACTATCCCTTCCGCTACGAAGACCGCACCCGGATTTACCAGGTAAACGAAGTGGATGAGTCCCTTGCTTCGGTACAGATCAAGGGCGTGATCACCCGCTTTGAAATGGTGGGGGCCGCCCGAAAAAAAAGATTGGTCGGTCACTTTCAAGATGAAACGGGCTCGCTGGAGTTGGTGTGGTTTCAAAGCATTTCCTGGGTGCTGGAGAAAATCAAGCCACACGTAGAATACCTCGTTGTTGGTAAACCCAACCGCTACGGTTCGGTTATTTCCATTGCCCACCCGGAATTGGAACCCCTCACCACAGCCAGCGAAAAAGGCAAGTACCTCTACCCCGTTTATCCCCTCAGCGAAAAACTGCGTGCACGCCATGTGGACAATAAGTTTCTCGTCAAGCTGCAGCAAGAACTGCTCAAGATGGCATTGCCCCATCTGCGCGAAACGTTGCCGGCCTCGCTCCTGCGCGAAAACAACCTGATCACCAAAAAGGAAGCGGTCATTCAAATCCACTTTCCGCGCCACCAAGTGCAACTGCTGGCGGCTCAGCAGCGGTTGAAGTTTGAAGAGTTGTTCTACATCCAACTGCGTCTGCTCAAGCTAAAGTTAGTCAGGCAAGAAAAGTTTAGAGGATTGATTTTCTCCGATACCGCGCTGCTCAATACGTTTTACAAGAGCCACCTGCCCTTCCCCCTCACGGAAGCGCAAAAGCGCGTGGTGCGCGAAATCTATACCGACATGAAAACCGGCCACCAGATGAACCGCCTGCTGCAGGGCGATGTGGGCAGTGGCAAAACCATTGTGGCCTTTATCTGTGCGCTGTTGGTTATCGGCAGCGGTGCCCAGGCCGCGCTGATGGCCCCCACGGAAATATTGGCCCAACAGCACTATCACAACCTGAAAAAATATGCCGATGCGATGAGCATCTCCATCGCCTTACTCACCGGCTCTACCAAACGCAAAGACCGCAAACCCCTTCATGAAGCATTACAATCGGGCGAATTGAAAATCCTGGTGGGCACCCATGCGCTGTTGGAAGAAGAAGTGAAATTTCAACGGCTGGGGCTGGCCATCATTGACGAGCAACATCGGTTTGGGGTGGCACAGCGCTCGCGGTTGTGGCAAAAAAACAGCGATGTGTATCCCCACGTGCTGGTGATGACCGCCACACCCATTCCCCGCACGCTGGCGATGACGCTCTATGGCGACCTGGACATTTCCGTCATTGACGAATTGCCCAAAGGGCGAAAACCAATACAAACCACCCATCAATACGACTCCAAGCGGCTTCAAATCAATGCGTTTATCCGCCAGCAACTGGAGGCGGGCCGGCAGGTGTACATTGTCTATCCCCTCATTGACGAACCTGCCTTGCCGGCAGGCAGGTCCGAAAAACTCGATCTCAAACACCTGATGGACGGCTACGAGAGTGTGACGCGGGCCTTTCCGGATGTGCCCATCAGCATCGTGCATGGGCAAATGAAGTCCGAAGCCAAAGATTGGGAAATGGCACGCTTTGTAAAAGGCGAAACGAAAATCATGGTGGCCACCACGGTGATCGAGGTGGGCGTGGATGTGCCAAACGCGTCTGTCATGATCATCGAAAATGCCGAGCGGTTTGGGCTGTCGCAACTGCACCAACTGCGCGGGCGCGTGGGCCGCGGGGCGGAGCAATCGTATTGTATCTTGATCACCGATTACAAGCTCAGTGCCGACTCGCGCAAGCGCATGGAAACAATGGTGCGCACCAACAACGGGTTTGAGATATCCGAGGTGGACTTGCAACTGCGCGGCCCGGGCGACTTGATGGGCACACAACAAAGCGGGGCGCTCGACCTGTTGATTGCCGATTTGGGCAAAGACACGGCCATCCTCGAAAAAGCAAGGGCTGCGGCAAAAGCCATTTTAGAACAAGACCCCGAACTCACGTTGCCCCAACATCAAACCATCAAAACACAAATTGATTCGTTGAAGAAAACGGCCATCAATTGGAGCCGGATTAGCTGACCGCGGCTGGCTTTTTCACGAACGCACCGTACCTTGCCAGTAAATCGCAACGACATGAAATACGTGCTGATCGTAGGGGTGGTGTTGGCCGCCATTGTATGGATGTTGATCCGTTTTCTTCACCGCATTGGCGAGCCTGTCAATGCTGCCCTGTCGGATTCGTATTATCATCATGCGCGCAAAAACATCATCGTCCACTCGCCCATGGGCAACTGGTTTGAACTCGGCTATTATGAGTCCACCGCTGACCCCGCTACGTTTCAAGTACTGTCGCGCGACTACGGCCGGGATAGCAAAACCGTTTTTTGGCGGGGGCGCAAACAGTCTGTTGATGCGGCTACGTTTCGTGTGGATGAAAACAGGATACCCAAAGATGATTTCCGCGTGTATGACGATGACCACTACCAGGACGAACTGCGCGTGATCGAGGGGGCCGATCCCAAAACCTTTCGCCCGTTGACCCTGCCATCGGACCGCTACAACCACCGATGGTATCGCGATGAAAACGCCATCTATGCCGCGGGTAAACGGATGGACGTGGACGCGAAGACATTTCAACGACTGAACGAAACATTGGCATTGGATGCCAACCATCTATATGCCATCGTGCGCAATCCTGTGAACATCGGCTCGGGCGCCATCAGCCTGTCCACAAAGGCCGCCAATCCGGGAGGTGACGCAAAACAGCTTTCCGACAACTATGCTCAGATCGGTCATGCGATTGCCCATTCCAACTGGATACGCGAGTTTTCATTGGTGTTTTTCAAGTCCATCGACTCGGTACGCCTGCTGGACGAACGGAATCTGGCCGTGAATGGTGTGCTCATCAGCGATGGACAAATTGTGGACGACTTTGATGTAGCGTCCTTTCAGGCTGTGGGGCAATACCACATTCGTGATCAGGCGCGTGTCTACTACCTCGGCTCGCGCATCATCGAAGCCGATGCGGCCACTTTTGTCGACTTGTATGACGGCTATGCGAAAGACATCCGCCATGCCTACTACCAAGGCCGAGTGTTGGCAGGGGTAAATCCAGCCACCTTTCGCTACGAGGCCAATACCAGCACGGCCACCGATGGCACCGTGCGCCTAAAAGAGGGGCAACCGGTGAAGTAGCCGTGGCCTCTGGGCGGCACAGTCGAAAATATCGCGGCTCATATCCCTGCCCCAAGCCGATTATATTTTTATATTTAAAGCCCGATTTCAACCCGGATGAGATTTTTTCTGGCGCTTCTGTCTATGTTGGCTTTAACGGTAGGCACACAAGCCCAACCCGGCAACTACTTTCTCAGCCATTACACGCCCAACGATGAGCGTATCGACTACCTGTGCTATGGCATGGCGCAGGATGACTTTGGGCTGCTGTATTTTACCAACAAAAACGGGGTGCTCGAGTTTGACGGCAAACACTGGTACATCATCAATACCCCGGGGGCCGTCTATTCGGTAGCCACGCAAAAAAACGAAGTTTTTGCTGCGGGTTTTTTTGGTTTTGGCAAGCTACAATACACCGAAGAGGGCCAGCGGGTTTTTACGCGGCTCTCCGAGGGTGTGCCAGGTGCACAAGATCTGTTCGCCAGCCTGGTGGTAGGTGAGCGCGTGTTCTTCATGGGCGAGCAAAGGCTGTTCATTTATCGCCAAGCGGGCGGCCCCGTTACCACAGTTGCCGCCACCCCGGCTCAGGGGGTTTTTTCGCACTTGTTCCGACTGCAGGATGACGTATTTGTACAATCGGAAACGGGTCTTTGGAAGATCGAGAACAACACGTTAGTCAAGGCATCGCTGCCATGGGACGCTTCTGACCCCATCACCTTTTCCTCATGGCATGAGCAGGGAAAACAAAAACTGATCGGCACACAAAGTGGGAAACTTTTTTTGGCCAACGGAGCGCAGCGCTCACGGCTGTCGGTGGCGAACGCCAACCGGATGATTTCTTCTGTCATGGTGAATGCCACGTGGCTTTCGGATCATCTGGTAGCCATCGGCACGTTGCGCGGAGGGGTGTTTTTTGTCAATATCAAAACCGGAGCGCTGGAAGAAAACACCAACTACCTGACAGGCCTGCCCGACAACGAAGTATATGCGTTGTTCAGCGACCGCAATCAGGGCGTGTGGGTGGCGCACGACTACGGCTTTACGCGCATCGCGCCCCGCTTGCCGTTTCGTTCATACAACCATTATCCGGGCTTGCAAGGTAATTTGCTTTCGGCACTGTCGTGGGACAATACTGTGTACGTGGGCACTACGCTGGGACTGTGGCGGCTGGTGCGCGAAGAAGTAGTGGAACAAGTAGGCACCGATATCAAAAAGAACAACACCGCCACGCTGAAAAACAAAAATGCCTTTTTGCGTCTTTTCAAACGCAAACGCGAAAAACAGACTCCCGAGGTACCGGCACCCGCACCCCTGCTAGCGATCAGGGAAATCCGGTATGTGTACAAGCCGGTAGCAGGCATCGAGGGCAAGGTAGCACACTTGCTCAATGCCAACGGCAAACTGCTGGCGGCAGGGGTGGCGGGCGTTTTTGAAATCGATAACCTGACGGCCAAACCCGTGATGCGCGGGCCCGTGAGGGCTGCCTTTCACTCTCCCTCCTTGAACCAACTCGTATTGGCCACCTATGCCGATGACTTGCGCACGTTTGAACAAACGCCAGCGGGATGGCTGCCGACCTCGGTGTTGGATTCGCTCCAAGACCACATCAGCTACATGTTCGAAGACAAGCTGGAAAACCTGTGGTTGTGTGGTCGCAACATCGTGTATAAAGTAGAGATTCTGGAAGGCGAAATTGCAGACATCCTCACGCTCCCGATCGAAAACCCCTCCATCGATGAAACGGTGGGACTGGCGTATGGCAGCGAGGTGTACGTGGCGGCCTCCGGGGAGTTCAAACGGTACGACAGTCAGAAAAATTCGTTTGTCAAATATGATTCGTTGCCGGGCCCGCGCAAATACTTTGCCTCAGCCGGCAATTTCTGGTTCAACGATGGCCACCGGTGGCGCACCATCGATCGCAAAATTCAAAACCTGAAACTCGATTGGCTCGGGCTCTTCCCCAACTTGCGGTTTTTGGCTCCGGCCGATAACGGTTTGTGGGTGATCACGGCCAACAATGAACTGTATAAGTTTACCAGCGGTCAGGACGATGTGTCGATGCAGCAAGAGCACTACCCGCTGTTTTTACGCGAGGTGCGCGCCCAAAAAATCATGAGGGCCCCTTCACAAAAAGTGAAAATCAATCAGGAAGACGGTTCCGTCACCTTTGAGTTTATCCAGCCCGACTATGTGAGCTTGAAAGCCATGGAGTATCGCTACCAGGTAAAAGGCCTTGCCAACACATGGACGGAGTGGTCAACCGAAAACAGCGAACCAAACTTCCCGTATCTGCCCCCCGGCACGTATCAACTCAACGTGCAATCGCGCGATCTGTTGGGGCGCGAGTCCAATGTGCAGACGGTGAGCTTCGAAGTGCTCCCTCCCTTTTGGAAACGCTGGTGGTTCTATGCGCTGGAGTTTTTTGTGTTTGCCACCCTGGTCATCCTGTCCATGCGGCTGGGTACGCTCAACGCGCGGTATCGGTTGCTGAGTCGCTTTTTGTCTATGATCACCATTGTGCTGTTGATTCAGTTTATCCAAACAGTGGTATACTCACTGATCGAAATCAAAAGTACTCCGGTGGTGGAATTTATGATACAGGTGATGATCGCGTTGATGGTGTTCCCGGTAGAACAGCTTTTGCGCAAGCTCATGTACCGCAGTGCCGAAGCACGCCTGCGCAGCGAAAGCATGGCCAACGAACAAGCTCTTCAAGAAAAAACCAATGCATAACCCATGAAACATCCTTTACTACCCGCGCTGGCGGCTGCCGTGTGGCTTACACTCTATGCGTGCACCGCGCCCGAATCAAACACCGGCATCATCGGCAATCCGGCTGCACCCGGCTTTGACAGTGTTGGCTCCGACCCGGCCGCCATTGAGCTGGCCGATAGTATCATGCAGGCCATGGGCGGGCGCCAGGCATGGGAGGATACCCGTTTTATCCAATGGAATTTTTTTGACAGGCGAGACCTTACCTGGGACAAACATACCGGCTGGGTGCGCATCGAAAGCCCTGGCGACAGTACCACGTATCTGGTAAACGTGAACAGCCTGGAAGGAAAGGTAAAAATAAAAGGACGGGAATTTACCGAGGGCGATACCTTGCAACACCTCCTCCAGCGGGCCAAGGGTATTTGGATCAACGATTCGTACTGGCTGGTGATGCCCTTTAAGCTTAAAGACAGCGGGGTGACGCTCAAGTACCTCGGGGAGGAAACGCTCGTTGACTCCGCCTATTACAACGTGCTCCAACTCACTTTTAAGGACGTAGGCAACACGCCCCAAAACAAGTATAAACTCTATGTAGACCTTAAGGACAAACGGATCAAGTACTGGGCGTTTTATCCAAAAGCCGAAAACGACACTGCTGCTTTTGTGCGCCCGTGGGATAATTATCAGAAATACGGTTCCCTATGGCTTTCAGCCGATCGGTCGGATAACGGTGGCCCCAAACGGGTAAGCTTACCGCAGACGTTGCCTGAAGACTATTTCACCCGGTTTTAGGGGGTGTTAATCTCGCTGGCCTGGCCCGGATGAAAAAATCTCAGCCGAAAATGCCCCTTTTTCCAGCACAGGAAGGGCCGTTTCAGAACATCATCGCCTGGCGGTTGAAGACATCAGCATCCGCAAGGAGCACATTGGAAAAATATACGACAGGTATTACCGCGCCACCGACCTCTGAGGGCTCGGGGCTGGGCATGTACATCGCAAAACGGCCATCGACAAATCAGGCGATCCTATCGAATTGAAAAGCCCGTTTGGACACGGCACACATTCTGGTAATTTTACCCAACCGCATAACCCCCCAACGGCATGTTGCTAAACCTTGACACCATCCCGCCTCACTACAAAAAATACGTCAAGCTGATTGATGAGACTGACATGCCGCAGGCGCTGCGCGTCTCAGGCCACCGGGCGCAAGAACTTGTACACGCCCTGAAACCGGAACTTGCCGACTACCGGTATGCCGAGGGAAAATGGAGCGTGCGTGAGGTGTTGTGCCATTTGATGGATGCCGAACGCATTTTCGCCTACCGCGCGTTGCGCTTTGCGCGACACGACCAAACCCCGCTGGCCGGGTTTGACGAAAACAGCTATGCATCACAAGCTCATGCCGAAGGTCGCTCGCTCAGGCAACTGGCCAACGAGATGAAACACCTGCGCCAAAGCACGCTGGATTTGTTCGACAGCTTTTCGCCCGAGATGTTGCTGCGCAAGGGCGTGGCCAACCAAGCCGAGATTTCCGTCATGGCGTTGGGTTTTGTCATTGCCGGGCATGAAACACATCATCTTTCCATTCTTAAGGACCGCTACCTGACCTCATGAAGTACGTGCACAGGTTTCTGGTTGTGGCAGGCTTGCTTGCCATGGGTTGCAGTCCCCGCGTGCTGCGCCACGTAAAAGCCCTGGAGCAGGATTTACAACATCACACTGGTTTTGCCCTGTACGATGTAACCGCGAAACGGATGTTGGCCGAACATCGGGCCGACAAATACTACACGCCAGCCTCCAATACCAAGATTTTTACGTTTTACACATCGCTACATGTGCTGGGCGACTCCGCCATCGCATTCCGATACCAACCGACAGGCGACTCACTGCTGGTGTGGGCCATGGGTGATCCCTCCTTTCTGAATCGCTATGTCGTGGCGTCTTCGCGTACGTATGCTTTTCTGGCCGCTTGGCCGGGGCGTATTTTTTTGTCCACGGCCCTGATGAACGATGAAGCCCTCGGCCCCGGATGGGGTTGGAGTGAATATCAATACAGCTACCAGCCTGAACGCTCGGCTTTCCCGATGTACGGAAACTTGGTGGACATCCACCACACAAACGGTGCCGTGACGACCGAGCCGCGCTGGTTTTCAAAAGACGTAATCACCACCCACTTGGCACGCCAGGCAGTGCAGCGCGCCATTGATGCCAATGAGTTTGTTGTGAACCCCGCCAGGGTGGGCGCTCAGCCTTACCCTGTCCCATTCCGCGCAGCCGATGATGTGGTGGCAGAGCTTCTGGCCGACACCTTAAAGAAACCCATCGAACTCGTTTCTTTGCCACTTCGGAACCAGTCCCCGGTGTTCCACAGCGTCCCGCTCGACAGCCTCTATAAAACCATGATGCAGGAGAGTGATAACTTCCTGGCAGAACAACTGCTGTTGCAGTGTGCGGCCGTGCTCAGCGATACGTTGGACACCCGCATCGCCATTGACTATGCCAAGAAATACCTGCTCAACGATTTGATCGACCCGCCCCAATGGATGGACGGCTCCGGGCTCTCGCGGTACAACCTGTTCACCCCCCGAAGCATCGTTCAGCTTTGGGAAAAGATTCTCGCGAAGCGCCCGAAGGAGACGCTGTTTCCCTTGCTCGCCACCGGGGGCGTCAACGGCACCATCAAAAACTGGTATCATGGAAAGACGGAGCCCTATGTATTCGGAAAAACAGGAACGTTGAGCAACAATCATTCGCTAAGCGGCTACCTGGTCACTCAGCGGGGGCGGGTGCTAATCTTCAGCCTGATGAACAACCACTTCACGCAGCCCACGCGTGCCGTACGCGAGCGTATGCAGATGCTATTGGAATTTATCCGCGATCGGTACTGACGCGGGTTCCCCCTGGCAGAAACGGGAATTGGTTGAAGTGGATATCTTGTTTATTGTATCGCCTGCAGCGCGGCTTCGGCTGCGTACACGACTTCTTTGTTGCGGTTGATTTTTAAGACCCGTTGGATGGCCGGTGCGGCAGTCGCGGCTGGCTTGCCGATTTTCCCTAAGATGGTGACCAGTTGATACTGCAATCCTCCGTCCTGAGCGGTGGTTTTATCCAACCGGCTGACCAACGCGGGGACGGCCGGCTTGCCGATGTTTACCAGGGCGCGTTGCGAGGCGTCAGTCGCGCGATTGTATTGCGTGAGGGTACTGATCATGTGCTCGATGGCCGCACGCTGGCCTGTACGAATATTGCCCAGCACTTCAATAGCCAGGGTTTGTACGCTCTCCAGTTTTTCCTTTTGCTCCAGTGAGCGCTTGTCAAACAACCCGATCAACTCCGTTTCCAGACTGCGCGGACGATCGCCCATACGCACGAGCAAATCCATCACACGAAACTGTTCGTCCACATTCGTGCTTCGCAAAACGGCAGCCGCCTCGGTAAACGTGGGGATGACACCCGGAATGGGGATGCCATAGCGTACGCAAAAACGAATCCTGTCCGAACGCTGCGAGGGATACGGTGTGGCCATGGCATATTCAGCAAACAGTTCCCGGCAACGATCCACCAATATCGTCAAGTCGCGCTCAGGAAAATGTGCACGGATTGTTTCGTTGCGGTCTTCATAATCGGTGAGCTGAAACTGCCAGACAAACTCATACAAATGTTCATGCGCCTTCTCATACCGCTGCCGCAAAAAGAAGTCGGCCACCCAGCCGATGATTTCCGTCTTTACCTCGGTTTGTTTCTCTTCTTCATAGAGCCTGTCCAGCGCGTGGTACACGTCTGCCTGCTGCCGCGCATCAGGCTTCAGGCGCGCTGCGTAGGTACGAAACACATGGCTCGCCAACAAAGGACGGCCGCGCAAGCCTTCCATCGCCTCCAAAAAAACATTTTCAAATGCCAGCGGCAGCGGCAGGCCTATCCGTCCTTGTACAGCCAGTTGCATAAACTCATCTACCCGGTTGACGGCCAGCGAGGGGTCAGGGTATTCAGGTTTCACTAACAGCGTGTTGAGATAAGAAGACAGGGAGTAGTTGCCCACGCGGGTCATGGCGTGCAGCGAGGCCTTCCACTCTTCCCGACTCACGGTTTTATCCGCTGCCAAAAAGCGCACGATTTCATAAGCACGGTCATCACGGGTGGGCTGCGCAAGGGTATCCAGCGTTTGCAACAGAAACGCCTGATAAGGCGGAGGGTAGATCTTGAAACGCGAGAAGGTATACATCACATCGTAATGAAGTGCTCCACAATAGTTGTCAAACGGAACGCTCATGGCTTCGCGCACCACGGCCTCGATTTTCTCGGGAGCGCTCAGGTCATCCAGTTTTTTCCGAAACTCCGCTACGCGCTTCTTGCACATCTCTTCGCGGGTGGGCGATGGTTTCTCGTTCGGCCGGCCGTTGTTGTTGATCGTGATTTGCACCGGTTGGCTGGCCGAAGATGCGGGTGAGCCGGTGGCTATGTCGGGTTTGAAGATGGTGGCCAGGTTTTTGTCCATTTTGATGCGGCCGTTATAGCTCATGACGATTTCGCCCGATGCCACATCAATCAATCGCGCGCTGACATCAATGTACGATTTAAGTTTCGTGTACGTGCCGGACAGCAGCACATCGATCGGCAGGAGTTGACCGATTTTCAAGGCGGTGGCCGGCTTCATCAGGTCAGTCAGTGAGAACTCCTGCTCTTTCAGGATCGCATCGAGGCGGGTGCGTTCAAAGAGTTTGATTTGGGTGGGGTGACCATCCAAAGTGCCAATGACCGTTTCGGTCAGGTAATCGCCAAACTGGCTCGAGGTTTCCGTAGAAAAGCGTGTGGGCTTAAATGGCACCACAGCCAACCGGCAGGGCGTGGTCTCAACAGGCGTTGCCACCACTTTCTGCGCGAGCTCCTGGGTTATTGCCGAGTAACTACGCGCCTTTTGGGAAAAACCCCAAAGCGGCAAAAGGGCCAATACGACAGCAGCGGTTTTCATCAGGTCGAAACGGTTGAAAACCAAAGGTACAAGATTCGTACGTGTGCGGTGGCTTTATGGATTGCAGAAATCGCAGTACATGGCTGGTGCCACGGCTGCGGATACGCGCTTGCCTTCGGTGAAGTTACAATGCTGGCATCCCCGCACTTCGGTTTGGACAAGCCGCGTGGGCGAGCCACACTGCTCACAGGGAAGCCCCGGCTCCTGCGCCACCATGGAAAATCCGGGTGTGCCGCATTGTGGGCACAGCGAATACATCTTTTCGATTAAGGCTTGTGTGGCTTGCTCAATGACGCGCATGCGCAGTGGGTTCCGGTGCGCACGCATGTCTGTTTCCACCTGCACGCTTTCGCCTGTTTGAAAACGGGATGTTACAAGTGGTGTAAGCAACTCCCATTCGGTGATGTCTTTAATCAACGTGCCATCCGCCAGGCGCAGGATGAGGCCATGATCCGGAAAGCGGGCCGCCTCCGCAAACGTTCGGAGCTCATCCCGGTTGGAGACGGTTGTTTGCGCATAGTTGGTGTCGGTGCTGAGGATATTGGCATGCCATTCCCAGCCATGGCCTTGGTCAATCAACATCACCCACTCGTGATCGGCCGGTACCCACGGCAAAGCGGGGTGCGGCCCGAACGACCCCTCGCTGCCCATGCCGAGTGTTTCGCCCGTGAGCGCGAGGGCATGAAGAATTTTTTTTCGCAGCGTAGTGAGTGCGTCATCCGGGCGGGGTGTTTCCCCGGTAAAGGTCCCGAATGCATCGGTGTTTAGGGGCGCCACTTCGGGCAAAACAAAAAGGTGACGGCTCGCCAACGGAGCCATCACCTTTTCTTTTCCATGCATGGTGGCGATGACCAGTTTCCGCCCTTCGAACAGGGAGCGGAGCCGGGCTATCGCATTACTGTCCTTGTCCGAGGGAGAAGGAGGGTTTGCCATCCAGCGTGTAGAGGTTTTCGGTTTTGATGATATCAAAGCCCGCCTGCATCACTTGCTTTTGCAGTTCCATCACATCGGCATAGGTAGAGGGTTTCATTTCCTCATTTTTGAAACGCAACCGCCAATGGTCCGTGCAGAACGTTTCTTCAAATCCATCAGGATACACTTTCACACCCCGATTGGTAATCATGTTGAAACTCATCTGGCCGGCTTTGAAGCCGCGGACGGCCGCCCCCAGTTTGTTGGGGTCGCGGTCTTTGTGGTGGATGAATACATCTACGCCTACCAACTCCTTCGTTGCTACCTTGGTAGGCGAGGGTTTGATGGTGATGGTGGCTGCAGCCTTGTACGCTACTGGTGCGAACTTTTCGGGCTTGGTGCCCATGCGCGCGATGACGGCTTTTGCGAATGCTTTAGTACCCACTTTCTCCTTGCTCACACCTTCTTTATAGATGTCGTAGGTGTGAATGCCTTGCTCCAGCGTGGCCAGCCATGCGTTGTGCACTTTGGATGCCACATCGGCTTGCCCGATGTGTACCAACATTTGCACGGCACCCAGTAATAAACCGGAAGGGTTAGCCAAATCCTGGCCGGCTCTGCGCGGAGCAGACCCGTGGATCGCTTCAAACATGGCACAGCCATCGCCAATGTTGGCGGAGCCAGCCAGGCCTACCGAGCCTGTGATCTGTGCGGCTATGTCGGAAATAATGTCCCCATATAAATTAGGAGTCACAATCACATCAAAGGCCTCGGGTGTGTCGGCTAGTTTAGCGGCCCCGATGTCGATGATCCAGTGTTCATTTTCTATGTCTTTGTACTCTGCCGCGATCTCATCAAATACTTTATGGAACAGACCATCTGTCAGTTTCATAATGTTGTCTTTGGTGAAGCATGTCACCTTCTTGCGGTTGTATTGCCGGGCATATTCAAAGGCATAGCGCACGATCTTCTCACAGCCGGGACGGCTGATGAGCTTCAGGCACTGCACTACTTCATCGGTTTGCTGGTGTTCGATGCCGGCATATAAATCTTCTTCATTCTCGCGCACGATCACCAAATCCATTTTAGGATGCTTGGTGTCCACATACGGGAAGTAGGATGTGCAGGGGCGCACGTTGGCATATAGGCCCAGCATTTTGCGCGTGGTCACGTTCAAACTTTTGAAACCACCGCCCTGGGGCGTGGTGATCGGGGCCTTTAAAAATACTTTGGTTCTGCGCAGCGACTCCCACGCGCTGGGCTCAATGCCTGCGGTGTTACCGCGCAGGTAAACTTTCTCACCGATTTCAATCACCTCAATATCTACCTGGGCTCCAGCAGCCTGGATAATGTCGAGGGTTGCCTGCATGATTTCGGGTCCAATGCCGTCACCATAGGCCACTGTAATGGCTCTTTTTTGTGTCATATACGGGGTTTTCGTTTTTTAAGCGGGGGTAAAAGTAATACTTCCAACGTAGCACGGGTTACTTTTGTTGTGGATTTTTTAACCCCCAGTCTTTTGCGATTTGGCTGACGCACCTGACAAAAACATGTCTGAATCGGAGAAATTCGGGCCTCAGAATTGCTCATGTAAATACAAATTTCAATCCCTCCGCAACCACCGCGAAAAGCTGTCCGTTCTTCTACCCGCAATCAGCTAACGGTATGAACACCTCCCTTAAATTACTTTTCTTAATCGCCTTGGTCGTTGTTTTATCTTCCTGCGATACAAGCAGCCATTTGCCTGATGGGGTCACCACGGTACCCTTGGGTAATTCCGCGGTTTACATCAACCAATCGCAGTCTCTTGATATCGATGGTGATGGTGACACTGATTTGAGTTTCGTCACGGTGCTAACTCAGGAAGACGGTACAACCCAACTGCACTACCGCGTTTTCCCAACCGCTTCGAACCGTGTGTTTGAGGTAGGCGGACGTGCGTTAATGCTTACGAGAGGACAGTTGATCGAGCCTGGAAATCCATTCGACAAAAATGTCGCTCCGCTGGTCACCCGTGTAGAGGCAACGGGTTCTTACTCATGGCAGGGTGATTGGCTCCATGCAGACAATCACTATCTCGGGTTTCTACATCGCATGTCAGACGGAGGGGCCCAGTATGGATGGGTTCGCTTGTCGTTTGACCGTGCCTCCGAGAAATTGATCCTCCATGAATTCGGCTACCGCATTCGCAGCAACCAGGGTATTGCCGCTGGACAAAAAGAGTTGAATTAGCGTGGGCTCGTTGTAACAAGAGGACCGGACCTGCCAGTGCCACTCACGGCCGGCTAAGTTTTTTTTGCAATACCACGAACTCCAATTCCTGCTTTGGTATGCCCCAGCGTTCATCAGGCACCACAAACGGTCTGCGGTCGCCCGTAAGCTCAAAGCCGTGCCGCACATACCAATCAATAAGTTCGCTTCGAACCGAGATCACCGTCATAAAAATCGACTGAAGACCCCGGGCATAGGCATGGTTTTCGGCTGCCGCCATGAGCTTTTTGCCAATGCCTTTTCCTTGGGTAGTGGGCCTTACGCTGAGCATGCCCAGGTATAGCTGGTCGCCTTCCTCGCGCAACTCCACGCAACCCACCAGTTCTTCCGCCTCCCAACAGGTAAGCACGGTGGTATCGGCACGGGTAATCAAATCGCACACGGCCGCTACATCAATGCGTGTTCCGTCCAGCAGTTCTGCTTCGGTGGTCCAGCCCTGGCGCGAAGCATCGCCACGATAGGCTGAATTCACCAGGGTATTGATAGCCGGAGCATCGGCCAATGTAGCTTTTCTAATTTCGGGTATCATCTCCGCAAAGGTACGATTTGCCAATTTGCTCCTATCTTTCGAAGTCAATGAGTTATCAACTGGACGCCTTTGCGGTTTTCATCTTTCTTGGCGTAGTGCAGGCCGTATTCTTGTCGTTTTTCTTTTTCTCGAAGACCGGGCGACAGCGCGAAGACAACCTCTACCAGGGCGTGATGGTATTGGCGATGGCCGCATGCACATCGGAAATCTTTTTGTGTTATACAGGCTACATCATTCATTGCCTTTGGCTGGTGGATTATTCAGAGTCCATCGGCTTTGTCATCGGGCCTGCGTTTTACCTGATGGTTCATCGTACCATCCACGGTAACACGGGCCGCATCCCGTATGCGCACTTCATTATCCCGGTCATGTGGCTGTTACTCCAAATTCCGTTTTTTCTGCAGCCGGCCGATGTAAAATTCAATGCGTGGTTGGGCGCCTACCACCCGGAGGGGCTGGCTTTTCGAGATGTGGCGGAAAATTTCTTTAGCCCCCCATATCACAGCGAATGGGTGCTTCTACACTTCGCGGTATACCTGGTCATGGGGTTGAGCGAAATTTTGCGGGTGTTTCGCGCCCATCGCCAATCGCTATGGCAGCCTACCCATCCGGTTTTGCGTCAACTGCGGAGCGGCATGGTGCAATCGGCCTTAATGGTGGTCTTCATCTTTGTCATCAAACTCGTTTATCGTGACGACACGGGCGACCATTTTTTTGCCGCCTATATTTCTGTTGCCATTTATATCGTGAGCGTTAAAGTCGTGAGTCAATCGGGCTTTTTCCAACGGCCATCGCTGGCGGCACAGCCGCGCTACAAAAACGCCTTGATGAGTACCGATGAACGGGCGCAATTGCTGCAGCGATTGCGCGTCCACATGCTCGGTCAAAAACCTTTTTTAAAACTCACCTTCTCTCTTCCCTCGCTGGCGGCTGACCTGAACGTATCGGTGCACCAGCTTTCGCAAGCGATCAACGAAGGGCTGGGCAAAAGCTTTTTTGAAATGACGGCCGAATACCGGGTGGAAGAAGCCAAACGACTACTCCAAGAACAGCCACACATCAAGGTAGAGGAAATTGCGGAACAGGTAGGCTACAGCTCAAAGTCATCATTTAACGCTGCCTTCAAGAAAATTTCCGGGCAAACACCGAGTGAGTGGAGGTCTAAAACTTGATCGTTTCCTCTTCTACGAGTTGATACTCAAGTCCGGGACCATCGCACGCGTTCCACGTGCCTATCATGCTGGTAGGAGAAACCACGCGAAGGTGCTCGTTGGCCAACCCGCTGTGGCAACTGGCCATTAACTCATAGCCCGAAGCATACACCAATACCACGTACGTAGCATCATCGGACGTTGACCGCGAGTACCTACCCGTGGCTTCCGTTACCTTACCCTCTTGCTGCCGCGATTTCACAAAATAGCCATCGCCCGCCAACATGATATACTCCTGCCAGGCCATGTCGGGCCCCATAGTTTCGGAGTGAATCATCGATCCCGTCATCCGTACCAATTGCCACGTTTGTCCATGGCGGTCAATGATCGTATCAGAATCTTCCCCCGCGCACGAAAGGAGGCAAACAACCGCGAAGAGACACAGCGAAAGGTTCGTTTTCATAAGCTGAAAGGTTTCTCCTGCTTGGATGCCCCGCCCCGCCAAAAGGTTGGAAAGGAAACATCAAAAAAAGAGGGTGCGCGTTTATAAAATCGCCCCTCCTTTCGATAAAAACGGTCTTTGCTGTCCACATAGAAGGGGTTCTTTGCACAAAAAAGTTATGCCTTTGTCTTCACCCCTCCACCCAGCCAGGCGCCATGACCTGGACTGGCTCCGCGTTATCGCCATCCTCCTGTTATTATTTTATCATACCGGCATGTGGTTCAATACGTGGAACTGGCACGTGAAAAACAACGACACTACCGTCTCCTTTCAGTACTGGATGATATGGTCGCATTTCTTCCGCATGCCGCTGCTGCTTTTCATTTCCGGGGCGGGCACGTTTATGGCGCTGGGCAAGCGCACCCCCGGCCAGTTTGCAGCCGAGCGCTTTCGCAGACTGTTTGTGCCGCTGGTCTTTGGGATGCTGGTGGTTGTGCCGCCCCAGATTTACTATGAGCGCATCGAACAGTATGCCAGTTATGCCGAGTTTTACAAAACGGTTTTTGAATTCAAACCGTATCCGGAAGGCGGCAGCCTCAGTTGGCACCATCTGTGGTTTATTTTATACCTGTTTCTGTTCTCGCTGTTGGCGCTGCCATTTCTGAAGTATCTGCGAAGTGAGCGCTCGGCTTCGTTTCGCGAAAAATGTGCGTGGTTGCTCGCGTCTCCTGCGGCTGCTCTCTTTATTCCGGCCCTGTTACTGCTCAATAGCCAGTTCATCTTGCGTCCGTTTTTTCCAGAAGAGACCCATGACCTGGTGCACGATTGGGCGTATTTTGTTTTCTACTTCGGATTCTTTGTGGCCGGCATGATTGCCTATGCGACACCCCCCTTGTGGCAATCCATCGGTCGCAACCGAAAATATTTTCTGGTGGCCACGGTACTGGCGTTGGTTCCGTTTTACCTCTGCTACTTGCACTTTCGCGGGGTGATTCAACTGGCATGGGATACGCAGACGATCGGTGACTTTTTTGACCGCGTAGCCATTTTTGTCAGTTGGTTCACGGTCATCACCCTTATCGCATACGGTCAGCATTATCTCAACAAGCCTCACCCCTGGCTGGCCACGATCAGCGAAGGGTTGTATCCGTTCTACATCCTTCACCAAACGGTTATCATTGCACTAGGATTTTATGTTTGTCAGCTTCCCTGGAGCATTGCAGCCAAATATTGGTCGATCTGTTTTCTCACGCTGGCTTTCTGTGTGGCGTTCTATGGGCTGCTGATCCGTCCGTTTGCCATCATGCGATTTTTGTTTGGAATGAAGTCAAAATGGGGTTAGTGCTGATTGCTCCCTCGTCTCTATCGCTGTTTTTGCCTTGGGGGCGTGTTCTCTGCCGGGTTGAAATTGATTACCTTTGAGAATGAAGCTATCAACCGGCATTGTCACATTTTTGGCAGCGGCTATAGGTATGAGCTGCTCCAACCCGCCCGCAGAAGTGCGCGTATGGAAAAGTATTGAGAAATCGCTGCAAACTCAATTCATTACCGTGGCCGATGGGGACACCATCGACTTACCCGAAGGACATTTCATGTTCACCAAGTCGCTCGTGATGGATGGCAAAAAAAACGTGGTCATCCGCGGCCGGGGCATGGACAAAACTATACTTTCGTGGAAGAACCAGACAGAAGGTGCCCAAGGCATGCAAATCAGCAACGGCCTCAACATCGTACTGGAAGATTTTTCTGTGGAAGATGCCAAAGGTGACAACCTGAAAGTAAATGACACGCGCGGCATTACCTTGCGCAGGATACGCTCCGTGTGGGCCGATGGTCCAAAAACCGAAAATGGAGCCTACGCACTCTACCCCGTGCTTTGCAAAAAAGTATTGATGGAAGAGTGCATTGCCATGGGTAGTTCGGATGCCGGTATTTATGTGGGCCAGTCGGACTCTGTCATTATCCGGAACAATAAAGCGTATTGGAACGTGGCTGGTATCGAAGCCGAAAATTCGCGATGGGTGGAAATCTATGGAAACGAGGCGTATGAAAACACCGGAGGGTTGTTAGTATTTGATCTTCCGGGGCTCACGCAGTATGGCCACTCCACCCGGGTTTACAACAACTACATCCACGACAACAATTACAAAAATTTCGCTCAGAAGGGCAATGTGGTAGCCAGCATTCCCCCCGGATCAGGCATGATGATTTTGGCTACACACACGATTGATGTCTATGAAAATGAAATCAAAAACAACCGCTCTGTGGGCATTGCCATTGTGAGCTACGAACTGGTAGCCGCCCTGAACGAAGGGGAAGCGGAGCAGGTCAACGCCATCGGGGGCGTGCAAACCGTGAACAACCGCTTTCGAGAAGATACCTTGTACAATGCTTTCCCGTATAACGTAACGCTGCACAACAATGTCTTTTCCAATCGTCATTGGTTTCCTACGCTGCAAAGCGATATCGGCAAGTTGCTGCTGGCCAAGTCATTCATGAACCCGCCCGATGTGTTGTATGATGGCATCGAAAATCCGGACCAGCCACAGCGAAACATCTGTATTGACGAGCAGGGTGACATCACATTCATCAATTTGGATGCCGGCCATGACTTTGAAAACCTGTCCAAAGAAGTAGCGCTTTTCCGGTGTGAGGTGATGAAGTCAAAAAGATAGCGCCTGTATGAAAGCGGCATGTATCGGTCTGTTCACCCTGGTTGTTTTATCAGCCTGCACAAAAAAGCCGGCCGATGTCGTGGTGATGGAAGAAACTCCGCTGGTCGTTGATTTGTCCTCGCTCGGCAACGCCACTCTCTCCTCCTATGGCTTCTTTGAAGGCGACCTGACGAACCTCCGGCCCGCGGCCTCCGTCATTCCGTATGAGTTGAATTCTCCGCTGTTCAGCGACTACGCATTCAAAAAGCGGTTTATCCAGTTGCCCGCAGGTACGCAAATGGATTACCACGCCACCGAAGTCTTAACCTTCCCCGAGGGCACGATCCTGATCAAAAATTTCTACTACCCGGCTGATTTTCGCAAACCGGATGAAAACAAGCGCTTGCTGGAGACGCGTTTGCTCCTGTTACGTGGAGGCGAGTGGCGGGCGTTGACCTATGTTTGGAATGATGAACAAACGGACGCCTATCTCGATGTAGCCGGAAAAACCATTCCCATTTCGTGGACACATACTGATGGAACCGCGCGTCAGGTCCATTACTCGGTTCCCAATGTCAACCAGTGCAAAGGCTGTCATCTGAAAGGGGATAAAATACAACCCATTGGTCCCTCCGCACGACAGTTAAACGGCCGCCTGCCCGGTCACTCAAAAATCCAATTGGTGGAGTGGAAAGAGAACGGTTTGATCGCGGGGCTGCCCGAAGCCGCGGCCTTGCCACGGCTGGCTGCGTATGAAAAAATCGATGAACCGCTGGCGCAGCGCGCGCGGGCCTGGTTGGAGATCAACTGCGCCCATTGCCATCGCCCGGACGGACCCGCCAAAACGAGCGGACTGCACTTGATGGCCGAGGTGGCCGAAAGCAACGTCTTGGGCATTGGCAAGGCCCCGGTGGCTGCCGGCAAAGGCTCAGGTGGGCGGCTGTTCGACATTGTACCCGGCAAGCCCGAGGAATCGATTCTTCAATATCGCATCGAATCCACACACCCCGGCATCATGATGCCCGAACTGGGGCGAACGGTGGTGCATGAAGAAGGGGTGGCCCTGGTGCGCGCATGGATCCGCGACATGAAGCCCGCATCGCCCTGAGTCTATTTCCGTAGGTAGTCAAAATTGCGTTTCAGATAGCGATCTTTTCGCCTGCCTTCGATGCTTGCAAAGAGACGGTCGTTCACTCTACGATAGGTAATGCGCTGCGGAAAATCATGCGCTGGGTTTTCGGCAATGAACTCATCGCGGCTCCAAAACAGGAGTTTGAAAACCACCGGTTGATTATTGTTTTGTCCAAATGCCACGGGCTCATACAACCACTGCCCCTGGCGAGTGCGCACGTGAATGGTTTCCTGAATCAGCGAATCTCCATTTGCCCGTACCACCCAACTCACGCCTGTGTACGTGCTGTCATTCTCTTTTGTCCAGCGTTCGGCAAGTCGCTGGCCGGTCCCTTCTGTTTGCCATGTGCCCACGAGCCATTGAAACGGGGCGCTGCTCTGCGCTCGTGCGGTCAGACTTGGCGCCAGCCACAGCAGCGCGGGTAACATCACCGCTGCCGCGGTGGGGGTACAACAAAAAAGGACAGCCCTGGGCCGTCCTTTTTTGCATTTCGTCTGATTTGAATATAGGCTATTCACTCTTCTTTTCTTTGGAGGCTTTTTTCTTCTTGGTCGTGATGGTCAGGGTATCGCTGGTGCCGTCATAATCGGCCACGAGCGTACCCCCCTCCTCAACCTCCCCTTTCAGAATTTCCTCTGCCACCGGGTCTTCGAGATAGCGCTGGATGGCGCGGTTGAGCGGGCGGGCGCCAAACTGTTGATCATAGCCCTTCTCCGACAGGAAATCTTTGGCCTTCTCGGTCAGCTCCACATGATACCCCAATGCAGTAATCCGGCTGAACAATTTACCCAGGGTAATGTCAATGATCTTGTGGATGTGCTCGCGCTGCAGCGAGTTGAACACGATCACGTCATCCAACCGGTTCAGGAATTCAGGGCTGAAAGCGCGCTTCAAGGCGTTTTGAATAGTCGACTTCATCACTTCCTCTTCGCTTTCGCGTTTGGCTTTGGTGGCAAAGCCGATGCCCGAACCAAAGTCTTTCAGGTCGCGCACACCAATGTTGGAGGTCATGATAATAATGGTGTTTCGGAAATCCACCCTGCGGCCGAGGCCATCCGTAAGGATGCCGTCATCCAATACTTGCAACAGAATATTAAAGACATCCGGGTGCGCCTTCTCAATTTCATCGAGTAATACCACGCTATACGGCTTGCGTCTTACTTTCTCGGTCAGTTGTCCGCCCTCTTCGTAGCCCACATAGCCGGGAGGGGCGCCCACCAAACGCGACACGGAAAACTTTTCCATGTATTCGCTCATGTCGATGCGCACGAGCGCATCGTCTTTATCAAACAAATACGTGGCCAGCACTTTTGCGAGTTCGGTTTTTCCTACCCCCGTGGGGCCCAGGAAAATGAATGATCCAATCGGCTTTTTGGGGTCTTTCAATCCCACGCGCGTGCGTTGGATGGCCTTGGTCAGTTTTTTGATAGCCTCTTCCTGGCCGATTACCTTGCCGCTGAGTGAATCGCCCATGGTAAGCAGCTTGTTGCTTTCCTTTTGGGCAATGCGGTTGGCGGGGATGCCCGTCATCATGCCAATGACATCCGCCACGTTTTCCTCGTTTACGATGTACTTCTCGGTACGCGTTTTTTCTTCCCAGCGTGTTTTGGCCAGTTCCAACTGTTCGATTAGTTTCTTCTCTTTGTCGCGCAGTTGGGCGGCTTCTTCGTATTTCTGGCTTTTCACTACGCGGTTTTTCTCCTTTTTCACATCTTCGATGGCCTCCTCGAGCTTGACAATCTCTTCGGGCACGTGGATGTTGTTGATATGGACGCGCGCACCTGCCTCATCCATCACGTCAATGGCTTTGTCGGGCAGAAAGCGGTCGCTGATGTATCGATCGGACAGCTTCACGCAGGCTTCAATGGCCTCTTTGGTATAGGTAACGTGGTGATGATCCTCGTACTTTTCTTTGATGTTGTCCAAAATCTGGATGGTCTCTTCCGGAGAGGTCGAATCGACCATCACCATTTGAAACCGCCTGGCCAAGGCACCGTCTTTTTCGATGTATTGCCGGTATTCATCCAGCGTGGTAGCGCCAATGCATTGGATTTCGCCCCGGGCCAGCGCGGGTTTGAACATGTTGGAGGCATCCAGTGATCCTGACGCGCCCCCTGCGCCTACGATCGTATGCAACTCATCGATAAACAAGATCACATCGGGCGACTTTTCGAGTTCATTCATCACCGCCTTCATGCGCTCCTCAAACTGGCCGCGGTACTTGGTGCCCGCCACCAGCGAAGCGAGGTCGAGCGTAACAACGCGTTTGCCAAACAGCACGCGCGACACTTTCTTTTGCACGATGCGCAAGGCAAGCCCCTCGGCAATAGCGGTTTTTCCCACGCCCGGTTCGCCAATCAAAATCGGGTTGTTCTTTTTTCTGCGTGACAGGATCTGGGCCACGCGTTCGATTTCCTTTTCCCGGCCCACGATCGGGTCGAGTTTGTTGTCTTCGGCCAGCTTGGTCAGGTCGCGGCCGAAATTGTCAAGTACGGGTGTGCGCGACTTTTCGGTGCCCTTTTTCTCTTTGCTGCCGCCCTGCGCACCTGCGCCAAACATTTTGGACGAGTCTTCATCCGGATCGTCCGTGTCGCTGGCGGCCGTGGGCGACTCGGTCTGGTATTCGAGCATTTCTTTCACGACATCATAGGCCACGTCAAACTTGTTAAGGATTTGGGTAGCCAGATTATCGGGGTCGCGCAGGATGGAAAGCAACAAATGTTCGGTGCCGATGAGTTGCGCTTTGAAAACTTTTGCTTCGAGGTAGGTTATTTTCAATACTTTCTCCGAGGCCCGCGTGAGCGGTATATTCGCCAGGTTTTTGACGTCATGGGTGGCCGTGCCTTTCGATATCTTTTCGATCTCGCCCCGCAGTTGGTCTAACGGTACGCCCAGTTTTTTCAACACGCCTACTGCCACCCCTTCGCCCTCGCGTATCATGCCCAGGATCAGATGTTCGGTGCCGATGTAATCATGACCTAATCGGAGGGCCTCTTCCCGGCTTAATGATATTACTTCTTTAACCCGGTTGGAGAATTTGGCTTCCATATTCGACATAGAATTGTATAATGTAAATGTAAAGTTTTTGAATCTGATTTAAAAACAACCCACGCGTGCGGAAAATTAGCGTTTCCCCCGCTTTGGTCATTAAACACGTACCTTTTTTTATTTGTTCATCTGGGGGTGACACGAAGCGTGCAACAGCGCGGGGGCTTGCGGGCCTTGACAAAACAACAGATCGACCACGCTCAGGTTCGCTACAAACGCGCTGCCAAAAACCTGATAATACGGATGGGGTTGATAAAACAACCGATGGAAGTGCGGTTTCTTGGCAGAAATCAACGAACGCAAGTCGGCAACACCTACGGCCGCATGAGGCTGGTACGACACTGTTTCCGATGTGGCCGGGGCCAAGCGCAAATTTCGCAGACAGAATGACAGCAAAGGCATCGTTAGTTCTACCAAATGGACGTGGCGACTAAACAAAAGGCTTTCCAGGTCATCGGCATAGTGCTCGAAAAACGGAGCTTTCCGGTAGGCCGACTGCAGCGTGCGCCACATGTTCTTTTGCCACGGTACGGAATAGTCGATTTTTACTTCGCGCAAGGGTGTCTTTCCGTGTTTGGCGGTAAGGGGCACCGTCAGTTGGGCAGGGCCTTGGGCCGTATTGATGTAGCAACGGTTTCGGTAGCTCTGTTTCACATAATGTTCGCATACTTCAAATTGTACCTCCGCAGCCCCCGACAGCGCACAGAAATACTCAACGCTGGGCAGGAAGTGGGGTTCGATGAGGAGCGAGGGCTTGCGTAGCATATCGGGCTTGGACGAACCCAAAAGTACGCGATGCGGACCAACACCCGGCTGCGTGATACCCTTAGCCTCAAGACGGCATTGCGAATGTACGCCAGGGACTTTACTTTTACCCAACACGTGTCGCCCCGGACGCCAACCTATCCCCAAAAACCTCCCCATTTCATGAAAGAAAGAAAAGTGATATCGCAGATCATCCTGGATCAACCGGCCGGATCCGTACGGATCGTCATTGCCTTATTTGTGTTGGGCGCTACCGGAACCAAGCTTTTGTACGACTATTACCTGCCCCATCTGGTTGACTTCGATGCCGTTCGCTGGGGCATTATTGCCCTGGGGTGTTTGTTTTTTGCCTCCACGTTTTTCAAACTGGGTTCATCTTTGTTGATCTCATATTCCTCGTTTTTTGTCTACCTGCTCACGTTGGGCTATGTGCTTGCTTTTGCGTTGGTCAATCGCTTTGACCAGAGTGCGGTGGTCATTCTTATTCTTACCCTTGGCGCCAGCACGGTCATTATCAACAGTCTCGCTTACTATGGGGTTCAGTCAGCCATCGTGGCGTTGGCTTCCCTGCTGGTTTTCGCGAGCACGCCCCTTCCTCCGGAAAACACGGTTTCTTTTGCGGTATTGCTTTTCGCGATAGGTGTTTTTGCGATCGTCATCATCGTTCGGCTGAAGCTGGTGTCCAGCGTGAAGCATTCGTATGCCAACCTGGAAAGGCTACAGGTGTTGTCCATCGTAGCTAACAGGCGGGGCGAAATCATTTTCATCAGCCCCTCGGCAGAAGGGCTGTTAGGGTATGAATCGAAGATGCTGCTAAAAAACGGATGGTGGCAAACGGGCAACCTTTCAAAAGGTTGGATCAGCCGTGACCACATTCTCAACTATCCCAACATCATCACCCCGGAGTTGGTTTCAATGGAAAGCAGCGTGACCACGCGGGCCGGCAAAACCAAGTGGCTCAGTTGGGCCAACTCTGTTCTTCCCAACGGCAACTACATGGGCGTAGCCCACGACATTACCAAGTACAAGACCCCCGAAACACCGCGCAGCTACTGAAATGGCGAGAAATCGCCCAGCCCCTGCCGGGTGATGACGGGCTCACCCTCCGTAAAGTCCACCACCGTGGAAGGCACGTTGCCCCCAGGGCCACCATCCACCACCACATCCACCTGGTGCTTAAAGTCTTCATAAATTTCCTCGGGGTCTGTAGTGTATTCCTTGATGACGTCATCGTCTTTGATAGACGAGGTGATGAGCGGATGCCCCATCCAGCGCACGATTTCGCGTGGAATGGCGTGATCAGGGATGCGGATGCCCACGGTCTTTTTGTTCACGTCCAAAATCTTGGGCACTTGGGTACTGGACTCAAAAATGAAAGTAAACGGCCCCGGCAGTGCTTTCTTTAAAACCTTGAACTGGGGTGTATCAAGGCGTTTGACGTATTCGGAGATATGACTGAGGTCATGGCAGATAAACGACAGGTTCATCTTTTGGGGTTTCACGTCCATGATCCTGCATAGCCGCTCCACCGCACGCCTGTTCATGAGGTCGCAGCCGATGCCATAGATTGTGTCAGTCGGATAGATGATGATGCCTCCGCGATTGACCACCGCCACCACATGATTGATCTTACGCAGCTCGGGGTTTAGGGGGTGTATTTTTATGAGTTCGGCCGGCATCGCTCCAAAAATTCAACGGTGAGGTTTTTGAAAGTCAAACTCACTCACTTTCTCATCAGGGCAAAAATTGACAATTATCGGAAGCTTATTCGCTAATTTGCGATTGGCCATTAGTTGTTTGTCAACAATTGTATCCGCTCGTTTGAATGTAAACTCAAAGAGTCCCGGCATACCTTTCTGCTTCATAACCATCCAAATTCCGGCATGGATTTCAACACTTTTAACTTTGAAAATCATTAGCCCATTCTTTTTTGCCTTTGTTGACAGTATTGAATACCTGATTGGTTCCGTTCTTTCGACCCAAAACGAATCGCGACTGAAGTGATAATAATAATGAAAAATAAAATCACATGGTTTGTAGAGATAAAAACACTCCTTATACAAATAGACCGGAAAGAAGTGGTCGCCATCTTCTGTTGTTATGTCGTGCCGCCAAGGTGAATCCTCGCGTTCATCAATAAAAACTCGTTGGCCTGTAGTGTTATCTTTGACAAGAAAAACGGTGTCTATTTGCGCATGCGCCTGTTGGATTGGTACAGCACAGAGCAAAAAAAGTACTATTTTGTAGGAAATCGCCATTTTCAAGACTACTCCATCTCTCGTATTTCAAAATCCTTTCCTTTTCCAAATTTGATGAGGTCTTTGAGATGATAGCGTTCCAATGTATGAATGTCTTTCACCCAAAAATCGCCCGAGGCAAGGCTGCGCTCAATCTCAAATTCGTGGATCTCGCCCAAATTCACCAACCGGTAGCGGTGCCCCACGCGCAATGCTCCCAATGACAGCCCAGCCATGCTACAAGTCCTCTTCGCGTTCGAGCATCAACACCGATGCCTGTGGAACAATGAAATACTTTTCGCTTTCGTACATCACCTCAATGGCCCCCTTTTGCAAAAAAATGGCCAGGTCACCCTCCTGTGCTTGCAGCGGCAAATATTTGACTTGTTCTTCTTTGCCTTTCCACAGATCGTCTTCGTCTGCGGGCATGGGCAGGGGGTAGCCCGGCCCCGTTTTGATGACATATCCGCGCTGAATTTTTTCTTTCTCTTGCACGCCCGGTGGCAGGTACAAGCCACTGTCTGTGCGCTCTGATTCTTTCATCGGGCGGATGAGCACACGATCGCCCACCACGATCAGCTTTTTCAGTTTGTTATCGGCCGTCACCTTCATAGCGCTGGCAAGTTTTATTTTTCTTTGACATTCTGCAACCCAAAAAACAGCCTCCCCCGGCCGATGGTTCATCGGTGTGTGCTACCTTTGCCGTCATGAAAAAAAAATCGACTAAGGTGCTGCCGTGGCGTATGTGGGCATCTGGCATGGCAACCCTGGCGATGGCATGGTTGCTGGTGAGCTGCGGCCCCGAAGCCGAAGAGGCGTGTGCCTTTGCTCCGGATGTCTCCGACATCAACATCGATTTTTCGTTTGAGGCGTTGGAAGATTCGCTGCCGCTGCTGCACACCAAAGCGCAACTGGCCGGGTTTCTCTCCCGGCACGCAGGCGTACGCGACTTGTTCTTTGCGCGCGAGGCTTTCCCGGACGACAGTACGTTTGTGAATATATTGTATCAACGGTTTTCGCATCCGGCTTTTGACTCCTTGCGGCTGGACACCAAAAAAGTGTTTGCGCAGATGAATTTGGAGCAGGCCTTCCGCGAAGCCTTTGCGCACCTGAAGTACTACTATCCCGACTTTCGGGTGCCCAACGTGCAAACCATGATCAGCGGCCTGGAAACCGACCTGATCGTCACCGACTCGCTCATCATTGTGGGCATCGACTATTACCAGGGCGCGGGGGCCAAATACAAACCCAATTTGTATGAATATATGCAGAAACGATATCAGCCACAGTTTATCGTGCCTTCGGTGATGCTGCTGTATGGCATCGACAGTCGCATCAACAAGACCGACATGGGCGACAAAACCATGCTGGCCGATATGGTGACGTATGGCAAGGCCTACTACTTTGCCAAGCGCATGATGCCCTGCACACCGGACAGCGTTTTTATCGGCTACAGCGCACAAGAGGTGGCCGATGCCCAATACAATCGGGTAACGATCTGGAAAAAACTGGTGGAGCGCGAAGTGCTCTTTGCGACAGATCAACGAACCAAGCAACGCTACATCAGCGAGCGGCCGAAGACCTATGAAGTAGGCGACCAGTGCCCGGGCCGCATCGGCACGTGGGTAGGTTGGGAGATTGTGAAGGCATATATGAAACGAAATCCGGAGATGGCGCTGCCGCAACTCATGGAAACAAAAAATGCCGAACAGGTTTTCCGCGAGTCAAAGTACAAACCGGGTTGAGACTGTTTGCGGTAAACTTTTAGGCGGGCCGTCTGTTTCCCTCTCATGCTCGCCACCGTTATTTTCCCGCATCAGCTTTTTGAAAAACACCCTGCGCTTCAGAAAAAGGTGCCGGTCTATTTGGTGGAAGATCCGCTGTACTTCACCCAATACCCGTTTCACCGGCAAAAAATCATCCTGCACCGTGCTTCCATGAAGTATTACGCGGCCATTTTGGAAAAAAAAGGATGGGAAGTGATCTATGTCGATCACGGACAGGCCAGCACTGAAAAACTGTTTGCCCAGCTTGCCAAACGAAAGGTGACCGAAGTAGCTTATGCTGACACTACCGACTACTTGTTAGAGCGCAGGTTGAAGCGATATGGCCGGGCACACGGCATCGCTTTGACTAGGCATGTGAGTCCATACTTTTTGACAGGCATGGATGAAACCCAACGGATGCTGGGCACCAAGCGCAAGTACCTGATGGCGTCTTTCTACATTGCCCAACGCAAACGCATGAATGTGCTGATGACCAAAGGCGAGCCCGTGGGCGGCAAGTGGAGCTTTGATGCGGAGAACAGACTCAAGATGCCCAAGGGGCTGGCGGTACCGGCTGTCTACAAGCCCAAGCCCAATGCGTGGGTAGAGGAAGCCACGGCCTACACCCACCGCCATTTTTCAAAACATTACGGGCAGAGCGAAGGCTTCGCTTACCCTACCACCCATGCTGAAGCACAAAAGGTACTCGAAGACTTTTTGGAACACCGCATGGCGTTGTTTGGCGACTATGAAGATGCCATCGTGGCCAACGAACAGATATTATTCCATTCGGTGCTTACGCCCGCGCTTAACACGGGCCTGCTCACTCCTGAGCAGATCGTGAACACAACCCTCCAATATCATCAAACCAAAAAATATCCGCTCAACAGCCTGGAGGGCTTCATCCGCCAGGTGATTGGCTGGCGCGAATTTATGCGCGGAATATATGAGCGGGAAGGAATATTCCTGCGTACAAACAACCATTGGAGGCTTACTCGGAAAATTCCCGCCTCGTTTTATTCGGGTACCACGGGCATCGACCCGGTAGACCAAACCATCAAAAAAGTATTGGCCACCGGGTATTGTCACCACATCGAACGGCTGATGATACTTGGCAACTTTATGCACCTGTGCGGCTTTGATCCCGATGACGTATACCGCTGGTTTATGGAGCTGTTTATCGATGCCTTTGACTGGGTGATGGTGCCCAACGTATATGGCATGAGTCAATATGCCGATGGCGGGCTCATCACCACCAAACCCTACATCTCGGGCAGCAACTATGTGTTAAAAATGAGTGACTATGTCAAGGGCCCCTGGTGCGAAGTGTGGGATGGCCTGTATTGGAACTATATCTACGAACATCGTGAAGTGTTCGCCAAAAATCCGCGTATGAGCATGGTAGTTAACCTGGTGAAAAAGATGGATGCGCAAAAACTAAGCAATCACCTGGCGGTAGCCAACCGATTCCTCAAGAGCTTATAGCC
This sequence comes from uncultured Ohtaekwangia sp., assembly GCA_964524935.1. Lineage (GTDB taxonomy): Bacteria > Bacteroidota > Bacteroidia > Cytophagales > Cyclobacteriaceae > ELB16-189. The sequence continues at coordinate 364,564 of CAZGFJ010000002.1, forward strand.
ATTTTTACGTTGTCACCCCCGATCCTTCAGGGAACGAAATATCTTTTGCCATGGCGGTTGGCCGGACTAAGGCACGATGGTCAGAAACAGGTACACGACAAAAAGCAGCAGCAACACAACACCTTGCAAAATGTTGGTCTTGCCCTTACTTAGCGATAAAACAATCACAAACAACGACAACAGGAATAGTACGGTGGATTCGGCATCGATCCCAAATGCCACCGGGCGTCCGGTAATGACCGCGAAAAAGGATACTGCCGGGATGGTCAAACTGATACTGGCCAAGGCCGAACCCAATGATAAAATCAAGCTTTTCTGAAGCTGATTGTTGGCAGCAGCCTTTACGGCCGAGATGCCCTCCGGCAACAGCACCACGCACGCAATGACTACCCCCGATAAGGCCCTGGGTGCACCCACGGCTTCGATGGCATGATCCAGGTCAGCAGCCATGGATTCCGCCAACAGCACCACCCCCAGCAACAGCACGGGCAGCAATACTGCGCTGAACAAGGTTTGCTTCCGATCGGGCCGTGATGATTGGGCGGCTGAATCTTCCGGCTGCACGTAGTCGGCCCGGTGCCGGAAATTCTGGACAAACAAAAAACTGCCGTATAGCAGCAGCGTCACTACCGCAATAAATACCAGTTGGGAAGGGCTATAAAAAGGTCCTTCCATAGCCTGTGTATAGTTGGGCAGAATGAGCACGATGACCGAGATGGCTACCAGCACGGTGAGCACCGACACCACCCCGTTTGATAAAAACTCCTGTTCGCGAAATTTAAGGCCCCCGATAAACAACGTGAGCCCCGTCATGCCGGTAAGGATAATCATCACTGCGGCAAACACCGTGTCGCGGGCCAAGAATGTGCTGTCGCCCTGGCCGGTGAGCATAAACGATAAAATGATGGATACTTCAATAATGGTGACCGAGATGGCCAACACCAAAGCCCCGAAGGGCTCACCGATGCGATGGGAGATCGTTTCGGCATGATGAACTGCACTCATGACTGCGGCCACCAAGGCTACCATGGCCACCGGTAGCAGCAGGCCGGAGTGAAACGAATGTTTCAAAAAAAAAGCGCCCCAGGCCAAAACCGGAATGGCGAGGGCCTTGAAAACGGAAACGAAGGTACTTCTCATGTTACAGATACGTTGTCGTCTTTCTTAACGCTTTGCTTCTTTTATCCATCGAGATCGCATTGCTTAACCGCAGGTTTTTAACTATCTTTCAAATCCCGAAACCATCGGTATTCACGTGACAAACTTAGTACAATACCGAAACAACCCTTAATCGTAGGTTGGCTTATTAAAAAAATGTTCTATGGCAGCCAACTATCTTATCCCTTACTCAGTCATCTTTCTGAGCGCGTTGGTATTGTTGGTATTGGTCACAAAGCCCAAAACCTATTTTAAAGCCAACCGCTACCTGGCAGTTAGCATTTCGATCTTCTTCCTGTTCTTCTTGTATAACTTTTTGGTACGCCTACAGGTGATCTTTTATGTTCCGCACCTGTACCGTGCCATTACGCCCCTGTACCTGCTCATCGGACCATTCACTTTTTTTTATGTCCGGTCTGTGCTGGCCGATAAGACGCAACTCACCAGCCGCGACTGGTGGCATTTTCTGCCTTTCGTGCTGATGGTGATTGAGATGCTACCTTTCTACTTGGAAACGGCCGCAGAGAAAACTGCACGTATGCGTCTTGTTTTCACATCGACTTATGGTGACACGCAGGCCGAGGGATTTTTCAACACGCAGCAGCATAATATCATCCAGGCACTTTCGCTCATTGGGTATGGCGTTGCCATCTGGCTCCGCGTCCGCAAGTTCAAAAAGCGACACCCGGCAGTTGTTACCGGCCCGTTTAAACGATGGTTTCAATGGATTCGGCTCTACTACTGGTTCATGATCGTGCCTTTTTCGCTCGCTTTCATGCTGATCACGATCAGCTTTTTTGTCCCCATCGGGCAACTGTACACCATCAACTATTTTGTGTTGTGTATTTTCTTTGCACTGGTGTTGGCTGCCTTGTTTTTTTACCCTTCGGTGCTATACGGGCTGCCCAAGTGGGAACAGAAATCTCCTGAACCAACCAGCAGCGCAGAGCCAACAAGAGTGACTCAACATGCCGCCCAGCCGCAGCCTGAGCTAAAGCGAACCGGTGTTACTGATGAGCGAATGGAAAAAATAGCGCATGAGATTGACTTCTATCTTACATATCAGCAGCCCTTTTTAAAGCAAGGCTTTGCGCTGGCCGATCTGGCCTCCGAACTCGATTACTCCCCGCATTTGGTGTCGGCTGTGATCAACCGCCATCACGAAAAACGTTTTAACGAATTGATCAATGATTACCGCGTGCAATACATCGTGCAGCACAGCAAAACAAACAAGAACTGGCAAAATTTGACGTTAGAGGCCATTGCGGCAGAAGCCGGCTTTAGCACCCGTGCGACTTTTATTTCTGCTTTCAAAAAAAGCACCGGCAAAACACCCTCGCAGTTTTTTGCCGCAACATACCAGGAGGTAGAGTAGTGCTTTCAGGCTAAGGAGTGTTAGCCTCCTTCCAGATTCTCTGGTAACCGTCTTTCTGTTGAAGAAAATGGGGTCTCGGTAGAACAAAAAAAGGCATGAGCGCAGTTTCTTGTCAGTATTTATAATTCTTGACACAGTCGCGCAGCTTCTTTTTCCGTGCTGGTAACGCGGAGGGTACTTTTGTGCCGTGATGAGAAGGTTGTTTCGATTTGCAACTTTTGCCCTCGTGTGCGTAGCGATGCAGGCTATTGGACAGCACCAAAACGATCTCGTGCGCGACAGCATCGTTACGGACCAGAAAGCCCAGGCCGTGGCGTGGGACATGTCTCTTGCGTTCAAGTCGATGAACGTTTTCCGTGGCATTTTGCCATCGCGCACGCCCGTGCTCTCCACACAGGCCGGTATTAAGTACCATAATTTCGTGTTGGGTTTTTACGGAGGATCTGCTTTTGGTGCTGGCTCACCGGCCAAAGAGAATTACACCGAGACTGATTTAATCCTGATGTACTACAAGCCCACGTTCAATATTCAGGCGCAGTGGTACTACAACTTTACCGTGGGCGTAACCCACATCAAAAATCCAAACGGCTTCTTCGACTTCAATCCGCAAACGTCCATCGCCATCCTTGATGTGATTGTCGAAAAAAAGCTGGCAAAAAATGTTACCCTCACCTCGTCTACATTGCTGTTCGGCCGCGACCGCGTGCCGGTTCAAGAAGATATTGATGCCGGTATTCAATTGCTTCGCGGTAGGCAACGGTACTCCCAATATTTTGCCGTCAGTCAGTATAAAAAGTGGGAGGGCCAGAAGGTAGAGTGGCACGTGGGCGGCTCGTTCAGTTGGTCAGATTTTGACGGGCAAACGTTGTACGCATCCAAACCCGGCTTTACGGATCTCGGGGTATCTTACTCACGCGATCTGTTTCCGGCAAAGCCCCTGCATGTACCCATCAAGGCATCGCTGTATGTCAATACCGTTACCAACAATGTGTTTCTGGTAGCAACCATTGCCGTGGTTCAACTCACAAAACTCCAATAGATGTCACCATGCGTCTCGTTATCATAAAATCTTTCTTTTTGATTTCGGTCACAGTTGTGGGGCAGCCCAGCGAGCAACCGAAAACCGAAAAGAAGGTGAGCATTGTACCCATGCCCGTGATTGCCGCCAACCCCACTTCGGGCTTTATGTTTGGTGTAGCGCCCGGAGCTACGTGGTTTAGTGGCGATCCGCAAACCACCAGCATGTCGAGTTTTCTCAGCGGGTTTATCTATACCGCCAAGAAGCAACTGTTTACGTCTGTGCGCGGAAGCGCCTTTCTGGAGGGCGACCGCTGGATACTCACCACGGATGTGCGCTTTAACATCAATAGCCAGCCCACCTACGGCCTTAGCACAAATCCCGACAACTTTAACACTACGAAAGTAGCCAGCGACAGCAAAGTGTCAGACGGAATTCTGGATGGGCCGGATCGCTCGGAAATGCTTGGCTTCAATCACTTTCGGTTGCACCAGGTGGTGATGAAGCGGCACAGCGATTCGCGTTTCTTTTACGGGGTTGGCTATCATCTGGATGTGATGGGCAAGATCGAAGATAATGAATTGAATTTGACTGCTGTGCCGCCTGTAGAAACGTTTCACTATGCGTATCAGCAGGCAAAAAATCTTCCCCTTGATCGTTATGCGCTGTCGGGCATTTCGCTCAATGCCGCATATGACAGTCGCGATAATCAGGCGAACCCTTACGCGGGAAGGCTTGTATCAATGGCGTTTCGGGTACAGCCTGAGTTTTTGGGCAGCACCGCCTCATCCACACACCTGTGGTTAGAGTATCGCGATTATGTGCATCTGAGCAAAACACGTCCGCGCAACTTGCTCGCCTTTTGGGCCTACGGTTCATTCGTTACTTCCGGCCACGTGCCCTATATGCTTTTGCCGGCTACGGGCTGGGATTTTTACAGTCGCTCGGCCCGGCCTTACACGCAAGGTCGCTTTCGCGGAGAAGAACTGGCCTACACTGAAGTAGAGTGGCGCTTTCCGCTGCAGCGTGAGAAGGAAAAGCTCGGTGGGGCGCTATTCCTCAACATGACATCGGCCAGCAGCCGCACCAACAACATCAGCCTGTTCAGTTACATGCAGCTCGGCTACGGTGCCGGATTTCGCTACATGATCAGCGAAAAGAGTCGTGTAAACATCGGGGCCGACTATGGCCGGGGCGTAAACGGAGCATCTGGTTTTTTCCTTAACTTGAACGAGTACTTCTGACAAAAAATCCCAACCCTTTATGAAAACGAAGCTTATTGTTGTGTGTCTTGCACTTTCGTTTATGATGGTGGAAGCACAGAAAAAAAGCAACAACACCGATCCGGTAACGGAACAAATGAAAAAGCTGGCCGATGCTGATGGCCCGCGCCTGATTGAGATTTTTAAAGACTTACACGCCAACCCCGAGCTGCCCTTTATGGAAGTGCGCACTGCCGGCATCGTGGCCAAGGAGTTGAAATCGTATGGCTATGAGGTGATGGAGAAAATCGGGGTAACGGGTGTGGTGGGCATTTTAAAAAATGGCGATGGGCCTATCGTATTATTTCGGGCCGATATGGATTGCAACTCGGTAGAAGAAGCCGTTGACCTGCCCTATGCCAGCAAAAAGCGCATGAAAAATGAAGAGGGCGTGGACGTGCCGGTGATGCACGCCTGCGGCCACGATGCACACACCACCTGGATGCTGGGTGTTGCCAAGATTATGGTTGTGATGAAAAACAACTGGAAAGGCACGCTGATTATGGTGGGCCAGCCCGCAGAAGAAAGCGGCTTTGGCGCCAACGCAATGGCCGATGAAATGTATAAAAAAGGTGTGCCGGTGCCAGACTTTATGTTGGGTATGCACACCGGTCCGGTGGGCGTAGGCTTGTACTCCAATCAACCGGGCGAACGGATGGCCGGTGCCGATCAACTGGATATCACCTTCCATGGTATAGGTGGCCACGGCTCTACGCCCGAGCATACGAAAGATCCCATTGTAATGGCGGCCAATGCCATCATTCAATATCAAACCATCATCAGCCGCAACATGGATCCCCAACGCCCGGCTGTCGTGACGGTGGGCTCCGTACAGGCAGGGCTGGACAACAACGTGATTCCGGCAACGGCAAAGTTGAAATTGAATTTGCGCTGGTATCGCGAGGCCGACCGCACGCTGATGCTGGACCGCATCAAGCAAATCAACGAAGGCATTGCCGTGGCCAATAACCTGCCCAAAGAGTTGTACCCCACCATCGCTTTCAAGCAAAAAGTGGGCGTGCTTGACAATAACATGGCCTTGGTAAAAAAGATTGAGCCCGCGCTGGTACGGGTAGCCGAGCGGCAACCTGAGCAACCTTTTACCGCCACCGTGGCCAAAGCGTTTGGCCCTACTAAAAACCTGGCTGTACCGCCTGTGATGGGCTCCGAAGATTTCCAGCAACTTACGCGCGACTATCCAAAAGTGCCTTACGCTTTTATTCATGTGGGCGTTGCCAATCCGGACCTCTTTCAAAAGGCGTTGAGCCAGGGGAAGTTGTATCCCTTCACCAACCACAACCCCGATTTCTGGGTGGACTTATCGGCCATACCGTTTGGCACCAAGTTGGGCGCAGCGGCTGTGTTGGAGGCGTTTAAAAAATAAGCACACAGATTGACGATCAACTCGCAGTACACGAACCGCATGCCTCCAGACTGCAAAAGATGTTAACTTACGTACATATTCAACCCAACCAGCCTTATATGAAATCGTTAAAACTATTCCTGTTTGCCCTCAGCTCTATTACCTTTTCATGCTCGTCTATCAAAACAACGATGGACTATGACCATGGCACCGACTTTAGCAAGTACAAAACGTATGGCTTTACATCCGAAGCCAAAGCGCTTCCGGTAAACGAACTGGTGAACAAACGCATCTTGAACGGAATCAGTAAAAGCCTGCAGGCGAAAGGGCTGACCGAATCGGCTAACCCCGACTTGCTGGTCGACCTGGGGATAAAAACCGAGACCAAGCAACAGACCACCGCCACCAGCACCAACGTAAGCGGCTTTTATGGCAGGCGTTGGCGCATGGGCACGGGCTTTAGTTCCACGCAGCTCAACACAACCGACTACACCGTGGGCACGCTTTTGATCAGCCTGGTAGATGCCTCAAAACAGGAACTGGTTTGGATCGGCCAGGGGACCTCCACGGTGACGGACAAAACCACGCAGCAAAGCAAACTGGAAGCAGCCATCGAGAAGATTTTGAGCAAGTTTCCGCCTGCGCAAAAAGGCAAGTAATCCGGCACCATGAACGATAAGATTCAACCCTATCGCCAGCCGATGGTCACAGCAAGCTCGCTGTTGCTGGCGCTGATCTTGAACCTGGGAAGCACCTGGGTGATGCGGCCATTTAACTACCGCACGTTCGATAACATCACCATCGGCCTGGGCATGATCACCGGCACCGTGTGTCTCATCGTGGTCATCTTTCGAATACTGCGCATCAACCAACCCGAAGAGACGGCCGTGAAGTACTATCAGCGCACGCTGACGCTGTTTGTGGTGGGCGTGAGTGCCGCGTTTCTGGGCGTGTTTATCGTATTGTTTGAAAATTTCTTTAGCAACCATTAACCCATGCATCCGCATTGTACATCTGGTTACGAACGCCCACCGTTGCTTTCGCGACAGGTTACTGTGCTGGTATTATTTTTTTGCGTCTTGGGGAAAGTAGACGCGCAACCGGAAGATCGCAAAAATACCGTGCGCTTCAATATCACCAACCCCTTGCTGTTTGGCGGTAAAGCTGTCGTTGTAGGATACGAACGAAAGCTATCCAGCCACCAAACCCTTTCGCTCAACATTGGCCGGATGGCACTTCCAGCTTTCGGTTTGGGCATTCTTTCGGATTCATTGTCGCTTACCAACAATTCGGCTGATCGCGGTTTTCACCTCTCCACCGAGTACCGCTTTTACCTGCGCAACGAAAACAAACACGAGGCCCCGAGGGGGGTGTACGTAGGGCCTTACTATTCGTACAATCGGTTCGCCCGCAGCAACAGTTGGTCATTTATTTCAACCAATTTTAATGGTGAGGTAACTACTGATCTGGACCTGGGCATCCACATGGTGGGCGTGGAGTTGGGCTACCAGTTTGTGTTTGCCAACAGGGTTACACTGGATTTGATTTTGATCGGTCCGGGGTTGGGGTCGTATTCCGTCAAAGCCTCCCTCAATACCAATCTGGACCCGGACGAAAAAAGCGTGTTTTTCCAAGAGCTGAATGACTACCTGGCCGATCAGATACCCGGCTACAACCTGGTGCTGGACGAGGCGACCTTTCGCGACAGCGGCTCACTGCGCAAGACCACGTTTGGGTTCCGCTACCTGATCAACATCGGCATCCGTTTTTGACCTCACCGGTGGTTCCATTCTTCTATTTCCTGCTTTCTTTTTTTAAGGTTTGTTGGTGGTAATTGATTTTCATTTTCTGCCTGTTTCCTTATGATATTCGTTTGCTCTTCAAGTGTGTTAAGTCCGACTGACTTTCTTCTTTTATTTACTTTGTTTAAGTCGTCAAAAGGACTCGGGCTTAAATTTCCTTGTTCATCCCAATCAAATTGAGTTCCGTAGAGTTGTTCCTTACCTTCAAAAACGGCTATTCGGTCAGTTAGATACGCTAAACTTTTCGGGTCTGCATTGTTTTCGCTCACAGCCTTCTCCAACAGTTTTGCACATTTCCTCATAAAATCAGGTTGCTCAATAGAATGTTGTATTATCAACCAAGTAGCTTCGTCTGCTTCTTTACCAACTTTGTCTATTGTCGGGTAGCCGATTATGTCTATTATGTCACTTAATACTATTGCATTTCTGTTATGCAACTCTTTCATTTCTTCGTTATACCCATTACTAAGTTGTCCGCTTTGAATTAGCTTCTCCCTTAATGCTAAGTCTGCATTTTTTAAGTCAACTATTTTTTCAGCCATGCGCTTATAGTCGATTCCTTTGAAGTCGTTTGTTCTTGCGCAGTGTCCCAAAATAGCCACTCACTTGCATGATTGCAGGCATACTGAGTTAATAAGTACTTGTTTTTCAACCCGATAGCGTTCTGGTCTGCTGCTCCACCAGAAATGATAAGCAATTAATTAATATCATTTTAGATTAAATATTTATTGTTTATCAATAAATTTGTTTAGTATTGCATCACAATTCAATAGACTATGACAAAACGTAATGATTTTATCTGGAAAGCCATTCAAACCGTATGTTGGTTCATTTTCGCAGGCTTTTGTGTCCAAACGGGCGCCCTATTATTCAATTACTTCTACAGTCTGTTTAGACCCATAGCTACAGAAAATCTTCACCTGGGTCTTAATCTATCCGAACTCTATAAGAAGAGTATTTCAATCTACACCCTTCTGTTTACAATCATCATCGGACTTTCGGTCATGAAGGTCCTGGTATTCTACACCGTTATTCGAATCTGCAAAAAACTGAATTTAGTGAAGCCTTTCAGTAACGATGTGCACCAATTTATCTTAAAGATGACCTACTACGCATTCTCAATAGGAGTCATCAGCCTGATTTCTCAAAAAATTGCTGAGAAGTTAGTTGACCAAGGCTATGAAATCGGAATTATTGAACGCTACTGGAATGACTATCTGGCTTATTTGATGATGTCGGCAATACTTTTTGTCATTGCTTTAATCTTTAAAAAGGGAATTGAACTGCAAAATGAAAGCGATTTAACTGTTTAAGCCATGCCAATCATTGTAAATGTTGATGTGATGATGGCCAAGCGAAAAATGTCGCTCAATGAGCTATCCGAAAAAGTAGATATAACTCTTTCAAACCTATCAATCTTAAAAACAGGAAAGGCAAAGGCTATACGGTTCAGCACACTGGAGGCCATTTGCGGTGCGCTGAATTGCCAGCCTGGCGACCTATTAGAATACGTAGAAAAATCAACGAGTAAACCATCATGAAACAACCTCTTGTTTTGTCAATACTCTTATTGATTTGGAATCAATTTGTTGTAGCACAAAAAGATGCTGAATCGATTTCCATCGGAGAAAAGGTAACGTTCTTCTCTAAGACGCTAAATGAAGACAGAAGACTATGGGTGTACGTACCAGACCAAACATCTTTCCAAAAGAATGCAGAAAAACGATATCCTGTATTATATCTGTTAGATGGTGAATCGCAATTCTATTCAACCGTAGGCTTGGTGCAGCAACTAAGTCAGGCAAATCTCAACTCTATTCTTCCGGAAATGATTATAGTTGGTATTGAAAATACCAACAGATACAGGGATTTAACCCCAGCGGTAAATTCAACAACACCTTTTATCACATTTTTGGAAAAGGAGCTATTTCAATATATCGATGCGAAGTATAGAACCGCACCTTATAAATTATTGATTGGGCATTCTTCAGGGGGATTATTGGCAATTGACATTCTTACAAATAAGCCAGAGATGTTCAACGCGTATATTGCTATTGATCCCAGCATGTGGTATGCCGATGAGCAATATTTAAATCAGGCGATGTCAAAACTGCCCACCCAGAAAATTACGGATAGAAAACTTTTCGTGGGAATTGCCAATTCCCTTCCTCCTAACACAACCTTAAAGGACGTTGCTAGGGATAGGTCCAAAGACAGTCAACATATACGTTCAATTCTTAAGCTCGGAGATTTTCTCAAAAAACAGCCAAACAAAGGCATTCAATACAAGCAAAATTTTTATGAGAACGAGAACCACAATACCGCTCCGTTGTTGACTCAATATGATGGTCTCCGCTTTGTCTTTGATTTCTATCGGTCAAATTTGTCAGAAAAAGATTTTCAGGATACCACTGACCTAATCACTACCAAACTCAGAAGCCACCATGAAAAGGTATCAAAAGGATTGGGTTATGCAGTGGCTCCGGAGGAGGACTTTATCAATTACATTGCTTACGATGCGCTGGGCAAGAAGCATCTTTCAAAAGCCAAGTCACTATTCATCTTAAACCTGCAAAATTTCCCTCAAAGCAACAAAGCTCACACTGCTTATGGAGATTATTTAGCCGCGACAGGAGACATCGCAAAAGCTACAGAGTATTACAAGAAGTCGTTGCAAATAAAAGATGACAAGGCAGTACAGCAGCGGCTGCTCACCCTTACCAGTAAGGGCATATCGTTAACAGATAGCGATCTAATACAATATGTCGGTCAATATGTATTGGACGATTATAAAATTACCATTGTGCTGGAGCTGAAAGACGGAAAGTTGATATCCAAAGTGCCCGGCCAGGCAGACAGTGAATTTGTTCCCCTGTCAAAAGACATTTTTACCGTAAAAGAAAAGCAAGGTTACAACATCACGTTTCACAAAACAAACGACAAAGTAACAGGCTTTACCTCAGTGCAGCCAAATGGAATCTTTAAAGCCACTAAAAAAAGCTAAGAACGATCTCAACGGACTAAATCGAACCAACTAAAAGTTACCATATGGTAACCTGTCAGACCAACATAAAGTACTTCCTTGTAAAAAGTATTTCATGTTGGTCGCTCTTAATTCCGTCTATTCGCTAAAGCCGCCTGTTGCGTATTCGGCTAAGGCTCTGCTTGGTGATGCCCAAATAACCTGCCATATCAGAGACAGGTATCTCGTTCAAGTGCTTGGCATGAGTATTTACCAAATCTCTATAGCGATCTTCAGCCGTAGTAGCCAGGGAATCGATCAACCGGCTTTGCAGCACAGTCACATAGCGAGCAAGAAAGAAATTCACAGTGGCGAGGTATCTTTCCTTCTTCATTTCCTGTTCAAGATCATGCCAGCGGCACACGGTAATCTCAGCACTAGCTACAGCCACAATAGAAAAATCAGTGCGGCTTGCGCCAAGAAGCGAGGCAGGGTCTGCGTCAACATCACCGGGGAATGTAAAGCCAAGAATAAATTCGCGGTCATTGAGTCGGCAAACGGTTTTAAAAATGCCTTTTGTGATATAAAAAAAGAAATCATTAGTAGTATCAGGCGTCATGACAGACTCCAACCGCTGCACGTGCCGAGGCTTGCCAATTTTATGTAATGCAGCAAGCAAGTCAATCGAAAACTTGTCGCGACTACCGTGAATATGGAATTCTGGCATCATGGATTCAAAAATAGCCAATAAGTCAACACAGGTGCGTTTCGTTCACTAAGTGACGATAAAAGATCGATTGAAATTTACAAAAATGTAAAACGTAAAATAACTTCAACTCATGCCTAGAAATTGCTTTCTCCTCTCGCTGCGAGGAATATCTCGCGATAAAATGCAAAGGGTTACTACCACTGTCAGCTTGGTTTTTGGCGCTCACCTCCATTTGCTTACCGGGCTACTCTGGGGATAACTATCTATCTAGTGAGTGGCTCAGCAGCAATGTTGCTGGCGTTGGGCACGTTCAGCTATCAGGTACTAAAGGCTACCTTGCGAAACCCGACTGAAAACTTTAGGAGGGAATAACCCGCGATAAAGCCTTGCGTTAGCGTTAAATTAGACTTTTCCCAACCATGAAAAACTACTACTTTTTTCCAATCATGTATTGCAAGCGGGCACTAACTTTTGCTGTGGCAGCTTTCACATTGACACTCAGTGGCTGTTTACTAGGCAATGAGCCCGTAGTGAATAATTCCCGAAAGGTCAAGTATGAAATATCCGGTAATTTCAGTGGTACTTTTATAGTGGTCTACACATCCCCTGGAGGTGGAAACTGGGCGGAGAACAATGTCACAGTAGGCTGGTCTGCTGAGGTTGAATACCCTTCATCGACAATGGCAATCGGAGTTGGAGCTCAGAGTTCAACTATAGGATCACCCGGGCAAGCAGCGGTGATCAAAATATTCGTGGAGGGCAAGGAAGTTAAATCTTCCTCAGCCACTGCCGGATCGCTGGGAGAAATGATGATACCGACTATCTCCTACTCCCTCTAGGCAATCAATCAATGTTATGAGTCAACAATTAATAGAATGGAAATCAAAAGGTCAGTACTACCGGCATCGAGGCCATGCAGTATTCTACCGCATGGAAGGTAGTGGCCAGGGATTATTAATTTGCCACGGATATCCGTATAATTCATATGACTTCAAAGAAATTTGGCCGCCCCTTACTTCAATGTTTCAGGTAATCGCCCCGGACATGTTGGGGATGGGTTTCTCTGACAAGCCGAGTAACTATGATTACAGCTTTGAGGATCATGCAAATTTTTTTAGTGACTTATTGCACCACCTGGGCGTAAGCAAAGTGCATATCTTATCGCACGATCTGGGCAACAGCGTAGTTCAGGAATTACTGGCTCGCCAACAATCGGGTAGTAATTCACTTGAAATCCTTTCTATTGCATTTCTAAATGGGGGTCTCTTTACTGATGTTTACAAACCGAGGCTTATTCAAAAACTACTTTCTCAAACACCCCCACCAATTGGGAAGTTAATCAGTCGATTGATGTCGAAAAATAGTGTAAGCCGGGCAACAGCACAAGTGTTTGGTGCTGCGACAAAACCTTCTGCTGAGTTATTGCAAGATTTCTGGGAGATACTCAATTACAACAAGGGTAAGTTACTAGCTTGGAAAATTGGGCGGTTAATTTTTGATAAAGAACCCCACCAATTACGATGGATTGCCGCTATGCAACAAACAAAAGTACCGATGATATTCATCAATGGGCCTGCTGATCCCAACTCCGGCATTCACATGGCCAATCGATATAAAGAGTTGATTCCGAATCATCAAGTCATTTTGTTGCCGGAGGCTATTGGTCACTGGCCACAATTGGAGGCGCCTGAAGAAGTGTTACTTGCATTTTCGCACTTTCACCAAAGTCTACACGCAAATAGCAAACCACCGAAATAGATACATTCGGTTGTAACAGAGTGTAAGCACAAATATTAGCAACAAGATACTGAAATAATTCGAATAACAGTAAATGTTTCCCTAACCTTTAAATATATAAATGATATGCAGGACTCAAAAAACATGACACGTATTTTATTGCTTGTCACACTTCTATTTGCGAGTGATACTTTCGCTCAAAAATTAGAGTCAGAATTTCTTTACAAAATCAAGCTTTCCCTTGATAAACCGATTGAAACTGGCAAATCACCTTATGGATCACGAATTGTATACCCAGTTAAGGGAGGAACTTTTGAAGGCCCCGAAATGAGAGGAATAGTAAAAGCAGTTGGGGAGGATTGGCTAATGAAGGTTGATGAAACTACGAATAGATTAGATGTACGATTGGTTCTCGAAACCGAAGATGGTCAACTCATTGCATGCACCTATCAGGGTATTGTTCATACCAGCGCGGATAAGACTACATACTGGCGAATTACCCCAACGTTTCAAACCTCCTCAAAGAAATATGAATGGCTGAATTATGTTATTGCGGTGGGCAAAGGGAGCTTTCAAGATGGCCTGGTGACCTACGAAGTCTTCTTGATAAAATAGTTTCTCGCAATCACTGACACATTTTGGGCCCCATTCAGAGCGATACACTGCTATATCCCGAGAAAATTTTACTTTGTTGATCGAGCGTGAATTCGAGAATTGTAGCCATGTTTGAATTATTTTGCACCTGATGCGCGCAGCGGATATCATGTTGGTGGTCATTAGTGGACTGGGGGTTATCCACGGGTTACTACTGGCTGTATTTCTCTGGTTTTACCGGAAAGGGAATGCGCTCTCCAACCAATTGCTTAGTGCGCTGCTCCTGGTGCTGTCCCTCCGGGTGGGGAAATCGGTGTTCCTGGCATTTACCGACCGCATTGACATCAAAATCATCTTTACAGGACTCGGCACCGTCATGGCCATTGGGCCGCTGTATTACTTCTTCATCCTCTCCTGTATACGTAAATCATTCCGGCTGACGACCCGGCACGCTCTGCATTTTATCCCAGCGGTCATCGGCTTTGGCATTGGCTTGCTCTTAGAGGAGCGCCACACAACCACGTTGCCGCTCGGCTTCTTCGTAACACTTTTTATTGTCTACTACCTCCATTTGCTGGTCTACCTGTTGGTGAGTTACCGGTACGTCCTCCAACAAAAAGCTGCTGGCCTGAGCACGGATACCTTCGTTTTACTACGCCTGTTCTTTTACGGCCTTCTTATGATTTGGGTGGCCTACGTACTCAATCTGCTTGACGATGTGGTTCCCTACGTGGTTGGACCTATCCTCTATTCTATGGTAGCTTATGTTGTCACTTTCATCGTCATCAGCCGGGGGTACCTTTCCAGGATTGACCATGTCAAATACAGAACTACCCCCGTCTCGGAGGAACAAAGCGAACAGATCTATGCCAAAGTGTTAAAACTCATGGTGGAAGAAAAGCAATTCCAAAACACCGACCTTACCCTGAAATCGTTGAGTGAATCGCTGCACGTAAGCCCACAGGCGCTATCGCAGGTGATCAATCAAAAAAGTGGTAAGAACTTCAATGGTTTTATAAATGCGTTCCGTATTGAGGAATCAAAACGCCTGCTTCACCTGGAAGCATTCAAAAACCGGACCATCGCTGCCATCGCCTACGAGGCCGGGTTCAACAGCCTTTCCAGCTTCAACACGGCTTTCAAAAAGCAAACGGGCGAAACACCCCAAGCCTACCGCCAGCAACTGTTTAAATGATCTTTTTCTCTTTCGAAATGATCATTTGAGAAGCCTTTGACACGACACCACCCCACTTTTGCCAAAAAAATACAGTTATGTCTGGCAAAAGAAAAATCATGAAGTGGTCACTAATCGCAGTGGCGGTATTGGTTGTATCCATCGTCTTGTTCGGGGTATGGTTCATCAGCTTGATTCCTTCAGTACCCGAATCGGATAGGGACATCAAGGCGACTACGCCTGCTGATCTCCCCTATCTCGCAGATAATATCGTTCCGTACCGTGGCAAAATATTGGCGGTGGTTACCAGCACCGGCCAAATGGGCAACAGCGGCAAAAGCACGGGATATGAATTAACCGAATTGTCGCGCGCCTATTATGTATTTCAGGCCAATGGTTTTGAAGTAGAAGTGGCCAGTCCGCTGGGTGGCGCACCGCCTGTGGTTATCGATGGTGATGACATGACCGGATATGATTTCGCTTTTTTGAATGACACGATCGCGCAAGCAAAGGTGAAGCAGACCATCGCGATGAAAGACGTGGACCCCGCGGCTTATCTAGCGGTGTATTTTGTGGGTGGCAAAGGCACTATGTACGATTTTCCAGACAATGAATACATTCAAGCGCTTGTCCGAGAATATTATGAGTCGGGTAAAATAGTGAGCGCAGTATGCCATGGCCCTGCAGCTCTTGTTAACGTTAGGCTAAGTGACGGTGAATTGTTATTGGCGAATCGCCAAGTCAGCAGTTTTACCAACAGAGAAGAGCTTTTGCTGATTCCGGATGCTGCCGAAATATTTCCTTTTTTGTTGCAGGACAAACTCATTGAAAAGGGCGCACGCTTTAACGAGGGTTTTCTATACCTGAACAAAGTGAGCAAGGATGGAAACCTGGTAACGGGGCAAAATCCATGGTCGACCTGGACGGTAGCCGAGTCGGTCATCGAACAGATGGGTTACGTGCCCAAAAAGCGGGGCATCACTCCGGAGGAAAACACCATATCCATTCTGGCGACCCTGGAAGCGGAAGGTTTCCAGCAGGCGAAAGTCGCCATTGATCGGTTTTGTAGCCGCGATGCAACATCGATCGACAGAAGGTTGCTGGCTATGCATGGCTTGGTAGCCGCCATGCAATTCGATGGAATAAAGTTAGTGAAGCTGGCGAGGTTGTTATCGTACAGCAACCGCTATATGTGAAAAGTTACCAATACATCTACCATAAATTCGTCATTTTTTCAACAAATCGAACAGAGACGTTCTGATAAATCATCAATAGTTCATAGTAGAACAACTTCCTGTAGAACTGGATTGAGTATCCCTTTCATCAAGGCAACAAAACATGCAAAGAAATTTGAAATTGGAAACAAAGCTGTTCACATAAGAAATGCTGTTGAGCGGATGTTGAACAATCCATTGCTGTATGCTACCAGGCCTAAGGAATGAGGTACTGATGGAATGAATAAAGCCTGAGCACTAAGATCATGGCAATGCCCGCGGCCCGGGCTATCCGTCCCGATAGTTTCGGGATCCTGTCTCGCTCCTGCCAGCGCACTTCAGACTTTTCGCGTCCCTGCCTCCAAAGCCCGTCAAAGAGTGTCGTTACGTCATGTGGAAGGACATTGTTAAATGGCGCCTGCGGACGAATGAGTTGAATAGACGGCATTGCATGCAAAGTAAATGTTTAATCTGTACCTTTCAACGGCCTTATTTCTGCTTATGCAAATTCCTGCGCGCTATCTGTCCATTGATGTCCTTCGGGGCTTGGATGTGGCCCTCATGATTGTGGTCAATTCGCTGGGGAGTCACGCCCTGGCCTACTCACCGCTGTTGCACGCTTCGTGGCATGGCTTCACCCTGACGGATCTGGTTTTCCCCACGTTTTTGTTTGTGGTGGGTAATTCCCTGGCGCTCACGTTGCCCAAGTATCAGGCGCTGGGCGTCAACCTGGCTGTGAAAAAGATTGTGAAGCGCACGGCCGGCATTTTTCTCATCGGAGTACTGTTGGGATGGTTTCCGTTTGTGCGGTATAGTGAAACCGGTGAACTGACGTTCAAGGCGCTCGAAAATGTTCGCATGTTTGGCGTGCTGCAGCGCATCGCGTTGGCGTATGGCGTAACGGCACTGACCGTCTTGTTCTTAAAACCCGTGGCCGTGCGGTGGTTGGCCGCGGGGGCTCTGCTGGGATATTGGGCGTTACTACTGGCGTTTGGCGATCTGACCTTGGAGGGAAATGCCGTGGCCAAATTGGATCGCTGGCTGGTGGGCGAATCGCATCTGTACAAAGGGGAGGGAATTCCGTTTGACCCCGAAGGATTACTCAGCACGTTGCCGGCCATCGTCAACGTATTGGCGGGGTATTGGGTAGTTTCCTGGCTGGTAAAAAAGTCTTTTTCAGTGGAGTGTCTGCTGCAAACCGTGCTGATCGGTGGACTGTTGTTGATTGCCGCTTTTGCGTGGGACCTTGTCTTCCCCTTCAATAAAAAATTGTGGACCAGCAGCTATGTGTTGCTGACGGTGGGCATCGGGCTGTGGACGTTGGCGTTACTGAGTTATATAATCGATCACCTCAAGCAAATCCGGTGGACATACTTTTTTGAGGTCTTTGGCAAGAATACGTTGGCGATCTACGTGCTGAGCGGCCTGGTGGTAAAGCTGCTGCTGGTCATCCGCGTGGGAGATCAATCGCTGTACGTGTGGTGTTTTCAAAATCTGGTAGCTTCATGGCTCGGTACCTACCATGGCTCGGGCGTATTTGGCGCACTGATCATGTTTATCTGCTGGGCCGTGGGCTGGTGGATGGACAAACGGAAGATATACATTCGCCTGTAGAACGGCCATCACTTTCCCATTTTTGATTGTTTACTTTTCCCTTACCTTGGCCCGACCATGAGGAGAGTTTTTGCCCTGGCGCTTACCATCTTGCTGTCGGTGCAGATAGCCGGTTTCTACCTTTTTTTGGCAGGCCGGCTAGCGTATTTGCATGCGCAGAGCCGGGTGTTGTTAAGGCAAAAACCCATCGAGTTATTGGAGCGCATCGAACTTTCTGAACCGGAATACCGTCAGGTACGTGTGAATGAACGGGAAATAAAAGTCAACGGTAAAATGTATGACATCGGGCGCCTGGAGCGCATGGGCGGGCGCGTGATCGTTTATGCCGAGCATGACAAAGCCGAAGACAACCTGATGGCCTTTATTCACGAAATTCTCAAGCGCGCGGCTGCAGATGACAGTCCTTTGCCTGCGCAACTGGGCAAACTGCTATCGCTTCATTATGTGCCGGCTGCCCTGATGGGCCTGTATACAAGGGGGTATGAAGTACTCGTACATAGATTCTTCTTTGACAGTCGGCTTTCTCTTTTTTCCACAGTACAAGATACTCCCCCGCCCGAGGCATAAAGAATCCATCCGGGGTGCGCAGCACGGAGCCGCCACCCCTCCTATTCTTTTTACCAAGGGTATCTCTAAAAAATCTCTGTATTCTTCCGCCTTCGGGAAGGGTGACGGACCGGCCACGGTGGGTTGTGTTCATCAACAACACGGTTTTCACAGATGCCCCTAATCAACGTACACCATGAAGCATTTATCCATGGGTGCCTTGTGGCTATGTTTGTCATTGACAAGCCAGGCCCAAAGCACCGAAGGCGATACGCTAACCGCTTCGTATCTGGACGAAGTGGTAGTATCCGCCCACAAATGGGAACAAAACCTGCGCGAAGTGTCGGCCCGCATCGCCACGGTGAACAGTTCCCTCATCCGTTTGCAAAATCCGCAAACTGCGGCTGACCTGTTGGGGCTTTCCAATCAGGTGTTCATTCAGAAAAGCCAACTGGGAGGTGGCAGCCCGATCATCCGGGGGTTTGCCACCAACCGCGTGTTGCTGGTGGTCGATGGCGTGCGCATGAACAACGCCATTTTTCGGGGTGGCAACGTGCAAAACGTTATCTCCTTGGACGCGAATGCGATTCGAGAGACGGAGGTAATTTTTGGACCTGGATCGGTGATCTATGGTAGCGATGCCATTGGAGGGGTGATGGACTTTCACACCCTTCGCCCCGTGCTCGCCCCCGGTGGTGTTCGCTTTTCCGGTAGTGCCCTGGCTCGCTACGCTACCGCCAATCAGGAAAATACAGGCCATGTGGATTTCAACATCGGCATGAAAAACGTGGCCTTTATGGGAAGCATCACCCGATCGCGCTATAACGACTTGCGGATGGGATCGCGAGGGCCCACCGACTACCAGCGGCCCGATTATCAAGAGCGGCAAGGTGCGGACGATGTCACCGTTGCCAACCCCGATCCCGATGTGCAAGTTAACAGCGGCTATGATCAGGTGAATGGCATGGGCAAGGTCCTGTTCAAGCCTAACGCGACCTGGGATGTGACCTATGCGTTTCACTACTCCAAAACGTCCGATGTGCCGAGGTATGACCGCCTGATCTTAAAAAACACATCTGGAGTTTTTGCCAATGCCGAATGGTACTATGGTCCCCAAACCTGGTTGATGCACGTGCTTACCCTCAACCACGCGGCCCTCACCCCTGTCTCCAACCACATCCGCCTGACCGCAGCTTTTCAAGACTATCGCGAAAGCCGGCACACGCGAAACTTCAGCGGATCAAATCGCAACCGGCTGACCGAACGGTTTGAAAACGTAAAAGCGTTCTCATTCAACCTGG
Organism: uncultured Ohtaekwangia sp.; assembly: GCA_964524935.1. GTDB lineage: Bacteria > Bacteroidota > Bacteroidia > Cytophagales > Cyclobacteriaceae > ELB16-189. The sequence continues at coordinate 384,393 of CAZGFJ010000002.1, forward strand.
ACGCAGACAAGCTGCTTTCCGAACGAACCTCGCTTTTTTACGGGGCGGAATTCGTGGCCAACGCAGTCGCGTCCTCGGCTCAGCGCAAAGACATCACAACGCAAGTTACCAGCCCTGTCTCCACCCGATACCCCAACGGGTCAGACTGGCGCTCGGTGGCCGCCTATGCCAGTGTTCGCCATATCGTCAACGAGCACACCTCTGTCAATGCCAGCGTACGCTACACACAGGTGCATTTGTTCGCTCCATTTGACACCACCTTTTTCCCGTTTCCATTCACGAGCACCACGGTGAACACCGGTGCCGCAAACGGCAGCGTAGGGGTGACATTCAATCCCACAGAGGTATTAAAAGTCTATTTTAATTTATCGTCCGGATTTCGTGCACCCAACATAGACGACATCGGACGCGTCTTCGACTCCCAGCCCGGCAGCGTGGTGGTGCCTAACCCGGGCCTTGCACCGGAAACCGCCTACACCGCCGAGGTCGGCTTTACCGGACAACTTGCCGCGGGCCTATCCGTTGACTTTGCCACGTATTATACCCTTCTGGATGACGCCATCGTACGGAGTGCATTTCTGTTCAATGGAGAAGACTCGATCGACTATGATGGGCGGTGGAGTCAGGTACTTGCGCTTCAAAACATCAATCGCGTAAAGGTGATGGGCGCACAGCTCAGCGCACGATATGAAGTCAGTTCGCGGGTGCGGGTGGAGTCCAGCCTCAACATTCAGGATGGTGAGGAACGCGACCCGCTTACCAACAACGTGTATCAGCCTACGCACATCGCGCCCACGTTTGGCTCAACAACCGTGAGTTATCAAGGCAAAAAACTGCGGGCAGTAGCCTACGTGAATTACCAGGGGCGCGTGCGCTTCGAAGACTTGGCGCTGACCGAGCGTGCCGATGCACACCTCTATGCCAAAGACAGCAATGGCAACCCGCACGCGCCTGCGTGGACGACCTGGAACGTAAAAGGTTCCTATACAGTAGGGCCGCACGTGACCGTGGATGTGGGCGTTGAAAATATTTTTGACAAGCGGTACCGGCCCTACGCTTCGGGCATCAGCGCGCCCGGCAGAAATCTTATCTTTGCCTTGCGTGCTAAAATCTAATCAACAGCCGGATCGTCAGACCGCGATCCGGTTTTTTTGCTTTTTATGAAACTGTCCTCCCTGATTCGCTCGTTGCGGCAATTCCGTACTCTTCACCGCTGGATCGGCATCAGCCTGGTGCTGTTTCTGTTGATTACCGCGGGCACGGGCATTTTGCTTGGCTGGAAAAAGAATGTCGAAACCTTACAACCCTTCACACAAAAAGGCACTTCGACCGACTTGGCCACGTGGGTGAGTTTTGATCGGGTCATGACATGCGCCAACCATGCGATGGACTCGCTCAACATCGCGCGAAGTGAACTTGAGAAGTTCGATGTACGCGTGGACAAAGGAATCATCAAAGTGATCTATCAGAATCATTGGGAGGTGCAGGTGGACGGCCAACGCGGCAAGGCCCTCTCGGTGGCTAAACGGCATTCCGATTGGATCGAACATCTGCACGATGGATCGCTCATCAGCGATAGCTTCAAGCTCGTGTACACCAATTACCTCGGCTGGGGCCTGCTGGCGCTCTCGCTCACCGGTTTTTGGCTGTGGTATGGGCCCCGGAGGGTGCGGCAAATGAAAAGCTAAGGCGGCCGTATGGCCCGGCATTTTGTACCTTTGGGTTTTGGTTGATATGAATCCGGTACGAGTACGTTTTGCGCCCAGTCCCACCGGGGCGCTTCACATCGGTGGGGTGCGCACGGCATTGTACAATTTCCTGTTGGCCCGCCAAACGGGGGGCACGTTCATTTTGCGTATCGAAGACACAGACCAGACACGTTATGTGCCTGGGGCCGAAGAGTATATCCTTGAATCGCTGGCATGGGCCGGCATACAGATTGATGAAGGCGTGGGAATAGGCGGTCCGCATGCCCCCTACCGGCAATCCGAGCGCAAAGCGCTCTACACGCAATTCGCTAAAAAACTGGTAAGCCAGGGGCATGCCTACTATGCGTTTGATACCGAAGAGGCGTTGGATGCCATGCGCGAGCGACTGAAAGCTGCGGGCAGTTCTTCTTTACAATATGGCAGCCAGACGCGGATGGAAATGGTCAATTCGCTGACGCTGACACCGGCCGAAACCGCGCTGCGCTTGCAGCGAGGTGACGACTACGTCATCCGCTTGAACGTGCCGACTGATGAAACAATCCATCTCCATGACTTGATCCGGGGCGATGTGCAGGTGCACTCCTCGCAGATAGACGACAAAGTCCTGATGAAATCCGATGGCATGCCTACCTATCACCTGGCCAACGTGGTGGATGATCACCTGATGAAAATCTCGCATGTTATCAGGGGCGAAGAGTGGTTACCCTCGGCACCGCTGCACGTGTTGCTTTACCGCTTCCTCGGATGGGCCGACACCATGCCGCAGTTTGCACACCTGCCACTCTTGCTGAAGCCGGACGGACATGGCAAACTCAGCAAGCGCGATGCCGATCAAATGGGGTTCCCGATTTTCCCATTGGATTGGACCGATCCTCACACAAACGAATCAGCAAAGGGCTTTCGCGAAAGCGGCTATTTGCCGGAAGCGCTCGTGAATTTCCTGGCGTTTTTAGGTTGGAACCCTGGCACCGAACAAGAACTTTTTTCGATGGACGAGCTGATCCGTACTTTTCGCCTGGAGCGCATCGGCAAAGCGGGCGCGCGCTTCGACATTCAAAAGGCCAAGTGGTTCAACCAACAATACCTGAAACATAAATCCGCAGCCGAGCTGGCCCCCTTTCTGATAACCGAATTGGCGGCTCGTGGCCTGCCCATTATTGAAGCGAACGTGGTGCGCGCGGTCAGCATCCTTCAGGATCGCATTACGTTTCCGCACGACTTGTGGACCGAGGGCATGTTTTTGTTTCTAGCCCCCACCGCCTATGACGAAGCTGTGGCGGCCAAAAAATGGAATGCCGAAGCCGTGGCGGTGATCCGCGCATACAAGGAGGCCCTCGCCAACCACGACAACCTGACTGCCAACTCGGCCAAAGACCTCCTGGAAAAAACGACCCAGGCACTAAACATCGGCACCGGTAAAATCCTGCAAGCCCTTCGCTTGGCCGTCACCGGCAAGGGCACAGGACCTGACTTGATGATCTCCATGGAAATCATCGGCCGCCAGGGCGTAGCCGCACGCCTGGAGCACGCATTAAAAACACTAAAAGTCAAAACCTGATGGCAAAAAAAGAAAAACCGGCAACGTCCAGGCGCAAACCGCGCGTACACAAAGACTTGAGCGGACTGGAACTCACCGTGGACTCGTTTGGCGAGATCAAATCCAGCATGAACATTGAGAAGATCAATGCCTTTTTGGACAAAAACGTGGATGATAAAAAACTGCTTGAGCGCGAAGAAACCTTACGACTTAAAAAACAAAAGGGTGCAGACAAAAAGAAAAAATAAAGCCTCGTACGCGTTCGCTTGTCCGATACAATGTGCAGCGAATCGGGTTGTTTTTCGCACAAAAAACCTACCTTGTTTGCATAAAAAGGCGTGACCCGCATTGCCCTCATACGCGAAGGAAAAGTACCACCCGATAAGCGGGTACCTTTTACACCCTTGCAAACCGAAGAGATCGAACAGCGCTTTCCGCAGGCACGCGTAGTCTGCCAAAAAAGTGACGTGCGCTGCTTCCGAGACCACGAATACCAGGCCCTTGACATTCGAATTCAGGACGAGGTGGCCGACTGCGACATTCTCATGGGCATCAAAGAAGTGCCTATCGCAGACCTTGTACCCAATAAAACCTACCTGTTTTTTTCGCATACCATCAAAAAGCAACCGCACAACCGGCAGTTGCTACAGGCGGTACTCCAAAAGAACATTCGGTTGGTGGATTACGAAGCGCTCAAAGATAAACAGGGCAATCGCATCGTAGCGTTTGGGCGTTTTGCCGGCATGGTGGGCGCTTATAACGGCCTGTGGGCCTATGGTAAACGATACGCTCTGTTTGACATGCGAAGGGCTTTTGCCTGTTTTGATGTCAACGACCTTAAGCTGGAACTTCGGAAAATAAACCTGCCCGCCATCAAGATTGTTTTAACAGGCAGCGGGCGCGTGGCCAAAGGCGCCATGGAAACGCTGGATACTGCGGGTATTCGCAAAGTGAGCCCGGCTGATTATTTAAGCAAAACGTTTGACGAGCCAGTGTACGTGCAGTTGGGTAGTGCCGACTACCACGTGCGCAAAGAAGGAGGCCATTTCAACCGCGAGGAATTTCACAAACATCCCGGCCGCTACGTCTGTACGTTTTTGCCGTTTGCCCTCAAAACCGATTTGCTGTTGGCCGGTGCCTATTGGAATCCTGCCGCCCCCGTTCTGTTTACGCGCGAAGACATGTTAAATCCCGCATTTGCCATCAAGGTAATTGCGGATATTACCTGTGACATCGGAGGCTCCATTCCCAGCACCAAAAAAGCCACCACCATCAGCGATCCGCTATACGACTACCACGCGGCCACCGATCGGGTACACCCTGTCTTCCAAGGGGAAGACTACGTGACAGTCATGTCCATTGACAATTTGCCGTGCGAGCTGCCGAGGAGCGCCTCCGAAGAATTCGGTCGCGATTTGATTGATCGTGTACTGCGCCCGCTGTTGGGCAATGATCCGGACGGCCTCATCGCGCGTGCCACGCTGGCAGAAAACGGAGCGCTCACCGAGTACTTCCGTTATCTGCAAGACTATGTGGACGGCAACAACTAAAGCCATCAGCTATTGCCAAGTGCCTTACGTTACTTGGTAGAAGCCCAACTGGCTATTTGGGAACGAAACCACTCATCGGCCCCGTCTGTCCACTTAAAGTTTTGACGGATGTATTCCATGGTGTCTTTTTCAATGTCGGTATAGCTGCCACCATCTTTCACGGCATCCAGCAGCGTTTGCGCGTCAGCCTTGGAGATCCGCCCATCGCCCCCGCCTTTCACGGCCTTTTCGGCCATGTCCAGCAGGTTGCCATCCATCTTTTTTCCGTTGATCGTTTTGTAGTAACTCATATCGGGGAAGGGTTTAAGTGAGCGATGAAGGTAACTAATTTGACCCGAAAAACATCGTTACCGATTTGTTACGGCTGGTTTTTTGCCTCTACCTTTCGTCCATGTTCATTTTTAATGAAACCGTGGGAATCGACAAGGAAGCCGAGGCGGAATGGCTCGACTGGATGCGCCAAACGCACATTCCCCAGGTGATGCAAACCGGCCACTTCCTCGATTTCCAGTTTTTCCGAATTGTCACGCACGATGACCCCCAAAGCGCGTCTTACTGCGTCCAATACCGGGCGGTCTCCATCGAAGAAATCGTTACGTACCTGGACGAAAAGGCACCCATGCTCAACCTGGAACTCCAGCAGCGATTTAAGGACAAACATATAGCTTTCCGCACCTTGCTGGAGGCCCTCTAACCCCTGGCTGATAGCAATGCCTGTATCTGCGGAGCTTCCAGGTGGCAGTTGATCCACTCCTTGTCGAAGCGGGTGCCGTATCGCTCGTAAAATTTAATGGATGGCTCATTCCAGTCCAACACCTGCCACATCATGCCCGTACAGCCATCGCGTATCACCTGCTCCATGGTGCGGTCAAATAACGCTTTACCCACCCCTTTGCCGCGACAGGCCTCCGTCACAATGATGTCTTCCAGATAAAGCCGCTTACCTTTCCATGTAGAGTAGCGGTAATAGTAGAGTGACAGGCCCACGATGAGCCCGTCCGCCTCGGCTACAAAAAATGCGTAGCTCGGCTGAGGGCCGAATCCGTCTTTGCGCATCTGCTCGAGCGTGTTGGTGACTTCGGGCAGGGCGCGTTCGTACGCTGCCAGCTCTTTGATCAACTCCAGGGCGCGTGGCAGGTCTGCTTCTTTTCCAACTCGAATATTCATTCTCAAAAACGCGTTAAAAAACAAAAGCCCCGTTCGGGGCTTTTGTCATGATTACATTTCGTTTCTCAATACTCCCACAAGTTGTGTTCTTTCTCCATCAACTTCATTTCCTCTTCCCAGCGGGCGAAGGCAATGATGTCATACGGCTGGTTGTTCGCCTCATACATTTGCTGGATCGTCATATTCTCGGGGTTCTCTACTTTCAAAATGATACCATGGAACGACCGTAGCTTAAACGCCTCCAGGAAGGTCTTGCTTTCTGACGGGTTGTATTGGTTTTGCCAGGTCACCCTTCTGCGGTCGGCCATGTTTTTGCTACGCGCCAATTTTTCAATCTCGCGTACCAATTCCTTGTATGAAATGATGAAGCGACTCGTAAGGCGGCCCGAGGCCGGATCTTCCAACGCAATGCCAATGGCCAGCACATCATAATACAACCGCGACCTGCGCTTGTCAAAAATCACATCCTCAATCAATTCAAAGCCTGCCACGTTGCTTTCTTTCAGCGTATTGTTCAAATCGCCTTGATCCGCCCAGGTGAAGTCATCCGATTTGGGATCCTTGGGAGCGGGGGCCGCGGGCTGTCCTTTGCGGGGTGCCGCGGGAGGGCGCACCTCCTGGCGTGCCTGGTACACCTTGCCTTGAAAAATCACATAATCACCGGCATAATAGCTTTCCGTTGCCTTCCAGTCGCCACGGGTCTGCGAGCGCACAAAGTTGGAGCCCAACACGGTGGCTACCGTATCGGCAATCTGCTCTTCAAAATCGGCCGGGTCACCGATGTTGGTACCATATGTTTTCAGTTTGCCTTCGGCCACCAGGTCGAGGATCAGCCTCGCCAGCGAGCCTTTGCGCGAATTCAAGCCCGTGTTCTGCTTCTCGTTGAGATCGATCATGCGGTTGACACGGTACTTGAAGAACTGCTCATAATAGGCGATGCGCTCCAGGCCATTTTTATTAAAAATGGTGTCTGTGCCAGTGCCCTGCGCCCATGCCGATGAGCCCGCTACTGCCAAGCCAAGACAAATACCAAAAACGTATTTCATTTCTCTGTTTAGTTAATTCTGCATTGAACGTTCATCTTCGATCCGTTCACCTGTGAGTTGCCACCGGAGTATTTCGGACGCTGAACCTGAACCTGTGATATTTGGATGTTGTCGCCCCTTCTCAAGTTGTATTGTGCCAACTGGATGGTACCCGAGTTGACACGGATGGGCGAGCCCCCATTGATCTGGAGCGTCAATCCCGTCACAAAGTACTTATTGTCTTTGGGATTATTCTTCACAAAAATAGGATCCAGGATTTCGGGTTCGATACGAATGGTACCCGTTCCGGCCGGAATGCCCTTGGCCAAATCGATGGCTTGCGGGCCTACCATGATCTTCGCGATCGGAAGGGGGACATCCTGCGTTTCAAACTTTTGCGTGCCAATCGACTGGCCGTTCAATGTCACGTTTACGTTGCATTGGCCGCGCGAGGGGATGATGGCAAACTTACCGGGCCCGAGTTTCTGCACCGAACCCTGGTCGCCCGGTACGCTCAGGTTCAAGCCGGACAAGTCCGTTAAGCCCTGAATACTCACATTCGTTTCGTTACCGCAATCTTTATAGAGTGTCGCGGCTGCAGCCGATCCAAACGTAGCCACCGGGCGCAACACGCGGAACTTGATATCTTTTTCAACCGTCTTGCCCTGGTAGTTGATCTTTGTCTTGTACGATTGCTCGGACACGCCTTGGGCGTTGAAGTTGCCACCACTGGCCGTGAACGTAATCTTGCCGGACATCACTTTGATGCCGTCAAAGTTCACCTCTTCCATCGGCAGGGGCTTTCCGTCCTTGAACATTTCGGGCTTCACGCCTGATGCGGACCCGGCCAGGAACAGGTTCCCTTCGTACTTCTGTCCGGCTACCAGCGTGTTGGACTCCGCTTGCACTAAGGGAATCAATTGATCCACCTCCACAATTTCGCCACGGGCCACTTCGTTGAGGGCATCCAATGCACTTTTCTCCTCCTCCAACACATCTGCCTGAAACTGGGTAAGCGTAGCCAGCGCAGGCATCATGGGCGTGCCATGGAAAGTAAAAGCGATGAATCCTTTGGACTTGTGTTCGTCAATGATCTTGGGGGCGTCTTTGAATTCTTCATAGTCCGTTACCACCTTGTCCATCTTGGGAGGGTCAAAACCCAACGCCTTAAGGCCGGTTTCATACTCATCAAGGATTTTGATCAGCTTCTCCTGGTTGGCTTTTCCGGAAGGGCCATCACCAAAAAATTCTTCCGGGGTGTTGGTGTCAAGGATCATGACTTCCTTTTCCATCAGTTTCCCTTCTTTGGTCATCAAGGCTGTCTTGATGGACTCGATGCCGTCTACTGTCTTCTTAGACAGGTCGCGAACTTGCTGCGCCTTTTGCTGAGCCTCCTTTACTTCGGGGGCTGCGCTGGGCGATGCTTTGATTCGGTCAAGCAACCCTTGATTGTATTCCGTGTCGCTGGTCACTAACCTCTTAAGTGATGAGTCAACGATCACGAATTTCTCCAAAACGGCATTGCTAATATTCAAGGCGAGAAGTGCGGTGAGTACCAAGTACATCATCCCGATCATTCGCTGCCTGGGTGTTTCCTTACCACCTGCCATGTTCTACTTTTTTATGATTTAGGTGTTGATTTCATTAACCGGTTGCCCCATGGCCTACTTGCCCGAGCCCTTCATGGCCGTGAGCATGCTGCCGTATACATTATTCAGTGCCGTCAGGTTGTCGGTCAGTTTGCCCAATTCATTGGTAAACTTGCTGGTGTTCTCGCCTACTTTTGACAGGCCCGTCATGGCACCGGTCAGGCTCTCGTAGAACTTGTTCATGTTCTTCACATGCGAATCCGCATCTTTCAACTCCATTTCGTAGATGGTGTTGAGGGCAGTCAGGTTCTTCGTTACCTTTTGAACGGCCGCGTGGTATTCGCTGGAGTCCTTTGAAGCATCCGCCATGGCCGATACCGCTTTCATAGCCGTGCCGTACGAGGCATTCATATCTTTCAGTGAGGCCGAAGCCTTTTGCACGTTATCGGCATATTCTTTGGTGGCCACGGCTGCGTTGGCCAGATTGTTCATTTGCGAGGCCGAAGTAGCCAGGTTGGTCAACCCTTTGCCCAGGTTATCTAATAAATTCTGATCGACTTTGGCCGTCTTTAGCATTTCGTCAATTTTCAACAGCGGAGACTCACCTGCGGCAGGCTTGTTGCTGATACGGGTGGCGGTGCGTGTACTCATGTCTACTTCCTCTTCGGCCAGTTCAGGATATACTTTTGACCAGTCTACTTCATGTGCTTTTGGTTCAAAGGCACTGAAGGCAAAAATCAATGCTTCGGTACCCAGACCGATGATAAGCATGAAGTTGGCGCCTTGCCAGTGCTGAATTTTGAACAACGCCCCCACGATAACGACAGCCGCACCGATACCGTAAATCTTGGGCATTATGTCACTGTAGAATAACGCTTTGAATCCGCCTTTTTTCTTTGCCATGATAGTTTAAGTTAGAGGTTAGTGTTAGTTAGTATGTGTGATTACTGGTTTCGTTAAATGAGTGCGGCTACGGGTTGAATTCTGTTCCGGACGAGCGGCTCAAGTTGGTCATTGCGCAGCGGAAGCCGATGTAGGCGCGGGTGGAGTCGCGATACTCGTAGGTGCGCGTGCCGGTCTCCAGGAAAAAGGCCACGTCCTTCCACGATCCACCGCGGATCACCTTTTTCGCATTGTAATTCATGTTGGAGGCCAGGTTGCCCTGGGCATCATACTTGAGGCGTCTGCGCAGCTCGCCCGTTTTGTCGGTGTAGGTCTCCGATTGGTAGGCGTTCGGATCAATAAACTGCGGATTCAAATCCCAAACGGTAGGTACCGAGATTTTGCTGAAATCGTCCAGACACCACTCCGATACGTTGCCGGCCATATTCCACAACATATAATCATTGGGGAAGTAGAAATCCACGGGTGCCGTGTAGGCGTAGCCATCATCATAGAAGTTACCACGCCCCGGTTTGAAGTTGGCCAACATACATCCTTTTGAGTTGCGTAGATACGGGCCGCCCCAAGGGTACTTTGCCATATCGCGGCCACCGCGGGCGGCATACTCCCATTCGGCTTCCGAGGGCAGGCGGAACTGTGGCATGGGAGGGTTTTGGCCTCCGTCTTCGCTGGCGCGGAAGTCATTCAAAAAGGCCGTGCGCCAGCGTCCAAAAAAGGTTGCCGCTTCCCAACTTACACCCACTACGGGGTAATCGCGAAAAGCCACATTGTCCCAGTATTCATGTAACAACGGATCGCCCATGTGGTGCGAAAAGTCTTTCGTCCATACAGTGGTATCGGGGAGGTACTTGCCCACGTTGGCATTGAACTCAGTTACAATAGCGGCCAACACCGGATTGGTAGGCTGGGCAGGGCCTTGGTATTCGGCCTCGTAAGATGTTTTGTCACCCATGCAATACACGACAAACTGGCGGTACTCGTCATTGGAGATTTCGGTCTCATCCATAAAGAACGGACCGATGGTTACCTGTTTGTTGTAATTGATCTGAGATGAAGCCGGATCTTCATCTGTTTGCCCCATGTGAAAGGTACCGGCTGGAATGGGGGCCATCCCGTAAGGCACCGAAAACGTGTAGCCGCGCTGGCGTTCCAAATTGGACTGCCCCACCAAGTCACCATTGGCTTGCCCACTGCCGCCCCCAAACAAACCTTTGATTTGCTTGCAACCGGTGAGGGTGGTGAACGAAAGGAGAATCAAAGCATAACAAAGACTTCTCAAAAACACTTTTCTATTCATACGTGGGGTATTAACGCCTGCTCTTTTGGTTTATTCTCTAATAATCAGACCCGAAAGTTATTCTTTTTCGCGTTTTTGTTGAAAACCACAGGAATCAAAAGTCTATAAAATCTTAAAAAAACCAAAATTTTTCGATTTTTAGTGGCGATAGCGCGGTGTGCGGACGATCTTTTTGCCGGCTACCGGGCTGGCGGGCAGGGCATACGACACCATGAACTCATGTGAGGTGGCTGCCTTGGCTTCGCGCCCGGCCACCACCACGTCCACGGCATAGCCCGCGCGCAACGATTTGTCTTTGAGGAAGCTGTATCCCAACAACACTGTGGGTCCCTCGCCCTGGCGGAACGACAGCCCGCCCCACATGGTATCTCTCAGATAGGCGAGCGCGCCCACATCAAAAGACGTCTTCACCAGATCGGTTTTCACCAGCGTGGCAAACTGAAGTTTTAAGTCCAAATTGATATCATAAAAATATCCGCCCGTCACATAAAGATGTGGCTCCAGGCGGCCGCGCTGTTCGGTGATGTTGAAATCGAACTGTGCGCGGGTCAGGTGATTAAGACTTACACCGGCATAAAACTTTTCGCGTTGCACCATGACTCCAAACGCCATGTCGGGCTTTACTTGCGACTCTTTGCCAATCTTGCCTTCGGGCACGAGCGGATCGCCCGGTTGAATGACCCGATATTCTCCATAGTCAAGTGTTTGTGCATACATGCCTGCCTTTACGCCTGCGCTGACTTTCGTGCCTTTGATGACCCGGTGATACGCAAATGTTACCTGGGCCTCCAGGGTGTTGAAGGGCCCGGCAGCATCGCGCAAGATGTAGCCGCCTACTCCACTGTTGATTTTATAGATGGGCGCGGAGGCAGTGATCAATTGGGTGGTTGGCGCCCCCCCCTCATCAAACGAAGATTGATAACCCAACCACTGGCTGCGGTGCAAAGCAGTAAACCGCGTGATGCCATCAATGCCGGCCGCTGCAGGATTGTAATAAATCGTATTGAACATATACTGGGTAAATTGTGGGTCTTGCTGACCCCACGCTGTACCCAGCGCCATGCTCCACACTACTACCAAAAGCCGCTTTACAGACATTGTGTTCTCAAAATGTACGACAAGATACGGGTTTTCGCGTGATACAATCAACGGTCATGTAATGAAAGCGTGATAATTGGCTTTTTTGACCGTTGTGCTGCCGCCCGGCCAGGACCGCCTCGCACTGCTACTTGATGCCGTTAGCCTTTTTGATATATAGTTCCAACGCACCCGTCATGGAAGGGGCGTTCGGCATCGGGGCTTCAATGTCAAGAATCAACCCCGCATCCAACACCGCTTTGGCGGTGGTGGGACCAAAGGCAGCCAGGCGCGTATTATTCTGTTTGAAATCCGGAAAATTAACAAACAACGAATTGATGCCGGACGGGCTAAAGAACGCGAGGATGTCATAATACACGTTCTTCAGATCACTCAGGTTGGCAGCCACGGTGTGGTAGATCACGGCCTCGGCAAAGTGAAAGTTGTGCTGACGCAAGAAGTCGGGGATATCGCTTTTACGGATGTCCGAACATGGAAAAAGGAACTTTTCGTTTTTATGCTTTTTGATGATGTCCAGCAAGTCTTTTGTGTCTTTGAGGCCGGTAAAGATTTTGCGCTTGCGGATGACGATGTATTTCTGTAAGTAATTGGACGTCTGGTCAGAGATGCAAAAGTATTTCATCTCGGGCGGCATCTCCAGCTTGAGCTCGCGGCAGATATGAAAGAAGTGGTCTACCGCGTGGCGGCTGGTAAAAATGATAGCGGTGTAATTAAGAATTTCGATTTTTTGCTTGCGAAACTCTTTGATCGGTACGGGCTCTACTTGAATGAACGGCCGAAAGTCAATCTTCAGGTTATACTTTTCGGCCAGTTTGAAATACGGTGAGACGGGATCCGTGGGAGCTTCTTGGGTAACCAGAATGCTTTTTACTTTTCGCATTCGGTCATTAACCGTTTCAGTCATATCAACGAGAGTCGGGTTCGGCTGCAACTTATCCATCATCCAAAAAACACCGAAGACAAAATCATCAACGGGAGCATTTCTGTGATGCAAAGGTAGAAAAATAAATACGAAACCGGGAACCCGCCCCCGCGCGCCAGCTTGACAAAAACAAACACGATGGTGATGGCCAGGGTAGTGGTGATGAGGACGGGCGCATAGGCAAACAGGGCATCGCCCCATCCAAATACGGCATGCCCGATGCACAGCGCCATCCAAATGAGGGAGTTAAACAAAATGGCCCGCACCGACTGGAAAAATTGCACGTGTGCCTCGGGTATCTGAAACAAGGCCGCGGTCATATTCACCAGCACCAGCCGCGCCATAAGCAAACTGAAAATACTGGCGGTCAGCAACAACCAAATCAAAAAACCCTGGGCCGTGTGCCGAACCATCAACAGGTGATGATGAGCCACTACCGAAGGAGCCACGCGCACCAGCACCAGAATGATAAGTGCCGCCAGCCCGCTGCTGAACAAGAAATACAGTACGTTGATACTCGTGGTCAACCGGCCGGCCAGCAGGTTGCTCTCGCGGTCTTGCAGCGAAAACAATTTAGTAAAATTAAAATAATCCCACGCCAACTGTGGGCTGGCCCGGAACAGCGCCACAAAAGCAGCTATGAGCAAAAGCGAGCATAAAATGGCAAAGTCCGAAAAAAAAGACGCGGCCCGGGGCAACACCGCCAACGCATCTTCTGCCAGCCGGTCCACCAAGGTGGTGGTGAGCAGGTGGATGCCGCCCGGTTGATGCACGCTGACCCACATTGTTGGTCCGAACTGCCTTGCCAAGCTGTCCACCGACAGATAGTGCCGGCCGCTCGAAAACGAGGCGGCCAACCGGCCGTTGATAAAGAGATGATGTGGCCGCTCATCCGCCATGACCAGGTGCAGGCCCTGGGCCGTGCGGGTGTCCAACGCAAAGGAAATGGTGTTGACATCCTCGCGAGCCTGATACATGCGATAGCCGCTCGCGGTTTGTACGTGCCACCCCGCGCGCAAGTCAGCCCGTGTAACTTCGGCCTTCACGCCAAACCAACCCAGGCCAAGGCCAGCGGTAATCCAAAAAAGGCGCACCATACGCGTCAAAATTAAGACGAATCGTGTTGGTGGTTGTACTATTGCAAAAGATAATCGGTGTTTCACCCACATGGCAGGCATTTACATTCATATTCCGTTTTGCAAACAAGCGTGCCACTATTGCGACTTCCATTTCAGCACTTCGCTGCAACACCGCGGCCCCATGGTGGAGGCCCTGTGCCAAGAACTATTGCTACGGCCATTGTACCTGGCGGGTGGCCACGTGCAGACGGTCTATCTCGGAGGCGGAACGCCTTCGTTGCTGACGTCCGCGGAGCTCGCTTCGCTGCTGGAAACCATCCATACCCATTATCGGGTGCAGCACCCATGCGAAGTCACATTGGAAGCGAATCCCGATGATATAACACCCGCCCACGTGCATCGCTGGAAACAGCTTGGCATCAACCGCTTGAGCATTGGTGTACAAACCTTTCAAGAACCTCTTTTGCAACAGCTTAACCGCGCACATAGTCGCGCCCAGGCGCTTCGGTGTGTCCCCTTGGCTCATGATGCGGGTATGGCCAACATTAGTTTGGATTTGATCTATGCCTTGCCACAAAGCTCGGTCGCCTCGCTGGCCGAAGACATCGCCCAGGCGGTAGCCCTGTCGCCACAACACATTTCCATCTACGGGCTCACCATTGAAGAAAAAACCGTTTTTGGAAAGCAGCAAAAAAAAGGCACGCTAAAAACCGTCCCCGAGGCTGAAGAGGCTGCCCAGTTTGAGTTGTTGATGGATCGGTTGCCCGAAGCGGGCTATGAACAATATGAGATTTCCAATTTTGCTCGGCCCGGTTATCATTCGCGGCACAATAGCAATTACTGGAAAGGGGAGCACTACCTGGGCATCGGCCCCAGTGCGCACAGCTTCAATGGCACCACACGGCAATACAATGTGGCCCACAACGGACAATATGAAACGGCATTGCGCGAACACCGAATTCCGGCCACCATCGAAACCTTAACGCGCGCCAATCAAATCAACGAGTACCTCTTCACCCGGCTCCGCACCCAGTGGGGCGTAGACCTCCACGAGTTGGCCGAGCGATGGAACTATCATTTGCCGGTGCAGCAGGCAGCCGCCTGGCAGCAGGCCTGGGAGTGCGGCTGGCTACAACAACATGGCACGTTGGTTACGCTTACGCGGAAAGGAAAACTGCTGGCCGATGCCATTGCCTCCAATTTTTTTGCCGAATGAGCGCGCTGCTGCCAGATAAAGTGTGAACTTTAGCCGCTGGTTCTGCCGTATGGATTCTACCGAAAAAAAAGTGCGCATGTTGTTGAAGTCCGTGATTTATCATTACCACGGCCTGGACGAAACCGAGCGCGTAGACCTGGAGCAAACGTCTGCCCACTTAGATGCCAAAGACGAGCTGCGTTGGGCCCTGGACTTTGTGGCGGAAGACTACATTACGGCATTTGACCGTGCCCGCACCTATCTCAACGACATTATTGGCGACTATCCAAAACCAAAGCGGGTAGACCTGATCAACATGGCGTGGCAGTCGAACAACCTGAAAGGCTATGTAACCGAAATGGAAGCCACCGCCATGCTCAAGCTGGCCCGCGATTGGAACGTGGAAAAAGAACTGATCGACTTGGTGATGCGGTAAAAGCCAGGGTTGTTGACAAACGCCTACAAACTCATCATGTCTTTAAACTTGGCTGCCTGTCTTCGGCTCACCTCCACTTTGTCACCCCCGCGCAGTTTTACCATCAGGCCCCCGTTGAACCACGGCTCGATGCCCTCTACCCAGCTCAGGTTGATGATATGCTTGCGGCTGGCCCGGAAAAAGGCGCGCTCATCCAGTTTCTCGTCCAGGGCGTTTAGGGATTTGTGGATCATCGGTCGGTTATTGTCAAAATACACTTTAATATAATTGCCGTCCGACTCAAAGAGCCGCACATTGTCGAGCCCCACAAACCAGCAACGGTCGCCATCTTTGACAAACACCTGGTCATCCAAGCCCAACTTTTTGTCACGTGCACGGCCGTTTTTGGTTTTGTCTTTTTCAATGACTTTATGCACCGCATCGGCCAGGCGTTCGGCCGTAATTGGTTTGAGCAGGTAGTCAAGGGCGTTGATTTCAAACGCTTTGATGGCAAACTGATCATAGGCCGTGGTAAACACCACCATGGGGGCTGAGTCCAGCGACTCCAGTAATTGGAATCCGGTACGCCCCGGCATTTGAATATCCAAAAAAAGAAGTTCGGGATTGGTCTCTTCGATCATCTTTTCCGCCTCATCGGCATTGCCCGCCTCCCCCACAATTTCTATGGAGGGGTGTTCTTCCAACAGCTTCATTAGCTCTTTGCGCGCCAAGCGTTCATCATCGACAATCAAAGCCTTCATCTGCATACATTATTTGCGGTAAATATGCGGCAGGATCAGTTCTGCTACAACAAAATTATGGTTTTCGGTAATTATCCTGAAGGATGCCTCATCGCCATAGATGAGCCGCAGCCGCTGCCGGGTGTTTTCCATGCCAAGCCCCGTGGAATTCGAATGCGCGGGCTTAAAGTCAAAATGCCCGCTGTTGCGGATGTAAATTTTAAGATGGTCATCTTCGACTTTTGTCTTTACCTGGAGGATGCCGCCCTGCGTCAGGCGTGAGATGCCGTGCTTGATGCCGTTTTCGGCCAGCGTCTGCACCATCAGCGGGGGCACCTGAAAGGTATACGAGTCGGGGTCAATATCGTATTCGATCTGAAGACGCTCCTCAAACCGGATGCTTTCCAAGCTAAGGTAATCGCGCACCATCCGCAGCTCTTCGTCAAAGGGGGTAAGTGCGCTCTTTTCTTTGATCAGCGAGTTGCGCAAGATGTTGGACAGTTGATTGATGGCCTGCTTGGCTTTGCCGGGGTTTTCGTCCACCAGCGCGCGAATGCTGTTGAGCGCATTGAAAATAAAATGTGGATTTAGCTGCGACTTGAGGTTGCTCAATTCCACCTCGCGCAGCGAAGCCTCCATCTTCAGCGATTTGTTATACCGCTCGAAATAGTTGTAGATAAAGTACAACACCGACCAGATAAAAAACACGATGGCATAGAAGAGCGCTTGCCCCAGCAGTGTGGTAGGATCAAAGGCCAGGGCTGCATTGTAAATACCCAACCAGGCGGCCACGGGCAGCCGCAGCAAGTACACCACTACGCCCATCAGAAGAACAGTGAGGACAACCTGGGGTATTAACCGGGGGAAGCCGTGCGACAGCCACCTTCTCCGGGTGATGAGGTAGCGAAAGGCATGCGTGAGCATCAGACAAATCAGAGCTTCGCAGAAAAAAAAGAGGATGCGCTGATTGCTGACCGCCCGCGCACTGAGCAGGCTGCTGGAAACAATTTGAATGATGGCATACGCCAACCAGCCGCCCAGTTGAAGTCCGTAATAGAGTTTGGTCTTGTTGAGCATGGCGTGCGAAAAATATCAATGGGGGATAATCGACCCCCACCGAAAAAACGGCATCTTCATTTTATGGTTTTGCGGAAAAGCGGACAAACACACTTTACTATTGCGCTACCGCTTTCACAATCCGATCCCCCACTCCTATTTTATGCACGACATCCATGCCCTCCACCACGTGGGCAAAGATCGTATAGCGGCCATCCAAATGCGGGGTGGCCGAGTGAGTGATGAACCATTGCGTGCCTTCGGTGTCCTTTCCGGCCGAAGCCATGCCCACCGCCCCTTCGCGGTAGCGCCTGCGCGAAAATTCGGACCGGATCGAATAGTCTTCGCTGCCGTAGCCATCACCCCGGTAACAACCCGCTTGAATGACAAAATTGGGCACCACGCGGTGAAATGCTTTCCCATTAAAATATCCTTGCCGCACCAACTGCACAAAATTCAAGGCACTCCCGGGGGCTTCCTCCGGCAATAGCTGCATCACGATGATCCCCTGGGTTGTTTCTACGATCACGCGGGCCGCGGGCGGGAGTTCTTTCAGTAGTGTTATATCGATCGGATGATTGAACGCATTGACGGGTGGCTTTGGGCGCTCCCGGCCTTCCAGGTAAGCGATGGCCTCCAGCAATGGCTGCAGCGACTCGATGTCGCGGGGCAGCTGAAACGCGTTCTTTGCTTGATGCAAAAAATCAGTCGAAGACATGCGTGCGCGAAATCCGAGCGCTTCGTCTTTTAGCGCCTCCGCTACCAGGCCGATCACCGCCACATCGCCCAACGCAACGGCTTGCCGATAGATCGCCAAAAAACGTTCGCTGTGCTTATTGTCAGATTGGCGATTAAGGTTCACCAGCGCGCTGGCGGCCGTGGTGTGTACCACCGCAGGCGCGGCCGTGTCGAGCAGGGCAGCCGAAACAAAAACAAACGCGCGGCCACTGTTGGCGGCCGTGCCGAGTGCACTCAGCACGTGTGCTTTGCCATAGGCATCGGCCGATGCGTAGAGAGCTTCCAACGCGCGCAGCGCAGCCGCGCTGTCGGGTCCCGACAGAACGGCCACGGCCAGGTTACTCTTGACGCGCAGATCGGCCGCGGTCCGCATCTCATCCTGTACATCCAGTGCTTTCTCGCGGACGGCTAACGCGCGTACCAACTCTGAGGCTGCCACGTGCACATGGCGGTTGTCATCGCGCAACGCCAACCGGATCAGGTCGTTCACGGTGGCCCAATCAAAGGCCGCGCAAGCGCGAATGGCTCCCACCTTTACGCGGTAGTCTTCCGTTCGATCGCCCACGATGGTTTGCAACCGCGGGATGGCACTCGCGGCCGGCAGGTGTTTGGCAGCCGCGGCCAGCGCCATGCGTACGTGCGGGTTTTTTTCGGTTGTTAGCGCTTCGGCCAAGGGCGCATGCACAAACGTGCCGGCAATTTTGTTGGCGCGCGCAAACACGTGCGCTGCTGCCAGGCGTGTCTCGGCTGTGTGATGCGGTGGCAAATAGCTCAGCGCAGTGGTGAGGAGTATGCTGTCAGGCTTCTGCCGCAGCGACAGCCGGTACAGACCCCATGCCAGGCCTTGAGCCTGCAACGAATCCTGCGGGCGAAAACGATAGAGCGCGTGTACATCCGAATCGCGTGCCGTTTTTCCGAGGGCTTCGGCTGCCTCGCGCACCACGTAACTGTCTTTGTCCTGCAAGGCGGGGATTAGCGCATTGACTGCGTAGAACGAGCCCGTTTGCCCCAGCGCAAAGGCCGCGTGCGCGCGTACGACAGCGGAAGAATCTTCCAGCAAAAGGGCGCCCAACCGGTTGGCCGCGAGTGTGTCTTGCACGGACGCCAGCGCAAGCGCAGCCTCCGCCCGGTAGCGGGGCTCGGCATGCGACAAATACACCATCAAGCTGTCGGTTGTGCGGGTGTCTTGCCAATGCAGAATAGCCGCGGAGGCAGCGTCCGAAAATCGGTTGGTTGACGGGCGGCAGCCTGCCTGGGCCAAGATCAAACATACCCCCAGCCAAGCGGACGCCCTCATGGTATTATGCGGTTTTGGCGTGTGCCACCACATCTTCGAACTCCACCCCGGCCATCTTGGTGGAGTAGAGCAGAAGCCGAACTTCTTTAACGTGTACCTGGCCATCTACTTCCGTCAATTTATACAGATGCACAAAGGCGCGGAGCTTGTCTTCATCCGAGCATTGGTTGATATGCCCCAACCCCAGTTGGTACACTTCTTTCTCGCGTTTGTTTTTGATTTCCTGTTCGAAATGCACGAAAACATCATCCGGGATTTTCTCTTTGTCTTTTACCTGGGTCAGGTGCGCTCGTTCGCGCTCGTCTATGCTTCCATCCACGCCTATCAACAAATGAATCATGTACAACAGGCCAAGGTGAAAGTCTCTCGGTTGGCTCATGGGGGAGTGTGTCAAGCGCGAAAGATAGATGTTCGCGCGGGAAATAAAAATCAGGAGCGCTACAGCAGCAAATGATAGGTTACGAACGCAGACACATAGGCCAACGCTGTCATGTAGGCCAATTGCAACACGGGCCACTTCCAACCTTTGGTTTCGCGTTTCACCACCGCCAGTGTGCTCATGCATTGCATGGCAAACGTATAAAAAACAAGCAGCGAAAATCCCACGGCCGGTGTGAAGCGGGGCTCACCTGTTTCGGGGTTTATTTCACGCGCCAACCGGCTTTTGATGGTTTGCGCATCATCGGTACTGCCCAAGCTGTAGATGGTGGCAATGGTACCGACAAACACTTCGCGCGCGGCAAACGAGGTAATGAGCGCAATGCCGATCTTCCAATCGTATCCCAAGGGGCGAATGACCGGCTCAATGGCCCTGCCGATAATGCCGGCATAGGAATGTTCCAATTTGTAAGCCGCGATGTGCGCCTCCACTTCTGCTTCCGAAAGGTATAACAGCTCGGTACGGGCGCGCACCGTTTGGTCTGCGTTTTCCATTACGTCACCGGGGCCATAGCTGGCCAACACCCACAGCAGGATGCTGATGGCCAAGATCACCTTGCCGGCTTCCAACACAAAGGCTTTCGTTTTCTCCACGATGGTGTAGCCCACATTGCTCCATTTGGGTACGCGATAGGTGGGCAGCTCGAGCAGCAGGTAGCTGCGCTCTTTTGCGCGGATGAGCACCTTCATGGCCATGGCTGAAAGCAAGGCAGCCAAAAAGCCAAGCAGGTACAGCCCCATCAGCGCCAGCCCCTGGTAGCTGATGACGCCCAGGAATTTTTCTTCGGGAATGATCATGGCCACCAAGATCGTGAATACCGGAAGGCGGGCCGAGCAACTCATAAACGGGGTGACAAAAATGGTGATCAGCCGCTCCTTCCAGTTGTCGATCGTGCGCGTGGCCATGATGGCCGGAATGGCGCATGCCCAGCCCGACATGAGCGGCACCACACTTTTGCCGTTAAGCCCGAACTTGCGCATGCCCTTGTCCATTAAGAACACCACGCGCGCCATGTAGCCCGTTTCTTCCAATACCGAGATAAAGGCAAACAGAATGGCGATCTGGGGAATGAAGATGACAATGCCGCCAATGCCGGGCACCACCCCCTGCGAGAGCAGATCAAAAAAAGGACCGGTCGGCAACGTGCGCGACAGCCACGTGCTTAATTGCGCGAAGGTATGATCGATGAAATCCATGGGCACCTGCGCCCAGGCAAAAATCGATTGGAAGATGACAAACAAAATGGCAAAGAAAATCGCATACCCCCACACTTTATGGGTGAGTAAGGCGTCAATGCGATAGGTATCTTTTTTCCACTCGGGATGTGGCGCTTTGAGTACCACACGGTCCAGCAGGTCCTGGATAAACTGGTAGCGGATCACCGTTTCGGCTCCCTGGTATTTGGCGGGAAAGAAACCGATCTCGCGGCTCACCGCTTCCACAAAGGCGCGGTCATCGCGCGAAAGCGACAGCAAGTGCTGCGGCTGTTGCAAAAACTGGAAGGCGCGATAGGTGCCCTCCACCCCAAAGCGTTCGTTCACGCGGGGCAACACTGCCTGTACGGAGGCCTCGGGCGTGAACACGCTGCGCTGTGGAGGCCGTACGGGGTCAGCCATGACGTGCTTTAGTTTCTCCAGCCCCACGCCATCGCGAGCGTTCAGCATCAGCACGGGCACGCCCAGTTCCTCACTCAGCTTTTTTACATCTAAGCTGATGCCCGCCCGGGCAGCTTGGTCCATCATATTCAAAGCAACGATGAGGGGAACCTGCAGGTCAATCAACTGGGTGAGCAGCAAAAGTCCGTTTTTCAGGTTGGTGGCATCCAGCACAAGAACCACCTTGTCGGGAAAGTTTTTGTCGCGGGTGTCAATGAGCAACTCGGTCACGATCTTCTCATCGGGCGTGCGCGGGTAAATGCTATACAAACCGGGCAAGTCGATAATCTCGGCCGTAAAGCGGTCGTTCAAGACACACGTCCCCGTGCGTTTGTCCACCGTCACGCCCGGAAAGTTTCCGATTTTTTGATTGAGTCCGGTGAGTTGGTTGAACAGCGATGATTTACCGGAGTTGGGTTTGCCCACGAGGGCGATGCGCACGTGGGGCTTGGACGACATCAATGACGGATTGAGACAGTGGCGGCTTCCTCCTTGCGCAAGGAAAGATCGTAGCCCGATACCGTTACACAGATGGGATCGCCAAACGGAGCGGTGAAATTGAAACGGATGGCAGTGCCGGGCAAAAAGCCCATCTCCATCAGTTTGAAGGACAATTCTTGATCGCTAAAGCCGGCAATGATACCGCTTTCGCCCGGGGCCATTTGGGCAAGATTTTTTGCCAATTATTTAGACTAATTTAAAACTGGGCGAAGATAGGGTGCGGTTTGCTGCCATGCAAGGCATACCGGGCGTAGGCGGGGGCTCAGAATTTCCGCGGCCAAAACACACATCATACACCCGGTAGCCTTCCGGCTCTTGGGTGATCAATTCCTTGGTCAGCAGGCTCGGCAAAACGCGTTGCAGGATAATATCCTGAAATAGGAAACGGATTGACGGGCGGCTTCATGGAATCAGGTACGGGTGCCTGTTTCGGTGGGAAGTATATAAAGTGTATTATACACGATGTATTATACAAAATGTATAACGCTGTTTCGATAGGGAAATCAGCCGCGATGACTTGACAATTCCCTCGCCCTGGCTATTTTTAACCCTGTGAAGAAAACCGTGCGCGCGAAAAAACCAACCGCCAGGCCGAAACCGGCCGCAGCGCCCCCAGCCTCGGTACCGCCTGACTCCGAAGAAAAACCTTTCGACTTTGGCGGCCTGCCCTTGCGCGACTTGAAAAAGAACTTAGGCTGCGGATGACCCCACAACGCTGCAGCATGAAAAAAATGTGTTGGTTACTTGCCCTCGGGGCCCTGTCGTTCGGGTCGGCAGCCGCACAAAAAACTCCGCGCACCTGGACGTTTACCTACCTCCAAGCCAAAAGCGGCCATCGCGAAGCCTTGGGAAAATTTGTGCGCGCCAATTGGTTGGCGATGGACAGTGTGGCCGCTCGGCAGGGCCTTCTGCATGCGTATCACTTGCTGGCCAATGCCGATACGACACGAAAAGATTGGGATTGGGTGGTGGCCGTGGCCTACACCAACACCGCAGGGTACGAGGGCATACAACAGGAATTCGAAAAAATACGCGGTGCGCACCGAACGGTGCCTGTTAACGGCATGACGTTTGGCCAACTGGGCCACGTGGTGAAATCCGAAACGCTGCGCGAACACGCTGACCCGCCCCACCCATGAATACGTCCACATTTGTACGTCTTTCGGCCATGATGCTGCTCCAGTATTTTGTCTGGGGTGCTTGGTATGTTACCATGGGCACCTACATGACCGAGTTTTTGAATGCCACGGGCATCCAGATCGGTACGGCCTATGGTGCGTTGGCCATTGCCACCATGATATCGCCTTTTTTTGTAGGCTTGGTAGCCGACCGTTTTTTTGCCGCCCAACACATCATGGGGGTGCTGCATTTGTTGGGTGCGCTCTTGTTATACATGGCCACGCAAACTACCTCCAACACCTGGTTTTATTGGATCATCGTGGTGTACTCGTTGCTGTACATGCCCACCATCGCGCTCAGCAACAGCATCGCTTTTTCGCAAATGAATGACCCCGGCAAGCAGTTCCCGTGGATACGCGTGTTTGGCACGTTGGGCTGGATTGTGGCGGGGGTGTGCATCAGCGTGCTGGCTATTGAGAAGTCGCCCCACACATTTTTGATGGCGGCCGCTGCCTCAGCCGCGTTGGGTATCTTTAGTTTTGTATTGCCCCACACGCCCCCCAAAGGCAAGCGCAGCGAGAGCTCTTTCGGGGCCGAAGCATTTGTGCTGTTGAAAGACAAAGCCTACCTAGTGTTTTTTGTGGCTGCCATTTTGGTGTGCATTCCATTGTCGTTTTACTATGGATTTGCCAACGTGTTTCTGAATGAGTTGGGGCTTAGCAACGTGGCCGGCAAAATGACCATGGGGCAGGTATCGGAAGCGCTTTTTGTTTTGGCGATTCCTTTTTTGTTCCACCGCATCGGTGTCAAAAACATGCTGCTGTTGGGCATTGGCGCATGGATACTGCGCTATGTGCTGTTTGCGTTTGGCGATGCCGGGGCGGGGATGTGGATGTTGTATGCAGGCATCATCTTACACGGCATCTGTTATGATTTCTTTTTTGTGACCGGCTACATGTACACCGAAAAGAAGGCGGGCGACAAAATCAAAAATGCTGCACAGGGGCTATTCACGTTTGCCACCTATGGTTTGGGCATGTTTATCGGTACGGGCTTCAGCGGTTGGGTAGCCGATGGCCATGTGCAACAGGGGGTGCATGACTGGACACCCATTTGGCTGATGCCTGCCTACATTGCAGCTGCCGTGTTGATTTATTTTGTGATCTTCTTTCGCGAGGGTACCTCGCAGCTGAAATAGATTTAATCTAATCGCGCCAAGCAACGCTTTTGCCTACCTTCGCGGACGATGACGGCTGAGCGACTGCGACTGATTGAAGACCGCGACAAAAAAAAGAACTGGCGCTTATGGGGGCCGTACCTGGCCGACCGCCAATGGGGAACAGTGCGCGAAGACTACAGCGCCCACGGTGATGCGTGGAGCCACGTCTCGCACGATGCAGCCCGCAGCAAAGCCTACCGCTGGGGCGAAGACGGCATCGCAGGCTTTTCAGATGACCAGCAGCAACTGTGCTTTTCCGTAGCACTCTGGAACACACACGATCCCATTTTAAAAGAGCGGTTCTTTGGCCTGACCAATCCCGAAGGCAACCATGGCGAGGATGTCAAAGAGGTGTACTACTACCTCGATGGCTTGCCCACGCATGCCTACATGAAGATGCTGTACAAATATCCACAGCTCGCGTTTCCGTATGAAGCCTTGGTGACCGAAAACAAAAAGCGCGGCAAGCTGGATCGTGAGTTTGAGCTGTGGGACACCGGCATTTTTGAGGAGGGCAGATACTTTGATGTGGCGATTGAGTATGCGAAGGCAGCCGAAGATGATATCCTGATCCAATTGACCGCCACCAACCGAGGACCGGAAGCCGCGCCCCTCGAGGTGCTCCCCACCCTGTGGTTCCGAAACACGTGGGCGTGGAATCCCAAAGAAACCAAACCCCGATTGTACCTGGACGATGCCCATTGTGTGGAGGCCACCCACCCGCGTCTCGGTACCTACTATTTGTTCTGCGAAGCGGTGGCCGAGCCGTTGTTCTGCGAAAACGAAACCAACACGCTCCGCCTCTATGGCCATCCTACGGAGGGTACATTCAAAGACGGCATCCACGATTTCATCATCCACCAAAACAAGGAAGCGGTCAACCGTACGCCCGTGGGCACCAAGATGGCCTTCCGCATCCGCCAAACGATAGCGCCCAATAAACAGGTAGTACTGCGGTTGCGTTTGTCAAAGACGTATCACACCAAACCCTTCGCCACGTTCAAGAAAAATTTTGCCTTGCGCGTAGCCGAGACGGACGAGTTTTATCACGGCATGCAGTCATCCATCGTAGCCGAAGACGAACGGCTTATTCAACGCCAGGCGCTGGCGGGGATGTTGTGGAGCAAGCAGTTTTACTACTACGATGTGGATGTCTGGCTGAAGGGCGATCCGGGCCAGCCACCACCTCCCGAGCCGCGGCAGCGCGGCCGCAACCACGAGTGGGAGCACCTCAACAATGCGGACATCATCTCCATGCCCGACAAATGGGAGTATCCGTGGTATGCGGCCTGGGATTTAGCCTTTCACGCCATCCCCTTTGCCATGATGGACCCGGAGTTTGCCAAACATCAACTCTTGCTGCTGACCAAAGAATGGTACATGCATCCCAACGGCCAGTTGCCGGCCTATGAATGGGCCTTTGGCGATGTGAACCCACCCGTGCACGCCTGGGCTGCGTGGCGGGTGTATAAAATGGATCGCAACATCCAGGGTGGCAAAGCCGATCGTGCTTTTTTGGAAGAAATCTTTCACAAGCTGTTGCTCAACTTCACCTGGTGGGTGAATAAGAAAGATAACAACGGCAATAATATTTTTCAAGGTGGCTTTTTGGGGATGGACAACATCGGTGTGTTTGACCGCAGCAGCACACAATTGCCCACCGGGGGCCACATCGAACAATCAGACGGCACCAGTTGGATGGCCATGTTCACGCTCAACATGCTACGCATATCGCTTGAATTGGCCAAGGAAAACGCGACTTATCAGAGTTTGGCGACCAAGTTTTTTGAACACTTCCTGTACATCGCGGGGGCCATGGCCAACGTCAACAAAAAGGGCATCGATTTGTGGGACGAAGAAGACGAGTTTTTCTACGATGTGTTGCATCTTCCCACCCATGAGCGCATGAAGCTGAAGGTGCGGTCGATGGTGGGTTTGATTCCGCTGTTTGCCGTGGAGGTTTTAGATGAAGAAGTTTTTCAGCAGATGCCTGAGTTCACGGCACGGCTGGATTGGTTTTTGCAAAACCGCCCCGACTTGGCCAACCTGATCTCGCGGTGGGGCGAGCGTGGAAAAAATCAACGCCATTTGCTTTCGCTGCTGCGCGGCCACCGCATGAAGTGCCTGCTCAGGCGCATGCTGGATGAAAAAGAGTTTTTGTCGCCCTACGGCATCCGCGCCTTGTCGCGCATACACCTCGAACAGCCTTACCGTTTGCGTACCAACGGCACCGAGTTTGTCGTTCACTATCGCCCGGGCGAAAGCGACTCCTACATGTTTGGTGGCAACAGCAACTGGCGTGGGCCCGTGTGGTTCCCGATGAATTTTTTGTTGATCGAATCGCTGCAGCGGTTTCACCACTACTATGGCGATGATTTCAAGGTGGAGTACCCCACCGGCTCCGGCCAGATGCACACGCTGCGCGATATTGCCAGCGACCTTTCGCAACGTTTGGTGCAAATCTTCAAGCCCGATGCGGAAGGGAAGCGGCCCGCAAATGGAGACCAGGCATTATTTGACCGCGACCCCCATTTTTCCGGCCACCTGTTGTTTCATGAATACTTTGATGGCGACACCGGCCGCGGACTGGGGGCCAGCCACCAAACCGGATGGACAGGTCTGGTGGCGAAACTGATTCAACCGCTGCAATCGCGCAAAGCAAAAAAATCACAAATCAAGCACCCTAAATCGTAACGCGCCATGAACATCGCCATGCTGGGCTCCGGCTTTATCGGCCGCTTCTATGCCGACTCGCTGCAAGGCTATCGCAGCAAAGATAAAATCGTATCCATCTATTCGCGGAGAAAAGAGAGTGCAGAAAAGTTTGCCCAAGACTATCAAGTGGCGTTTGTTACCACCGTGCTTGAAGAGGCCATCGCCCGGCCCGAGGTAGACGTGGTGTGCATCTCGTTGCCCAACCACTTGCACGAAGAGGCGGTGATGCTTTGTTGCAAACACCGCAAGGCCGTGATGACTACCAAACCGTTGGGGCGCAATGCTACCGAAGCCTTGCGTATGCTGGAGGCGGTAGAGAAAGTCGGTATTTTCAACGGCTACCTTGAAGACCTGGTGTATACACCCAAGTTTATCAAAGCGGAAGAGAGTGTGCGCAAGGGCGCATTGGGTCGTATCTTGTGGGCCAAATCGCGCGAGACGCACCCCGGCCCGCACAGTGATTGGTTTTGGGACTTGGAGCAAGCAGGGGGCGGTTGCATCCTCGACCTCGGGTGTCACTGTGTAGAAATCACCCGCAGCTACATCGGAAAAGACATCATGCCTGTGGAAGTAATGTGCTGGGCCGATACTCAAGTAAAACCGATCGAGGCCGAAGATCACGCCATCGGACTGGTGAAATATGAAAACGGGGCCATCGGACAATTTGAAGTGAGTTGGACGTTTCGCGGAGGGCTTGACCTGCGCGATGAAGTGATGGGCAGCGAGGGCACCATCTGGACCAACGGCTTCTTGCGCACCGGATTTGAAATGTTCACCAGCGGCAAAGGAGCCGACTACGTGGCGGAGAAAGCGGAAAGCAATTCGGGCTGGCTTTTCCCGGTGGGCGATGAATTGAACGAACTGGGCTACAACCATATGTTCATGGACATGTTCAACGCTTTAGAAAAGGGAGTGGCTCCCAAAGAAACATTCTACGATGGCTATGTAGTGAACGCCATCCTGGACGCGGCCTACAAAAGCGCCAAGACCAAGCAATGGGAGCCGGTGGACTTAAAGGTTTGGCGCGGGCGCACAGGCGTGAGCAAAGACAGTCACCTGACGGAGTATGACGCAGAGCATTACCTGGTGAAAGAAGAAGTGACGCACTATGGTGCCAAAAAAGTAATTTTGAAACACAAAAAGACAGGCAAAATCAGCGAGCGCGTGTTGAAGTAGACCAGGAAACAGTATGGGAAAAAACATCATAGCCATTGTCAGTTGTCTGGCGTTTGCCGCTACCCTGGTGGTCAATGCACTGGCAAACATATTACCGATCAATGGGATGAACACGGGTGAAGTTTCGGCTCTGTACCCAAGCATGTTTACCCCGGCCGGGTTTACGTTTTCCATTTGGAGCTTGATTTATTTGCTGCTGTTACTTTATCTCATTTACCAGTGGTGGTGGCGCGAGGAGCTCTGGTTTACCGAGCTGTCCGTTTGGTTTTGGCTTTCGTGTGTGGCCAACGCCTCGTGGATCATCGCTTGGCACTACCTCTATCCGGTGGCCTCGTTGCTGATCATGATCACGCTTTTGTTCACACTTAGCCGAATGTTCTTGTTGTTACAAAAACACCGCGTGTCGTTTACGATCAATCAAATTCTCTTTGCCCACCTTCCGTTCACCGTTTATTTCGCGTGGATATGCGTGGCCACCATTGCCAATGCGAGTGCCGTGTTGGTGGCCCTTCCGTGGGATGGCAGCCCGCTAACGGAAACCACCTGGACGGTGACGATGATGGTGGTGGCCTCGCTGCTGGCGGTGGGCATCATGACGCGGTACCGTGTACCTGCCTTTGGGGCGGTGGTGGTGTGGGCCTTGGTGGGGCTTTACGTGCGGTGGCAATATGCCAATGAAATACTTGCCCAGGTAATTCCATTCCTCGCAGGACTGACGGGCACGGTGTCGCTGGCTGTATTCTATAAGCTTGTGCGGCAGCCAAGCACCTGAAAATAGCTATCTTCGTTGCATGGAAGTGAAGGAACCCGATCTTTCCGGCACGTACACCTATGCCGACTATCTCCGGTGGGAGTTGCCGGAGATGGTCGAATTGATTCGTGGCAAGATTTTCAAGATGTCGCCCGCGCCTTCCAGCAGCCACCAACGCGTATCCATGGAGTTGAGCCGACAAATAGCCAACTATCTTCACAAAAAATCCTGTCAGGTTTTCTCCGCTCCTTTTGATGTGCGCTTGCCAGGCGTAGCTGGAAAAAGTAAAGATGCCGACATCACCACCGTGTTGCAGCCTGACTTGTGCGTGGTGTGCGACCCGGAAAAAATAGATGAACGCGGCTGTCTGGGCGCACCCGATTGGGTGATTGAGATTTTATCCAAACACACCTCGCGAAAAGACCTTCGCGAAAAATTTGATGCATACGAGCAGGCCGAGGTAAAAGAATACTGGGTGGTGCACCCGGGCGAAGGCACCGTGCTGGTGTATGTTCTGCAAGATGGGATCTTTGTGGGTGACCTGCGGCCTTACCTCAAAGGCGATCAACTCGCACCCCGGTTGTTCCCGGAATTAAGCGTAGACCTGGATGCGGTGTTTGCCTGAACGGGCGACTTAAATCGCCTTGCCGCGCCACTTGCCCGAGCGCATATAGATAAAGGCCATCGAGAACATGCTGAGCCAGTACACCCACTCGCTGCCCCAGCCCCACGTAATCGGTAGCCGCCAATACTCCAACACCAAATACACATACACGCAATAGATCGCCAGGGTGATGATCTCAATCCCCAGGTTGACTACCGTGTTACCCGTACCCGTCACCGCGTTGAGCCACACGGAACCGAACGACATCATCAACAAGGCCAGTGACACAATGCGCAACACCGGTATCGCTTCTTCGATGAATGCCGGGCCTTGCCCATAGATGGAGAGAAAAAGGGCCGGATCAATATTGAGCAAAAGGATGATCCCGGACGAAAAGAGCATACTCACTTTTACAATTTTTCGAATCAGCGGCAGCACTTCATCGCTTTTGCCCTGACCGATAATGTTGCTCACCATCGTGTTGGTGGTAGACGCAAAGGCCCACGCAAAGATGCCCACCACCCCAAAGATGTTGCGCATGGTGTTGGAGATGGCCAGCGCACGGCTGCCATGATGTTCCACCAAAATGTAAAAGTACTCCCATGTAGCAATGCTCATCACAAACTGCGCCACCAGCGGTGCCGAGCGCACTACGATGGATTTGGCCAGCGACATGTCCCAGGCGATGTTTTCGAACAGTGCAAACTGGCGGTTAAGGCCTTTGACGTGAATGATCGCATAGATGACCACCAGTCCCATGCCTTCGGCTATGATGGAGGCATAGGCCGCCCCGTTAAAGCCCAAGGCGGGAAGACCCCAGTGGCCGTAGATGAGCGCATAATCCAACGCGATATTGGTAACGGCCTCCGCCAGCGTGCCCCATACCAGCAAGCGCGTTTGGTTGGTGCCCACCAACAGGGCATTGCGCATCACATACAAATACAAAAAGGGCAACCCCCAAATACGGATGAGCAAGAAATCCACCACCTGATCGGCAATGGCTCCGTCTTCGATAAAGGCGCGCAAAATACCGGGTGCGGCCACATAGGTCAACGCAATACCCACGAAGGCAAAACACAGAGCCACCCAAATGCCGTGAAAAAATACCCGGCCGATTTCGCGCGGCAGGTTTTGGCCGGCCCTGCGGGCAATCAGTGCCTGCAACCCGCTGTTCAGTCCGTTGCCCGCCACCGCAAAAATGAGGTAGTACACACCGGTAATCCCCGCGCTGGCCAGTTCGCGCTCGCCCAGGCCGCCCAAAAAAATGTTGTTGGTGATAAAATTGATCTGCGGCACCAGCATGGCCAGCGAAATCGGCAACGCCATCGCCAGAATTTGGCGGTAGGTGGTTTGCAAGCGTAAGTCAGGCGTGGCCATTGGTGTACAAATTGGGCGCGCAAAAGTAAAAAATGCATGGCGGATGAATGGAAAAAACTACTTTTCCCACGTATTCCCCGTCCCATGAAACGATTGTTGATCCCCGTCCTTGCTTTGATTTGTGTCTTCGCCTTCGCGCAAGAACGCACACTCCCGGCTGAGTCAGCCGTTACCTCTACCGGTTCTGTTGCCATCAAAGGCAAACCCGTTCCATACAAAGTCACCGCAGGCACCCAACCCGTGTGGAATGCCGAAGGCAAACCCAGTGCTGCGCTCTTCTACATTTACTATGAACGCACCGATATAGCCGATAAAAGCAAAAGACCATTGGTCATTTCGTTTAATGGAGGCCCCGGCTCAGCTTCGGTGTGGATGCACCTGGCCTATACCGGGCCCAAGATGTTGAATATCGACAACGAAGGATTCCCGGTGCAGCCTTATGGCGTTCGAGACAATCCTCACTCGATCCTGGACGTGGCCGACATCGTTTTTGTAGACCCGGTAAATACCGGCTTCTCACGCATCTTGGACCCCAAGGCGGACAAAGCAACGTTCTTTGGAGTCAATGCCGATATCAAATATCTGGGCGACTGGGTCGACAACTTTGTTTCGCGCCAGGGCCGTTGGACTTCGCCCAAGTACCTCATTGGCGAAAGCTATGGTACCACACGCGTATCGGGGCTGGCGTTGGAATTGCAAAACGCACACTGGATGTATCTCAACGGGGTGATCCTGGTTTCACCTACCGAGTTGGGAATCAAACGCGATGGGCCCGTGAACGATGCGCTGTCGCTCCCCTACTATACAGCCGCAGCCTGGTATCAAAAAGCACTGCCTGCCGACTTGCAACAAAAAGATCTGGATGCGGTACTGGCCGAGTCGGAAGCATTTACCATCGATGAGTTTATCCCGGCCCTGTCGCGCGGAGGATTTTTGGACGAAGCCAAGAAGAAACAAATGGCGGCCCGGGTGGCGCGCTACTCGGGGTTGTCTGAGCGCACCGTGCTGCATTACAACCTGGCCGTGCCCACGCAGTATTTTTGGAAAGACCTGCTGCGCGACAAAGGATTTACGGTTGGCCGTCTGGATTCGCGCTACCTCGGAATCGATAAAAATCAAGCCGGCAGCGCCCCGGATTACAACTCGGAGCTTACCTCATGGCTGCACTCGTTCACACCCGCCATCAACTATTATCTGCGCGATGTGCTCAAGTACAAGACCGACTTGCAGTACAACATGTTTGGCCCCGTGCGCCCGTGGGACAGCAGCAATGACAACACGGGTGAAAACTTGCGGCTGGCCATGGCTGAGAATCCGTACCTGCACGTGATGGTGCAAAGCGGATACTACGATGGGGCCACTACGTATTTTGATGCCAAGTACTCCATGTGGCAGTTGGATCCCAGCGGCCGTATGAAAAACCGGTTGCGTTTTGAAGGGTATCGCAGCGGCCACATGATGTATTTGCGGGCCGAAGACCTGGCCAGTTCCAACGAGCACATCCGCGATTTTATCAGAAAATCAACACCTGCCGCGGGCATGCCCGCGAAGTATTGAGGGCGCTTGGTGCCCCGGCTTTTTTAGTCCGGCAACGCAAACGCCACGTAGGCATCGCCTGAACGGGTGTTGAGCTTACCTCCTCCGCAGGCAATCACGATGTATTGCTTGCCATTCTGCTCAAACACAGCAGGCGTAGCAAAGCCTGCGGCTGGCAGGGTGTACTCCCACAGCAACGCACCGCTTTGTTTGTCAAACGCACGAAACTTCGCATCGCGGGTGGCGGCAATAAACACCAGCCCTCCGGCTGTCACCACGGGTCCGCCATAGTTTTCCGTGCCGGTAGGCGCAATTCCCCTGGCTTTTAGTTCTTCGTACTCCCCCAGGGGTTGTTGCCAAACGTGCTCGCCCGTGTTCATGTCGATAGCGGTGAGCGTGCCCCACGGAGGGCTAATGGCCGGATATCCGTCCGGGCTCAAAAACTTCGTGTACCCCTCCAGCTTGAAGGGCAGATACGTGGAAGAGTCAAGGGTTGCGGTGGTTTGAAACGGCTGATCTTGTTCCGCTGGCAAGTTTAACACGTAAGCAGCCAGGGCCGCGCGTTCTTCGGATTTCAGGTATGCAAAGGCTGGCATCATTCTGCGGCCCCCCGCTACCAAAGTCAGGAAATCACTTTTGGCATACCTTCCGTTCAAGTTGATCAACGAGGGATTATTGCCCAACCCTCGAAGGTCTGATCCGTGGCAACTTTGGCAGTGCTGCCGGTACAATCGCTGGCCGGCTTGCGACCACGTTTCGTTGGCTACCGGCCTTATTTCGTTGGGTACCATTTTCATGATCCACGCCATTTCGTTGGCGTTTACGTACAGGATGCCGGTTTGCGGATCGAGGCTGGGGCCGCCCCACTCGCCACCACCATCATAGCCGGGAAACACCAACGAAGATTTTGGACCGGGCGGGATAAAGGGGTTGCCAAAGCGATAGCCGCGCATTTGTTCGCGCAACTGCGCTTGTACATCTTGTGCCAGATAAGGATTGATGTCATCGATCGTCAATGTTTGCCTGACAAAGGGTGCGGGCTTGCGCACGATGGGTTGCGTAGGCCAGACTTGCTCTCCGGGCAAATCGCTAACGGTATCCACGGCAATTTCTTCCACCTCAAAAAGCAGCTCGCCTGTGGTTCGCTCAAAGGCAAACACCATCCCGTTTTTGGTTGTCTGGATGACGGCATCTACCGGCTTGCCTTGGCGGAACAGTTTGCCCAACACAGGAGGCGCAGGCAGATCTTTGTCCCACAAATCATGATGCATAAATTGAAAGTGCCACAGCCGCTGGCCCGTTTCGGCCTTGAGTGCCAGCAGGCAATTGGCAAACAGGTTGGCCCCCGTGCGCGTACCTCCGTAGAAATCGCTGGCGGCCGACCCGGTGGGTGCATACAAGATTCCTTTTTCTTCATCCAGTGTAAAGCCGCTCCACACGTTGGCCCCCCCGGTGTATTTCCAGGCGTTGGGGTCATCCCATGTGTCATGACCAAATTGGCCAGGCTGGGGGATGGTGTGAAATATCCAGACCTGTTTTCCGGTGCGAACATCGTAGGCGCGGATGTGACCGGGGGCAGCCGGGGGCGACTCGTGCACGCGCGTGCCCATCATGAGAAGATCTTTGTATACCATGCCGGGCGAAGTGCCGACCACAAACAGATTGCTGACATCGCGGCCGAGGCCTTCGTGCAAATCAATGGAGCCGTTGTTTCCAAACGTGGGGATGACTTTGCCCGTGCGGGCGTTGACAGCAAACGTATGTGACCCGGCCGTGAAGAAGAGGCGTTCGTCTTCGCGGCCATCCGTCCAATAAGCTATTCCCCGACTGTTGATCAGGATGTGAAGTGCGGTGCGGTTGTTGTCAAACTCGGTTTTACGGTTGGGGTCAAACACCCATTTCTCGGTGCCTGTGGCCGCATCAAGCGCAAAGAGTTTCATGGCGGCCGTTACGCCATACAACGTGCCATTAACCACGATGGGGTTGCATTGGATCTGCGAATGATGAACCGTATCGGCATCACCCGTATGATACGTCCATACCGGTGTGAGCCGACTCACATTGCTCGTGTTGACCTGCTTCAGCGAAGAATACTTGATCCCCTCTTTGCTGCCGTTGTAGGCCGGCCACGTGGTGTAGGGCTTCTCCGATGGTGTGCAGGCTACCAACCATAGCGCAACAAGAGCTATGCTGCATAATTTATTCATGGGCCGAATAGAGTTATCTACACGTGCTCAAACCCGGCATACTTCACCAGCACCGGGGGTACCCGGATGCCGTCTTCGGTTTGATTGTTCTCCAGGATAGCCGCCAATACCCGCGGAAGCGCCAAGGCACTGCCGTTGAGGGTGTGGAGCAATTGCGTTTTCCCTTCCTTGGTTTTATAGCGCAGCTTGAGGCGGTTGGCCTGGTAGGTCTCAAAGTTGCTGACCGAGCTTACCTCCAGCCAACGCTGTTGCGCGGCCGAGTACACTTCCATGTCGTACGTCAGGGCCGAGTTAAAGCCCATGTCCCCGCCACACAGCAACAACTTGCGGTAGGGCAGTTCCAGTTTTTCCAACAACCCCTGCACATGCAGGCACATCTCCTCCAAAATGGCGTAGGAGTCTTCCGGTCTGCTGATCTGCACAATCTCTACCTTGTCAAATTGATGCAAGCGGTTCAGTCCGCGCACGTGCGCTCCCCAACTGCCGGCTTCGCGCCTGAAGCACGGGGTATAGCCCACGTTTTTGATGGGCAGTTGATCTTCCGTCACGATCACATCGCGGTACAAGTTGGTGATAGGCACCTCGGCCGTGGGGATGAGATATAGCCCATCTTCCGGGATGAAATACATTTGCCCTTCCTTGTCGGGAAGTTGACCCGTGCCATAGCCGCTGGCCTCGTTCACCACGATGGGAGGTTGGATTTCTTTATAGCCTGCCTTCTCGGCTTCATCCAAAAAGAAGTTAATCAGCGCACGTTGCAACTTGGCCCCTTTGCCTTTGTAGACGGGGAAACCTGCGCCCGAAATTTTTACGCCCAGGTCAAAGTCGATGATGTCATACTTTTTGATGAGCTCCCAATGCGGCATGGCAGCAGCGGGCAACGCAGGTATGGTGCCGTGCTTGTATACTTCCACGTTGTCTTCGGCCGATTTACCGGCAGGCACATCCCTGGCGGGTACGTTGGGGATTTTATACAGGGCCGTTTGCAGGTCTTGCTCGAGTTGATTCAATTTTTCTTCCAGTGTCTTGATCGCATTTTTGTCGGCCCCGATGGAAGCCTTGAGTTGATCGGCTTCCAGTGTTTTCTTCTCGCGCATCAGTTCTCCCACGCGCTTGCTATCGGCATTGGATTTGGCTTTGAGGTCGTCCAGTGTTTTCTGTGTTTCCCTCCGGTTCTTGTCGATGTCGATCACACGGTGGACGGAGGCTTCGGCCTCTTTCAGGTTTCGCTTGGCCAGCCCTGCCAGTACTTCGGCTGTTTGTTCGCGCACGGTGTTTATCTGTAGCATAGATTACAAATGGATGTCAAAATTAGCCACAAAATTTCAGGATTGATTTGTTCGTAACATTTTTTGGCCTATACTTGCATCGTCTTTGAAGGTCTTCCCGACCTGCCTCAACCGATAAATCTCCAAAAAGTATTTTCAGCGATGTCTTCAACCCACCGGGGTTTCTGTACGCACAACGTTAATAACTAACCTTTATATTTTTTACATGTATACAATTGACGATCTAAACGTCAGGCTGCTTTCCGAGTTGAAGGAAATAGCCGAAGGAATGGGCGTAAAAAACGCCAAGAAACTGGGCAAGCAAGAGCTGGTGTATAAAATCCTCGACCAGCAAGCCATCAACGAAGCGGCCAATCCGGCCACACCCGAGCCGCAAAAAAATAAGGAGGGCGACCGCAAATTGCGCCCGCGCAAGCGTGAAAACGCAGCCCCGGGAGCCAAAGAGCCACGCGAAAAAGAGAGTACCCCCAAAGAAAAAGAAGAAGTAGCCGAGGAAGCAGATACGTTTGACATCAAGCCGGTTCGGTTCGAAGACACCCCGGAACCACAGCCCAAGCCGCAACAAGAGAGAGAAAACCAGCCTCGTCACGAAGGGCAACAGAATCGCGAAGAGCGCCAACAGCAACAGCAGAAGCGCGAAACCGTCATCAAAGAATTTGAAGGAGCCGTGTTGGCCGAGGGTGTGCTGGAGATGATGCAGGACGGCTATGGTTTTCTGCGCTCGTCCGACTACAACTACCTGGCCAGCCCGGACGATATTTACGTGTCGCCCTCACAAATCAAATTGTTTGGTTTGCGCACAGGCGATACGGTTCGCGGCACCATCCGCCCGCCCAAGGAAGGTGAGAAATACTTTGCCTTGATTAAAGTGGAGAGCGTAAACGGCAAGACATCCGAGGAGATCCGTGACCGCGTGGCGTTTGAATACCTGACCCCGTTGTTCCCCAACGAAAAACTCAAGCTCAGCACCACGCCTGACAACATGAGCACACGCATCCTCGATTTGTTCTCGCCCATCGGCAAAGGACAACGCGGCATGATTGTAGCCCAACCCAAAACGGGAAAAACGGTGTTGCTCAAGAGCATTGCCAACGCCATTGCCGAAAACCACCCCGAGGTGTACCTGATCGTGCTGCTGATCGATGAACGCCCCGAAGAAGTGACGGACATGGCACGGAGCGTGAAAGCCGAGGTCATTGCCTCCACCTTTGATGAGCAGGCCGAACGTCATGTGAAAGTGGCAAGTATCGTGCTGGAGAAAGCCAAACGTTTGGTGGAATGTGGCCACGATGTGGTCATTCTCCTCGACTCGATCACCAGGTTGGCACGTGCGTACAACACGGTAGTGCCCTCTTCCGGCAAAATTCTGTCAGGCGGTGTGGATGCCAACGCTCTGCACAAGCCCAAGCGGTTCTTTGGTGCAGCACGCAAAATTGAAAACGGGGGATCGCTGACGATCATCGCCACGGCTTTGATCGATACCGGCTCGAAGATGGACGAAGTGATTTTTGAAGAGTTTAAGGGCACAGGCAATATGGAATTGCAGTTGGATCGCAAACTGGCCAACAAGCGGGTGTACCCCGCCATCGATGTGCCGGCTTCGGGCACGCGCAGGGAGGACCTGCTGATGAAAGAAGAAGAACTTCAACGTGTGTGGATCCTGCGCAAATACATGAGCGACATGAACAGCAACGAGGCGATGGAGTTCTTGCTGGATAAGATGAAAGGCACACGCAACAACCAGGAATTCTTGATTTCGATGAACGGGTAGTACAGTCGAGCTTCTTTGAGAAAGGAAGTCTGTCTTGAAACCTAAATTCAGCCACGTACTGTAACGTGAGGTGTTAAATTACCTCTGTGTATCTCGGTGGTTCTTTGCGAAGCTTTGTGGCACTATTCCACAGAGGCGCACAAAGAAGCACTGAGTTGCGCAAAGGGACTAATCGCGCTTAACTCTCGACTTTTTTCAAATCATTTTTCCTTCCGCTCATGAAAGGCCCCCTGGTAGTCGGGGTCTTCGCGTTTGCGCTGGCGGTCGATCTCGCGTGCCATCACCTGCTTTTCCTCTGCGAGCGTCTCGGCCAGGGGCACGGCCGAGGGTAGTTTTTCCAACGGCAACTTCTGCCGGATCAAGTCTTCGATTTTTTTCAAATGATACACCTCAGCCGGATTGGCCATCGTAATGGCCACGCCCGTTTCGAAGGCGCGTCCCGTGCGGCCAATGCGGTGCACGTAGTCGTCATACATCACAGGCACGTCAAAATTGATGACATGGCTCACGTGCACCACGTCAATGCCGCGGGCCGCCACATCGGTGGACACCAGCACGCGCAGATGTCCCTCGCGAAACTCATTCATCGCATTGATGCGGCTGTTTTGCCCCTTGTTGGAGTGGATGACACGCACCGGCCCCAGCCCTTTTCGTTCAACATAATGCGCCACTTGATCGGCTGACGCTTTGGTACGCGTAAAAACCATCACGCGCGTAAAAACCTGACGATCGGCCAACAAGTACTCCAAAAAATGAATCTTGGTTTTGAGGTTGGGTACCCCATACACCCGCTGCTCCACCTGCCGGGCCGTGGTGGCCGGGGGGGTCACTTCCACTTTGACCGGGAAGGTCAGAAACTCCTGTGACAGCCGCTCGACTTTGTCCGAAAAAGTGGCCGAGAATAAGAGGTTTTGCCGCCTGGGCGGTATCACCTCAAAAATCTTGCGGAGCTGCGGCATAAAACCCATATCCATCATACGATCGGCTTCATCCAGCACCAGGGTTTTAAGTTGCTTCGTCACCAAATGCTTGGCCAAATACAGTTCCATCAAACGCCCTGGGGTGGACACCAGAATATCTACTCCTTTTTGCAACGCTTCAATCTGTGTTTTCGGCCCCACCCCTCCGTACAGCGAAACGATGCGGAGGTCCGTGAACTGCGCCAGGCCTTGCATGTGTTGCGTGAGTTGGACGGCTAACTCTTTGGTAGGAGCCAACACCAATGCCCGCGGGTCTGTCCCTTGGGCATACCGCACTTTCATGATCAGTGGCAACGCGTATGCAGCCGTTTTACCAGTGCCGGTTTGTGCAATGCCAATCACTTCCTGGCCGCCCAAGATCAAAGGAATGCACTTTTGCTGCACTTCCGTGGGATGGGCGTAGCCCATGGCTTCGATTGCTTGAAGCACTTGCTTGTTGAAAGCAAAGTCCTGCCAGGATTTTGATTGGGGCATAGGGCTAGCTTGTTCGCTCAAGCCAAATTTTTCTTACTTCAGAGGTAGCGATGACGGCTGAAAATCCTTTCCGAGGAAGCGCGTGTAACAGTTTTTTGTCACCCGTCCAGAGCTTGGCGCGCAAGTGTCGCGCGAGCGCTACAAAGGCGATGTCATCTACATCAATATCGGCCATCAGCTTTTCTGTGCTGCGCCACACTCTTCTCGATATCAGTTTTTCATCTACCGGCACAATTTTCTCGCTGATCGCGGTAAATGAATCATTCAATGCCGCATCCGATAACTTGGATACCTGCTTTAATTTTGGCCAGTGTTTTTGAATTTCGGCTATCAGGTAGCGCGGGCAAAAAAAATCAAATGCCCCCGCGGAATTGAGGATTACATCACCAAACACCGTTTTGGTTTTTAGAAGGGCACTAAAAACGATATTTGAATCGACCACAATCCGCATCTAAATAAACCGTGCTCTATTTTTTTGCCACCAGCCTCTTTTCATCTGGCGTACCAATTCATCCACGTCCTTTTGCCTGGCCTTCGAATGGCGCGTAGCCTCTCGGTATTTTAAGTGATTGATCAATTGCTTGAGCCCCTCCGCACCTACATCCGAAGGCACTCGAATAACAATTTCATTGTTGAATCGCTCAATTATCATTTTTTGGCGGTAGTTAGGCGAAGGTCTGCTTTTATTTTATCATTGACAAGTTTCACCTTTGTGTGATTGTCCAAAATTTATGCCCATGCCAACTACCCTCATCAAAAACGCCCGCATTGTCAACGAAGGCAGCATGCAGCCGGGCGATGTGCTGATTCATGATGACCGCATCGAAAAAATCGGGCGAAATCTCAGCGCCCCCCATGCCCAAATTGTTGACGCGGATGGATCGTATCTCATTCCCGGGGCCATTGATGACCAAGTGCACTTTCGCGAGCCGGGCCTCACGCACAAGGCCACTATCTTCACCGAGTCGCGCGCGGCAGTAGCTGGGGGCGTTACCAGTTTTATGGAGATGCCCAACACCGTGCCCCCCGCCTTTACCCAGGCTTTGTTGGAAGACAAGTACCAGGTAGCCTCGCGCCATGCACTGGCCAACTACTCCTTTTTTATGGGCACGTCCAACGACAACCTGGAGGAAGTGATGCGCACGGATGTTTCCCGCGTATGCGGGCTGAAGATATTCATGGGCTCGTCTACGGGTAATCTGTTGGTCGACAATCCCGCGGTGCTGGAGGCTGTTTTCAGTCGCTTCCCCGGTCTCATTGCCACGCACTGTGAATCTGAACCGATTGTCCGTGCCAACCTGGAGGCTGCACGCGCGCGCTATGGCGATGAGGTTCCCATCACGCAGCATCCACTCATCCGCAGCGAAGAAGCGTGCTATGAGTCCTCCTCTTTTGCCGTGGCCCTCGCCAAAAAGCACGGCACCCACTTGCACATTTTACACATTTCCACGGCCCGCGAGACTTCGTTATTTGGTAATACGCTGCCCTTGGAGAAAAAGAAAATCACGGCCGAGGCATGTATTCATCATTTGTGGTTTTGCGATGTCGATTATGCCTCCAAAGGCAATTTCATCAAATGGAATCCCGCCATCAAAACCGCTGAAGACCGTGCCGCCATTCTGCAGGCCGTACTGGACGATCGCATCGATGTCATTGCAACAGATCATGCGCCCCACACACGCGAAGAGAAAGCCCAAACCTATTTCAAAGCCCCTTCGGGCGGGCCGTTGGTACAGCATTCGGTGGTGGCCATGTTTGAACTGGCCCATCAAGGCAAGATCCGTATCGAAAAAGTGGTGCAAAAACTGGCTCACCACCCCGCGGTGTTGTTCCGCATCCGCGAGCGCGGCTTTATCCGCGAGGGTTATTTTGCCGATTTGGTGATGGTGAAAGAGCAACCCTGGACCGTGAGTTCGGACAACATCCTGGCCAAGTGCGGCTGGAGTCCTTTTGAAGGGCAAACGTTTGGCCACAGCATCAGCCATACCTGGGTGAACGGACGACTTGCCTACAGCCAAGGCCGGATTCGCGAAGTGGGTCCGGGCCAGCGGCTGGCGTTTGACCGGTGAGCCAAACGTTAGGCCATCCTTACTCGCTCCGCAAAACTTCGGTAGGATTTATTTGAATGGCCTTTAGCGCTTGCACAGTCATCAGGCCCAGGGTTAGGCCTGTAACCAGTAAGAAGGTGAGCAAAAAAATCCACCAGGGCATGTCAATACGGTAAGCGAAGCCCTGCAGCCATCGATCGGAAGTGTACCATGCCAGCGGCACCGCCACGGCAACGGCTATCAGCAGTATCCACAAAAATTCGGTTGCCAGCACGCCCAGCGACTGCCTCACCGAAGCGCCAAATACCCTGCGTACGCTTATCTCTTTGTTTTTGCGCCACGTAGCAAATGCGACCAACCCCACAATGCCGATGATGGAAATGCTGAGGGCGATGACGGTGAACAGCAGCGTGAGTCGGGAGGCGATGCGCTCGGTTTTGTACAACGCATCAAACGTTTCATCCTGAAACCAATACTTCATGGTAAAGTCGGGCTCAAAATCATGATAAGCCGCGGTGACTGCCTTCATCGATGCTTGTGTGGTGCCTGGTTGGTAGGCGATGTACAGCGCAGAGACTGCCTCAATCGATTGGCGATATAAGATGACCGGCAGTTGGGCCTCGCGCAGGGAAGCGGTGTGAAAATCGTTGACGACACCAATGATGACGCAAACGATCCGGCCAATCTTGATTTCGGTCCCCATCGGGTTTTTAAGACCCATCGCCTTGACGGCACTTTGACTCACCAGCACTTCGGTGCGAAGAGAATCCAACGGTTTAGCCTCGAAGGTACGCCCTTCCAGAATGTTGAGTCCGATCGTCTCGGGAAATTCCGGTGTGCACCCGATTGTACGAAACGAAATTCTTGCGTCCTCCGGTTTGCCGGGCCAGCTCACGCCTGTATTGGCACCGGCCGCCTGTAGGGGATTGTCATTGGCAGCCGCCACGCCCAGGATGGAAGGATGCCGGAGCAAATTGTCTTTAAACCCGTCAAACGTTGTAAGCAAACGGTAGGTAGGCTCTACGCGCAACATATGATTATGACGAAAACCCAGATTCTTTTCTGCGATGAAATTCAATTGACGAAACAACACCCCGCTAAAGATGATGATGACCATGGAGGCGGTCAGTTGTACGGCAAGCAACGTTTTACGGAAAAATTGTGAGCCGCTTAAAGACTGCGTGAGATGGCCCTTTAATACGCGGATGGGCTGAAACGAAGACATGACGAATGCCGGGTAAACCCCTGCGAGCAGCGTCACCAAAACAAGCGCTCCGGCCAGGTATTGTGGAAAGGGACCACCGAGTAAAGTCAAATCAATACGTTGGCCGATCCATTGACTAAAGTAGGGAAGTATCAACTGAACCAGCAGAACGGACAGTATGAAGGATAGCAGCACGACCAAGAACGATTCGCCCATGATTTGGGTGGCAATAGACCCGCGCACCGCACCCGTCACTTTGCGGATACCTATTTCCTTGGCACGCAAACTGGCCCGCGCGGTGGACATGTTTACTAAATTGATGACTGCCATAATTACCACCAGCGCCCCGATCACAGAAAACAGGGCTACGTACTCAATTTTGCCGCCTATATTTTTTCCGTCTTCAAATGTATTGCGCAAATGCCAGTCGGTAAGTGGATAGGCCTGATAACTCATTTTCTGTGCTTTGTGTGCTTCCGTCAGTACGCGCACGTCATTCAACTTCTCCGTGAGCTGCGTGGCAGAAACATCGGTTTGGGTTTTGATGTACATTTCAAAAAAATTGCGAGCCATCATTTCTTCATTGATACCCCATTGGGCTTGCAGGATCGGGTACGGCATGACAAAGTCAAATTGAAGCGATGAATTCACGGGCAAATCTTCAAACACGGCCGCCACCGTTACTACACGCTTTTCATTGTTATCAATTTTAATCGTTTTGCCGATCGCGCTCCCCAGGCCATACAGCCGCTGTGCCATGCTCCGCGAAATGGCGATCTGGGCTGTACCTCTTAACGGGTTGGGATCACCTTCGATGATCGGAAAATGAAAAACAGAGAACAGGTGTTCGTTGGCATATACCCCGGTCAGGTAAATACATTCGTTGCTTTTGCCCTCCGGCCGAAAGCACAGCTCATGCGGCCACCGTGTGCCCGTGGAAACACTGACAAGCGCGCCCACCTCCGGAACCGATGAGACATTCATGGCCAAGGAAGCCACATCATATGTCTGATAGCTGCCGTCCGCCTGAATGTGGGTGAGTACTTTGAAAATACGGTCTGACTCCCGATGAAACCGGTCGAACGAAGACTCATGAACGACCCACAACAGGATGAGCATGGCACACGTAAGACCTGTGGCAAGGCCAAATACGCTCAGCAAGGAGTGACCCGGGTGTCGTCTGAAATGGCGAAAAGCAACCCTAAAAATGTTTTGCAGCATGTCCATGTTAAAAAAATGGTTTTGTTGTTTTCTGCGAATATTTCTCCAACGGAAAAAGCGTAAGACGTTCCAGACATACTTCCAATCGGCCTTCCGTTTGCTGTGTTTTGCCTCACGGTAATACAGCTCATAGGCATCGCCCTGAATCTCTTCCAGCAATTCGGGGCGGCAGTACCATTCAAGGAATCGGTTTGCCCAGCGGGGTGGTGTTATTCGGGGTTGATTGTTGGCGGTCGGCTTCATCACGCAAACGCGAAGGATCAGTAACCGGCAACAACCGACTGCAATGCTATTCTTGGAATCTGGCGAAACATGCTTGTTCGCAGTTCTTGTACCTCCTCCAACGCACGCTTGCCCGCAGCCGTCATGGTAAAAATGCGTTTGCGCCTACCGCCCCGTTCTTCGGTGGGGTCACTCATCGTTGACTTGAGGTAGCCCTTTTCCTCTAACCGGGTAAGCACTGCATGCACCGCACTGATGTTGAGGTCTCGCCCCGCTTGCTGCTTAAGTTCATCCATTACGGCCACGCCATACGCATCGGGATACAAAATACCCACGGTGAGTAACACCAATTCTTCCAGTTCTCCCAGGTATGCTCCTTTCATGATGATTGCAAATAATTATTTCTACAAACGTGAAAGTAATAAATATGTTTTCTTTTTGTAGAAGAAATATAAAAATGGTTGCCTCTGTCCGCGATACTCTGCTTCAAAAGTGAACACCGGCTGTACGAAAAAAGAGGCTGGCCGTGACACCGGGTGAGCTCAGGGCTTTTTTTGGCCCTGCGGCTGGTGGCATGCTATTTGGCATTCTCCGCAAAACCAAAAACCATGAGGACATCTCTACTCGCTGTACTCTGTTGGGCTGCTGCGGTACGCTGCGGCTGGGCTCAACACGCCACTGTCGATGATCTTTTCCGAACCCTTCGCGCGCGCGACAGCCTTCTATTTGACGTGGCGTTCAACCGTTGTGAACTGGGAGTGTTGGATCAGTTGATCGGTGATAACTTTGAATTTTATCACGATCAATCAGGCATCACCCAATCCAAAAGCGGTTTCATCAAAAGTATACAAGACGGCATTTGCAGCCTGAACTATAAACC
Source organism: uncultured Ohtaekwangia sp. (assembly GCA_964524935.1). Taxonomy (GTDB): domain Bacteria; phylum Bacteroidota; class Bacteroidia; order Cytophagales; family Cyclobacteriaceae; genus ELB16-189. The sequence goes on from CAZGFJ010000002.1 coordinate 429,098, forward strand.
TCGCAGGCAACTGGACGCGTCTTCGCTCACCGTTTTTCCGCTGAAAAACGAAGGCGTACTCTATGGCGCTATCCAAACAGGGGTGCATCATTTTTTTGCCCTTGAAAAGGACAAACCCGAATACCTCACCAGCAGCGCTCGCTTTACCCACCTTTGGCTGCTCACGAAAGGCACATGGAGGCTCAGTCGTGTACTTAGTTATGATCATCAGACCCCGCCTGCCACACCACCGGCCGCCCCATTGTTTAATGACAGAGTCGAAACCGAAAAATGGATGCGGCAAAACAGAATCCCTGCACTGGGCATTGGCTACATCAAAGACGGAAAAATCGTAGAGGCCACGGTGTATGGCCAACTTGAACGGGGTCGTCCGGCACCAAACAATGCCATTTTTAATGTGGCCTCCCTTACGAAGCCCGTGACGGCTCTGCTGATTCTCAAACTGGTCAATGAGAACAAATGGCGTCTGGACGAACCGCTCTATCGCTATTGGCTGGATCCTGACCTGGCTAGCGATCCGCGTGTGAAAAAACTAACCACCCGACACGTCCTCAGCCATCAAACAGGCTTTGCCAACTGGCGACATCAACAACCCAACGGAAAACTGGCATTTGATTTCGAACCCGGAACACGCTATCAATATTCGGGAGAAGGAATGGAATACCTGCGGAAAGCCGTTGAAAAGAAGTTCAAACGGTCGCTGGACGAATTAGCCAAAGAGTACATCTTTAAACCTCTGCAAATGAATGACACGCATTTTACCTGGGCAGATGACATGGACGAAAGCCGTTTTGCCAAATGGCATACCGGCAATGGTACGCTCTACGATACCGACAAAAACAAGACAGCCAACGCAGCCGATGACTTGCTGACTACCGTACCCGATTACCTTGCGTTTATGCAGCATGTTTTAGACGGGGCCGGCCTACATCCAACGCTCTACAAGGAAATGACTAAGAATCAGGTCATGATTAAACCCAATAAATACTTCGGACTGGGCTGGTCGATTGATGAAAACATTGGTGATGGAGAGCGGGTACTGATGCATGGCGGAGACGACAAAGGCGTGCATACCATTGCCTTTTTGCTGCCTAAGTCCAAGCAGGGATTTTTAATTTTCACCAATTGCGATAACGGAACGGATATCTACATACCTACCATTCTAGCCTACCTTGGAAAACTGGGGCAAGGAATAATTGATGTCGAAACAAAATAGATCGGTTTGTTTCGGGAATACATTGCCACACACCTCAGCGACCATGCAGGCTACCGCTTTTGTCGCGGTCTGATGGCGAGAAACAGCAGGTAGTTCAAGACAAACGACACTGCCAAAATGATGAGTACTCCCAGGGCGCTGACCACGCCTGCCGGGTGGGTGCCCTTGGGAATGTCGATGATGTTTCCTGACAGGAACAAAACGATAAGCAGCCCTGAAAGAATACTGATCGGCATCGCCTGCATTACTTTCTTTGTCATATTTAAATGGGATTGATGTCAGGTTGTGTTTATTGAAAAGGGAATCGTTACCCGGTTAGCGATTACTTGCGTTGCCGTACCTACTTTTGCAGGAAGAGTGCACTGGGCTTACCACGGCTGGCCAAAAACAAGTCCATTTTTTGGTTTTTGTCAAAATCCGCTGAAATCACTCCCAGCCAATCACCAAACTCTCGGGTAAACTCGGCCGAGGCATCTTCGGCAAACGTCCCGTTTTTTTGGATTAGCACCTTGCAGTAGTTGCCGCCCAGGGCAAAAGCGAGGAGTATATCATCCAGCCCATCATTGTTCACATCCATAAAAATACCGTCCAGGCAATTTGCCCCGCCCACGTCCGGCAGGCGGATGACATTGTCTTTGAAAAAACCCCTGCCATCATTTTTGAAGAAAAAATTGGCTATCAGTTTGCCGGGGCGCCAGCCGACATTGCAGATTAATAGGTCAATGTCGCCATCTTTATCAAAATCGTGAGGTGTTACTTTGCGAGTCTCAATGCTGCCAACATCGGGCAGTCGGGTGTCCGTTTCTTCGGTAAAAATTCCGTTGTAGTTGATAAGCAGGCGGTTTCTGCCCTCGTTGCCCTCCAAAATATCCAAGTCACCATCGTTGTCCACATCCACAACCTTCACATCTTGTGTCACCTCGGCAATCGCGGGTAGCCGTTGTGCTGTTTCATCGATAAATTCTCCGTTGCCTTTATTGACCAACAGGATGTTCTGGCCGTTGTTGCCAAGCAGTAGGTCGGGGGTTCCATCTCTATTGACATCAAAAGAGGCAACGGCATTGGCCTCTGATGCCGGTAACCGCGAGGACACATTTTGAAATACGCCATTCCCTTGATTCAGGTACATCTCATGCACGCGGTCGTCTTCGCTGGCAAAAACAATATCCGGCCATCCGTTTTTGTCAAAGTCAGCAATGGCAATGTCTTCGCTGTCATGAACAACACTTCCCAGTGCCGCGGAAGCATCTTTAAAACCTCCGTTGCCATCGCTGAGCAATAGCGTGTTGGCTTGAAACTCATTGGCCAGCACGATGTCAAGATAGCCGTCATCATTGAAGTCGGCTACAGCTACGTCCATGGCATTTTTTATCAGGGCGCTGGCAGGAAACAGATCATTGCGCTTTTCGAACTGGGCTCCGATTCCCTCTTGGTCATCTCCGTTTCCACTGTTGGAGCATGCCACAATACATACGAAGCTTATTAAAACGCTTTTGCCTTTCATAGTATCACCATTGCGTGAAACACCTTACCTGCAACCAGTTTGGCCGCAGTTGCAAAAGAAAGTAGAACAGGATGAGAACAAGTACCCCATTTTGTGGTATCACCCACCGACTAAACAGATATTTATATATCCTTCAAGGGATGCCGTGTGGTGGCCTTTAGGGAACACGGTCAAGGTGATGCCTTCAGACAAAAAACGTAAGGGTATGTCCGGATCAGCATTTTTGCACAAAACTCCCCCACGTTCGATAGCGTCTTTATCTCCTTGCCGGCAACTGACTGCTCTTGAGCAGGGATACTTCCGCGGGCTTGAGAAAGCGCCATTCGCCACGGCCGATGTTTTTTTTGTCGAGGCCGGCATACACCACGCGATCGAGTTTTACCACGTCATAGCCCAGCGATTCAAAAATGCGCCTCACAATGCGGTTCCAGCCGATGTGCAGTTCGATGCCGATCGTTTTTTTGTCATCGCTTACAATGGCTAAATCGTCCACGATAGCCTTGCCCTCTTCCAGGTGCACCCCGGCTGCTACTTTCTCAAAGTCGGTTTTGGTAATAGGTTTGTCCAGCTCTACCTTATAGATCTTTTTGGCATTGTACGAAGGGTGGGTGAGTTTGTCGGCTAGTTCGCCATCGTTTGTCAATAACAATAATCCGGTTGTGTTGCGGTCCAGCCGGCCCACCGGATACACGCGTTCTTTGCAGGCATCGGCAATGAGGTGCATCACTGTTTTGCGCTCCTCGGGATCATCGGTGGTAGTAATGTAACCTTTGGGCTTGTTGAGCAAGATGTAGACAGGCTTTTCTGCCTTCAGGCGTCTGCCTTCGTAACGCACCTCGTCCGAGCGTTTTACTTTAAAGCCCAGTTCGGTGATCACCTTGCCATTTACGCTGATCAGCCCCATGGTGATCAGGTTGTCCGCTTCTCTGCGCGAACACACTCCGCTATTAGCGATAAACCGGTTGAGGCGCAGCAAATCATCATCGTTGTGTTTTTGCTCTTCGTAGTCAGGCTGCACGCGTTGCTTTTGCAAGCGCGATTGTACAAACGATGGGCGCTCGCCCTCGGCTTTACCAAATTTGTTTCGTTTGCCCGCGGGTTTGTCTTCGCGTTTTACAAATCCGGGGCGTTGGTTTCGCTCTCCTTCGTGGCGAGGGGGTTTTTCAACGGAGCGTTCCTTGCGCGGGCCAAACGTTTTTTTCCGGTCATCGCCAACCCTGGATTTGCCGCCTTCCTCGCGTGGACGCGGATAAGGCTTGGAAAATTTGCGCTCACCTGAGGGACGGTTTTCGGCCTGGTCATTTCGATAGCGACTTCGCTTTTCGCCATAGGGCTTCGAGCTGCCACGGCTCTCGAACCGCGAACTGCCCGAGCGTTCTTTTTTCTTGTCGTCAAATCGCGGTTTTCCAAATCCGCCTCGTTCGCTGCCGGCATCACGCGTTCTCTTTTTGTCAAAACCGCGTTTCTCATCACCTTCGGAACGAAAGCGGGGCTTGGAAGCATTTGCGCGGGAGCGGCCCTGGCGGCCGGGGTTAGAGGGGCGTGGCATATCGATGGGAAAATTTCAAGATACGAAGAAAAGAATCATCTGTAGCTCCGGCCGCTAAGGCAGGTGCCACGGGGCGCTTATAAAAAAAGGAAATACTATTGGTTATTATCCGGGGTTTCGCCAATGGTATTTACCTCCTGGGTGAAGTCCTTGGGCGTGGGCAATTCATTGATGTCGTTGATGCCAAAGTATTCCATAAACTTAGCACTGGTGCCATACAACATCGGCCGTCCGATGGTTTCGGCTTTGCCGCGGATTTCGATGAGCCCTTTGTCTAAAAGCTTTTGAATGGCATAGTCACAGTTCACCCCACGAATGTTCTCCACTTCCGTTTTCGAGATGGGTTGTTTATATGCAATAATGGACAGCGTTTCCATGGCCGAGGTGGACAACCTCTTTTTGGATTGTTGTTTGAGCATGATGCCAATGCTCGTTTGGTAGGCCGGTTTGGTCAAAAACTGATAGCCCCCTCCGCTTTTGTAAAGCTGAAACGAAAACTCATCGGCCTGGTACTTAGCCTCAATGCGTCCAAGCGCATCCAGCACGTCTGGCTCAGGCACTTCGGCATTGAACATCTCCGAAAGGCAAGCCTGCAAATCGGCCACTTTGGTGGGCGAGGGGGAACAGAAGACAAGTGCTTCGATGTGATTTTGTAGGAAGTCCACGGAGAAAAGTTGTTTTGACGTAATGGAGTAAAAGGACTTAGTCTTGTTTCATCATCTTGGCTTCGATGGATTGCGTGGTGTGAGGCACCGCAATCAGCCGTTCTTTTGAGATGAGCTTGCCGGTGACTGAGCAAATGCCATAGGTTCCGTTCTTGATGCGCACCAGCGCGTTTTCCAGATTTTGCATGTACTTCAATTGGCGGGCCGCCAGTTGGCTTAGATTTTCTTTCTCGGCCGTTTCGGCCCCATCTTCCAGCACTTTGGTATTTCCTCCCGAGGTGGAGTCGGTACCTTCATCGTTGGTGCGGTTGAGCGTGTCTTTGAGTATGCGGAACTCCTCGCGCGCTTTTTCAAGCTTGTCCAAAATCAATGCTTCAAATTCCTTTAGCTCCTCTTCGCTGTACCGGGTGCGATCATCCTGGATAGTGGCCTTTTGAGGCTTATGTGCTACGGGGCGCTGTGTCAAGGCGGGGAAAATCGTCAATTGGGGGGCTGTGATCGGTTTTGCCAGGGCTTCCTGTTTTTTTGTCAGTGGCTTTTTCTCTTTTTCTACTTTTTCAACGGGCTTGGCTGCGGTGGCTACTTTCGTTGGAGCCTCTTTCTTGGGGGCCACAGTTTTTGTGGCTTTGGGCGCAGCTTTTTTGGCCGGCTTGGGGGTGGGTTTGGCTTTTTTAACAGCCTTTTTGGGTGCGGCCTTGGCTTTTACGGTCTTTTTGGCTTTGGCGGCAGGCTTGGCTGCCGGTTTCTTCGCGGACTTCTTCGATGCTTTGGCCATAACACTCCTTGTTTTTGGGGTTTTGAAAAAGATGCGCAAAAATACGGGGTGGGAGGTAAAACAAAAAATGAGATACCTGGCCGACCGCCCCACGGGCAAGTTGCAAACCTGCCATCCAACTGACGTTTACCAGGGGAATGTTTGCGCAAAGACGCGTTTTGCCGAAAATGAGCCTCGCGAGCGGATGTGCCCTGGAAAAGCAATCACCCAAAAAACAACGTACTAATCGGCCACAACCACGCGTTGCCGGTATCGGCTGACGTTTCCACTGGTATCAAACGTTTCAAACCAAACGGCATAGTATCCGCTGCGCGCCCGCTCTCCCCTGTCCGTGTCGCCATCCCACCGGAAAAAGCCCTGAAAGCCAAGCGTGGCATTGGCGGCAATGGTTTTGATGATGCGCCCCTGCTGATCGATAATCGTCACGTTGGCGTTCAGCCCGCTTTGATCAAACTGAAATTGAATCTGCGCAAATCCTTCACGGGCCGAAAACACCTGGGGTGAAACGGTTACCGCGCCCCCCGCTACTGCTTCCTGGCGCGCATGCGAGTTGACCCGACCGGGCGTGCCAAAACCAACCACCGAAGCGGCCGACTTCCAGTTGGCGGGCGATTGTGTGGGTGCCGTCCAGGAAATGCGCTCCAGCGCAACTCCTTCTTCGTCATCGATCAACGGGCTGTGGTAGTCCTTTTGATAGGCAAAACGATCGATAACCACCATGTCCTCAGTCAGCAGGGCGATGCTGCCTTCGGCATCGGGCATGGAGGGCAGGCGGCATCGAAAAAAATTGCTACGCTCATGCGTAGGATAGTGTGTTTGCACGGTGAGCGGGTCGGGGGTGAAAACACGATACGACTGTGGGGCAAGCACCAAATGATCCGTAGTGATGGTTTCGCTCCCGGACAATGAGCGCCATCGGCCATTTTTCAAGTTGATGAATTTATCGCTTGCGTTGTATACCTCTACATAGTCCGAGCCTCCCGGAAAGGGATTGAACAGGATTTCGTTGAGCAGAATGTCGCCCGGCTGGGCGGCTTCCGTCAGGGCAAAGGACTGGCGGCTGAAGTCTTCCCGGATTTCGTTGCCATTGCAATCGCGGACGGAAGTTACCATGACAGTGTAAAGCTGGCGCGGCAGCAGCGGCACGGCCAGCCGGATCAAAAGCGAACGCAACGAAACATCAAAGGCCACCGCAGCGATGGCTAAGGACGGCTCAAACACAATGTATTCAGCCAACACCTGCCCGTCCATTTTCTCGTCAAACAGCAAGCGCACGGTGGTTTCGCTCTCCGCAACTGCACTTAACAGCTGGGGGCCCGTGAGGTCAGGCTTGCTGGCAAAGACCGAGTTCTGCCGCCCGGGAGTACCCCCACTGCCATCTTCCGAGGCCGTCCAATTATCGGCTTCCCCACAGAGATTATTCGGGTCGATGAGCTCCAGCGCCCAACCGCCTTCTTGCTTGTCCGGATCGCGATACCAGGTCAGGTCATAGCGCAACGAGTCGATGCGTTGATGGGTCGCATCGCGCAGCACCAACACATCGCCCCCGTTATTAAGCGTTGGGAAATTGCCAACGCCCATGACGGGGCCAGTAAAAAGGCTGGCAGCGGCAGTTGAGGTCACTACCCAATAACTTCCGGGGAGCATGATCTGCGAGGGAAACGTGGCCGTGGAACTCTCATCCGACAGGCGCCATCCCGATACATCCACCGGATGCGCGCTACGGTTGTAAATCTCTATGTACTCGGCATTGGGCAATCCTACCTGCGGCACCGGGTCGGGCAGCATTTCGGTGATGATGATGTCTTTGGGAAAAACAGGGCGGGCTTGAAAAAAGAGGAACGGCACGGAGGTAGGCGGCATGGCATTGCCCGCCACATCGGCTACCCCGGCCACCGTTACCTGCTGCCCGATGCCGTTGGGGAAGTCCTGGGCGAACGTCACCACCACCGATACACCACTCGGCTGCAGCAAAGCCGAGGTAGCCATATTGGGGGCCGGAGCGGTTTGATAATGCGAGGGTATTTGCGCGCTGATGAGATCCAGCGGTTCGGAGAACGAGACCAGCAACTGATTGGCGGACACCGCTTGTGCCGATTGCAACAGGGGAGGCGAGGTGTCGATCGGTATCTCGCCCACTGCGAAGTCATCAAAAAAATGATTGTTGGCAGCACTTGCTGCGGTAGACTGCCGAATTCGAATGCCAAAAAAAGCACTGCTGCTATGGGTGTTATCGGTAACGGTAGGCCCTTTCACATATGTGCCGGTGGCCCCGTCATCGTATTCGAGCGTCCAAAGATGGTCGGCATCGCGCGTGACGCGTATTCGAAACGGATTGTTCGTACTACTATTCACAATACCCGGCACCCCGACCAGCCGCGTGGACGTGCCGCCCGTGACGCGATACAGCGCCACTTCATCAGCCGTGTCGCCTATGCGCACAGCGTATCCGTTAATGCCTGCAGCGGTGAGCACAGCCTGATCGCTCATCAGGTACACATCTGCCAGGTTTTGTCCGCTGGTGGCAAAGCGTAAATTCACAAAAAACTCCCACCGCGCGTTGAGCGCTGTGTTGGAGGGGGTAGATAAGTAGTAATCAATTGTTGATGGGGGCACGCCTGCGTTGCTGCGCAACTGCCCCGCGGCAACAGTAAACAGCGCGTCATTGCCACTCCAAACCGGGTTGGCAGTAAAATCGCCATCCGAAAAATCATCCACCACCTGCCCCGCGGCTGGAAACAGCCCGGTCATCAACCATCCCACGAAAAATATACGTTTCATGCTCCAAAACTTTTTGGCGTGATGAAATGTCTATCGCGTTAGTAGTGTTAAATATACTATTTTTGCCGCTCGAAAAAATGTGCTGTATATGAAGTTAGCTGTTGTAGGGGCCACCGGATTGGTGGGTCAGGAGATCCTCAAAGTGATAGGCGACCGCCAATTCCCTTTTGATGAGTTGCTGTTGGTAGCTTCGGCCCGTAACGTGGGCAAAGACGTTTTTTATGAGGGCAAGGCGTATACCATTATCAGTATGGAAGAGGCGGTGAAACGCGCCCCCGACATTGCCATCTTTTCGGCTGGCGGAAGTACGTCCTTAGAGTGGGCCCCACGGTTTGCCGAAATGGGCACGATTGTCATCGACAACTCCTCGGCCTGGCGCATGGACCCCGACAAAAAGCTGGTGGTGCCGGAAGTCAATGGCCATGTGTTGCGTATTGACGACCGCATCATTGCTAATCCCAACTGTTCCACCATTCAAATGGTAATGGTGCTGGCCCCACTGCACGTGAAGTACAAGCTTAAGCGCATTGTAGTGAGCACGTATCAAAGTGTGACGGGCACCGGTAAAGATGCCGTGCAGCAACTGATGGATGAGCGCAACGGAGTAGCGGGTCCCAAAGTGTATCCACACCCGATCGACTTTAACGCACTGCCGCATATTGACGTGTTTCAAGACAACGGCTACACGAAAGAAGAAATGAAAATGGTGAAAGAGACGCATAAAATTTTAGGTGACAGCACGATTGGCGTAACCGCCACCACCGTACGCATCCCGACTATCGGAGGGCACTCGGAGGCGGTCAATGTAGAGTTTCATTCCGAATATGACCTGGCAGAAGTGCGTACCATCTTGGCCAACACCCCCGGAGTGGTGGTGCAAGACGATGTGAAAAACAACGTGTACCCCATGCCCATTTACAGCCAGGGCAAAGACGAGGTGTTTGTAGGCCGATTACGCAGAGATGAGTCACAGCCACGCACGCTGAACATGTGGATCGTGGCGGATAACTTACGAAAAGGTGCCGCTACGAATGCCGTTCAGATCGCCCAGTTTTTAAAAGAGCGCAGCATGGTTTACTAACCATCGAGGGAACATAAACGAAAAAGCCCCGCGGCCGTGCCGCGGGGCTTTTTCGTTCACACCCGTTGAGCATTAATTCTCCAATATCCTCACTTCCACCCTGCGGTTGAGTTTGTGGGCATCTTCGGTATTCTCCCGGGTTACGGGGCGCGTGCCTCCGTATGCCTTGGTTTTGATTTTTCCCTTGTGCACGCCTTTGCTAATCAAATAATTTTTGACGGCTGTCACGCGGTCTTGTGAAAGTTTCATGTTTAGCTTGGGATCGCCTTTTACATCCGTGTGTCCCTCCAACTGAATCACCATCTTGGGGTTGTTGTGAAGCATCACGGCTACCTCGTCCAGTTCCGGATATGATTCGGTCGTGATCTTGGCGTTGCCAATGCCAAAAATCAGGTTGTCCAAGCGCATCACTTTACCCACGGTATGTACCGTTTCGGCATTGTGTGCGGCCGTGGAAGGCAGGGCCAACTCTATATTTTGTACCACTTTACGTTCAGTGTTGGCGGCCGCAGGATCCAGCATGTACTTGGCGGCTGCAAAACCAGGTGCTTCCACGACTACGGAATACTTTTCGTTGTCATACATCGGGAAACTAAAGCTGCTGCCATTCAAAAAGCCAATGCGGTTGCCATAGGGCAGGCTTTGGTAGCTGATCTTGGCCACGATGGGTTCTTTGGTAGCCGCATTCACGATGGTGCCCATGGCGTGTATGAGCGTGTCGGCCGGTTGCGCCACGGCCATCGGGCCGGCCGCCATTAACAAACATAGGGCAAGGCTTCGCATGGCTACTGCAATTTAAGAATGATGAATTCTACCCGTCTGTTTTTCTTGCGCCCGGCTGCCGTATCGTTGGTGTCAATCGGCTTGGCTTCACCAAAATAGGTGACATTGATACGCTGTGCATCAATCCCCTGCGTGGACAGGTACGTGGCTACGGCCTGCGCCCTCCGTTTGGATAAGTTCAGGTTATAGTCTTCCGGTCCGGTGGCATCGGCATGGCCGGCTATCTCTACCTGCATGGCAGCGCGCTCTTTCATCAATCCGGCAATGCGGTTCAGTTCGGGGTACGACTCTTGCTTCAACACCGCTTTGTCAAAGTCAAAGAAGATGTTGTTGAGGGTGATTTTGGCATTGTCGGCCAGGGTTGTGACACCGATGGGGGCCAGGGTGATGTCTTTGCTGACGACTTCGTTGTCTTTCTTGTTATTGCGCAAATCCAGGTTTTGGTTCTCAGAGAGATGGTCTTTGGCTTCGGCCCGGAATCCGTACTGATAGCCTCCGGGCAAATGGATTTCGTATTCGCCCGTTTCCGGATTGGACTGGGTGACGCCCACTTCTTTTCCATCGGGCAGGCGCTCATAGATGATCTTGGCACCGATGGGCCTGCCAGTGGTGGCATCGATCAGTTTGCCTTTCACGATAATGATGGGCTCAGGTGTAACAAAAAGCGGAAGTTTCACGCGATAGATGTCGGCATTGTTGGGGCCCACCGTGCGCGAATAGTAGGCATAGTCGCTGGTGGAAGGGATGTTGAAGAACGTATCGTCTCCGGACGTGTTGATGTCCGGACCCAGGTTTTCAGCGGGCGACCAGTTAGTCCAGGTGTCGTCCAGCCTGCGGCTCATGTAAATGTCGCTACCGCCATAGCCGCTGTAGCCATTGGAGGCAAAATATAGTGTCTTGTCATCGGAGGCCAGGAAGGGCGATGATTCTTCCCCGGCTGTGTTGATGCTGTTGCCCAGGTTGAGTGGCTGTGTCCACGTGCTGTCGGACTTTTGAAATGACACATAAATATCGCGCGAACCGCGCGAGTCTTCGCGTTCAATGGACATGAGTAGCGTTTTGCGCGTGTTGGCCAAAAAATAGTTGGCCTTCTCGTTAAAGTTATAGTCGTTTTCGATGATGATCGGCTGGGGTTCAGACCAGGTACCTCCGATGTTGTTGGAGGTAGAAATACCTGCCAACATTTTGCCGTTGGACAAATACTGGTTGCCGAGCACGAGCACTACGGCTTTTCCATCGGGCGTGGCCGAGCTGACTGCGTTGACAAAGTTGGGATACTCGTTGTTCACCTGAGGGCCCAGGTTTTTGGCCAGGCTCCACTTGCCGTCCGTACCGAGTTCTGAAACCCAGATGTCTTCTTTATCATTCACGCCTCCGATGTTTTCCGGATGGTTTCTGCGGCTGAAGTAAAGCGTTTTTCCATCGGGTGAGAGCAGCGGGTTGAGCTCGCTGTTGGTACTGTTCACGTTCTCATCCAGGCGCTCGGTGATGAGTCCTTTGGCCAACAGCTCGGGCATGGAAATATCGGCAATGATGGGATAGTTGACATCGGCAATGGCCACGGCATCGATCGAGAAATAATCGGGTACGGCCTTTCCGTCAAACTCCAATTTTACCGCAGCGACTTTATACGGTGTCTTTTGCATGAATAAATTGAGCATGCGGCCCTGCAGCGGTACGCTGTTGGGGTTCAAGGTGTTGATCAGGTACTCCTTGCCGGCTTCATCGTAGGCATACACCTTATATAAAGCGCCCGGGTTATACGATTCGGCCACGGCAATCTGCTCGATCTGCATAGGGTTGGCAAAGCCCACGGTGACGTACTCGTTACGCTTGGGTTTGTCGGGTGTCCAGGCGTTGGGGTTCTGGCCACCGGCCGGCAGCACATTGGGCTTGCCCAGCGCTTGTTCGGCCGAATATTGCACTGGGGTTAGTTGCGAAGAATAGCCGATTACTTTAGAAGCCCATTGTACTTGTTGGGCACTGGCCGAGGCGGCAAAAAGCACAAAAACAAGGCCCGGTAGATGTCTCTTCATGGAAATTCAGGTGTAGGGAAGGTTTTAACGGATAAACTTAGCCAAAAAATCAAAATCCGAGAAAATAATTACATCAAACCATGTAAGTTTTTACACATGCAAGCCTCCGTTACCTTACTCCAACGAAGATTTATTGAAGAGGAGAAAGCCTACGTGCAGCAGCACGCCCCAGCGCGTTTGGTCATCATCATAATAGTTGGCGCTGAGGCTCACCGGGCCTACCGAGGTGTGCAGAACGAAGGCTGCCGTGCCGGCAAAGTATACTTCGGTAATTTCTTCATTGAATCGCACCCGCTGGCCATCCACGCGCGCCAGCGATTGAAAGGGCTTGAACACGTATGCCTCCACCCGAAAGTCGAGGCTTTTGCGGAGTGAAAAGACATTGCGCCAACCGCCCGCGAGGTAACTATAGGCCCGCAGGTTTTCCAGCAGCAAGGTGCGGCTGTCTTGCAATGGGTTAAAGGCCGTGGCGTTGATGATACTGGCCTGGTAGTTGACCAACAGCGGCTGATTGGACAAGACTCCCTCCAAGAGGTAGCCCGAGCTGTAGATCCCCTTTCGAAAATATTGTTCAGCCGAAAGCTTGATGCGGCCCCAACCGGGCAAGTCGCGTCTCAAGGGTGCGTCATCCGCTACAGAGCCGGGCCGAAACGTCTCGGCCAGATCGAACCAATCGGCCTGCAACTGATAGGAGCGGCCGGTGCTGGCGTACTGTTTTCGATTCAGCGTATTGGTGGAAATCGAAACGCCTCCCCGAAAGCCCTTCAGCCGTTGTTCATCAAGCGTGTCGCGTGCGGAAAAGCGATCTTCACTAAAAAAGCGGTCGGTATTGTTGATGTAATAGCCGTGCAACATGGCTTTGTACTGCTTGCCCACCGGCCAGGCTACGGTAGCCCCCACCCTTCGGTCTGTACGTTGCAAGATGGTCGGTTGAAAATTCTGAAACACCACATCGCGGCTTTCGGCAAAGTCCCAGTTGTTAAAGCTGCCCTCGGGCTCTACGTAAAACGACCCCAACCGGGGTATGTCGATGCGCGCTTTCAACTGCAATGCTTTGTAAAAGTTGCCCGCGTAAAAATTGACGTTGGCGTGAGTCAAGGCGCGGTTAAAGTAATAGTAGTTCGCCCCAAGGTAAATGTGGCTGATGCTGCGGGTGGCGATGACGCCTCCAAAATCGACCTGAAAGTTATTGGCGGGCCTGCGCGACAGTAAAAAGTTAAATCGCTGCGTGGAGGTGTCATATCGGAAGCCCGGAAAAACATTGTTGAAATAATCTTCTGACACCAGGCGATAGTACCCTTCTTTGATATCGCTAAAGTACAGGGGCCGCTTGCCTTGTTTGAAGAACCGGTTGATGTACCGCTGCTGCCGTGTGTTGAAGTTTTGAAACTGGATCTTGTCCACCAGCAAGGCCGGTGTGCGGCTGTTAAAGCGGTTGCGCGTGTCGGCCACGGCCTCACAGGCAACCCTTCGCGCAATTTTTGCTTTGATCTCTGGCATCTGGCGCACGGTTTGCGCATACCCACTGTCAATGAGCGCACGCGCCTTGGCAAAGTCGAAGGCCGTATAATTCGTGATGTTGGGCTGGATATAGACTCCGCTCGGGGGCACCTTGGCGGGATCGGACTTGTCCAGCAACATGTATAACAACGAGCGCGAGATCAGTTTCTCGTCCTCGCCATAAGGATATTCCTGATATACTTTGGAAGACACATTGCAGCCGATGACCACCTCCGGTTGAAATTCCTGTTGGATCACATCCACAGGAAAATTGTTGTATACGCCACCGTCAAAAAGGTATTTGCCGTCTACGCGGATGGGATTGTAGAAAAAGGGAACGGTTTGGGTGGCGCGCATCGCATCGCTGAGCGAGCCCTGCTTGAGGATGACTTGTGTTTGTGTAAACACATCAGCCGCCACCACGCGCAAGGGGATAAACAGGCTGTCAAAGTTCCCACGGGAGATGGCGGCCGGTTGCGCCATTTTTTCAGCCAGGGCAAAGTTCAGCGACAGATCGTTGGCAATGCTGTTGTTGAAAAGCACTTCGCGGGTAGAGTCTAACGAGAGGTTGAGCCTCAAAAACGAAGCGTCTGCATCATTTTTGAAATAGTAGTAGCTCTGGCCTGATTCAAACTGCCCATTCACCCAATTCAAAAACTCTTTGGACAGGACGATTTCCTCAATTTGGGCTGGGCTCATGCCCGCGGCATAGCATCCTCCCACAATACCGCCCATACTGGTACCCGCGATATAATCGATCGGTATTTCATTCTCTTCCAAAGCCTTGAGTACGCCTACGTGGGCGATGCCCTTAGCTGCCCCGCCACTCAGCGCCAGACCTACTCGTTGCGCAGAGGTGGGTAGTGCCGTCACCGCGCCCAAGAGAAAAAACAGTACCGTACGCATCATACCGAAATATATCAACGATCAAAATCACTTGTTAGTTTTCGGGGCGACATCGGGATCAAATTATTTTTCATCGCACACGGTCCTGCACAATGCCGGAATGGAACGGCCGCCATTGCTGGGACTCGGGGGCAAAGTACTGAGCATGGTGGCACCCCAGAAACAACTTGTAGTCCATCTTGGGCAAATCCTCCACGACATAGCCCGGATAGTAATAGCGAAAGCCTTGGTCGCGCAAATAATCCACCGTGAGCAACACCAGCCATTTACCAAGCCCATAGCGGCTATAGTCGGGATCATAAAAGTGCAGGATGGAGGCGGCCGAGTCAAGACCCAGATCAAAGTAGCCAACTGCCACCAACCGCTCGTCTTCCCGGACTTCGAAACTGCGCGTGTCAAAGATGGATTCGCCCGGTGGGTCGCTGCCGAACAGACAGTCCTGAATGCCGGTGGCTCCGTCAAAATCGATGGAACGGTAGTAGCGTTGATGCAGGGCAATATGGTCAGGGGCGATGGTGCGTGCTTCGCGTAGGGAAACCCGAAGGGTCGCGCAGCGCCTGCGCATTTTTCGGTGCTGTCGCGTGTCTTGGATGGCCGACACAGGATACCGCAGCCAATGTACCCGGTGGTGGTGCTCCGCATCGAGGTGTGAGGTAGTAAAAACCATTTGCTGGGTGCGGTACCAGCCCCACGCCAGCAGGTGGTCCAGTTCGGCCGCGGTCAGCGCAGCAGGCTTCACGATGTTGAAGTAGGGGGGCATAAACTGCTTGTCAAATTTACAAGATTCGTTTTTTGCAAGGGTATAAATAACTTATCTTACATCATGATATTTACTTCTTTTTTATGATTCGTTATTTCTGTCTCACTGCTTTGATTTCAGGTATCATCGGAACCCGTGACTTAGTAAACGCTCAAAAGCCGATAATTCGTCAACGACCAATACCCTCGTGGGTCGTCTCCATCGGCTATGACAAAACAGCCAGTCCCAAACAAGAAGAAGAGTCCGGTACGTACTATTTGTTACTGGACGAACAGGAACACGTAGGTCTGCAAGAATCTTTTGCACACTACGCCTACAAACTGATGAGCGCTGAAGGGCTACAGCAAATGGCGGACTTGGCAGTTGATTTCAACCCTGCCTACGAGCAATTGACTTTTCATAACATAACGATACATCGCAATGGTGAAATCATCGACCGTATGCCTGCTGAAATCCAGACTATCCAACGCGAACAAAGCATGGATCGGTTCTTATATGATGGAAGTGTGACGGCCGTCATTCACTTAAACGATGCCCGCGTGGGTGACGTGATTGAATATTCGTTTACCAAAAAAGGATATAACCCGGTATATGATGGTCACGTTGGAAAGCGAATTGCATTGAGTTTTAATGTACCGATAAAAAAGAGTTTCCAACGGATACTGGTGCCTCAAAAAATGAATGTGTTGATCAAGTATATTAACACAAATCGAAGTGCCGTGATGGAAGTCAAAGAAGGAAATACCGTATACACCTTAGAAGGAACAGAAGTCAAGGCGGTGCTCCGTGACTCAAACGAACCTGATTGGTATGACCCCCATGAGTACTTGGTTATCTCAAATTTTGCGACTTGGGCGGATGTTTCCCGATGGGCAACTAAAAGATATGTGGTTACGATGGCCGACATGGAAAAACTGAAAAGGCTCAGCAATCAAGTATTTGCAGCATCAACCAGCGAAGAGTTTGTTTTGCAAACGGTGCGCTTTGTACAAGATGAAGTACGTTACTTGGGATTTGAATCTGGCTTGAATTCACATCAGCCACACGCGCCTCCTCAGGTCTTTGAGCAGCGATTTGGCGATTGCAAGGATAAATCGCTTCTCTTGGTAGCACTACTCAAAATGCGCGGAGTGAATGCCCACCCAATATTGGTGAATTCCTACCTGCGAGAACATGTTTCCGAACTCCCACCAATGATTAATGCCTTTAATCACTGTGTTGTTCAAATTGACTTCAACGGAAAGTTGATTTACATAGATCCTACCATCAGCAGTCAAGGTGGTACTCTTGAAAGCATTTACTTTCCCACGTATCAAAAAGGCCTGATCATCCGCGAAGGGGAAGCAGAACTATCGGATTTACCGCCTCCTTCACCGTCTTCGGTTCATGAGCGCCAGAACTTTCAGTTGGGATCCATTGGCGGTGAGGCTATATTAGAGATACAAACGCTGTATCAGGGGGCCGATGCCGATATTCAACGATCCTTTTTTGCTAATAACGACCGTCAAAGTATTCAAAAAAACTACCTTACATTTTACGGTAATCTCTATCCCGATATTGAAACCACGCAGCCACTCACGCTGGAAGATGATAGAGCAAATAATCAATTGATTATCAAGGAGTTTTATAGAGTTTCAACCTTTTGGAAGCCAACGGCTGGACGGCCCGAAAAGATCTTTTGCGAATTCTATGCTCAGGGTTTGGAAACCTATTTTAACGTGACTAAATCAGCTGTCCGATCGGCCCCATATCGACTTGCCTTCCCTCTTGATTACCGGCATGAAATCCATGTTAAATTGCCCGAAGAGTGGAACGTAACACCGGAAAAAACAACACTTCGTACTGACTACTACAACTATACATTTGAGGTAAATTATTCCGAACAGGCGATGATGTTAAAAACTACGTACTCGACAAAAAAGGAGTCTATACCTACGTCATTTTTCAAAAAATTTGTCGAAGATCATGGTGTCATGATGAATAACTTAAGCTACTCTCTCAGTTATGATCAGTTAATAGCCGAAAAAGAATCCAGCAAAACACCCGGTATTCTCGTGAACATAATGCTCTTGATTATAGGGGCTATTTTAGTTTATTGGCTCTACGTTCACTATAACCCACCTGCTGTTTACCCACCGCCCGGCAAGCCGATAGGCGGTTGGCTGATTCTGGTCGCCATCGGCATCTCCTTATCTCCCATCCGCCTCTTCTACGATCTTGCAACCACCGAAGACTTGCTGACTGGGCTTGGATGGCTTAGACTTTGGTATGCAGAGCAGTACTTTGCTTTTGGGTTTGTCTTACTCACCCACATCTACAACATCATTTTTTTGATGTTCCTTCTGGTTATGGTAATTTTATTTTTTCAGCGAAGAAGTTCAGTCCCAAAGCTTGCCATTTATTTGTATGGCATTGGTCTATTCATGATTGTAACGGATAACTTAGTAGCAAAGTATTTTGATCCTGATACTTCTGTTGACACACAAGGCATTGTACGCGCGTTTGTTGCGGCAGCGATTTGGATTCCTTATTTTCTTCTGTCCGATCGCGTAAAGGAAACCTTCGTTAACACCTATGAGCAGTAAGTTCCGTCTTATTCTTACACCCCTGTTATTGGTATTTACATTATATGTAAGTGCACAGCAATCTTCCGAGCAGGCACGCTGGCAACAACAGGCGCAGCGTGTCACGATCATCCGCGATTCGTGGGGTGTACCTCATATCTATGGCCAGACGGATGCCGATGCCGTTTTCGGACTCCTGTACGCCCAATGTGAAGACGACTTCGCGCGCGTGGAGATGAACTACATCGAAAAGCTCGGTCGCAAAGCCGAAGTATATGGCGAGCCGGAACTCTATCACGACCTGTATACCCGGCTAGTACTCGACTCGGCCGAGGCCGTGGCGGACTACCGCAAAAGCCCCGCGTGGCTCAAAAAACTGTTGCACGCATTCGCGGATGGCATCAACTTCTATCTCCACCAACATCCTGAAACAAAACCACGGTTGCTCACGCGCTTTGAACCATGGTTCCCCCTGTTGTGGACGGACGGAAGCATCGGGGCTATCAACACGGCAGACGTGACCGTGGCCGACCTGCAGGCTTTCTATACGGGACAGGCCTATCCGATCGCACAGCGAGACAATAAATTGTTTGAAGAACATGTTTCCGGCTCCAACGGATTTGCGCTCGCCCCCGCAAAGACGGCTTCGGGTAAGTCCATTTTATATATCAACCCGCATGTCACATTTTACTTTCGTCCCGAGGTGCACATGGTGAGCGAAGAAGGTCTGAACGCCTACGGGGCCGTCACCTGGGGACAGTTCTTTATCTACCAGGGATTCAATGAATACTGCGGATGGATGCATACCTCGTGTAATGTGGACGTGGCGGACGTATACCGGGAGAAAATTGTGCGCATCAATAACCAACTGACGTATCAATACAACAACCAGCAGCGTCCCGTGAAGCAAAAAAGTATCACATTGCGACTGCCGGATGGCTCCTCCAAAAAATTTATAGCCTATCGCACACACCACGGGCCCATCATGGCGTGGCGCGACAATGCCCATCTGAGCGTGAAGGCGGTCAACCGATCGCTTGATGGCTTATTCCAAAGTTGGCTCCGAACCAAAGCCAAAGGACTGTCGGATTTTCAGAAGACCATGAATTACCGCAGCAATGCATCCAATAACACCGTTTATGCCGACCGCGCGGGCAATATTGCGTATTGGCATGGCAACTTTGTGCCGATGCGTGATCGCGCCTATGACTGGAGCAGGCCGGTGGATGGAACGACCGCTGCCACCGAGTGGAAAGGACTACACCCGGTACAAGAGACAGTACACCTGATTAACCCCGCCAGCGGCTGGATTCAGAATTGCAACTCCACACCTTTTACCGTAGCCGGCTCCAGCAGCCCCCAAAAGGAAAACTACCCTACGTACATGGCCCCCGATGGTGAAAATTTTCGCGGAGTCAATGCTGCGCGGCTGTTAAGCCGCGGCCGTGACTATACGCTTGAGAGCACCATCGAAGCGGGATATGATCGCACCTTGGCAGCCTTTGAAGTGCTTCTGCCGGGGTTGCTAAAAGCCTATCAGGGACTAACGGCCACGGACAGTCTGCACCGGGTGCTGGCAGAGCCGATAGCCGTGTTACAACGCTGGGATTACCGCGTGCATGAAAAATCAGTTGCCACTACCCTGGCCATAGAGTGGGCGCAAAAGCTTTCGTCTTCCTTACGTAAGGTGTACATTGAAGAAGGAGAGGACGATCAGGTGCAGGCCACAAAGCGTTTTGTAGAACACGCCACACCAACAGATTTGTTGTTGCCGTTGTATCAGACCGTGCAGGAGCTACATCATAAATTTGGAAGTTGGGGCATGGCCTGGGGTGATGTTAACCGCTTTCAGCGACTAAGCAACGATCTGAGCGGCCAGTTTGACGATGCGCAACCGAGCTATCCGGTGGCCTTTGCTTCCTCTACCTGGGGCATGCTACCCTCGTACAACAGTCGCCCCTATGCCAATACCAAAAAAAGATATGGCGTGAGCGGCAATAGTTTTGTGTGTGCCGTAGAGTTTGGCGACCGCATCAAGGCCAAAAGCCTGTTGGCCGGTGGCAACAGTGGTCATGTGAGCTCGCCTCATTTTTTTGATCAGGGGAAGATGTATGCCAACGGTACTTTTAAGGATGTCTTTTTTTATCGCGAAGATGTCGAAAAACATGCCGAACGAAAGTACCGGCCGGGACAACGGTAGCACAGGTTTTCAATTTCATGAACGATCCGTTTGTTTGGTTTATCCGCGCATCCCCGTGAGTCTCCCTGATCGCCCACTGCCCTTAGGCGACCTGTAGAAACACGGGGAGTTCGCACAGAATGAACTCACTTACGGGTGAATGTCACCGCCCATCGCACGCTCGGCCTGCTGAAAGTCGCGCGTATTCTTCTGCACCGCAATCGCGCCAAACAAACTCAGGGTAAACGACATGGCATAGAACCCTTTCTCGCTGCGGATCAGCGTGGCATTCCAAAGGCCGACCGTCAGCAAGACGATCGCCAACACTGTCGAAAACCAAGCCAGCCCATAGTAGATATTAGTGACGGGAATGCCCTCCAATTGGTCGCGCACCGCCTTCTGAAGGGAGATGGAGGCAAACAATCCAAACATCAGCACCGTAAAGTAATATCCTTTCTCGTTTAACTCCATCTCGGCATTCCATAGCCCGATGATAAAGGCCATCACGCCTGTGAGCATCGCTACCCACGAAGCCGCAATAAAGGCATTCGAGGGTTTCTGTACCGTTTTGTTTTCCATATGTTAGTTAGTTACGCCTCAAAAGTAGAGGGGCACCAAACCACTATCGCTTGACATTTGTCAAAAAAGAAATGTCGGTTTTTCTACGCTTTCGCGCGGATGCGGCTCAGTGTTTCAGGGCTCATATTTAGATACGAGGCAATGTAGCCCAGTGGCACCCGCTGAAGAATGTGAGGGTGATTTGTAACGAGCCATTCGTATCGCTCGCGCGCTTCCTTAAAATGATTGGCCATGAAGCGTTCTTCCAACATCACATAGTAGCGCTCATGCATGATGCGACCCAGTCGCTCTATTTCGGCATGCCTGGTGTACAAACGCTGCAATGAATCGTATGACAATGCCCAAAGCGTTGTCTCTTCCAGAAGCTGAATATTCTCCATGCCCGGCTGGCGGGTAACGAAGCTGAAAAACGAAGTGACAAAGTGATTTTCAAAAGCGAACCAGTGCGTAATCTCTTTGCCGTCCACATTATAGTATCCGCGAAGTGAGCCGCGCTCTAAAAAATAAACGTGATCGCAAACGCTTCCTTCCGTGGCCAAATAGGCACCTCGCGGAAGCACCGTCTCTTGAAGAGCTTTTCGCAAACTGTTGGCGGCCGTTTTGCCAAGCGGGCAATAAGGCTGTATGTGATCAAGCAGTGCTTGCACGTGCGTCAGAACAAATTCATCGCCACGCGTAGCTCTTCTTGCGGCACCGGCTCTGCTTTCGGTTGCTCGCGCAAAATTTCTTTTTGGATGCCAAAAAGCCGATACGCCAGTATCTTGCCCGCCCCTGCGAGCTGATCTTTTGGAACATCCAGCGTACCTTCCACGTGTACTTCACCTCCACGCTGAACCGAATAGCGTATCACAACCCCTGTCGTATTTTCGGTAAACGAAACAGTCGCCAGTGGAGCGGTCTCGTCTGAAACAAAGTCTATTTCGGATTGCCGGAGCTCGTTGAGTATCCTTTTTGCCGCTCCACGCTCTGCGCCTTCAGTCGAAAGCTGAAACGCCATCGTTACATCGGTAAAGGGTACCAACTGCGGATACAGTTCATATAGCTGTCGGGTGTATTGCTGCCGCTCGCGGCCGCTACCAGCCAATGCTAAGCCTTCATACACACGGGCTTTGAGCAAGGTTTCAAACGGACTGTTGATGCGTTCATCGCGCAAGACCTGCTGAAAGTACTGCCGGGCTTTTGTCTCATCTCCTTCTGCCAGGTAGAGCCTGCCCAGAAAATAGCGGATGTACTTACGTACGCGCGGCCGCTTGTCGGCTGCCAGTTGCTTTTCATAGATGTCAATAAAATATTCGTTGCCAAACCCCTCGATTACCGACCATACTTCATCAAACGTCATCAGATTTTCGGGCGAAAAAATAGGATAGAT
Organism: uncultured Ohtaekwangia sp.; assembly: GCA_964524935.1. Lineage (GTDB taxonomy): Bacteria > Bacteroidota > Bacteroidia > Cytophagales > Cyclobacteriaceae > ELB16-189. The sequence goes on from CAZGFJ010000002.1 coordinate 451,345, forward strand.
GACTTGTTCGCGCTCCGGATTTTCGGCCACCAGCGTGGCCAACATCATTTTATGGTGCCGTGCCTCCAGCGAATATTTGATCCAGCGATACCAATTCACGGGGTTCAACCAGAAGTACCACGCGTCATTTTCAAACAGAAATTCTTTTTTGAACTGTACGGCATTGATGTAGTTGAGCGAGGCCACCGCCAGGTTGTACTGTTCCTGGCCCCAGGTTGTACCGATGTGCAGCTCCTGAAACCGGGCGGCCTTATTGGCGGCCTCCTGGCTTTCGGCTGTGAGGCCGGCAAAGTGCTTGGCGCGCGCCAACCCGATCTGATGCCATCCATAGCCGGGGGTTGACCCTTGTTGCTTGATCACGCGTGTAAGCAACGTATCGGCTAAATCGGGGTTGCCTTGATACGTCTCTAACGTCCCGCGCATGTAAAAGTATTCTTTGGTGGTCTTCTCAATGTTGGACTCACGCTCTTCTGCTTCGCGGAAGTAACTGTCAGCTTCTTCCAACTCGCCCATGGCCAACTTGAATTCCGCGTAGTTATTGGGCGAATAGGCCCCATTTTCGATCAGAATATCATAAAAATAATTAGCCGAGTCGATGTCTAACTTATAGTCGTAAATAATGGCTTTGTAGTGAAAGGTACTCAAATACTGTCGGTTCAGGTACGAGGGGTCGAACAATCCATTCACCAGCGGAAAATCGCGTTGCAGTTTATAAATGGCCGAGTCCAGCAGTTTGTTGGCCAGATGCACATTCTCTTTCACACTGTTTCTAAGGAATGGATACTTGGCAGATGTGTACACGCGGTTGCGGTGCACAATCCACGCCATGGTGTTGTAGGAGTCCACACTCATCTCCAGTTGAAAGTTGTAGTCGCGCACATGATACAATACTTCCATGGCTTTATCCTGCCATTCCACATTTTGGTAGCAACGACTCAAAAAGTAGGCGATCAAACTGTAGTCGTAGTGGTAGCGGTACACTGAAGCATACACCGGATAGCTGTTGGAGCGCGTGCGCAGTTCTTTGTCGTAGTCGGTTTCGATTTTTGCCAGGGCTTTCTCCAGCGGTGCGGCCGCTTTGGTGAAGCCGAGTTTATCGTTGGCCCGAAAAAAAAGATAGGCCCCCTCCAGCATATACCCAAGGTAGTAGGTGCTGTCCATGCGGATAAACTTGCGGGCCTTTTCATACGTTTTGGGATCTTCAAAATTCCCATCACGTTCGTTGTCCATCTGCTGGCGCAATTCGCGGTTGGGTTGTGCCTGTACCGCACATATCCACACCATGCAGATACCCAGCAAAAATGCGTTGCGCCTCATGCTACTTTTTTTTGGAAATGCCGAGTTTGGCCAATCTGTTCACTTCTTGTTCGGTCAGTTGGTTGAGCACTGTGCGCGAAGCCTCGCGGTTGCGGAAGATGAGACGGTGATGCAGAACAGGTTGGGCTAACGCGGCAATGTCATCTTCAATCACGTAATCGCGCTGATTCACCAGGGCCCAGGCCTTTAAACATTTGATAAATGTAATGCCTCCCCGGGTGGAACATCCCAGTGCAATTTCCGGATGGTTACGCGTGCTCTGTACCAGCCGGACAATGCCTTTGATCAACTCCGGATGGACGTATACCTTTTCGGCTTCTCCCTGCAACTGAATAATGTCTTTGTATTCCAGTACCTGCTTCACCGTCTCTTTGGATTTGCCGATCTCCAGGTAGTGGGTGTAAATGTCAAACTCTACCTCTTCGCTGACGTACCCAAACGAGATTTTCATGTAAAAGCGATCTAACTGGGCTGCTGGCAGCGGATAGGTGCCCTCCATTTCAATGGGGTTCTGTGTGGCGATGGTGAAAAAGAATTTGTCCAGCTCAAAGGTGGTGTCGCCAGATGAAATCTGATTTTCGGCCATGCACTCCAGCAGCGCGCTTTGCACCTTAGGGGAGGCCCGGTTGATTTCATCGGCTAACAGCACATGGGTAAACAGCGGGCCCTTTTTAAACACAAAGTCCTTTTTGGCTTCGTCAAAGATGTAGGAGCCTATCAAGTCCATTGGCAGCAAGTCGGGTGTAAACTGAATGCGCTTAAACGTAACGCCTCCATGGGGCAGATGCGGTTCCCCCGGTGCTTCGGAAATGGACTGTGCGAGTGTCTTGGCGAGGACCGTCTTGCCCGCGCCCGGATTGTCTTCAATGAGGATATGCCCGCGTGCAATTAGAGCGGTAATAACGTACTTCACCTCTTGTGTTTTGCCGCGGATGATGCGCTCAATGTTTTCCGTCAGTTGGTTCAGTTTGGTTGGTTGACTCATAAGAATTAAAAGTTGCTGGTTGCTGGGTTAGTCAGGTTATTCCTCAGTCTGGTTTTTCGTTCGTACAAATCGCCACGCGCGGAACACGTTGAAATACTTGACACACGTTTTAACAAAACCTTGATAGCGGTGAAGGGCGGCACCGAGGTTTCGCTGAAGCGATTGCACCACGGCCGCATCCCCCTCGCGCACGGAGCCGCCTGCATACTTCAGCCGCAGGTACATACGCATAAAAGCCGCAAAGTCCACCGTCAGTTTCGGATCAACTTCCCGCTCCGCATATTGCAAGGGAGTTTGACCGTGGCGTTCAAAACCCGCCATGTGCAGCCGGTACAGGGTGCTTTGGTAAACCCTGTCTGCTTTGGAGGCCACATCGCGCGCCAGCGCAATGCGCAACAGACCCCACAACAAAAACAACAAGGGTAAAAAGAGTAACACGGCCAACAGCGAGCCTACCGACAGTGCAGCTATCCAGGCTATCTCCCGCCACGTGATATCCGGCCCTTCTTTGCGAACCAAGCCCCTTCCGTTGTTATCTTCTTTTTTGGGTTGGGGCTTGGGCTTGATGTGGATTTCATCCGCCACAATGGGTGACGGAAAACGCTTCATTTGCTCCTCGATGGGCACGCCCTGCAAGCGGGCAGGCAGCTTCTTGGCTTCGTCTTTGTACGACACCACAATGATGGAATCGCCCGGTTGGATGGCGGCAAACGTGGTATCTTTCTTGTCATATAACACGCGGCACAAAGAGGCATCAACGGTGCGGGTGACGGGTTGGTTTAGCGTGTGGTCGTCCGTATAAAAAATCAATCGCTGAAAGGTAGCGTCCAACTGGCGCGTGGCCGGTTGCGTGGTTTCTGCTTTTGCATTTAGCACCAGCCATGGGTCAGGCGGAGGCAAGGGCGGGGTGCCGTCTGGCTTGGGGGCACTCTGCTGGTCTTCATTGCCGATGGTCATGTCAAAATCCATCCATCCATAGCCGGGAAAATAAACCTGTGTCCACGCATGCGCCTGGCTGGCATAAAACCAATACCACCCCTTGTTTTTATCGCTGCGGTCAACGGTGGCAAAGCCCGTGGTGAAACGGGTGGGCACACCCAGGGCGCGGAGCATAAACAGCGAAGCCCCCGCATAGTAGGTGCAATAACCTGCCTTGGTTTTAAACAGGAAGTTGTAAAGCATCTGCGAGCTGGGGATGTTCGGGTCACCGGCCGAGCCGGGCTTGAGCGTGTAGCGGAAGATGCGCTTGCCGCTCGCGTTGCGTTTCAAAAAATGATCGCGCACGGCCAATACTTTCTCGAGCGGTGTGGCCGACAAGGGTACCAGGCTACGCGCCAATTGCGCAATGGAGTCGTAGATGCTGCCTTCCGGATAGGCAACATAGTAATCGAAAAATGCTTTTTCTACCCGTTGGTAATCGCGCACCGTGGCCAGTTCTTCGTGCCGCTGTTCTTGTACAGTCTCCAAAGCCGGGTTGGCCGAAATGTTGTAAACGAAGTAGGCATTGTTCAACTCTGAAGTGTACGATTTGACCTTGTAGGCGGAGAAAAATGTTTTCTGAAAATCCTTTTCGACCGGAATGGGCTGTACCGAATACACACTGGCAGGCCCGAGGAGGGCGTGTTTCCAGGTGTTGGACGAGAGGTAGATTTCGGACGTCACGTTTTTGCGGAAGCGGTTGCCCATAGCCTTACGGAAAATACTAGTGTCGGACCGCACCTGGTACAGCGGAATAGTGGCTGGGTCCACATCAAACTCATCCAGTGAGGGCACGTTTACATCGCGGGTAAAACTCTCGGTCTGTGGATCGTACCTGGTGAGGTGGTGGTACACGAAGTAGAGCGGGGCGGGAGAACCATCAGGAAAAAAGTTATCCACCTTGGCGCAAAACATCAGTTGGTCCGACTGGCTCATGCGCGAGTTCACACGCATCGTATCCTTGAGGCGGAAGCTGTCGTCCTTTTTTTCCATCAGTCCATACCGGTCGTCATAGCCTCCACTGCCTTGGCCTTTTTCGTCCTTCTCTTTAGCCCCGCGGGCAATCAGTTCCTTTTCAACGGCTTTAAGGTCACCCCTAAAAAAAGGTTCGACCAGAAAAAACATGAGCATTACCAACCCGACAAACAGCACCGCGCGCAGCGCCAGCCGGCCGACACGCGGGCCGGTCCAGGTAATGTCCGCACTCAGCACGGGCGATAAAAAGAACATATACACTCCGTAGATCACGGCCGGCACCACGTGCACGAGTACGTAGCGAAGGGACACATCAATGGTATTGGAAGCTACCACCAACGACACCGTAAGCAAGATGGCGAACAATAAGATATACCCCCACCGCGTGCGCGCCAGCAGCAACCCAAAAAACCAACCGATCAAAAACAACGTGGCGTATAACTCAAAACGCGCGGTGGCGTAGAACATATCAAACTCGCCCGGCAGCTTCACCAGGATGCGCTGCGCCATCCAATAAATCACCGCCAGCACCGCCAGCGACACGAGTATGCGGGCCCGGAGGAAGTAAAGTGAATAGGCAATAATCAACCCCAATGCAAAATACACGGCCTGCGAAAAAATTCCCATGTGCAACGCGGTGTACGAGAAATTGACCTGCTTCAGGGTAAAGGCCCCCACGCCAATGGTGGGTACCAACACCAGAAACCAGTGTATCAAAAGTTGGCGCACGCGCGAATGGGTTCCTTGCTCCTTCATCGGATTGCATCAATCTTTTCTACTAACCAAACCTGATCTCTTTTCTGCGCCAGGGCCTCCAGCTCCTTCTCGTTCCGCTGCAGGGCTCTGCGCAGTGGAGACATCAGCCATGTTTGCCGTAGCCCATCGGTGGGTCTTTCGTCCGGCTTGAAAAAAATATCGCGCAGCGAAAATTGAAAAGGCGAAGGGATGGCTTCCGACAAGCGGATGAATATCATCGGCACTGAAGGGGGCAACTGTTGCATGAGTATCTCCACCTCTGCGGCCGGCACGCACGAGGGCAGGCACACCAACGCAGCGTTGGAAGACTGCACAAACTGACCGGGCGGCCGTTGATTTTGCCAGCGGGCTGCACTGATCTGAAAAAGTTCGCTTTTTTTGTCTCCCACACCTGCGAGTTTGGGCACCTCCTGATCGGCCGGCAAGCGTACCTCATAGCCGTTGCGGGCCACACTGTCCATCAGATGGCGCACTTCCTCTTTGTAGCGGTTCAGCAGCGCGGTGTCAAAAAGTCCACCCGGCTGCCATCCATGAAAATAGCTGACGTACAAATAAAGGTGCGAGGCGTATGGATCTTTGGTTTCGGGGATACGCACTACCAACTGGCCGCTCTTGGCATAGATTTTCCAAACGATGCGCTGGATGTTGTCGCCCGGCTCAAACTGTTTGTAGTTTACATATTCGCCCTCCACCCGCTTGGGCAATGGGATGCGGTGCGTTTGCTCTTCGGTGGCGTTGGGGTGCGCGACCAGCGTGCGTGTGTCTTTGGCCAGCGGCACAGTGTAGAGTTGTTGTACCGAAACCAGGGACGCAGGCAGGCTAACAAGACCCAGCATGTCGACAAACGCAATCCACACCGTTTCCACATCATAGATGCGTATGTCGGTCAGCCGCATCAGGGCAGTACCGCGAATTCCCTTTTTGAAAACTGGATTTTTTCCATGCACATTGTCATCCAACAAGACCGGCTGTGAGATGCCCTCGCGCGCGAATACCAGCCGCGCCTGAACAGATCCCAACAGCGGTCGCCAAACGCGCCCCTTCAACTGAACGGTGACGGCTACCCGCCCCGCTTCGGCCTGATGCCCATCTCCCAACGAAAGTGTCACCCTTATGTCTCTATTCGACCGTTGCAAGCGAAACCATAGCCACGCGGCCAACGCAGTGACCAAACTGGTTGCGATCAAGGCCACCACAGCCGCGAGCACCAGGCGCAAAAAAAGCTCCATCACCAACCATAAATTTGTGTCCTCTTGGCCGTATTCGGCTTTGAGCCAGCGGCTGCATCCCCACAGGGCTACCAATACCAACAACAACGGTCCGCGCGCCACACTCTTCACACGCCACTGTTGCCACCGCGGAAACGAAAAAAGAGAACTTATTGTCATGCTTACCCCGATCCTTATCCAAACGGAAGAACCAGCAAGATAGCATTCGGTTTCGAAAAAAAGTGCGGCTCACACCCCTAAACAGCGATGGGTTGAGTGGCCTCGCGGTGGGGCAGCGTGAGCACAAACCGGCTGCCAAGGCCCGCTTCACTGGTGGCCACGATGGTGCCGCCATTGCGCCTTGCCATCTCATAACAAAGTGCAAGCCCGAGCCCCGTGCCGCGCTCATTGCGTGTACCGCGCGTACTGGTAATGCCTGTTTGGTCAAAGAGCTTGGCCAACTGAGCCTCGCTCATACCGATCCCCGTGTCCGTGACTATAATGGACACAGAGGCCCCTTGTTCCACCGCCTCCACGGAAACAGACCCTGCGGCCGGAGTAAACTTGATGGCGTTGTGCAGCAAGTTGCGCAGGATCATTTCCAACTGATCGGCATCGGCCCAGACCGTCAGCGCGGGCGTCAGCGACAGGGTCACCGAGATCCTCTTTTGGTGCGCTGTTTCGCGAAACAATAAAGCCACTCGCTGAACCACCGGCAGCACCACCACCCGCGAGGGGTTTTGGGTCCATCCTTCCATCTGCGACCGCGACCAATGGAGTAAATTTTCCAACGTCTCATTTACGCTCACAACATGCTGATGCAATTGGGGCGCAAACTGCTGAAACTCCTGGCTGGTCACTTCCTGGCGCACCACCAGGCCGAGCATACCCTTCAAACTCTGGATGGGCCCTCGCAAATCGTGGCCGATGATGGAGAACAGACGGGCTTTGATGCCGTTGGCTTGTGTCAATTGTCGGTTTTGCTCGGCAATCTCCTTGTTCTTTTGTACCAGCGCTTCGTTGCTTCTTCTCCGCTGCCGGTTGTTGCGTACAATGAGCGCCAGGATGACAAAAAAGGCGGCCGTGCCCGCGAGCAGCGCCCATCGCAGGAGGTTTTTCTCCCTTCGCTCGCGGTCAGCCTCCTGTGCCAGAGCTATCAGTTGTACTTCGCGTTTTTGCTCTTCCATCCGTAGCTGCATCACCAACGCCTCTTGCGCGATCTCCCAATTGACGAGCGAATCTTTGAGTACAGTAAACTTCCGTTGATAGTCATATGCCTTTGAAAAGTCGCCTACCTGCGCATGTGTCTTTGCAAGTCCCTCATAGGCTTCCTTGAGCACTTCCCGCAGATTCAGAGCCAGGCTTTCCTGTTCAGACTCGCGCCACAACGCCAACGCCTTCCGGACTTCTTGTTTTTGAAACAACACCTCAGCCGCGATGCTCTTGTTGTATGCCACCACTGCCCGGTCATTTACCTGCCGTCCATAGGTATTGGAGCGATCCAGATAATAGATGGCACTGTCCCATTGTTTTTCGTGCAGCGCGATCAGACCCAGGGAGTTGTAGTTGTAGCTGAGCAACTGAAGACTGCGCAACGAATCGGCCAGACGGACGCCCCGCCAAGCCATTGCCTTTGCTGCTGCCAGGTTTTTGCCCGTAGTGCCGTAAATCCACGTGATGTTTCCGTACAACGAGGCCATGTTGAGGTAGTCACGCTGGCGCTCATAAATGGCCAAGGCATTTTTTTGATATTCCAAAGCGCGTTCAAACTGCCGGAAGCCATAGGTATTGATGATACCCAGCAGGCGGTAGGAGCGGGCCATAACGATGGAGTCTTTCAACTCCAGGGCCAGCTTCAATGCCCCGGTGGCCATTTCTACCGAACGCGCGTAGTTGCTCTGACGCCAGTGATACTCGGACAGCCGGTTGAGCGCCAATGCCTGCCCGGGTTTATTATGACCTGTCGTGGCCAGGGTCAACGCATCGTCTGCATAGCGCAGGGCGAGGGGCGGTTGCGAGGTAAGGTAGTAATGGGAGAGTTCGCACAAAAGCGCAATCCGCGCGGTGGTGTCATGGGCGGGTGTGGCCGAAAGCACCCGTTCAAGACTGTCGGCCTGAGGTTGGGCGGCTCCCGACAAGGCGCACCCCCACCACACGATCCAACCAATCATTGATCCCAAACGCACTGGCCGCATCCTCATGATAGCAGCAAAAATACGCACGCACAGTCCGGCTGTCGGGAAAGATGTAAGTATATTGTTCAATTTGTCATTTCCTTATCATGCACTCTTACCGCATCGCCCTCGTTTACACTTCCGCTTACAAGGATGCGGGCTGTGATCCCGCCATGCCCACGCATGGCATTGTACCCACCCGGGCCGAATGCTTCTTCCATGCGCGAACAGGGGTGACACTCGCCTGTGTATTCAAACAGGGCCTGTCCAACCCAGAACTGTTTGCCTTTAAGGGCGATTAAATTGATGCCTGCGGTGAGGATGTTTCTGCGCGTCAACGCGACATCGATCATCGATTGGCCGAGACAAGCGGCCGCTGCCGCCAGATGCTCTTGCTGGATTAACGTCACCTGCCGATTCCCTCCACGACTTCGATCACCCATCAGCCCCTGGTTGGCAACCGCTTGCACCGTGGTGCGTACCTCCACAGGCGCGGTTCTGCCGGGGCGGACCAGAAGAGAAACCACGCGGCCCGGCTGAGCAAAGGTGTTTTGTAGTTCGCGGATGAGCATGCCAGCGCCAAAGATAGTTTGTTTGAAATGCGCGCCTACAAACCGTGTGTTTCTGTTTCTATCTTTGATCGGATGACTTCCCGCCTGACCATTCGCGACAAGCGACAAGAAACCTCCGATACGTTTTCGTTTGAGTTGATGCCCGAGCAGCCGCTGGCGTATAAGCCGGGTCAGTTTCTTACGGTCCTCAAAAAAGGAAGTTCGGGCGAGGTGCGCAGACAATATTCGTTTTCGTCACACCCGCGGCTGGATCTCTATCCCGTCATCACCGTGAAGCGGATACCCAATGGCGAGCTGTCGCGCTGGTTGATTGATGAGGCCGTGCCGGGAATGATCTTGGATACAGTCGGGGCTTCGGGCTTGTTCACGTTGCCCGATGCGCTACCCGAAACGGTGATCTTGCTGGCCGCGGGCAGTGGCATCACGCCTGTGTATTCGCTGCTGCGCGAACTGCTTTTTTTTCATCCTTCCACGCACGTGGTACTTGCTTACAGCAACCGCAGCCCGCACGACACCATTTTTCTAAACGAACTAAATGCCCTGAAGGCAGCTTACCCTCACCGGTTTGTGCTGGAGTATTTTTTTAGCTCAAACAAAGACTTGCGCAAAGCGCGCCTGGGTAAGGTACTTTTAGAGGAACTGCTGGTCAGGCACCAGGTCAATCCGGCCGCAGCGTTGGCCTACTTTTGCGGCCCTTATGATTACCGGCAAATGGTGAACATTGTTTTGCAGGCGCGGGGGGTGCCGCCCGATCGGATCTATAAAGAAGTCTTTCACAGTCCCGAGCCAAGCCGCAGACCCGAGCCGCCCGACAAAGACACCCATCGCGTATTCATCCGCTATGAAGGCAAGCGCCACGAGGTGGATGTGACCTATCCGCAAACCATCCTGCGGGCGGCCTTGCAAAAAGGAATTCTCCTGCCCTACAGTTGTGAAGCGGGACGGTGCGGCACGTGTGCTGCCACGTGTGTGCGGGGAGAGGTGTGGATGCAACGGAATGAAGTGCTGCTGGACAAGGAGGTGGCGCGTGGACGTAGACTCACCTGCACGGGCTACCCGGTGGGGGGCGATACGGAGTTGGTGATTGCGTAGCACCTTTTATCTTTACCTCATCAGCACGGACACCCATGAGAACGGGGCTTATCTTTGTTTTGACATTTGCCTGCACCTGGGTCCACGCGCAACTCACGTTCGAGCCGGTGGCCGATTCGCAAGGCGCACCCATCCGCAGTGTGACGTGCCTGCTGAAAGACAAAACGGGTTTTCTGTGGATCGGCACCCAAACGGGCCTGTTGCGCTATGACGGCAGTGAGTTCGCGGAGTTTCGTCACCACGCGGACGACAGCCTTTCGCTGCCTTCCTCCTTTGTGCTGGCGTTAGCCGAAGACCCGCTCGGTCGCTTGTGGGTGGGCACGTTGGCTGGCTTGTGCGTACACGAAGCCAGTACCGCCTCCTTTACAACCGTGTTTCCCCAAAAAGCCAGCGCGGGGTTTACTCCTTCCGTGGGGGCATTGTTGGCCACGCCCTCCGGCATCTGGTTCGGAAGTTTTGCGGGATTGGCGTTCCATAACTTTCACACTCTCCAAACCCGGTCCTTTCCGTTGCCTACCAACCATCCGCTAGGGCGGCTGAGTGGCAGCATGCCACAGGTAAAGGCGATCGCGGAAATCCGTGCCGCCACCAACGAAACCTTGTGGGTGGCCACCGGTTCTGGATTGCACCAATTTCATACCGGTACACACCAATGGAGTTTTCAATTGCCACAACTGCCGACCACCCAGGATTCCATCGCCATGGCCCTGCTACAACATGTGCACGTGGATAACCACGAAAAGGTGTGGGCTGGTTCGTGGGGCAAAGGATTGTTGCGTTTTGACGCGCGTGGCCATCTCCAGGAACATCTTCTTTTCTCGAATGCCAAATTGCCGGAAGGGACCAAAAACATCGTGCGTCATTGCATCGAGTTTTCCTACCGGGGCCGGAACGGTCTTTTGGTAGGCACCTATGATGCGGGGGTATTGTTCTTTGACCCCTCGCACAAAACGTTTACACCCATTGCCGTGAATGGGCAGAGCCTCGTGCCCGTGGAAGAACTGCTTCGTGATGACCAGGGCATTTTGTGGGTAGCCTCGCCTCATGGTTTGTACAAGGCCGATCCGTATGCGCAGCGATTTGACTGGCATCCGTTTGATGCCGCTTTGTTCTCCAATAACTTCCGCAGCGTTGCGGCTTTTTGCGAGGTGGATTCTTCGGATGTCTTAGTGGTAGTCCGCTCCAATGGTCTTTTTCTTTTTGACAAGACCACACAGCACACGCGCGCGGTAGACAGCCGCGTGTATCACAAGCTTGAAAACATCACGGCCATCCACCGTCTGCCAAACGGATGGTTCTTTGTGGCCGGCCGGAAGATGAGCGGGTGGTGGCACATGCCCACCGGCCGGTTCGAACCCTTGCAGGACCTTCAGCGCGCGCTGGCCATTGCGCCCATGCCCAACGGACACTTGCTGGTCTCTGCCTTCAACCGATTGGTGGATTTGAATGTGCAAACGCGGGAAACCCACACCGTAATCGACACGCGCGACAGCACACAGGCCATTGCCTTTTATGACGCCATCATGGCGAACGACAGCACCTATTTCGTGGCCAGTTCGAAAGGTCTTTGGTCGGTTGATCTGCGCAGCCAGCGGGCCCGCTACCACGCCGGGTTTGACCAGGCCATCAACGCATTTGCCCGGCATGGCACACGGCTGTTTATGGGCACCAACGAAGGGCTGTTTGAATGGGTAGATAGACGCATGAAGCCCACCACCATGGAGGGTACTGCACGGTTTACCGTAGTTGGCAAGTTGGCGGTGCAGGGCGATCATCTTTGGATGGCAACCAACAACGGGTTGATCCGCTTTGCCATCCGCGAAGGGACAGCCGTGCAATTCACTCACGAAGATGGCCTCCGTGAAAACACGATAAACTCCTTTGCCCTGCATAAACTTTCGGATGGCCAACTTTTGCTGGGTCAGATGGGTGGCTTGTTTGTGATCCGGCCGGAGCGGGTGCCGCTGAACGGCACACAGCCCAAGCCAGTGATCACGCGCTTTGAAGTGGCCGGAAAAAACATGCCTTGCCCGCAACCGGACGACCCGATCGTTTTGAACTACGATCAAAATCAAATCCGGCTTTCCTTTGCGGGATTAAACTTTGTGCAACCGCAGCGGAATCAATATGCCCACCGATTGGTGGGCGTCAGCCAGAAATGGAACCAGGGCAATACCGCTGTCTATGCAGGCATGGCGGGCGGCCAATACGTGTTGGAGATCAAGGCATCCAACAACGATGGGGTGTGGTCTGCACCCGTTCGTTTTCCCATCCGCATCAAAAAGCCCTATTGGGAACAAGCCTGGTTTCTTGCCTGCGTGACCGGCCTCATACTATTGGGTATCTACCTTCTTTATCGGTATCAACTAAACCGTAGGTTGGAACTCTTTTCGATGCGCAACCAAATTGCCAGCGACTTGCATGATGAAGTAGGCTCGGCCATCAGCAGCATTTCATTGGCTGCCGGCATGGCGCGTGCTAAAAAAGGCGAAGAGGTAACTGAAATTGTCAGCCAAATTGAAGCCACCAGCCGCGAGACCATGGATAACATGGCCGATATTGTTTGGAGCATTGAGCCTTCGAACGACTCCTTTGCCCAGATGGCCCAGCGTATGAAACAATTTGGCACCACGTTGTTGGGCATGGCCGGTATAGAGCTGTATTTTGAAGCCCCTGAGGCTCTGAAAGCGGAGCTCAACATGATCCAACGCAAAAATGTATACCTCATTTTCAAAGAGGCCATCAACAATGCCGCCAAATATTCGCGGGCCAAAAATGTTCGGGTCGTCCTCAGCAGCTCGCACCGTTCTTTTCAGATGATGATTTCCGATGACGGGGTCGGGTTTGATCTTCACCGGCCGCACACGGGCCACGGGCTGCGAAACATTCAGCGGAGAGCCCGCGAAATCGCTGCGCACCTCCACATGGAAAGCGACCGTGCGCGAGGCACTTCGTTTGTGCTTACCGTGCGGTCTTAATTCCCCTACCTGTCACGTTTGGCAGTACCCCCGCGCGCAGGCCGCGAATAGCTTTGAAAATAAAAAGCTATGAAAACGAATCGCATGACCCGATGGTTCATCGGGCTGGGCCTGCTTTGTGTGCCTTTATTGTTTGAAAGTTGCGGAGGCGATGATCCGGCTCCGGAGGCTTTATCGGACGTGGAATACTTTGGTACCACCTCCCCGGGTGATGTATGGTTGGTTTTGTTCAATAACCAACGAAGCACCTTTGTGGCTACGTGGGATGCCGGCACCAAGGCGAATAGTTCCGATGACGTAGTTTTTTCAGGGCCATTTGCCAAAATCAACCGCGGGTTTATTGAACTGACCGTGTCGGCCACTAGTCGGACGGTACCAGGCATTGCCACCAATGGGTCATATAAAATCTATGCGCAAGAAATACCGGGCAAAAGTTTGATCATGTTGCCCGATGTGCCCGCAGCGGTTAATGGCGCACCCCGGTTTGGGTTGGTGACCATGAATGCCCGCAGCACACGGGTGGGAACTAACGGTATCCATACCTTCAACTACATCCGCACGGCTTTCCCTTTTCAAGGATACAACCATGTTGACAAAGATGGATGCTGGGGATCTTTCAAGTGGAACATCAACGAAGCGGCCGGCACCTTATCCTTAACGGAGGTTCCCTTTTCGCGGACGCTCACGTGTGTACAAAACAAAATCAACAGCTCTTTTGGCTGCATTTTTCAACCCGACAATACAGTGCCCGTCAACGTTACCCTGGGTACGGTGGGCCCCTTGGGGGAGTTTACGCAGACCGCTAACGTGGGTGGTGACCCCGGCAAAAAGTTCACCGGGCAAATCAACATCGCGGAAGGTCTTTTCATCATGGACCAGGGCGATGGACAAGGCGGTGCGTTCATGGCCCTCCAGGACGCGAGTGTTACGTTATCCGATTTTAATCTCGCCAATTTTAACCAAGGAGGCCTGTCGGGTGAGCTGGCGGGGTTTGGTACCTTTTTAGGCGCACGTAACGGCACCGGTGGCTTTACGTTGTCCAATCAGGCGTATGCTGTCTATAATGATCCGCGTTTGCCGAATGACTTCTTAAGTTTTCATGCCTATCGGGGATCCATTGGTAACAATGAAGTGGAAAGCAACATCACGTGGGCCGTTAAGTTTGAGAAGGTTGAAAACGGGATGTTGTTTGGCTATCTCTATCAGGTAACGGACAACACCACCAACCCCGTCACACTCGCCCAGCAAATCTATCCGGTGGCGGCCATCGGCTACAAGAAGGGCAACCGAAAGATGCTGGTGATGGTAACGGGCATCAAACCCGACCCTACCAACTCGCCCAACCTGGCCGATCAGTGGGTTTTCACACTCATCAACCGCCCGTAGCACTATGACATTTTACCTGCGCACGCTGCTGGTAGGGGCACTGGCATTGGGGCTATGTCAACTGATGGCTTGCTCCTCGGATGATCCGCCCCCACTCAGCATAGAAGAACAACAACGACAAAAGTTGGTAAAGCGGTGGACGATCGCCTCTGTTACGCTCAACAACGTAGCACAATCGGAATACACCGGTCTGGAATTGGTCTTGACGGGGTCTGCCTCCGGACCCTTTTCCTACCAGGCTAGCAATCGCCCGGCCCTGAGCCCCTGGCCTGAATCGGGCACGTGGGTGTTTGGCGATGATCCCGTGAGCCAATTGGTACGCGACCCTGCCTCCGCCCGTGAGTTGGAGATGACCTATTCGGTTTCGGACACGCAGCTTCAATTGTCGTTTACGTTTTCCGGAACCGGTTTTGCCAACCGCACGCACAACATCCAAGGGCAATGGGTTTTCACCTTCACCGCTCGTTAACCAAAAAAAATCGATATGAAACACGTTTATATTTTATTGCTGCTGTGGCCCGCGGCCGTGAGCGCACAAACGATCAGCAGCCGTGTGGTGGCCTCGGGAGGTGGGCAGTTGCAATCATCATCAGTACAGCTATCGCTCACGTTGGGTCAACCCGTTGCAGGCGACCGCTCGGCTGCAGGGCTCTTGCTCCATCAGGGGTTTCAAGTCAGCCTCGTAGAAGCGGGACCTACGGCCGTAGTTGAGTTTCTGCAACTGGATGTCTTCCCCAACCCTACCGCTCATACATTAATACTGAGCGGACTCAAAGACGTGCATCGGTATCAATTTACGTGGACGGACCTTCAAGGCCGCGAACTGGTAGTGCCGCGCAGCCCTTTGGAAGATCAGATCGAATTTGATGTGCAGGCACTTCGCGCTTCTGCTTATTTCCTCCGCATCGTATCGGAGCAAGGTCATTATCATCTCCTAAAAATTGTGAAAACCAACTAACCTCTATGAAACACGTTTTATCTGTCGTTTTGATTGCGCTGGGCAGTATGGCCAGCTTCGCGCAGGCGCCCCAGGCCTTTACGTATCAGGCCGTAGCCCGCAATGCAGCGGGTACGGTCATTGCCAACCAGTCGATTGGATTGCGGCTGTCTGTACTCAACGGCACCACACCCGTATTCACCGAAACCTTTACGCCCCAGACCAATGCGTACGGGATGTTCACTGTCAATGTGGGCACCGGTGCTCCTACGCTTGGAAGTTTTTCGGCCATCGACTGGACGACAGGCGCCAAATCATTGAAAACCGAAATGGATCTGACGGGCGGCACCAGCTACACCGAGGTGGGAACAACACCTATCGCCAGTGTGCCGTATGCGCTGGTTGCCAATCGCGTAGCCAATGTTTCGCTGAATGACTTGTCCGATGTTTCCTCAAGCGGGGCAACGGCCAACCAGGTACTTCGTTGGAATGGCACGCAATGGCTGCCGGCCACGTTGGAATCGGTCTCTACCACTGCCGCCCTGTCGGGCAATGGCACGGTCGCCAGTCCGCTGACCCTGGCGCAACAAGGGGCCGCCACCGGTCAGGTGCTGCAATGGAATGGAACGGCCTGGGTACCCGCCAACGTGAGCGGTGGTGGCGGTGCCGACAACTGGGGAAGCCAGGTGGTGCAACGCAATGTGACATTAGATGGCAACGGTACTGCGGCCGCACCCCTGCGCATCGCCCAACAAGGGGCCGCGACAGGCGAATCGCTGCTGTGGAATGGCACTACCTGGGGGCCGGGCCGCCCTGCCGTTTTCCTGGATAATGTTTTTTCAGGCACGGGCACTTCGGCTGCTTCGCCTATCAAGTTGGCACAGCAAGGAGCCACCAACGGTCAGGCGTTGAAGTGGGATAATACGGCACAAGCATGGCGACCCGGCAACAGCGTGGTGCTGCCACTTGTATTATCTGACAACAGCGTTACATCTGTTGATCTGACAAATAGCGCTACCAACGGCATCGGTTTTCGCAGTGAGGCAAACCAGGGCCAGGCGATTATTGCTGTATCGAGCAATGGAACAGGCGTAACGGCCTCCTCGACCAATTCCACCGCGCTCTACGCGATCACCGGATCGGGCGTAGCCGTCAATGGAATCTCAGTCGGCACCGGATGGGCCGGTTACTTTGACGGGAAGGTAAACGTGACCGGCAACTTTACAGCCGCCAGTGGCATCCAACGACCTTCGGATGTCTATCTCTTCGACCAAACTTCTTCCCTCACCGTTCAGAACAACACCTCCACCGCCATACCGGGATTGTCAGCCATGAGTGTGACCGCGAGTGCCGCCACCAGCGCGTCACAACCGGCCAAGATCATCTTCACGGTGAGTCTTCCCATCGTAAACACGACCAGCACCGTTGACGAGATGTATCAAATGCAAGTGTTCATCCGCAGCGGGTCCACCATCCTCAAACAAGTGAATGTCAATGATGCCGCCCTTTCGGGGATTGTAGGATCGATCTCGCACACGATTCATCACACGGTGACCAGCCCCGGCACATATACCGCCTCGGTGCAGATTTTTAAAGGCAATGCTACCGCGGCCAAAGACATTACCGTGGGGTCGGGCCAGGTGCAAATACAGGTGATCAACCCGTAGAAATGATCGTTTCGTTGGTTTGGGTTTTCCGAAAAGTGCAGCACACAACGGCTGCACTTTTCATTTGCGAACGTTACTTTTGACAGCATGAGCATCCGGGTGGCCATCTTTGAAGACAATAACCATTTGCGCAAAAGCCTGACAGCTCTCCTCAACTCATCGGGCAAAATGGTGGTGTGCGGGGCATTTGAAGATTGTAATTCCCTCATACGCGACATCCGCCAGTGCAACCCCGATGTGATTTTGATGGATATCCGTATGCCAGGCACCTCGGGAATAGACGGACTGCGGCTGATCAAACAAACGTGGCCGCAAAAAAAAGTGGTCATGCAAACGGTGTTCGACAGTGATGACAAGATCGTAGCGGCTATTTGTGGCGGGGCCAATGGTTATATTCTCAAGAACAGCACGCCTGAAATGTATCTTCAGTCAGTAGAGGACGCCTTCCACGGAGGCGCCCCGATGACACCCTCGGTAGCGGCCAAGGTATTGCAGCTCTTTCAGCAACAAGTAAAAGGCATTGTTGTAGATCGAAACCTGTCCGAGCGCGAAACCGAAGTGTTGCGCGAATTGGTGAAAGGGAAAAGCTACAAAATGATCGCGAGCGATCTGCGTGTGTCTTACACCACCGTGCGCTTCCACATGAAAAACATTTACGAAAAACTGCACGTGGCCAGCATGACAGAGGCCGTGGCCAAGGCCATACAGGAACGCCTCACGTAGTTGTCATCTCTTCCAGCACCACGGTGAACGTAGTGCCCAGCCCGACCTGACTTTCAGTAGTGACCTTGCCGCGCATGGCCAGCACCTGGCTTTTCACGAGGTAAAGTCCCAAGCCTTTCCCCTCCACGTGTGTGTGAAAACGCCTGTACAAGCCAAACAGATTGCTGCCAAATTTATTCAAATCGATGCCCAGGCCGTTGTCCGCCACCACGACTTTCAGCGCGTGGGCATCTTCGCGTTGGATGGTGACAGATACTTGCGCTGTGCGCTCGGGATTGCGGTATTTGATCGCATTGCTGATAAGGTTTAGCAAGATGCTCTCAAAATAGGGAGCAATGGTCTTAAACTCTCCGCTGGCGATGGATGCCTGCACGGCAACACCTGCCTCCCGTATGTCGGTTTCCAGCGTTTTCATGACGCGATCAAAAACCGCGCGGATGGTGACGTGTGTAACCTGACTGGTTCTGCGCGAATTCTCGAGAATGCCATTCAAATCGCGAATAACGGTATCCAGATCGCGGGCCGATTGCACCATTTTTTCAATGGCAAACTGTTGATCTTCCGCCCGGGGGGAGATTTCGATGACGTTGGCCAGGCCCATGATGCGCGTGAGGGGCGCGCGCAGGTTGTGCGCTACGGTGAAAGCAAACTGCTCCAGCTTGCTGTTTTGCTCCAGCAGCTCTTCGTTGGTCTGTTGAAGCTCGGCCGTTCGCTTGCGCACCTCGTCTTCCAATCCGGAATTTCGTTGTTCAATTTCGCGCGTACGCTCTGTGACCTTGCGCTCCAACGTTTGGTTTTGCTCCTCCATCAGCCGATACTTCTCTTGCTCCACGGCCCGCAGATGCTCCAGCGTGCGAAAAGCCTGGCGTGTATTGAAGGCGGTATACACCAGCGTGGGCACGCACAGCACGAAAATGATTACTTGAAGCCACAGGTTTTTCTCCACCGCAGCCTCGTAGCGGTCGTTGGCCTCGCGATCCACCCGGTTGACAAACGCCATCACGCGCTGTTCGGTGCGCATATAGGCGCCCCACAGGTCGCTTCCATAGTTGCGCTCATAAATCACCTTGAACTGATCAAACCGGTCTTCGTCAATCAGGGCCTTCATCCGCAGGCACAGCTCGATGTACGCCTCCAGCGAATCGCGCAGGTGCCCGAGGCGGCTGTCGGGGTAACCCAAGCGCGCCAGCGATTTCTCCAAACTAGCGAGCACGGGCCCTTTAATGGCGATACCATCGTACAGGGGTGTGACAAAACTGGGGTTTTTCGTGACGGCATAACCCCGCAACCCGATATCCAACGGGTGGATGACAATCTTGCCGATGTTATCGTATTCTTTTTTGATGATGGCGATCTCTTGCTGCAGGGCACGGTTTTCGGCAATGGTGCGGTTGTTGAGATACGTCAATAGGATATTGACCAACAAAAGAACCACGATTGCCGCTACGATAACTATAAGACTCCTGCGCCTACGCATGCTAAACCTGTTAGTAAATGTAGGAAGAAAAGGGATATCCGGCTCGGTGACCGGACAAAAAAATCCTACATTACCTGGCTGAGATTTCCAATAGCTGCTTGTTCTCATATCTCTGCCGTATCAGATTAGGTTATCATCTTCGCGTTGAGATTCTATTGGCCATACTGCCCAATTGTCGGCACGCGCCTCACTAGGGTTTGGCCCGTTGCACTTCACCATAATTAGTTATGATAAAAGTGCGAACATTGCTCCGTTTTCAGGTTTCCTCTATTTTTGTCTATAGACATGACGTACCACGACAAATGGATTCGTATTATCTGCTATCCTCTGCTAGGCATAGTTATTCGGCTTTTTGGAGATATGGCACCGTTAGGCGATCTATTGAAGCGTCCTTTGTTTTATGCAGATGTGCTATGGGATATCCTGATTGTTGCCGCAAGTTGGGAAGCTAACCGGAGTTTGATTATTTATCTGGATCAACATTATCCCTGGACGAATGAAAAATTTCAGCGCTTCGTAATTCAGTTTTTTACTGCTTTGCCAATGACATTCGTAATTGTTATTCCTCTTATCTATATCTACAATGAATGGCTGACCGATCACATGGGTTTCGACACTGCCAATTTATTGGTAAACGATGTACCGCTCATCATCATCTTCACCAGTATTATTCACATGGTGTACACGTTTTTGTACGTCTACTCCCATCAACAGAAAATCATTGAACAACTTTCGGCTCGCGTTGAGGAATTGGAAACCTCAGTGGCAGGTGTTGGCAATGCAAGCGAATTGAATAAACCATCTGGTTTTCGTGAACTATTGATTGTAAACTATGGCAGCAGTTCTGTGCCCTTAAGCACAAACGATATTGCCTATATCTCGAAGCAAAATGAGTTATCATTCATCACTACAAATGACGGCAAAGAATATACTTCGTCATCATCGTTGGAGAATATTGAAGCACTACTGGACCCCACTGTATTTTTCCGATTAAACCGACAAATGATTGGCTCGCTAAAGGCTATTCGCCAGTTTAAAACGGATGGCCATGGCAAAGTTATTGTCGACTTGCACCCTGCTATAAAAGAAGAAGTAACAGTAAGTAAGAAAAAGGCTGCGGAGTTTAAAGAGTGGATCGGAAAAAGGGTTTAGTTGTTTTGCCAATGTCCGGTGCCATTTCTCTGCTATTAAAGCCGTTGGTAATGAAGTTGGACTAGTCCGGTGTCAAATGCCTGCGACCTTACGAGTTTGAGGGATCGCTCTGGTCTGCCATCTCTAAAGAGTCTTGTCCCATCGCCTAACAAAACAGGAATGACTGAGACTATCAACTCATCCAGCAGGTCGTTCTTTAAAAGTTCATTCGCCAGTTCGCTACCACCATCACAAAAAATATTCTTGCCTGGTTCGCTTTTGAGTTTTTGTATAAGACCGGATAAGTCGCCTGTGTAGAAAACTGTTTTGCCGAGGTTGGGCCGCACAGTTCGGGTGATGACAAACGTGCTTTTGTCAGCGTGCGGAAATTCAACGCGCTGTGTTACCCAATCATAGGTTTTGCGACCGATCAGCACCGTATCTATTGTGGCCACAAAATCGCCATATCCATAATCCTCCCCTTCTTTTTCAACAGTTGATAAGAAGCTCAAATCGTCACCGGGTTTGGCGATGTAACCGTCCAAACTCATCGCGATGTAAAGAATAACTTTTCTGTCGTTTTTCATTTTCTCTATCGGTTTCCATTAGATTTCTTGAACTCATATCCACCTGCCTCTACAAAATCATCAACAAATAAAGTGAATGACTTCACTTTATCCTTCTCAATCAAAAAGGGCAACTGAACCTGACCAAACATCGGATGGTTATAAGTACATGTAAGTTTACTTCCACTACACGGTGAGATTACTCCTTGTAGTTGGGGGTGGTGTTCAAGCGTTAGAACAAACTCCTCCCCCACTTTTTTGATGGTAGCACCACCATAGGCCTCACAGTGGTATTTCCCGGCAATTGCCTCCAGATCTGTAGCAAAAGATTCCTTTTCTGCGTGATCTAGCTGCAACGGAATTTGCCGCTCTGCCTTGCGCTTTCTTTGGCGTTCAATGGCAGCCTTCGTGTAATCAGGTGTTTCCTTACCTAGAAAAGTGTCAATCATCTGCCACTTTAGGGTTTCGTGCAGCATGTGGCTGTCTTCATTGGTAAGGATTGCAATACCAAGTTTAAGCTGCGGAACTAAGGTGAGCGAAGTCAATGCGCCCGAGTAGGCACCGTTGTGGTGCACTATTTCTTTATTGCCGTATTGGGTAATCTCCCAACCAAGTCCGTATGTCTTAAAGTAATACTCCCGATCAGCAGCTCTTGCTTTTCCAATAATAGTTTGGCTTTGCCACATTTTATTGATCGCGTTCTCAGGAATGATATTTTTGCCGTTGAAATTTCCTTTGTTCAACAATACCTTCATCCAAATACCTAAATCGTGAATGCTGGAGTAGTTGCCTCCGTGACTGTATGGTTCAACCTTGTCAGGCGGAAGCACAACAAGGCGTCCATTTAGCAGACTATGGCCTGCAACCTTATTGGATTCCTCTTTAATGTCGCCTTCAAATACCAATGTGCGCGTCATGCCCAGTGGTTCCAAAAAACGATTCCGCAGATAATCATTCCAACTTTGTTGTGTAATACTGTTCACACACTCCCCTGCTATGATAAATCCAAAATTAGAATAGCCAAACTGCGTGCGAATGGGAAAGGTTGGTGCCTGCTGGCCAAATTTTTGAATCATCGCAGCATAGGTCAATGTGGATTCCGTGTTGAGTAGATCGCCCCTGAAAAGTTCTCCATCCCGAACGGTGCGACAGCACATCAGCCAGCGTAATCTGATTTTCGTATATCTTATCCTTCATCGTAAATTCTGGCAGCCATCGCTTTACCGGGTCATTTAGTGAAATTTTCCCTTCCGCTTCCAATGTTGCAAAAAGAGTTCCAGTAAAAGTCTTCGATATGGATGCAATGGGGAAAACGGTATGTTCATCAACTTTATTTTTAGTTTCCCAATTACTCACTCCATATCCCTTCTGAAGCAGAATCTTTCCCTCTTTTACAATGCAAACCGCTACTCCCGGTAGTTGCCAACCCTCAAGCGCTTGTTGAACATATTTATCTATACTGTCGGTAGAAACACGAATCTCTTGCGCTGATAAACCATTTAGCAGCGAGCAGTAAATATGTAGCAGGATAAGGTGCCTTGTAATCATATTATCGGGTTCAAAAGTAACTGTCAATAACTTTCAGGCTCAGTGCACTTAGTGATCGATCACTTTTACCGTTGGTGCCGACTGCCATGGCAAATATGCGATCCGTGGTTTAGCTGCATGTATTTTTAAACGTGACTGGCCTATCGGTATCTGGCCACATACTTTAGCACCGACTGCTTGGCATCAATAACTCGCATAAAATATTCGCCCCAAAGTTGCTTGCCTACATTTAGTTGGATAAAAACATACGTATCGTTTACAGGCACATAAAGAAATTGCGTTGTGCCCCCTAAATTATCACCTTCGTGACCATAGGTTTCGGTAGGCACTTGCGGATTGAACTTGCCATAATACTCAAGCCCAAGCCCGTAGTCATTCTCATCGCTGCCTGCTCCCCGTATCCAAGTTTTCATTTCCATCAGCGATGCGTGCGATAAAATTTCACCGCCAAACAAGGCTTCATAAAATTTGACAACGTCTGCTCCGTTGCCGGCTATTCCACCCATGCCATAAAGCGACTGTGCAATGTTGTTGTGCCACTGGGTTATATTTTCCAGTTGTCCGTTGTTATATCGTTCGAAGTAGTAGTTGGGCAGGCCAAGTTGCACGGCTTGTTCATCACTAAGTTGCCCAAATGTCTTTTCAAGTTGAAGTGGTGTTACAATCTCGTCCTGCAATAACTGTGCGAAGGACTTTCCGCTTACGCGTTCAAGGATAATGGAAAGCAAGCCGTAGTTTGTGTTGCTGTAAAAGAACCATTGGCCAGGCTCGTGCACAGTAGGTTTATTAAATGCATAGGAAATCATTTCCTCGCACGACTGTGTTTGCTGTGGATCATTCAATTGATTTAACATAAAGGCAGGATCTTTTACAATTTCAGGGTAGCCGGAACTTTGATTGAGCAATTGCCTAACGGTGACGCGATCACTTTTGTCCATGCGCCTCGCCAGCTCTGCGTCCAAGTACGTGGTGATGGGTTTATCCAGGTCAATGAGTCCACGTTCCTTCATTTTTAAGGTGAGGGTTGCAGTGTAGGTTTTAGTGATGCTGTATAGCCACACCACCATGTTGTCGGTCATGGGTGTTCGTGTTTCAATTTTAGCGTAACCGCCATTTACCACATACCAACCATCGGCATTTTTTACTATCACTTGCATACCGGGTATTCCTTTTTTGATGGCGTCCGTTACCAACGCATTCAAACTGTCCCTCATTGGGTGACTGTTGTTGATTGGAAGATTACCCGCTATTGCGTTGATGTTTTCTTCGTACAGATCGGATTGACAAGATGCCAGTGACGTTGTGATCAGCATCAGAGACGTTAAATTTTTCATAGGTTATTTTTTAACAGTTAACGCGGGAAGATATTTTAGTCCCACCATAAAGGCTGCCGAGGGAAGCGGAGTAAGGTCGGGACTGTAGCGAAAAAGAAAATTAGTATTGTAAGCGAGATAAGGCGTAAATGTTCCGCGGCTGGATTCGAAACCCCGGTAGCCTACCGAAAATTGCAAGGGCACTTGCACAACGCCCTTGGTGGCCTTCCCCTTTGTCCAGTCAGTACCATTCCACGTTAAAGACTTAGAGGGATAAAACGATAGCTGGTACCCAATTCCCGCACCAATACCCAGTTCAACATGGTTTGCCACAACGGGGGTATATTGAAACAACGTTTGCCACGATAGCGCATTGCCCTGATACTTGTTTCGATTGTAGGACACCCTTAGTGTAATGTTCATGGTACTTCTATCATTCAAAAATCTATTGACTCCCCCACTAAGCAGTGGTTGCCAGTGACCCACTTCTGAGTTTTTGATCGGGATTAAGTACTGTTGTCCGCCAACGGCAATGTCCCACCCAGTTTGAGCATGCCCTGAGATGACAAGACTGCAAAGAGCCCATGCCAGATACATTTGTTTCATATTTATGCCATTAAAATTTTCCAAACTTAAGTGACACGGTGGCGGCTGGAGCTGAGTACTGTGATTCCGAGGCAACGAAACGATAGGACAGTCCGCCACTCATTCGAAACCATTTCGTCAGGTTCAATTCGGCTGCCAGTTCTGGTTCCATAAGAAATGCACCACGCGAACTGATGGTATATTGCCCGCCACCGGGCAAACGATCCTGCTCGCCAATAAAGGCAGCTCCCACCAATAGCTTGGTGTAAAAGTGAAATGCCTTTTCCGAACGAAAAGTCTTTTCAGCCACCAGGCCAACATATGTGATATGTCGCGATGTATTTCGGTCGTTTTCAATGTCAATTGAATTCCCATTTAGCAATGCGTAGGCCCCGGCACCAATCATGACATGATTGGTAAAGAGTACCCCACCATAGCCGCCAAGTAAATTGGCGAACTGGCCATCGATGGAACTGAATTTCTGGGAGGCTGCTCCGTAGGCTCCGCGAACTTTGGGACCACCCTTTCCGAAAAGAGTTTCAACTTGTTGGGCCGATGCGCCACCGTGTATGGCTACCCCAAGCATAATCAAGTAAATAACTTTCATTTTGCACTTTGTTTTGCTTGCCGGTTTGAACGGCCGCGCCCATGTCGGGGATAGGGTTCATTTGGGCGAAGTGCCCACTTTGCGGCTGGGTTTAGCCGTTTTTCGTCCGCGAAGGGGAAGAATTTGGCCGCGAAATAATAGTATCGAGGGTGTGATGCGCATTCAATCTTAAGGGTTGTTTGCAGGCATGGCACCCCCGCGCGACTGACAGCCACTGCGGCCATTGTCTGCGGTAGCAGATTCTGCCCATTTTCCTACATTTCCCACTCCAAAACCAAACCCCTGCTTTTATGACCACAAAAACCCGCATCCTGGCCACGCTGGCCGGCTTCGTAGTGTATTTTATGTTGGGCTTCCTGCTCTATGGCGTGCTGCTCACAGACTTTTATTCGGCCAAGGCCGGCAGTGCCACCGGAGTCATGCGCACGGATGACGACATGCAATGGTGGGCGCTGATTGCCGGCAACCTCGTGCAGGCGTACCTGCTGGTGTACATTTTCGGTAACTGGGCCAACATCACCACCTTTGGCGGAGGCCTAAGGGCCGGAGCCACCGTTGGCTTTATCATGGCGTTGGGCTTCGGCCTGAACATGTATGGCACCACCCACATCTCCAACCTTACCTCCACCCTGGTCGACAGCCTGGTTATGGCGGTGATGATGGGCCTGACGGGCGGAGCGGTAGGCTGGGTACTCGGCCGCAAATAATTGCCCGATAAGAAGACTTTTTCGTAGGAGTAGCCTGCCTCGTTGCGGAGCTGACCCTATGAGCCTTCAGGAGTATTTAAGAATACATGCATTTTTAAAGTCAACGTTTAAAAATGCATGTACTTTTAATTGAATACGTCACTATGGGCGCGTCCCGTTCCTTACCCGAATCACGTTGCCGTCAGACACGGTTCTTTTTCCATTGACGAAGAGGTAGCGGCTGAGCACGGTTCTGTTGAAAACACCGAGTGCCTGGAGAAGGAAAGCATTTCTCAACCTAGTGACATTGTACCCGACACGCATATTATTCGATATCTCTGTCACCGGGCACCCACCCGTCCTTGAAATTTTTCCTACCTTTCTCTCACCTAACTCCCAAACCGTATGCGAACCTGGTTACTCCTTTGGCTGCTCGCCTTGCCGTTTTTCACCCCTGCCCAAACCAAAGCCCTGGTGGGCGGCACGCTCATCGATGGCTACGGTGGCAAGCCGTTGCAAAACTCCGTCATCATCGTTGAGGGCGAACGGATCAAAGCCATTGGCACGGTGGGCCACCTCGACATACCCAAAGGCGCGGAAGTTATTTCCACCGAAGGCATGAGCGTGATGCCCGGCCTGTGGGACATGCACGTGCACCTGATGATCAACGGCCACAGTGACTACACGCATTGGGATAAGAAGTACATGAAAATTCAGAAGGATGTTATCATGCCGTCCAGCGCCCACCAGTTGCTGATGGCGGGCGTGACCAGTGCGAGAGATTTAGGCGGCCCGCTGGAGGCGAGTTTGTCTGTTCGCGATAGAATCAACAAAGGTGAGATACCCGGCCCTACCATGTACATGAGCGGCCCCTTTATTCAGCACGAGCCCTATCCCGGCACAGCCGAATTTCGCTGGGGCGTGAAAGGCCCGGAAGATGCACGCACCAAGGTGAAGCAACTGGCCAAGGCGGGCGTCAACTGCATTAAGCTTATCGACCAGGATGAAATGACCGAAGCCGAATACATGGCCGTAGTAGATGAAGCGCACAAGAACAAATTGAAAGTAGTAGCCCATTCGCACCGCCCCGATGAAATCCGCAGAGGCATGAAAGCCGGTGTCGATAATTTTGAACACACGGGTCTGGCGGCTGCACCCGAATACCCCGAAGACATTATTAACCTAATCAAAGAACGCACAGCCAAAATGAGCCTCGGTCCGCTCTTCTGGACGCCCACCGTGGAAGGCCTCTTCAACTACGAATACGTGCGCGACAATCCCGAAGCCCTCGACAACACGAGTTGGCAGTTGGGATTGCCCGATTCCATTGTGCAAGACATCAAACAATCGCTGAAGTACCCGGGGCGGTTGAGTTACTTCGGACTTAATCCCATTCGCAAACCCACGCTGGAAAAGAAAATCAAGCAACTGAAAGATGCGGGCGTGGTATTGCTCATCGGCACCGACAGCGGCATTCCCATGAAGTTCCACAGCCAAAGCACTTGGAATGAGTTGGATGTGTGGGTAAACAAATTTGGCATCGACCCGATGTACACCCTCCGCGCGGCCACTTATTGGCCGGCCGTGATGATGGGCGTGGAAAAAGACTATGGCACTGTGGCCGAAGGTAAATATGCCGATATCATTGCCGTGAAAGGCGATGTGCTGCGCTACATTTCCAATTTGCAAGACGTGAAGATGGTGATCAAAAAGGGGAAGCGGTACAAGTAGTGGCAGTACCTATAAGAAAAAATCTTTATTAATGCGTATGAACCTCGGCTATGCCATTTTATATAAACACGCAATCGTAGCTGCAGTATGGTTTATCATCATCATGATTTACGCGTTCAGTGAGCGGTATAACAAAGAAGCCGCGATGTTGGCCGGTTTGTGGTTATTTACCGCTCTTCATGTTTTGACATGCCTGGTAATGGCTGTCGTCAATTTTATTATGGGAAACTCAGCCGCGGGCAAGGCTAACCTGATAGCCATGGCATTGGCAGCACTGTCTCCGTTTGTTTTTTACACGCTCGGTTCTTACCTGTTACGGTGGTTTGGGAAGTGACGACTTTTAGATTTGCAAAACAGTAACCATGACTGGCCCTGGGCTGCAAAACACAATACTCAATTTGCCCTAAATGCCCAAAGTTTCAGAGGCTCGCGCTTTCCCCGCAAGGTTTTCCTGGCTATCCTTGTCCATTGACTGCCCATGACGCTATCCATCCAAAACCTCTCCAAAAAGTATTCGAAAGATAAATTTGGCCTGCGCGATTTTTCCCTGGTCATTGAAAAGGGTATCCTGGGCTTGCTGGGGCCCAATGGGGCTGGCAAGTCGACATTGATGAAAATACTGGCCACCATCAGTCGCCCCACCAGCGGAACCATCACCTGGGACGGACGCGACCTGGTGCGCGAACCCAATTACATCCGTCAACGGCTGGGCTACCTGCCGCAGGACTTTGGCGTGTACCCCAACCTGAATGCCTTTGAGTTTCTGGAATACCTGGCCGCCATGAAGGGCGTAGGTGGCCCGGGCCTGAAAAACCGTATCGAATATTTGTTAGAGGGCGTTAACCTGATGGAGGCTGCCCGACAGCCTATCGGTACGTATTCGGGTGGCATGAAACAACGCATCGGCATCGCGCAGGCACTGCTCAACGACCCACAGATGCTGATCTTTGATGAGCCCACCGTGGGCCTTGATCCAGAAGAACGCGTGCGCTTTCGCAGCCTCATCTCCGACTTGGCCCACGATTGCATTGTCATCCTCTCTTCGCACATCGTATCAGACATTGAATCCATAGCCGATGAGGTAGCCGTTATGAAAGGTGGCATGCTGCTCACCAAAGGGCCGCAGTCCGAGGTGATCAAACAGGCGGTCGGCCACGTATTCGAAACCACGGTGGATACCGCGCAACTGGATGCATTTCGAAAAACATATCGGGTGGTGGACGCTACACGGCAAAAAGACCAAACAAAAGTCCGCTATCTCAGCCACGCTCCCGTGCCCGGCTCCATCGCGGTCACGGCCTCGCTTGAAGACGCCTACTTACTTCTGACCCAAACGGGGGCGGCCTCATGAAGCTCTTTTTTTCCCTCATCGCGGGCGACTATCGGCAACGCACGCGCAGCTATGCCTTTCTGGTCACGCTGGCTGTCAGCCTTTATATCGGGTTCACGTTCGTGCCACCCCCGGGGGCCAACTATGTCACGGTGCAAATTGGCCGCTATGTGGGCGACTACAATGCGGCATGGATCGGCCATGTCACGGCCATGATGACCAGCGTGTTTCTCTCGCTGATTGGATTTTTTCTTGTCAACAACAGTGTAAAAAGAGACCGTGATACACAGGTGGGTATGATCATTGCCGCCACGCGTGTGACCAACTTTCAGTATCTGCTGTCAAAAGTGTGTAGCAACTTTGCGGTGTTGGCAAGTATCACAGGAGCCGTGATGGTGATGGCCGTGGCCGTATTTTTTCTGCGGGGTGGTCATTATTCATTTGATGGGGCGGCTTTCTTCTCTCCTTTTTTATGGGTCACACTACCGTGTTTGTTTGTCATCGCCTGTGTGGCCGTACTGGCAGAGGTATTTCTGGGCGGCCGGCCGGTGATCCAATCCCTGGCGTTCTTTTTCCTGTTCAACATAGTGATGGCAAACGTGCAATTGCGCGAAGGCAATCAGGCCGTGGCTTACCTCGATCCGTTTGGGGTGAAGCACATTACGTTGGCGATGCAAAAATATGTTCAAGCCACTGATGAACCGGTCGACATTTCAATGGGTTTTAATTTCCGTGCCCATAACGAGGTGAAAGTGTTTGTTTTCGATGGCGTTCGTTGGACGGCACCATTTGTGGCCAGCCGTATTTTGTGGATGGTGTTGGGGGTGGCCGCTGTATGGGGCGCATCGGTCTATTTTCATCGGTTTGATGTACGCGAAAGAGTGCCCGCGAAAGCGAAAAGCGCCCCGGCCCACGCGGGCGGTCCGCGTCTCAACGAAATACACATCGCCCAGCTTCCCGCAGTAACCATCGACTACAGTCTTTCGCCACTCGTCAAAACGGAGTTTCTGATGCTCCTGCGCAAAGGGCCACGGTGGTTCTGGCTGGTAAATGGCGGATTGATGATGGCGCTGGTTTTTACGCCCTTGTCGGTCGCGCATGCATTTGTGCTCCCGGTACTTTGGTTTTTGCAAATCGGTCGCTTGTCGGAGGTGGCCACCCGAGAAACGAGTGACCGCGTACATTATTTTACGTACTCGGCCTACCGCGCTCTTTGGCGACTGTGGCCTTCGCAACTGGCCGCAGCCGTGATGTTGTTGTGGGCACTGGCGTTTCCGCTGCTCGTGCGGCTTGCTTTTGGTGCGCAGTGGTTGCCGCTGGCAGGAGTGCTTCTGGGGGCAGGATTTCTCGTTTTGCTGGCCGCCTTTTTGGGCATGCTCAGCAAAGGAAAAAAGCTGTTTGAAGTATTGTTCTTTGCACTCGCGTATGCCAACCTCAACCGTGTTCCGTTTGCGGATTACCTGGGTGCGCAATGGCAAACGGCCTCACCGATCGTTATCGTTTTGGGAATGATGGTGGTGTTTGCATGGGTGAGCACATTGCTGCGGGCGCATGAAGCGCGACATTTGTGAGCGTTACCTGACGGGCCGGACGTTTTCATAACTGCTGCTTTATTCACTTATCCTCTCCTTCTCCCAATCACTTCGCGTTCGCGATCAGACCGGGCCCGTGTCCAGGCGTTGGCAAAGGCCTCTTGCGCTTTTACCTCATGGCCCCCCGCGCGATAGAACATGCCCAGCGCGGTGAAGTAGTACGGACTGTCTTTTAACGTGCCGATGGCTTCCAGCGCAGCCACGCCCGCGGCTGCTGACTCCCCATAGCCGATCGCGATGGCTTTGTTCAACGCCACCATGGGGTCGGGCTTGACCGCGTATAGCAAGTCATACAAACGCACCAGCGTGGTCCACGGGGTGCTCGCAAAATCAGGGCTCAACGCATGCACGCTGGCAATGGCCGCCTCGATGTGGTACTCGGTCAATGCCTCGCCTTGTGACGACCGCTCGAGGTATTCCATGCCGCGTTGAATGAGGGTCTTGTCCCACTGGCTTCGATCCTGATCTTCCAGCAGTACCCATTCATCGCGGTGGTTGGCGCGGGCCGGAAACCGCGAAGCATGCAAACACATCATGGCCAGCAGCGCATGCACTGCGGGTTGGGCTGTTTCCGGATGCCGGGCAAGCACGGTCGCCAGGCGCATGGCCTCCCAACATAAATCCGTGCGGATGCTGTATTGGGGATGGGCCGAATAATACCCCTCATTGAAAAGAACGTACAAGGCCTTGATGACGTGGTCGAGGCGCGGGCCCAAGTCACGCGTAAGCGGTGCCTCGAAGTCAATGGGCAACTCGCGCAGCTTTTCTTTGGCTCGGTAAATGCGCTTGGCCACCGTGTCTTCGTTGACGCGGAAGGCTTGCGCTATTTCGGCCACGGAAAGCCCACCCAGCGTCTTTAATACAAAAGCCAATTGCGATTCCTCCGGCAAACCTGGGTGGCAGCAAGCAAACATGAGGCGCAATACCGAATCTTCGATGTCACCGTCCAACAGCGGCTCGTCCGTTTTCGTCTCCTCCGAAGCGGGCATTTTCTCCGCCAGATGGCGAACGGTTTTTGCGGCCCGCATCACATCAATGGCTCTGTGGCGTGCTACGGACATTAGCCAACCTGTTGGGTTTTGCGGAAGGCCTTTGATTTTCCAAACATCCAGTGCTTTGGCCAGCGTGTCTTGTACAATGTCTTCGGCATCATCCCAATGGGCGGGGCCCATGAAGCGCGCCAACACGGCCGTTATTTTGCCGGCCTCATGGCGGAAGAGGTGATCGACCGTGGCGTGTATCGGGTCAGCGGGTTTCACTGATCGTAATAGGTGGCATCGCGCACAATAAGGCCGTTCTGAAAGGTGAGCACCGTGCAGATCGGCAGCGCAAACGACAGCGAATCGCCCGCGGTGCCGGTGGAAACAAACTGCACGATGACATGATCCCCTGAAGCATAAACGTTCTGGACTGAGTCTCTTAGGTCGGGAAACATTTGTGACATCTCTGCATACTTGGCCGCGGTTTCCTGGCGGCTGCGCGTAACCCATTCTATGCCAAAGGACGGATCCAGGAACTGCGCTTCCGGAGCATAAAAGGCTGTCATGGCAGGCCAGTCGTGGCGGTTGAATGCGGCAAACATTTCGCGCGCCCGTTGGGCATTGGTATCCGGACTACAGCCGCTTGTCAACCACGCACCGACCAAGGCGAGCCAAAAACAAGCGTAATTACATGCCTTCATACTGATGGATGGGTCTTATTTGCACGGTGCCATCGTAGTCAAAGTCGGGGTAATCGTGGCAGAGGCTCACGGCCTCATCCAGGTTGCTGGCCAGTATAATAAAATAGCCTCCGATCAGTTCCTTGCTTTCGGCAAAAGGCCCATCGGTCACCACTTTGTTTTTCCCGCTGATGAATTTACCGCGGGGCTCCAGCGGTTCGCCCGCTACATAGCGGCCGTCCTTTTGCAGCTTTTCCACCCAGGCAAACCACTTCTGCATGTGGGCTTGCAGGGCTTCGGGCGATTTCATTTCGGGCGCAATGTCGCTGCCCCCGTGAAAGATGAGCATGAATTTTTCCATAGGTTGGGTTTTTTAGGTTATGACGGACCGCGCCCGAAAATCGGACAAAAAGGTCAAACTATTTTTTGGGGGGGTGGCGCACCAAAGGCCGAACCGTCTGGTTCGCGCGCGGATGGCCAATCCCAAAGGCCGCGGGTGAAGGTACCCCAAGCTCTTCTTTTTTCAGGAACGGGGCCGTCTCGATTTCGCATTCCGGACTTCTCCCAATAACTTGCCCCGCGCACGCTAAAGCCAACCATGAATCTCTTTACACAGCAAACCGTTTCGAGCAAACGCTTTCAAACCATCGTCAGCATCGCTATCATTTTATGCTCCATTGTGCTGGGCGTGGAAACATTCTATCCTGACCATCGCATACTCTTTGATGTGTTGGATTTTGCCTTTACGATCTTCTTCCTGGTGGAAATCGTCATCCGCATTTTCAGCGAAAAAACACCGCTTCATTTTTTCCGCTTTATGTCTGTGCACAACAAAAAAATACGGATAGACGAGGACGGCTTCTGGAATTGGTTTGATTTCCTCATCGTGGTGGTAAGTGTGACCAGTTTGTTTCAGCATTTGTTTGAACATCCGGAGTTTTTGGTAGTCAGTCGTTTGTTTCGTGTATTGCGCGTGCTGCGGTTGTTGGAGATCAGCAGTGAACTGAAGGCCGTAGAACATAAAATTGTTTCCATCATTCCCACCATTTTCTCGTTTGCCTTGTTGCTCGGCATTTTGCTGTACATCTACTCCATCGTGGGCATCTATTTGTTCAGTCACCATCAATATGAAAGTGCCGACTTTACTTCATTGGGCCACGCCTTCATTACGCTTTTTCAACTGATGACGTTAGATGGCTGGAGCGATATGATGTATGCGGCCAGCAAAAGCTACAATGACAGTTGGCTGATCAAAGGCTACTTTATCAGCTTTGTGATTCTGACGGCCATCGTCAGTTTTAATGTGTTTGTGGCGGTACTCACCTCGCAGGTTCACGAAAAGTTCATCAGCGACCAAAAAATGAACAAGTCAAAGCTGACTGAATTGCAAGGCGACATCCAGGAAACCGAACACGAGGTGCAGGCCGGGTTTCAGGAGGTAATGCGCGAGTTGAAACTCTTGCGTACAGAGGTGGAGAAACTACGCTCCGGCAACCCGTGAGATCGCTTTCAAAACAACGAATGGCAGTGTCGAGGATAGGTGCAGACGGCTGAACTCCCGGGTCTGGGGTGCTGGTTGGCGGTATGTTCTTGAGGTGGTTGCTTCGTATAGCCGCGATTTGCGGATTCTGGCGGTCACATTTTGAATTTCAAATCTTGAATTTCATCCTCACTCACTCCGCAAACTCTTCACCGGATCGCTGGCGGCCGCGCGAAACGATTGGAAGCTCATCGTAAGCCATGCTACCCCAAACGCCACCAAACCCGACAGCAGAAATAGGCCCACGCCAATCTCTGTTTTATACGTATAATCTTTCAACCACCAATTGATGCCAAGCCACGCGAGCGGAGCGGCCAGCGCGAAGGCGATCAGGATCAGCTTCCCAAACTCTCTGGATAACAGTACCACGATGCTGGTGATGCTGGCTCCCAGCACTTTGCGAATGCCGATTTCCTTGGTGCGTTGCTCGGCTGTAAAGGCCGTGAGCGCAAACAACCCAAGGCAGGCAATGAGCACCGCCAACACGGAAAAGATTCCCACAATCTTCCCCAGCCGCACTTCGGCCGCATACATACTGTTGAAGCGCTCATCCAAAAAATAATAGCTAAAGGGTTGGCCAGGGGCGAGCTCCTTCCACTTTGTTTCCACGATACGAATAACATCTTGGGCATTTTCAGACTTGAACCGGAACGAAATCGGCCCCCCGGGACGCTTGCTCAAAAACATCATCACGGGCGAGAAGTTTTCTTTGAGCGACTGGTAATGGAAGTTCTCCACCACGCCAATGACGGTGAGTACTTCCAGTTTGTCTTTGTCCGGGCCTCCACCGGGTGCCGCACCAAACGTGGCAATACGACTGCCAATCACTTCACCGGGGAAGTTGAACATCTTCACGGCCGCCTCGTTGAGAATGACGGCAGAAGAATCGGACGGAAATTCTTGCGAGAAGTCGCGACCTTCACGGATCGTCATCCCCAGTGTTTTGATATACTCGTGATCCACCCGCCAGTTCTGAATGCTGACCAGGTTTTCTTGCATGGCCGGGTCGCGCCCTTCAATCCACCAAGGGTTATCGCTGCGGAAACCTCCTTCCACCGGTAGGTAGCCCGACATAGTGGCCCGCTCCATTTTGCCGCTGGTCATCACTTCATTTTTAAAGGCCATCCGATTGTTCCCCAAGGCATATGTATCCTCGACCACCAACACCTGATCCTTGTTGAAACCCAGTTTTTTGGTTTGGATGTAGTGAAGCTGGCGATTGACGGCCAATGTGCCGATGACCAGGAAAATCGACACCGTAAACTGAAACACCACGAGCACGCTGCGGATAACACCGCTCTTCATGCCCAGGGCGGCTTGACCCTTCAGTACTTGCACGGGTTTGAAGGCAGAAAGGAAAAACGAAGGATACACGCCTGCCGCCACGCCCACCACCAGGGCCGTCAGCAACAACACAACATAAAACCGCGTGCTTCCAAAAGGAATAAGAAGCGTGCGCCCCGACAAATCATTAAACATAGGCAATAGCAGGTAGGCGATACCAAGCGCCAGCATCAGCGACAGCAAACTAAGCAGTACGGACTCGGTGAGAAACTGCCGCATCAGGTGCGAGCGGAACGAGCCCATGACTTTGCGGATGCCCACCTCTTTGGCGCGGTTGGCGCTGCGGGCGGTAGACAGGTTCATGAAGTTGATGCATGCCAGCAGCAGGATGAACACTGCAATAGCTGAGAACAGATAGATGTACGCAATGTCAAAGTTGGGCTCGAATTCGCCCGTATAGTGGCTGTATAGGTGAATGTCGGTAAGTGGCTGTGTGAAATAGGCGATTTTGTTACCTGCGGCTACAAACTTTTCCATGGAGAAATCGTTCCCCAACACCTCTTTCAGTTGGGGTAAGATGCGATCAACGATCAGGTTTGGCAACCTCGCTTCCAGCGTTCGGATGTCGGCCTGGTGTCGAAGGAGGAAATACGTTTGAAAATTGTTGCTGTACCACCGGATTTGCTGTGCTTCCGGGTCGCCCTCCAGCGAAATCAGCAGGTTGAAGTGAAAATGGGTCTGGCTGGGAAAATCAGCATAGATGGCGTTGACTTTAACATTCAGTTCGTTGTCCAGCACCAACGTTTTGCCGAGAGCTTCTTCACGCGGAAAGAGTTTTTCGGCCAGCGACTGGCTGATGGCAACGGTGTTGGGTTCGGCCAATGCGGTGGCAGGGTTGCCGGCCAGCAGGCGCACTTGAAAGACCGTGAAAAAATCTTTGTCCACCCACATCGTTTTTGGCTCCTTGATGTTTTCGTCTGTGCGCTTCACTAGGTAAGAGCCGCGGTCGCGGAAGCGGACCGCTGCTTCCACTTCCGGAAATTCGCTTGCCAGGGTGGGGCCTAACGGTGCCGGTGCGTACAAAAAACGACCCTCGCTGCCGCCAAAAAAAATTTCACTCCGGATGCGGTACACGCGGTCGGCATTGGCAAAATGACGGTCGTACGACAGCTCGTTCAACACAAAAAGCACGATGATGAGACACATGGCCAATCCGATGGAAAGGCCCAGCACGTTGATGAAGGAATAAAAGCGGTGCTTGCGCAGATTGCGCAACGCCACCGTGATGTAGTTCTTGAGCATACCTTTGGGTTTTGTTTCCGGGTAGAGAATTTGTTTCTGGGTTTCGCGAAGGCCCGCGGTATGGCCAAACGACTTCAGCACACGATGGTAGGCATCGATAAACCTCAGCCCGCCTTTCATTTCGTTTTCAGTAGCACTACAGACGTGATCGACCAACTCGTCCTGCACGCCCTCGGCCACGATGCCGCGGTAGTTCAGATCTTTGATGATGTAGGAGATATGTTCGTCTGTAAGTCTCATCGTTGAGTAGCTGGTCACTGGCTTCTTGTTGCCGGTGGCTCCTTGCCCGTTACCAGCGACAAGGAACCAGCAGCAAATTTTACCCTAAGCTCACCCGCAGCACATTTCCCATGGTTTTGATAAACTCGACAAATTCCTGTACACGTTCTTTCACCAGGCTTCGCCCCTGAGGTGTAAGCGAATAGTATTTTCTCACCCGTTTACCAATGATTTCTGTTTCTGTCCGCAGCATTCCCTCAGCTTCCAATTTATGCAAGGCGGGGTACAGTGCTCCTTCGGTAAGCAAGATCGTTTCGCCCGATAGCTCTTTGACGCGTTGTGTGATTTCATAGCCGTACATGCGGCCGTGATCTTTCAAGACCTTAAGCAGAATGGTTTGCAACGTGCCTTTGAGCAACTCGGAAGAATGCATAGCTTTCTTATTACCTAAGAGATTTAGGTATTAGACGGGCCGGGCCGGCCTAAGGTTGCACCGAGGGCAAAGGTTTTTTTGAAATACCTCACTTTCGCGCACTTCCGCTATCTTTGATACGCATGAAAAATCCCCGCGCCTTCTTTCACAAAATCAGCTATTTGCAGTACCCGCTGATGGTGCTGGGTAGCTACTATGTCATCCACCCGCTGGTGGATGGTTTTCAAAACATCTGGTCGGACTACAACAAATTACTCGTTTTCTACGGGCTGGCGATTAGTCTTTCCACGCTGCAAGACACGACCAAAACACAAAACAAATTTTCGGAGCGCATTTGGAAAGACCCCAAAAAATCGAAAATGGCCATTGTCTACTTTTCCGTGTTTGCCTTTCTGTTACTTGTGCTGGGGCTGTATTGCTTGCTCGGTACTGCCAACAAAAATCTGAACGAGATCTCTTTTGGTATCCTGGCACTGGGGGTAGGCTTCGTGGGTGTGCTCAAGGCTGCGCTGGAAATGGCCGAGCATCATCAACGGGTTGCGTAGCCCATGGACGCAAGCCAGGATACCGCAACGCTCCGATATCTGACAGAGCGCTTTCATCCGCTTGACGCAGAGGCATGGGAGGATTTTCGTGCGATCTGGGAGCCCCGGGAAGCCAGGCGCAAAGAAATCCTGACACAACCCGGCACTACCGAGCGACACCTGTATTGCGTGCTGGATGGCGTTCAACGCGTGTATCATGCCGATGGGCAGCGGGAAGCCACATTGGTATTCACCTACCGCCCCTCGTTTGGCGGGGTCATTGATTCGCTGATGATGCAGCAGCCTTCGCGCTATTATTTTGAAACGTTGAGTCCCTCCGCTTTTTTGCGCGCCTCCGCCCATGATCTGTTTGGGCTGATGGCGCGGCATGCCTCCATTGAAACGATGGTGCGCAAGGGCTTGGCTTATACTTTGTCGGGGATGATGGAGCGGATGGTCGAGTTAGAGTGCTTCACGGCCGAAGCGCGATTTCGCACGTTGCTCAGGCGCAGCCCACATATCTTGCAGTTGGTGCCTCATAAATACCTGGCCAACTATCTCGGGATGGACGCAACAAACTTTAGTAAGTTGATCAACAGCGTGCGGATCTGAAAATGTTGGTTTTTGCCAAGAATGTTTGTCTTCTGGCTGTTCACTTTTGTGCCCGTCACACCACCAGCAGCGCCTATGAAACCCATCGACTCCAAAACGCTTTTAGATTCGCTTGAAATCCAGGTCGAACGTCATCTGCAAACGGCCATCCATACGCTGCAAAATCTGCCGCGCCATACGTTGCAACAACCCGCGGCCAACGGGGGCTGGAGCATCGCCCAATGCCTGTGGCATATCAACAGCTATGGTCACTATTACCTGCCACAGGTGGAGAAAGCGCTCGCTCATCGACCTGCGAAAACCAATACAGCCACCACATTTACCGGTACATGGCTCGGAGCCTACTTCACCCGCCTGATGCAGCCGCGCGAAAACATGAAGAAACTCAAAGCATTCAAAAACCACGTACCACCCGCACAGCCCGATGGCGGCCACGAAGTGGCCGAGTTCATCCGTCACCAGGAGCAGTGGCTGCAGCTGCTGCGCCAGTCGCACGGTGCAGATCTTACCGGCACACGCATACCCATATCGATCAGTCGGTGGGTGAGGCTGCGCCTGGGAGATGTGTTGCAGTTTTACATGGCCCACCAGGAAAGGCACTTAGTGCAAGCCTTGCGCAACGTGTAGGTAACCGAGGTTTGGCTACCTTTGGTTCACCCAAACCCCACCTCCCCATGAAATGGCTCTCGCTGCTCCTGTTGATTTCCTATTCTTCTTTTGCGGCCGACACCATCAGGTATGTGGTGCTCACCGTGGGCAAGCCTTCAGGTAAACATCTGAAATGGTCGGATGGCCCCGGCCATATCGCTTACCATTATGAGTTTAACGACCGTGGCCGCGGGCCTCGCATCATGGTCAACGTGCGGTTGGATGACCACGGCTTTATCACCTCGCGGACAGCCCGGGGAAATGACTATTACAAGGCCCCGGTGGAAGAAACATTTACTTGGGCAAACGCAACCGCCTCGTGGAAAAACCACATCGAAAACGAAACACAGCCTACCACAGGCAAGGCATGGTACTCACCCCTGAACGCAGTGCCGGCCGAAATTGAACTGGCAGTGAAAGTACTCCATCGCCAACCCACGCATGAACTGCCCACGCTGCCCTCGGGGCAGCTCAAGGCGATGCATCTGAAAAACCATGTTTCTAGAATTGATGGCTTCCCCATTGAACTGGAGTTGTACGCCTTTACCGGCTCGGGCGGTCCGCCTGCGTACTTCTGGTTTAAACCCTCGAAAGACTTTTTTGCTTCCGTCTCCGGCTGGATGACGGTGATCGAAGAAGGGCATGAAGACCTCATCGAAGAACTGAAACAAGCGCAAGATCAGTGGGAAGAGAACTACTTTTACGAACAAGCCGCACAACTCACGCACAAACCCAAAGGCCGGGTAGTAATTCAACATGTATCGGTATTTGATCCGCAAACCCGGAAAGCAGTGCCCGGCCAAAGCCTCATCATCGAAAACGGACGCATTGCACAAAGCGGTAAGGCAAAAAAGATCAAACCCCAAGCCGGAGACGAAGTGATTGACGGAAGCGGCAAAATGGCGTTGCCCGGTTTGTGGGATAACCATGCGCATTATAGCAAAGACCAAGGGCTCTATCACCTGGCTGCGGGCGTCACCAACATCAAAGACTTGGCCAACTCGCTCGACTTGCCCGAGCTGGTGAAAAAAGTGAACGAAGATAAGTTGCTGGGCCCGGAGGTGTCGGTGCTGTCGGGCTTTATTGACTTTGCCGGGCCCTATGCCGGCCCCACGGGCAAAATTGTTAAAACACTGGACGAGGGGTTGGCAGCAGTGGATTACTATGCCACGCATGGCTACCAACAGATCAAACTCTACAGCTCGATACCGCCCGACTGGGTGAAGCCGCTGGCCGAACGTGCGCACCAGAAAGGGATAAAAGTTTGCGGCCACATTCCTTCGTTCATGACGGCCGAGCGGGCAGTAAAAGATGGCTACGATCAGATCATTCATTTGAACATGATCATGCTGAACTTTTTGGGCGACACGCTGGATACGCGCTCCATGCTCCGCTTCATCCGTGTGGCCGAGCGGGCTAAAAACATTGACCTGAACAGCGCGGACGTCAAGCGTTTTTTGGCGTTGCTGAAAGAGCGGCAGATTGTCGTGGACCCTACCGCAGCCATCTTTGAGGGCATGTTCACCAACGAACCCGGCCAGTTGGCCAAGGGCTATGATGCCGTTGTGCAGCTTTTCCCGGCCGACTTTAAGCGAAGTTTATACTATGGCGGCTTGCCAACCATGAAGGGCCACGTGGCCGAATACCGCCAGTCATTTGACAACATGGTGAAGATGCTAAAGCTATTGTATGACAACGGCATCACGCTGGTGCCGGGCACGGATGACTTTCCGGGCTTTACGCTGCATCGCGAATTAGAGCTCTACGCCCAGGCGGGCATTCCCACCGCGGAGGTCTTGCGTATGGCGACACTTACTTCGGCACAAGTAGCCGGAAAAGAAAATGAATTGGGCACGCTGGCCGTGGGTAAAAAAGCAAATCTGATTCTGGTGGACGGCAATCCCTTAGCGAACATCCGCGACATCCGCAAGGTTGTGCTCACCATCAAAAACGGGAACCTCTACCGGTCGCAGGAGCTATACAGCTCGTATGGGTTTGGCTTGGGGAAATGATGAAGAATTCAATACTCTATTTCTTATCATGAGTCGACTGGGTTTCTCATGCCTGTCCAATAATGGGGGTGGTTGACTATCCTTCCGGTAAGCTTCTAAAGTATTCGTTTACAAACGTTCGTTGTCCTTCGTTGAAGAGGTTCGCGCAGTTAAAATTAATCAGAATACCCTTCGGTTTCCCCAAAAGCTTCATGTAGGTAAGCAACTGGGCTTCGTGCACAGGTGCAATCGCGTCAATAGCTTTTAATTCAACCACAATCTTATCATCAATCAAAAAGTCACATCGTAGTTCTGTGTCGATTTCAATCCCTTTGTAACTAACGGGGACTAGAAATTCAGAAGCATAAGAAAGCTTACGTAGGAAAAATTCTTGTTTCAGGCACTTATGGTATACGCTTTCCAAAAGGCCTGGACCCAAAGATTTGTGCACTTCAATAGCCGCGCCAACAATCTTGTAGGTAAGTTCGTCAAGTTCCTTCTTCGTCATGTTTTTGAACCACATAGAAACATAGGGCACTTGGGTCTTTTGCCTCTCCCTATGTGTTCTATGTGCCTATGTGGCTAGGTTTTTAGAATCTTCTGGTTTCTTCTTCGTCATGTCTTTTTAAACCACATAG
>CAZGFJ010000002.1:492609-684397 GCA_964524935.1 uncultured Ohtaekwangia sp.
CTATGTGCCTATGTGGTTAGGTTTTTAGAATCTTCTGGTTTCTTCTTCGTCATGTTTTTGAACCACATAGAAACATAGGGCACATAGCATTTGCACTCCCTTCTATGTGGCCTATGTGCCTATGTGGTTAAATTCCCTTACTACATTTTCTCCTTTACCCTGGGGGGAATGACGCCCATGTTGTACCACGTAAAGGCAAACTGGTCGGCCGTACTTTCGATGGCCTTGGAAAGATTCGATGACCCATGACCGGATTTTGTGTCAATGCGGATGAGCACGGGGTTATCACCCACATGGTTGGCCTGCAAGTTGGCCGCAAACTTAAACGAATGGGCGGGCACCACACGGTCGTCATGGTCGGCCGTGGTGACCAGCGTGGCGGGGTAAGCCGTGTTAGGTTGGATCGCATGTACGGGCGAATACTTCTTCAGATACTCAAACATCTCCTTCGAGTCATCAGCCGTGCCATAGTCGTACGCCCATCCGGCACCCGCGGTGAAGGTATGGTAGCGTAGCATGTCCATCACGCCTACTGCGGGCAGGGCCACCTTCATCAAGTCGGGGCGCTGCGTCATGGTGGCGCCCACGAGCAGGCCACCGTTACTTCCCCCGCTGATGGCCAGGTAGCTGCTGCTGGTGTACTTTTCAGCAATGAGGTATTCGGCCGCGGCAATGAAGTCGTCAAACACGTTTTGTTTGTTCATCTTCGTGCCGGCCTGGTGCCATTTCTCGCCATATTCGCCACCACCGCGCAAATTGGGCTGGGCATAGATGCCGCCATTTTCGAGCCACGCGATGCGCGAGGGGCTGAAGCCGGGCGTCAGGCTGATGCCAAAGCCACCGTAGGCATAGAGCCACGTGGGGTTTTTGCCGTTCAGTTCAAGGCCTTTTTTATGAACGATGAACATGGGCACCTTGGTGCCATCTTTGCTGGTATAAAATACCTGCTTCGTTTCATATTCGTCCGGTACAAAATCTACCTTGGGCTGGCGGTACAATGTGGACTTACCGGAAGCGATGTCGTAGTTGAAGATGGTAGATGGGTAGGTAAAGGACGTGAACGTGTAATATAATGTTTTGTCTTCGCGCTTGCCGCCAAAGCCCCCGGCCGAGCCGATGCCTGGCAGTTCTACTTCGCGCACCAGTTTACCCTTCATGTCATATTGTTTGATTTGCGTTTTCACGTCCACCGTATAGTCGGTGAAGATAAAGCCGCCTGCGGTGGAGGCCGTCATCGGATGCTCTGTTTCGGGGATCAGGTCCTTCCAGTTGTCGGGCGTGGGTTTAGACAGGTCCGTTTCTACCAGGCGTGCGTTGGGTGCATTCAGGTTGGTGTGGAGGATCAGGCGTGTCCCTTCATTAGCCAACACAAAGTGGTCGTTTTCGAAGTTTTTGACGATCGGTACTAACTTACCTTTAGCATCCGTCAGGTCCTGGATGTAGAGTTCGTTTCCGGTGGTGCTGGTGGCGGCCGTCACTACCAGGAAGCGTTCGTCTTCAGTAAGGTAGGAGCCCACATACCTGCGCGGGTCTGCATCGTTGCCAAAGATGAGTTTGTCCTGGCTGCGCGGAGTGCCCACTTTGTGATAGTACAATTTATGACTTTGTGTTTTGGCCGAGAGTTGG
Source organism: uncultured Ohtaekwangia sp. (assembly GCA_964524935.1). Lineage (GTDB taxonomy): Bacteria > Bacteroidota > Bacteroidia > Cytophagales > Cyclobacteriaceae > ELB16-189. The sequence goes on from CAZGFJ010000002.1 coordinate 494,236, forward strand.
CTGCCCTTGGGCTTGTCATACGTGCTGAAATAAAAACCCTCATTGCCTTTCCAGGCGATGCCCGTGAATTTCAAATTGCGGATAGTGTCTTCCAGGACTGTCTTATCGGCTGCATTGAGGATGATCGCCTCGGTCCAGTCGGCACCGCCTTTGCTGATTTGGAAAGCAATGCGCGACCCATCTTTACTAAACGACATACCCGCCATGCGGGTGGTGCCGTCTTTGGAAAAAGTATTTGGATCAAGGAACACCTCGGCTTCATTCTCACCCTTTTTGCGGTAGAGGACGCTGTGGTTTTGCAGGCCATCATTTTTGTAGAAGTATTCAAAGTCGCCCTCTTTAAACAGGGCGCTTAGTTTCTCATAGTTGTTAAGTTCTTCCAACCGCTTTTTGATGTCGTTGCGATAGGGGATGCTTTCGAGGTAGCCAAACGTCACTTCGTTTTGTGCTTTCACCCACTGGGTGGTTTCGGTAGCCGTGTCGTTTTCGAGCCAGCGGTACGGGTCGGCCACCGGGGTACCGAAGAGCGTGTCTACAACATCGCCTTTTCTGGTTTCAGGATACATCATCGCATTTTTTTTCTCAGGCGCGGAGCAGGCCGCCACAGCGGCCAGGGCCAACACCGATAGTCGGTTAATCATAGGAATGAAAGTTTGTGCGAAAGTAGTTAGTTTAAGGTCGGGGGGCAATGACGATTACGTGGGTGGCGAGCGTTTGTGTTGTAGTGTGCACGGCTTCTTAAAGCAGCAAGGTGGCGCACAAAAGACGATTGATGCGAGTTACAATGCGTTGGCAGCTTTGTCAAACACCTCGGCAAAGCGTTGCGATAGCGCCTGGCGTGCGTACGAGCGCTCAGCCAGTGCGCGGGCGGCTAAGGAATAAGCGAAATAGTTTTCCTTGATTTTCAAAAGGGCAGCTTCGTATTGGTCAGGGCTGGCCACGTGCAAGCCGCAGCCCTCACGCTCCACTTCTTCGCGTATCCACCCGCCAAAATTCACGACCACGGGTTTTCCTGCGGCTAACGCATCGAAGTATTTATTGGGTGAGCCAGTTTGCAATACAGGCACGGGCAAATAGCTGATCAGGCACACATCCGTCACGCTCATCAACGCTTGCATAGTCGTGCGTGTGCCAAAGGGTATGAATCGCACATTAGCAAGACGCTCAGCAGCTGCACGTGCCCGCAATTCAGACAACAGCGCCCCATCGCCAGCCAGCACAAAAAGCCAATCGCGCTGGTGGGCACAGGCTTTGGCGGCATCCAGCACGGCATGAAGACCGTTGGCATAGCCGATGGCCCCGAAGTAGGAGATCACAAACTTGTCTTCGGTATGCCACTCTTTCTCGTGCGCTGCCTCTTTTGGCGCTGGCCGATAGAAGTCAGTGTCAGCCATATTTGGCACCAGGTATATTTTTTTATGATGCACCGTTTTTTCAATGGCTTCCCGAATCATGGGCGACAGGGCCACGATGGCTTCGGCTTGCTCATAGATGGTCTTCTCCAACTGACGCGCTTTGAATTGCAGCCACGGATTTTTCAAGAAGCCAAGCTGAATGGGTGCCTCTGGCCAAAGGTCTCCCACTTCAAATAAAAATGGCCATCCATTTTTTTTCTTTAACCGGATAGCGGTCCATCCTACCGTGAGCGGTACTGAAATGGCATAGACATAGTCCACGGCCTGCTCACGCAGGGCCAGGCGGTACGAACGCCATGCATACCTTACGAAGGATGCCATACGCGCCAAAAAGGCAAACCGATTGTCGTAGGCCACTGCCAATGTTTCAATGCGTATGCCTTCAAGGTGTTCGGTCTGTCGCATTTTGCCTCCGGTAATCACAATCACGTGATGGCCGCGCTGGGCCAAGGCGGTGGCCAGGTAGTAAGAACGCAGCGGCCCCCCGCGGGCGGGGCTGTTGAAGTGCTGATGGAGGATCAGGATTTTCACGGTGCAAAAGAACGGAAAACAGCGCACATGATGTGATGAAGAACGCGTTGGCGGCCGGATTTCGCGTGAGCGATGGAGCGGCCTGTTTGAGTCACGCCCAGGGGGCGGGACGAGTAGCGACAGCGCGACCCGAGGCACGAGGGGCACGCCCAACTTACATTCTTTACATTCTCTTTACTTTCCCCTCGGGATACTCAATTTTTACAATGCGCCACACCAATGAACGGGTGGGCGTTTTCACCACTACTTCATCGCCTACCTTTTTTCTGAGTAGCGCCTGCGCCATGGGCGAGTCCATGGAAATGTGATCTTTTCGGCCTCTCAACTCTTCGCTGCCCACCAAGCGAATACGATGGGCGAGGCCTTTGTCGTTGGTGATTTCCACCCAGGCGCCAAACATCACGTTGCCTTCCTGGTGGGGTGAGTAGGGCACCACCTTTAGGTGGTCGAGGCACTTGCGCAGGTATAAGATGCGCCTGTCAATTTCGCGCAGGCGTTTTTTGTTATAGTGGTAATCGGCATTTTCGGAGCGATCGCCCAGGCTGGCGGCCCATGATACTTTTTGAGTGATGTCGGGGCGCTCCACCCGCCATAAGTGGTCCAGCTCAGCTTTCAGTTGCTCCCAGCCCTCGGGTGTGATAAAGTTGTTTTTTGTGAGGGTCATTGCGTCATGACAGGATGTGCAAAGGTACGGTCAATTTTTTTTGCACGTGGGCCAAAGCGCAGGGTAGTTTTGCTGCGGGCTTTTTTCTATCTTCCTCCCCTCAAATCTATACTGCCATGAAAATGTCGGATCTCCTTGGCCTGTTTAAGCAAGGCTCTGCCACGGCCAAAAGCCATATGAAAAACCTGATCGAGATGGCGGCAGCCGATGGTCAGTTTATGGAACCCGAGTATGTGCTGCTAAAGGACATTGCCAAACGCAACGGCATCTCGGAAGCGAAACTAAAAGAGATACAAAACAACCCGCAGGGCATTGCCTTTGAAGTACCGGCCCATGCGGCTGAGAAATTCAGCCAACTGTATGACTTGGTGCATATGATGAGTGTGGACAAAACGGTACATACCGATGAGCAAAAGCTGTGTCACCTCTTTGCGATCAAGTTTGGGTACAGACGCGAAGTGGTGGACGAACTGATAAGTGCCATCCACAGCAACATTGAAAACGGCCAAACAGCCGATGAAACGATGAAACGCGTAAAACTGATGCTTACTTAAAACAGGGGCTTTAAAGGCCTCTTGCTTTTCACTGTGCTCAACTCCTAAACCTCATCCCCTATGCCTTCCTTCACCGTTTCCAAAACCATCACCATTCAGGCTCCGCCTGAAAAAATTTACGCCATTATCAGCGACTATCGTCACTGGCCCGCATGGTCTCCGTGGCTGATCACCGAGCCGGGCGTTCACGTAGACATAAAGCCCGGGGGAAAGGAATACAGCTGGCAGGGCAAACGCACCGGCAGCGGAACGATGGAAGTGTTGAAAGAGAACCCTGAAAAGCGGCTGGACATGGTCGTTCGTTTTTTGAAACCCTGGAAGTCGACCTCTCCGGTTTGGTTTGAACTGACCGCGCAAGGCCAAGCCACGCAGGTTACCTGGGGCATGACGGGCCACTTGCCTTTTTTTATGTTCTTTATGACCAAAATGATGACTGCCTACCTGGGGGCGGACTACGACCGTGGGCTATTGATGTTGAAAGACTATGCGGAGACGGGCCGCGTACCGTCAAAACTTACGTTCAAGGGCGAACAACCGTATGCGGGTTGTACGTATGTGGGCCTCAAAACCACTTGCACCATGGACACGCTGTCGGGGAACATGGCCGATGATTTCGCCAAACTGTCGGCATGGGGCGCCAACTCCGCAGCAGGCCAGGCCTTCTCGATCTATCATCAATGGGATGTAGTGAAAAACTCGGTGATCTACACCGCGGCCCTACCGGTTGGCAGCGTGCCCAGCGGCTTGCCTCCGGGTTTTGTTCATGGGTCAATCCCGCCCATGGCGGTGCACACCATTGCGCACACCGGTCCGTACCGCCATTTGGGCAATGCGTGGACCACGCAATACATGATGCAGCGTGCCAAAGAGTATAAACACCGCAAGGGCGTTGATCCGTTTGAAGTTTATGTAAATATGCCCGGGCAGGTGCCCGATGAGGCGTTGGTTACGGAAGTGCATTTTCCGGTGGCTCGCTGAGTTGATCAACGATCAGTCAAAAAACGTTACCTCGCCATTGTCCATATCATAGTATGCGCCCACAATTCTGATCTCCCCTTGTTCTTCCATCGTGCGAAGAATGTCGCTGTGCTGGCGGATGTGAACCACGGTGCGCTTCACATTTTCCTGAATTACCATGTCAACAAACTCCGGGTTTTTTGACGATTGCATGCCTGCGTAGTGCGCGCAGGCGGCTACCGAAGGTTTGATTTTATCCAACAGGGCTGTCAGGTTGCCGAGAGCCACGTTATCGATGGCCCCTTTAATGGCTCCACAATACTCATGGCCGATCACCAGAACGAGTTTGGCCCCTGACACGCGGCAGCTAAACTCCATGGAGCCGAGGATGTCTTCGTTGACAATGTTGCCTGCCACGCGCGCCACAAACAGGTCGCCAATACCCTTATCAAACACGTCCTCCACCGGCACGCGCGAGTCAATACATGAAAGGATGATGGCCTTGGGGAACTGACCCTTTACGGCATCGCGAATCTGCTTGGAGTGGTCGCGCAGAGTGAGGTTGCCCGCGGCAAAGCGCTTGTTGCCGTCCTTTAAACTCTGCAACACCTCGTCTGGTGTCAGACGCCTCTGTTCTTCTGCGGTGAGCACCCGCTCCACCAGCGGTTCTTGGTTGATTTCCATGCCATTTTTGGTCAAGCGAGCAAGATACTGATTCGCGGGTGATTTGTCGAGTAATCCAATGGGGGACAGACGCTTTCTCAGGATCGTGGTCTGTGAAAAATGTGTACCTTTATTTTTGTGCTGTAATGTTGCGCAAAACCCTGAATTTGTTTTTATGAAAATCGGGAAACTGTTTTTATTGGGCCTGGCTGTTGTCTTTTTTGCCTGCGGTGAAGAGGACGAGCCACAACCTAACGGCTGCGGGGTTGGTGGGCAGTTGGTCGATGACGGCTCTGGAATACCAGGGCTCTTCCACGGCACGGATATCCGGGGTGGATGTGACCTCCAATTTTACAGGTGTTGGTAAAGACATGGACTTACCAGTCACGTTTCGTGAAAATCCAAACACCATTACCAGTGAAGGAAGTTATGTCATCGCGTTAACCACCACCACCGCGGGCCAGAGCATCACGCAGGATTTTACGTTTAACAACTTTGTAGCTGATGGCACCTGGTCATTGAATGACCGCGTGTTACGGGTGAGCAGCGCGCAAGGCAGCCAAGAGGCCACCATCGTTACTCAAACCAATACCACACTCGTCATGGCGGTCGAAACGGAGCAAACGCAAAACCTGGGCGGCAATAGTGTGCGCACCCGTGTGGAGGCTGTGTATACCTTAACGAAACAATAAGTCGCATACACCTTTCCCCTGTGGGTTGACAATGAATCACGAGCCCGAGATCGCGCGGATATGCCAAGCCCGCCAGCCCCACACCGACATGCTTAATGTGGTGGAGGCGCTCGGCTACGGCCCCGACCGTTTTCAAGAAGCCTTTGACATCGCCCTGGAAATGGAAAACCGCGACTTGGTAAAACTTTTATACTCCAACTTCAACGCACGCAAGATCGTGGTGGAGTTTACCTTGCTGGGCAAACAACCGCTGCTGTAGCTCAACCCACTCTTTCTTGTTTTCTTATTTTTTGCCGGAGCTGTGCAACCACCGGGCCAAAAGCCGCGTCTTAGAGATGTATTCAGGCACATGGGGTTGACAGTGTACCGTACCACCGAGGCAGAATTGATCGAAGGCTGCCGCCAGGGCAATGCACAAGCACAAAAATGCTTGTACGATCGCTATGGGGCAAAACTCTTTGCCGTCTGCTGTCGCTACATCAAAGATCGCATGCAAGCCGAAGATATCTGGATCACCGCCTTCACCAAAATTCTTGACCGCATCGATCAATACAGTGGCGAAGGGAGTTTTGAGGGCTGGATGCGTAAGGTGATCGTCAACGAGTCGCTGACCCACCTGCGCAAGCAACGAAATGTGTTTTTGCAATTGGAGATCGACCCGGCCGACCGTGAAGCGAACGTTCAAAAACTGGATGATACGCTGGCGGCCGAAGATCTGAAAAAAATGATTGATGCCTTGCCGGAAGGTTATCGGATTGTGTTCAACCTCTATGCCATTGAAGGGTATTCGCACAAAGAAATTGCCGAACAACTGGGCATTCATGAAAACACATCCAAGTCGCAGTTGAGCCGGGCACGGGCTGCTTTGCAACAGCGCCTGGCAATGTTAGAACAGGGTTCTTCATCAAACCATCATCGCCATGAGTCATCCCATCGATCAATTCTTTAAAGAAAAGCTGGCCGAGCAGTCGGTGCCGCCCCCGGCCAGCGCGTGGGCAGCGGTGGAAAGTCGTGTGGCTAAAAAAAAACGTAGCTTCCCATGGGCTTGGCGCATAGCGGCTGCACTTCTGGTTTTTGTTTTGCCGTTGGGCCTTTGGTTGTCGCTGCGCACGGGCCCATCGGGCGAAGCGATGCAGGTGTCCCGCACTGACGGTACCCCGCAAGGCGCCATCGATAGTGTGGCGCTTCCACGCAACAGCCCTCCGGCAACCATAGCCGCGAGTGAGCAGCAACCCTCCGAAACGAACCAGGTCAAGCAAAGCCCTTCGTTAAAGGCGCGGCCCCAAGACAAGGCCTTCAATGCGCAAACAGCCCAGGTGGTAGACACCGTGCACAAAACGGTGGCCCCCATCACGGATGCTGTGGCAGAAACACAGACCGCTGTAGCCGTGGTGCAGCCAAAACCCATCGTCATCGAGTTTAGCTTGGACCCGGTTGCGCCTCCGGTGGTCACGGCCGAGGCGACCGAGAAAAAAGGCTTGCAGCGATTCCTGGAAAAGGCTCGAGAGGTGAAAAATGGCGAGAGCGACCTGGGCCTGCGCGAAGCTACCCATGACCTCCTCGCGTGGGGATTTAGAAAAGATAAACCAAAACGAAACTGACTCTCTTTATGAAAACAAAACTGATCGCTGCCCTGTGGGCGGGCCTGAGTATCATCGGCCACGCGCAAACCAAACCGGCCGATACGGTGGTCATCCGCGTGGGCGAAGGAAGCAAGATTGTGGTCACGGTGCGCGATAAAAAAGACTTGTACACCCTGAAGCAGTACGACTTTCAAAAGCTGATGGCCGATTTGATTACCAAACTGGAAGCACGAGACACCACGCCCAGCCAAACACCTGCCTCGGAGTATCGCAAAGAAGACGGGGCCAGCGAACCCGTAGTTTCCGAACGCGAGGTGTGGACCGATCGCTCGCAGGATACGAACGAGCGCCCAAAAACCTACTACCACTGGAAGAAGCGCAGGACCTACCACTCATTCAATATTGATATTGGAACCAATAATTATTTGGCCGATGGAAGATTTCCCGATCAGGACAACAGCCAATACACCGTGCGACCGTGGGGGTCGTGGTACGTGGGAATCAACTCCACCCAACGCACGCGGCTGGCCAACCGGTTTTTTCTGGAGTGGGGCGTGGGCGTGAGCTGGTATAACTTCAAGTTCCAGGATGCCGCAACGGTGGTATCGAAAGATGAAAACACGGTGATTTTCGGCAAGGATACGCGCGACAATGACTTCAAGAAAAGCAAGCTGACGGCAGCCTATGTGAATGCCTCGCTGGTGCCCGTGCTCGACTTTGGCAGCAATCGCAGGAAGCCGGGCCTGTTTGATGGATCCGATGCACGGTCGTTTCGGATCGGGGCCGGCCCGTATGTCGGCTACCGCATCGACAGCTATACTAAAAACGTGTTTGACGAGAATGGCGATGAGCGCAAACCACGCAACCACGACAATTTTTATCTCAATAACCTGCGCTATGGCATGCGGCTGCAAGTGGGCTATGATGATGTAGACTTTTTTGTAAATTATGATATGAATGAACTCTTCACCGAAAACCGGGGGCCCAAGTTAAATGCCTTTAGTTTTGGGGTTACGTTTTGACGAAGAAACGCTGGGCAACTTGTCGTGGATCGTACGAGTGTTGTGGTTAACCAAAAAACATCTAAGTCAATAGTCTATGTTCAACATTATGAAAGCAACCGAATTAAAATCAGCAAGGGCGTGGTTCGCATCACTTACGTTGGTATTCCTGCTGACTCTAAATTTGACAGCGATGGCACAACCTCCGGGTTCGTCTACCGTGAAAGCATTCGCCTCAGGCGAGGAACTGCCAACAGTAAAATAGGATGGAGTAACGGCCGAAACCTTTAGCCCGGTCTTGCCTAATACGTTGTACTTCATTGCTTGCTTTGTTGTTGTGCGATGCAAAGGTCACGTATCCGCGTGCAGCCGTGGTATCCAAAATGGAGTTTTCTGTGTTCAAAGCCGGCTCGGCAAGCCAGGGTGACGTAGCAACCCTGCCAAAGCATTCCTGGGGGAATAGAGACACCCATCGTGCGCTTTCCTCGTTGGTCGCGTAACATTTCAATACCATTTACGTCTTGAGAACAGACCCTATCCTATGCCGCACGCCCCTTTTGATGACCACAGGCTAAACATCCGCACAAAACTGATTGCCTTGTGGTGTGCTGTGATGTTTTGCTACATCTATGGTGACTATTTCGCATTGTACATTCCCCATGAAGCCGAAAAATTGGTGAATGGAGATACGCTGCTCAACAGCCCCATCCGTGTGTTTGGCGCTTCGGTGTTGATGTGCCTCCCCTCGCTGGTCATCATCGCCACCGTGTTCGCCAGGGCGCCAGTAGCCCGCCTGTTCAACCTTATCTTTGGCATCATCTTTACGGGCATTATGCTGCTCATTGCCGCCACATCATTCCCGCTGACGCCCACCGTTTCCGCCTACTTTTTCTACGCTCTCCTGGAGAGTGCCATCACGCTCGCGATTGTTAGGCAAGCTTGGAAGTGGCCCCACATGACCGCCTAAGTTCATGAACCGCCAACACCTTATGGCCCGCCACGCAGGGTTGCTTTACCTGGTGGTCGTTGTCACCGGCATCTTCAGCTTGCTGTATGTGCCTTCGCAGCTTATCGCATGGCGCGATGCCTCCGCCACATTTTCCAACCTGCGCGAATCTGAACCGCTGTTTCGATGGGGCATTGTGGCGGGTGTCGTTTGTTACACGGCTTTTTTATTGCTGCCGCTCGCATTGTACCGACTGCTGCACCCGGTACACAAACCTTTTGCGGTAGTGATGGTTGCCTTGGCGGTGGTTAGTGTACCCTTCTCGCTATTCAATCTTCTGTATAAAGTGAACGTACTCACCCTCATTTCTGAAGCCGATCACATCGGAATGGACATCGCCATGCGGCAAGCTGCGGTCATGCTGCAATTGAATTATTACAACAACGGCATTCAACTTGTCTCTATCTTTTGGGGATTGTGGTTGTTTCCCTTCGGTTATCTTGTTTTCCGGTCGGGATTTCTGCCCCGCGTGCTGGGCGTTCTGTTGATGCTCGGCTGTGTTGGCTATCTGATAAACACCTTGGGCGATTTCCTGTATCCCGGCTATGCCGAGTGGGGCATTGCCCGTTTTGTGTCGTTGCCGGCCAGTCTCGGGGAGGTAGGCACGTGTATATGGTTGTTGGTGATGGGAGCCCGGAAACGCTTTTCAAAAAACTGACGTCAACAAAAAACCCGGAGTTACCCCCGGGTTTTTTCGTTGTTGGTTGTTCGTGTGCTTCGAGTAGCGAATTCCGATGACTTAAAACGGATACTCGCCCTTCTCAATCACATAGCCGGCCACCTTGCGTCTGGCTTCTTTGAGGTTGTACGGATCTGTTTTGGTAAACCGCTTCAGGCCCATCAGCATCAAACGCAATTCGTCACCTTCGGCAAAGGCGCTGATCGCTTCACGACCGGCTTCGGCAGCCCGGTTCACGGCATGATGCAGGTAGACCATGGCCATGGCTTTTTCCAGCTCGCAGGCCGCTTCACCACGCTGACTGATCATTTTCTCCACGCGGAGCAGACACGACTCGGCTACATATGCCTCGATCAGTATGTCGGCCAAGTTCATGAGCACTTCTTGTTCGTCACTGAGTTTCATCATGTATTTCTGCACGGCTGCTCCGGCTGCCATCAATCCGGCTTTCTTCAGGTTGGCAATTACTTTTTTCTCCCTCGCAAAAAGGGTATCATCATCACCACTGCCAAAGTCGGGCACGCTCATCAGCTCCTTTTGCACAGCCATGGCGGGCGCCATCAGGTCCAGGGTGCCTTTCATGGCGCGCTTCAACAGCATATCGATAGTGAGCATGCGGTTGATTTCATTGGTGCCTTCAAAGATGCGGTTGATGCGGGCATCGCGGTAGGCGCGGTCCATGGGGCCTTCGGCCGAAAAACCCATGCCCCCGTATATTTGTACTCCTTCGTCCACCACAAAGTCTAGCACTTCGCTGCCGTGGACTTTCATGATGGCACACTCAATGGCAAACTCTTCGAGCGACTTTAACCGCGCCTGGCTGCTGTCCATACCCCCGGCTACGAAGGCGTGGTAGGCGTCTTCGATGTTCTGGCTGGCGCGATAGTGAGCCGACTCCGAAGCAAAGATCTTGGTGACCATCTCGGCCAGTTTGTGTTTGATGGCCCCAAAGTTGGCGATGGCGGTACCAAACTGCTTGCGCTCTTTGGCGTAACGTACGGCTGTACTCACGGTCATTTTACACCCCCCCAGCGCTGCCACACCCAGTTTGATGCGGCCGATGTTGAGGATATTGACAGCAATCTTGAAGCCGTTCTCCCGCTCGCTCAGCATGTTTTCCACCGGCACCTTGCAGTCGTTGAAAAAAATCTGACGTGTGGAAGAGCCCTTGATACCCATCTTCTTCTCCTCTTCATTCATGGTGATGCCCCCAAACGCTTTCTCCACGATGAAGGCCGTCAGGTTTTTGTCATTGTCAATTTTTGCGAACACCACAAAAATGTCGGCAAAGCCCCCGTTGGTAATCCACATCTTCTGTCCGTTCAGAAGGTAGTGTTTGCCATCGGGTGTAAGGGTGGCTTTTGTTTTGCCTGAGTTTGCATCCGATCCGGAGTCGGGCTCTGTGAGGCAATAGGCTGCTTTCCACTTGCCTGAGGCGAGATTGGGTATGTACTTTTTCTTTTGCGCTTCGTTGCCATAGTATAAGATGGGCAACGTTCCGATGCCTGTATGTGCAGAGATAGCGACCGCGAACGAATGGCCTGCGCCCAACACTTCGGCCACCAACATGGTGGTATTGAAATCCATGCCAAAGCCGCCCAGTTCATGGGGTACGGACGTTCCCAGCAGCCCCAGTTCACCGGCCTTGTCCAGCAGCGAAGGCATTAGCTCGGGGTGTTTCATCGAATCAATCTCATCCAGACGGGTGTAAATCTCCTGCTTGAGAAAGTCTTTGCACGTCTGCGCGATCATACGTTGTTCTTCGGTAAACTCTTCAGGAATAAAGATTTCGTGTGCGTGCGTTTCGCGGATGAGAAACTCGCCACCTTTTAGCGCGCGCTTACTTTCAGTTAGTGTTGCCATTGTTCTCCTATTTTGTTTTTCATTTCAATTAATGTTGACAATTGACAAGCCCTGCCGGGCCAGTTGACAAATTTTTGCCAATTGTCTTTTGTCAACTGTCAATTCAGTAACTCATAAATTCCCGCCACACCTTGCCCACCGCCAACACAAGCTGTCACCATGCCGTACTTTTTATTTTGCCTGCGCAGTTCGTTGAAAAGCTGTACCGACAACCGCGCGCCCGATGAGCCGAGGGGGTGCCCCACCGCAATGGCCCCTCCGTTGACGTTCAGCTTACTGCGGTCGATGCCGAGTTCTTTGACGACTGCCAAAGACTGAGCGGCAAAGGCCTCGTTGAGTTCGATCAGGTCAATATCGTCTAGTTTTTTGCCTGCAATCTTTAACGCCTTTGGAATGGCGGCCACCGGGCCGATGCCCATGATGCGGGGGTCGACTCCGGCAGTCGCATAGCTCACCATGCGCGCGATCGGCTTCACGTTGAGTTGCTTCACCATGCGCTCACTCATCACCATCACAAAAGCGGCTCCATCCGATGTTTGTGAGGAGTTGCCGGCCGTCACCGAGCCGCCCATGGCAAATACCGGCTTCAATTTCGCCAGCCCGTCCAGCGTGGTGTCGGCACGGATGCCTTCATCAGTGGCCACCACAAACTCGCGAATCTTCTTTTTCATAGTTTCGTCCACATAGGTTTCTTTTACCGTAATGGGCACAACTTCGTCTTTGAACTTGCCTGCTTTCCAGGCGGCCGCGGCCTTCATGTGCGACTCGTAACTAAATTGGTCTTGCTCCTCGCGCGAAATTTTGAATTGTTTCGACACCTCTTCGGCCGTCAGGCCCATGCTGGTGTAGTAGGTGGGGTTTTCGGTGGCGATTTTGTAATTCAGGGCTGTCTTAAAACCCATCACCGGCACCAACGACATGGACTCTGTACCTCCGGCAATGATGATGTCGGCCTGGCCTGCCTGAATGCGCTGGCTGGCAATGGCAATGGTCTCCACGCCCGACCCGCAATAGCGGTTTACCACCATGCCCGGTACATCCAGCCCCAGCGCCAGCAAAGCGATCATACGTCCCATTTGCATGCCCTGATCCGCTTCTGGCACGGCATTGCCCACAATGAGGTCGTCCACCATTTTGTTCTCCACTCCAGGCACTGACTTTACCAGGTGCTTGATCACTTCTGCCGCCAGGTCGTCCGGTCGTGTAAATCGAAATCCACCTTTTTTGGCTTTGCCAACCCCGGTGCGAAATCCTGCTACGATGTATGCTTCCATATCTTACTTGTTTAAAGTTGACACTTAACAATAGGCAGTTGACAACAGCCCGTGTTTATTTAACTATTTCGCTTTCTAAAATACTTTTCTGGGTTTTCAATCATATGGTTCAGAAGCTTTCCAACTTCTTCAGCTTTTGATTCTAAATCATCCCAAATTGATTTGGTTATGTATCCACACGCCAATGCAAAATCTAACCAGACTCGAGTCTCGGTGTTTTCCATGTCGGCATCAGTGGCTTTGCTTACAAAATGTGCTTGATACTTTCTTTTGCGATAAGACTCACCAATGTTTGAGCAAACTGACCTGGACGATCTCCTAACCTGATCCGTAAGAGAATACTTTTCTTCGGCTGGAAATTTTTTAGACAGTGTGAATATCTCCATCGCTAAAGCGAAAGCTTTTTTGTATGCTGTTAAGTCTCTGAACGTTCCTGCTGCCATACCTTAATGACTTGACAGTTGACAATCTCTATCAACTTCCATTTTTGTCTTTTGTCAATTTTCTTTTGTTGTCAATTTATTTCTATTGTCAATTGCCCATTTGTCAACTGTCAATTTCTTAATGGTTTTCCTCCAGTTAAAATTGATTGAATCCGCTCGAGCGTCTTCTTCTCTCCGCACAGGCTCACAAATGCCTCGCGCTCCAAATCCAACAAGTATTGTTCGCTTACTTCCTGCGGGTAGCTCAGGTCGCCTCCGCACATTACGTTGGCAATCTTCATCGCAATCTTCATATCGTGGTCGCTGATGTAGCGGCCCATTTTCATACCGTTGACGCCCGCGGCAAAAAGTGCCAGCCCCGTACGGCCCTGCACTTTGATGTTAGTGGCCTGGGGCTTCATGGTATACCCGGCATCGGCCAATTCAATTACCGCAGCCTTCGCATCTAAAATCTGGCGGTCTTTGTTCACGCTGATGCGGTCAAAGTCGCGCAACACCCCCATCTCCCGCGCCTCCTCGGCACTGAGTGCCACTTTCGCGGTGGCTATGTTCATAAACGCATTTTGCAGGGCGTTTAATTCCACATCGCCTTCTTGCAAGGCATCGCTCACCCGTTTGGTAAACTCTTTCGTGCCACCGCCACCGGGAATGAGGCCCACGCCTACTTCCACCAACCCGATGTAGGTTTCAGCCGCAGCTTGTGCCAGGTCGGCATGCATGGTCATCTCGCAACCGCCACCGAGCGTGCGCCCTTGCGGGGCCACCACTACGGGCACGGATGAATAACGGATCCGCATCACGGAATTTTGAAACGCCCGTACCATAAAATCCAGTTCATCGTACTCCTGCTCAATGGCGTACATAAACACCATCCCGAGGTTGGCGCCCAGCGAGAAGTCGGGGCCCTGGTGGCCCACCACCAATCCGCGATAGTTCTTCTCCGCCAAATCAATGGCTTTGTTAAGTCCTTCGATCACTGCACTGCCCAGCGTGTAACTCTTGCTATGCCATGAAAAATTGATCACGCCATCGCCCAAGTCCGTCACCTTCGATTCGGCATTTTTCCACACTAGGCTGTCGCTGAGGTTTTCGAGAATGATGAAGGCTTCTTTACTCGTGATCGTCCTATAGCTCTTGGTCGGAATATCGTAGTACTTGCGCTGGCCGCCTTCTATTTGGTAGAAGGACTTATGGCCCGCGGCCAACATATCATACACCCAGGCAGCCGGTTTGTAGCCGGCAGCTTCCATGGCCTGCGTAGTTTTTTCTACACCCAGCGCATCCCAGGTATCAAAAGGGCCAAGTTCCCATCCAAAGCCCGCGCATACCGCGTCATCAATGCGGTACAACTCATCGCTGATTTCGGGGATACGGTTGGAGGCATACTGAAACAGGCCATAAAAACAGTCGCGATAGAAATCGCCCGCCTTGTCTTTGCCGGCCAGCAACACCTTGAAACGATCGCGCAGGTTGTCGATGGTCTTGGTGGTTTCCAGCGTGGCGAATCTGGCTTTAGCTTTGGGCTTATATTCGAGTGTTTTGAGATCGAGCGTGTGAATTTCTGATTTGCCTTCGGGTGTTTTTACTTTTTTATAAAAGCCCTGTCCGGTTTTATCGCCCAGCCAGTTGTTCTTTTCCATCTTGGTCACTACCTCGTTCAACTTGAACATCTCGCGACCCTCATCGTTGGGCAACCCCGCATACAGGTTGTTGGCCACTTTGATCAGTGTGTCAAGACCGACAAGATCGGACGTGCGGAAGGTCGCAGACTTCGGACGGCCGATCACCGGGCCGGTAAGTTTGTCAATCTCATCCACGTTGAGATCAAACTTCTGCATGGAGTCAATTACTTTGAGCAGGCCCCACACACCTACCCGGTTGCCAATGAAGGCCGGTGTGTCTTTGCAAAGCACCGAGGTTTTACCCAGGTAAAGATCGCCATAATGAAGAAGGAATTGGGTGACCTCGGGGGCTGTGTGAGCCGTGGGGATGACTTCAAAAAGTTTAAGGTAACGGGGTGGATTGAAAAAATGTGTGCCGGCAAAGTGTTTTTTGAAATCTTCGCTCCGGCCTTCGGCCATCAGGTGAATGGGGATGCCGGAGGTGTTGGAGGTTACCAGCGTACCGGGTTTGCGGAACTTCTCCACTTGCTCATACACCTTCTTTTTGATGTCGAGGTTTTCAGTGACCACCTCAATGGTCCAATCGTAGTCTTTGATTTTTGAAAAGTCATCGGTGAAGTTGCCGAGCGCAATGCGCGGGATAAACTTTTTGCTATAGATAGGCCCGGGGCTCGATTTGATGCAACGGTCGAAAGACGATTGCACAATCCGGTTTTTAACGGCTTTGCTCTCGAGCGTCAAACCCCTGGCCTTTTCGTCATCGGTGAGGGCATTGGGCGCAATGTCGAGCAACAACACCTGACAGCCGATGTTGGCAAAATGGCACGCGATGGCGGAGCCCATAACACCCGAGCCGAGCACAGCTACTTTTTTAATGGAACGGTTCATTGTTTTACCAGATGGTTTTGATTGGGTATACAGAAAAGTTGGGGTCCTTGGTTACTACGCTAAGGTTATCGTTTATGGATTGCGCCACCAAAATCCGATCAAAGGGGTCTCGGTGATGTAACGGAAGATCAAGGTATTTAAGGAGGTGACTGCTTTGGAGGCTTAGGACTTGAAAGCCGTTTGCCGGGATGAGCGCAAGAAAAGATTGAAATGTTGTTCGCATAGGCAACTTACCGATGTTAACTTTTATGACGACTTCCCAAAGCGAAGCAATACTTACAAATTTCTCATTTGTCTGATCCTGAACAGCGGCCAACGCGGCACCCGATATCTTTTGGCGGTCACCCTCCAGAAACCACAGTAAAATATGAGTGTCGATCAACACTTTCATTCCATGTACTCTTTCATGTCATCCAAGGGGGCATCGAAGTCTTCGGGTATGACAAACATCCCCTTTCCGCTGCCAAAAACGGGCTGCGGTTTCTGCTCTCCGGTCGGCTTCTTCAGCTCGGCCAGCAGCGCATCCACAAATGCTTCTGCCTTTTTCTTTTCTTCCGGTGGAAGTTGGGCTATTTTTTTCTCCAGCGTTTCCATACGTCAAACTTTGGTCAGTTCATACATCACATTCTTTTCTACAATTTGGTTGATTCCCTGCACCACTTCAAAAAAAACATTCAATTTTTGAGTCGGGATTTCCTCGCGCACTGCCTCATTAAACCGCAGCACGGTCTCGCGCGATTTCTCCTTCATCTTCTTGCCTTCTTTCGTTAATAATACGCGTACGGAGCGCTTGTCGTTTTTGTCAACGGCGCGGTAGATCAATCCTTTTTCTTCCATCGACTTCAACAGCCGTGTGAGGCTTCTCGGTTCCAGGCCCATCAGCGGCCCGATTTTCATGGCCGGGGTTCCCTCTTCCGAAGAGATATTCAACAAAGCGTACCCGATCGACATCGTTCCATCAAACTTAAGCGCCTGCTGATTGTACATGCGCGCAATGGCATGCCAGGCACTTTTGATGTGGTAATCAACGGTCTCTTCTCTTTTCATGTCGCGCAATCGAGTGCGGAAAGGTAGAAAAGATTTAGTATGCATGCATACTATTCACAAAAACTTTTTTGACAAATCGGGTTGAATAAGTGCTACAATGGCTTTTCGGGTGTGGAGGCCCCCGCGACCTCCAATTTCCGCTTCAGGCGCCTGTCGCCCAACAAGTGAATGATGAAAATCAGCAAAAAGACATACCGTGAAAGAGGTGCGGAAAACGGTGCCACAAAGGCGCTTAGCAGGAACACGAAGGCCACCACTAGCGAGCGCTGCACCATCCAGTTGCAGGCCGCGCGGCCCAGCCGCTCGCGCAGGTTCTCCGACCGGATCACCGACCGGATAAAAAGCGCCATGGCAATGCCAATGGCAGCCACATTTCCCGAATAAAAGAAGAACGCGTTGTTGCTACCCGGATAATTGGAATAGAGCGCTGTGCTAAAGGGCATGAGCACGACAAATAACAACAGCCATAAGTTGAGCCAAAGAAATGAATTGTTCACCTCCTTTTGTGTGTATTTGCAAATGTTCAGGTGCGCCTTCCAGAAGAGGGCCGTTACAAAAAACGAGATCAGGTAGCCCACAAAGTTAGGTATCCTGCGGGCCAACACTCCCGCGATGCCATACTCGCGAACTTCCTCCAGCGAGGGCAGTTTGATCTCCAGCACTAACAGCGTAATGGCGATGGCAAAAATGGCATCGCTAAAGTAAACGACACGGTCGGTAGGGAAACGGTTGGTCACAGGAAGGGTATTAGGTGGCCCAAAATACTGAAAATGTGCACTTTCGTGGCTTAGACAGGAACAATGTTTTTTAGTGATCTGCGGCAACGCGCGTCTATTGGAAAAGACAAAGACGCCAGAGCTGACTGTGCACCGTGGCAAGCAACCATCGAGTACGTGAAACGACCGACTACCCGTTGACGGTTTTGAGCCGGAAAAGCTCTTGCGCCTGCCCTACCCAGTTGTCGCGCGCAATGCGCCCCGGAAAAAATTCCAGTGCCTCGCTCACCTGCTCAATTTCCTCCGCACTAAACTCGGCAATTTGCTGAAAGGTGTAGATACCCTGCTCGTTCAGTTTCTTTTCAATGACCGGACCGATTCCCTTAATCACCTTGAGGTCATCGCGGAGGTGACTCAGGGTCTGATGAAGCAGCTCAATTTCATCACTCGATTTCCCGTTGGGCAGGGTGGCGGCCGGCATTTTTTGCCTAGCCTCTTCCAACTCGAACTCCAACTGGCGGACCTTGAATTTTAACAGGTCCAATTCGGTGCTGTCTGTGGGCTTTTCGATGGTGCGTTCAATGATCTGGGCCGGTTGGTTTTCGAGTTCCTCAAGCCGCTTTTGCCACTCCTGCGCCTGGCGCACGAGTTGCTGCTGGGCTAAAGCCTGCGACTGCAACAGCTCATCGCGCTCGACAGCGATGGCCTGGGTTTCGCGCAGGGCGTTTTCCAACCGGGTACGCCACGCGCCTGCGGATTGATCGCCCAGCCACCATCCTAATCCAAGGCCGATCAAAACACTCAGCAACAAGGCCAACAAAATCTCGATGATGAGCCACGTTCGGCTGCCGGCCGTTTCATCAAAAAACGAAACGCCCTTCAGCGAGTGAACATACATGGCCACACCGGCCACGCACAGAAGCACAAATGCCAACAACAGCAGATACGGAAGCCATACACGGTTCATATCTCCGAAAGGTAAAAAATAAAAATACAGAACGAACGCGCTTTTTGCTGCGATACTATGTCCCCCACAGAAAAAACCGTGTCACCTGGCTTTTCATTTCCCGACCGGGCGAAGGGCGATAGTGAACCCGAAGCCAGTAATGCGGGGGTTGCCGCATCACCCAAACGGTCAGATTACTGCCGTTTTGAGAGGTGATTTCAAGCTTGTAGGTGTTAATCTTCTTTTGGTCAATCAACAGTGTTTCTTTCCCTACAACGCGAAGTACTTTGGTTACTACGATCCCCGAGTGACCGTCTTTTCCGGACCACCGGTCGAGTTCCTCATACTCGAGGGTGTAGCCTACCCTAAGCGGCAAACTTCCCCAGAATAGCGGTGAGCCAGGGCCTTCGGGAGCAGACTGAAAGGGAAGGTCAACGCGATAGTGGGTGGTATCTTGTGCGCGTGCGATATCAATCCGCGCGGCCGCGGGCTCAAAATCGATGCGGTAGTCAATAAATCCACGATGATACATTTCACTTACGATAGGCCGCAGCGTCTTTGCTTCCACTTTGTAATAGTCATAGTCGTCATAGGGTTTAATGGGTTCGGCCGCGCGATGCATCACGTTCCAATACGCCCCCAGCGAATCTTCACTTGGATAAATGGTCTCCACGGTGCCAAAGTCCCAATACAAGATGGCGGGTTTCAACTGGCGCGTATTCAATTGTGCGGGCCAGGCAGATTGGGCCAGGGCATGTCCGCAGGCGACAATAACAGCCATGGGTGCGATGAGCGTCAGGCACATGATATGGGGTTTATGTGGTGTGAACGGCAACGGCCGAGCCATCGTTGTCTACCGCACTTTTTTTAACAATTCAAGTCCTTGGTTGGCGTAGCTTTCGAAGTTCGTCTCGCGCGCCAGTTGCACGCACTTTTTGGCACTGGCTTTTGCTGCCGCGTTATCTCCCAGCGCCCACTCGTTTTTAGCCTTAAGCAAATACATCCAGGGTACCTTCCGTCCTTTACTTTCGGCTGCGGCCAACGCCTTTTCGGTATATTCTAATGACTTGCTGTAGTTCTTATCCCAGTGAAAATAAAACTCGGCTGCGGTCCATGGGTTGGTTTGGCCAGCGGCCAGACCTTGCTCCACCTTTTGCCGAAGGACCTCGCGCAGAGAAGCGGCAATCGTAAATTGGATTTTGGTTTTCTCCCACGTCATCTCAAAGTCACAGGTTTCCTGAGTGAAGTTCGTAAATTGGATCGTCAGTGTTTCCACGGCATCTCTTAGAGGCCGGGGCTTTATGGTAAAGCGGGCCACATCATCGGTTTCGTTGTACCCTTGAGCGCCCCAATTCTTTACTCCTTTGTTGACGATTAGCGTCCATTCCGTGGGGTTGGGGATGGCGTACAACACATACGTTCCCGTGTCGATGGCCACACCTCCCATCCGCACGGGTAGGGTGAAGCGAATACGTGTGGCCTCATTGGCGCCCATCCGCCATACTTTGCCCCAGCTTTCCAGGCCGCCAAAAATAGTGCGGCTCTTCATGCTGGGTCGGCTGTAGGTGAGCTCAATGCTGCCCGTGCCAAATTGCTGGCGCAGGGTTTGCGTGGGCGAAGCCGCGGGCAAACTCACTTGCCCGGAAAGCGCGAGAGGAATCACAGCCAACAACAAAACAACAAGTCGGTTCATGGCGCATTGGGGGTTTGAAAACCAAAAGTCCAAAATTTTCATGCGATATCCTCGCCTTTGGGCGGAATGGCATTTATGCCAGGAAAATCTCTGCTGAAACTGTACTATCAATGAGCCCGTACACACCCATGATGAACCGCTCTGTGACTTTTGTGGTGTTACTATTTTTGGCCTGCCAGGGTTGTGGTTTCTACATTCCCGTGCAGGAACCGGCCTACAGTACCCAACGCGCCTCTTCAGCCGAAACTCCGGAGGTGAGGCTCACGCTTCAACATCTGCAAAACCAGTTTGAGCATTTCGTTTTTGACCTCGATCTGGCATACGAGGGCGCGGGAACGATGTCCTTTATGCCCCAGCAGCACGTCAGCTACTATGCTTCGCCCAAGCCTTTTCCCACCCACGATCGCGGGCCTGACATCCATGCACAATCATACAAACATTCCCGCCTGATGGCGAAGCGAATCTATGCGCGTGATCCTGCTGCTGTCGTGCGGTTGGTGGATCAAAAACTAAAAAACAGGGCCACGGCCCAAACGGTCTTTGCGCTGGTGGGTATTGGTTTGGCCGTGTACGATGCCGTGCAAGATGGGGCTGACAACCGGAAAGAAACCTGGACGTACACCGATGCGAAAAGAGCGGTCGCCCGGGATGCGGCCATCGCAGGGGCTCTGGTAGCCTCTGACCTGGCGGGCGCATCTGCGCAAGCGGCCGCAGAAGAAGCGCACTACCTGCCGCACGAGATTTTTCCAGCGGTGACGCTGACGGCTGGCGAAGCGCATCGGGGAAAATTGTTTCTGCCCATCGAAACCCATTATCGATTCGTGCGCGTGGTAATTACGCTTCCTCAGGGCGATTATGTTTTTGATTTCAAACGCGAGGGAACGCAGCGGTAATTTGCCGTATGTTTGCCACGTGAATGCCGAGGCGCTTTTTCGCAGTCCCCTTCTTCGCGAGGTTCAGTCTTTTGGGAACATCAAAAAAATTTCCGCAGGCGAGGCGCTGGTACATGAAAACAGTCACATTCATTACATCCCCATTGTTCTCCAGGGGGTCATACGCGTTACCCGTACAGAGGAAGACGGCCGTGAGCTGTTGCTGTACTACATCACCCCGGGCGAAAGCTGTATCATGTCTTTTTTGGGCGGTCTTCATCACGACACCAGCAAAGTCAACGCCATTGCCGAAGAAGATGCTGAAATTTTGTTGATCCCCGTTCAAAAGGCGGGCGAGTGGGTAAAACAGTTTCCAGAATGGACGGATTTCATCTTCAAACTGTACCATAAGCGGTTTGAGGAACTGCTGGCCGTGGTGAATGCGGTAGCTTTTCAACGCCTGGACGACCGTGTACTGCACGTGTTGCAGCAAAAAGCGCGCTTGCTGCAAAACAACGAGCTGAAACTGACCCACCAGCAATTGGCCGATGAGTTGGGTTCCACCCGCGAGGTGATCTCTCGGATTTTGAAGACGATGGAGCACGAAGGTTTGCTGGTGTTGGGCCGAAATAAAATTACGCTTGTGTGACACAGGTCACCGTGCTGCGCCCGCGGCCGGTGTAGGTTTGTATCATCAAACCAAATCAAAAAAGTTATGACCAAAAATATGGGTTCTATTGACCGCATCATCCGGGTGGTGATCGCGATCGTTTTGGTAACATTGTATTTCACGGGAGTTATTGGCGGTACGCTGGGCCTAATTCTCATTGCCTTGTCGGTGGTGTTTGTGGGCACCAGCCTGATCAGTTTCTGCCCGCTGTATTTGCCTTTTGGGCTCAGCACCCTCCGCAAAAAATTAGCCGAGAAAAAATAGACCACAATGATGGAATTTGTAAAAAAGTGGTTTGCCACGGCTCCCGCGGTAGACTACACCCAATTGGTAAAAGAGGGTGCCTTGGTGGTGGATGTACGCTCGCAGGGCGAGTATGCGGCCGGCCACATTCGCGGGTCCATAAACATCCCGGTAGGCCAGTTGGCCAGCCAGTTGCAACGCCTACCCAGGGAAAGGGCGATTATTACGTGCTGTGCTTCGGGCATGCGCAGTGCCACAGCCCGCGCAGTGCTTCAATCTCACGGCTATAAAAACGTGTACAATGGCGGGGGCTGGGGCTCGTTGCAAAGTAAACTGTGAGTTGCGGGAACTTTGGCTGTCGCGCTGAAGTTCATTTTGCACCCATTACATGTAACATCCCATGGCCAAAGGTACGTTTCGCGAATTGATTCAATCGGAAAAGCCCACGCTCATCGACTTCTCGGCCGAGTGGTGCGGGCCGTGCAAAATGATGGCCCCGATTCTACAGGAACTGAAAACACAAATGGGCGATCGGGCCTCCATTCTCAAAATTGATGTGGACCGCAATCCATCGGTGGCCGCCTTGTATCAGGTGAACAGCGTGCCCACGTTGATCATCTTCAAAAACGGCCAGCCCGTATGGCGCCAGGCGGGCGTGGTGACTGTGGGCTACCTGAAAGATGTGTTGGAGCGACACGGCTAATACCTTAACCAAAATTTGGAGAAAGCTGATGGCGCATTCGTGGCTTGGACTGTGTAGGGTGCCTTTTAGCCTTGAGCAATAAACTCGGCAATCTCAATATCGGCTTGTTTTAAGATGGCCCTCAGCGTTCCCTCCGGCATATCCCCCGAATGGTTTGGAATGGTGGTGTAGCGATTGGTTTTGGGGTTGTGCCATATTTCATGGCTGCCGGCTGCCTGTCGATGAAACTCAAAGCCAAATTTTTTGAGAATCCGTACTATGTCGCGGTATCTAAATCCAGAAAGGCGGCCCATATTGTCATACGCCAACTACCAACGGATACTCAAAACTCTCCGAAAAACCAGCTAGATTCGAAATGCTGCCTTCTTGAGCCTCTAACAACTTCTTGGCAACGTCTTTGGCAATTTCAATGGTCTCAGCAATTGTTCGCCCCTGCGCCACCAGCCCCTGAAGGCTTTCGGAAGTAGCCAGGTAAAATCCTTCGGGAAGCCTTTGAATGTGTAGCGTCACAATTTTTTCCATACATCAAATTTAGTCAAATTTCCTATTCCCTTGGAAAAGGGGTTATCAACCTTTCGTACCTTCCCCGCATGAACAAGCGCACGTTTCTCAAACGCTCACTAGCCTGGGCCACCATGGGGGCCATGCCTTTCGATGCGCTGGCACAGTGGGTGCATGCGCACGAAGGCCAGTCGGCTCAGACACTGGCGGCCAACGAAGACTTTTGGCGAGGTGTGCGTGACGAATACCGCCTGAAACCTGACTACATCAACCTTGAAAACGGCTACTACAATTTCATCCCCGAAAAAACCCTGACACGCCACGTAGAGCACATCCGCGAAGTAAATTTCCAAGGGGCCTACTACATGCGCACGGTGCAAACCGAAAACAAACGGAAGATGGCTGCTCGCCTGGCAGCGCTGGCTGGCTGCAATTCGGACGAGCTGATCATCACCCGCAACACCACAGAATCGTTGGACACCGTCATTGCCGGCTTTCTGTGGAAGGCGGGTGACGAAGCCGTGATGGCCGAACAAGACTATGGTGCCATGCTGCACATGTTCAAACAAGTAGCCAAACGGCATGGAGTGGTAAACCGCGTCATCTCTATTCCCAACATCCCTTCCGGAGATGACGAAATGGTGCAGCACTACGCCAACGCCATCACTCCCAACACGAGGCTATTGATGGTTTGCCACATGATCAACATTACCGGCCAGATTCTGCCCGTGCGCAAAATCTGCGACATGGCACGGGCCCGCGGTGTTCAGGTGTTGGTGGACGGTGCCCATGCTTTTGCGCACATCCAATACAAAATTTCAGAGTTGAATTGTGACTATTACGGCACCAGTCTGCACAAGTGGCTGAGTGTACCGTTGGGAGCTGGGTTTTTGTATGTGCGCAAAGAACACATCCCAGCTATTTGGCCCTTGCTGGGCGAGGATGAAAACGAAAAAACAATCGCCCGGCTCAACCACACCGGTACGCACCCTGTTCATACCGATTTGACCATAGCCGATGCCATCGACTTCTATCAAACCCTGGGCCCTGCCCGCAAGGAAGAACGCCTGCGCTATCTGCAAACGTATTGGACCAGCCGCGTGCGGTCGCTGCCGCGTATACGTATAAACACCCCGGCCGATCCTGCGCGGGCTTGCGCCATCGCCAACGTAGGAATTGAAGGAATGAAGCCGGCTCAACTAGCCGAGACACTGCTGACCAAGTACAGGATTTTCACCGTAGCAATCGATGGGGCAGGCGTGCAGGGCTGCCGCATTACGCCCAATGTCTATACCACCACATCCGAGTTGGATGCCTTTGTCAACGCCTTGAAAGAACTCAGCGGCAACGCGTAGACGATCCGTGGAGGTGCGTAGCATAGAGTGCTATTTCAAAAACAACGTTAAAGCGGACTGATAATTTCCAGTTTCGCGTGCCCCTGTACTTCTTTGTGAAACTCCGTGTCGTAGTTATTCCACCGAGTTTCACAAAGAAGCACAGAGCTACGCAAAGCCATTCACGCTTTCCGGGTGAACGCGACCGAATTACAGTTTGAGTATTCGTATCGTTACTACTTCATCACAGGCATTTAGCCGTACAGTATATATTCCCCTGCGCCTACCTTGCAATGCTTGGGTAAATACTTCGCTCAAGTGAGCCACGGTGCCCTCGGCCGATGCCAACACAACTCCTGCGGGATCCAACAAGGAAGCCGCAAATACGACCTCCTCATTGCCCGGCAGCGTGTACAGATTCAAATTGCCAAACGTGGGGTTGGGGAATACTGCAAACACCGGTATGCAAGGACGCACGTCAATGATGTTAAAGCGCAACGAGCCCGGGGTACCTACGGTGAGCCCACTGCTTACAGCTTCTATTGAGAATGTAACAAACTCGGCCCTGCGCTCGCGCAGGAAGTCGCGGTTTGGAGTGACTTGAAATTCCGCGAACTTTGCTCCCGCGGGGATGACGAGCTGAATGCGCGCCTGGGCCACGGCCGGCTCGGTGGTGTAGTCCCAACGGGGTCCGTAAAACACGCCCAAGCTATTGGTTGCGCGAATCGTGATCGTTTGTGTTTCGCGCGTGGGCGAAGACAGGCTCAATCGCACGGTGTAGGGGCCGCTGCCTTCTTCACGGCTTACCTCAGTTTCCTCAAACTGAACAGTAGTCAAATCATCATCGATGATCGTCAATACCACCGGCAGTGAATCGGCCACGAGCAACCCCGGAGCCGGTAACAATTGAAACCGGATGGTTTCGTCTGCTTCATCAGCCGTGTCGTCCAGCGGACGCACAACAAACTGCGCCTGCGTAGCGCCTGCAGGAAGCGCCAGCAACACCTGATTGTTCACAGCAGCAGGCACCGTTACATAATCCACTCCGTACACCGCACCTTCTCCATTTTGTATGGCCACCGCAAGGGTCTTGTCCGCCCCGGCTGCGCGCGAAAGTTGGATGGTGAACACCACCGAATCGGCTGCTTCGCCAATCGCTGACGTATCAGAAAACAGCGTGGCCACGGGTGTGATAAATCCATAGCGCGTCACCACGGGTAAATGATCGCTAGTGGTGTTGCCATAGTTGGGGATGGTGGCGAAGGGTGTCACCACGCGCTCCGAGCCCACCACCAATTCTTCCTGTAATTCTTGTGTGATGACCTGATGGTCGATCATATCACCAAAGCTGATGGTTGACCGCGCCCCGGCCAAGCTCAACGACTTTGTCACAGGTAGGTACGTGCTGTCGCTGACAAAGGCTGCGTATGAGGATGGCTGGCCCGCGGTAATGGACTGATCCAAGTCGTCATTGAAGTCACCCAGCAGAATGACCTGTTCATTCGCGTACTGCGTGTCCAAATATGCTTTCAACACATTGGCATCATATACCCTGCGGTTGAAGTCGGCCAGGGTGCTGCCCGACTTTGCGTGGATATTTACAAAGTTGATTTGCTCCGTTACGCCATTGATGGTCACATCGGCCGTGAGCATGTACGGCAGGCGACCGCTGGACCAAAAACTGCTGGGGTCACCGGTAGGGTAATTAGGCAGCAACGAAGGATCAATCGTGCGGGCCGAATCGTACAATGCTTCAAAGAGCACTTTTGTACCCGTGACTTTCACCGTGGCAGTGTCATAGACAAAACATACTTTCTGCGGTGGAAAGGTGGCGCTGGGCCCTTCAAATGAACGCGAGTAACGATCGGAGCAAATACCTCCATAGCCGGGCAGTTGGCGGATAAGCTCGGCAAACAGCGAGTCACTGGAAACTTCCTGTATCGCAATCACATCTGCCTGCAGCGAGGCGATCACCTGGCGAACGTTCTGCAACTGGAGGGCCTCGTCTGCCGGTCCAAACTCCTCGGGGTAGTCTTCGCGCTCGGCTCCAAAAAACTCCAGGTTCCACGTCACCACATCGAAGGTTTGGCTGACCGGGATGCTGTCGGATGGCAGTTGCGGATCGGCCACGCCAGGCACATCTTCGCGGAAGCGGGGGAGCAGTTGCGCATTCGCGCGAAAGCGCCCCACCACGCCAGTAATATCCGCAACGCCTTGTGGTTTGGTCAATCCCGCCAAGTTGGTGTCGCCATCGATACGCAAATCGGCCTGCACGGTGCCATTGGTAATCCGTTCGGTGCTCTGCGGATAAAACACAAAAGCCTTGTTCACCAATTCCACTTGCTGCACGGTCACCAGCAAGCCTTCGTTGGCGGCCAGGTCGGTGATTTGGATGGGCTTGGGCGCCACAATGCGCACACTGCTGTCGGGCTGTGTAAACGATATCCCGCTTCCGCTGATTTGTTTTTGGTCGTTAAAGATGCCGATCGGCCCGGTGACGATCACCGTATCGCCTATGGAAACAGCGCGGCTTAGGGCAAAATCAAAAACGGGAATGCCGCCCGTGGCATCTTGCACATAGGCTGGGTTGCCCAACTCATTGGCTACGGTGATGCGGCCGGCCACCGTTACCCGGCTGCCTACGCTGCGCGCCCGTGCCGCAGCGATGGAAATGATATTGCTCAGCGGATCATAGCCGCTGCCCGCGGCAACCAATGTTTTGGTCAGCGATCCATTGCGATGAGTGATGGCCGCATTGGCGGCACCGTTTGCCACGGGGCGGAAGCGCACGTATACGGTCGCACTGTCAGCGATCGTGAGCGAATCCATAAATGCGACTTGATCCAGCGAAAGCTGAAACAATGAGGAGGACGAAGTGATGGTGGTAAGGGAATCCTCCAGGTTGGTGCCGCGCACAACGTACGAAAGCGTGCGTATGGTATTCACGTTGATCTCGCCAAAGGCCAGGGCGCTGGGGGTCAAGGAAAGGTTGGGTTCATTGCTGGGTATGCCCACGGGTGTAAGCTCGAAGTCATCGATGCCCAAGGCATCGTCAGAGCTGGCCACGTTGAAGTCGTTCCATCGCAACCAAAATGTTGCGCCTGCGGGGATGGACAATCCAGTGATCGTAAATGAAACAGCTATTTTGTTGGCAGGCGCGTTACCATTGAGCGCACCCACGGTGCCAGACAAAATAGGGGCGGTGAAGTCAAGTTCGTCTACATCCGTCCACGTGCCGGTGGCGAGCGAAGAGGCTGAAAGGCTGTATTGAAAGTCGAGCCGGTCGGCCTGTGCGCGGGGCGTGGCCCCCAAACGCCACTGCTCACCGGTATAGCTGATGGCGAGCGATGTCAGCACGGCACCCGTATTGTTGACAAACGAGGCTCCAAGGGTTGGAATCAACGATCCGGATTGAAGGCCTCCGAGCGCCCGGTCGGCATCCAGACCCAGGCTGTAGGTATTACCGGCATTGGACGATCCGGTGCCGGCCGCATAAGTGGTATTGGCATTGGATCCGGTTTCCAGAAATGTCCAACCGAAGGGCAGCGTGGACACATCGTTGGTGGTACCGCTGGCGGCCAGCGTGTCAAACGATTGGCGGTAGGGCGTGTTCAAAGTGATGAGCGGCACCTGCGCAAAAAGAGCGGGGCCCGTCAGCCACATCCATACGAAAACACGGTAAAAATTTTTTTGCATAGGGGTGGAGTTGGTGTGTGGCAAAGCTACGCACGTCATGTCACCCTTGCGTTGCGTAAATTTTATCAAATAGCCGGGTGGATGTTAAACCCGATAAAACGCCTTGTTTCTTTCGCCCACAGGGCGAGGGTCTATTCCGCCAGTGCTTCAAATCGCGCCAGCGGGGCCATCCGCGCGCGGTTCAGCGACAATGTGCGCCCGTTCACCGCGTAGTTGTCAACGGTTTCCAGCAGCCGTAGCAAGGTGGTTTCGTTGTCCATGGTCTCGCCCTCCGTACAGGCTTTCATGGTGGAGGCGATTTTCTCCAGGCGCACGCGGCCGGGTCCTGTTTCTTGGTAGGAGCCGAAAAAATGATTGCATCCGGCAAAGCCGGTTACCTGGCCCGTGGCTGCGTCAAACCGTATCACGATGGCTGCGGCCGAATCCGCTGGCTGCTCGACTTTCTTGCCCATCAACTCGGTGAGCCGCCATGACACCGATGGCAGCGTGAATGCATCCTCGCGGGCTTCTTCTGATGGCTCTGTCACAGCGCCCTCTTGTTTTTGACTGGTCTGGCATGCCACCAACACCGTCAACATACACGCCAAAAATATTTTCTGAGTCATGGTCTTTTTTCGTGACGAAGATAATTGATTTGGAGGTCGCCATCCGAAAACTATCGGCATTCATTACCTTCGCTACGCTAAACCCAACCCCATGACCACCGAAATCTTGCTCCGCTACGTGCACTTCATCAGCATCTTTGCCATTGTGGGCTCGTTGGTGTCGGAGCATTTGCTGCTGAAAAAACAACTGACGCGGGGCGAACTGGATCGACTTTCAAAGATTGATGCGGTGTATGGCCTTGCCTCCATCACGCTGCTGGCCGCGGGGCTCACGCTGTGGCTGGGCGAGGTGGGCAAGCCGGCTGTGTTTTATAGTAAGAACTGGATCTTTCACACCAAACTGACGCTGGTGGTCACGCTCGGTCTTTTGTCCATCTATCCCACCGTGTTTTTTATCAAGAACCGAAAAGGTCATGCAAGCGAGGTCGTAGATGTGCCCGCAGGCATTTTCTGGATGCTGCGGTTGGAACTCGCGTTGTTGCTCATCATCCCATTGATGGCCGGCCTGATGGCGCGGGGCGTGGGCTTTTTTGGTTGATCTACCCAAGCGCAGTCCAAAGCGCCTGGTACAATTGCTTCGCTGGGAGCGGTGGCTCAGAATAAAAAGACGTATCGGTCGTTTTCAGATGGCCATCGTAAAACGAGAAGTACCACACTCCCAACGGAAAAATCAGCTCCACCGTGAGCAGGGCAGCATCGCCTGGTTTTTTCATCATGTCACCGGTATCGGGCAGCGCACGCAAGTAGCGCATCCACTCGCCCAGCGTCAGCGCATCGGTACAATACGCTTGTTTAGCCGGGGCCAAACCATCGCGCTGGTGTGACATCCGAAGAAAATACGTGAGCTTGGCAGCCGAGGGCATGTCTAATTGAAAAGTGGTGACGTAGTGCTTGCTCACCGCGAAGGAATGAATGTGGGCGCTTTGCGATGACGCGTGGCCTGCTCATAGCCGTAGGCTACCTCCAGGAGTTTGCCTTCTTGCCAGGCGCCCGCGGTAAACGACACGCCCACCGGCAAGGCATCCACAAAACCCATCGGCACGGTGATGGACGGATAGCCCGCAATGGCGGCCAGCGAAGAGCTGCCCCCGATGAAGTGGTCGCCATTGATCAAATCTGTTTTCCAGGCGGGCGAGCCGGTGGGTGCCATCAACACATCCAGTTGATGATCGGCCAACAGTTTGTCGATGCCGTTTTCGCGCGCGGCTTTGAGCATGGCCGCCAGGGCCTCCGTGTATTCCTTATCTTGCAACGTGCCTTTCGCATGTGCCATTTTTACCAGTTGCTGATCGAAGTATCGGAGTTCCACCGAGTCGCGCTGGTTAAATGCCATCAATTCTGCCAGGTCTTTGACGGGTGCCCGGTCGCCCAAACTGGCAAAGTACTTGGTGAGTCCATCTTTAAATTCGTACAGCAGTACCGTGAACGAATAACCATTGGTGCCGCGCTCTAACGAAAAATCGATTTCGATCACCTCGGCTCCTTGTGCTTTAAGATCGACCACAGCTTTTTTCATCAAGGTATCCACCCCGGCATGGTAGCCCAGGTTATTTTTTAGCAACCCAATACGTTTTCCTCTCAGGCCATCGGCTTTTAAAAACGAAGTATAATCAGTGAGCGCGTTGCCAGCCGATGCCTGTGTTTTGGTATCGTTGTTATCGATGCCCGTGAGGACACCTAAACAGATCGCCACATCGGTGACGGTACGCCCCATGGGCCCCGCGGTATCTTGCGTTTCCGAAATGGGGATAATGCCTGCGCGGCTGAGCAACCCCACCGTAGGCTTTAGCCCGACCAACCCATTGGCGTTGGAAGGACATACGATGGAGCCGTTGGTCTCCGTACCGATGGCGATGGCGCACAAGTTGGCCGCGGCCGCCACACCGGAGCCCGAGCTTGACCCGCAGGGGTTGCGGTCGAGCACGTAGGGATTTTTGGTTTGACCCAGCACGCCACTCCAGCCGCTGCTGCTCATGTCGGCACGGAAGTTGGCCCATTCGCTTAAGTTGGCTTTCGCGATGATCACGGCCCCGGCCTCGCGCAGTTTTGTAACCAGGTAACTATCCGTTGGCGGGATGGAATTCCGAAGAACCGTTGCACCGGCCGTAGTGGGCATATCGTTCGTGTTCAGGTTATCTTTCACAATGACGGGGATGCCATGCATAGGCCCACGGCTTTTTCCTTCCTTGAGTTCCGCATCCAACTGTCGGGCTATCTCCAATGCCCGGGGGTTCACGTAGATCACGCTGTTGAGAGCCGGTCCGTTTTTGTCCAGCGCTTCAATGCGCTTGAGATAATCGGCCGTCACTTGCTCAATGGTGAATGTTTGTGCGCGATAACCTTCTTGCAGTTGGGCAATGGTTATTTCTTCCAGGTAAGCGGTATCGTCCTTGGCATTTTGGGTGGCCGGTTGGCAGGCGATGACAATCACGGCTACTATCCACGCAGCTATCTTTTTCATTTCAGTTGTGCTTTTGGCGGGAAGATAGCCATTCATGCCCACACGGTGCGCAGGCGATGGGATGGACGGTTTACGCCACGTACAGCACCAACCCTTTCAGGTATTCGCCCTCGCGGTGGTAAATGGACACGGGATGGTCTGCCGGCTGGCCCAGTTGCTCAAGTACTTTTATTTCGCGCCCCGCCTGGATGGCGGCCGAGACGACTGTATCATAAAACAACTGCCGATCGACCACCTGTGAGCAGGAAAACGTAACCAAGATTCCGCCCGGGGCGATGGCTTTCATGGCTTCGGTATTGAGGCGTTGATAGCCCTTCATGGCCTGGTGCTTCGCTTCCTTGTGCTTGGCAAAAGCAGGAGGATCCAGGATGATCAGATCATACGAATGTTTTTTGTCTTTCAGGTAATCAAAGGTGTCCATGGCCACGCAGGTGTGTGCCGCAGGATCAAAGTCATTGAGTTGCAGGTTTCGTTGCGTGAGCTCAATCGCTTTTGCGGAGGCATCGACCGAGTGCACAAGATCGGCCCCGGCTTTGAGGGCATAGACGGAAAATCCACCTGTGTAGCAAAACGTGTTCAGCACCTTCCGGCCCCGGCTGTAGGCGGCCACGCGTTGTCGGTTTTCGCGTTGATCCAAAAAGAATCCTGTCTTTTGGCCTTCTTCCCAGTCCACCCAAAACCGGTGGCCGTGTTCGGTAATCTGGTGCGGCACCACACTCATGCCCATCAAGTAGGATTGTATGGGTTTGGCAGGCGACTGCGGCTGATTTTTATAGAATACTGCATGCACGTGTGCACCGAGCGCTTCCTGCAAGGCCGAGGCAATCAACTGGCGGTCGGCATCCATGCCTGCCGAATGAGCCTGCATCACCGCCACACCGTGATAAAAATCAATGATAAGGCCCGGGAGTCCATCGCCCTCGCCATGAACGAGGCGGAACGCATTGTTGTCGGCATTCAACAACCCGCAGGCGAGACGTTGCTGCCAGGCGTTTTTCAGTTTAGTAGTATACAGGGCTTCGCCCGGATGAAGCGCCCCAAACGACAGTAGGCGGACGGTGATGGTATTTTTTTGATAATGCCCAAAGCCGAGCACTTCGCCCTGCGCACTTTGTACGCCCACCCAGTCGCCATCCGCAGGGTTTCCTTCGGTTTTTTGAATGGCCCCGGAGAAAAGCCAGGGGTGGAATCGCCTGATGGATGAATCGCGGCCGGGCTTGAGTGTCAGTGTCGCAGTAAGAGAAAACATTCGACAAAGGTAACCGATTGTGTCAGCGTTCGGCCCGTGTATTGCCATTCACATAAAATCATCATTGGAAATGACTCATTTTCACTAACTCGTCTCCACTAAACCTTCTCGCCATGCGTTACCTCGTGCTGCTGGCCGTGCTGGCATCCTGCCTGCCGTCCATCGCTCAGAAAAAGTCTGTCGCCCCTTCGACTACACTCACGTTCGACCCATCCATCTACTCGGGCATCCGCTGGCGCGAGTTGGGCCCGTTCCGCGGAGGCCGCTCCTGTACCGTTACGGGGGTGCCGGGCCACCCTAAGCTCTATTACTTTGGCACGGTGGGCGGAGGGGTGTGGCGTACCAAAGATGCCGGGCAAACGTGGGAGAACATCACCGACAACTATTTCGGAGGCACCATCGGTGCGGTAGCGGTGGCAGAAAGCGACCCGAATGTAATCTACGTGGGCGAGGGCGAACAGACACTTCGCAACAATGTCTCGAGCGGCTGGGGCATGTGGAAATCCACCGATGCGGGTGCCTCGTGGAAACACATCGGCTTATCCGATTCGCGCCACATCGCCCGCATCCGCATTCACCCAAAAAATCCGGATGTCGTGTACGTGGCCGCGATGGGCAACTTGTGGAAGCCAAATGAAATGCGCGGTGTGTACAAGTCCACTGATGGTGGCGCCACGTGGAAACGCGTACTCTATATTAATAACACCGCCATGGCAGGCGATCTGGTGATGGACCCCAACAACCCACGCATTTTATACGCTGCTACCTGGAACATGAAACGCAATGGCTACCGCATGGACAGCGGTGGTCCGGATTCGAAACTCTGGAAAAGCACCGATGGCGGTGAAACCTGGGAAAATCTTTCAGACAAGCCCGGCATGCCCAAAGGCACGAACGGTATTATTGGCGTCACCGTGTCGCCCGTCAATTCGAATCGCGTGTGGGCGATTATTGAAAACACGGAAGCGCCCGGTGTGTATCGCTCAGACGATGCCGGAAAAACCTGGACGCGGCTCAACCAGGATCGCGCCCTGCTACAACGCGCGTGGTACTACTGCCGCATCTATGCTGATACGCAAAATGAAGACAAGGTGTGGGTGATGAACGTGAGCTATGGCATGTCGAAAGATGGTGGCAGAACGTTTGAGTTGAAGAACGCCCCGCATGGTGATCATCACGATTTATGGATTGACCCCAATAACAACCAGCGCATGGCGATCGCGGATGATGGAGGCGCGCAGGTATCCAACGATGGTGGTGAAAACTGGACCACGTATCACAATCAGCCGACCGCGCAGTTCTATCGCGTCACGACAGACAATGCGTTTCCGTATAATATTCTCGGAGCGCAGCAGGATAATACCAGCGTTCGCATTCCGCATCGCACCAGCGGCACGTCCATTACGGAGAGCGATTGGACTGCCCTCTCCATTGGCGAGAGCGCCCATCTTGCACCGGACCCTACTAATCCGAATATTATTTACGGCAGCGATTACAAGGGCTATATGAGCATGCAAAATCTCGACAACGGCCAGGAGCGCAGCACCAATGTGTGGCCCGATCTGCCGGCCGGCTCAGGCGTTGAAGTTATGAAGTACCGCTTCAACTGGAACTACCCGCTGGTATTCAGTCACCACGACCCGAAAAAATTGTATGCCGGATCCAACTATCTGCACGCCAGCACCAATGGTGGTCAGAGTTGGCAAGCCATCAGCCCCGACCTCACGCGCGGTGAACCTGAAACGCTGAAATCTTCTGGCGGGCCTATTACGCAGGACAACACGGGCGCAGAATACTATGCCAACATTTTTGTGATTGCCGAGTCGCCCTACACGAAAGACGAAATCTGGACCGGTTCGGATGACGGCTTGCTGCACGTGACGACCGATGGCGGGAAGAACTGGCAGAACGTAACACCGCCTGCCAATGTCTGCCCCCGGCTGAATATGTGGAATAGTATCGATGTGAATCCGTTTGAAAAAGGCGGAGCGTACGCAGTGGCCACTTCCTATAAGTTTGGCGACTACACTCCGTACATCTATAAAACCTTGGACTATGGTAAGACGTGGACAGTGATTACCAGTGGGATTCCGAAGGAAGAGTTTGTGCGCGTGGTACGGGCCGACCCCAAACGCAAAGGGCTGCTCTATGCCGGTACCGAAAAAGGTATGTGGATTTCGTTTGATGATGGCGCGAGCTGGAGCAAGTTTCAACTCAACCTGCCGCCCGTGCCCATTGCTGATTTAGCTGTGAAGAACGATAACCTGATTGCCGCTACCCACGGTCGCAGTTTTTGGTTGGTCGATGATCTTACTCCGCTGCATCAACTCACGAAAGACGTAGCTGCAAAAGAGGTAGTACTTTATAAACCCATGGCCAGCTACCGCATGCCCGGTGGTGCCGGCTGGCGCGAAGCCAACCGGAAACTGGAAGGGCAAAACCATCCGGGCGGTGTGATGGTTCACTACTTCGTTAAATTGATCGATGACAAGTCGGAGGTGAAATTGGAATTTATAGAAGCCGATGGCGACCTGATCAAAGCCTATCATAACAAAGCGAAAGACCGGGCCGAGCACCTTTCGGTGAAGGCGGGGGGCAACCGATTTGTGTGGGACATGCGATATGCGGGTTACAAAACATTTCCGGGTATGGTGTTTTATGGCTCGCCCAACCTGGGCCCTAAAGCGGTGCCGGGCAAGTACAAAGTACGCCTAACCGTGAACGGCCAAAGCCAGGAGCAGGAGTTTGAGATTTTGAAAGATCCGCGCATCAACACTACGTTGCCGGAGTTACAGGCACAGTTCGACTTTTTGACCAAGGTGCGCGACAAAGTAAGCCAGGCCAACCAGGGCGTGATTGACATACGCAAGATCAAGGACGATTTGAGTTCGCTGAAAAATAAAACCGGTGCGGAACCGCAGTTCCGCGAGTTGAATGATGCCGTAAAGAAATTTGAAGACGAACTGAACGGGCACGAAAGCAATATTCACCAAACCAAAAACCGCAGCGTACAAGATCCGCTCAACTATGGCATCAAACTTAACAACCGGCTGGCGCACCTGATGGTGGAGCAAGGGCAGGGCGACTTTGCGCCCACCCAGCAAGGCGAGGAAGTGCGGCAGATGCTCACCCAAATGGTGGACGAAGAGTTGGGCAAACTAAACGCCACGATCGACCGTCACGTGGAGCGTATCAACACGATGGCGAAGGAGAAGGGCGTAGAAGTGCTAAGTGTGAAAAAAGCTCCTGTGGCTAACTGAACTTGGTGAACGTTCGTGTCTGGCTGCCCCTGCCTGCGGTAGGCAGGTTGGTGGTAAAGGCAAGATTGAGTGTGCTACTTGCTATTGAGGAGTGAATAGCAGCACTACTTGCCCATGACCTCCTTCTCCAACACACGCTCAATCCACTGATTCAGCGAGATCCGGAGCGCCTTTGACTTGGCAACGGCCATGCGGTGAATATCGGGTTTCACGCGTACATTGAAATTACCCTTGTATTCCTTGTCGGGTTCTTTACCCATCCTTTTGCAGGTATCCAGGTAATCATCCACGGCTTCTTTGAATGCCTTTTTTAGTTTAGCCACGTTGTTTGCCTCAAAGGTCACCACGTCCCGAATACCCAGCAGCCGACCAAAGAAGACTTCATCTTCTGCGCTAAACTCTACGATTGCGCTATACCCTTTATATTGTAACGTGTTCTTCATAGTCTTACGTTTAGTCAATCCATCCGGCTTCGCGAAGGTGGACGAGAACAATGTCGATCGCATATCGCTTCACAACTGGCTTGGGATGAGGTTCGTGCAAACTTACCACCAGTTGGCGTTGCCGATGAACGAACGTTCTCCGGGATCCACTGCCTTTTACTTCCTCATAACCAAAGTTTTTCATCAACGTCCGTAGTTCTTGCCAAGTGAAATCACTGGGCCTGGATCTCAAGCATAACAGCGCTTTTTCAAACTTGCTCACGCGGTCAAATGTAACTAAAATTCAGTTACAATCGCCTGGCTTGACAAGTCAAAAGACATGGCTACATTTGGTTCATAACTATGTCTTCCATGAAAAACGTACCGGTTATCATTCTTTGGGTTATCACCCTTCCGGCCGCCCTCGCCCAAAACCCCCACCCGTTGGAAGGCCGTTGGGATTTAACCGTGGACTGGAATGGGCGGTTCGTGCCCTCCTGGCTCGAAGTGCGCCATTCCGGTCGCGAGACGCTCGTGGGCCGCTTTTGCTTTGCCTTTGGCAGCGCGCGGCCCGTGGCCGAAGTGAAGTGGGACAACGGCCAATTCAGCTTTGCCATCCCACCGCAGTGGGAAGAAGGCAAACGGCATATGGAATTTGCCGGCACGCTGGCAGGCGACAAACTGACGGGCACCATGACCTACACCGATGGCAACACGTCATCCTTTACCGGAGTGCGCGCCCCGTCACTCCTGCGCACGGCACCGCCCGTGTGGGGCAAGCCCATCGCCCTGATCGGCAAAGACCTGAGTGGCTGGAAAGCGGATGGCGACAAAAACCAGTGGGTGGTAGAAAATGGAATTCTGAAGAGCCCGCAGTCGGGGGTAAATATTCGAACCGAGCAAACGTTCACCGACTTTAAACTGCACGTGGAGTTCCGCTACCCGAAAGGCAGCAACAGCGGTGTGTATTTGCGCGGCCGCTACGAAGTGCAGATCAACGATGCAGAAGGGTTGGAGCCGTGTGACATCCATTTCAGCGGCATCTACGGGTTCCTGCCGCCCAACCGCAACGTGGCCAAAGCCGCGGGTGAGTGGCAGACGTACGACATCACGCTGGTAGGCCGCACCGTGACCATCGTGGCCAATGGCGTTACCGTCATCTCCGAACAAGTCATCCCCGGCATCACAGGTGGCGCCATCGACAGTCGCGAGGGCGAGCCCGGGCCCATCTTGCTACAAGGCGACCACGGGCCGATCGAGTTCAGGAATATGGTGATCACCCCGGTGCGTCAGTAACGTACGTATTCAAATGCGGGCTGCATCCGTTGTTGCGTTGCATTGTCGGCAACAGTATAGCAGACGCACTCAGTTTTTCCGATAGTTCATGGCCAGGCCCGTGTCGCCATGCACGGTCAGTTGCACAGATGCTTCAGCCGCAGCCGGGTTCACGATCACCAATGCGGTGTTGGCTTCCACCCGCACGCCAACCGCTTCCCCTGGCTTTACGGACTGTCCGGAGTGACGGCCACCATCGATGGGCGCCCGGTATATCTCAATGTCCTGGGCTGACGTGTTGCGAAGTTTTACCCGAAACCGCCCGTGGTGGTTGTTGCCGAGTTGAAATTGCTCGTTTGCCTTGATGTAGGTGGTGGAGCGCAGTGCGCAGGAGGTCACCAGAAATGCCATTGCGGCTACCCCCAGTGTAAAAATTTTTTTTCCGTTCATGGTCGCGTTGGTTTGAGACCCCAAGGTGCGTCATTACGTTGTAACACGGTGTAATATCGTGTAAGATGATGTTGGGTCCTCCACGATCCAGATATTGGATTTCATGGCTGGACGCAACAAATACCGGGTCGATAACGGCCACTAAACGGGTTTTTGCTGAGTTGCGTTGTTGTGCCTTACTTTGTGTTCTTCATCTGCGTGGTCATCGAAATACAGCCACAGTGGCAGACACGCTTAAAATCAAGAAACTATGAGACATTTTAGAATTTTTACAGCCATGCTCATGATGGTCACATGGTGCGCGTGCAAGACTGGCTCATCAGGGAAGGCGGCCGGGGATGACGCGAATGAAGACCTGCAAAATTCGGACACGCTTACGAAACACTTAAAGCCTTTCCAACCGGAGTTACCCACCGTTGGCCTGCTGATGTACAACGGAGTACTGCAAAGCGAAGTCATTGCTGCCTCCGATGTGTTTGCCAAACCCACGGAAGACGGCAAGCGACTTTTTAACGTAGTGACGATTGCCGAGACCGAAAAATTTATAACCACCGAGGAAGGCATCAAAATAGTTCCCGACTATACCTTTGAAACTTGCCCCGCGTTGAGGGTGCTCTTTGTCCCGAGTGCGTATGACATGTACGCCCAGGTACATAACATGAAAATCGTGGACTTCATCCGAACGAAGAATTCAGAAACAGAGTACACAGTGAGCAATTGTGCGGGCGCCCAACTGATCGCAGCCTCGGGCATAGCGGACGGGAAGAAGATCGTGACCTGGATTGGCGGAGGCAAGCAATTGCAACAGGACTATCCGAACCTGAAGGTGCAGAACGACAGCCTCGTGACATACGTGGAGGACGGAAAGTTTGTGTCGTCAAATGGAAATCTGGCGAGTTACATTTCGGCCCTGGAGGTGCTGCAAAAAATGACCAGCCCGGAACATCGGGCCTTTGTCGAGTCGTACTTATATCTCGACCGGCTGCAACGCTGGCAGAAGTAACCAGCAACCCATAAGCCTGCTTCATAAGTGACACCGCTGACTAATGGGCTCACCAGACAAACTCTTTCTGGTGTCATCGGTGGCGCGATTGACAACCGCGAGGGCAAACTCAGCCCTATACTATTGCAGCGCGACCACGGGCCGATCGAGTTTAGGAATACAATGAATGCCCCCGCTGACTTGCCTACGGTGAAAACCTTATCATTACATCCGGGCCATACATGTATTGCCTGCGACAAAATGATGTGTGCGCAGAACCAGGTTTCCTGGTTGGTTAAGCTATGCTGAGCCTAACCTCCTTTTGATCAAAAATCGAAAATAGTCCGCAGTTGTCTTAAAGACCTTCATCTTCGACTTTCCCTTTCGTTTGGCGGATTGAAGTTTCATCGGTACTTCGATAACCCGCGCTCCGGCCGCCAGTCCATTAACTAAAATCTCAAGCATTGAGATGAACCCTGCTTCCTGAATCAGCCCGCCACGTTGTGCCTTTATCTTGTCCAAAATCGAAATGGAATACACGCGATAAAACGAACTGAGCGTAAGCACGCGAATGTTAAAAAGAAAACGGAACATTAAATTGGCAACAGATGATGCCAACAGGCGCAGAAAAGAAACGTTATCAAAGCCACCCCCCTGTGCATAAACAGACGCCAATACCATGTCGTACCCGTGATCGTTAAGTGATAACATAACGGGCAGCAAGGACAAATCGGATGTGCCGTCAGCTTCAAGCGTTACCACGCGGCCTTTCGGATAGGCTTGTGTCAAAATCCAATTAAATCCCTCGTTAAAGGCATAGCCCGGCCCTCGGTTCACACCATCGCCCAAAATGATATACCGTGTGTTTTGAAAAAGTCTGTGTATTTCGGCTATAGAATGATCTGTGGATCCGTCATCTGAAAAAACAAAACACGCGGGTTCATTAAGGGACAAGGCCAGCAGTTCATTTGCTAGGTTGGGCAGGTTGATAGCCTCATTATAAACCGGAACCAGAAAGTAAATCATTTTGCTGCCAATTCGGCAATCGTCAAGCGAATGGCCTCTTCCAACTTTACGTGGGGCTGGTAGCCCAATAATGTGCGTGCCTTCGTTAAATCGGGTACCCTTCGCTGAATGTCTTTGTACTGGCCAAAGACTTGATCCATCGGGACAAGCTTAAGCCTAAGTTCTTTACCCGTAGCCGCAATTTTATGAATCAATCGAGCTGTCGCCAATACGGAAAGCTCCTCATCATTACCTATGTTGATGACTTCACCAATGGCTTGATTACGTTCAAGTGCGAGGACAGTTCCATTCACTAAATCAGTCACAAACCCCATTGATCGGGTCTGTGAGCCATCGCCATGAACAATCAACTCCTCATCGTGTAAAACAGCACGTATGAAGATTGGGATATGCCCCCCGCTCCAGGCAAAACTCGATCGTGGACTGAAGCCACCAAAATACCGAATGATCGTCATGGGAACACGTTGGTCGTGATAGTAACCATAGGCTAGTTGCTCACCATACAATTTTGAGACCGCGTAGCTCCAACGCTTAATCATACTTGGTCCAAGCAGCAGGTCGCCATCTTCGCGGAGGGGCAAATCAGAAGACATTCCATACACATCAGACGTGGAGGCGAAAATCACCCGAGCCCCCCACATCTTGGCGATCTCAAAAATATGCTCTGTTCCTTTTGTATTTACCTGAAGTGTGGGTAAGCTAATATCTTTTTCCGCTATTTTTTTGACGGCCGCCAAATGAATGATGGTGCCGCAATCACGACTTAATATTTTTAAGGTATCCAAATCTAATATGTCAACCTTATAAAATTGAAACAGCGGAGACAATGCTGCTGCCCGCAAGTTTTCAACGCTTCCATAGGAAAGGTTATCGATACCGATAACGTGATACCCTCGTTTTACCAACTCCTCAGCCAAGTGGGATCCGATCATGCCGGCAACACCGGTAATTAGTACACGATTTGACAATTTTTGCTTTTTTTGTAAAAATACCATGAAACAGCGGATAAAGAAAATTTGGCAGGATAGCGGTCATTATCGATTGTTGCTTTTGACGATTGTGCTTAGTGTCAATGTTTTCTTACTTAGCCGCGAGCTGACATTAGCAACGAAGAGTGATCAATACTTTGTAGCCCACGAAGACGAAGTGATTTATTTTGGTTCAGGTAAGGTGTTTGCGGCAACCGCCAGCGTGCGGGCCGAGAGTTGTATTGCCGAAGACGTATCGCCTGTTGGTCAGCTAAACTGGTATGGTCCCGGTTATTCGGTTATTTACGGAACGCTTCGTCTGCTTTTTGGTGATGCTTTGTCTTTGACAATCAAATTTCATTTTGTGCTTGCCCTTTTGGCCATAGCGGTTACGTTGCTCATTCCGGGTGAGCGTGAAGGCAATCTGATCGCGGCCAATGCCTTTTTTACTACTACGCAGTTTTCGGCATTTATCTTTTCGTACTTCCCTGAAACATGCCACTTTTTCATGGCCACTGTTTTATCCGGCTTGCTTATTATCATTTACATGCAGCCTAATCAAGGAAAAATAGTGTCTCGCCTGTTTCTGATCTATGCGGGCCTTTGCCTTGTATTTATGCTGTGCCGGATCACGATGATTTTTTGGTTGGTCGGATTGATTCCTCTTGCCACCAATCGAAAACAACTGATTGCGCTTACCACCTTTTTCTTAGCTGGCGTACTGGCGGCGTTAATTTACATGAAGTTATTTATTGCGCCAGCCTATGCCGGTGACATGCACAAGATCAACGAGCTCTACAAACTTAATCTTTGGTCATTTTTTGTACAGACCATCAAGGGATTTGTGACTCAATTTCGGATATTAATATATAACAGCAGCTTGTCATCTTATTTGGTGCTTATGTTAATAGCTGCAGCCGCAGGTCTTTATTTTATCAAACAATCGCGTACTTTATTAGCCGCGTTATTGATCGCTACAACGCTGGTTGTCGTGCTTCTCTGTTACTATACCGCCTCACCTTTCTTTTTTGTGAAGCAAACCTCGATGCTTATTCCACTATTGCTGCTGGTAGTCATCCGCGAATGCCCTGTCTATTTCAGGTATTTCCTATTCTTGCCACTGTTGTTTCTTGTTCCTCGCACTTTGGAGGAACGCTCTGCCAGCATAGGTGAGCATAAGGCAGCCTTTGAGAACAAAACAGCGCATGCCGAGTTTGAGAGCGCTTTGCAGTCGTTGCCGACATACATTGACAAACATGGCAGTATTGTCATTCTGTGGAGTTATAGCGAATATGACTATGGAAACGCAGCGCAAGCCCTCCTTCCGTATGCAACGCAACGGGGCAAACCCATTATGTATACCACTAATATTGTTTTTGACAGCAATGCCCCGGCAGAGGAGCGTTTTCGACTGCATCATAAACTATCGGTTGATTATTTGCTTAGTCGACATCCATTAAGCTGGCCCAATCTGCGCCTGGTCATGCAATGCCCCTACTATTTTTTTTACGAGATAAAACAATAATCGAAAAGAGGCCAAACGGTAAATCATGCACATAGGGGTACGGTGATGTTTTTGTCTGAGACGGTTATCGCCACCGCGGATAAAATCTTATTTTTGCTCCCCATCAGCGAGTCAACCATGTTTCATTCTAACGCATAAATCTTTCATGAGCTTCCGCATCGAAAAAGACACCATGGGCGAGGTGCCCGTGCCAGCCGACAAATACTGGGGCGCGCAAACCGAGCGCTCGCGCAACAACTTCAAGATCGGGCCCGAGGCCAGCATGCCCAAAGAAATCATCTACGCCTTTGGCTACCTCAAAAAAGCAGCCGCCATCACCAACCACGAACTGGGCGTACTGTCGGCAGAGAAGAAGGATCTGATCGGAAAAGCATGTGATGAGATCATCGCAGGCAAACTGGACGACCAGTTTCCGCTAGTGATCTGGCAAACCGGCTCGGGCACACAAAGCAACATGAACGCCAACGAGGTGATCGCCTACCGCGCCCATGTACTGAGCGGTGGTAAACTGACGGACGAGAAGAAGGTGCTGCACCCCAACGATGACGTGAACAAATCGCAAAGCAGCAACGACACCTTCCCTACAGCCATGCACATCGCCAGCTACAAATCGGTGGTGGAAATCACCCTGCCCGGCATGAAGGCCCTGCGCGACACGCTGCACCAAAAGGCGGTGGAATACAAAGACATCGTAAAGACCGGTCGCACGCATTTTATGGATGCCACCCCGCTCACCTTGGGCCAAGAGTTCAGCGGCTATGTGCAGCAGATCGACAACAGCATGCGGGCGATAAACCATGCACTGGATGCTGTGAAAGAATTGGCCCTCGGGGGCACTGCGGTAGGCACAGGCCTCAATGCCCCCAAAGGCTATGATGTGTTGGTGGCCAAACACATTGCGGCAATTACCGGTTACCCGTTTGTGACGGCCCCCAATAAATTTGAAGCCCTTGCGGCCCACGATGCCATCGTGGAGTTGAGCGGGGCGCTGAAGCGCGCGGCCGTAGCGCTCATGAAAATCGGCAACGACATCCGCATGCTCAGCTCGGGGCCGCGCAGCGGCATAGGCGAAATCGTCATCCCCGACAACGAGCCCGGTTCGTCCATCATGCCTGGCAAGGTAAACCCCACGCAGCCCGAAGCGCTGACGATGGTATGCGCCCAGGTGATCGGCAACGATGTGGCCATCTCGATAGGCGGTGCCACGGGCCACTTTGAACTCAACGTCTTCAAGCCGATGATGGCCGCCAACGTATTGCAAAGCGCGCGACTGATCGGAGATGCATGCGTGAGCTTTACCGAGAAATGCGCCAGGGGCATCGAGCCCAACCGCGCGGTGATACAAAAACACATGGAGAACTCGCTGATGCTGGTAACGTCACTGAATCCGCACATTGGCTACGAAAATGCCGCCAAAATTGCCAAGAAAGCACATAAAGAAAATAAGACGCTGCGCGAAGCAGCCATTGAATTGGGCTTGGTCACCTCCCAGCAGTTCGATGAGTGGGTGCGGCCGGAGAAGATGGTTTGAAAAGAGACGTGGGATTGGAGATGTGAGATTTGAGAAATCGCCTTTGGAAACGGGGGCGATTTTTTTTGTGATAGTCTACTTGAGCGAACCGCTCAATCGGAAAATTGAGTTTTGTTTGTTTCGATTATTTTTATTGTAAATATTTAGAAATCAGCAGTTTGTATTTCATTAAGATGCTTGTCAAAAACTGTGTTTCGTTTATTTCGTTTAAATGAGTACCTTTCACAAGAACCAACCTCCCCATGAACTCACTGGATGATCTGAAGAAGCCGTCTAAAGAAGAGCAGCAAATTGCGTTGGCTTCCTACCATGTACTTGATCAGGTGCTCAAGCAAGTTTCGTCTCGGACCCCCGAGATTGAAATAGCAGAAACCGGAGAAAAAATAAAGGTGCCTATTCAGTCATTAAGGTTGTTGTCAAAAATTTTGCATGAAACCGCACAAGGGAGGCCTATATCCATCGTTCCCTTAGCCTTGGAGGTCACCACCCAGTCGGCAGCCGATTTTCTAGGTTGCTCACGACCTCACTTGGTGAAGCTCTTGGAAAAAGGCGATATTCCGTATACAACGGTTGGCCGCCACAGACGGGTGAAGTTTGAAGACCTGCAGAG
The DNA here is from genome assembly GCA_964524935.1 of uncultured Ohtaekwangia sp. Lineage (GTDB taxonomy): Bacteria > Bacteroidota > Bacteroidia > Cytophagales > Cyclobacteriaceae > ELB16-189. The sequence continues at coordinate 538,856 of CAZGFJ010000002.1, forward strand.
ATATAAAAAGTTTTTGAAAGCGTCACAGAGAAAACTACTCATCGATATGATGAAGCAAGACGAAGCGTATAACCTGTATGCTTCATAGTGCGCGTTTCACATGTGTTCTTGATACATGCGTAATTTATCCCATTGACATCCGCGACCTGCTGCTGTGGTTTGCATACTTTGAATTGTATCGGCCAAAATGGAGTCCTACCATTTTTGACGAGTTGTGCAGAGTAATGATTGAAAAGGGAATGCCCGTTGAACTTGCCAATCGGCAAGTTCAACGGATTAATGCGGCATTTCCAGATGCCATGGTGACCCATTACGAAGAGTTGATCGCTACCCTGTCTCTACCCGATGAAAGAGATCGTCACGTATTGGCTGCGGCAATCAAATCAGACGCCAATCTGATCGTGACCAACAACGTAAAGGATTTTGATAATGATTACCTCGCCAGGTTTGGGCTCATTGCAAAAAGTGCCGATGATTTTCATCACCGATACCATCGACCTGAATACGGAAATAGCAAAAGAAGCATTTATGAATATGGTGGCTAACCGAACCAACCCGAGCCTGGATGCATATCAAGTCCTGGATATCTTGAGAAACCGAGGATTGAAAAATTCAGCCAACTATCTTCATGCGTTGATATAGAAGTACGCCCCGCACCTTCTATCGCTGAGGCCTCTCAATTAAACGCCACCAGTTCTACGCCTTTGGGGTTTGTCAGGTAGGAGTTGATCAGGTTTTGCACCACGCGGTTTTCCTTGCTGGGTTTGATCAGCGTTTTGGCCGCTTCCCAATCGCGCACGTTCTGGTCACCATCGTAAAAACCAAAGCCGAGATAGTTGCCGTTTTCTACCAGCACCACGGATTTTTCTTCTGGTTTTCGCCCGCGCCCGATGATGGCCACCGTGGCTCCCTTCTCAAAAAATGCGTCCACCGCCCTTTGCGCACGCTTGTTGTATTTTTTTACGGTCTCCACCCCCTGACAAGCGCCTTTGCACGAGCCCGACTGATGGCTGAAGCACAAGCCCTTCGCCAGTTGTAATCCTGATAGCTTGGGACATAGCTCGTACTGCTTCACCTTCTCCCATAAAAAGTTCCACGCATCCGTTTTATTTGAAAATGAGATCAACGGCTTCGTGTGTTTGTTTACCACATTAACAACAAATCGTAAGTACCCGTTGCGATCTTCATAGTCATAGATGCCCCACTCTTCACTCTTAAACTTTTGTGCCACGTTGTACTTGGGCCACAGCCTGCGTATCTCCTGCGACTCGAGGATGAGGGCAATCAGCTCGTTGCCCGTCAGCTCATAACTGATGTGGTGTATTTCGTTGCGGATGTTGGAGCGGTTCCACTCGCGCGCCTCGCCCACAAAATGGCCGGCAATGCGTTTCTTGATATGAATGGCCTTCCCCACATAGATCACCTGGCCCCGGGCATCGTGAAAGTAGTATACTCCGGGTTTTCCGGGTAGCTTGTCAAACTCTGCTTTGGGCAAGTTGGGCGGCAGGATGGTTTCGCCCGAATTGCGTTTCAATGCTTTGGCAATGACGCCTTCATGGTCACGTTTTAACAACAAGTCGAAAATCGTAGCTGTGGCCAAGGCATCGCCCCCGGCCCGGTGGCGGTCGTGGATGCGCACACCCAGGCTTTCGGCCAAACGCCCCAAACTATAGGAAGGCAAACCCGGGATGATCTTGCGGCTGAGCCGAACAGTACACAGCTTTTTAGTGACCCAGGGTTTCTGCACTTCGTCCAACTCTTTTTTGAGAAAGCTGTAATCAAAGTGGGCGTTATGGGCCACCAACACGCGGCCTTCCAGTCGCTGGAGGATGGCATCAGCTATCTCTTCAAAGGCAGGGGCGTGTTGCACCATTTGCGAAGTGATGCCCGTGAGCCCGGTGATGTAGTGTGGAATGTTGCGACCCGGGTTGACAAGCGTATGATAAAAGTCCGTGATGCGTGTGCCATCGTGGTGGTAAATGGCGATTTCAGTAATGCGGTGGTTAGCCGCATAGCCACCTGTGGTCTCAACGTCAACAATGGCATACATGGGGAAGCGAAGGTACACATTTCCGCTGGTCACAAAGCGGTTGCTTGCCACCAACTTTTCACGCACATTTCATGCAGTTAACCCCTACTTTCTATGCGCAGCATCCTCATCGTGTTCTGTACGGCCTTGGCGGGCATGGCCACCGCTCAGCCCGTCACGCTCGAAGCCATTAAGAGCTATCCCTTCCCTACGGAGTTGACGGCCTCCGCCACGGGCAACCGGCTGGCATGGGCCCTCGATGAGCAGGGCAAACGCAACATCTATGTGGCGGAGGGGCCCGACTTCACACCGCGCAAGCTTACAAACTATGCACACGATGACGGGCAGGAAATCACCAGCCTCTCGCTTTCCGCCAATGGCCAATGGGTGGTGTACGTACGCGGGGGCGACCACGGCTCAAACTGGGATGATGAACTGGTCGTGAATCCTTCGTTTTTGCCCAACCCGGCCAAAACGCAACTCTTTGCCGTGCCTTTTGGGGGAGGCGAACCAAAAGCACTGAGCGAAGGTGACAGCCCAACCGTTTCCCCCAAAGGCGATGTTGTGGTGTTTGTCAAGGCCAGCCAACCGTGGGTGGTACCGGTGGATGCCTCGTCAGCCCCCAAACCGCTGTTCACTACACGTGGGCAGGTGAGTTCACTCCAATGGTCGCCCAGTGGCAGTCAGTTGGCCTTTGTAGCAACCCGGGGCGATCATTCGTTCATCGGCATCTATACAGCACCCGAAAAACCCATCCAGTGGATCGCGCCCTCCTTTCATTTTGATGCTTCCCCGCGATGGTCGCCCGATGGCCGCAAGATCGCCTTTGTGCGCACACCCGGCAGTGGCGGCAAACCCGATTCGATCCTGGCTCGCAGGCATCAGCCGTGGAGCATTTGGACGGCCGATGTCAATACAGGCAAAGGCACACAGCTGTGGAAAGCACCCACAACACTTCGTGGATCGTACCCCACCACCCACGGTACTACTAATCTGCATTGGACCGCGGGCGACCGCATTGCTTTTTTGTCGTACCACGATGGATGGCCTCATTTGTACTCCATGCCTGCGGCAGGTGGTGCCCCGTTGCTTCTGACGCCCGGCAACTTTATGGCCGAGCATATTCAATTGAGTGCCGACCGAAAGTGGCTCGTGTTTAGCGGCAACAGTGGCCCTGATGCGTTAGACCTTGACCGAAGGCACGTGGTGCGCGTGCCGGTGGACAAAGCAGCCGCGGAAGTGCTGACCCCCGGCAGTGGACTGGAGTGGATGCCGGTGGTGACGGGCGATGGTCAGCACATCGCATTCATCAGCGCCACGGCCCAGCGGCCTCCGCTGCCTGCCGTCATGAAGTTTTCGCCCAAACAGTCCCTGCAGTTGCTGGGGCGCGAGTTGATCCCCTCTTCGTTCCCCGAGAAAAGGTTGGTCACGCCCAAGAAAGTCACATTCAAAGCCCCCGATGGCGTAACGGTACATGCCGATTTATTTGAGCCTGCCACCAAATCGGGCAAAAGTCCCGCGCTGGTTTATATCCATGGTGGTCCTCCGCGTCAAATGTTATTGGGCTGGCACTACTCCGACTATTACTCCAATGCCTATGCGTCCAATCAATACCTTGCGAGTCTAGGCTTTGTGGTATTGTCGGTCAATTACCGGCTGGGTATTGGGTATGGATATGACTTTCACCAGCCGGCACAGGCTGGCGTGCGGGGTGCTTCGGAATATCAGGATATCAAAGCCGCGGGCGAGTGGCTGGCCGCGCAAAGGTATGTGGATGCCGCGCGCATCGGAGTGTATGGCGGCTCGTACGGTGGTTACCTAACCGCCATGGCGCTGGGGCGCGATTCCAAACTCTTTGCAGCCGGGGTGGACATTCACGGAGTACACGACTACACCACTGAGCGCTTCCGCGGAATGGTAAACAACGACCGTATGGAGAAAGCGCCCGACCTCGAACGCGCGATGCACGTGGCCTGGCAGTCTTCGCCTGTATCGATGATTGACACCTGGACATCACCCGTCCTGGTGATCCATGCCGATGATGACCGCAACGTGCGCTTCAACCAGAGCACCGACCTGGTGAAGCGGCTGGAGCAGCGAGGTGTGCCGCATGAAACACTGGTGATTGTGGACGACACCCACCATTGGATGACGTGCCAAAATGCCATTGCGGTGTACCAGGCCACGGCCGATTTCTTTGTGAAGAAGTTGATGCCCAAAGGCAACTAAAATGATGCGATAGTCGCGTGCTCGCGGCTGTGAAGGCGATGGGACTATCGCCTCCAGGTTACCTTGTCTTGCATCGGCCGTCTGCGGCTGTCGTTTGTTTCCCCTTTGGGCATGCCCACGTGCAAGAAGCCACAAAGCTGGTCTTCCTCGCCCAAATCAAAAAAAGGTTTGGCCTCGGCAAAGGATGTGATGCCCCCTGTGCTCAGGTAAGACCCTTTCCCGTACGCAGCGGCTGTCAACATCATGTTTTGAATGGCACAAAACACGGCTCCCAGCTCTTCCCACGCGGGTACTGATTTTTTGGGATCGCGCTTCATACCAATGGCGATGATGTGAGATGACTCCAACGGTTTGGTACGCAGCGCGTCAAAACGATCTTGCCGAAACGTTCCGTTGGCCATGGTCACCTGCCGGTAGCATTCACTTTGAAATGCGGCCAGTGCGTGCAATCCAGCGCCCGTGAACACCGTGAAGCGCCAGGGTTCCGTCAGCTTGTGGGTGGGGGCCCAGTTGGCGTTTTCCAGCATTTGCTCGATCACCGAGTCGGGCACCGGTTCACCGGTGTAGTCGCGCGGATAAATGGATCTCCGGTGACGGAAAAGATGATTAAGTTGGGCGATGTCGTAGTGCATAGATAAAAGCGAATGGGCAAAGCTACGGAGCGTACATCAATCCTCACCATGTACATGGCGGTGAATGGTACGGCTATAAAAAGTGAGGCCTGGCTCCCCAGCCAGGCCTCTCAACCTAAACCTATCCTATGATCAACCGTATGTTGAACGTAGATAGACTGTCTGCTATGCGCCAGACAAATCAAAGAAAATACCAAAACCGTATTGCGTGATACCGCTACCTCATCAACGGCATCATAGCTCCACGGGTGGAGGGCATTATTAGACTTCCATTAATGTTAATATCATTACTTGTTTGAATAGAATTTTATGACCATTCTCAACCCATCGAGGGTTAAATGTGGCTCAATGGCCGTAAAAAATCCATTCAATGGGGTGATGATAGACGAGAGGCCGCCCGTAGCAATGGCAGGCACATCTTCGCCTACCTCCTGGCGCAACCGACCCACCATGTTTTTAACCAAGCCTTCGTAGCCAAATAAGATCCCCGACTGGATTGCTGTGATCGTATTTTTGCCCAGGGCCGAAGCGGGCATTTCCAACGGCACGTCAAACAGGCGGGCGGTGTTTTGCGAAAGGGCGCGTATAGCCGTCTTCAACCCCGGGGTAATGGATACGCCCACGATTTTTCCTTCGCCTGAGAGGGTGGTAAAAGTCAGGGCGGTGCCAAAGTCCACCACGATGCACGTGCGCTTGTACTTTTCATAAGCCGCCAGTGCATTGGCCACCAGATCAGAGCCGATTTCATACGGGTTCAGTATGTCAATCGGCAACGAGCCATACACGCTCGGACCCAGCACGATGGCCTCCTGACCAAACAGGTTGCGCACAACGGATTTCAATTTTTCGGTAAGGCGCGGAACTACACTACTCAATACGATGTGGTCAACGGCTTGCAGGTCTGCGCCCGACTCCAAAAAATAATCGCGCACGCGCACACCAAAAAACAACTCCGGCAGATCCGGTTTTGAGGGCACCCGCCAAACATGTTTCCACTGATCGTTTGCCCAGAGGCCCAGCGTCACATCGCTGTTGCCAATGTCGATGGCTAATAGCATGTGCAAACGTATTTAATTTTTCGCAGCCAGCGGGCGATGAGGGGTGTCAGGATTGTTTGAGCACCTGGTTGTATAGCACCTGACATTTTTCTTTTCGGAGGATGTCGTCTGGCTCGCGCGGGGCCAGCGAGAGGGCCCGCTCCAAGAGTTTCTTGGCCTGTGCATAATCTTCTTCATAGGCATACACCGAGGCTTCGCCATACAAAAACAGAATGTTGTCGGCATCCAACGCACTGGCCCTGCGAAAGTGGCGGGCCGCTTTTTCCATGGACACATCTTCGGGCAGGCCGCCAAAAAGTAAATCGCAAGCCATTTGTTCAATCCAACTGAGCTTGGCCAGTTCGTAGTGCCATTTGCCCAACACAAAATAAGCGGGTGCGTAAGCAGAGTCGAGCTTAACAATGGCCTCCGCTTCCTGGCGGATGATTTTGGCATCGCGTATTTTCTCGCGCGGGTTCGAAGCGATCTCAGCCATGAGCCCCAACGATATGATATGACTAAAACGCGCGTCTATCGAGGACGGGTTGAGCTGAATGGATTTGACGGCTGCCGCTTTGGCTTTTTCATAGTACACCCGTTTCTGGCTTTTCTCTTTCAGGTGACCCCCTACATTGGAGTACATGCGGCTGGCATGCCAAAGGGCCTCGGTATGTTGGGGATCCAACACGAGCACGGCCTCAAATTTTTGCAAGGCTTCCTTTACGTTGAATTCTTTCTCCAGCCGGATGCCTTCTTGCATCAAGCTTTCCACGGGTTGTGCCGCAACCGCATGGGCCGCAATCGCCAGTATGGCGAACCAATTCATTTTCATACACCTGAGCAAAAACGGCACAAAACTACTACGAAGGCTGGCGATTGAAAATTGTGTTGAATCCTTACAAAAACCGCAGCGCCACTTTTCCTCCCCACCACAGGGTGAGGGTATTGCGCCCGAAGGTCGCTTCCCGGAAGGGGGTGGGTTCATAGTCATAAAATAGCCGAGGGTAATCGGTATGCGAAGTGCGCGTGAGGTATCCGTTGAGGGTCATGCCGGTGTAAATCGAAAACGTCCGCGTGAGCCGCCAATCCAAACCCACATGCACCTTGTTGAGCAAGCTGAGGGCGTTCGTGAACTTCCCTTGGTTGATGTGCTGCGAGGTGACATCGATGTTCACATGAAGCCACCGGGCGGCCCTGCGCGCAGTGCCGAGGCCATAACCAAACGTCCATACGTTGGCGCTGTCGGCCAGCAACTGGGGTTGCAAACCGACCGCGAGGATGTTGTAGAACTGGCGGACGCCCGTGCGAAAGGCCAGGTTGGTATAAAAAACCTCATCGGCCGACACTTCGATTTGATGATAGCCATTGCCCACGAAGCTGATCAATCCCACCGGTACACCGCTGAGCCGCCTCGCTACATTGATCAACCCGAGTTGGGTGCCGTTGACATACTTCGCTACGTTGACAACGCCTGCGACTTGCGAGCCCCACAAGGAATCAGCGGCCACGTTGCCGAAGCCGGCCACCTGCGAACCGACATAGTTTCCAACCTGCACGTTGGCGAAGCCTGCTACTTGTACACCGTGGGAAGAGCCGTTGGCAACATTGGCGAAGCCCGCCACCAGTACGCCATCGGCCTGCCGGGCATTCACATTGCCAACGCCCGCTACCTGTACTCCGTTGGCGGGGCCCAGGTTTACGTTGCCAAAGCCAGCCATTTGCACGACCGTGGCTTCGCCCGCGTTCACATTGGCAAACCCGGCCCCTTGAAAGCCATTGACGCTGCCCCCCACCAAATTGGTAAACCCTGCGATCTGCAACCACCGCACATCCCCCCGATCAATGTTGACAAAAAAGCCCAACTCAATCTGGCGTGTACCCAGCGAATAACCGCCCAACATATTGATCGAGTAGTTGTTGATCACGTTTCCGCTCAGCATGCCATTGCTCCCCACAAAAGGCAAGAGCGCGATTTGAATATCGCGGTACAGTGTGTCGCGGATATTGCGGATGGCCGCTCGTTGCCGATACGGTATAAATGTTTCTTGCCTGAAGACCGAATCAATTTTTTCGGGTGTCCAGGCTGCGGTGGTGTCAGTCGGGGTTTCTTCGCGCTGCACGATGAGGGGCTCAGGCATCTTCCGCGAAAGCGCCACCGTCACAAACTGATTTTTTGCCTCGCCAAACGTCCACACGGTATCCGAATAGCCTTCCTTGCTGATGAACAAACGCAACGAATCCAATCCCTTGTCCACTTTTAATCGAAAGTAGCCATAGTCATCGGTAGTGGCAGCGCTCAGGGTGGTTTTGTCGTACACACTTGCCTGTGTGATTTTTTGACCGCTGCCGCGCTGCACCACATAGCCTTGAACGGTGATGGAGGTGGTTGTCTTCGGCACCGGCAAGGAGGCCCGCGTGAGGATGACGTGGTTGGTGCGTCCCTTGTATTGCACGGTGCCCTGAAAAATCTGGTTGAGCACATCGCGCACGGTTTTGTGTTGCACGGTTAATGACACGCGGACGGGCGTGGTGATGACAGCGGGCGAATAAGAAAAAGAAAAACCCGCCTGCGCCCCAATCTTATCCAGGGCATTAGCGAGGGGCTCGTCTTCCAGCGAAAGCGATACGGTGCGTTCCAACACGGGCGTTTGCGCGGCTGTGTGCCATGACACCAGCAAAGCCACCAGCAACCAGCCTGCGTAAACGTAGCCTATTCCGCTTTGGGACATCCTTTTCCAGACAAGATGAACGTGCCGTTTTTTTCCGTGACGATCAAATCCAGTGTTTCGGCCATGATTTCGGCAATGGTCTGCGGGGTTTCGCGGTCAAATCCTACCGTTACCGTGCAATACCCGATGTCTTCGCGGGCCAATGCCAGCCGCGCACCGTACACTTCATTGACTCGCGCGATCACCTCCGCCACCGTGGCGTTGCTAAACCGGAACACCTGTGTGCTATACGCCAACCGATTGGTGTCGGTTTGCTCGTTTTTGATAAATGTTTGGGTGGGCTTGTGGTAAATGCCCGTCTCGCCCGCCACCAGTCGAAGGCCCGGGTTATGGGTCGAATAAAACAACACTTCACCTTCCGTCACCATCACCTCAATGGTTTCGCGCTCAGGAAAAGCCGTCACATTAAACATGGTGCCGATGTCGCGGATAAACACGTCATCCGTCTCGATCAAAAACGTTCTCTCTTCCTCATGCTTTACCTGAAAGAAGGCTTCGCCCTGTAGTTTAACTTTACGGATGTTCTGTTTGGCATCAAACGTATACACCAGTTGAGAGGCCTTGTTTAGCGAAGCGGTGGTGCCATCGGGCAATGTATCGGTGCGCACGTGTGAGGATGCCACCAGTTCAACGACCGGAGCCGGTTTTTCGGAAGTAAGCCAGAAGTAGGAAACACCCACCACCAGAGCGATGCCGGCCGCCACGCGGTAGGGCCATGAAAAAAACGCCACAGTCTTTGCACCGGGGCTGATCTTCCCTTTTACCTTTTGCCAAGCCGCGTCCGGGTTAAACGAATCAAGCAACTCGGTTGACTGTGCCTGTTGAAAAACGGTTTCGCACTGGCGAGCGTAGCGTTCGTTGGCGGGGTCCAGTTGCCGCCAGGCGCGCAGGGCCTCCTCTTCAGCCGCAGTGGCTTCGCGAGTCAGCACCTTGCCGATCAGGTCATCGATATGGTCTGTGTACGAAGTCATTGAGAATAAAGCAAAGTCAACAATACCACCGGCAAGTACTCCTTCAACTGTTCACGCATCAGCCGTAACGCTTTGCCCATGTGATTCTCCACTGTTTTGATGGAGATGTTTAACTGATCGGCTATTTCCTGGTACTTGAGTTCTTCAAAGCGGCTTAATTGAAATACGAGGCGGCACTGTTCGGGCAGTGTGCGCATCGCCTGGCCAATGCGGCTTTCCAACTCCTGCGCTCCCAGGGTCTGTGCGATGGCATCGTGAGCGGTATGGCCGGTTTGCAGGGCATAGGCAGCATGCTGCTGTTTTACTTTTTGGTGTTTAATCACATTAAGACAGGCATTCCGCACCATGCGGAACAAGTATGACTGAAGCGAGGTTTCAATCGCAATGGACGTTCGCTTCTCCCAAAATGAAATCATGGCCGCCTGTACTACCTCCTCGGCTTCGTCCCGATCGCTCAAAAACTGATAGGCATACGCGCACAGCGGCCGGTAAAACCGGGTAAAAATACGTTCAAAAGCGTGTTGGTCACCCGTTCTCAGGCGCTCTAAAACTGACAGGTCTACAGCGGGTTCGGGCATGGACACATGGGGCCATGCAAGGTAATATTCTGCCTGCACAAATGTAAACGGTGTGGCCATACTGCCCGCCCGTTGCGAAGAGGGAGTCATCAACCCTATAGACAACTCAACCGCCCCATACCCCCAGCGGGCTCGCCACTAAGGCGTGCGCAAACGATAAAACTGAGGCATTTCGCTGTTGTCGTTCATGGTCACTTTCAAGTCTTTGATAAGGCCGTTTTTGATATCATAGACCCAGCCATGCACGTACGGCAGGTTGCGTTTGGCCCACGCATTTTGGATGATGGATGTTTTGGTAACGTGAAAGACCTGTTCAATCACATTGAGCTCGGTAAACCGGTTTTCTTTTTGGGTGGCATCGGTAAGTTGATCCAGTTCGTGATGGTGGATGTCATAGGTATCTTTGATGTGGCGCAGCCAATTGTCGATAAGGCCATATTGCTGATTGCCCATGGCGGCACGCACGCCCCCGCAGCCATAGTGGCCACACACAATCACATGGCGCACTTCCAATACGTTGACGGCATAGTCCAGTACGCTCAGCATGTTCATGTCGGAATGTACCACCATGTTGGCAATGTTGCGGTGTACAAAAATTTCGCCCGGATCGGTACCGGTGATGTCATTGGCAGGCACGCGGCTGTCAGAACAGCCAATCCACAAAAACTTGGGGGTTTGCACGTTGGACAGGCGATTGAAAAATTCCTTGTCTTCGCGGTTTTTCTGTTCTACCCATGCTTTGTTTTGCAGCAGCAGTTGTTCAATAAATTTCATGGTTGAGGCTAATAGGGATTAGGTTAGGTTGAGCGAGGTAGTGTCCAATCGAGGTTATTGATGTGGGTAGTCTCCACAGTAATGTTCCGGTTGACAGCCGCCTCGTGAAAATCGCGCAGTAATTCTTGAATATCCTGGTCGATAAAGTTGGCCTGCTTGCCATCGATGATTACCCGCGAGTCATTTGGGATGCTGTTGAAAATGTGGCGCAGGGAAGCCTTGTTCAGAAACGTCACGTCCCGGGTAAACTTGACGAGATAGCTGTGTTCGGTACTGACCAGCACCACGGCACGCTGAAAGTTGGTACGCAAAATGTAAAACAAGGCCACCAAAATACCGATGATGACACCGATCAGCAGGTCGGTAAATAGAATGGCAACGATCGTCACCACAAAAGGCACAAATTGACTAAGTCCTTTTTGGCGCATCTGCCAAAAAAGTGATGGCTTGGTGAGCTTATAACCCACGGCAAAAAGGACGGCCGCCAGCGCGGCTTTGGGAATGAGCCCCAAAACGTTTGGAATGGCGATGACGGCACCCAACAAAATGAAACCGTGCGTGACGGCCGAGGCTTTTGTACGGGCCCCTGCGCTGATGTTGGCTGAACTGCGCACGATGACGGAAGTGAGCGGCAATCCGCCCAATAGGCCGCTCAGCACATTCCCCACGCCTTGCGCACGCAGCTCGCGGTTCAGGGGCGTATGACGCTTAAAGGGATCCAACTTGTCGGACGCTTCAATGCTCAGCAGCGTTTCCAGGCTGGCTACCAGCGCCAGGGTTACCGCAATGACGTACACATCGGGGTTGCGCCAGACACTGAAATCCGGAAAGACCAAAAAGGCCGACAGGTCATCCGTGCGGGTGGACGGCAGACTCACAAAATGCGAAGCATCGGTGATCGCCCAGTTGGCGGCCAGCGACAGCAACGTGACATTGAGCAACGAGCCCAGCAACACCGCCACCAGCGCACCTGGCACGCGCGTAAAAAAAGCATAACGTTTCAGGGTGGGCCGCTCCCATGCGTAAATAACTGCCAGTGTAAGCACACACACCAAAATAGCTCCCGCTGTAGGGTGCTGCACGGCTTCGATGATTTCGGTAAACGTATTCTGCCCATCGGGCTGTTCAAAACTCTCATCGCCTTCAAAGTCCGTATCGCGCCCCAGCGCATGCGGTATTTGCTTGAGGATAAGCGTCAGGCCGATGGCCGCCAACATGCCTTTGATCACAGCCACAGGAAAAAAATGGCCGATGTTCCCTCCTTTGGCAAAGCCGAGCGCTACTTGCAAGAGCCCCGCCAGTACCAAGGCAAACAAAAACGCCTCGTACGATTTCAACGTGACAATGCCAGCCGACACGATGGTGATAAGCCCCGCGGCCGGACCACTGACGCTCACCGCTGAGCCGCTGAGAACGCCTATGACCACCCCTCCGATGACACCGGCTACGATGCCCGAAAAGAGCGGGGCGCCCGATGCCAGGGCAATGCCGAGGCAAAGAGGCAACGCCACCAGAAAAACAACAAGAGCGGCAGGCAAATCATACCGCGCATAGCTACGCAAGTCCATAGGCTTAGTTAAACGGAAAAATTAAAAGGAATACATCCTCAACCGAGGCGGTTGCCAACCGTGACACGTGGAGGAGGCCCGGCCACTTCGCGAACGTGATTCTTGAAAACCAGCGCGTGCCGCGTTTCACCGGTGTATGGGCGGCCCGCAGGCAAATACGCCATTCCGGCAGGTGCCTCTCGCGCTAGTTCGTCATCGTCCATCTCTTCAAGCCATTCAGGCGTGGTGTTGTCGGTATCCGGCATGGGGTTTTCTTCGAAGTGAGCGGCCCATATGCGTTCCGGGGAAACCGATAACCATGGGGAGCACCACGTGACAATAAACACGACCACCAGCAGGTGGATGACAAAACGTTTCATAACGGGGAAGTCAAAGATAGTGAAACGGCCACGATGCCAACGCCAACGATCTGTTAATCGTTGCCTAATTTATGCCGGTGGCACCTTTGGCAGACCACCGCTGGACAAGCCCCTGGCGGATCAACCACTCGGCCAGCAGCAGGTTCGGCACCCACCCCAACCAGGCCACCACCTGGTAGGCATCCATCGGGTGGGGATGAAAAAACAAGACCAACAAAAATTTCCAGGCCCGCAGAGTTAAGGCCGAGAGTGTTAGTGCAAAACTGCGAACCATCCACTGCCCATGTGTCCGCCATTTCCGCTGCCGGGCCGTGCGATAGGCCTGTACAGTGGTATACATCCACAACAGGCTGAGCAGCGTGAAGGCCGTTTGCGACAGCCATCCTCCGTTGGCATAAAGGCTCATCACCAACCCGGCCGGCCCTGAAAAGCCGAGCAGCACAAACACATACATCTTGCCCATGGCCCGGTGTAGGTTTCGCCACACGGGTTGGGTCGGATAATAAAACTGAGTGAAGCCGGCAGCCAACAAAAAAATACTCGTAAACACGTGTACAAAAAAAGACACGCGCCACACGTCATGATGGATGATCCACTGTTTAATGCGCAAAAACGCCACGTCCGTTTCCAGCGATAAATACGGAATGGTGATGCGCACCATCAGCACCGAAAAGAAGGCCAGCAGCAGTGATAACAACCCGGTGCGCCACGTCATCCGGTAATGTTAAAAAAATTGTTTGTAACTTTTCGAAGCCTAACCGCCCTTTTGACATGAAAAAAATACTTTGGCTCGTGGTGGCACTGACCGCTTGTGGCCGGCCCCAAACAGAAACTCCTCCGGAAGGAATGGAAGCCACAGACGAAAATGCTGCGATTGTACAAGTAGCGCGCGATGCCCGCACCATCGGCCCGGAGAAATCGCCCGAGCAAAAACTGATTGACGAAGCCATTGAAAAAATTCAGGCCAATCCGAACGATGCCATCATCGGCTACTGGGTGGGGATGTTTGGCAAGAACAAGATCAATATCGCGCTGGCCGAGGTGGGCGAAGAACATGCTCTGGGCTACACGGTATGCGCGGGCAATTTCCGCCCCATCACCGGCAAGGTCACCAAGCGTACCGACACCTCGATTGAACTATTCATGAATGAACCCGGCACCGACCCCTACGATGGCCATTTTGAATTGGTGATTGACGTGACCGGCCAAACCGTGCGCGGTACGTGGTCGCCTTTTAAACCCACCGTGAGCAAAAAAACCTTTCAGTTAGCCAAAACGGCCTATGCCTACCGTACTGACACGGGCAGGTATCCCGAAGCTTCCACACGACTGCTGACAGAAGCTGATGTAGAAAACCTGTTGGAAGAAGAATTGGCAATGATGCGCAACGAGATTTATGCACGCCATGGTTATTCGTTCAAGGAAATAGAAGAACGCAGGCATTTTGATGCCCAGGATTGGTATATTCCCATGGGGCTGGACATTCGCGACAAATTTACCGACATCGAAGTGCAGAACATCGACTTGATCTACCGCTACGAAGAATACTACCAGGCCAGCTACGATGATTACGGGCGGTGAGTGTTCAACAAAGGAAAGAAACGCTGCAGCGGAAATTACGTGAACTCGAGGAAACGAAAGCGACTCGAGGTTTGAGAAGTGACGATCGTTGGACACAAGGTAATCGGCATTGGCGGCAATGGATAGATCAACAAATTTATTGTCGTCCGGGGTCTGTAGCGATTAGATTCCAGCGCTAATAGACCTGAATTTGCTGTACAAATGGTGTGGCGAGCAAAAACTCGGTTATGTTTCGGGCTACGTCCGCACTGGAAAACCGGGTGACCACCTCGTGATACTCCAGTAGAACATCATGGCTCAGTGCCAGTGCAAACTTGCCTTCGATCAGGTTTGTAAAAATAGGGCGATAGGGCGAAAATTTCGAAATGCTGGCCAAAAGGACGTTGCTGTCAAGAACAACTTTCAAGGGTTAAGCGCTGTTCGCAAATGTTCATTGACGATCTTCTCCATCTCCTCTGCGTTCCACTGTTTCTCCTTCCACACAGTATCCATCGCTTCGGTGGCCCTCTTCGCAAAATAGGAGGTGAGCAATTGTCGTATCTCTAGCAATTGCGCTTCTGGCAGATCGTGATGAAACACCTTTAAGAGTTCCAGTTGAAGGTTACTTAATTTGTCCGTCTTTTCCATAGACAAATTGAAGTTAGATCAAACACAATGCCCATAGGGAAGAAAAAACATACACCGAGAATGATCGATCACACGTTGTTTCTCTCTTTTGGGGCGACATCCGAATAGTATTTGATATCAAATATAACGTTATTTTTGAACAGCATTACCCATGAACATCTCCCTCCAACAACTCCTGCACGGCAACGAACGCTTCATCCAGCGCAAGCTGAGCGAAAATGCCGAAGTGTTCAAACAAACATCGCAAGGCCAACAGCCCAAAGTATTATGGGTGGGATGCAGCGACAGCCGCATTGATCCCAACGAGATCACCCAGACGGGCATCGGTGACCTGTTTGTGCACCGCAACATTGCCAACCTCGTAGTAGAGTTTGACTTGAACTTCCTGAGTGTTCTGCAATACGCAGTAGAGGTGTTGAAAGTAGATGATATTGTCATTTGCGGACACTACGGTTGTGGCGGAGTAAATGCCGCCCTGAAGGGTGATCAGCTCGGCCTCATTGACAGTTGGCTGGCGCATATCAAAAGTGCCCATCAATACTATGCCTGGGAAATCGATGCGCTGCCCACCGAGCGCGAACGCCAGCGCAGGCTGGTGGAATTAAACGTTTTGGAGCAAATCAACAACCTGGGCAAAACGCGCATCATTCGCGAAGCCTGGGAACGCGGCACACGCCCTACGCTCAACGGCTGGGTATATGACCTGGAGACGGGACAACTAAACGTCTTGCACGACTCCATCACCAACCGCGACCAGTTGAAGATCGCGTGCAAATTTGAGCGGAAACTAAAAGCTTCTTAACATGGCTCATCAGGAACCGTGCGCGCACCTGACGGCTTGGACGCACGTAGTCGCGGAGAAAAAACACGTGTGCGAAGAATGTGTCAAAATCCATGGCTCGTGGGTACACCTGCGCACGTGCCAAACGTGTGGGGTCACGTTGTGCTGCGACTCCTCGCCCCATCGGCATGCTTCGCAACATGCACATGCCGCCCAGCATCCTGTGGCCATTTCGGCTGAACCGGGAGAGCGCTGGGCGTGGTGCTATCTCGATGAGCGCATCATGGGATACTAAGAAGTCCCTCCGGCTACACAACACCACCGAATAACCTGAGAGTATGATCGTATATGAACCCAACAAGAACTGGTTCCGCGATATCCGCAACCTTACCACCAGCTGGACGCTGCAAAAAATCGTGCGCGGTGTTTTGCTGGTCGGCTTATTTACGGCCGCGGCCTGCGGATTTTTGTATTCCTTTGAGGTTGAGCCCAAGCTCCATTCCGGAATTTTCTCATTGCTCGGAATCGTACTGAGTATCCTGCTGGTCTTCCGCACGAACACGGCTTACGACCGTTGGTGGGAGGGACGAAAGCTGTGGGGCGAACTGGTGAACCAAACCCGGAACCTTGCGGTACAACTACAAGCGGCTCTCCCACCTGATGATCGTGCTTCGCGCGCCTATTTGGCACGTCACATCGGCAACTTTTGTATGGCCCTTCGCGATCACCTGCGTCAGGGTGTAAAGCTGGAAGAACTGGCCCTTACCGAAGAGGAAAAAAGCGAGCTGAGCGAAAAACAACACAAACCCAATCACATTTCCGGATGGTTGTATTCCAAGGTGCATACGATCTATAAGGCCGGAGCGCTGACCGATGCCGACCTGATCAACCTCAAACCACAGCACGAAGCACTGCTCAACGTGCTGGGCGCCTGCGAACGTATTAAAAAAACTCCGATTCCGTTTAGCTATTCGGTATACATCAAAGTGTTCATCTCGTTATATGGTATTATGTTGCCCTTTGGTTTGTTTTTGGATTTTGGATTTTACACCATCCCGCTGACGATGTTTATCTTCTTTGCCATGCTGGGTCTGGAACTGATGGCGCAGGAAATCGAAGAGCCTTTTGGGTTGGATTGCAACGATCTGCCTACGGGCGACATCGCCCAAACGATTTCAAAGAACGTGACGGAGATTTTGACGGGGCAGCCAGCCGCGGTGAGCAGCGAAAAGAGAATTTATGAAAAGGTTTTCTAGGTGTGTGATCCTGAGCGACAAGCGCACTGCACCTGACTCAGAGGCAGTCGCGAACAAAAAGCAGACCCCGCGAAGGATCCCCAAACCACACCCTAACCCCATCCTGAGCGGAGAGCGCATCAACCCTATCCAAACGCACGCACAGACAGCCAGCACAATCGCGAAGGATCCTCCAAACCAGCCCAACCCCTCAAACAACCGGTGTCCTTCGTCCTCGGGGATCCTTCGCTGGTTGTGTGCGATCAATCAGATCAACCGGTTCATGGAAGTGTGGTGGGCCATGCGAACTGGTGCGCATCACGCGCTCAGGATTGGGCGATGGTGTGTTAGGTCCTTCGCTTGGTCCGTGCGAATTGACAAAGCCAACCCGTACGACTCGTTCAGGGTTGGGTTGCGCGAAGCGCCATTCGCCTTTCAATCCAACCAAAGCTTCCCTCCACCACCAGCGCCAACAGTGCAGCAGGGATCGCTCCACGCAAAATCAGATCGGTGTTGTTCAGGGCCAGGCCTGTCACGATAAACTCGCCCAGCCCGCCCGCCCCGATAAAGGCCGCCAGCGTGGCCGTGCCCACGTTGATGACGGCAGCCGTGCGAATGCCCGCGAACATCACCGGGCGCGCCAAGGGCAGCTCCACCAACCAAAGGCGTTGTGCGCGCGTCATGCCGATACCTTCCGCCACGTTTTTCAACAACGGGTCTACCTGCACCAGTCCCGTCACCGTGTTGCGCACGATGGGCAGCAAGGCATACAACACGAGCGCCACAATGGCCGGTGTCATGCCAATGCCTAACAGAGGGATCATCATGGCCAATAAGGCGATGGAAGGAATGGTTTGCAGAAGCCCCGTGAGATACAAGACCATCTGAGCCGCGCGTGGATTCCAATACAGCACGATGCCCAACGGCACCGCGATGGCGATGGCCGCCAACAACGCCACAAATGTCAGCCACAAATGGCGGAGTGTCTTTTCTGCCACCTCGCGTACCACCGAAGGGCCTCCCCGCGAATCGGTGATCAACCCCTTTGCCCTCAAAAACCCGCCTGCCACTTCACGGAAATTTTTCTTTTCATACAACACCTGTGCATTCAGCGCTTGCATGACATCCTCGCTGAGTTGATTCTCCAAGCGGGCCAGCACGGCCTTGGCCCGGGGCGGCAGTGACGACCGCATGAGCGACACCGCTTCGTAGCGCGGAAAAAAATGCTTGTCGTCCGCTAGCAGCCGGAAGTCATTTACGGCAATCTCGCCATCGGTGGAATACGCATCGGTTATATCAATCTTGTCGTTCGCCAGTGCCTCATAGGCCAGGCCGTGTTCCAATCCCATCGGGCGTTGTGGCAGGTGATAGGTTTGGGCGAGGTGATCCCACCCATCCTGGCGTTTGAGGAACTCATAGCTGATGCCCGCCCGCAGGTTGGTATGGGCGGCCAGGTCGCCAATGGTGCGGATGTTTCGTAGCTCCGCCACGCTGCTGCGCATCACCAGGGCATAGGTGTTGTTAAAGCCATACGAGTTGCCGATCGTCAAGCCATGTTGCGTGCGTAACACCGAATCCATCTGGGTAGGCGTCAGGGTCGCATCTTTCAGGATTTCAGCAGCCAGCGTGCCCGTGTATTCCGGGTAAACGTCAATGGCCCCGGTGCGCAGCGCCTCAAAACAAACCAACGTGCCCCCCAGGTTGTAGTGGCGTTCCACCTCAAAACCGTTTTGCTCCAGCAGCAAGGCCTGCATTTCGCTTAGCAGGTAGCCTTCGTTAAAATGCTTGGCCCCCACGTGTATCCGCTGGGCTTCGGTGATTACCGACACAAGGGACAACGCACATGCTACCAGTTTTTTCATGCCAGCGAAGCGTCAATGAGCTGACGGACGACCGGATGTTGCGGCCGTTGGATCACCTCTGTGGCTAACCCCTGCTGTACCACCAGGCCCTGCTCCAACACCGCCACGTAGTCGGCCAGCTTTTGGGCTTCGCGCATGTCGTGGGTGATGAACACTACCGTGCGGGCGCGCTCCTGCTGAAGGCGGAGCACTTCGTTTTGCAACTCTGCCCGCGTGATGGGGTCCAGCGCGCTGAAGGGTTCGTCCATCAACAGCACGGGCGGATCCAAAAACAACGCCCGGCAGATGCCCACCCGCTGCTGCTCACCGCCCGACAGGTCGCGCGGATACTTCGTGCGATAGCGCCATGGCAAGCCCACGCGCTCCAAAAGTTCGCGCACACGCGCGCCAGTCTCAAACGAAACGGGGATAAGCCGCGAGGCTATGGCAATGTTTCGTTCTACCGTCAGGTGCGGAAACAACCCCACGCCCTGTACCACATAGCCCATGTTCAGTCGCTCGGTATGTGGATGCTCCAGCCGGAACGCGCGCCCGTCCAGCAACACCCGGCCCGAAGAGGGCGTAACCAACCCGTTGATGACGCGCAGCAACGTGGACTTGCCGCTGCCACTGCGGCCCAGGATGGCGGTGACGTGAAAAGCAGGAAATGACAATGACACTTCACGCAAAACGGTGTGACCACCGAGGTGGACGGAAAGCTGCTCTGCGTTGATTTGCACACGACAAGCTACAAAAAAATCAAAGCCCGCTCAAAAACGTCACCGATACGCGCGGGCACAGATGAAAGGCGAGCGCAGCGCGAACGGATACCATCGCACGTTTATCGGCACACGATACGCGCGAAGCATGCTTTCCTTACCGTGTAAAAAAGCTGCCGAAAAAATATGAGCACGACTTCTAAAATTCTTTTAGTTAACGGGCACGATGCGCAACACCATGCCTGGGTTTTCGGTGGCCATATGAAGGTACCCATCGGGGCTTTGCGCCACATACCGGAAGCGCGCAAAGTTATTGAGCAGTCGTTCCTCACGAACGTACCTGCCGTTGGCATCCAACTCCACACGGGCCACGTGCCGGAGTGCCAATGCGCCCACCAACAAGTTGCCTCGCCACTGCGGATAGCGTGCGCTTGTCACTACCGTCATGCCACACGGGGCGATTGAAGGCGTCCATTGCCGCACGGGTTGCTCCATGCCCGGCCGTTGCGTTTCGCTGGTGATGGGCGTGCCATCGTAGTTGATGCCAAAGGTGATGGTGGGCCAGCCATAGTTTCTGCCGCGCTCCACGCGGTTGATTTCATCGCCTCCGCGGGGGCCGTGCTCATGTGCCCACAGCGTTTGGGTGGCGGCATCGAAAAACATTCCCTGAACATTGCGATGGCCATAGCTCCAGATCTCAGGTCGTGCATTGGCGGTGCCCACAAACGGATTGTCGGAAGGCACCCGCCCATCGTCATGCAAGCGGATCACTTTGCCCCAGTGGTTGGTTAAACTTTGCGCATTCGATGGATTGCCGCGATCACCGGTGCTCAGGTACACGTATCCGCGGCCATCAAACGCAATGCGGCTGCCAAAATGCTGACCGCTGGTGCTGAAGGGCTGGCCCACAAAAAGTTCTTGTACGTCCGTGAAGGTGTTACCCTGCAACCGGGCGCGACCCAGCGCGGTGGCGCCCCCTCCGGTGCCCGCTTTGCTGTAGGAAAAATAGATCCAACCGTTGGTGGCGTAGTCAGGATGCAGTTGAATATCCAACAGGCCACCTTGACCATTTTGATACACAGCCGGCACGTTTTGGATGCGGTCGGCCGTGAGCTGCCTGTTTTGGATGATGCGAATGGTGCCCGCGCGCTCAGTGACCAGCACCCGGTCGTCTGGCAAGAAGGCGAGACCCCAGGGGTTGCTGAGGCCGGTGGCGAGCGTATCCAACCCAAAGCGTTGTTTTTCTGACTGGAAGATGGTACCCCGCACGGGGTCATTGGGTGTCTGGTCAGGCGCGAGGGACGTTTCGGTGGCCGAGTCTTCGCAGCCGAGTGCCAAAAAGATCAGGACGAGCAACACAATTCGCATATTCATATCAGGATAAACAACATGATAAACGAAGGGTTAATGGTCCAATGAAAAAAGGAGTAACCTGCCGTAACGCGGGAAAAAGACGAATGAACCTGGGAGCCGTTGAGGGGACAAAAAAAGAGATTACCTCCAATATGCAGCTCAATAGTACCGCATTTTCATCTCCACTTTTTTGTGGTCCGTCAGGAAAAAATCGAAGTCTTCGTATACCGGCTTGCGCAACATGGTGGCGTGGTAGTAGTCTGAAAAGGCATGTCCTTCTTTGGGTAAGAACCAACCCATGTCCAGTTTCATGTCGTTGTTTTCATCGTCTTGCAGCGCAATGCCCATGTTTTTGGAGACAAAACCATGATACGTCACCGTGATGGAGTCGCCCTTCATTTCGGTTTTGGGCACCACCGTGCGCAAAAAGCCGGTGTCGTGCGGAAAGGGCGTGCTGTCGTCATAGAATTTGAAGCGGATGACGCCTTTGCTATTGCGGATGTTTCGCACCGTGATGGTAATGGAATAGGTTTCTTCGGCTGCCGGAGGCACAGCCGTGGTGCTGGCCACCACTACGGGCGACTGGCCGCTGGCGACCAGTGAAACCCAAAGACAGACCGAGAAGAAAAAAGCGTTTTTCATGCCGAAGTAGATACTGACCGCATACATTTCGTAAGCGATACTACCCGTAAATCTACTCATATTCTTTTGAATACGATGCCCTTGCACGCAATGAGAAAAACCTTGAATCGGGTCGCGATTGATCTAACGAATTAGCATTGGGGTGGGGCAAGGCCTGACTTTGCCGTAGTTCCTAGTACCGTTTGGTATACCTGAAGGTCAATGTCTCATGTTCTCCTCTGATTCTTCCGGCAAAATAATTGGCCACCTGCTCCTGATAGGTAAATCCGTCCAGCGGTTGTATAAATTCAATTGCCGATAACTGGAGTTTTTTATTTGCTAGCTCGGGATAAAGTCGGGCCAACGATGGCGGCAATGCGGGAGCCTTTAATGCCACACCTCGGGGAGCTTGAATTGACCAATTGATTCCTAATTCCCGCAAATTTTCAATGGTAAAAGACGCTGACTTATAAGTATACTCATTGGTAAACGTGTAGGAGAAACGATCCATCTCTGCGTTTCCTAATTCAAACGTATTGACGGGCAAATCGATGCGGCCGGGAATAGCCCCCGCCTTGGCGTAGTACACATTGGGTCCTTCGGTATTCAGAGGGTTCTCTTGTACACCAACAATGTATTTATCAAAACCTTCTATATAACCTAACTGAAATACTGGTTTGTCGGCACTGGACAAGGAGTTTCTACGAGTTTCTAGTGCAGACAAAATGTGCCCTTGGCTGATGTCACCTTCAAATCCGGCATTTAAAACGGAGCGAACCTGACCGTCATAAACCGGTTTGTTAATTGGGATTGTTCTGCTCGGCTCGAACGTTGAAAAATCAATCGTCATGGAGTTGCCGGGGCTGACATTCTCCATCCATTTGTGGACGGGAATCCCGTCACGATAGGTAACTATCAAAACAGACCTGGGATCTTGACGTAATGAGAACTCGCCCGAAAAAAAAGGCGGTTGATAGCTAATAGTATTATAGAGTAATGTAGCATAACAACAAAAAAAACCATCGCTAAAGTGAAATGCCGGGATAGCATCTTTAGCATCTGAATAATTATTGATGGTAAAAGGGATCTGATCGACAACAGGAGGGATGGGGTTACTCGGACTGGGAGGTCTTCTGGACATCACAATGTTTTGATTGGCATCCAATCCCATGGTGGTATGTAAGTAAAACTGTTTTCGCTCAAGGACGCCCTGGTTAGTAAAAATATTGTACGATAGAAAAGTTAAGGCCAGGCTTTTGACCGGAAGCCCCGAAAACACCAACTCGGTTTCATCCCCTTTAATTTCCTTGATATCAAGCGTCCTGCCTGATGCATCGGATAGGATCGCCCAAATAGCTCCATCTCCTACGATAAAATACCCAGGCTCAATGGTAACGCGAAGTAACTCACTCCTTTCATCCGGCTGTTCGCAGCCTATACCATAGAGTAAAAGGAGAAGACCAAAAAAACCGTTGCAACGTAATTTTCGCATCAGACAAATATATTAAAAAAAATACGCTATGGGCAGCGCGTTCGCTTTGGCCGCGGCCAGTGATAATCATACGGGTGCCGGGCATCGGCATAGTCGATAAAAAGGGCATCACTGCAAAGACTACGCTGACTTCGCGTTGGCGGACAAGGGTCAGGGGTATCGCGTTTGGCTCAGGCCTCCGTTGGGAATTAGACGAACAGTGCGAGGCGGTGGGGCGTTGCCGGCATATGGCGAGTAGCGTTAAGAACTACTCCTGTTGGTATGCTTTACTCTTGGTCATAACGCTTCGTATTCGATCAACACTCATGTATCGTTCGTGTGTTGGTTTTGCCGAAGGCGGTGCATGATTACGAGCCATGGCTTTAAATCCTTCATCCAAATGCTGTTTCCAGGCCACTAACTGGTACCCCAAGCCCCTTTCTATGTTGAGACTATCGGTTTTATTTTCATACCGATCCATAAATCGGGTAGAGACATGGGCAATACCGAGTCCGGCCAAGCCGAGCCCGGTGCTGTTTTTAAAGGATAGGATGTGGCAGAACTCATGACCGAGGATACCCACCTGACCATTCACGTCTGCCTTGGCGAATTGTGGACGTGTTCGTCCTTTCGCTGACTCATATATCGAAACCAGGTACTTTCGCTTATTGCCATTTCTGAACAGACCCCCGATAGTGGGCCGGGTGTCAATTATTCCTGTCTTACTTTTT
Organism: uncultured Ohtaekwangia sp.; assembly: GCA_964524935.1. Taxonomy (GTDB): domain Bacteria; phylum Bacteroidota; class Bacteroidia; order Cytophagales; family Cyclobacteriaceae; genus ELB16-189. The sequence continues at coordinate 562,722 of CAZGFJ010000002.1, forward strand.
TTGATTTGAAAGGTGATTTTGGTGTTTACCAGTTCCGGGAAATAGGATAACGCGTAAAAAATTTGCTTCTCGTACCGTGGCGGCACGTTTTTGTTTTTTCCGTATTTATTCTTCAACGATTCATAGTGTACCACCATAGAATCGGTGACATCTGGCATTGGCTTTTTTACCGGGACATGTCCCGACTGGGCCATACTCAGGGTTGAACCCACCATGGCGGGTACTAAAAGAAAAACCGGTAATATGAGTCTCATCTTATTAACGCATTTTCTCATGGGATATCATCTTGTTTCTGCTACCCGCCTTTATGCCTGGGGGCTCGAGGAAAGCCGGTTCAGGTGGCATTGCTTGTTTTTCGCAAGGCGGACTTCATCTGTGCGCTATCCGAGGCAAATGTAGTCTTTGTGGGTAACTCCCACGCCTTTCGCCTGATTGCGTCATGGCGATGTACACGCCTCGTTTTTTTGGCCACTTGGTAAATTCTTGACACTCCGGTAATGCCCATGTCACATAGCCGCCTTACTGTTGTACACCTTTCAACTATCTATGATCCATTACGCCAACCCCTATTGTTTCCATCGTTTGATGCTTCTGTTTGGTTTGCTGTGTTTGGTGATACCTGCCCGGGCCCAACAAATAAACGAAGAAGCTTTTCTGGTAGCCCCGTATCTCCAATTTTCCACGCAAACCAGCCTGTATGTGCTGTGGGAGACGCGCGATGCCGCCACGACACGCGTAGATTTCGGAGAAGCCCGCGCCCAGGTGAAACGTGCCGTGCTCGACCGCGCGGTGACGCTGCCGGGCAACCGCCAAATGCACGAGGTGCAACTGGCCAACTTAAAACCCGAGACCAATTATTTCTGGCGCGCTACGTCCGTGCTTGCCAGCGGAGATACCATCCGGTCGGCCGTGTACACCTTCAAAACGGCCGTCAACGACAGCAGCGCGTATATGTTCGCCCTGATTGGCGACACCCAGCGCAACAGCCGCACCCCCTGGGCGTGGGAAAAAATCGCTGACCTGGTGTGGGACGATCGCCCCAACTTCGTAGTACTGGCAGGCGATCTGGTTGATCAGGGGCTCGACAAAAACGATTGGCTTGAAAATTTCTTTCCCAAAGGCCGGCCGCTGCTTTCGCGTGTCCCTGTTTACCCGGTGCTCGGCAACCACGAGCAGGATGCGAGCTATTATTATCAGTATGTGGTGGCGCCTCCGCCCGAGTACTACTATACGTTCACGTACGGCAACGCGCAGTTTTTCATGATCGACACCAATCGCGATGTCTCGGAAGGATCGGAACAATACGATTGGCTGGAGTGGGCACTGGCTAAGTCTACCGCCACCTGGAAGATTGCCGTGCATCACCATCCCCCCTACTCATCCGACAGCGATGATCATGGCGATACGTATGAGACGCTGTCCACGCTGGGGACGGACGCCCGCAACCTGGTGCCCCTGTACGAGCGCTACGGCCTGGATTTTTGTTTGTTTGGTCACACTCATTTGTATGAACGTAGCTGGCCCATCAAAGACAATCAGATCAATATGAAGGGGGGTGTGGTGTACATCAACTCCGGAGGTGCCGGTGGCGGGCTCGAGGCCTTTGCGCCCACTCGCAGCTGGTTTACGGCCGAATTGCAATCCGTACACCACTACTGCACGTTTGCCATTTTTGCGGACAACGTCAGTTTCAAGTCCATTGATCACGAGGGCCGCATGCTGGATGCCTTTCAAATGCAAAAAAGCAAGGATCGCCTTGCTTCGGCATCCGTTATGCAGCCGCCCGCACCACATGTAGTAGCCACGGCCACACTGTTCGAAAAAGAAACCGTGGTTACGCTTGAGGCACCCTTTGAGGATATCGCGATTCACTACACGCTCGATGGCAGCGAACCCACCCGCGCCAGCGCGCGCTACACCAAACCCTTCACATTGGCCAACACGGCCACGGTTCAGGCGCGCAGTTACACGGCCGATGGGCGAGGCAGCCGCGTGAAGCGTATGGCGTTCCGAAAGATGGCACCCCTGCCACCGGTGAAAACGAAAAAGACGGAGCCGGGGCTGGCCATGCAATACTTTGAAGGGAGTTGGGAGAAACTGCCGGACTTCAGCCGGTTAAAGCCCGTGCGAACCGGAGTGATTAAACTGGCGAGCCTTGCCGAAACGGGCCACCGCCCGGACGAATTTGGGCTTGTGTTGGAAGGGTTCGTAGATATCGCCACGGGTGGCGTGCAGACGTTCTATCTCAACTCCGATGACGGGTCCAGGTTGTACATCGACAACCAACGGGTAGTCGATCACGATGGCGATCACAGCGCCATTAAGAAAACCGGGCAAATCATCCTGGCGCCAGGCAAGCATGCTATTCGCATCGAATACATGGAAGTGCGCGGTTCGCAATTCTTGCAGGCGGGTATCCTCGATCGCTCAGGCACCGCGGTGCCGTTCTCACCTTTTCAACTGTCGCACGAGCGTTGACCACAGGCCGCACGGGCATTTATGAATTCGGTTTCCTCGGCCATGAAACGGGCTTGACCGGTGCGCTCAACACCCGACCGTAACGGGGCAAATGCAACCATACCGTTAGCCGTCCCTTTTGCCTATATTGCCATACAGCAATAGGCCGGAGCTGGTGGCGAATGGAGCAATTACAACACTACTTTCAGAGAGCGGGATTTAACCCCGAACAGGCGGCCGAGATCGCCTCACACTTCGTGTTTAAGGAATTGCGCAAAGGGGAGTTTTTTGTCCGATCGGGTGTTACGTCCAACTCTTTGGCCTACCTGGAAGAAGGCCAGCTTCAATACTATTCGCTGGCGGCTGACGGAGAAGAGCGGACAAGTTATATTTCCCTGGCCAACACATTTGTCGCCTCCATTTTGAGTTTTCTGAATGAAATGCCCGCGCGGGAAAACATCAGGGCGCTGACGCATTCCAAAATTTGGGTGATTGAGAAAGAAGCCTTGTCGGGTCTTCGCAGCAACCTTGCCGGATTCAAAGACTTCTACGTTGGCCTTCTGGAGTGGCAAATATGCTGCATCGACAAAAACCGATTCGATCTGATCACGCTCACAGCCGAACAACGGTATGAAAAACTCGTTCAGGAAGAACCCGAATTGCTCCGCCAGGTTCCCCTGCAATACATCGCCTCCATGCTGGGTATCACACCGCGACACCTGAGCCGCTTGCGGGCAAAAATATAACCCGCATTCATTTCAGGACATTTGTCCGGTGGATCCGGTCACCGCCTGACCAACTTTGTCTCCGTAAAAAAGAAACAGATGAAAAGGCAAGTTCTCGCAGGGATGTTGGTAACGGTAGCAACGCTCACGGCACACGCACAGGACAGGTTCCCTAAAAATCAACTGAGCATCAATGGATTTCGAAATCCATCCATCGGGCTAGAGTACCATCGCAAGCAGGTCTCTGTTCATGGTGGGTATTATGTCACCAATTTTGAAAGTGGCGTCACCACGGAATTTTTGAAAGCCGGTGCAACATTCTGGTTTTTGCCGTGGGGTAAAAAACGGTGCCGTCTTCGTTGTATGTCGGTTCTTCGTACCTCCGCGGGCTTACGCGCGAGTATGAAGATAAAAATGCCGTAGCCTTTGAGGCCGGTGCACGGCTGGTCGTCTGGAAGGGCTTACACTTTCGGTTGGGTGTAATTGCACTGGCTGCCGAAGGGCAACGCCTCAAAATCAATCCCACGCCTAGCATCAATTACTCCTTCGCATTCTAGTTCGGCAAAACAGGAAAATGAAAACCGAAAGAGTAACGGGTGTGCTGTTGATCATCGGGGCGCTGGGTGTTTTTGTGCCCTACAGCATACTAACCATCACCTTTGAATATCCCGACATCCTGCGCCAGGAGGTCGGTGTCGTACTCACCAAATTCCATGAAGGCGGAACCGGGCTTATCGTCACGTGGTGGCTGTTCGCCATTCTCGGGCTGCCGTTATTGGTAGCCTACAAACCGCTGGGTCAGCAACTTACGGACAAATCGGATTCCATCGGCTGGTTAACGTCAGTCGGTATCCTCGGCCTGGTTACCCAAATGGTGGGTTTGCTGCGGTGGTCATTTGTTGTGCCCCTGCTGGCCAGCAACTATTATTTGGGTGATGACCACGCCAAAGAAATGGCCAAAGCCCTGTTCCAGGTCGTGCACCAGTACGGGGGTGTTGTTTTAGGTGAACACCTCGGGCAAGTATTCACGGTGGCGTGGGCTGTGGGCATTACGCGGGTTTTACAATCCGCCCGGCTGGCTCCACGCTGGATGAGCGTGTTGGGCTACGGCTCTTCCTTTATTTACCTCCTGGCACAAGCCGAGCTTTTCGCCACCGTGATACCGGCTTTTCCCGTGTGGGATCTGGCCGGCCTGATCGGCAGCACGTTGTGGTTGGTGTGGTTGATCTGCCTGGGCACGCTGTGGATGACGAAGTTTTCACGGCCAAACATCAAGGAACCCAAAACATAGTTTGCGCACACTGGCACTGCCTGGCTCTCTCGTAGGCGCGGCTAGGGATGCCGCTTCGCTGAGACGAATCATGATGGAACACCTAAAGCCGCGGGGTTGCGGGTCAACAACTAATTTTGGCCAACATCAACCAGGGGTTTTTCCTGGGCGGCAGCCGGGCTGTACGCTATACTCCTCGTGCCGACCCACATGCCCACGCTACTGCGGGGTGCCGCTTCCATCCCTGCCGCGAGGGCTTTTTAGTCAACGGTCGCGCAAGCCATCCTGAGCGATTGAGCGATTGGAGGCTATGATGGTGTTTGCAAGCAATACACACCACACACGCGCAAGCCATCCTGAGCGATGGTGTGTGAAGGAATGGATTGTGAAACACGAAACTATAAGAACGACCAACCTACAAAAACTCCATAATTTGGTTTATACGTCTTCTCCGGGCCGTATTGATCGAGGTTGGCACCCAAGCCAACATTCAGCGCGTTCATCTTCAGTCCGGCCCGGAGTTGCAAGAAACTACGCGCATGCGTGTCTTCGCTAGTGCTGTGGGCGTACAGCAACTGCACCCGCGTGTACAAATTCACCTTGGCGCTGAGGGCCGGTTTGTATTCGTAAATGCCGAAGATCTCGGCATTTCGCTTTTCGTTCAAAAAGAGCGAGGCGATGGTAACCGCCACCCATTCTTTGTTGGCGAATGAATGTTGCACACCCACCTGTGGCCCCACGCCCACCTTATTGTTCACCGTGGCACCCGCCACCACCGCAAACCCTTTATAGAACGTGTAGTTTACCAACACCGGCAGGGCGATGTCCAGGTCATCGGAGTTGTTGTCATAGGCAGTTGAAAAGGCCGACACGCTTAAAAAGCCAAACCGGCTTTCCGGGGTAAATTTCTTTTTCACCACCATTTGAAAAAACAGGCGGTCGTTGCCGGCCATGACTTCCACGGGAATCGGCACTTTGGGCGGTGCCTCCTGTGCCCACACCGGCAAACATCCGCCAATCAGTATCCACACCATCATTAAAAACCCGGGCCGGAGGGCCGGGGCGTTGTGTTTGCTTTTCATGGCGTTAACCGTTTGTAGCACAAAGCTGCAACCCCCACACCGCAAAAAGATTGCTCTACCGCAATGTTTTACTTTTTGAGATCGGCTTTCAGTCGGCTGAGCGTGTAGGGCGTAATGCCCAGGTAACTGGCGATGATCTTGCCCGGCAGCCGCTCGAACACCCGGGGCTGTTGGGCGAGCAACCATTTGAGGCGGTGGAGACTATCGGCACCCTGCAAATCGTAAATCCGTTTTTGCGTGGTGATGTAGGCCGACTCCAGGATGTGGCGATAGACTTTGTTTACGGCCGGCTCGCGCTCCACCAGGTCGAAAAAATCATGGCGGGCGATGGCCAGCACCGTGGTGTCTTCGAGACTTTGGATGTACTCCATGGACGGCTGGCCCGTAATGAGGCTGGTGAAGGACGTGGCGAATTTTTTTTCGAATGCGATGTAGCGGGTGTTTTCGATGCCGGCCGGGTTTACCGAATACAGGCGCAGGCAGCCTGCTGCCACAAAGTAGTTGAACTTGCACACTTCGCCCTCGCGCAGCAGCCACTCATTTTTCTTCACGTGCTTTTCCACAAAGTACTGCGCGAGGGCCGCGAGCTTTTCCTCGCCCGCACCGGTAATTTCATGAAAATACGATTTGAGTGTGCTGTGCATGATAAGGCCGGGGGCGCTGCGGTAGTTGCGCTTTCGCGATCAAGTTACCGCATGATGCCGCAAGATTCAAATGCCGTGGCTGCGTTGTTTAAGGTGTGTGGCGAGCGAGCTGATCCGGTTTGGCCGCGGCAGCGATTTTGAGATACGTGAAGTAGACGGTTAGCGCATAGGCTGCTTTTTACCGTACAGCGACTGCAAGCCCAGGTAAATGAAAAAAAACGAAATCCCCATGATCAGCGTGGGCTGCCCCACTTCTACGTGCATAATCTGCATAATGGCCCCGGATATAACCAGCAGGCAGGCGATCATGGAGAGCGCTTTAAGGGGTTTCATTTGGGCGTTGTTTTATAAAGGTAAACTGTCCGACTGATTATCCAATAACGCGATTGAGCTGATCGTGACCGCATATGTGTGTGTGTTCGGTCTTCCTTCGATGGCAGTTCCGTCCCCTTCGGTGTAGCCCCTCGTTATCTTTAGTTCAGTATTCTCTCCACGTTGCCGCTCGACAACTAATTTTGACCAACATCAACTAGGGGGCTCCGGATTACGTTTGATCAATCCTCAAACAACGTCTTCTGATAAACTCCACCTTTGATTTTATTCATTAACTCCCGGATGTATTCATAATGCTTCACATACTGATTGGGAATTAATATCAGTTTCACATCCTTATTTTTTGCCAGTTGCATCTTTAGGGTGTCGGACTCCCTTCGTTTTTTATTTTTAACATGCTCAGCTCCATTTACTTCAAAGATTACTTTAGGTACTTTCCCTTCAAAAACAATTCCATCAAATTCTCTTTTGTTTACAGCCGTGTTGTTAATCTCCTCCGGAAACACATCCGTTAACTTTACGTTTCTTTCAAACCGCGTGCCCTGTACCGTGCAGTAATGGCTCATGGTTTTATAAAACTCATCTTCAAATACGGAGTTATTTGAAAAGCCAATGGTAAACCGATTGGCGGTACTTTGTGAAACTTGAGTAGTGCCATTTTTTTGAACATACTCGATCAAGGCATACAAATCATCCTCTTTTCCGGATAATATATCGACTGCCTTTTTATCGGTTACTACCACTACTTTTTCTTTCGCCCGGGTAACACCCACATTGATTAGCTGACTATTATTTTTTACCCAGTCATACGTGCGAGAAGTGGTATTTCTGGACAGCGCGGTGGAGATGATGATGGTATGATTTTCTCTGCCTTGTACTTTATGAATAGTTCCACAACTGATGGAAGGCTCTATTTCTCCCCGTTCTTTTGCCTCCTTTAAATAGTGAGCAATAACTGCCTCCTGGTTTCTGAAGGGTGTGAGGATAAAAACATCTGATAATTTATTATCGCGGAGATATTGTACAATTTCCTGCGCCTCTTCGATGGCTGAATTTTTCGCTTTCTGATTGACGTTGTTCACATCTATCAACTTCACTTCACCTAAGGTCTTGATTTTTGATAAATTCAGTTTGCTCTCATAAAACCGCATGTTGGAATAATGAATGATTTTTGTACCACAGCGATAATGATAACTCAACAAGATGTCGCGGGAGATATTGTCAATTCTTTTGTAGGTGGAAAGAATAGAATTATTGTAATAATCATACGGCTCGTCAATAGTAAACTGACGCATTAACTCCTGGTTTCTGGTCTCTTCAAAAACTACAATAGGTTTTAACTGGTTGGTATCGCCAATGAGAACCATGTTTTTGCATTTGGAAATCGGAATAAGGCTGGTGGCTATATCGCACTGACCCGCTTCGTCTATGGCCAGCAAATCAAACGTATAGTTTCTTCCCAGTTTGCGAGATGAAATATTGGTGGTAAGAATAATTGGAAAAGCTTTCGTGAATTTTTCCAGGTTATCATCATTGGCTAACCACTTGTGGAATTCCTGTATCTGGGTTCTCTCTTCTTCCAAATTTACAATTTCAATAAGCCGACTATAGTCTTTCGTTTTGAGCCGCTTGATGCATCGCAGTGACTCAAAGTAAAAAAACTGCAGGAGTTGATGGTTATCTTTTATAACTTCAAAAATATTGTTGAGGTCTTCGTTTGTCACTTCTGGTATCTGCGCTAACCTTTCATCCAATACTCGCTTTTCTTTTTCGAGTAAGTGATTTTTGCCTTTCGACAAGAGTCCGTTTACGAATTCCAGGTTCTGAGTCACGTCTAGTCTATCTTCATATTGTTTTAACCGATCGAGCAGCAACTTATTCTTCTCCTTTGACTTCTCCTTGAGGTTTGCCAGCATGGCTTCTTTGGGTACATCTTTTGTATCAAAGTCGTAAAACTTTTTTATCGTTTGCAATGCCTGCTTTACACAAGCATTATTACCCAGTCTGATGACCGGAAGCTGAATCTCTTTGTCGCGGTACTTGCCCAAATGTAGTTTGTCTTTAATACCATCAATGGGCACATTGTTGTTGGATGAAATCAAGAGCGTTTTAGCATTGGCCATGCAGTTAACGATAATGTTCAAGATCGTTTGGGTTTTGCCAGTACCCGGTGGCCCTTGCACATAGGTGATGGGAAATTTTAATGCATTGTAAACCGTGCGAAGCTGATCGATGTTCACATTGCGATCATACAATACGATGTGTGGTTCTTTTCTGTTTTTTCTATCCAGCAACGATAAATTCTGAAAGAATGCTTTTAGCGGAACCTGCAATTCTTTCTTTTGATAATCAGCATGTATCTGATCATAGATTCCTGAAATGTCGATCTGCTCATACCCTAACACCACGAGTTCAGGGCGGGTGTTGGGCAATTCGCCTGTTTTGAAATTGCCGCTTAACAGTTCAATGGCTTCGGATTTATTTTTCAGATACATCGCCTCAAAATCAGCCGGGCTTAGATCGCTGTAGTACGACAAGGTGTATCGGATTCGCTGAATGTAGAAGTTGGAATTGAAATGCGTCTTGCTGCTTAAGTGCAACGTTTTTTTAACCGGGTCAAACGTGAGCTTTCTAAAGGCCACCACAAATTTACCCTTCGAACTCAAGTCTATTGAAAACTCAGACAGGGCAAGTTCGTAATCGTAGTGCTTTTTATAATCATTCTGATATACCTCTTTTATAATTTGCTTGTGTTGTTCTGTGGTTAGCGGATACGGATTTGTATTTTCAAATGCAGTTAGATCGAGCCCGGCAATCAGATGGGGTTTGTGGAGAAACGGGTCTTTGTTGGCTTTGTAGCACTCCAGACAATAGTTGAGGATGGTATTATCATAGCGGGTAACGTTATAGATTTCCAGCCGCTCATCCGCTTCCAGTTTTTTGAGCAGACTTTCAGGCACATCGTAGTGTGAAAACCGGAGGATATCGGCTGACTGAATTCCCGACACAAAGATTTTTGCATCGAATATGGGATCGTCTTTGGTCACATTAAACATGTTCACCCGCAGCTCATCCTTAGAGGGGATATCCAGAATGCTGATCCAGAACTGCGTACTGTCACCACTCTTATTTTTATAAGCAATGTTCAGATACTTTCCTTCCCGGATAGATTTGCCGATTAGTATGGGGATGTTGGTGGCAAGCATTTTACTAAGTGAGAATATCCGCGCCTATTTGTTCCCTACAATTTAGTGGAAGGCTTACATTTTTTTAAGCCCATTGATTACCTGTTTAATTTTTTCCTGAACCATCTCATAACGGTCTTCGCTGGCAAAAGGACTCAGGTGTGCCTGAATAGCTTCCACTTTATCAGCATGCTGAAGTTCATGCAATTCAAAAGCGAGATAACTTCGAACATCTTCCGGTGCTCCTAGTAATTCTTCCACCAGATTAAGTCTATTGTCTAACACATAAACAATATCTTCAAAATCTTTACTCGTACGAGGGTCTTCGCCACGATTATGAAAGGCGGCAAACTTTGTTGCTAAAAAATAGCTTACCGGAAATATGTTTATGTTGATATCTTCGACCTGATAACGTATTAGATTTTTAAAACCAGGCTCAAACCAAACATTAGAGGGAGCCCAACCTATCTCTTTGATTGCCATGACATCGATAAGCACATCGTCATACTTAAAACGACATACTATTTTTGATTCAGAATCTGGTTGAATTCCTTTCTGACTCAATTTTTCCTGTATGGCTGTTAGTTCACTAAACGACAAAATATGTAGCACAATATCAATGTCTTTTGTGGGGCGTACATCATCCGCTGCAGGGTCATCGGCATACAAGCTCACCATTGCTCCACCTACATACGCTACCTGATCGTTGAGTTCGCCCAACGCTTTGGCAACTTTTTTAACGATGCCCAGGTTTATCGTTTTATTTTTCAGCATTTACAATAACCTTTTCGTTAACTCTTCCATCGCAAATTGCTTTTCGCGCACTCTACCTACGCGCAAGGCATCCACGAGGGCCAGCAACTCATACAATAGTCTATCCTTTTCAATGGCTGTCACTACGCTACTATATAAGGGCTCGATGGCCTGGCCACGGGCATTCCCTTTTGCACTGGGCCATACATATAACTCATTACTTTCAATAAATTTATTCAACGGAGGCGCTGAATGCGCGGTGGGTATTCCACGCACCAGGGCCCCGGGTTGTTGGGGGAAAACATACGGGAGTCCATATTGCAAAAACTCCAATAATGCTGCCTTCATCACCCTCTTTTTATCTTTTGCTAACAAGCCAGCCTGTACCGACCGATTAATGCTTTCGCTTACTTCGCTGGCACTTATACCAAGCTCAATTGCCAGATCTTTCATTAGCCAGTTTTGGCTTCCTTTGGCCGCTATTTTGAGCAGAATCACAATATCGTGTGGCCTCATGCCACTGTGCTTTTTCATGTGTTAATAATTTTTCTTTTGTGGGCACATGGAATGCCCTAGTCCATTATCATACCATTAAGGTCTGCTTTGCTGATGGGCATTTCATAGTAAAATGCCTTATTTTCAAGTAAATATAAAAATAATTCGCAATTCGCGAATCGCGATTTGATGGATCAATCAGGCCCAGCACTAATCTCTAGCCATGGCCAATGTTTGTTTCATCCCGCCCCAGCGGGGCTTCACCGGCCATTTTGATTTGAACTTCGAAAGTATTGCCAGTATTTGGGAGCGGGCAGTGAAGGGTAACTCTAATTTAACGCGAGATTTCTGGCAGGAGATCCTGCGGGGGTTACTGATTCTCTACGTTGCGGGTCAACAACTAATGTTGACTAACATCAACCAGGGGGCACTTTGTGCCTGCAGCGTTAAGAACCCTCGTTAAAGTTGGTCGCCTGACCAACTTTTACATCTCATTATCTTTAGTTCAGTATTCTCTCCACGGCACGGGTCAACAACTAATTTTGACCAACATCAACTAGGGGCTTCCAAGTTAAAGTTAGTTGCCTGACCAACTTTTGTGTTTCATCAGTATTGCTTTATTGGTTGATGTTAGGTTGCGGGTCAGGCGACCCGCAACAACTAGGGCCGCCTTTAAAGCAAAAAAAAATAAAACAAGAATTGAATATTAACACAGAATCTGCGAGGACGGAAATTGATCTATGCCTGATTATTCATTGGTTCCTAAGAAGTAAATGGGATACAAAGGCAATAAGTTTTTATCCTCGTCATTAAGCTTGTCATAGTATTTTCTCCACAGTTGGATAAACTCCTCCCCATCTATAAGCTTGATGTGACCTGTACTTTCCCTGGAAAATCTTCTAGCTTCTGAAGAAAACGTACCCGATGTAACAAATAAGCCAACTTCCTCCCCAGCATGCAATAGCCCTTTTAAACTTCGCAATGGATCAGGTGCAATAGGGTTTTTGGGGTAATGCTTTACTTGCACCTTAATACGTGGAGTCTTAATTCCGAGAGGATCTTGATACGCTATAATATCTATTCCTCCATCCCTGCCTCTTTCAGCAATAAAATCTGTGTGATACCCCATTGCACGAAGTAAAGCAGCAACCAAATCTTGAAATTCATAGGGGTTCTTACTTTCAAGATACGAGATGATTTCATCATAGGCTTGATTTTCTAGTAACTCCAGATTTGTGATTTGAGTCTCTGTATCATTTGACTCTTCGTTAGTTTCAGTTTCTTTGGATTTCTTATTGGTTTCAGCCCATTTTCTATATCCAACACCTGCATTTTCTAAAAAGGTCTTAGCGCCCTTTTTCATTTCTGACTCTCCCTCTGAAGTCAGAATCCATGTGCCTTTGTTCTTGATAAGAAAACCTGATTTAATACATCCAACCGAATAAAATAAGAATATCGTCTTCCATCGCTTCTGACCATTTGAAGGCATTAACTCATTCTCCCAGTCAGTAAATGAGAGAGACTTCTCCAGTTTATCTATAAGCTCTTTTCTGCTTATCTCACCTCCTGCAGCTTTAATTATTTCAAGCGCCTTGGTAAAAGTCTTAATTGCAACTTGTTTCGATGGCGACAGTTCTTTCTCCATTTAAATAAAAATTTAAGAGGTTCAACAAAAAAGACTTTTCCCCAGAACTCATTTCTGTAATCAAACAGGCGCTAACCCCAACTCCTTCAAGAACTCGTTATGCTTATCTCTCGCTTCCTTCGCTTTCTTTTCAATATCAATTAATTGAGCATTAACCTTTTTAAGGTCGATGGTCTCTTCCTCCTGCGTGATGCTCACATACCGCGATATGTTCAAATTGAAATCGTTTTGCTCGATTTCAGACATTGAAACCCTACGGGCGTAACGCTCGATTTTTTCAGGCCTATACTGATAAGTTTCAATTATTTTCCTGATGTCATTCGGTTCATCTTTTTCCTCACCATCGCGCAGCCGGTTCTGGCGTTTCCCTTTTTCGTATCCTTCACTTGCGTTGATGAACAACACGTCCTCAAATTTTTTGCACTTCTTCAATACGAGAATACACACCGGAATACCTGTTGAGAAAAATAAATTTGCAGGTAATCCAATTACGGTATCAATGTGACCATCTTTAAGCAGCTTGGTACGAATACGCTCTTCTGCTCCACCCCTGAACAACACACCATGCGGAAGAATGATGGCCATGGTTCCTTCTTTGCTTAGAAAATGAAAGCCGTGTAACAGGAAAGCAAAATCTGCTGCTGATTTAGGCGCCAGGCCATAACTCTTGAAACGGAAATCCTGAGCCATCTCTTCTTTTGGTTCCCATCGGTAGCTGAAAGGTGGATTGGCAACAATAGCATCGAACTCCACTTTTTTGGCAGGATTCATTTCGTTCAAGGCGGGCCAGTCGTTCATTAACGTATCACCATGATAAATTTCGAACTCTGAATCTTTCACGCCATGCAACAACATGTTCATGCGGGCAAGGTTGTAGGTGGTGATGTTTTTCTCCTGGCCGTAAATTTTGCCTACACCGTTAGGGCCCATTTGCTTGCGCACGTTGAGCAGCAATGACCCGGAACCACACGCAAAGTCCAGCACCTTACTAAGTTTTTTCTTTTTGCCTTTGCTGGGGTCCTGACTGTCTAACACTACAATGCCAGATAGAATAGATGAAATTTGCTGTGGCGTATAAAATTCTCCCGCCTTCTTGCCAGAGCCTGCCGCGAACTGACCAATCAGATATTCGTACGCATCTCCTAAAATGTCAGTCTCTTTGGAAAACTTGGCGATGCCCTCTGATATTTTTTGAATGATGGTGCAGAGCCTGGCATTGCGCTCCGCATAACCTTTACCCAGTTTTTCTGAATCGAGGTTAATTTCAGAGAATAATCCTTGAAAGGTGCTGTCAAAGGAATGATTTTCAATGTACTTGAAACCCTTTTGCAGCGTACGAAGCAAATCATCGCTTTGCGTTCGGGCTAATTCGGTGATATTGCTCCACAGGTGTTTGGGTTCAATTACATAGTGCACCTTTTTGCGCATCTGCGCTTCGAAATCTTCTACATCTCCTTTGTTGGCTTTGTACCAAATACTCAAAGGGGTTCGCTTGTCATCATCCTTCAGTTCAGGATAATCCTTGCCTAATTCCTTTTTAGCTGCTGCTTCATAGTTGTCTGACAAATAACGCAGGAAGAGAAAAGACAGCATGTAATCACGGAAATCATCCGCGTTCATTGCACCACGCAAGTCATCGGCTATGGCCCAAAGTGTTTTACCTAATTGTGTTTGTTCGAGTGCGGTCATGACCGGGATTTTCTAATGAAATAAGTATATAGCTGTTTATCAGGATGTTACGTATAATTTGGTTGGACAAGCATGCTTTCCAAGAAATAAGCATTAAGCCCAAAACGGCACATAAGCGGCAAATTTTTTGGACGAATTCTCCGGATCGGATGGCTTTATGAGACCTGCCTCGACCGTTTCTGAAATTATCTTAGAGGCAAATGACACGTTGTTTTTAGCAATGTCAAAGCGTTTGCGAACGGATTGATTGTTGACTGGATGATTATTCACATAATTTAAACAAGTATGCTGGTAGCAAGCCCGTATCCGATCTTCGTTGTTCATTCGGGTTAGTGGTGTAGGGGCATACAATATCACTCTGGTATAATCATCACCTCTGATGAACTTAGGTGCCGGCAATTGAAATACCTCAATGGCTTCAATGGCGCGATCAATTCCACTACCTCTTTCTTCACATATGTTCATGCGCCTCATCAAAGCAGCTAAACTTTCATTTCTGGATTTAGGTGCGGTGTCAATAAATCGATTGGTATCAACTAATGGTACTCCTGGGTTTGTAATCTCTATCCTGTCGGAGAAGATTTCAATCATAACACTTGTACCCGTAACAGAAAAATCCTGATGGATCAGGGCATTTGCCACAAACTCACGAATTGCCTTCTCAGGATAAACTTTTACATTTTTCCTCAAAGCGTTTTCAATCACTTCATTTGAAGGCAATTGATCCATGATATAACCTATCATGCCTTCAAATCCGGATGCGTACCCCTTTACGCCTTCTTGTTCCTTTAGCGCATTAACTCTACTTGTTTCCTTGTAAACGATTACCCTGACAGCCTTACGCTTAAGTTCTTTAAAACTCTTTAGGTCTCTGGCAAAAAGAATGGCTCCAAGATTTAAGACATCCCAACCACTTGCTGATTTTTTGGTTAAATCCTCGGTAGCTAAAGTTTGTAGAATACTAAGTTTGGTGTCCGGCAATCTCTTTTCCTGAAGCCTGAAGTAGCTATCATAGTCAAGTAGATTCAATACCTCATCGTCATAAACATTCGATGTGGCAACTTGTGCTTCGAAATCAAAGCCAGATGAAACAGCAACAAGCTGTTTCACTTCGTGGCGGGAAAGTTTAACAGTTTGTCCGGCACTGCGTTTATAACTTTCGAAAATATCACCCCCACGCAAGTGAACAGGTTTTTCGTTATGCTCCGGAACCTTAATGAATAGAATAGCATGCCCTTCAAAATCAGCTACAACATGTTCTATTCCCACCGGCTGCGCCAGATTATTGCGCGCAATGTTTCCCAGTTTCTGAACAATCGAATCCATGGATTCTTTATCTAATGGATTGGCCGTGCCATTATTATCAATACCAAAAGCCATGTAACCACCACCCGGATGATTGGCAAGTGCCGAAATGTGTTGCGCCAACCGGTCACTCTTATCGGATAGACCACTCTTCCAGTCAATCTCATTTAACTCTTGCGGAACAGGATGCAAACTCCTTTTGAGGAATTGAATGGCTGTTTCTACCCAATGATTCATGCGCTTATCTCGTTTACATCAGGAAACAATTGCTGCATCAATCCCTTCTTGTGCGCCTTGAGGTTCTCAATTTTTTGATTCTGCCGATACATCAAATTATCCAAAGAAGAAAGGCAATGAGATACCTTTTGTTGCTCTTGAAGTGTTGGGGGTAGTGATAACATCATTGATGAGTATTCAGTCCCATTAATGCCCGGTTGGCCGCTTCGGGCTGAAGTAAACTTTACCCACCGCCAATAACGATCAGTAGACAATAATTGAAACAACAACTCAGAGTATAACTTTTCCTTATCTGGCTTAACTCTAATTAAAAAGCCTGCAAAGACCAGTCGACCATCCTCTGATTTATATTTATATGACTTTCCTACGCTTGCTCCCGTACGAGCCAAAACAATATCGCCCTCTTCAAGGTAATTATTCTCAGTAACCTCTTTTTCCACAGAGACCTTTTCATTACTTAGAAAATGTCCGGTTTCTGAAATGTCCGTTATTCTTAAATATGTTGGAAGCTCTTTTGAATAAGGGACGGCTGGTGCATTAATCCCATACTCTGGCTCGCGCAGCAAGCAAGACCCCAATGATTTCTCCTCCCACTCTCCACTATCCCTAAACTCCTTAAACCGCAACTTAGGCACCTTTTCACCTTCGGTAGGGAAGAGCTGTTGCATCAATCCTTTTTTATGCAGTTGGAGGGCTTCGAGTTTTTGGTTTTCTGCAGTGATCAACTCATCCAAGGAAGAAAGGCAGTCGGCTATTTTTTGTTGTTCTTTAGAGCTCTTTGGAATTGGAACTGGGATTGACTTTAGTTTGCCAAGAGTCAGCTTGGGTGGAGCCGCACCCGTCACATATTGACTAATATCTAGTTTGACTAAATAGTCTTCAAGGAACTTATCATTCACCAACATTGGTTTCAGGACATGGGCGTGGTTATTAACCCAAAATTTCCCCTCTACAATAAAAGCTGTTCTTTCGTAAGGGCCCCATTTCGCACCATCTTCTCCTACGAGGAGTAACCTTTCTGTAAAAATGTAATCTTTAACATAGTCAATGATACCACTTGCCCCATAATACGGATATGAACCTTTTTCTCTTTCACTTTCAGCTAAAGGTTTGCGCATGTTATTTAGGACATCGCAAGTTTCTTCGATGGTTTTCTTATCCCAAGGCTCAGTACTCTTAAACTCTGGGAATCTTAATTCAGGTACCAACTTCTGCTCCTTACTCATACGCATTCAATCCTGAGATTTCTTTTCCTTGTGCCTGTTTCTTCAAAAGAGGTATGAGGTCTTCCATCAACGCCAGTTCTTTTGTTCTCCTTTCTTTCCAGCTTAGTTCCAATGGTGCAAGCAAGTCGGTGAGTTGTTCGCCATCAAAAATCATCCGGCTCACAATGCTTTCTACAAATTCTTTCAATACGGCCGTGCCCAGTCCGTGCTTGCGTGCAATCTCGGCCAGTTCTTTGGCTTGCTTCTCAGCTTTAAAATTCTGGTAGCCTTCCTTAATCTCTTTTTCATTCAAGGCCTTGCCAGCTTCGAGGCTGTTGATGTAGGCCACCATATCATCGCGTTCGTCTATCAACTTGGCATCGGAGCTAAGTAAACTAATCAATTGCGCGCGCGACATCTTTTGTTTGGAAGGTTTATTCTGCGTGTACTTCGCAATCAATCCCATAATGTAATCGTAGTCGACCAGGGCAGAGGCAAAGAGCACAAACTCAAAATCCAGTTGGTTAATATCTGATACGCCATTACCATCTTTCTGTTGAATATCCCGCAGTTGTTTTGCGGTTTCCAGGTACGAACTGCGGAAGGAACGCAACTGTTCTTCCGGCAGCACGGTTTCAATCTTTGCTTTCTGTTCTTCGCTTAAATCGGTGTATTGCTCCAGTTGTGTGCGCAGGCGCTGCACTTCCTTAAAGCGATTGATGAATTCAATCTTGGCGGCATCGCCTCGCAGGTTATACACTTCTTCCGGCTCGGCCACCAGGTTGCTGGTTTTCATAAACTGAGCCATCTCCTGCACGGCACGTTCATATTTTTCAATCACTTTTGTTGCCGCATCTACCAACCAGATTTCCTTCGCACGGCTTGTATCTTCACCGGAGAACAGGGCAATCGCTTTGTCCACTTCCTCCTGCTGCTGACGGAAATCCAGAATGTTACCATAAGGCTTGGTATCGTTCAGAATACGATTGGTGCGCGAGAAGGCTTGTATCAATCCGTGGTATTTCAAATTCTTATCCACGTACAAGGTGTTCAGATACTTGGAGTCGAACCCGGTGAGCAGCATATCCACCACAATCACCACATCAATTTTATTCTTGTGCGGGTAATCGGTATTGGAGTATTTCTGAAACTTGATACGCTGTTGTACATCCTGGTAATACAGGTCGAACTCGTTTATGGTATGATTGGTGCCGTACTGTTTATTGTAATCGGCAATGATTGCTTTCAGTGCAGACTTCTTTGCCTCCGGGTCTTGTTTGTTATCTTCCTTCTCTTGTTGCAGGTCTTCCTGTAATTGCTGCACATCTTTATTACCATCAGCTGGTGGCGAGAACACACAGGCAATGTTCAGCGGTTGAAAGGCTTCATCTTCTTGCCTTCTTTCAGCTTGTGTTGTTTTGAACAATTCGTAATACGCAATGGCTTCGTTGATGGAAGGTGTAGCAAAGATGGCATTGAACCGTCTGGCATGGGTGGCTGTATTGTGCTTATCCAGAATAGCACTCACCACAGCCATTTGGTGCGCAGTGGTTCCGGTTTCTACTTTCTTCTCGCCCTTGAAGTAGTCGATGTGAAAGCGCAGGACATTTTTGTCGTCAATGGCATGCGTGATGGTGTAGGCATGCAGTTGCTTTTGAAAAATGTCGGTGGTGGTTTTATACGAACCAATGGTACCATCTACCTGTTTGTAGGTGGCGTTATCTTCAAAAATAGGCGTACCTGTAAAACCAAATAGCTGCGCGTTGGGAAAGAAATCCTTAATGGCCTGATGGTTATCGCCAAACTGCGAGCGGTGGCACTCATCAAAAATAAATACCACACGTTTGTTTTGCAGTGGCGCTAACCGCTCCTTGAATGTAGCTACGCCTTTTTCCGCTTTTTGTTTGTTGCGTTTGCTGCTTTCATCAAGGATTATTCCAAGTTTCTGAATCGTACAAACAATAACCTTATCGGCATACGCTTCCGATAACATTCTGCGAACCAGCGTCTCGGTATTCGTATTTTCTTCTACACAACCTTCTTGGAATTTATTGAACTCTTCGCGGGTTTGTCGGTCGAGGTCCTTGCGGTCTACTACAAACAAACATTTTTCAATCTCTTTATTGTCTTTTAGCAGAGTGGATGCTTTGAACGAGGTGAGTGTTTTACCGCTGCCTGTAGTGTGCCAGATGTAACCATTGCCACGGTTCTGTTGAATGCAATCCACAATAGCTTTCACTGCATAAATCTGGTAGGGCCGCATTACCAACAATTTTTGTTCGCTGGCTACCAATACCATGTATTTACTTATGAGTTGACTTAACGTGCACTTGCCAAGAAATTTATCAGCAAAATCATCGAGGTGTGTAATTTTCTTATTGTCTTCACTCGCCAGTTGATATACAGGCAGAAACTGCTCATCGGCATTGAAGCTGAAGTGCTGTGGGTTGTTGTTGGTAAAGTAATAGGTGTTGGCCCGGTTGCTCACTACAAATAGCTGCATGAAGCAGAGCAGCGAGTTGGTGTAGCCGTTGCCGGGGTCATTCTTATAATCCACAACTTGCTGCATCGCCCTGCGCGGGCTTACATCCAGGGTTTTGAGTTCAATCTGCACTACAGGAATGCCATTCATCAACAGGATGACATCGTAGCGGTGGTGGCTGTTTTCGGTGTTGATGCGCAGTTGGTTGATGACCTCGAAATCGTTTTTACACCAATCTTTAATATTAACGAGGGTATAGTGCAAGGGTGTGCCGTCTTCGCGCTGGAAGTAGTTGGTCTCCCGCAACTTTTTGGAACACCCAAACACATCCGGACTGATGATCTCATCCCGCAGGCGGGCAAATTCTGAATCCGTGAGGTTAACACGATTCAGCGTCTGAAACTTCTGCCTAAAATTCAACTCCAACGTCTCCCGATCGCGAATGTCATCGCGGTAGGTGTATTTGAGATCGGAAAGTTTGCCGATGAGGGCGTCTTCGATTTGGGTTTCTTTGGTCATACTTTCACTAAATCGAAAGTTAAGTAGAGTTTAGAGGTTGCGCAAGGCTGGTAGAACCACGAAATTCAGCCTGAACCAGTCCCAATGCTTTGTCACTTCGGCAAATCAGAAGGCATTCGAAGAAGCACCCGGCTTCGACCAGCTCAACGCGGCAATAGTTTAGGCTAGATAATAGAAACGAATGCCCGGCAGCCAGCAACCGGAGGCCCTTGTTTTGTTTTTCGCGGCCGGGATGGAGCGGCCTGTTTGAGCCTCCCGCTTTAGCGGGATAAACTACATGGCACGCGCGCAGGGTGCGAGTAGCGACAGCCCAACCTTCGCTTGGCTACGGTTGGCAAGCCGAGAAGCCGCCCAAGGAAAAATAATAAGGGATGCTAGATATTGGATGCTGGACGCTAGCGGCCAGCGGGGGCGGCATTACTTCATGGCTTCCCAATCGTACCATTTGATTTCGCGGCCGGGGTAGGCTACTTTTTTAAACGGCCAGTCTTTTTTTATCCACTGCTTTACCGCAGTAAACAGGATGGCGTCCAGCCCCCGGGCTACTTCGCTGGCCCGCACCCACATGATGATTTCCGCATCATAGTCGCCTTTGGTGGTGGGGTACATATACAGGCAGCCGAGCACCTGGCGTTCGTCCAAACTCACCACGGTGTAGGTAAACGATCGCCTGGTTTGAAACTCCTTCTGGTGCCACCCCAGGTCAATCAGGTCCTGCTCGAACGTTAAATCGCGGGTTGGCCAGGTGGAGCCGGGGCCAAAGGAGCCTTGAAGGTGATCGATACTGGTCATCACGGCATCGTAGTCTTTCACCACATCGTTTACGGTGAGCATGCGGGCCCGGAGGTGCGGGGTCTCCAGTGTCGCGGGCACCGCGAAGTCGGCCGGCACAAACGGCCGGGGCTGGGCCACCGTGCATTTTGAAAAGGCCATGGCCGCAAGAAGGCCTGAAAAAAAGATCGTGATCGGGTTACACCTGCGTGGGAAATGCATAACGGGTTGGGTTGGTGTAGGGCAAGGTACGGATGCTGGATGCTGGCTGCTGGCTACTTTGCCTTCCCGATTTTGAACCCGATCGGCTGGGCATCCTTTTCCTGCCGGATCAGTTTTTGAATGGCATCGAACACCAATTTAAAACGCTGATCGTACTTCTTTTCGAGTTGACGGATTTTCGCGGCCAGGTCTTTATGGGTCTCCATGAGTTTGCGCAGTGCCACAAACGTGCGCATAATCGCAAATGTTGGTCTCGATCGCCCGAGGGCTGTTGAGAATGCCGCTAAGCATGGCTACCCCTTGTTCAGTGAAGGCCAGTGGCAGTTTTCTTCGCCCACCCCGAGCTTTCTTTGATATCACAATTTGTGACATCAAGTCATTGAATTCCTCGCGTGTTAGTTCAAACATGAAATCAGCCGGAAAACGACCAGCATTTCGCTTTACTGCCTGGTTTAATACCCTGGTCTCAACGCCATACAAAAGAGCCAAATCAGCATCGAGCAATACCTTTTCTCCACGCAGAAACAGAATTTTTGTAGCGATGAAATCCGTTGTGGCTAGTACAGATAGTTGTTTCTCTTTCATATCTCCTTAACCCAAAGACGCCAATAGCGACTTGAATTTACTTAGACAGTCTCAATAATTGAAACGCCCCGTTAGTCGTTCGGTGTGGCAAGAGCGGCATCCTTTACCCATGTTGGTGTTCTTCACCAACATGCATACTATCTTTTTTCTATCCAGCCATCCTTCTCCCTCAATTTCAACGAGCCTACAATTACCTCCTTCTTCAATCATCTTGCTCGTTGGTAAAGAACACTAACGAGGGCTGAGTTGGCCCGGGTAGATGCCTACTTCTTCTCCAGCAGCGAGCTGATCAGGGCGGAGTAGCCAACCTGCAACTGGACAAACGGCCGCTCGGCCTTGTCAAAATTCTGAAAGTACTGTACGCGGGCAAACACCCGGCTGCCGGTGTTTCCTACCGGATTCCAGTAGGCCGTAGCGCCCAACCGGAAGAGGGTTTGGGTGTTGCCGGCATCGTTTGCCAGCCCTGGTATGGTTTGCCAGAAAATGCGGGCGCCAAAGTCGATTCCAAAATTTCGCAACTCCTTGAACTCAAACAGGCTCTCCAGAAACAGATACTGGCTCGTGACGGAGGTGGTGTCGCCCTCGGTGACGGCCCGGGTCAGGTGCATGCCCGCACCGCCATTCACACTGCCCCAGCTACGCGATTTGCGTTGCAGCCAGTAGCCGAACAGGTTGGTGCCGATGTCCACGCTGGCGAAGCTCCGCTGAATGGCCGCCAGTCGCGAGAAGGTGGTATCCATGCCCAACACCTGAAAGCGACTGTCGAGCTTGGAGGCTTGCACGCTGAAGAAGCCATAGCGAAAGGGGGTGAAGCTGCGGCCAAACCAGTTGCGGTTGTTGATGAAGATGCGCGTGCTGCCCTCCACTTGGGCAATTCCGTTAGGTTCGTCACCCAGCGTGCCCAGCATATCGGAGTAGATCCGCAGATCGACCACCTGGTTAATGCCTGCACCCCGTGTTAAAGCATGCTCAGGCTTTTTCAGGGTGAGTTCAAATAACGAATCGTCCGGCACGGCAATCCCTTTGCGGATCACGCGGAGAATGTCGCACGTGCGGACGTATTCGAACCGCTTGCCGTTGTGATAGCTGAGCCACCCACACTTGTCAAACCGGGTGAGGGCGATGGGGGCGTGATAGTTGGAGAATATTTTTCCGTTACTAAGAAGAACCTGGAGGTCGAGAATCAAACCGTCTTTAATATCAAAAATAGCTTTTACAACGGATGAAGTATCTATCGTATCTTCATCGTTGTTGAATATCTTAATAGGATTGTTACCAAGTAGTGAAACTACAAAAGCCGTGTCTTTTTCATTTTTGTCTTTATCTAATTGTTTTTTGATTTGCGACATCACATCGGTCAGGGCATCCATTTTTGCTTTGAGGCTGTCTACTTTCTGTTGGAGGGTATCCTGGGCTCCGGCAGACGATATCAAGAAAAAGGCGAGGACAAAGGCGGTATACGTTTTTTTCATTTGGGAGGACGTTGTGGGTGCCTACTCTTCTTCGGATTTTCGGCTTACTCCGGTTCTTGTTTCTATTCCATTACTCCATTTACGTTGGTCGCAATAAAAAGCGGGTCTTCATTAAACCGCTTCCAATCTGCTTCCAGTTGTTTATATAAACTATCCAGTTCAGTAGTGGCCATTCCGCTGGCTTTCAGTTTCAGTATATAGTCCATTAAATTATAGCAGGTGGTAAACTGGCCGCAGGCAATCAGGTTGTCTTGCCGCTGCAAGTGAAGATCTTTTTCATCCCACCACAACGTGGTTGGTGTTTCGGACGCCACCAACGCCACAGCCTGTACCCGCGCACTGGGTGCCTGTATGGCTGGATTAGGGGTTTGATTTCCGTAGGGTGTGGGCTTGCCGTTGAGCTGATAGACCGTAGACGTGATGACGCGGTTTCTTAATTCGGCTTTGGAATACAACAAATCGTAGTTGAGCCTGCGAATTTGTTTTAGGAAAATATCATTCACCATTTTAACGGTAGACGTGATGCGTTCTGAGATCATTCTGCGCACAAGCCCCACGTCAAGATACGCCAGGCTGGCAACTTCATCGATCAGTACCGGTGGCACTTGCTTTTCAACTACTGCGCTGAACCAGGCTAACCCAACTTTTTTAGCCACACTGGTAAGCAACCCCACTGTCGTCAAGATCATGCCCACTCCGGTTAATATTCCGCCTACAATATAGAGTGCTGGCCACGGCAGGCCAAACACACCCATGGAGTTTAGTGTAAGCGTGAGCACACCCGCCAGCAGCAGTGCCCAATAGTACCAACGCCAACTCAGGAACTTCAATAACTCAAGAACGCTTTCTTTCAGTGATTTTTTCTTTTCGGCCATGCCGCTGCCGGGCACCCACGGTTGCATGTGGTAGCTGCCTACATCATTCACGAGAATCAAATCCGGTTTTCTTTTTCGCTTTGTTGATTCGCCCATATTGATCATGCTGCCAATGCCCTGGTTGTCGACAATGCCGCCATCCATTACACCCACACCTTGCACAAACGGATCGCGGCTCTTCAGTGCTTTGTAGTCGGCTGCGTGGTGATCGGCAAAATAGTCGTCAGGAAAAACCATGGGCTCGAAGCCAAGCGGAAAACAGGAAGAGGAAGCCACCGCATCGGCCACCTTTACCTGCGTCTTCATTGCATTTAATTCCGCACAGTGCAGCGGCCTGTTGGCAAACAGGCCCGTGTTCTGAAACCGAAAGGCAAGCCCGAACGAGAAGTCGGTGGCATTAAAGCACACCTGCTTGAGGTGCGAAGTTGACTCTTGATCAAACAGATTGAACGTTCCCTGCACAAGTAATTGCTCATAGGCCAATGCAAAGGCGTTGATCAACGATCGCTTTTTGTGATTGGTTTTCCACAGCTCATCGTTTTTTAAAATACCAATGGCTGTTTCTATTAACTTATCGTCTTGCAGAAATTGATAGAACCTTTTGTGAAACTGACGGAACGTTATCCCGTTTGCCTCCGCAACCGCATAGGCTATGCCGGTAAGCGTGCCACCACTTACGGTGCTCAGGGCATCTACCTGTTGGAGTAATGGTTTTTCTTTAAACTCAATCCGGTGCAAATACGAAAGCACGCCTAACGCAAATGCCGAAGCGCGATAGCCACCACCACTCAAGCACAACCCGATCGATTCGAACGGGCTGAAGGTAGATGATTGAGTTTCTATTGAACTGTTCATTACAATATCAGTGATTCAATGTCGTTCAAGGCCGTCTCGTCATTACCTCCGGTTGATTTGTAGGTATCGTGCTTTTCAAGGTGCGAGAAATCATTCTCCTTTGCCCATGTTGGTGTTCTTCACCAACATGCGCACTATCTTTTCTATATCCAGCCATCCTTCACCCTCAACTTCAACAACCTGCAATCACCTGCCTTCTTCAATCACCTCGCTCGCTCGTGAAGAACGTCTATGAGGCTAAGTCATATACTAATTATTGGTTAACGCAACATCATCTCAACCGTATTGAAGATTGTTGCCACGCATTGGGTAATCCTGCATCTGCCAATAGATTTTGAACGTTTTTCTTTTTCCAGGTGGCCATACGAGGATGGCAGATCACTTGCATACCCAAATTTTTGAGGCTCAAGGGATGTGAGTCGATTCCCGCAATCGCCAAGTGGTGATCTTTTGTGCGAACAACAAAACGGAACTCGCTTTCATGAGAAAAACTGTGATCTTTGCGTAAAGCCACTTTGCCAACTTTCTTATCCGTTGTGCTATTGTAAATGTTCTTAAAATCCTGATACACGAGGCGACCACCGTAATAGGCCGAAATGTTATTATCTTTTTCCGTTTTGAGTTGACGGCTAAGTTTGCCGAATGGAATTTTTACAGCCACACCATCATCATTAGAATATAGATTCCACATGGCTACAGACTCTCTCTGCTCTGCAAACCAGCACGTGAGAAAGGACGATTTTTGAATGGCATTGATAGTGTTCAATTCTTTGCGCATCAGTGGGGCATCATTGAGTGGACTATCATCCAAAATTAATTCACCAATGGGTTTGTTGTCAATCAATTGAAGATTCATCTTTTCGGCATGTGTAACAAACGCACTCAGAGGTATGCCCTCTTGCGGATCTTCAAACAAATCCATGCGTGTGAAACGAATGGTCTTGTTTTGCAACAAGTGGATGAACTTGTGGATATCAAAGTAGCGCCATAGATAGTCTGCACGCTTGGGTAAAGGGGCTTTGCGGGAGGGGATAAGGGTGCACAGCATATAAATTGAATTACTTAATAAATCGTGTTAAAAGTCTGGCAACACGTGAAGCCCAATCAATTTTACGTTGACAGTATCATCATTGAGTAAGACTTCAACACCACCACCTGCTTGCCCAAAATTAGGGGCCACTGTGCCGGCCTTTAGTTGCGTGCCTTTAGGAACTTCATACTGGATGCAATAGGTTGCTGGCAATGGTACGGGTAAAGCATACCGACCTACTACAGCAAATCCGGTATTGGCATAAATTTTATCTAACGCAGTAGTTAAGTAAGTTCCCTTAGATAGCTCCATTTTTGATGCATCGTATCTAAAATCATTTGGTCCCTGAGCGATAATTCTATAAAAATTGTATCAGCCGGTAGTAGATACCTTTTGATTAGCGGAAATGAGCCTGTCCCGCCTGCATATTGGGGGTTAATGGCTCCGTGCAACCCAAGGAGAGAAAATTCAGAACTGGTTATCAATTGAGGATTTAGAATTTTTATTTCATCACTCTCTACCTCATCTTTTAGGTCTTGCTGAATCAATAAATCGGAGTTGATTTCAATAGCACGAATACAGTTAAACACTGCATAGAATTGTTCGTCACTTTTGACAATTTGAAAGCCCATGCCTGTTTCAGATAGTCCTTTTAGATTTTTTGTAGTCTGTCCGTTTACGTTCATTTTTTAGTTTCTTTATCGGATTCTCCTGAAAAAGGGTTTTTATCAAATCGGAATCCAAGAGTTAGGTAAATTTCAGGTCCCCATTTTTTCTCATGCAGTTGGTCAAAAGCCAGGTTCTCTCTAATGACCTGTGTCCCATCTGTTTTATACTCGCCCTTAAGTACATACTTTTGGCTAAAATTTACTCCAGTACCAACAATAACATTAGTTCCAACTATTGCAGAAAAACCAAACCCACCTGAAAATGAACTAAAGTTAGTGGATGCTATGGCTGTAAAACCTAATTCAACATCATGTCTTTTTTTCCCAAATGGATAAGTGAACATAATTGTAGGGCTTATATTCTCCCAGAATTTTGTTGCACTGGTATTTTTCTTAGCTACGTAAAATGAATCTGTTTTGCCGATTGGATCAGCATAGTATTGTTCGTATTTACTGACAACATTAGGCTGGTGTGTAAAGCCATAGTGAATTAGCCATGGACTCTTTTCAGCAGTTTTAAAAATTTTAGTCCATGTAGATCCATTTCCCGTCACTTTAACTGTGATTGTCTGATTGTTTCTCAATTCAAATTGAAGACTTTTTACATAGGTGGTCGTGTTAATCAAATCGTTGGCATATTTTATACAATCGGCATACTTAATCTTGTCTAATTTATCCCTTTCAGATATTACACTTTTAATTTTGTCAGGCATGTTTGATTCTTTAGTCTCTGCTTTTAGTGCGACTATCGCGGCTAAGAGTGCTGTGTTCGTAGGATCCATGGTGCAAGGTGAACCAGCAAGTGAACTGTAATTAAATCGCGGTACTTCCTCTTCACTCAAGTTTATTTCAAATGTATAAGACCCCCCAGATATAAGATTCTTAAACTGTATTACGGGGTTGGTCTTAATCTCAATTGTTTCCGTAGTAGTCTTGGAATCACTTAGATCGAAAAGAATTTGACCTCTTAGGTTGTTGGAAGCAAAAAGAAAGGTCAAAACAAAAGTAATCAGGATTAATTGTTTCATAGTTGTAAAGTTATGTTTGAATAAACGTTTTTACTAGATTTTCTTTATAAAGGAAGTTTGATGACTTCTGCCCTGTATGCATGACATAAGTACTTTTAGTTATTGCTTCTTTCGCTATTTGGTGGTTGAATGGTTTAGATAATTTAATTGCTTTTGCTATAAAAAGTGCCATGATACCGGTAGTGAATGCACATGCGTGGGAACTTCCTTGCGGCTCAAGTTTGCGTGAAAATTGTTGTGTAAATGACTCAACAGGAAAATCTGCCGGAGCAGTAAGTGTAATTCCTGGCCAATAATTGGAGGATAGTAATCTAACATAAGTGCCGTTCAATTTCATCATGCCATCAACTGAAATGACATCATTGATTGAGGCAGGTAATGGAGCCTTTGACAGGTCTGACCAAAAATCATTTCCAACTGCGGCACAAACTAAAACATTTTGATATGCCAAAAGCCTGGAAATTCCTTCCATTATGAAATTAGCCTCGCGTCTATCAAGGGGATAGTAAGCAAGACTACAGTTAACAATAAAAGGCACATGTCCGGAAGAGTTTCGCGTTTCAGCAATCAAGCGATCAGCCTGAAGCAGTCCCTCGACCAATTCTCGAGTGGCCAATTTAGAATCCTTAGTAATTTTTATTGAGTAAATTTTTACCTGAGGGGCAACTCCATAAATATTACTTCCATTGCCGGCAATGATCGATGCCATCAATGAACCATGTCCATATGTGTCCGTACCTTGATCACCAACAACAGAAATTTTTTCAATTTGCACATCTTTTATGTCAGGTGTTCTCTCATCGATACCAGAGTCAAGCAATATTACAGACACCTGAGATCCAGTAGAGCTCTTCCAAATTTCATCGATTCCAAAGTCGGTAATCCAGGTTGGATATGGAACTGGTAATATTCTATTTATACCTCCACTCCAATAATAATTACCGACCAGATCTTTTACCCAAGTATCAATACCCTCATACTTGTCACCTATATACTGATTTCCATCTATTTCAATTTCGCTTCCTGGAGCTATATACTGATGGCAAGGAGCATTAACGCTTGGCTTTCCTACTCTCACATTCAAGTAATCCTTAACTGTAACTTTCATACTAACCTTTTATTAGTAGTGGATCAATTTTTTGATTTGGATCACTCTCAGTTGTATTCTGAACATTTACAGGCTGCCTAATTGAACCCCTTATTTGAACTAACTTATTCAACAAGTCAAACCAAAAAGGTGAACCTAATGAAATAGCCAACGCGGTAATCAGGTAGCCCCAAAAGTTATGCTTCACGCTCGCCCAAAAGAAGTTCCACCGGTTAAACTTTGCCTTGGTTTTAGATTTGTTCAATCCGATAAGCTTACCATGTGAATTGAAATTCAGGAACGACCGAGCTGTTTTTTCTGATAATCCTGATGGCACCAACACCAAAACCTGTCGCGAGCAGGTAGATGCTGTAAAAAATTCAATTCGGTTACCGCTAAGGGCGGCTGCTTTCGAGGGGTGGGCAAGTTCAACCGAGTCGGGAGGCCAACCAAGTCCCATAATCGAATTAGCGGAGGCTATGTCTTTATCCAATTGTTTCTTAACGTCCAGCAATGAGTCTAATCTCTCCTTGCTATAGGCAGTAGTATCTCCATTTTTAATCGCTTCTTTGTGTTGCTCGATGTATCCAGTAGCCATTTTTACCAGTTGCTCTCTCGCAGTATCATCTTTTGATAGAATATTCACTACATGAAAGGTGTTTACATTAAACGAGATCGCTATGAAAAGGCCAATAATGAGCAATACAACCTGTATTTTCTGCTTATACCATCCGATGGCTCGCTCCATGGTACTATCGTACCATCGCTCCAAAAGAATTCTAAATTTTACGAGATCGTTATTTGCATCTTTTAGCAGGGAGAGGATATGAAGCCGCGTTTGGTTATCAATCCAATCTTTAGCCTCTAATGCGGCCTTAATCATCTCAACATCGGTTTGATCAGGAGCGTTACTACCTTTTTCTCTGAATATCTCGATCAGTGCTTTTGAAAAATTTGCAGGACTGATGTAAGATGGGCTGCTAAAAAAATTATTGCGCGCCAGATATTTAATCGTAGCCTGTTCGTAGAATGACTTTACGAATTTTCCTCCTGGCCGCGAGAATAAATTTTTAAGAGAGGAATAAAAATTTTGGAAAACACTAAACGCCTTCCATCGGGTAGAATTGGAATCATCCTCCAACAGCCGGATAATTGTTTCCCGCAAGTTTCTTGCTCTTAACCCCAGGTAGTTTGCAACTATTTCGCAAATAATGGTTGCAAATAAACTGTAAAGAAGATACACGAATACCAAACCAATGGCTACATCTATTGCTACTGATCCTGTCATAGACTTGTTTTTCTTGCCTACTCTTCTCCGGATTTTCGGCCCACTCCGTCAATAAAAATCAAAAATGACATTTCTTCATTTAGTCATGGATAGAGTACGCTCTGAAAGGAATTTTTTAATTGGTACTTCTCCGGCAGTTGTACTAAGCAAGCACAGCCAATCTCCCAAATTTGCTTTTTACTGTCGGTCTTAACAAGCATTGTGCATGAGCCAGTCTTGCAATTGCCAGCGCAGGTAAACTTGCCTCTTTCATTGAACGTCAATTTACAAGGTGACGGTTTGAACTCGAGACTATCTGGAGATGACGGTTCAGGTTTTGGAAATTCCTCGCAAACACAGAAACCATTGTCGCTCGGCCAGCAGGTATACAGGCCTGAAGGGGGAATACATCTTTTAAAGAGGGAAAATCCTTGTTCACCGGCAAAACCCATTGGCTCAACCCAGTAGAATGGTGTAAAATTATTCAGGAGTGTATCCGTTTGCTGTAAAACATACGCATCACTGAAAGCTGCTATAAAATCTGATCTCTTCAACAATAATTGGTTTTTTTCAATAGCGCAGTCGTCAGATTGAAGAGATGTCCAGAATGCAGGTTTTTCCGGGGCAGTGCAATCGCTGGCAATAAATGCTGTAATAAGAATCGTGATACTTCTAAGGAAAAATGGGATTTTTTTCATAAAGTCTTTCGTAGCGCCTACTCTTCTTCGGATTTTCGGCTTACTCCGTTTTCTTTAGTTAGTGTTTTGTTGTCAGATCCCTACCTTATCCCACCGGGACAGACAATTCTACGCGAACATCCCTATTTTACCAGGAGTATCAGTTTGAATACGTACCGTAGTGGCAAACCTATTATTTGACTATTGCTTTCTCTTCCTCCGTCTCAACAAGTATACAAATGCCCTCACAGGTTCGTTCGCAAAGAAAAACATGCTGCCTCAAGTACATTTCAATAAGCTTGGCAGCCTCCGCCCGAGTCAGTTGCCGCTTTTTAACTAATTCTTCTAGCCGTCTGATCTCTTTGTCCTTACTGATAATCCATTCGCGTTTGTTACCATCGCAAATGAAATATCTCTTCTCTACTTCGCTGGTTACATCTGCCGCCCATGACGACATATCCAAGGGTCCGTGTTGTGGATCGGCCGGTGGAGGGGAGTTTAGATATGGCACGGCTGGAATTGGAACGCCTGGAGTATTTCCTTCTCTGCAGGGCTCTAAACCACAATTTCCATCGGGATCATTATCAAGTGTAGGTATTGACACAGATATTCCGGGGACAGGATACTGGATCATGGGCGACTCGATTGCTTCTCCAAAGACTTTGTATGATTTAGTCTTTTCAAACCACGCCAGTTTATATTTCACCTTTATTTTGCCCGAGCCTGATAAGACGGTTTGTAACGATGGAATATGACGGGTTGTTAAGGTGTAGGCTGGGCACTTCTTTTTGTCGTCTGGATTGATCCAATGATACTCTTCTTGATATCTGAAATCGCCCTGCACGGTGGCGTCAAGTACAAATCTCAATTTAGCAGAGGCCAACCCATAGTCGATACCAACCCAGGGCGTTTGAACAAATAACGACCAACTGTTACTAAGCCCATAATTGCTCCAGTAGTTTGAGTTAACAACTGTGCGAGCGGGATACTGCTGCCAATCCTGCTGAAAACCAGGAAAAGTAGAAGTATACGTTCGAAGAGCGTTGTAGAAATCACCTCTGTTTTTAGCTGTCGAACTGAAGTCATCATATGTGGCGGCAAGCCCAACCTCAACATTTTTTGAGCTCCCCGGAATAGGCACTGGAACCGATAGCGAAAACGCATAATTCTCGGACTGCCAGCGGGCCTCGTTTAAATTCCAACTGGTATTACGTTCGAAATCTACCTGAAACGTATGAGGGGGTAGTGGTAGCCTTTTCCCCAGGACATAAATACTCAACTGTTGGTACGCATTCATCGATCGGTTAGCCAAAGACCAGGAGCTGTATGCGAACCGATTCTCCAGTTGAAGTTTTTCCGAACCGATTGATGTTGCTTTGTTATGAGTTGCCATTAAGGCATTGAGTACCCCGAGATCGAGCTGCTCAAGTTGTTTTTGGGCGACCCAATTAGAACAGGAGGCATAATTACTTCCGCCCCCGTGGGTTGGTGGTTGAGCGAGACCTTCAAGAGCATACGTGCATTGCTTTGTATACTTTGACCCCGAAGACGATGCATTTAAACCAGCCAACTCGAATAAGGTCGTCAAATCAATGCTGAAAGTATTTTCCTCACGGCAGGATACCTGTGCCATTGCCGGGTTACCCGCGGCTAGCAAGCAGCAAAAAAGAGAAAGAGACGGTAGGGTTTTCATGGGATAGCTGTAGGTTTGGGTTGACTATGAAATTCTTCAACAAATCCAGTGACGAAGCGGTAATACGTCTGCCTGTTTTTTTGAGTGCCCCACCAAAGGTGTGCGCTCAGATATTTTTTCGGAGAAAGGAGACCGCATTCTCCCAATCACCTGCGTCTTCATTGCATTTAATTCCGCACAGTGCAGCGGCCTGTTGGCAAACAGGCCTCCGCAACCGCATAGGCTATGCCGGTAAGCGTGCCACCACTTACGGTGCTCAGGGCATCTACCTGTTGGAGTAATGGTTTTTCTTTAAACTCAATCCGGTGCAAATACGAAAGCACGCCTAACGCAAATGCCGAAGCGCGATAGCCACCACCACTCAAGCACAACCCGATCGATTCGAACGGGCTGAAGGTAGATGATTGAGTTTCTATTGAACTGTTCATTACAATATCAGTGATTCAATGTCGTTCAAGGCCGTCTCGTCATTACCTCCGGTTGATTTGTAGGTATCGTACTTTTCAAGGTGCGAGAAATCAATCTTGGTTAATGATCCGAGTTTTTTGATGCTGCACTGGTACTTCTTGTAGGCAACCAGCTTGTCAATATCTATCGCCTCTTCGCCCAACATGACGGACTCGTCAAATTGGTCATCGGTAACCAGCGTTTCCTGCGACAGTTTGAAGCCCGTGGCCCTGAGTTTGTGGGCATCGTTCAGCCACAGCACAATCTTG
The DNA here is from genome assembly GCA_964524935.1 of uncultured Ohtaekwangia sp. Taxonomy (GTDB): domain Bacteria; phylum Bacteroidota; class Bacteroidia; order Cytophagales; family Cyclobacteriaceae; genus ELB16-189. Next base: position 595,694 of record CAZGFJ010000002.1, read on the forward strand.
TAAAACTGCATGGGCACCGCCACGCCCATGCGCACGCGGTCTTTGTCATCATCAAAAATGGGGCCGTTGAAAACACTCACCCGCGCGTGCTTGCCTGTTTCGTCCTTAACGCCCTTCTCCAGTATTGCCCGCTCCAGCTTTCCCCAGAGGTTATCTCCCTGGCGATTGATACCCGGCACTTGGGGGCATGCATTCGTATAAAAGCACGTATAGATTCCATTGCGCAGCGCCTTTTCTTCGGTCGTATCCCAGTTCGCATCTTCAAAGCGTCCCATGTGTCCTTTGTCAAACCCTGATTTACTGTAAAACTTGTCGGTAAGCTGGCACTCGATGTCGATACGTTTGTCGCGCAGCCAGTCGTCTTTGCGCTTGCTGTTGTCCAGTCGTTTGGTTGCATCTCCCTCCACATTGACCGCACTGATCAGCGGCATCTTACGCACCGCATTAAAGAGCACACTGTAGTGAAAGTATTTTAACTCCATACTTTGGTCTTTCAGGCGAGCCATTTGCTTTTGGATGCTTTTTTGAGGTTGGGGCAGCGGCACATCAATCCCCAGAAAATCGGACTGATAGCCACGGCACAAACTGAAGTCCTGGTCTTGCTCTTTGTTGGCCTTGCTGATTTCATTCAGCCAGTCCGACTCCGCTTCGCGATGAGTTGCGGGCGGAGCCAGCGCCTTCTCGGTAATGCCGCGCCTGGTTAAGCTGATGTCGAGCGTTGTTTCGCTGGCAAGCGCGGATGGTGGCACACTGATGACAATGTTTTTGTCGGATTCCATGGGGGGAGTGTTTTCGTGGATAGGAGTTACAAGTTGGTGGTCCACCGAGAAAGAGATCACCTCATCCGGAGGGCGAACAGAGATTTGTTTGATCACTTCTTTGTCCGGGTGCTCGGCTGCGATGTGCTGGAGGATGACACTGATGCGCACGCCTTCATTTTTGAGCCAGACAATTTTGGAGGCATCGATCTTGCCGTTGGCTACGGGTATAGGTTGATTGTCTTTGTCGATGTAGGTGCTGCCATCCGGGGCCATTTTGGCTACGCTGCGATGGTGAAGTCCCACTACCTGCCATTGATCGTTGAACACGGGGCTGCCGCTGCTACCCGGGGCGGTGTCCGTTTCGTAAAATATCTTCGTTTCGTTGATGTCGACAAACGTGTTTTCGCGAATGGAAATCTGTTTATAGTCGCCCTGCGGATGGTGAATGATGTTGAGTCGTTCCACGCCTTGTTCGCCAATTTTGCCGAGGGTTTTATCGAGAAACAGGTAACCGATGCTGCGTAAGGGTGTGTGGCCGGTTACATCGGTGGGCTGCACGGCCACCAGGCAGTAGTCCAACGCCTGGTGAGTGTAAAACTGCGTGGTGTCAAATCGGAAAACAGCCGGACTGACCGGACGTCCCAGATTGTTGTATTCATAAAAGAAATACACTTCGCTCTCGGCTGCCAGCTCCCGGGTTTTGAAAACGTGCCAGTTGGTGAGTAACAGGGAGGGCGATACCATAAAGCCCGTGCCATAGCCTTTTACTTCGCCTTCTTCTTTGATGACGATGCGGCCCACCTTGCGCTTGGTAAGCGCGATGAGTTCGGCAAAGTTGCTGAAGAGCGAGTCGTTTCGGCCGATGGCGCGTTCATAGGCAAAGTCTTCCGGCTCAAACCGGACGGCCCGGATCATTTCTTTGCGCTTTTCAAGGCGCACATCCGCGCCCAATACGTTGCCCTTGGGCAATGACGGTACGTGAGGTTGCTTCTCTGTACCTTCAGCCGCGGAAGTTTTTGGCTCCGTTTCGCGATTGGTTTCTCGTTCGAGTTGTTTCAGGGAGATCAGCATAGCAGTTTATTTTTTGTTTAGGTGAACGGGCGTGGGGGTGCTGCCCGAAACACGGTTGCACGATCGATCACGCGCACGTATGCCACCAAGGTGCAGCGACACGTGCGTACGCATACCTGCACCACAGAACCACGGCAAGGGGAGGAAATAGCAGGCCAATTCGCGCAGCTTCACGGCAGAGGTGGTTAGGTTTAGGCGATCGGCTAAGCTCTTCGCCTGATCAATGAGTGGCCGGTGATGCATTCATACTGCGCAGGCCTTTTTTATCACCGACATGATAAATGTAGTCAATGGCGGGCGTATCACAAGCGCGGGTGCAGCCCGCAGCGGATGTCGGACTAGTAAAAGGTGCCGAAACAGCGCAAAACGGGCCTCCTTTTCCGTTCAGCCTGGATTTGTGCTTGGTTTTTGGGCACTTCCTGCCAGTTACTCACGAAAAATGCGGCACCTGTCACGAAAAATGCCAGTGGTGGGCTGTGTGATTAGCTGATAATTCCTTTTTGTAAGGCCCATTTGATGAGGCCAATGGTGCCGTTGACTTTCAGTTTTTGCTGCAGGTTGTGCTTGTGGCGATGGACGGTGTGCTCGGACACCCGGAGCCGAGCGGCAATTTCTTTCTGGGGGATGTCGTCAAACAACAACCGCAAGATCTGCGTTTCGCGTTCGGTGATTTCAAAGTCGGCCAGCGCCTGATGCATCTTCCGGTTTTGGACATACGCTCTGCGCATGGCGGAAACGATGAGATCGTTGTGGTAAAAGTCACGCTCAACCACCGCCTCGATGGCCGTTTCGAGTTCTTTGGGGTCGGTGGTTTTCAGCAGGAAGGAGTGCACGCCCAGGTCGAGTAAATGTTTCAGGTATGCCTCGCTGTCGTGCATGGTCAGTGCGATGATCTTGGTTTGAGGGAAGTCGTGAACGAGCAGGCGGGTGGTATCCAACCCGTTAAGAACGGGCATTTCAAGGTCTAACAGCACTACATCTGGTTTGTGCAGGGCTACTTGTTGTAAACATTCTCTTCCATCGCTCGCCTCAACCACATCACCCACGCGGGCAAAGGTGGCCAGCAGGCGCACCATGGCTTTTCGAAAAAGCCGATGATCATCGGTGATGCAAACAGAGATTTTCTTATCCATGAGACAGCGGCAAGTAGACCGTTACACAGGTTCCCCTGGGGGTGCACGGCAAAAAAACAATTTCGGCCATGATCATCTGAGCGCGCGTGCGCAGGTTGAATAAACCGAGACCGTTTTTTTTCTCCGCTTCGGGTAGATTGATACCCACTCCATCGTCCGCGATGGACATTTCCAACCGCGTGGGTGAGTAGTTGAGTTGAATTTCAATGTGCGTGGCGTGTGCATGCTTCAGGGCATTTGCCAGGGCCTCCTGTGCCATGCGGAACAATAACAACCGTTGGTGGTCCGACAAGGGCACCTCCGCGCCCGATGTTAAAAATGTGAGCGTGGTGGTGCTGCGTTTGGAAAGGCGCGCGATGAGATCGGACAAAGCTGCAGACAACCCGAAGCGTTGCAGCGAGGCGGGCATCAGATCGAAGGCGGCATCGCGAACCGTCTGGTGTGTTTCGTGTACGGCTTGTGTGATGTCTTGTACGATATCGGTTGCGATTTGTGTACCCAGCGATTGTACGTTGGTGAGGATGGACTGCACCATGACCCCCACGCTGTCATGCAGTTCTTTGGAAATGCGCGAGCGCTCCGACTCCTGTGCTTCCATCTCGCGCAACAACATCTCGCGCTGGTAGGTGGCCTCCATTTGTTGGCGCACCAGCTTCTGCTCCAGCATTTTTTTCTGATAATGGAAGACAAACACAATGATGGCGATGGCCAACAGCATCATGCCCGCAGTACCCGTGGCGATCAGAATGGTGGCATTGCTGGTGGTATTCATATCCGGCACCAAGATATTACCGGAAAGGCCACAAATGGCAAAAAAAAGTAAAAATGTCGCCTAGCCCCGAGCCGCGCGGCCCTCGTTATCTTTTAAAATACCCCAACCGATGAGCAAAAAAAACAGGGACCGCAGCAGGTTCTTGAACGACCAAACATAGAGGAATTCATTCTGCATCAAAACAACCATATACTCTGTAACTACGTAGGCAATAAACGACCCGGCAGAGTAAATAAGAACGGCTGTGGCCATCCAAAACATAGGGTACTGTGTTAGGTTTTGGGTAGGTAAGTGGTGCAGTAACGAATAAAAATACCCAATAGAAGCTCCCATTAACAGGATATTGCCAAGAGCTAATGTGTTGGAGTTAATGGTGGAAATGGGTTGAAAAAAAACGATGTTTAAAACACCCGCTACCCAGAAAAAGATCGTGATTACAACAATAACATGTGTCGCCCTTTTTGAGTTAAAGGCCAATGCCAAAATACCAAGAAGAAAAGCGACCTCAATAAACGTGAATAAATTTCCGGTGACGTTGTTTCCGTTTTTAGTCACTTTTAGTGAGTGGATGTAAACGACCAGGAAATGAGCGGCACTGCAGGAAATCAGATACCAGGCTGTAACCCGGCTTACATATGAGATTTTTTTCCACCGAAAGAGGGCAAGAAGAAACAGAGCTACGGGTAGGTAGCCCTGTATCGTAGACAATAACGAAAATGTTGAAAGACTCATTAGTCGTTTGGATCACAAAACGGGGGGCAAGGTGGACCGAAATCCAGAATGATCATACTGCCATCATCCGGGTCATCGCCCTTCGGCCAAATGTTGGTACCATCGGCCCGCGCCCCCACCAGCACCAATTGGTTTTTGTCGCCATCGCCATGGGTGCTGTAAATTCGGATACCCACACAATCGGATTGCTTTAGTATGGCGTATAAATGGTCGCTGCCATAAAATTGCGCCCACACCTGATTAGGGTGATTTTTTTTGTACGCATCAATCCATGCTTTTGCCTGCGCCTTACCGATAGCCTGGCCATCGGTAGGCCTAAGTTGATCTGCCATGACTCTATAGACATATTTAAGCAGGGAAGATACCGCATTTTTCCAACCAGGACCAACGGGTGCAACCTGGATGACACGTCAGCGGCTACCCGCGCGCATCAACCAGCAGACGTAGGGGAAGAAAAACGTTAACCAAACAAGGGGATCGGACCATTCCACGCATGAAAAGGCGGTCGGCTCATGTAGCTTTGCTTGCGCGGATGTTCGGCCATGCTGTTGATTTCGTAGGTCAGTGTGAGCACGTTCGCCATGCGGCAACGCTTCAACTGATCGGCCAGGTTGATGTGGCGCTGGTCAAACACATTGGCCATCACAATGGCCGGAGTGTATTTGTTGGCCGGATAGTGGCGCATGGTGCGCACGATCTCAAAACCGGTAACCACCGGCAGCTCCATGCCGCAAAGGATCAGATCAAAGGCTTCGGCCTGAACCCTAAAAACGGCCTCTAAGCCGTGGTCAACCGCGCTGACGGAAGCCACAAACTTTTCCCGTACCATTCGCTCCGTCTCTTCGCGTGTGCGAGCATGCCAGTGTGCTACCAATACTCTCAACTGCTGGGGTGTTAAAACAACTCTTAAACCTAAACCTGTCGGAAAGATGCAGCCGCGATGCAAATACCGGGGCGGAGTGTGCAAGCTTAGGAAGGGGCAGTAGTATACTAATCCGATGGAGCAAGGCGTTTTTTGAGCAGATTTCGCGGTTTTCGTTCATCCGCCATGCGTTTTTGGGTCAATGGCCTCACGAAAATTGCGGTCAAAAATCACGAAATCGTGAGGGGGCGGTTTCCGGTTTTTTACAATACCACACCCTGCTGCAGGGCCCATTTGACAAGGCCGGCCGTGCCGCTGACGCCCAATTTCTGCTGCAGGTTATGTTTGTGGCGGTGCACGGTGTGCTCGGATATCCGCAGGCGCTGGCCAATCTCTTTCAGCGAAAGGTCTTCATAAATTAACCGCAGGATTTCCAGTTCGCGGGGGCTCAAGTCAGCCTCTGAAACCACTTTTGTGCCGTTTTGCGTAAAGGTTTTGCGCATGGCCGACATCATCACCTCGTTGTGGTAAAAGTCACGGTCCACCACGGCATAGATGGCGGATTCCAGTTCTTCCGGGCTGGTGGTTTTCAGCAAAAAAGAATGCACGCCAATCTCCAACATCTTGCGCAGGTGGGCCTCGCTGTCATGCATCGTCAGCACTATGATTTTGGTGTCGGGATAATCGCGCACGAGCACGCGGGCCGCTTCCAGCCCGTTCATCACGGGCATCTCCATGTCCAGCAGCACCATGTCTATCGGGTGGGCGGCCACTACTTCCAGGCACTGCTTGCCGTTTTCCGCTTCGTGTAGCTTACCGATGCGCGGAAAGGTTTGCAACAGGCGTACGATCGCTTTCCGAAAAAGCGGATGATCATCGGTCACACACATGTCAATCGCGGCTGCCATCTCCTTCGCGTTTTGCGTTCGCACAAAAATAATCACCCGTGGTGTTCATCCGCAGGGTGAGGCGCGCAACATTGCCTACTTACCCCTGCTCTTCCAAGCCATTTTCGTGCCGCGAAGCCATTTTGCGTCTATGGTCAAAATTTTTTGTTGGCCGGTGCGCACATTCGCCATGGGAAACGCCCCACGCCATGTATCTTTCGCACACAACCGACCGGCATGGCAAAATCGATTTCCAAACTCACACAAAGCGTCCACATCGGGTCTCCGGGCGACCGTCTGTTCGGGGGCATCGTAAACCCCATTTATCCTTCCGCGGCCTACGAGTATGATGAGCTCGTACGCTACCCTCGCTATTATAACACCCCCAATCAACTGGCGGTGGCCGAAAAGATGGCCGCGTTGGAGCATGGCCAGGCGGCCTTGGTGTTCAGCAGCGGCATGGCCGCCATCATGACCAGCATGATGGCTATGCTGCGCGCAGGCGACCACATCGTTTTTCAGCGCGAACTGTACGGGGGCACCCACCATGCCGCGTTGCACGAGCTTAACCGATATGGCATTACCTATACCATGGTGGATGCGTTTGATCCGCAAAACTTTGAACGGGCCATCGGACCCACTACGCGCGTGCTCTACCTCGAAACGCCCTCCAACCCGCTGTTGCGCATCACCGACATGGCCGCGGTGGCCCGCATCGCCAAAAAACATGGGCTGGTGACCATCATCGACAACACGTTTGCCTCTCCCGTCAACCAAAACCCTATCGACTTTGGCATCGACATCGTTACCCACAGCGGCACCAAATACATAGGGGGCCACAGCGATCTTTGCTGCGGAGTGGCCGTAGCCTCCCGCAAACTCATCGAGAAGATCACCGGCAGTGCACTGCACTTTGGCGGCAGCTTGGATGCCTCCACGTGCTGGCTGGTGGAGCGCAGCCTGAAGACGATCGTGCTGCGCGTGCAACAACAGAATAAAAATGCGCTCAAAATTGCACGCTTCCTGGAAGCTGAACGCAAGGTGGCCCGCGTGTATTACCCAGGGTTGAAAAGTCATCCCGGCCATGCCCTGGCCAAGCGGCAAATGCCCGGAGGCTTTGGGGGCATGCTTTCCTTCGACATCAAAACCGACACCGAAAAGTTCATACGCAAACTCACGTACATCAAAAAGGCGGTGAGCCTGGGCGGGGTGGAGTCCACCATTACCGAACCCATCAAAACATCGCACGCCAAAATGCCCGAGGCCGAACGCAAAAGGCAGGGCATCACCAACCGCCTCGTGCGCCTGTCGGTAGGCATTGAGGAGGCCGATGATTTGATCAACGACATCAAGCAAGCGCTATAACCGCTATGCACATCCGGCAAGCAACGGAACACGACCTCCCCCGGTTGATTGGCTTTCAACAAAGTATGGCCCGCGAGACGGAAGGCCTGACGCTGGACGAAGCCGTGCTGCGCGCGGGCCTGCAGGCTCTTTTTGCCGATACGTCCAAAGGGCAATACTATGTGGCCGAAGACGAAGGCAACGTGGTAGGTTGCCTGATGACCACCTATGAGTGGAGCGACTGGCGCAATGGCACGGTACTTTGGATTCAGAGCGTATACATCGCCCCCGACTACCGTGGAAGGGGGGTATATCGCCAGTTGTATGCTCATTTGCAACAGCAGGTGCTCTCACAGCCCGGATTTCGAGGCATCCGCCTATATGTCGACAAAACCAACAAGGCCGCGCAGCGTGTGTACGAGAAATTGGGCATGAATGGCGAGCACTACCAGATGTATGAATGGATGAAGGAATAGGATGGCTTGTTTAGCCGCGCCCATAGCTGTTTTTGACGGGCGGTTAGTATATTTGCCTCCTCGGCCCGGGCGCAATGACCATCTATTTGATTGAAGACGATGAAATTTATGCCGCGTTTGTAAAAAAAGCGCTGGAGCAGAAGTCCTATCAGGTCACCGTGTTTCACACGGCCGAGGACGCCCTGGCCGTTACCAACAGCCGCATGCCCGAGGCCTTCATCGTAGATTACAAACTGCCCGGCATCAGTGGCATTGAGATGTATGAGCGCATCAAGCCGCGCGTGTCGCCCACTCAGAAAGTAATTATGCTCAGCGCCTTAGACGATGGCAACATGGTGCTTGGGTTTATCCAAAAAGGTGTGCGCGATTATGTGATCAAAGACGAAAACGTGATCGATTCGCTGGTGGCCGTGCTGGAGGGCAAAGAGGACGATTACTATCTGTTTAATTGAGATTGAGATGGCGCTCACCGTTGAGCGGGCTCATCTTCCATCACCAACGGCAGGGAGACGGTAAATGTAGTCCCTTCATGCTCGCGGCTGTCGCAGCGAATGGTGCCGTTCATTTTGTCCACAATCTCCTTGACAATCGAAAGGCCTAATCCTGTGCTGCTTTCGCCTCCGGTAGGGCGTGCCGATAGGCGCATATAGTTCTGATAAAGCTTTTTTTGATCTTCGGGGCTGATGCCGGGCCCTTCATCGCGCACCGCCAACGCCACGTGCGTGTCGGTGGTGGACACGCTCACAAAAACATTTTTACCTTTCTCCGAGAACTTCACCGCATTGCCCAGCAGGTTTTCAATGATGCGGTTGATGTAGAGCTTATCCGCCTCTATGATAACTTCGGCCGGCACACTCACATGTAGTTTAATATCTTTCTTGTCGGCCACGGTTTGGAAGCCTTTGACAAATGCAGCCACCTGGGCCGCCAGATTCATCGATTCGGGGACCAGGTCAATGCCGCGTTCTTCAATCCTGCGTTTGTCCAACAAGTTGCGCACCATGGCCAGCCCGTCAGCCGAGATGTGCTGTATTTTTCCAAGGAACTCTTTTTGGTCCGTTGTGGCATCCGGATACGACATGTGCATCAGGTTGACCAGCGCAAAAATGCGATTGAAGGGCCCTTTTAGATCGTGTGACACCAGGCCTATGAGTTTTGCCCGTTCTTCATTGAGCTCTTGCAGGGCTTTGTTTCGTTTCTCCAGTTCTTCGATCTGGCGTTGTATCTCCAGGCTTTGCTGACGCACCAGTTTGTTTCGCTCGCGCAGGCGCGCATAGGCAATGATCTGGAATACCAATGCAATGGCCAACAATATCAGGGCAATAAGGAGTTCCCGTTCCAGCGTCACATCTGTAAAGAAATAGATTGTGAGCGGGCGGGGCAAGTTAAATTTTCAAGCGGAGCTCGTCTTTATAGTCTACCGGCACTTTCACCACCACTCCGTGCACGCGCACGCGCAGATAGCCCACGTAGCGCAGCTGATACTTTTTGCCACCAAACAGGTTACGCAGCGTATCCAACAAGCCAAGTTCTTTCAGACTCAATTGCATTTCGATGGGCACCGAGAAGTCGGCCCGGGCCGGTATCTTTATTTTTGGGCGCTGCACCACCTGCGCGGCTTTCGTTCCATCCACAAACACTTCCAGGTTGATTTCGCGCAGGTTCATGCGCACGGCATTGGGATTGTGGAAGTGGGCCAGCCCTTTCACAAGCGGATCGCCCTGGGCGCCCGGCTCCACCGTGATGTCGCGCACATTCTTGAAGACAATACGCTGATCGGGGACACAGCCCGCAGTGAGAAACGAGAGCAAGAGAATCCACGCTGCGGCTTTGATGGTTTTCATGAGGAAACAAAGATACCTTTGTGCAGCCAGAAAAATGAATGACATCTTTGATTTGATTGCCGATGGCCTGGCCGGCCAGGGATATGCCGTGGCGGATGCTTTTTTGAACGGCCCTGAAGTACACGCCATACGCGAAACAGACGAGTTCGCGAACCCTTTGTTACACTTTCGCCAGGCAGGCATTGGGCAAAAGACCGACCGCCAGGTAAATGAAGCCATCCGCGGTGACTATATCCGATGGATTGATCCAGCGCAGGCGGCTTTACCCATGGGGGTGTATCTCCATCGGCTGCGGAGCCTTATCGGTCACCTGAATCGTACGCTTTATGCAGGGCTGAAGGATTTTGAGATCCATCAGACCGTGTATCCGGTCGGCACCTTTTATAAACGCCACCTCGACCAATTCAAGAAAGACGACCATCGGAAGTTATCCGTGATTTGTTATCTGAACGAAGACTGGGAAGAGGCGCATGGAGGTCAGTTGCGCTTGTATGTGGGGTCAGGCCACCGCGATGTTTTGCCGCTGGGGGGAAGGCTTGTTTGCTTTCGCAGCGATATGCTGGAGCACGAAGTGTTGCCCGCTACGCGCGAACGATACAGCCTCACGGGCTGGTTGCTCAATCAATATACTGACCTGAAACACCTGTAGGCTCATAAAAAAACCCGAGCATTTCCTCGGGTTTCTTGTATACTGTTTCGCGTGGCTGTTACTTGGCGGTGGGGCCGTTCTCGCCCGTAGGCTTGGCGGTAACCATCGCCTTAAAGCGCAGCGTGGTGGTTTTGGGCCAGGTATTGGCCGTTACCGTGATGGTCTTGTTTTGCACGCCCGGTTTGCCCTGGCTGTCAAATTCGGCTTCCACAAAACCTTCTCCTCCTACCGGAATAGGTTCGCGCGACCAGTTAGGGGCGGTGCATCCGCAAGACGGCTGCGCGCTTTGGATAATCAGCGGAGCCTCGCCTGTGTTCTTAAACTTATACACATGCTTTACTTTTTGCCCCTCGTTGATGGTGCCAAAGTCATGATCTACGGACGCAAATTGCGCCACCGGCAGGGGCCCTTCGGGCTTTTCCTCAGGTGCCGGTGTGGGGGTGGTCACCGGGTTGGCGCTGGCGGTGCCTTTGTTGCCTTCCATTTGGCTCAGGCGGCTCTCCAGTTCGGCTATGCGCTTTTCGGCTGCACGATCTTTGCAGCCCAGGGCCAGCGAGGCTACGACTGCGATGGTGAGGAGTTGCGATGTTATTTTCATGGCGAATCTTAGTTTTTTCGGTGTGAATGCAGGCAAAAGTACGGTGCGTAACCCACGCCACGCAAGCCTAACGATCCGATTAACAAAGGATTAACTGTTTTTGTTGCCGCGCAGTTGGTCCAGTAGCTCGTCCACGTCTTCCAGGAGGCGTTCGGCTTTGGTTTTGGCCTCGTTTACCACTTTGTCGCCCTGGGCTTTGGCCTCGGTGGTCAGGGGGGTTTCCTTGCCCTCCACCAAGTCGCTCAGAAAGTCTTCGAGCATTTTTTTGTATTTGTCCAGCCGGAACGACAGTTTTTCGCGGGTCACCGAGCCCTTGTCGGGGGCGTACAGCACCCCCAAAATGGCGCCCACGGCAGCCCCTGCCAAAAAGGTGATGAGTGCGTTGTTGGACTTTTTTCCCATGGCGAACGTAATTGCTGATTCAACGACTCAAAGATAGGCATTGAAACGCAAACAGGATAGTCAGTCTGGTGCGCCCTTGATCTATTTATTGTCAATCAGCCCCCGGCCGCTTTTTTTGATCTTCCCTTGGTCCAGCAGCTTCTTGGCCAATACATCCAGGATGCCATTGATGAACTGTTTGCTCTTTGGGGTGCTGTACTCCTTGGTCAACTCAATATACTCGTTGATGGTTACCTTAACGGGGATGTTTTGGAAGAACAGCATTTCGGCCAATGCCATCTCCAAGATCACGCGGTCCGTCAGCGGCAACCGGTCTACTTCCCAGTTTCGCGTGTTTTGCGCAATAAGCTGCTTGTACTCATCGGCCAGGCGGGCCGTTTCAGTGAATAGCTTTTCGATAAACCGCTGGTCGTCATCCCAATCGATGGACACCTTTTGTTCGGTAATCTTGCCATCGGCAAATGACTTGATGGTTTTTTCCACCAGGCTTTTGATGATGTCGCGGTCTTCGGCCCAACGCAAGTCCCTTTCTTCAAAGTAGTCGTTGATGATGGTTTTGCCCAGGATGAGTCTGCGAACGATGTGGCGGAGAATGGTCTGCTGCTGCTCAACATCCGGGTTTTTGCTGTCGATGAATTTTTGGTAGTCCGCATCTTCTTTGAGCACTTCGCGGAACCACGTGCGCACACGCTCGGCTTCGATTTGCGTCTCGGCACTTTTGGTCCACTCTTTTTTCAGCTTTTCATCTTGTGCGAGGGACGCAAGCACTCTGTTTCTGACAAAGTTGGCATGGCTGCCGCGCTTATCGGCTGCGGCCACTTCACCCAACGACACCAGCAAGCGTAAAACGGTATGATACAGCGAGGTGAGCTTTTGTATCTCGCTGATCAGATTGCGCAGCAGAAACTGTTGGTCTTTGGCCACGTGCTGGGTGTAGGTGGCCAATGCCTGATCGACTGTGGTGTTGACTGTTTCATCTTCGGTGGGTTCGGTGAGGGGGTCATCAAATTTTTTTTCAAAATAGCCCTTGCCCGCTTTGCGCTGTTTTTTGAGAAGCTCTTTGTCCTGCACCTCCATGCTATTGAGGTCAGGTTGAAAGCGCGCGTCAATGGCATCCAGGGCCAGTTGGTAGTTGGCCTCTTTGCATTGGTCGAAGGCAAAAAGGCTTTGCATGATTTTGATGCGCAGTGTACGTCTGTTGAGCATACCAAAGAACGAATGAGTGACAAAGATAGCGAAAACAACGCGTAGATAACATGAGGTGCGGGAACTTCTGCGGCCCCGCTTCGTTTTTATTCACGGCCGGGGTCGTTACCTTTGCCGTCTCTGAATGAAAGAACTCCGCCACCTCAATCCGTACTTGCTGCGCTACAAATGGCACCTGATCCTCGGGCTGATCTTTGTCATTATCTCCAACTTGTTTCAAATCGTGCCTGCGCAAATGGTTCGCAACGCCATTGACCTTGTGACCGAAAACATCCGCCTGAACCGTGCGCTCAACGACACCTCCGTTCAGCCTGAATTCTTTGCCATTTTTTCGCACGGCATTTTTATTTACGCGGCCCTCATCCTCCTCATGGCGCTCTTGCGGGGGGTATTTCTCTATTTTGTGCGGCAAACATTGATTGTGATGAGTCGGCTGGTGGAGTATGACCTGAAAAATGACATTTATGCTCACTACCAAACGCTGCCGTTGAGTTTTTATCGCAGAAACAGCACGGGCGATTTGATGAACCGCATCAGTGAAGATGTGGGCCGCGTGCGGATGTACCTCGGCCCGTCCATCATGTATGGGCTTCAACTCGTCACGTTGTTTGTCATCCTCATCCCGATCATGTTCAGCATCAGCGCGAAACTGACCTGGTATTCGCTTATTCCCCTGCCCATTTTGTCGATTAGTATCTTCTACGTTAATAACATTATCGAACATCGTTCGGAGGAAATCCAGAAAAGCCAGTCGCGCCTGAGCACGTTTGTGCAGGAGGCGTTTTCGGGCATTCGCGTGCTGAAGTCGTTCACGCGCGAAGACGACAGCGTGGCCAACTTTGCCAGGGAAAGTAATGAGTACAAGCGGCAGTCGCTCAAACTCACCCGGGTACAGGCGTTGTTTTTTCCACTCATCATGGGATTGATTGGCCTCAGCACGTTGCTCACGGTATATGCGGGCAGCGTGGAGGTGATCAACGGCTCGCTGACGTTTGGCAACATTGCCGAGTTTATCATTTATGTCAATTTGTTGACGTGGCCCGTGGCCTCCCTGGGGTGGACGTTCAGCCTGGTGCAGCGCGCAGAGGCATCTCAAAAACGCATCAATGAATTTTTGCGCACCCAAACAGACCTGGTTTCGACCGACAACGTGATGGATGAAATTCAAGGCAAAGTAGAGTTTGCCAACGTGTCGTTTACCTACCCGGATACGGGCATCCATGCGTTGAAAAACGTGTCGTTTTTGATCAACCCGGGCGAGTCGTTGGCGATCATCGGGGGCACCGGATCGGGAAAGAGCACGGTTTCCTACCTGGTGGCGCGTTTGTACGATGCCACGGAAGGCACGGTAAAAATGGATGACCGCCCCATTCAGCAGTATAACCTGGTTCATCTGCGTCAGCAATTGGGCGTGGTGCCGCAGGATGTGTTTCTATTCAGCGATACGATTTACAACAACATTGGATTTGGGTTGGACCAGCCCACGGAAAGTAAGATCCTACAGGCGGCCAAAGATGCCGATGTGTACGGCAATATTATGGACTTCCCGCAGGGCTTTGCCACGCGCATAGGCGAGCGCGGCATTACCTTATCGGGTGGGCAAAAACAACGGGTATCCATTGCCCGCGCCATTGTACGCGAACCCAAAATCCTGATCTTGGATGATGCCCTGTCGGCCGTAGACACCAAGACGGAGAACACCATTCTCAACAGCATGAAGAAAATTATGCAAGGGCGCACGAGCATCATCATCTCTCACCGGGTGTCGTCTGCCAAGCTGGCCAATAAAATTATTGTGCTGCAGGATGGCCGGGTAGCGGAGCAGGGCACTCACGAACAATTGATCGACAAACAGGGCCTGTACTACGAGCTGTACGAGAAACAAATGGCGGTGGATGAGGTAGAAGATGTCGGTTAGCCACCGTCCGCGATTTCCTCGATACAGGTCACCCACACCAACGGGCCCACCATGCAAACGCTGGCGGACGCCTGTTCTTCCCGATAGGCCAACCGTACGCGCTGTCCCTCCCGCAACGGAAATTCCTTGAGCGGGCTATACGGAGCCGGTTGGGTAACCCGCGCCAGCGTGCGATAGACTCGCACGGGCTCCAGCCGCGTACCATCGTCCATCTCAAATACAAACCCACACCCATCCAAGCCGGTAAGGTCGCGCACGGTGGCGAAGGTGTTGCATGCGGGCTTTTCCTCTTCCGCGCAGGCGGTTCCGATGGCCAGAATCAAAACAGCCATCATCCATTTCCGGGTCAACATAAGGGTATGTTTTGGTAGCTCGTCATTCTCCATGCTTGGACACCCGTGGCGGGCAAAAGGTTGGGTTGAGGGTACAGCCCTTCCGTTCGATTACGGACAGCCTGTGTTGATAAATGATACACGAAGGGTCCGACACACTAAGCGCAGAGTCCGTTTTCGCATTTTCTTTCATTTGGCACGATTATTCCTACATTTAGGAAAATAGTGAGCGGATGAAAAAATACCAGTTGGGCGAGTTTGAGGAAATCGTGATGCTGACGGTAGCGATTTTATACAAAGAGGCCTATGGCGTGGCCATCAAGAAAGAGATTGAGACCAGGCTAAAACGGAAGGTCAGTATGGGCGCCATGCACACGGCCCTGGTGCGGTTGGAGGACAAAGGCTATATCAAATCGCACGATGGCGAGACGACCGCAGAGCGAATGGGGCGCCCCAAAAAATACGTTCAGATTACAGCGCTGGGCAAAAAGGCCATGGAGTACACCCGCGAAACCCGCAACGGGCTCTGGGGCGCCATCCCGAAGGTGGCATTGGACTTAATGGTTGTTCGCTAACGGCCGGCCATGCGTTGTGTACGTAACGCCAAACACCGCTATCGAAGCCGATACGAATCACAAAGATGAAGCCCCCTCGCCTCCTGCTCCGCTTCTTCCGTTGGTACTGCCACCCGGAGTTGGTTGACCACATTGAGGGTGACTTGCTGGAGGAGTATGGCCAGCGGGCAAAAGAGAAAGGAAAGTGGATGGCCAATTGGGTTCTCTGCTGGGATGTGCTGCTGCTGTTCCGGCCGGGGATTCTTAGAAACTTTTCAAACTTACACTACAGGCTAAATTCGTTTGACATGATTCAGCACAATGTTCTAATCGCTATTAGAAACTTTAATCGACATAGAGTTTCTTTCATAATTAATTTGACTGGTCTGTCATCCGGATTGGCTTGCTCTCTGTTCATTTATTTGTGGGTGGCTGATGAGTTGAGTATTAACAAATTCAACATCAACGACAGTCGGCTTTACCAGGTGATGCAAAATGTTAATAGCGCGACCGGTGTAGAGACAATTGAGCACACGCAGGGTTTGTTGGCTGCGGCCTTGGCCCAAGAAATTCCCGAGGTGGAGTTTGCCGCCACAGTCGTTCCTCCGAATTGGTTCTCAAGCCCCGGCATAATCTCCTTTGAGAACACCTTCTTGAAAGCAAATCCTCAATTTATCAGCAAGGATTATTTCAACGTGTTTACTTGCCCAATTTTGCAAGGAGATAGAAATAACTTGCTACCCGACCGCAGTGCAGTTGCTATTTCAGAAAATCTTGCCCTAAAACTTTTCCATACAACTGAAAACATCATTGGTAAAACAGTAGATTGGAATCATGACCGGTTTACCGGGGAATATCACATTACCGGTGTCTTTGAGACAACTCCAGCCAATTCAACAAATCAATTTGATTTACTATTGACTTATGATCTGTTTCAATATCTCCGTCCCAGTATTAATGATTGGGGTAACAGTGATCCATCCACTTTTCTGCTCCTGAAAGGGGACATCAATGTGGAGTCTTTAAATGAAAAAATCAATCAGGTTTTAAAGGCCAAGTACCCCAACTCCGAAAGCACGCTATTCATCCAACGATATTCAGATCGATATCTATTTGGACACTACGACAATGGTAAGCCTGCCGGAGGCCGAATATTCTATGTACGTCTTGTCTCCATCGTTGGGATTTTGATTTTGGTAATTGCCTGTATCAACTTTACGAATTTATCAACCGCAAAAGCCTCTCGCAGGGGAAAAGAGGTGGGGATCAAAAAGGTAGTGGGAGCTGGGCGAAAAAGTTTGGTCTGGCAATATCTCAGTGAATCCGCCTTGGTCACATTCTGTTCCCTCGTTATAGCAGTGTGTCTTGTTTATGTACTTATTCCACAATTCAATACTATAACCGGGAAGAGTCTTTTCTTGAAGCCTGATACTACAATGATCGCAGGTCTTGTTTGTTTTTTTTTAGTGACGAGCTTTTTGGCCGGAAGTTATCCTGCGTTCTATCTATCCGCCTTTAGTCCTGCAAATGTCTTAAAGGGGAGACGCAATACGTCTATCACTGAGGTAGTTGTTCGCAAGGGATTGGTGATTTTTCAGTTCTCAATATCCATTATCTTGATTGTAACGGTAGTGATCGCCTATGAGCAAATGCAGTATATACAAAGCAAGAACTTGGGTTACAAAAGGGAAAACATAATCACATTTGACATGGAGGGCCAGCCATCCAGTAAACTCGAGGCTTTTCGTTCAGAATTGATGGCGGTTCCCGGTGTTCTCAACGCGGGCACATACTATCACAACCTAACGGGAGATAATGGCAATATCCGGCTAGACTGGGATGGGAAATCGCCCGATCAGAAAGTTGATTTTATAAATCTCGAGGTTGGCTATGATTTTATCGAAACGATCGGGATAGAATTTAAGGAGGGGCGTTCACCCACCAAAAATGCTAATCCCGAAAGTCAGATTGTTCTAAATGAAAAGGCCATTCAGATAATGGGATTGAAAGATCCGATTGGTAAAACCGTGCGATACTGGGGAAAAGAGAGTACGATTGTTGGTATAGCAAAGGATTTTAATTTCGAATCGCTGCATGAGGAGATCAAACCGTGTTTTTTCAGGGTGTATCCGATCATGCCCAAATTTGTGGTCAAAATTCAGGGTGGTGCTGAAAAGCAGGTCATTGAAGAAATCGGGCACCTGTACGCGAGGTTTTCATCCGGCTACCCTTTTGACTACAGATTCCTTGATGAGACCTACCGTATGTTGTATGCCAACGAGCAAAAGATATCTGTTCTCTCGCGCTACTTTGCATTGACAACCATTGTAATCTCTTGTCTCGGCCTTTTGGGACTTGCTGCATTCAGTGCTGAGAGAAGGATCAAAGAAATCGGAATCAGAAAAATATTGGGCTCCAGTGAAATGGGTATCGTATATCTTCTGTCGAATGATTTTGCAAAAGTGGTTATTGCTGCCGTTGTGATAGCCCTGCCGTTGAGTTACCTGATTACCGCGTCCTGGCTGAATACGTTTGCTTTTAGAATTGAATTACAGTGGTGGTACTTCATCGGTGTAGCAACGCTGGCCTTGAGCATCGCACTTGTGACGGTTAGCTCGCAAGCAATATTGGCTGCAAGAGCTAACCCTAACCAAAGTTTGAAGTCGGAATGAACCAAAAACCTTCCGTGTTTTGGCTCCGCTTCTTCCGCTGGTACTGCCACCCGGAGTTGGTTGACCACATTGAGGGCGACTTGCTGGAGGAGTATGGCCAGCGGGCAAAAGAGAAAGGAAAGTGGAGGGCCGATTGGGTTCTCTGCTGGGATGTGCTGCTGCTGTTCCGGCCGGGTATCATCAGGCCTATAGAAGGATATGGCAACTTAAACACCTATGGTATGTACAAGAGCTACGTAAAAATCGGCTGGAGAAATCTGCTGAAAAACAGAATCTATTCGTTTATCAACATCATCGGGTTGGCATTGGGTATCGCTTGCTTTTTGTTACTGGTAGGTTACGTGCGGCTTGAAAGAAGTTATGAAGATTTTCACAAAAATGCCGACCACATCTACCGGGTTACCCTCGACTTATACAAAGGCACGGAATTTCTGATGACTGATTGTGAAACGTACGCTCCCATTGGTCCACTGGCCAAAGAAACCATGCCGGAGGTGACTGATTTCGTGCGGTTGATGAATAACGACAACACCCGGGTAAAAATTGGGGAAACTAAATTTTTAGAAGAAAGGAGCTACTTTGCCGACTCATCCGTATTTAGCATTTTCTCATTTGCGCTTTTGCACGGCAGCCTGCGAGGCGCGTTGTCGAAACCGAATGAAGCGGTGGTCACAGCCCGTACAGCGCAAAAGTATTTCGGCCGCACAGACGCGGTCAATGAGTCATTCGAAGCCCGGGGAGGTGTCTACAAAGTCATAGCCGTGATCGAAGATATCCCGGCCAATACCCATCTGAAGTTTGACTTTCTTCTCTCACACGTAACTTACCCGAGCATTCAAGAAAACTATACGGATCAATCGTGGGAAACGGGGAATAACGAGTTTACCTATTTGTTAATGTCTCCGGGCACGAACATCAATGATTTTAATACGAAATTAAAGCAGTTATCTGCTTCATTGAAAGAAGAGATTGGTAATGATCGCTTTACTGCCGAACCGATCAAGGACATACACCTGTACTCAAATAAGACCTATGAACCTGATGTAAACGGCAGCGCACGGACAGTGTATGCATTGTTGCTGATAGCGGTATTCATCATTGGATTGGCCTGGGTTAATTATATTAACTTATCCACCGCCAAGGCCATCGAACGCGCCCGGGAAGTTGGAGTCAGAAAAGTAATGGGTTCTACCCGTTTGCAATTGACAGGGCAGTTTCTTACAGAGTCCATTTTAATCAATTTGATGGCCGTAGTAGTGGCATTATTAATCATAAAGACCGGGTTACCCTATTTTAATGTTTTGTCAGGCCAGCCGGTGACAGACATGTTTCAAGAAGCGTCATTTTGGTACTCGCTATTAGCGGTGCTGGCCATTGGAATTATTTTTTCAGGAGGCTATCCAGCCATGGTCTTGTCATCTTTTAATCCGGTGACGGTGTTAAAGGGGAAACTTAAGTCCTCCGTTCATGGCTTGTCGTTGCGCCATGGCCTTGTTGTTTTTCAGTTTACCGCCACAACGATCTTGCTGGTGTCATTGATAACCGTTTATCTCCAACTTAACTACCTTCAACGCCACGATTTGGGAATGGATACGAGTCAAACACTTGTTTTGCGTGCGCCCGACAAAGATCAGCCCGATTCTGTTTTTCAACACAGGTATTCCAGTTTTAAGGCGGAACTTCTCCGTAGCCCATTTATTCAAATAATTTCCCAAGCGCAGTCAATACCAGGGGCAGGCATGAATGAGGTCAGTACAACGCAGAGTATTTTTCAGGTCGGCAGGGATAAGACGACAGGCAGCTTCAACTACTATCACTATGCCATCGATGCTGATTTTATTCCCGCGTTGGGAATGCAACTGGTAGCCGGTAGAAACTTCGAAGTGGGGATGTCCAATCAGAATTTAGTTATCATCAATGAGGAGGCGTGCGCCTCACTCGGATTCTTATCTCCGCAGCACGCCATTGGCTCAAACATCACGTATCAGATGAGTGCTCTGGGGTATTCAACGGTGATTGGTGTGGTCAAAGACTTTTATCAACGATCGCCCAAGGAAGAACAGATTCCGATGATACTGCGATACTATTCCGGCTTTTCAAGCTATGTCATTCTGAAGATCAAAGGCGATGACGTAAAACAGGCTGTTGAATACACTAAAAACAAATGGGATATTCTGTTTCCCTCCAGCCCGTTCAGCTATTTCTTTCTGGACGAGCGGTATAACCAGCAATACCAGGCAGATGCCCAATTTGGAAAGGTAGTCGCTGCCTTTTCAACCCTGGCCGTTGTGATTGCCTGCTTGGGATTATTCGGCCTTTCGTCATTTACCATTCTTCAGCGAACAAAGGAAATCGGAATTCGTAAGGTGCTGGGTGGTTCGGTTGCGGAGATCGTTCAATTGCTCTCCCGTGACTTTGTTAAATGGGTTTTAGTGGCAACCATCCTGGCCGCACCGTTTGCGTACGTGCTGATGAACCAGTGGCTATCAGGCTATGCGGTTCGAATTGAGCTGAATGTTTGGGTGTTTCTCATTCCAATGCTTTTGATGACGCTCATCTCTATGCTGACAGTGAGCCTGCAAACCTTTAAAGCAGCAACCGCCAACCCGGTCGAGAGCTTAAAGACGGAATGAATTTGAGGGGCCGACTCTTGGCGGTTGTTCTGGTGCTTCACCGGTTGTTTCCAAACCGTCCGAGTCATCAATCGGCTCGTGGTAATCCCGGGCATTTTTCCGCTGCAGCGCCTATTTACTTAGCAAACATGAAACTAATTTATTTATTTCACGTTTGTTAAGTAAATCAATCAAAAATGGCACAACATTCCCTGGGGGAGTTTGAAGAGCTCGTTTTGCTCATGGTCGCGGCCCTCCATGACGAGGCGTATGGCGTTGCTATCCTCGAGAACCTCGAAGAAAAGCTTGAAAAAAAACTAAATATCAGCGCGATCCACGTAGCCCTAAAACGTATGGAAGACAAAGGCTTTGTGAAATCACGCTTTGGCGGCATTACCGAGGACCGTGGCGGCAGGCGCAAAAAGTATTATGTGGTAACGGCCCTCGGCAAACGTATGCTGGACGAACAATACGCACTGCGCAACAGCCTGTATAAAAGCATTCCGAAGATTTCTTTTGGATGAGCGGCAGGCAACAGATCAGTAGCCGGTGACGATCACCCGCTGACGGCAAACGATCGACCGTCCACTTCTCAACAAAAAGCCATTTGAAAAAGACCACGATCCATATCCCCCCTCAACTTCCTCTCCGCTTTCTTCGCTGGTTCTGCCGCGAAGACTATATCGAGGAGATTGAAGGCGACCTGACGGAGATGTTCGGCAAGGAATCCGAAACGTACCCGCGGCTGGCAAGCTGGGCGTTCGCCTGGCGGGTGATAAAATATGTGAGGCCTGCATTTCTCAAACCGCTAACGAATTATCAAACTAACTCATTCGGTATGTACAAAAACTATTTTAAGGTAAGCCTGCGACAACTGGGTAAGAACAAGGCGTTTACCTTTATCAACATGACCGGGCTTACGCTGGGCTTCACCTGCTTTTTATTGCTGGCTCTCTACGTTTATGATGAGCTCCGTTTCGACCAGTTCCATCGCGATGCCGACCGCATCGTCCGGGTGATGCAGCACGACACGCACGATGATGGCTCGGTGCGCAGCATTTCTCAGGTGTCGCCCCTATTGGGGAAAGAAGCGGCCGTGCAGTTTCAGGAAATTGAAGCCGTTTGCCGGATGTCGGCATTTGGACGGGTCACGTTGGGCAATGACCCCGATCTGCGCAGCTATGAACGGATTTGGTCGCCCGATGAAAACTTCTTTCAGTTTTTTGATTTTCCGTTGGTCGCGGGCGATGCGGCCACTGCGCTAAAAAATCCGGACGCGGTTGTGATCAGCGAAACGTTGGCCAAAAAATACTTTGGCAGCGAACCCGCCTTGGGCAAAACCCTGTGGTCGGCTTTTACCCGCGAGGGCAAACCGGTTTACCTGACGGTTACCGGTGTGATGAAAGACCCTCCCAAGAATTCGCACATCCAGCTACCCATTCTGTTTTCCGAAGCCACCTGGCCCTCGATGTACCGTTGGTATAGCGAATATGTGTCAACCGACTGGGAGAGCAGCGAGTACGTCACCTATCTTAAGTTGAAGCCGGGGACCGACAGCGAAGCGCTCGCGCGCAAGATTAACGAACTGGTCAAGCGAAATTATCCCTCCAACAAAGACTACCGGAGCACATTTTCGCTTATGCCTTTGAGCGATATCCATTTTTATCAGGACAATGCACAGGACAACGAACTGAATGCAAACAGCATCAAACCCTTTTACCTCTATCTGTTTGCCGCAGTGGGCGTGTTGCTCTTGCTCATTGCCTGTTTGAATTACATGAACCTGAGTACGGCCGCAGCCTTGAAGCGGACAGCGGAAATCGGCACGCGGAAATCGCTGGGTGCGTTGAAAGGTCAGTTGGTGGGTCAGTTCATCATGGATTCGCTGGTACTATCCGCCTTGTCGTTGGTGTTTTCGGTGCTGTTGGTGCAAGGGCTGCTTCCGGCCGTCAACCGGTTTGCCGGAAAAGAGATCGCGCTGACAAGTTTGCCCGTGGTCTGGATGCTGCTGATGGCAGGGATGTTGTTGCTGACGGGGTTATTGTCTGCCCTGTATCCGGCTTTTGTGTCTACGCGCGTGTCAGCCGTGGAAGCGATGAAGCGGGAAATCAAATGGGGTAACCGCAGCTTGCCGGTCCGAAAGATCCTGTTGACCGCCCAGTTCGCCATTTCGATCATGATGATTGCCTCCACGCTGGTCATCTACCGGCAGTTGGAATACCTGCGCCACAAGGACCTGGGCTTTAACCACGAAAACCTGTTGGTCGTTGACATCAACAGCGGCCGTCTTCGCAGGAATTTCGAAACCGTGAAAGCCGAGTTTAGCAAACTTTCCGAAGTGGTAAGCATCACCGCATCTACCCGTGTGCCGGCCGAGTGGAAAGGATTTCCCGTACCCACGGTACAAAAAGTAGGCGATTCGCAGGGACGCGAGATGATTTTTGTGGGCATCGACAAAGACTTCTTAAAAACGTACGACATCGCGTTGCTCGAAGGGCGGACGATTGAAGACCCCCAGGCAGACTCGCTCAAAATCGTGCTCACCCAAATGGCCGTAAAACAGTTGGGGCTTACCCATCCCATTGGCCAATGGATTGAAATGCCCGTGGTGCGGTTTGGCGGTAGCCGCGAAGTACTGGAACGACCTTTTCAGGTTGAAGTGATTGGCGTGGTGGAAGATTTTCATTTCGAATCGCTGCGCGCAGAAATGATGCCCGTGGTTTTTGGGGCGCCCAACACCACCATCCAGCGCATCGACTACTATACCCTGCGCGTGAACACATCGCGTTGGGACGAAACGCTGCAGAAGCTGAAGACGATCAACAACCAGTTGGATGCCGACAACCCATTGGAGTACACGTTTCTGGACAACCGGTTTGAAGAACTCTATGCGGCCGATGCCAAACGCGGACAGATTTTTTTGGTGTTGTCCATCATTGTGGTAATCATTGCCTGCATGGGACTCTTTGCCTTGGTCTCCTATGCCGTGGAAAGCCGCACCAAGGAAATTGGCGTACGCAAAGTGTTGGGGGCTTCGGTAGGCAACATTCTACAGTTGATCTCGCAGGAGTTTCTGGTCCTGGTGGTGGCCGGAGGAGCCGTGGGCCTGCCCGTAGCGTGGTTCGTCACACGCGGGTGGTTGCAAGAGTTCGCCTATCGCGCCTCCGTAGGGATTGGCATCTTCGCAGTGGCCGTGGTGATTGCGGTGGCTATCGCATTGCTCACCATCGGTGTGCGCACCGTGCGCGCAGCACGGGCGAATCCGGTGAACAGCTTGCGCAGCGAGTAGTCCGTTAACGGCCCCAGCCACCACCACCCGGAGTTTCGATCACCAGCACATCTCCCGGGCGTACTACGGCTTGCGCTATGCCCGCCAAGGGATGGCGAGTACCGTTGGCGCGCAAGAGATATTGTCGGCCTGTTTTGCCGGGTTCCCCTCCGCACATGCCAAACGGCTTCTGGCTGCGATGTTGTGTCAGCAAATTGATGTCCAGCGGTGCCAAAAATCGGAGGGTGCGGGTGATGCCGTTGCCACCGTGCCAGGTGCCTTTTCCGCCCGAGCCTTGGCGCACGGCAAATGAAACCACTTGCACGGGGTAGCGCAGTTCCATCAGCTCCGGATCGGTCATACGCGTATTCGTCATGTGTTGGTGCACAGCATCTGCTCCGTGAAAACCGGGGCCCGCGCCCGTCCCTCCCCCGATGGTTTCATAGTAACCAAATCGTGCGTTGCCCATCAAAAAATTGTTCATCGTGCCCTGGCTACACGCACTTAGTTCCAGCGCTTTGAGCAAGGTGTCCGTCAGGCGCTGGCTCACTTCCGTATTGCCGCCCACCACCGCAGGCTGGTGCGAGGTAAAGTCAGGGTGAAGCAGACCGCGCGGCAACACAAGGGTGACGCCATCCATCAGTCCCTCGTTCATGGGCACGTCTCGACCGAGCCAGAGTCGTACTACATAGAGGACCACACTTTGCACGATCGCAGGCGTGGCGTTGAGGCTGCCCGGATGCAGGGCCGCGCTACCGGTGAAGTCAATGTGCACGTGTTTTCGGTCGTGCCTAACGGACACCCGCAGGACGGAGCCATCATCCAGTTTTTCCACTGCTTGCCACGTTCGAATGGGCTGACGTTGCAGATGGTGCGTCAACAAGGCATGTGCGTGATCGCGCAAGGCGCCCATGTAGTGCAGCACACGATCGGTACCTTCGGCAGCACAGAGTTGCCGCACCGCTTGTTCGCCACATTGGATGGATGCCAGTGCTGCGTTGATGTCGGTCTGGTTTTCGGCCCACGCACGGGTAGGATAGCGGCCCTTGGTAAACACGGAACGGAGAGCGTTCCATTGTGCTTTTCCTTCCCGGATAAGATAGGTAGGCGCGATGATAACGCCTTCCTCTTCGAGCCGGGTGGCATCCGCGGGCATGGAGCCGGGGCGTTTGCCACCGATCTCGGCATGGTGTGCCCGGTTGGCAACAAAACCCACACGCTTGCCTCTGACGAACACCGGCTTAATCAGTGTAACATCGGGAAGGTGTGAACCGCCAAAGGCGGGATGGTTGGTGATGACCACATCGCCTTCCCGCCAGACCCTGTGCTTGGACACTTCGCGTACACACACCCCCAGGCTGCCGAGATGTACGGGGATGTGGGGGGCGTTCACCACCAGGTAGCCCTCGGCATCGAGCAGGGCGCAGGAGAAGTCGAGGCGTTCTTTGACGTTTACGGAAAACGCTGTCCGTTGCAGCAGCGCGCCCATCTCTTCGGCAATCGCGGTAAAGCGGTTGGTGAAGAGTTCGAGGAGGGCTTGTGGTTGTTCGGTGGCGGCCGCGCGCTGGCGCGCGGCCGCCACCAATCGGGCCATTCCGTTTTTATCCAACGTCAGTTGCCACCCCTCGTCCACAAACACCGTGGAGTTCCGGCTGGTCACCAGCGCGGGGCCCGTCACGCGTGCACCCGGCCGCAGCACCTCCCACACAAAAGCAGGCATGGATATGGCTTTGCCACGTACCCATGCATCAACCGTGTGCCGAGGGGCAGGAACATAACTTCGGGTCGCCATCCCAGAAGAACGCCATGCCGCTTGCCGCACCGCCACGCTCAGCCGAACACTCTCTACTTCAATGGGCCGCTCCATCCAATGACCATATACCGACCGATACTTTTTACGAAAAGCTCTCAATAGGTCGGTACCAAAGGCAGCATCCACTTCCAGGGTAGACTCTTGTCCGCGGAAGCGCAAAAACACCCGCTGGCGTTGAAGCACAATATCCTTTTTGGCAAACCCTTCCCGTACCAGTGCTTGGGTTGCCTGGCGAAAAAGTCGCGCCCACGTAGCGGTTTGTCTTTTCTCGAAATCGGCAAGCGGCCATAAGACGAGCTCTTCTTCTTCGCGGGCAATGGTGGCATGGCCGATGCCAAAAGCGCTCAAAAGCCCTGCCTCGTACGGAATGAGTATTTCGGGAATGGCGAGCAACGATGCCAGCGCACAGGCGTGCTGCCCACCCGCTCCGCCAAAACTCAACAAGGCATAGCTGCGCGGATCATGACCTTGTTGCACCGATACGTTGCGTATCGCCTCGGCCATCTTTTCATTGGCAATCAGCAATAGCGACTCCAGCAATTCCGGCCCGGTGGTGGGTGTGCCCCTTAGCGCAAGTTGATGCAAGAGCTTTTGTAATGCCTCCTCTGACTTGCCTCGGTGGAGTGGAAAGGCAAATTGTGATTCATCCAAGCGTCCCAACAACAGGTTTGCATCAGTAATCGTAAGCGGCCCGCCTGCTCCGTAGCACGCGGGGCCCGGATAGGCGCCTGCGCTCTGCGGCCCGACCATCAGGCGAAAGCCGTCAAACGAACAGATGGAACCACCGCCCGCGGCAATCGTCTCAATGGCCAGGGACGGAGCCAAAATTTTTCGCTGCCCGCTGGGCGATTCATAGCGATAGCTAAACTGCCGATCGTACAGCGACACATCCGTGCTGGTACCGCCCATGTCGAATGTGATCAATCGGCTGTGCTGACTTTGTTTACCCGCCCGCGCGGCCCCCACCACACCTCCGGCAGGCCCGCTGAGCAGGCTATCCTTTGGCATGAACCCCTCAATGTTGAGCAATGCTCCGTTGCTGGCCATCACCCGCAGGCGCGCGCCTGAGAGCCCTTTGCGGATACCTTGCAAATAGGCGGTGATGACCGGCTGCAGGTAGGCGTTTACCACGGTGGTCTCTGCCCGTGGCAGCAAGCGCACCTGTCGGGTGAGTTGATGCGAGGCCGTCACAAAAGCAAACCCCGCATGGCGCAGCGCGCGGCAAAGTTCCTTTTCATGTCTGGCATTTTTGTAGCTGTTGAGCAGGCAGACGGCCACCGACTCAATGTTGGCGTCCTTGAGCTGGCGGATGATTTTTTTGATTGCCGATGGCGTGAGTTTCTTTTCGATGTGGCCGCTGCTGCGGATGCGCTCGGGCACGGCCACCGCCACTTCGTACAGGGGCTTTTCTTTTTGAATGTTCAGTGTAAACAAGTGTGGTCGTGCCTGATTACCGATCCGCAACAAATCGGTAAACCCCTCGGTGATGAGCAGGGCCGTACGTGCGCCTTTGCGCTCGAGCAGTGCATTGGTACCGCGGGTCGATCCCAATCGCATCTCAATGGGAGGAAACGGATCCGTACGCCTGGTGCGCGTCAGCAGTCGCGCGGCCAGCACGGGCACTTCCTCGCCCGTGTGCAAGTCGATTACATCGCCTGTGCGGGCGCGGATCGGCTCGTTTACCTCGACTATCGAGTCCGACACATTAACGGATCGAACCGAATAACGCTTCCCGCGATGCGTGAGGACATATCCTTCAAAAATGTCGTGGGTGGCGGGCCATGCCAGCGCAACGGCCAGTTGATGCCGCGAGAGCGTCTGGCGTACGGTGCCGCGCACGCAACTGCTGCTGAGGAGCTTTAAGCGATGGATGTTGCCATGAGGATCGCGGGCGATGCAGTCGGTAAACGTGCCGCCCGTGTCAATCCAGATGTGCCAAGCCGGATTCATTCAATCGACAAAACCACTTGCTTCTTGGGCATGCGGATCGCCACTACGTGACTGAATTGCGAAGCCCCATCGGGGAGGGTGCGCATGATGGGCTTGGTGTACACCAGCGTATCACTCCCCACCTTTTGAATGTTATCGGTGAGCAGGTTGGGATCGCCCCCGCTGGTGTACGCCTCGATGATGCGCTTTTCTACCGCCAGGGCCAACGAGTCGTTGGTCTGTAACTTGATGATCTGCACCTGATAGGCTGAGGCAAGAGAATCCACCAATGAGCGGTTTGACAACCGATTACCTAACTGGGTCATGATTTTACGCCCCAGGGCAAAGCCGGCCTCCGTGATCTGGGCATCGCTGAGCTTTCGGATTTCCTGTTGCTTCATGCCTTCCTTTAAGCGCTTGCGTTGTTCCTCGGAAAGGTTGCCTCCGCAGGAGAAAAGCAGAAAACCAAAACATAAAAAAACAAAAACTCTCATTTGGGATAAAGATAAACTACTACAAACGATTTTCCACCTTGGTTTTTGAGAGCTTGTCGTGTAGTCCCTCCCCAAACAGGAAAGTGCATGCCTCAAAAGGAATAAGTCGGCTAAGCGATCGCTTCAATAACGCCTCTTCCGTGATGGGGCTACCGTCTTTCATTGATACTCGGTTGCCCAAAAGAAATTTGCCGGGGGTCGTCCTCCAATAGCGCTCAAAAAAGTAGTAGTAACAAAACAAAATCACCAGCAATACCACACGGCCAAGAACCCCATCACCATACCCTTGAAAACAAATCAGAACTATGATCACGGTATCCACCACATAGCCGCAAAACCTTCTCCATCGTGTGGCTTCATCTGATAGCTGTCCATCGTCTGCGCCACGCGGTCCTGCGCCCAACGCTAACAGAAATAAGGTGAAAGGAAGAACAACGGAAGCCAAATATTTGAGATAGATCAACCAACCTGATTGATACGAATTAAAAAGACCATAGCCAACAAGCGTAAAAAAGGAGACAAGTTTCTGAAGGGCAAATAAGCAGAAAGCGAAAGCGATAAATCGTGATGACTTGTTTTTAAGCCAAAGACGGATAACGTAAACAAATAGGCTTATGGAGAAAAACAACTCTAATTCTGCGATCAAAAAAATATTATCAGCAAAAAGAGGTGAGTATAAATGAAAGTACTCAAAGGCGATATCTTGAATGGGTAAATAAGCCATTTCATAAATAAGATTGTCTGGTGATAACCCATAGTTAAGTATGCCCTTGAGGGCGAAAAATATCCCACCGCACACCACTAACAACTTTTGAAAACGTGATGGTACTCGCGTCTCAAGAAATGTGACAATATTCCGCATCGCAGATTTGATCGAATCGGATTTTCAAAATAGGATTTTTGTTATAGCAAATATAGCCATTCATCCCCACACTTTTGCCTACCTTTACCGCCTGGTATGGAGATGAGAGACAAACTGGAAGACATCAAACTGCGCTTTGAAGAAGTGGGTCAATTGCTGCTGCAACCGGCCGTGGTCAACGACATGAAGCAGTTTGCCAAACTCAGCAAAGAATATCGCGATCTGGAAAAGGTAGTAACCAAATACAACGCCTTTTTGAAAGTTGAAAATAACCTGCAACAGGCCAAGAGTGTGCTCGAAGCCGAAAAGGACGAAGGGCTGCGCGAGATGGCCAAAGCCGAGCTGGACGAGTTGAACCCCCAACTGGAGGCGCTGGAAGCCGACCTGAAAGAATCGCTCATGCCCAAAGACCCCAACGATGATAAAAACTGCATCGTGGAAATACGGGCAGGCACCGGTGGCGATGAGGCCGCCATCTTTGCCGGAGACCTTTGGCGCATGTACCAGCGCTTCTGCGATCGCCGGGGATTGAAAATGACCGTCATGGACGTGACCGAAGGCACGGCAGGCGGCTACAAAGAAGTGATCAGCACCGTAGAAGGCGAAGGCGCCTTTGGTATTTTCAAATACGAATCCGGGGTGCACCGCGTGCAACGCGTGCCCGAAACGGAACAGCAGGGTCGCGTACACACCTCGGCTGCCTCCGTAGTGGTGCTGCCCGAAGCCGAAGAGGTGGACGTGGAAATAAACCCGGCAGACCTGGAGTATCAAACCGCCCGCAGCAGTGGTGCGGGCGGCCAGAATGTCAACAAGGTGGAAACCAAAGTACAACTCACGCACAAACCCTCGGGTATCGTGGTGGTGTGCCAAGTAGAGCGCTCACAACATGGCAACCGTGAGCGGGCTTTGCAAATGCTGCGAACCAAACTCTATGAAATGGAGTTGGAGAAACAACAGGCTCAGATTGGCGCAGCCCGCAGAAGCCAGGTGCGCAGTGGCGACCGCTCCGAAAAAATCCGTACCTACAACTATCCGCAAAGTCGCGTCACTGACCACCGCATCGGCTTCACACAGTACAACCTGCCGGCTGTCATGAATGGCGACATTGACGCCTTCATTGAACAACTGAAGATTGCCGAGGCGGCCGAGAAAATGACCGAGGGCGTCAGTTAAACGTGCGCGCTGCCAAGCCGAGCGATTTGCGCGAAAAACCAATAACGGCCATGACGATTCATATCAAAAACATGGTGTGTGACCGCTGCCTCTGGGTGGTGAAAAACGAACTGGAGCAGTTGGGTCTGCATCCCACAGCCGTCCGTTTGGGCGAAGTAGATTTGCCCGCCCACCTCTCCGAAGCCGAAAAAAATCAACTGAACCAACACCTGGTGCAGTTCGGCTTTGAGTTGATCGATGACAAGCGCAGCCGCCTGATCGGCCAGATCAAGTCGGTCATCATTGAACTGGTACACCAGCGAAACAACGACCTCAAAACAAACCTTTCAAGTTACCTGAGCGAAAAACTGCATCACGACTATACATACCTCTCCAATCTTTTTTCGGAAGTAGAAGGCACCACCATCGAAAAATACGTTATCGCCCAGAAGATTGAGCGCGTGAAAGAGTTACTCGTGTATGATGAGTTGACGCTAAGCGAAATTGCCCATCAGTTGCATTACTCCAGTGTGGCCCACCTGAGCAATCAATTCAAGAAAGTAACAGGCCTTACCCCCAGCCATTTTAAGAGCATCGGAGCGGACAGGCGCAAGCCGCTGGACAGGGTGTAAATGTTGTAACGCTTCCCCAAAATGGTATAACGCTTCTGCCAGCTTGTACGCTCACCTTTGCCTCTGTATCAACAACCGAAGTTTATGACACAGGCATCCGAAATTCACCTGCCGTTAGAAGGTGTGCATAGCGAGCATTGCGCCTTACTGGTAGACAAAGGCATAGCCGATCTGAGCGGCATCACCGCTCATCGCGTAGAACTCAACAACCAACGTGCCATCATCCAAACCGACAAGCCAGAGATGGTACTGGCGGCCGTCCAAAAAATCCGCGCCCTTGGATATGGGGTTTCTACGATCACGAAAAGCTATCCGGTATGGCAGATGTCCTGCGCTTCGTGCGCCATCAGCGTAGAGAGCATGCTCAAGGCACAACCGGGTGTGGTAAACGCCAGCGTAAACTATGCCTCTGCTACCGCCTCAGTTGAGTTCATCCCCGGCTTAATACGCCCAGCAGATTTGCAAAAGGCCGTCCAAAGCATCGGGTACGATCTGCTGGTGGGGGAAAGCATTTCGCCAGAGGAGGATATGGAGCACCTTCAACGGAAAAAAATGATTGAGCTGAGGCGAAAGACCTATGGCGCCCTTGGGTTATCAGTCCCGTTGGTAGTCATCGGTATGTTTTTGATGGACCTGCCGTTCGCCAACGAGCTCATGTGGGCCCTCAGTACTCCGGTGGTAGCATGGTTCGGCCGGGACTTCTTTGTGCGCGCCTGGAAGCAAACCCGCCATGGCTCGGCTAACATGGATACGTTAGTCGCGCTGAGTACGGGGGTGGCCTACGTATTCAGTGTGTTCAACACGTTGTTTCCGCAGGTGTGGCACAACCAGGGGTTGCACGCGCATGTTTACTTTGAAGCAGCCGCAGTGGTCATTGCCTTTATTTTGTTGGGTAAGCTTTTAGAAGAGCGCGCCAAGGGCAGCACCTCCACGGCCATCAAAAAGTTGATGGGCCTTCAACCCAGAACCGCTACTGTCGTAGACACCACAGGCGCAGCTAAAGAGATACCCATCGAAGCCATATCAATCAATGATGTGGTACGGGTAAAACCAGGCGAAAAGGTAGCCGTGGATGGAATCGTCATCCGCGGAGAATCGTATGTCGATGAAAGCATGTTACGTGGCGAACCCGTGCCGGCCCTCAAACAAACAAATGACTCTGTTTTTGCCGGCACCATCAATCAAAAAGGAAGCTTTGAATTTCGGCCTACCCGCGTAGGGAACGATACGCTGTTGGCGCACATCATCAAAGCCGTGCAAACCGCCCAGGGCAGCAAAGCTCCCATTCAAAAGCAAGTGGATAAAATTGCCGCAGTGTTTGTCCCGGTCGTCATCTCCATCGCTATCGTGGCTTTTCTGGCCTGGTGGTGGATGGGGGGCGACCAGGGGTTTACGCAGGGGTTGTTGGCATTGGTAACCGTACTGGTCATCGCCTGCCCCTGTGCGCTTGGCTTGGCCACCCCCACGGCCATCATGGTAGGGGTAGGCAAAGGCGCAGAAAATGGCATCCTGATCAAAGATGCCGAAAGCCTGCAGCAGGCGCGAAACGTAAACGCCATCGTATTGGACAAAACGGGGACCATTACCGAAGGGAAACCCGTGGTGACAAACGCCTGGTGGCTGACGGAAGAACCGCTGGATCGAGAACGGCTGCTGGGAATCGAGAAACGATCGGAACACCCCCTGGCGGCAGCGGTGGCAGCACATCTGAAAGACTACCGGGCCGCCACCATCGTGCAATTTGAAAGCTTGACCGGCAAAGGGGCTCGGGCAGTGATCGAAGGGCAGACGTTTTGGGTGGGGAACAGAAGGCTTATGGAGGAGCATGGCATCGCAATGGAGCCACGTGCCGTGGCGCAAGCCGATGCCTGGGGCCATGAGGGCAAAACCGTGATTTGGTTTGCCCATAGCACACAAATCGTGGCCGTTTTGGCCATTGCCGATCAAATCAAAACGACCTCGCCAAAAGCCATTGACGCACTGCAAGTGGCAGGCATTGAAGTACACCTGTTGACGGGCGATTCAGAGAGCACCGCGAAGACGGTGGCTGAAGCGATCGGCATTCGCCATTATCAGGGTGGTGTATTACCCGAGCAAAAAGCCGCCTATGTCAAAGCACTACAAGCAAAAGGAAACGTGGTGGCCATGGTAGGCGATGGCATCAACGACAGCACGGCCCTGGCGCAGGCGGATGTCAGCATCGCGATGGGCCACGGAAGTGATATTGCCATGGACGTAGCTGCCATGACGATTGTTTCCTCTGACCTGACAAAGGTGCCCGAAGCCCTGCGCCTGTCCAGACAAACCGTGCGGACAGTAAACCAGAATCTGTTTTGGGCCTTCATCTACAATGTGATCGGCATCCCGCTCGCGGCCGGGCTCCTATACCCCGTCAACGGCTTTCTGCTAAGCCCCATGGTGGCCGGTGCAGCCATGGCCCTCAGCAGCGTGAGCGTGGTGAGCAACAGTTTGTTGTTAAAGTACAAGAAATAGTGTGCGTATAAATGATGTAAACAGAAACGCAAATCATGTAATACCTAAAATCTATCCGACCATCATCTTTGCACGTATATAAGTAAGATGCATCGCAGCAAAACAAAAACCCGTTATGAACAACGCTCATAAAACATTCCGTTTCAAAACAACCATCCACTGTGGTGGATGTGTTGCTAAAGTTTCCCCTTTCCTGAATCAGGCCCAGGGTATTGCCCATTGGGAAGTTGACACGTCACATGCCAATAAGATATTGTCCGTTCGCTCGGAAGGAATTACCGAAAATGAAATCATGCAAAACGTAGAAGCGGCCGGATTTAAAATAGAGCCACTAAACAATGATATATCTTGATATGAAAACACGAACAAGGTTAGGAATTCTGGCCGCGTGGATAAGTTCACTTAGTGCAGTGGCGCAACCTTCGCAAACAAATGAGCTGATGCAGGCCTATTACGGTATTACCGAGGCGTTGGTAGCCGAGAACGGAGACGTGGCCAAGACGAGTACAGAAGCCTTTTTGCAAGCCGCGGAACGCTTCGGCCAATCGGGCCTGAATGCGGAGCAACAGCAAATATGGGAACGATGGTACCCCACGCTCCGGGCTGCGGCTTCGGCCATGGCCAAAACAACCGAAGTAGAAAAACAACGAGCCCGACTCAACGATCTGTCTACCTCGCTGGCCGCAGCCCTCAAAGAGTTGGCCGGTCTCGATAGCCCGGCCTACTATCAGTTTTGCCCGATGAAAAAGTCCTATTGGCTTAGCAGCTCCCAAAGCATCAAAAATCCCTATTATGGAAAAAAGATGCTAACCTGCGGCAAAACCATTGAAACGATCCAATAGCTTTCGACTCACTTGCTTCACGCTCATGAACAACCAGCTTCTTATACTAATTCTGTCCCTCGTGGCCATGGTAAGCACCGCGCAACACCATCATCCCTCGCCCTCCGACAGCACCAAACCGCGTAGTCCCCGCATGGCCGCCATGGATATGGTAGGTGATAATCATGTACACATCGACTACGGTGCGCCCAGCGTGCGGGGCCGTACAATTTGGAACGGCCTCGTTGCCTATGGAAACGTGTGGGCGACCGGTGCCCACAAGGCTACGTGGGTGGAATTTTCGCAACCTGTCCTTATCAATGGAACAACCGTGGACCAGGGGCGTTATGGCCTGTTCACGATCCCGGGCAAAAAGGAGTGGACGGTAATCTTGAGCAAAGACTGGGACATGCACCTGGCCGATCAATACGACCCTTCGCGGGATGTGGTGAGGGTTATCGTCAAACCGAAAAGGCGCAAGGTGCTTGCCGAGATGTTGACATTCGAAGTGCTTCCTCTATCACCTGATCGTGGGCGAGTCGTTTTTTCGTGGGAGTACCTGACGGTTTCGTTGGACTTCAAAAACCAATAACAGCCGGTGACCTATCGAACTTCCCTGCGCTGGCTCTTGCTACTGGCCATATGGGCGTTGATATCTCTGTCGGTTGATAGCATGGCCCAAAACGTGGTCCGCTACGACCTCCACGTACGCGACACGGTTGTCAATTATACGGGGAAGCCAAAGAAGGGTATTTCGGTGAACGGAAGAATTCCCATGCCTACGTTATTCTTTACAGAGGGCGACACGGCCGAAGTGATGGTGTACAACCACCTGCATCACGAGACCTCGATCCATTGGCACGGCTTATTGTTACCCAATGAGCACGATGGTGTGCCCTACCTCACCACGGCACCGATCAAGCCACACCAGTCCCACACATTTCGGTTTCTTATCCGTCAGCATGGCACCTATTGGTATCACTCGCACACGATGCTCCAAGAGCAGGTCGGCATGTATGGCGCGATCGTTATCTATCCGCGGCAGCGAAAAGTGCGTTCGGAAGAAATCGTGTTGCTCAGTGATTGGTCGGACGAAAACCCACATCAGATTGAGCGCTCCTTGCACTATGCCACGGATTGGTATATGATTCGAAAAAATGCAGTCCAAAGCTATGCGGAAGCCTTGCGCGCGGGCAAACTCAAAACAAAGCTGGAGAACGAGTGGAAACGCATGCATGCCATGGACGTGAGTGATGTGTACTACGACCGGTTTTTAGTGAACGGTCAGCCTTCTCAGACCCGAAGTCAATACCGCGCGGGCGACACGGTGCGCCTGCGCGTGATCAACGGCAGCAGCAGCACCTACTTTTGGCTACAGTATGCAGGCGGCCAACTGCGCGTGGTGGCCACAGACGGGCAGGAAGTAGTACCGGTGTCGGTGGATCGTCTGATTATCGGGGTATCCGAAATTTACGATGTAGAGGTAACCATTCCGCACGAAGCGAAGTCGTACGAATTGGCGGCTACCTCCGAAGACCGTATGGGCGCCACCTCGGTTTGGCTCGGCAATGGCGAGCAAATCTCGCTGCCACCAATGCCTCCGCTCGACTATTTCGCGGGCATGGAGATGATGAATAGCATGATGACCGTGGGTGGGAAAATGAATGACATGGGCATGGCCATGTCATTGCAACAGATGGATATGAATGCCGGTATGTACCGCGAGCGGTTTGACACACTCACCACACTGCACTACAATATGCTTCAATCCCCGGTGGTCTCTGCGTTGCCGGAGGCACCGTGGCGCGAGTTTCACTTCCGGCTCACCGGAAACATGAATCGATATGTGTGGACGGTAGATAATCGCACCATTTCGGAGAGCGATAAAATCAAAATCCGCGCAGGCGAAAATATACGCATGATCATCAGCAATGAGTCCATGATGCGGCACCCCATGCATTTGCACGGTCATTTCTTTCGGGTGCGCAATCAGTTTGGAGCGTTTTCACCGTTGAAAAATGTGCTGGATATCATGCCGATGGAAACCGATACGATTGAGTTTCACGCCTCTGAAGGCTATGGCGATTGGTACTTCCATTGTCACATCCTTTATCACATGATGGCCGGGATGGGCCGCATTTTTTCGTATGAAGGCAGCCCCGCCAATCCTCAACTGCCGGATGTGCGCAAGGCTCTCCGAAAAGTGTATGCGGATGATCGCAGATTCTATCTGGGTGCCGATTTGGGGTTGGAGTCGAATGGCAGTGATGGTGACATCAGCCTCATGAACACCCGCTGGCGGTTGAGTACGGAATGGCGGCTGGGCCTCAATGCCAAGGCCGGCTACGAAACGGAAAGCCACTTTGGCCGCTACTGGGGGCGCAATCAATTTCTGTTTACCTACGCAGGGTGGGACTGGCGCTACCGCACCGGCCATGAGGACGAAGAAAACATCTTCCGGCAGCGAAGCACTAAAAATGACCGCACGGTTGCGCATTTTGGGGTACAGTACACGCTCCCTTGGTTTCTGGTAGCGGATGCCTCGGTTGATAACACAGGTTACGTCCGCTTGCAGTTCAGGCGCGATGACATCGCGCTCAGCAGACGACTTCGTTTGTGGGCCATGTGGAACACCGACCTCGAATATGCGGTGGGCACACGGTACTTGCTTTCGAAATATGCATCCCTTTCTGCGCATTACGACACCGACATGGGCTTAGGCGCTGGCATCGCGTTTCAATATTAGCGCGGTCATACGTTTCACAAGGAGCTATCACTCTGCCACTACTACGGCCAGTTTTCTGCCATCGGGGCTTACAGCCAACCGGGTGATGCCTTTCAGCGGTGTCGGGGTGGTGATGGCGTACCATTGCGCCTTGCCTGCATCGTACCAAAATAATTGGTTGCCATCGCTGGACAGCAGTGTGCCGTCCGGCAGCCATGCAATGTCTTCGCGGCCGGGCAGCGTTTCGGCATAATCACTCACTTGGCGCGTGCTCACGTCCAGCCGCTTTACCACCCAGCGTGTAGCGGACTCTTTGTGCACAAAACTCATGGCCGCCTGGCCGGGTATCTTGTGCAACGAGCGGCCGATAGACGTGGCCAGCACGGTATCTTTTCGGGTGGCCACATCATACCACCGCAAGGTCAGCGGCTCGCCCAACACAAACAGCAACAGCGCTCTCTCGTTGATCCATGTGTGATATCCCACGATAAGGTTATCAATGATAACGGTGGGTTGCCCGCCATCGATCGGGTATTTACCCAAGTCCTGTGCCCCATTGTCGCGTTGGACAATGCAGGACAAAAATTTGCCGTCCGGAGTAACGGTGGGCGAATATTCGCGTTCCGTTGTTTGCGTAACGGATACGGTGACTTTTTTCTTCCAGTCGTAACGCTTGATGTCTGCACGCCCTTGCGCATCAAACGAGGAATAGTAGATCCAAGGCCGCTGTGGATGAAACGAAGGCTGGTTGTCATACCCGGGGCGTTGTGTGCAGTTTCGTGGCGGCCCCAATACAAACTCGCCCTTCTGTTTTTTCACATCCACCAGAAAAATATCAGTGCCGGATTGGGCGTAGGCGGCCACGGTTGCTGAGGCGAGTAGGGATATGATGAGTAAACGCATTTTTCGGATAAATATACCGGCAAAATTTCGAAAAACGTTCCGGTTACCTCTAGCTGAGGATTCTCATCTATCCAACATTTGTAAAACAAACAGCCGGTGTATCTTTGTATCTTTGATAGCCAAATAATCGATATTCATCACCTAATACTCAACCTATGAAAGCCATTGTGTCAACAAAAAAATTACCCAGCACATCCCCGCAAGGATTGTTGATGCTGCTTGCATTTTTTATGAGCGCGCTATTCACCCTCTCCGGATGCGATCTGTTCGATGACGTAGGCACGGTGAACTTTAACACCACACTGGAAGAGACCTTTGAGGTCAACGAGCCAGGGGCCTCCAATGGAAGGGACTACGCCAGCGTGTTGACCGTAGCGCTGCAAGACAACCCCGATATCGCGCCTTATCTGAGCAAGATTAAAAGCATTACCATCACTTCGGTCTCATATCAAATTACCGACTATGAAGGGGCCACCAACGTGGTGAGCACGGGCACCGTGGCGTTTGGCGAAGTGGCGTCCACCTTGCCTACAGCCGGGCAAACGTATGCCGTAGAAGAAAACTTGTCGGAAGCGAACGAAGATGCCCCGCGTACCTTGAACCTGAATGCTGCACAAATAGAAGAGCTCACCACCTGGCTTCGGGAGCAACGTCAGGCGAAGGTCTACTTCGCAGGCCGGCTGTCGGCCACCCCCGCCCGGTTCAAAGTAACTGTGTTTATCGAAACAAATGTGCAGGCCAACGCGCTGCAATAAACTATGACGTTGTGCGCAGACGGATGTGTCGGATGATCTGGCCGGCATGTACGCGCGAATTTTCGATAAACCACTTGTTGGTCTTAAGACCACCACAGACTACTCCCGCCAGGTACAATCCGGGCGTGGTAGTTTCCATCGTCTCTTCGTGGTAGACGGGCGTGTGAAACGCATCGGAGTGAAATTGCACTCCGGCTTGCTTTAAAAAATCAAACGGAGGCTGGTACCCCGTCATGGCCAGCACAAAATCATTTTCGAGCGACAGCAGGCCGTGGGGCGTTTTGATCTGCACGGCATCCGGAGTGATTTCGATGAGCTCGGACTCAAAGTAGGCTTTGACGGAGCCTTCGCGAATGCGGTTCTCTATGTCGGGGCGCACCCAGTACTTCACGCTTTCGCGGATGTGCGGTTCGCGGATCACCATGGTCACCTCGGCACCCTTGCGCCAGGTTTCCAGCGCCACATCTACTGCCGAGTTGGCCGCGCCCACTACTACGATCTTTTGCCGGAAATACGGATGCGGTTCGTCATAGTAGTGTTTCACCTTTGGCAGTTCCTCCCCGGGCACGCCCAACAGAAAAGGCAAATCGTAGAACCCCAATGCCAGTACGACATGAGCCGCTGCATAGGCCCCTTTCGAGGTGGTCACTTCAAAATGCGCGGTCTCTCTTCTGATTTGCTCCACGCGCTCGTAGAGACGCACGTGGAGTGCGTGGGCATCGCATACCCTTCGATAATATTCCAGCGCCTCCATACGGTTTGGCTTGGGGCCATGCGAGATGAAGGGCACCTGCCCGATCTCCAACCGGTCGCTGGTAGAGAAAAAGGTCATGTTGAGCGGATAGTGATACAGTGAATTGACCAAACACCCTTTTTCGATCACAACATACGTAAGCCCCGCTTGGCGGGCTTCCAGCGCGCAGGCCAACCCAATGGGCCCCGCCCCCACAATCAACACATCCAGCATCACACATAGATACGAAATTCAAAAAGCCATTGCTAAACTTTTTGCACCTTTACCTGTATGAACACGCCTCCTCCCCAGGCCAAGGCCTCGGCCTTTTATCTTTGGTTGTCGCTGGCGGGTTTTTTGCTGATGGCCCTTTTTTGGGGACTGGGGAAAACGTTCATCGTTATTTTTGGTGCGGTGGGAGTAGGCAGCGCCTTAGTATATTATTTTCAGTGGCAGGAGACGCGGCCCCATCCGTTTCAACAGCGGTCACAAACACGTACTGCCCGTGCGGCCCAGAGTCAACGACCCAGCGTGCCGCCCGCAGGGATGATCAACCGCCTTATCGGCTTTGTGGTCATCGGAATAGTAGGCGTGTTTTTCATTTACCAGATTTTCAGCGAAGCCGAAGAGGATACCCCGCTGGTGGAGGAAACGGAAGAAGTGGGAGTGGAGGCTTCTGAAGAGGAAGTCGTGGAAACACGGGCCCAACGGGCCGATGCGCTGTACGCGGAGGCCGATTACCAGGCCGCACTGCCGTTGTATCTGCAAGAGCTGGAGAAAAATCCAACCGATGAAACCATGCTTATCAATGTGGGTAACTGCTATTACGGCCTTGGCCAACTGGACGCAGCCGATGGGTACTATCAACAAGCGCTGAGCGCCCATCCCCAATCCACCAGCGGCCTTCACAACCGCGCGTTGGTGCAGTACGACAAAAAAAACTACCGGGAGGCGATTGTGTTTCTCAACCGGGGCCTGGCCATTGACGATACCTATGGACCCTCGTGGGATTTACTCGGCAATTGCTACTATGACCAGGAGCGTTATACCGATGCCAAGCCCTGTTATGAAAAAGCCTTTGCGCGCGATGTGCGCTACATCGGATTGTATGAAAAGTTGGGATTCCTGGAGGAACGCGCCAACAACATCACCAAGGCTAAGGAATATTATGAAGAGGGGTTGTTGTACGATGCGTCCAGTACGTACATTCAAGAGCGGCTCAAAGCGCTGGGTCAATAGTTGAGCGCACAGGTAGTTTCACTCAGACGTTGCATGGCCGCTCGTTACAAACAGTTCTACGGGTACCGACTGATCATGAGGCGGGCCCGAGGCCTCACAGCGCAGTAGGTGCAAGGCGTACTGGTGCCATCGAACCACGGTGCCAGGCAGCAGAGGCAAAAAAAGCCGGATCGTTTCACTCTTACCCGTGGTCAGCTCGCACAGCTGACACTCCCAGAAGGCACGATCACCTTTGTTGGACAGCAACCAATGCCCATATCCTTCGTGCGTTAGCTGAAGGGTGGATAGAAACACATGGCTTTTGCCGTACACGAGCGGATGGACGGGCGAGGTTTGCATGGATAGTGTCGTGCTATTTGCTAATCGGCACCTTATTCAACAGCACTTTAATAATATCGCTCGTTTTGACGTTGTCGGCTTCGGCTTCGTAATTCAGCAAGATGCGGTGGTTCATTACATCCAGGGCCACTTCTTTAATGTCTTCGGGCAATACATAGTCGCGCCCTTCGAAATAGGCGACCGCCTTAGCCGATAGGTTCAGGTTGATGCTGGCGCGGGGCGATGCACCAAACTGGATGTATTGCGCTTCGTGCGTCAGGTTGTATTCTTTGGGTTTGCGCGTGGCGGTCACCAACTCAATGATGTAGCGCTCCAGCGACTCGGAAATTTTTACCTTGTTCACTTCCTGGCGGATAGCAAAAATGTCTTCCTTGGTGAGAATGGTGTTCACTTCATACCCAAATTGCATGTTGGAAATCCTGCGCATGATCTCCAGTTCTTGCTCTTTGGTGGGATAGTCTACAAACACCTTCATCATAAAGCGATCGACCTGCGCTTCGGGCAGCGGGTAGGTGCCCTCCTGATCCACGGGGTTTTGGGTGGCCAGCACCAAAAAAGGCCGGTCCAGTTTAAAGGTTGTCTCACCAATCGTCACTTGCTTTTCCTGCATCGCCTCCAGCAGGGCCGATTGCACCTTGGCAGGAGAGCGGTTGATTTCATCGGCCAAAATGATGTTGGCAAAGATCGGTCCCTTCTTCACGTCAAAACGTCCGTCTTTTTGGTTGTAGATCATCGTGCCGATCAAATCGGCCGGCAGCAGGTCAGGGGTGAACTGAATGCGTTGGAAGTCGAGGTGAAGTACTTGTGCCAGCGTGCTTACGGTAAGTGTTTTAGCCAGGCCGGGAACTCCTTCCAGCAGGATGTGACCGTTGGTAAACAAACCTGCCAACAGGCGGCTCACCATGTACTCCTGCCCCACCACCACTTTTGCCACCTCCGCAAAAACCTGTTTGATTTTTTGCTGGTGCTCTTGATGAATTTCACTCATGCCACTCATAACGCTCATGTACCGAAAAATGAAACCGCAAGTATAACGCATTTGGGGGTCATTTTCGTCACACAAACCGCGGGTTTCTCCACAGGCCCTGCACATCCTCCGCTCATCCCTGTGGTCATTGCATACATCGCACAACCCCTGCATCTTGGGTCTTCTTACGTTACCCCCATGAGATTTTCAATCTTCCTCCCCTTCGCCTTTGCCGTTACGCTGAGCCATGCTCAACCGAAAACACCCATCACGGCTGGCGACCTGATGAAAATCGCCACCACCAGCTCCATTCAGATTTCGCCCGATGGCACCCGCGCGGTGACGGTGGTGAACCGCAAAGCCGTGAAAAACGAAAATGACTATTACTACACACGCCATTTGTATTTGTTGGATTTGGTGGGTAATCAAGAGCCCCGGCCGTTGACGTTTGGCGACCGCAACGACACACAACCGCAGTGGAGTCCGGATGGCAAAAGCATTGCGTTTGTACGCACAGACGGAGACAAAAGCCAGATTTGGTGGCTGCCGCTGACGGGAGGCGAGGCGCGCGCCATCACCAAAGCGGAATTTGGAGCTTCCAATCCCCGCTTTAGTCCCGATGGTCAGGCCATTCTTTATTCTTCTTCCATTCCTTTTTACGCAGTCGAAGGAACCCCTTCGTGGCCGTATGAACGTCCGGGTCGCACGCTGGGAGATGAGCCCAATTGGAAAAAGTTGAAACCCGAAGAACGCAAAAACATCAAGGCCAGCCCCGATGGCACCCTGGACGAAGTGCGTGCCTGGCTCAGTCGCAATACCCTTGACAATAATCCACGCGTGCTGACGCGCCAACAGTTGCAGGGTGAGCTAAGTCTTCAACCGGAAATGGACTTTACACATCTTTTTTTGCAGCCCCTGACAGGCGATGAGAAACCGGTGGGGCTCACCCAAGGCTATCAGGACTTTGAAGGAGCCGCGTGGAGCCCCGATGGCAAACGCATTGTTTGTCACTCGCGCCTGTACCAGATAACACCGGATGATGAGCAAGATACCGACCTATGGACAATTGATGTGGCTTCCAAGGCGGCCAAGGCATTTCTGACATGGCCCGGTTACAGTTTGAGCAACCCTGAGTTTTCTCCCGATGGCACCCAGATTCTCTTTTATGCCGAAGTGTTGGCCAACCGCCATGCTACCCAAACGCAGTTGGCCGTAGTCAATGCGGGCGGTGGCCAGCCGCTTTCGCTCACCGCCTCGCTCGATCGCGATGCGGGCACTGCCGCCTGGAGTTCCGACAGCAAAATCATTTACTTCACCGCGCAAACGGAAGGAGATATTCCACTTTTTTCAGTGCCTGCGAAAGGTGGTGCCATCGCCAGGATGATGGGTCAAGACAATGGCATCAACGACTTTGATGTAGTAAGTGATAAAATTGTGTATGCGCTGACGGAAACGCGAAACCCGTGGGAAGTATATCTCTATCAACAAAAAACAAAGACTACCCGCCCGCTGACGAAACTGAACGAAACATGGCTGGCTACCAAACATATCAGCGTGCCCAAAGAGTATTGGTTCACACGGCCCGATGGCATGCGCGTTCAATATTGGGTGATGGAACCTGCAGGGAGAAAAGATGGCTTGAGGTATCCCATCATTCTGAATATCCATGGGGGTCCCTCTGCGATGTGGGGCCCGGGC
Organism: uncultured Ohtaekwangia sp.; assembly: GCA_964524935.1. Classification (GTDB taxonomy): domain Bacteria; phylum Bacteroidota; class Bacteroidia; order Cytophagales; family Cyclobacteriaceae; genus ELB16-189. The sequence goes on from CAZGFJ010000002.1 coordinate 639,342, forward strand.
ATCTTTAGCATGTGGCATGAATACCAGGTAGAAACAAGTTGGGGTTATGGGGTCGTGTACTGCAATCCGCGCGGCAGCGGAGGCTATGGCGACCGGTTTAAGAAAGGAAACTATCAGGACTGGGGTAGCGGGCCCGCAGGTGACATCCTCGCCTCGCTAGACGAAGCGATGAAGCAGCATCCCTGGATCAACGGGGATAATTTGTTTGTCGAGGGGGGTAGTTATGCAGGCTACATGGTGGCCTGGATCATCAGCCATGACCATCGGTTTAAAGCAGCCAATGCGCAGCGAGGTGTGTACGACCTTACCACGTTTATGGGCGAGGGAAACGCCTGGCGGTTGGTGCCTACCAACTTTGGGGGCTATCCGTGGCAGAAAGAAACAAAGATCCTACTTGATGCGCAATCGCCCCTCACGTATGTCGATCAAATCAAAACACCGCTCCTGATCATTCATGCCGATCAGGACCTGCGCACGGGCGTGATACAATCCGAAATGCTGTATAAGAGCCTGAAGATTTTGGACAAGCCCGTGGAGTATGTGCGCTACCCCAAAGAAGGGCACGAACTGACCCGTAGCGGCAACCCCGGGCGCATGATGGACCACGTGCTACGCGTGATTGAGTTTTTTGAGCGGTATGCCAAACATCCGTAGGCCCAGATCAGATGGCAACCGGTCGATGCCCCGGGCAGCGGTAGCTTGGGGTGGTCTTGCCGTACCCCTTTTTTTTACTACTTTTAGCGGCAAATAACCAATTATCACCCAATGAAAACCAAACTCTTCATCGTCTGTCTGGCTTTGATTTTTTGCAGCGTACAGGGTTTCGCTCAGCTTTCCAAGGCCGAGAAAAAAGAATGGAAAAAGAAGGCGAAAGAATACGCCAAGAATCCGGCCAACTTGAAAACGTTTGTCGAACAGAAGCAAGCGGCCGACACCGAGTTGAGCACGCTCAAAACACAGGTAACGGGGCTTACCTCGCAGATCAGCGACAAAAACGCCCGCATTGCCGAACTGGAGGAAGAGCTGTCGCGCATGCGCTCGGAACTGACCACCGCCAAAACAGAGCTGGCACAACTGAAAGAGTCGCCCAGCCCCATGGATTTCTCACGCGGTATCATCTTTAAAGTACAGATTGGCGCCTTCCGCAACAAAGACCTGAGCAAGTACTTTGAAAACAACCCGAATTTCGGGGGCGAAGCCACTGAGAAGGGCGAGCAAAAATTTACCATCGGGGTATTCCGCGATTACTGGGAAGCCGACAAGTTTAAAAAATACATGCGCGACATGGGCGTGAAAGACGCCTGGATCGTTCCCTTTAAAGATGGCGTGCGTGTCGAGATCAAAGACGTGCTTGAAGGCGTTGTGGCCGAGAAGGAATCCGGGTCGAAATAACGTCATATCCGTCTGCCCGTCACGGAGGCTGTGCAATCAATCGGCATGATTCATTGCAAGCCTTTGTGTTGTTGAAGATTTCCCAAAAACGGAAGTGCCCACAGCGTTGCTCAAACACGATATGTTTGGGCAATCATTGACCTCACTTTAAGATCATCTGTTTTTAATTGGCCATGAAGAAATACCTGACAGTTGCCCTGGTGCTAACGGCATGCATGGCCATCGCCCAACCCGACAGCCTCAATATCAAAATCGGCCAAATGATCTTGATTGGCATGCCCGAGGCCAAAGTAGACCCCGTAGTGTTGGAGGAAGTGCGCCAGGGAAAAGTGGGTACATTGATTCTTTTTGAAAAAAACGTACCCAAAAGCGCCAATGCATTTGCTCCGCTCAAAAAAATGATTTGGACGTATCAACAGGCCGCTCCCATCCCGTTGTTCGTTGCCATCGACCAGGAGGGCGGCAAAGTAAACAGGCTGAAGGAGAGGTATGGATTTCCCCGCTCGGTAACTGCGCGGGCTTTGGGCAAAGCGGGATCGTTGGACTCCGTTCGTTTTTATGCAGAAGCTATCGCCTCCAACCTGGCTGGCCTCGGCATCAATGTCAATTTTGCGCCTTGTGTGGATTTGGCCGTGAATCCCAACAACACGGTGATTGTACGAGTTGAGCGTTCATTCTCGTCCCGGGCCGACAGCGTGGCGCTGCTGGCGCAAGAGTACATCAAACAACACCGAAGGTACGGAGTCATCACTTCACTCAAACATTTCCCCGGGCATGGCAGCTCACTGGAAGACACACATTTTGGCGTGGCCGATGTAACCCACACCTGGACAGAGAATGAGTTGATACCGTACCAACGCCTGCTGGACTCCGGCTATGTGGATGCCGTCATGACCTCCCACATCGTAAACAAAAAGTTGGATAGCAAGGGACTGCCCGGCACGCTTTCCAGCGAAATCCTTGATGGCATATTGCGCAAGAAAATCGGCTTTGACGGGGTGGTTTTTTCGGATGACATGCAAATGCATGCCATTGCCAAGCAATTTGGGTTGGAAGAGTCCATCAAGCTGGCGATCAACGCAGGCGTAGACATCCTGTGTTTTTCCAACAACATTGCCGGCTCGGAGACGCGCACGGTCGATCGGGTGTTTGCTGTGATCCGCCAAGCGGTGGAGACTGGGGAAATTTCGCGGGCACGCATTGACCAGAGTTTTGCGCGCATTATGGCACTTAAAAAAAGATTGTCACAAACCGAAGCCGAATATTATCGCGCGCGCATGATTCAGGCTGAGCAGGCCGCAGCAAGCCAACGGGCGCAGGCCGAGCGGGCCGCACAGCAAAGCAGAGACCATGTTGAAAAAGCGCGGGCCGAAAAAGAGGCGGCCATGAGCGAAGAAACAAAGACATCAAAGAAGAAGCGAAAAAAGAAATCCGGTTAACGGATTAGTCTCCGTTATGGCTCCTTTCTTGCCCGCCATGCCTTTCCGATCCTACTCCATTGGCCACTTCATCAATCAACCAACCAACCCCACGGAGTTTGAGGTGAGCCGATTTCACGAAATGGAGGACCCCAACGTAGACGATGTTCACAAGCATACATTCTACGAAATTCTCTGGATTGAGAAAGGCCGCAGCCGCCAGCGTATTGATTACCGCCAATATGAGCTAAGTCCCGGCTCTTTGTTTTTCATCTCTCCCGGCCAAGTACATGAATTTGAGGAGTGGCGACCCGTAACAGGCGGAACCTTGATGTTTACCGAATCATTCTTTCGGATTAATCCAGCGCATAAAGACGTGCTGTTTGAACTCAGTTTTCTGGATAATTTTTATACCACCCCGGTACTGACACCCGGAAAGAAAGCGTTTAACGAGTTGTTACAAACCATTGAAAAACTAGCCGTTGAACGGCAGCGCCCAGACTATTCGCCTGCCATGGCGCGAGCCTGGCTCTACGTGCTCTTGCTGCAAATCCAACGCTGTGTGGATGGACAGGCGATGCAGCCCAATTCACCCAGGCACACCGTCCTTTACAAAAAATTCAAAGAACTGCTGGATTCTCATTTTCTGGACCATTGGTCTGTCAGCGCCTATGCCAGTGAGCTGGCCATCACCACACATCACCTGAACGAAGTGTGCAAACGGGTGACGGGTCGCACGGCCACGGAGGTTATCCGCGCCCGCTGCATACTGGAGGCCAAGCGACTGTTGACATTTGGTCACGGTTCCATTTCGGAAGTGGCCGCGCAAATAGGATACTTTGACGCGTCCTATTTTACCAAAATGTTTCGAGCGGAGACCGGAACCACGCCCGTTGCCTTTCGCGAAGCAAACTCCGAATCCTACCGAAGAAAATAGCATTTGTGCTTATGCCTGCGCAGGTGGCTGCCGCACCTTTGTGTTGTTCAACCAAATCAAAAACAACACATGAAAACGTTTCTTCCCCGTATCGTCCACCTGGCGTTGGCTGCGCCCATGATCATTTTCGGGCTCAATAAGTTTTTGCTTTTTGCCAACGTACCACCTCCTGAAGGTGCGCCAGCGCAAACCTTTTTGGGTGCCATGTTCACCTCTTACCTGGCCTCGTTGGTCGGGGCTACCGAGATCATCGCAGGAGCCCTTCTGTTGATCCCGCGCACCAGCTTTTTGGGCAGTCTGCTGTTATTGCCTGTCACAGCCAATATTGCCGCCTTCCATCTTGCGCATGATTTGCCGGGCAACGGAATTTGGATCGTCACCAGCTTACTGCACGCTGCGGTAGTGTACCAGCAACGTGGTCAATTTAGACAGCTTATTAGCATATGAGCGCCTCCATGAGCAAACGTGTCAGCCAGCGGATTTGGCTGATCACGGGAATCTCCAGCGGATTGGGCAAAGCCCTGGCACAAGCAGTAGTTGCCTCGGGCGACTATGTCATCGGTACCTTTCGGAATACCGCGCAGGCAGAAGAATTTAACCGGCTCTACCAAGGCAAAGCCGAATCGCTACTGATGGATGTGGCACAGGCACCCATGCGCGAAGCAGTCGCACATCACATCAAAGCGCAGTTTGGGCGACTCGATGTATTGGTCAATAATGCGGGCGTGGGGTTTGCCGGAGCGGTGGAGGAAGCTAGCCTCAGCGAAACACGAGAGGTATTCGAAATAAATTTTTTTGGCACCCTGCATTTGACGCAGTTGATGCTGCCGCTGATGCGCCAACAGCGAAGTGGACACATCATCCAGATTTCTTCGCACGGAGGAATCAAGGCTTTTCCTGGCTTTGGTGTTTACAATGCCAGCAAGTTTGCCCTGGAGGGATTTAGTGAAGCACTCGCGGCCGAGGTAGCGCCTTTCGGTATCCATGTTTCGCTGATTGAACCCGGACCATTTCGCACGCAGTTTGCCGGAACGTCCTTTCGGGAAGCAACAGTGACCATTGACGATTACCAATCCACGGCCGGAGCATTCCGCATTCGAATGAGGCAGATCGATGGGAAACAGGAAGGCGATCCCGCCAAAGCTGCCCTTGCAATTGTTGCCCTGTCACACCGGGCAACGCCTCCGCTTCGCCTGCCCCTGGGAAAAACTGCCGTGTTTACGATCCAAAACAAACTCGAGAGTATACAGAAAGATTGGGAGGCTGGCCGTGCCATCGCGGAAGAAGCCGTGTTCTCGTGAGCGCGTGTGGAGGAACGCAGTTGTTATTAACGCCCTTCATTGGCTTGGTTCTGTTGCCACACGCGCAGCGCGTCCGGGAAATTCCGAGCATCAAGGCTACTCAACAACTCACTGTAGTAGTTCGCCAATCGACTGTCGCCCGCCCGATAACAGGCCTCACCCAGCGTGTCAATATAGTTTGCATCGCCCGCGCGGTAGAGGTTTAGCAACTTAGCCCAACCTATTGCCTTCTCCCATTGTCTCTCGCGCAGGCACGCATAAACCGTTGAATTGATAATGCCGGGCGAAACGCGGTTTTCCACCAGGTAGTGGAGTATGCTGTCCTGCCGGTTGGCCAGCTTTTCCTGCGGGCAGGCGCTATATACCTTCACCACCTGGTGCATGGGGGTGCCATGTTTTCGAAAGGCAGCATAATAAGCCTGACTGAACACAACCGATTTGAAGGCCTTGGCGGTGCGGTCATATTCCGCGGATAGCTTAATCAGGTGGCTAACCTCCAACTGGCGGCTCGAAATGGCCTTACCCAGATCACTGACACGGTCATTATACACAAATTTCAGCTGCCGTTGAAAGTCGATGTCAGCTAAGGCACACATGCACGAAGCGTGCAACGTTTTGCGGGCGGGCAGATAGAAAAACAGATAGTCTTTTGTCGGCTTGAAGGTATACGTTTCATCCAGAAACAAGACATCGATGGGATTTTGAGTGTGACGGAACAGCGCGGTGTCGCGTGTGATGGGTATTATCTGTTGGTCGAACGCATCTGCCTCGTTTTTCTTCATCAAGCCATGATCGAGGCTGTATTTCCAATTGGATTTTGCGACCACCAGCTTTGCGCCTTTTTTGAAAAAGGGCGTGATGCCCGATAGACTGTGCAGGTGCCAATGCGAACTGAGCACATAGCCTACCTGTTTTTGATATTCATTTTCAAGGTAGTTCAGGAATTTTTCTGCCCTCGGGATGTCTTCGGCCAGGTCGGTGCTACGGCCGCCACCCGCTTCGATGAGGGGAAGCTCAATGACGACCAAAAAAGTGGGATATTCAATCACCGTAGACTGCGCAGCTTGAGCAGTGTCAAACCGGATGAAGGAGATATCATCTGTGAAAGGGATGCGTGTGAACGTGTGGTGTTGCTGCGCGGTCCCGAGAGAAGCGATCAGGATGAGTGAAAGAAAGACCAATGACTTCATGATGCGGGGTTTAGTAGCAACAAAGTTGACAGTTGCTGACGTACGCGATTGTTAACCACAGCCCAATGAGTGGTTAACGAAACGTTAAGCGCATGGCCTGCGCAGGTAGCTCTTTCCTCGGCCGATCCTGAGCGGAAAGCGCAGGGGCTTGATTCAAAGGCAGTCCTGATCGAAAAGCACACCTGCGAAGGATCCCCTCAAAAGAGGTTCCTTCCGCGGGGATCCTTCGCTTGGTGCATGCGTTTGACAAGGAGCTTTCGATTCTAGCAAGCGCATGCGCTATTCTGATTGATCCGTATTATTCGCTCAGGATTGGGTTGTTGTGTGTAGTGTGTGGACTCTTTCACCAATCCCCCCTTCCCCCGCCACCCGATCCTGAGCGGAAGGCGCACGGACTTAATTCAAAGGCAGTCCTGATCGAAAAGCACACCTGCGAAGGATTCCCTCAAAAGAGGTTCCTTCCGCGGGGATCCTTCGCTTGGTGCATTCGGTGAGTAAGACCATCCGTCTCAAGGGAGCGCGTGTGCCATGCATGATCGTGCATGCCATTCGCTCAGGATTGGATTGTGATGATGAGTGGGTGCGGATAACCCAACTAATATCCTTACCTCTGCTCAGTATTGGATTGTTGTCGTGCGAGACAGTTTGTAAATTCGACCATGCGGCCAGTGGCTTATGTCTACATTCTTATCAACAGGCACCACACGGTGCTTTAGGTATGACCACCGACTTACGCACTCGTATTTGGGAGCATCAGAAAAAGATCAACCCCACCGCCTTCACGGCTCGCTACAATGTGTTCAAGCCGATTTATTATGAAGTATTTGATTCTGTTGATGCCGCCCTTGAGCGGGAGCGCTATCTCAAAGGTAAGACACGAATATGGAAAGAGCGATTGATTGCTCGCATCAACCCGCGATGGGAGGACTTGAGCGAGGAGATAAGAAAAATGAGTCCGTAGTGAACCCGTCTTGCACAGAATGGTGTCCGTCTTTTTATCGGCATCAGGGGTGGAGGGCATCGCTTTCACCCATTCTGAGCGGAAGACGCAGCAGTCCGTTTGCGGTGGTAGTGACAGGCAAAGGAGTATTTCCCTTTACACGTTCGCACCGATCGCGTGCATCCTTGGGGTGCCCCTTTACTCGCTTCAGGATCGGACTGTGGTGGATGGCAAGTTTCGGGTTTCAGGCACCACCAAATTGGGCTACGTTTGCATCGTCAATCCATCGCCATGCAAACACAAACGGAATTCAACTTTCAGCGCATCGCCAAAGCGATCAACTTCCTTCAACGCGAGTACCGACAACAGCCCTCGCTCGAAGCAGTGGCCGACCACATCGGCATGAGCACCTTTCACTTTCAACGTCTTTTTACCGAATGGGCGGGCGTCAGTCCCAAAAAGTTTGTACAGTACCTCACCTTAGCCCACGCCAAAAACATCTTGCAGGAGAAACAGGCGACACTCGTTGATGCGGTCGATGCTACGGGCCTCTCCGGCACCGGCCGGCTGCACGACTTGTTTGTGCGCCTCGAGGGCATGACACCCGGAGAATACAAAAACGGAGGCGAGGCATTAACCATTCACTATAGTTTTGCGGAAAGTCCATTTGGCAACGTACTGATTGCCTCCACCTCCGTTGGCGTTTGTCATCTCGCTTTTGCCGATGAAGAAGCCTCAGCGCTGGCCGACTTGCAAAGACAGTTCCCACGCGCACAGTACCGACTTTGGGTAGATATGATCCAACAAAATGCACTGCATCTTTTTACGCGCGATTGGAGTCGTCTACATGAGATCAAACTGCATCTCAGGGGTACACCCTTTCAACTAAAAGTATGGGCGGCCTTGCTTAGAATTCCCATGGGATCCCTCACCACGTATGGTGCGCTGGCGCAACGGATTGCCCAGCCTGCGGCTTCGCGTGCCGTAGGCAGTGCCGTGGGCGACAACCCGGTGGCGTTTCTGATTCCCTGTCATCGGGTGATTCAATCAACCGGGGTGTTTGGAAATTATCACTGGAATCCCGTACGCAAGCAGGCTATGATTGGTTGGGAGGCCGCACGGGTCGGACGTTAGCCCTGGCGGCCATGGTCACCCACACTACCCTACTTGCCACAAACACCAACATGTTTCGCGCGTTGCGAACAGGGCAGTGGGCCTTTGCGGGAAACCGTAAATTGAAAATCTATGGGCTGCTCAGCTGCACGAGCGGCAAACGCATGCACATAAAAAACCGCGTTTTTTTGTCTCTACACAGGAAGCTGAACAAAGGGGCTATCGCCCCTGCCAGCGCTGCATAGCCGACCGCGGAAAACCCGCGCGCACGCACCCATAAAAAAATCGTTATTTCTTCTTAAAAATAAAAACAAATGTCTCCATCAACCGTATAAGCTAAAAACACATGCATGAAGACCTACTTGGGTGAGTTGGAAGAACTAGTTCTGTTGACTATTGCCTCGTTGGGCGACCAGGCCTACGGTGTGGCCATCCAGCAAGAACTCGAAACACGCTGTCATCGAAGCATCACCATCGGGGCGTTACACTCGACCATCGCCCGATTGGAAGAGAAGGGCTTTCTCAAATCCTGGCTGGGCGGAGCCACGGCCGAACGGGGAGGTCGCAGCAAACGCTTTTATGAAATCACACAGGCTGGAAAGAAGGCCGTGAGCGAAGCCAAAAGCCTGCGCGATCAAATGTGGAATTTGTCCAAAGTGAGGCTTTCGCTAAAATGAACCGGCCGCCTAAGTTGGCCCGCCAGTTTTTTGAATGGGCATGTGGCGATGCTCCCAACGAAGACTTGTTGGGTGACTTGGACGAGTGGTATGCCATTCACCGCCAGTCGAAGTCAGCACTCCTCGCCTCATGGCTCTACTGGAAGCAAGCGATATCCCTTAGCTTTTCGTATGCCCTTCAAAAACGAAAGCGCGATGCACAAAAAGGACCTTATTCGTATCAATCATTTTCTTTTATTATGTTCGAGAACTACCTCAAGGTTGCCTTTCGCAACATCTTCAAAAGCAAGCTGACCGCCCTGATCAACATTGCCGGGTTGGCGTTGGCCATTGCCAGTGCACTGCTGATCTACCTGTATATCCAGGACGAAGTGCGGTATGATGCCTATCATAGCAAAGCCGATCGGATCTATCGTGTTACACGTGACTTTCTCTCGCCAGATGGCGAACCAAACCTCCGACTGGGCAACGTGGCGCCACCCATTGGCCCGCTGATAAAGAACGACTTTGAGCAAGTAGAGGCAATGGCCCGCATTCTTAATTTCAATTTTGTGATTGGCCTGGAGGATCAGGGAGAACTCAAAAAGTCATTCACCGAGCCGCGTGCCTTTTTAGCTGAGCCAGGTATTTTCAAGCTGTTTGATTTACATGTAGTATCGGGCCACGCAGCTACCGCGCTGGATCGGCCGTTCACCATCATGCTGTCTGAGCAGACTGCCTCCAAATATTTTGAGAACCAAAATCCGGTCGGTAAACGACTGCGCGCCAATAACCAATTTGATTTAGAGGTAACGGCTGTCTACAAAAACTTCCCCTTACAGTCGCACTGGCATCCGGATATGCTCATTTCATTCAGTACACTCTACGACAGCACGATTTATGGCAGGCGGAACCTGGAAACCAATTGGGGCAATAATTCATTCGGTACTTATCTGTTGCTGGGAGAAGGCTATGAGCCGGGCCTCCTTGAATCACAAATGCCCGCCTTCCTGGATCGGCACTTTGGCCCGTTTGCCCGGGCCAACTACGGGGCCCCACCCGACTTCGTAGCATCCAAGCGCACGACCCTGCATATCCAAAAAGTCACCGACATCCACCTGCGTTCACAACTTGATGATGAGTTGGAGGTCAACGGCAACAGGAACAACGTATACATGATGGGTGTCATTGGTTTGTTTATCGTATTCATTGCCGGATTCAATTTTATTAATCTTTCCACCGCCCGGGCCACCAACCGAGCGAAAGAAGTGGGGATGCGAAAAGCGGTGGGCGCCCACAAAAGCCAGTTGGTGGTACAGTATCTCAGCGAATCGATCGTTACCGCTTTCCTGGGATTGGCGTTGGCCCTTGGTATCGCGCTTTTGACGCTGGGTTGGCTCAATGAATTCACGCATAAAGAGCTTTCGTTGATGTGGCGGGGCGAGCTCTCGCTATGGCTCGTGCTCTTTACTCTTTTTGTTGGCGTGGCGGCTGGTCTTTACCCTGCCTTTGTTATCTCCGGCTTTAAACCGGTGGAGGTACTGAAGGGCAAGCAAGGCACTGTACCCGGCAAAGGCATGTTGAGAAGAGCATTGGTGGTGGCACAATTCGCTATTTCCATCACACTCATCATCGCCACTGCGATTAGCCTTCGGCAACTCCACTACCTTAACACACGCCAGCTCGGATACGACCGCGATCAGCTGGTGGTGCTGCCCTACTACCCCGAGTTGCGCGATAACTACGCGGCTTTTTATCAAAAACTGGTAGTTTCATCGGCCATCAAAAACGCTGCGCGCTCTTCACGCGTGCCCACCGGCAGGCTTTTGGATGACCAGGGGACACCCTCCATCTTAAAAGGTGACAGCCTGTTTGACTCGGGCATTGCCACCAAGTACGTAACTACCGATCACGAGTTTATGAACACCTATGGTATCACCTTAGTGGCGGGCCGTTGGTTTTCAAAAGAAATCCCAACCGATGACTCGTTGGCTTTTGTCGTCAACGAAGCGGCTGTGCGCAAGTACGGATGGCGAACTCCCGAAGAGGGCATCAACAAAGATTTTGTATATGGCGGCACGCGCGGTAAATTGATTGGTGTGGTTAAAGATTTTCATTTTGAGTCACTGCATCAGGAAATTATCCCGATGGTTTTTTTTCCTGACTACTACAATAACGTATCCGTTAAAATCTCCGGCCATAACCTCCAACAGGGTTTAGAGCACCTTAGCCAGGTCTGGCGAGATTTCTTGCCCGGCCGCCCCTTTGACTACGAATTTTTGTCCGACAACTATATTCGACTATATGAAGCGGAGCGAAAGCAAAGCCAACTGTTCTTGATTTTTTCCGGCCTGGCAATCTTTATCGCCAGCCTCGGTCTTTTTGGGTTGGCCACATTCAATACCCAGCAGCGCATTAAAGAAATCGGCATTCGCAAAGTGCTGGGGGCCTCCGTAGTCAGCCTGCTTGCATTGCTCTCCAGGGAACTCGTCATTTTAATTTTGGCGGCCAACGTCATTGCCTGGCCTGCAGCCGCGTACCTCATGAGCCTGTGGTTGAAAAGTTTTGCTTACCACATCCCGCTGCCGTGGTCGCTGTTCCTGTTGGCTTCGCTCGTCACCGTGGTTGTCGCACTACTGACCGTAAGCACCCAAACCCTGCGGGCAGCGCACACCAATCCCTCATCAACGCTGCGATACGAGTAAACCCATGAAGCACCAACCTCCAAAGTCGGCTCGTCAGTTCTTTGAATGGGTCTGTGGCCATGCCTATGTGCAAGATCTGCTGGGTGATCTGGACGAGTGGTTCTTGCTGAACCAGCAGCGCCATTCGCTTTTCCGGGCCAGGTTATTATACTGGGGCCAGGTAGTATCGCTCTGTTTTTCTTACGGTCTCCGAAAGCGTAAACGCGATGCCCGGTCCGGTATGTATTCAACTTCTTATCTTTCTATGGATATGTTTTACAACTACCTGAAGGTGGCTCTTCGCAACCTGAGTCAACACAAATACTTTTCCCTGCTGAATGTCCTCGGGTTGGCCATCGGTATGTCTGTTAGTTTGATATTGATTGCACTGGTAAGTTATGTGAAAACGTATGACAACTTTCACGAACACCGCGATCATATTTACACCCTTACCAGCCAACGCCTGGAGGGGGTTGAGCAGCGGGAATATGCCACTGCTCCGGTGTTGCTGGCAGAGACGCTCGCGCCCCACCCGGATGTCCGACAAGTGGTTCGCATCCGCGCAGGGTTTAATGAGACCGTCCGACAAGCCCGGGGAGGGCTGCCGTTGAGGGGCTACTATGTAGAACCGAACTTTCTGGAGGTGTTTTCCTATGTCGTTACCCACGGCCATGCCGCTGCCGCCTTGGCTCAACCGAATCATGTAGTACTGACCGAGTCTGCTGCGAAGCGCATTTTTAACTCCACAGACGTGTTGGGAAAGACCCTTGAGATGGAAGCGGGGGGTGTGTTTGAAATCGGAGCGGTAATGAAAGATCACCCCATCAACTCACATTTGAAATTTGAAGTGTTGGTTTCATATGCTACCCTGCCCGAGCCGCTTTCATCACGTCAGGATCAATGGATGAACTACGGACGGGAGTATGTGTACGTGCTGGTGCGCGAAGGGGCCGAAACGAGCCGCCTGCAAACGGTACTGGACCAACTGGCGCAACGCACATATCACGGATTACCCATTCAGGTCAGTTTTGACCTCCAACATCTCCACGATATTACCATGGGTCCCGATTATCGCCAGGCCATTGGCCCAAAGTGGGAGATGTCGGGAATGTTAGTATTTATGGTTATTGCCGCTTTGATTTTACTGCCAGCCTGTTTCAATTACGCCAACATTTCGTTGGCGCGGGCTCTTAAGCGCGCAAAGGAAATCGGGTTGCGCAAGACCATGGGCGGGCTGCAACACCAAATTGTTATTCAGTTCATGGCCGAAACGGTTGTTATTACATGCGCAGCCTTGGGAGTAGGGATTTTGATTTTTTGGGTGACACGATCCGAGTTTCAGTCGATGATGGCGGCCTCGTCTTCCTTGGACCTTCGTCTGACTCCGCGCATACTCGGATGGTTTTTTGTGTTTGCCCTTGGCACGGGTTTACTGGCAGGGGTATTTCCCGCTCTCTTCTTTGGCCGGCTCAATCCCATTCAGGCGCTGAAGAACAACGTGCATGGCCGCTCGTCCGCCATGCGTGTGCGCAAAGGGCTCACGGTGATCCAATTCACCTTGTCGTTTGGTTTCATTCTGGCGTTGGTGGTATTTACACGGCAATACCGATATTCAGTGGGTTTCGACTTTGGCTTTGACAAAGCAAATATCGTCAATGTGTCGCTGCAAGGGGCTGACCCCGACCAGGTCCGAAATGAGTTGGCGCAGCTTGCCTCGGTAGAGCAAATCACGCTGGCATCTCACGTATTGGGGTTGGGCTACTCCCAGACGTGGATTAAAGATTCCGACAAAGACTCCGTGGAAGTAGCACAGGTATTTGTCGATGCCAACTACCTTGAGACATTCAAGCTAACGCTTCTGGCAGGGAAATCCTTTCCAGACGACCCGTGGCAGCGCGAGCGCGCCATTGTGATCAATGAAGAGTTTTTGAGGGCATACAATATCGCGCAACCATCCGAAGCCCTGGGACGCATCTTTGACGTAGAGGGCGCTCAGCTTGAAGTGATTGGTGTCGTCAAGAATTTTCATTTTGCCACCCTACGGTTGCCCATCGGCAAATTTTTCTTTCGCCAGCATCCGCAGCGCTATTTGTATGCGCATCTGCGCGTGCGGTCAGACGATCCTTATACGCTGTTTTCGCAACTCGAAAGCCATTGGAAGAACGTGAGTGACCGACCCCTGGATGCCCGTTTTTTTGAGCACGATGTCGAAGAAGCTTACAGCATGTATCAAACGCTGATTAAAATCATTGGCTTTTTGGGGGTGCTCGCACTCAGCATCTCCTTGCTGGGGATGCTGGGGATGGTGGTGTACACGTCTGAGACAAGAGTCAAAGAAGTGGGTGTTCGTAAGGTAATGGGCGCCAGCGTGTGGGGCCTCATTTTCTTACTGTCCAGGGATTACCTGCGGTTGATGCTGGTGGCGGTATTGCTGGGGGCGCCTGCTACGGCCCTGTTGCTGGGGTATCTCATGCCCTTTATCCAGTACTATAGCGTGTCGTTGAATGGTTGGGATGTACTCATCGCTACGGCTGTGCTGGTGGGTCTGGGCTTGGCTACCATCGCCTCACAGACCTACCGTACGGCCATGACCAATCCGGCCGAAACACTGCGGACTGAATAAACCGCAGAGGCTCAACCTGGCGCTTGCTGCTCCGCCACCACAACCCAATCCTAAGCAAGCGAGGGTGCATCGTGGCGAATCATGCACGCACTTGACTAAAACAGACAATCGAACGCACCGCTCGCTCCAAGCGAAGGATCCCCCATGAAAGGAACCTCTTTTGCGGGGGATCCTTCGCGGGCTATGCGGTTTGATCCTTTGAACCCAGCCGCCCTGCGCCTGCCGCTCAGGATCCAAGTAGAAGGTGTGCATGGTTTGTGGGAAACTCAAGCCCGTTCGAGCTGCGTTTTGAACACCCGATGCCTATTTTTGCTCCCCTATGAGCACTGCTGTTTCGGAAAACTTTGAAATCCGCCTTCCCCTGTTTGAAGGACCCTTTGACCTGTTACTCTTTTTTATCGAGCGCGATGAACTGGACGTACACGACATCCCCATCGCCAAGATCACCGGTGATTTTCTGGACTACATCCACCGGCTGGAGCAACTCAATGTCGAACTGGCCAGCGAATTCATTTTGGTGGCTGCCACACTCATGCGCATCAAATCCAAGATGCTGCTTCCACGCCCGCAGTTAGATGACCAGGGCAACGAAATTGATCCACGTGAAGAATTGGTGCGCCACCTGTTGGAGTACAAAAAATACAAATCGGTGGTAGACCAGTTCCACAAGATGGAAGAGACGGAGCTGATGAAGGAAAAGCGCGGTAACCTGATGAGGGAACTACGCGCCTTGGCCGAAAGCACCAACGTAGAAGCCGAACTGCAGGATGTGGACTTGTTTAAGTTACTGACAGTCTTTGAGAAAGTGCTCAAGCGGGCAGAGGAAGAGAAAAACAAGCCTGTCCACCAGATCATTCAATACCCCTACACCATCGAAGGACAGAAAGATTTCATCTTACGGGAAGTCGTGAGCCGCAAGCGCGTGGCCTTTGTTGAATTGTTCGAAAACGCCCCTACCCGCATTGCTCTGATTTTTAATTTTCTGGCCATCCTCGAAATGCTCGCCTATGGGCAACTCACGCTTCAACAGGGCGAAGGGTTCAATAATTTTTGGGTAATGCCAAAAGAAGAAGAAGTGCATGAGCCTTCGGTAGACGTGCCCTAGGGCTGCCCCATTCCCTGTTTTTTTCAGGAAGTGCTGACGGGGAGTGGCAGCGGTATGTGTTCCACGGCCTGGTTGCTCATGGCTTCATAAGGCATCGTGAGCGCAGCTTTGGTCCCTTTGCCTGGTTCGGTCTGGATCGACAGCGCGGCTCCAATGGCCTCGCACTTGTGGCGCGTACTCCGCAGTCCTGATTGGCTTTTTCCCCAGTCCAGTTCAAAACCGTCTCCGTTGTCAGAAATTTCGATTAGTATGTCATGGCTTCGCCATTGCACCGTCACGGAGATGCGCCATGCGCGGGCATGGCGATAGGCATTTTGCACCAATTCCTGTACAGCTTGGTACAGCGTGCCTTTCACAAAGTCATTCATGGGTTTTTCCCATTCTTCCATCACATGAGTAAACACCACTTTTTGATGAATGGACTTGTTGAGCGTCTCACAAAGGTGAGCGATGGCGTCAACCAGGGTTTGATCATGCAAGGCATAGCCGCGAAGACCCGTAACGGTAAGACGAAGCGAATCGATGATATGGCGTTGTTCGATAGCCATAGCCTGCAGTTCGTCATGCAGTGCACGATCCATAGCGTGATGCAAATGCAAGCGCATGGTAAGCAGGTGTAAAGCCGTCATCCGCTGCAGAATGTCGTCATGGAGTTCGCCCGAAATGCGTTGGCGCTCTTGTTCCAACAGCGAATCGCGCATTTGCAGTATCTTCGTTTTTTCGGTCCACAACTTCTTCTCCAAGGCTTCTAGTTCCCGCTGCCGGGCAATTGAATGATTGGCGAGCGACACGTATAGCGCATATCCTGCCAACGCGATGGCAATCAACATAAACAAAGTAAAGGAGTACGTCATAGCCAGCGGCACAAAGATAGTGGGCTGGTCACACATTGACATCTCATTATCCATTTCGTTTAACGGTCGGACTCGGGCACTCGGGCTAACCCTCACTGCCCGCGTTGGCATATTTGGTTCGGTACTCGATGGGTGTGAGTCCGGTGATTTTTTTAAAAATATCGCGAAATGCTTTGGTGTCGGTATAGCCCACATCAAACATTACCTCGGACACGTTTTTGCGAGACGCTTCAAAAAACTTCTTTGCCGCCTCCATGCGCACGCGTTGAATGTACTCGATGGCTGTGTTGGTGGTGGCCTGCTTAAACCTGCGTTCAAATGTCCTCCGGCCCATGTTGCTGCGCGCGGCCAGGTCATCAATCGTTAGCTTTTCGGCATAGTGTTGTTCAATATATTCCTGTGTGTGGCGTATTTCGACATCGCCATGGTTGCGCTGGCCGTGAAAGATGGTAAAAGGCGCCTGGCTGTTGCGGTTTATATCGAGTGCAAAATATTTCGATACCAAGATGGCGGTTTCACGATCGGAGAACTTCTCTACCAGGTAAAGAAGCAAATTCCAAAGACTGTTGGCTCCGCCACTGCTGTAGATGTTGTCTTGTTCGGTGATGATGGCGCCATCGGCCACCGCTACCTCCGGATATTTCTGTTTGAACTCCGATACATAAGCCCAATGGGTGGAGCATTTCTTTCCATTGATCAGCCCCGTCTCGGCCAGCAGAAAGGCGCCAATACACAAACTGGCCAGACTGCTGCCGCTGCGATAAAGTTTTTGAAAATGAGGAAAGGCTTGAGCGTTGGCTGCGATGCCCCGCTCCGTATCGCCAAATGTGGGCGGGATGATCAACAGATCGGTTTTCGTAACATCTTTTAACAGCCGATCGGTCCTGACAATGTATTCGCCATCATTGGCCAACACCTGTTTGTTTAGCCCCACATACTCTACCGAGAAAACAGCCTTTTTGCCAAAGGCCGTTAGGAATTCATTGGCGGTTTGAAAGGTGCGGTAGGGAGGTGTGATGGCCTCGATCACTCCGTACTCAGGCACAAACACAGATACGTGCATGGGGGTCGGGATTTGTTCCGAAAGCTACCTAGTCAAGTTGTCACAATCAACCCCCGAAGTTGTCGTTTTTGCACCTGCCGTCAAATTAAGCTTTGCCGCAACTTTGCCTTGCAGTCGACCAAAATCTCTTACCCAATACTATCGCCCAAAACACCAACACACATGAGAAAACAAAAAACACTTTTCTGGATCGCCACCAGCATCATTGTATTGTGGGAGGGCGTGATGCCTCTTGGTACCCTCCTCTTTGCGCCCCAGTATGCCACGGTGGGCACTCGGGCGCTTGGCTACCCTGATTATTTTGCGTATGCCTTGATCGTATGCAAGGTGCTGGGCGTTATCGCCTTGGTGCTTCCTGCCATCTCGGTAAAACTGAAAGAGTGGGCCTATGCCGGACTAACATTCAACCTGCTTTTTGCAGCCCTCAGTCACGCAGTCGTTGATGGCAATATAGGCTTCATCGCAATGCCCATGGTGTTTCTGGCCATCTTGGCTGTCTCCTACCTCCATCACCCCAGCCTGGCAAAAAGTCCCACTCAAAAACCTGCCCTATGAACGCTCGCATTCAGGATTATCACCTCCGCCAAACGGTAGCGGACAAAGAAATTTGCGATCGGCTGGCGGCCGCCATCGACACCGAATTGAGCGATGCCGAGAGTAAAATCTGGCATGGCCAACCGGTTTGGTTTTTGAAGGGAAACCCCATTGTGGGCTACAGCAAACAAAAGAAAGGCATCCGGCTGATGTTTTGGAGTGGTGCCGATTTTGACGAAGAGGAGCTGAATCTGCGGGGTGAGAAGTTCAAGGACGCCTCTCTTTTTTTCACCCAGTCGTCCGAAATCAACCTAAGTAACCTAAAACGCTGGCTGAGAAAAGCCAGAACAATACAATGGGATTATCAAAACATTGTGAAGCGAAAAGGTAGATTGGAAAGACTATCGTAAATCATAACCCGATATAACCCCTTATGAGCCCTCAAAAAATCACTATCCAGACAACGGTAAACGCCAACATCGATCACGTGTGGAACGCGTGGACAAACCCCGAACACATTACCCGTTGGAATTTTGCCTCCGATGATTGGTGTTGTCCGTTTGCTCACAATGAACTGCGCGTGGGTGGCAAATACGTTGCCCGCATGGAAGCCAAAGACGGTAGCGCTGGGTTCGACTTTGAAGCGGTGTATAACGAGATCGTTCCGCACACGAAAATTGCTTACACGATGACCGATGGCCGTGTGGCGACCACCACCTTTGAGGTCCGGGGCAATACCGTTCATGTGAGCACGGCTTTTGATCCTGAAAGTGAAAATTCACGGGAGTTGCAGCAACAGGGATGGCAAGCTATCTTAAATAACTTCGCGCACTATGCCGGTCATTTGAGGTAGCCACAAGAGGCCCATGACCATCGCTACATCAAAACCAATGCGTTCTTTTGCAAGATGATCGAGGTGTTTAAGACGAATGTTCAGCGGCAGGCACAAAGCAAAGCGTTGCTGGAAATTCTGTCAGATGCTTTCCCAGCGACCAAGATAACGTTTGACTTGTGCGACTGTGATAAGGTTTTGCGGATCGAAGGCGACCGCATTGAAGCATCTAAAATAGTGGGGCTACTGAACAAATCCGGGTTTGTCTGCGAGCCTCTTGAATAAACTGTTAGCGGCACACAAAAGAAAAAACAAGGGTATGGGTAGATGCGGACGTTAGATGAGGCATTTCAACAAGGCAAGTCAAAACGCAATGGTCAAAAATGATGACATCCAAATATATTTACAGGGGCTTGCGCCCGCAGAGCAGCGCGTTCTAAAAGCACTACGGAATCAACTCCTTCGCATATGCCCGACCTTGGAAGAACGCCTCAGTCGCGGAGTGCCGTTCTTCTATTATAACGGGAAACGCGCGGTCGGCTTTCGTTCTTCCAAAAAACATCTGTCGTTTTTTATCATGGAGGGAAATGCACTAAAAACACTGCAAAAAGAAGTAGAGGGCTATGACGTTTCTTCTACCGTGGTTCGATTCACGGTTGCCCATCCGCTCCCAGAAGCCGTTGTGGAAAAGCTGACGCGCGCACGTATCGGAGAGATTGAACACGCGCTTGGAAAAAAGGTGCAGCCGGTGCGGCAAGAGCCTTCAACGTAATACCAGACCCAACTACCTTTCAAGATGATCCGACAAAAAATTACGCCCTGCCTTTGGGTAGAGAAAGACGCCAAAAAAGTAGCCCGCTACTATTTATCCATTTTCAAAAAAGGAAGACTGAAATCATATGAGGCGTATAAAAACCTGCCCACGCCCGGGCGGGATTTCGATACGGCTACCATCCACATTCTTGGGATGGATGTTCAGATACTCGCAGCCGGGCCATTGTTCAAATTTAACGAGGCGGTGTCGTTGGTGGTGCGATGTCAAAACCAGGCCGAAATTGATTACTACTGGAGAGCGCTCACGGCCAGGGGTGGAAGCGAGGGCCCGTGCGGATGGCTCAAGGACAAGTATGGCCTTTCCTGGCAGATCGTTCCGGAGCAGTATTTCAAGTTAGCAACCCACACGAACAAAGTCAGGCGGGAGTATGCCTTACGTGCCGTGCTTAACATGAAAAAAATTGTTATTGCGGATTTGGTGCGTTAGTCGCTTTCCCAACCCATATGTAGATGACCATTCATGTGCATCTTACTTTCAATGGTAATTGCCGCCAAGCCATGACCTTCTATCAGAGCTGTCTGGGCGGCAAACTGACGTTTCAAACGTTAGGCGAGTCGCCCTTGTCAGCACAAATGCCAGGCCGGATGAAGGAGTGTATCCTGCAAGGATCGCTGCAGAATGAGACCATGGTATTGGTGGGGACAGATCTGGCCACTGAGACAGGCCTCGTCAAGGGCAATTCCGTTTCCCTGATGCTACATTGTGCTGACCAAAAGCAAGCGAGGGTATTGTACAAAAAGCTGTCTGTCGGTGCTACCAAAGCAGAGCCTTTACAAGCTAATTATTTTGGAATCATTGTCGGTAGCCTTACCGACCGCTACGGGCATCACTGGATACTGCAATGTCTTGGACAAAATTTCTTATTCGACCGGGTGATTTGACAAAATATAATTGACTCATGTACACACAAATCAATTAAACAAACCAACAACAGTGATGAAAAAACTACTCTTTAAAATCAACATCAACGCTAATGCCGGCCACGTATTTGACACGATGCTGGGCCTTACCAACAAGTCTACCTATGAGCGTTGGGCGGCCTTATTCAATCCCACTTCGACCTACGAGGGCACTTGGAACAAAGGAAGCAGAATCTACTTCGTAGGGATAAACAGCCAGGGGGAAAAAGAAGGGTTGGTTTCAGAAATAATAGAGAATAACCCCCACAAGTTTGTATCGGTTAAGCATCTGGGCATCGTTCACGCAGGCAGAGAGATACTGAATGGCCCCGAAATAGAAGCATGGGCCGGCAGCGTTGAAAATTACACATTTGAAGAAGGTGATGGGCGAACGCGGCTGACGGTGACATTAGACACTACCGAGGAATTTGCCGATCAGATGAAGGACGTATATCCGGTAGCGTTGGAAAAATTGAAAGAAATCTGTGAAGAGACAACGTCTGCCCAGATGCAAGCAACGAAAAAAATGGGAACGACCAAGTGGATTTAGTCCGGATGACCAACACTCGTTTATCTGGAAGATTCGCCCAAAGGTAAACTCACCGTCTCGCCCCACACGTAGTGGGCAAACCACTGCCAGTTGTGCCAATTGGCGGCCAGTCGCTCTTTGGGCTTGGTGATGCCATGTCCGAAGCCCTTGTAGACAATTAATTCCGCTGGCACCTTTTTATCGCGCAAGCCTTGCAGCAGCTCATACGCGTTAGCAATAGGTACGCG
This sequence comes from uncultured Ohtaekwangia sp., assembly GCA_964524935.1. GTDB lineage: Bacteria > Bacteroidota > Bacteroidia > Cytophagales > Cyclobacteriaceae > ELB16-189. The sequence continues at coordinate 660,495 of CAZGFJ010000002.1, forward strand.
CCTGTCAAACTCGCCATGCTGAATCAAGGTGGGCGTCTTGGCTTTGTTGATGTTGGTCATGGGCGATGTCTTTTTGTAGATGCCTTCATCGCTCCACGGTGTAGCTTTCAGGTATTGACGGGTAAAAGGATGGATGTCCGTGCTCACATAGTACGTCATCCAGTTGCTGATGCCGGCTCCCACAGAGATGGCCTTAAACGCATCGGTATGGGTCGTCAGAAAAGCGGAAATGTAGCCACCCTGGCTCCAACCCATGCAGCCCATTTTGCTCTTGTCAATCAAACCCTTTTTATCCAGGTAGTCGATGCCACTCATCACATCCCACATATCGCCTATCCCCAGGTTTTTCACGTTCAATGAGCGAAAGGCTTCGCCATATCCGGCAGAGCCTCGGTAGTTGGGCCGCAACACCAGACAACCTTTGTCAAGCCATTGCAGTACGGGGTACGGCCCGGGCGTAGGCACCGGTGAAGGAGTGTCGATACCCGTAGGGCCACCGTGAATGATGACCAGCAACGGATATTTTTTTGACGGGTCGTAGTCGGTTGGCTTATGCAACACACCTTCGATGGTGGTTCCATCCTTGCTCTTCCACGAAATGACTTCGCTCCTGGCTATGTTCCACATGCTGATTTGCGCATTCATCTGCGTCAGCCGTTGCCCCGGGGTTCCCACGCGGCTCACGTACACTTCAGACAGCTCGTCTCCATTCCTCCCCACAAAGGCCAGGGTTTGTCCATCGGCCGAGAAGGCAGGCCCCAACACCTGATCGGGCAACGAACCAACCACCGTGTGCGTACCCGTCAGCGGATCAATGCGGTAAAGCGGGCGTTGGGTTTTGTTCCAAAGCGCACCGTATATCCCGGTGGCTTCCCACGTAAAGCCACCCAAATCTTCATCCAGGTTGGTGGCCAGCGGGCGGATGGCCCTCGTGTCTACCCGAATGGCAAACAGTTTGGAATTCGCGTAAAAATTGGAAAGCGTATCCGATCCATTGCTCGTGAATAAAACCTCCTGCGAGTCGGGCGACCAGTCTTCAAACGAATCGGAACTCGGATAGGTAACCAGGGGCGTGATTTTCCGGGTGGCAAGGTCAACGATCGAAATGTCGGATTTGACAAATGAATTAATTAATGGATCGGGCTGATGGCTAAAGGCAACGGACTTGCCATCCGGTGAGGGCGAAAAAGCGGTGATGGTAAGGTTCCCTTCGGTGAGACGCTGCGCTTTGGGCCATTCGATACATCCCGCCTTTGCCTTCAACGAGTCTGTCGTTTCATAACACGGCCGTTCCGAAGGGTCTGGCATGTCCGGGTCAACGGCAATTTTCCACAGGTGCGAGCGCGTGAACTCCCGGTCGTCCGCCTCAAACGCTCCGTAGCGTTTCTCGCGATCTTTCTTGGCTTTGTCTTCTTTTTCCGGCTTTACAAACAACAAGTGCCGGCCATCAGGATGCCATTCATAAAAGGAAATTCCTTCGTCTTCGCGGGTGACGGCACGGGCTTCACCGCCTTGCGCACGGATCACGTAGATTTGATTTTTGTTGCCTCGGTCTGAGAGAAAGGCAATCCATTCGCCATTGGGCGAAAACCGGGGCGCCACGCTGTTGCCTTTAGGGTGATGGGTAAGAGGAAACGACTTGCCCCCTTCTCGGCTAAGCCATATCTCGGTGTCATACCTGTTTTCATTCCAGTCGGTCGATTGTACGGTGAAGGCCACCGTTTTGCCATCGGGCGAAAGTTGAACGTTGCCCACGCTTCGCAACGAGATTACGTCTTCGAGGGTGGGTGCGTGCTGGGCCGCGGCCAGCCAGGGGCACAGGAGGAGGGCGAGCACTGTCTTTTTCATACACATGGAGAGGATGTGCAAATGAACAAAATCACACGCACAGACAAGCCTGTTTTTGATGATCGGCTTTTTTTGGGTAGCTATTCACTGCGCAGTGAATCCACCGGGTTGGCATTGGCCGCCCGCCCGGCTTGCGCCAAAATGGTTGCCAATGCCAACACCACGATAAGCAGCGCGGCCGCGCCAAAGGCCGGCCATGGTAAATGAGTGCGGTATGGAAAATCGCTAAGCCAACGCTCCATGACCCAGGCAGCCAATGGCGTGGCGATGGCAACACTGACCGCGATGATCCAACCAAACTCGCTCAAAAGCAACAGCAAAATGGCACGAACGGACGCCCCCAGCACTTTGCGGATCCCGATCTCTTTGGTTTTTCGCTCGGTGGTAAATGTCACCAGTCCGAATAGGCCCAAACAAGCAATCAAAATGGCCAAGGCCGTGAATCCGGTGAAAATGTTGGCGAGACGGTCTTCCGCTTCATAAAGATTGTTAAAAGCGTCATCCAAAAAGTACGACTCAAAAGGAGCCGTGGGTTGGTGTTGTTGGTATAAATCGCGTATCCGCTTTACCTGACCAAACACATCATGCGAGGTACTCAGGCGAATGTAAATGGAGCCGTATTCACCCATCAGCGAACTCAGCGCGTTATCGTCAACAATACGCATCAGCACCCCGCCTATGTTTTCCCGCAAGGAGGCGTAGTTAAAGTTGTTGACCACCCCGGCAATGACGCCTGTATCTCCCATCATTTTGAGCGGCACGCCTATATCCTCCTCGGTCAATTTCAACTTTGAGAGTCCGGCTTCGTTTACTACCCAATCTCCGGCTTTCAGTGTATCACGGCTGCGGAGCGCCCATTGGATCCCCAGCGTTTTAACAAAGCCCGCGTCTGCACGCAGTACGTTGATGAATACATCTTCGTTGGTTCGAGGTGTTTGTGTAAAAAAGCCTGCCATACCGCCATCTTTAAACAGCGACAGCGATGCTTGTCCGATGCCTTCCACGCCCGTCAGTGTCTGTACTTCGTTTCGAAAGCCGGCAAATGAAGACCCCAGGCCTTCCAGATTGACTACCAACACCTGTTCGCGGTTCAGGCCGATCTTCTCTTGCCGCAGAAAAGCCAACTGGCTTTGTACAACCACGCTGCAGATGATCAACGCCATGGACACCGCAAACTGAACGGTAGTCAATACCTTGCGCAGCCCGTTGCCGGAGGCCACGCTGCTTTGGTTGCCCTTGAGCACGTGTGCCGGATGGAATCGTGACAGCACCAAGGCGGGATAGCTGCCGGCCAGAAAAATGCACAGTGCCAACAGACACAACACACACACAACAAAAACTGGCGAAGTGAGGAACGAGGCATCGATGGACTGACCCACCACGTTCAAAAAGAACGGCAAGACCAGCGAAATAATGACGTAGGCTATCCCAAATGAGATAACGGTGAGCAGGGCGGATTCCCAGTAAAACTGGGCAGCGAGGGCTTTGCGGGGGGCTCCCACAACCTTGCGCACGCCCACTTCTTTGGCGCGCAACGTGCCCCGTGCCGTGGTGAGATTCATGTAGTTGACCAGCGCCAGCAGCAGAACTAAGGCAGCCACGCTACTGAACACCTTCAGATATCGGCCATTGGCCGGCTCTCCGCGCAGCGGCTCCAGTGAATATGACTCATCAACTGAGGTTTTGGCCAGCGTAGGGATCGCTGTCTGTAAGGCCGCGGCTTTGGTTGCGTCCGACAACAACAGATAGGTATGGTAGGCCCCAAGGGCAGCCCGCTCGTTATGATATTGACTGGTTTCATTTTTATCGGGCAACACGCCTAGTGTCGCAAAAGAGGCAATAAAATCGAAGGTGATTGAAGAGTTAGAGGGCGCAGGAGCCACAATCCCAACCACCTCCAACTGGGTGCCATTCTGATAGGTGATGGTTTTCCCGATGGCGTCCTCGTTACCAAAATACTTTTGTTGGATGGCCGGTGTAATGAACACGCTGCGTGCTTCGTCCAACGCGCGGACCGAGCCTTTGAGCACGGTGAAACTAAACACCGAAAAAAAGGATGAGTCGGCAAAAAGGAACTTTTCTTCAAAAAACTGATGGTCGGCATCGGACCGCACCACCACGCGCCCCGGCTCGCGCAAACGCACATAGTTTTTCACGTCTGCTGACGACCTGGCCAACAGCGGCCCAAATCCTGCCGACATGGCGGAAGTCTGAATGGTTTGTCCGCCAAAGCGAATCTCAGCACTCAGGCGAAAGATGTTCTCAGCATGCCGATGGAATGCGTCATAACGCCATGCGTGTACAACAAACAACAGAATGAGGACGCTTACCGCCACGCCTAGCGAAAGGCCGGTGATATTGATGACGCTGTAAAACAGATTTTTTCGAAGCGAGCGAAGGGCGATTTTCAGATAACTGAACAACATAGGCAGTAGATTACGGTGCGGGTGATGGGCAAGTAGTTGAGGCTTGCTCATCGTCCATGGCACTATCTTACACTTTTTGGGCCAGCAACGAACGGCTGGTCAAAGTCGCTAAAAAGACCTTGGGGCAATGCGGGCGTTGCCCGATTACGAACGGAGTTGGTCGATTATGGGATGACACCTCGGCCCGAAAAAACAAGGAGGGCCCCACCCCGTCAACGGATGCGCACATCACTGATCATACCGGCCCGGCTCCGTCAAACCACGCCTTGAATTCATTCACCTTCTCGCGGCTTACGATCATTTCTTTATCCCACGCAGGCTGTGTGTGTATCTTCAGACGACTGTTGGAATACAGCACCACTTCGTGCACAAATGGGATGTGCAAAATATACGTGCGGTTGATGCGGAAAAACTGCCGCGGGTCCAGCACGTCTTCCAGCGACTCAAGGGTAAAATCAATTATAAATTTGCGCAATGGCTGTGTCACCAAATACACATCGCGGCCATCGGCAAAAAACAACAGGATGTGGTCGGTTGTCACCGAACGGATGTGATCCCCCACTTTTACCATAAAGCGTTCTTTGTACGACTGGCGCGTTCCTAACGCCTGTATCTTCTCCAGCCGCGCGTTTGTGATCACCAACAGCTGCCGCAGCGTTTCCACTTTTTGCAGACTGGCGGCCAGGTCAACAAACGTCACCGGTTTTAACAGATAGTCAATGCCATTGACTTTAAAGGCCTCCAATGCATACTCATTATAGGCGGTAATAAAGATGACAGGTTTCTCTATTTTGATTTCCCGGAAGATCGCAAAACTGAGCCCATCGGTCAGTTGGATGTCCATGAAGATCAGGTCTACTGAAGCCTGGTGTTTTTCCAGCCAGGCCACGGCATCGGCCACGGAGGCACACACGCCCAGCACCCGATTGTCGGGGTGGTGTTTGTGCAGGTATCGCTCCAGCTTTTCGGCCGCAGGCGTTTCATCTTCTACAATCAATACGTTCACAGGGCGACTCATGCCAGCGCGCTTTCTGACTCGGGTAAGAGCAGCGGAAATTTAATATAATTTTCGCGGGCGGCTTTGACTTGGATAAACGGCAACTCGCTGTACACGGAGTACGAGCGTTGCAATCGTTGAAAGTTGGCCAGGCTTTCACGGTGCGCCTGCAACTTATCATTGAGGTTGTGGTGCAGTACGAGGTATTCGTTTTCTTCCTGGGCGAGCGTAAACACCAGGGGGGCCTGCGCGGAGATCAACGTATTGCGCACTACCGTATCCACTGCGATGACCAACGCCCCAGGTATGATTTCAACTCCTTCCGTACGGCTCATCGTGAGGTTCCAAAAAATACTTTGCTGGTGTTTTTGGTTGAGCAGGCGCAACAGGTGCCGAACCGCCCGCAGCTCATCTTCCAGCGGCACAAACTCACGGTGGCGATTCACCAACTGATAGCGGTACAAAGCCGCCAGGCTGTCGATCAACTCCTCGGCTGTCTCTTTTTCGTGGCGAAGCGAAAGAATTAATTGCTCCAGACTGTCGTACAGTAAGTCCGGGTTGATCTCTTGCCGAAAGGCCGTAAACTCCGATTCGAGGTTCTCGCGCATTTTGCGTTCCTGCTCCAGCCGCAACGTGTTCTCTAAAAGCAAATACTGGTTGCCGATGTATAGGGCGTTGTACAAAACGGCCGTCAGCAAATAGATTACACCAAACATGACCAACTCGCGCAGGCTTATGTCAAACCCGATCAAAAACCGGTAATAGCCCGCAATGGCCAACAGCACCAGCGTCACGCTGATGCCGGTGGTCAGCAGCGACTGAAACAAGAAGCGTTGGCTACGCGGCAGCGACCTAAACGGGAAAATCACCAACACCGCACGCATCGACTCCAGCGACAGGAGACTCAACAGACTGCTGACGTAGACTTCTTCGTTGCTGAACAACGCGGCCACCTGCGATACGTTGTTGTTGATAAGAAGAATGACACAGTAACTGAGCACGCCAAAGACAGGCGGGGCAAACAAGCGGAACAACCCATGGTGGATGAACGGTCGCTTCATGCCGCCTGATGTTTAGGGAGCAACGGCAGGCCCACGCTGTAGGTGTCTTCATCGAGGATCGTGATGGGCCGCGAGGTGAAGAAACGGTAGCGCTGGTGGATGTTCTCTAACCCCAACCGGAAGCTTTCCGTTTTGGGTGAAGCGGTGGTTTTGGAATTGGAGATGCGCAACACCTGTCCTTCAGCCACAATCGATACCTTGAGGGGCTGTGTTTTGCTGATGGCGTTGTGCTTCACCGCATTCTCTACCAGCAGTTGAAGCGTCATAGGCGGAATAGGCGTATCCATCAACGCGGCCGGCACGTTGATTTCCATGTGCAAGTGGTATTCATACCGTACCTGTAGCAGGAAATAATAGGCTTTTACAAACTCAAGCTCTTCGCGCAACGGCACGAGTTTTTGTTGATGGTGACCCAGCACGTAGCGCAGCGTGTCGGCCATCCTGCGGATAAACTCCTCCGCCAGCGCGGCATCTTTGTACAGGAGAGACGACACCGTGTTCAGGCAGTTGAACAAATAGTGCGGGCTTATCTGGCTTTTGAGCGACTCAAACTGCAATTCCATTTGCCAGCGTTCCGTGCGCAACTGTTCGGCCTGGGTAACGGCATAGTACCGATAGGAATAAAACAACCCGTAAAAGACCTGATATACAAAGAGCGAGAGCACCATCAACAGCCCCAGCTTCAACGACTCCGCCACGGGGTCGGCAAAAACATGGTTTCGCACAACCACCAGCAGTGCAAAAGCCAGGGCGGTATGCCATAAAAATCCCAGCAACAGCCTCCACAAAAACGTGCGGTGCCACGGCACCCACCGATCCAGACGTTGGTCGCTGGCAAACACGGCTATGCCCAAGAAGGTAGTCAGGAGCAACAGCCACAGTCCTCGTGCCACCCACGTACGGGCATCGGGCAGGTGACCGGTTTCGCTGTAGACGACAAAAAGAAAATACAGGGCGCCTATCAGCCATGAGGCCGTTGCCACCCTGAAATACGTACGAATGCCGAGCGATAGCCGCATGGTCACAAACGAGTCAATTGCCATTAGTCTATCGCGCGCAACGCACGGCCGTAGTACGTTTCGGAGCCGATACCCCTGGCAGCTGCCCGATAGGCGTCTTTCAGGCTGCCATCGCCCGCAGCTTTGATGCGAGGCGCAATGTCCGTGAGTACTTCGGTCTTGTAGTGGTCCGATTCAATGCGCGCCACCATCTGCAAAATGGCTTGCATATTTTGCCGGGTCAATTCACGATCCTCCATGGCGCTCTGCAAAAAGGTGGTGATATAATGGTCGCTGCCATTAGCGGTCATCGCCTCCAGCAGTTTTTGAAAGGCCGCATCGCTTAACTTTTGCCGCTGTACTATTTCGGTGGCCACCACATTCATGTAATGGTCTGAGTCGATGCTGGACAGCAGATTCATCACGTTCTGCTGGGCTTCCTCGCCCATGTTGTTGCGCAGCAGGCTTTTTAGCACTTCCGTTTTGTAGTGATCCGAGCCAATGTCTTTCACCGATTCGAGGGCGCGCTGATACGAGGTGGCCGACAGGCCGGGTTTGTTCAGTGCCTTGGTCAGGATGACGGTGCGGTAATGATCAGAATCGACCGTTTTGCTGGTGCTTATCATCTCGGCAATGACGGGATCGGTCAGGTTGTTTTGTCGTAGCAGTGTGGTGATCACTTCGGTTTTGTAATGGTCCGAGTCCATCGTGCCGGTGGCTTGCAAAATAATCTTCACATTCTCCAGCGAAGCGGGGCCGCGGGTGAGGGCCTCTTTGATCACTTCCGTTTTATAGTGGTCCGACTCCATCGACCGGGTGGCGGAAAACACGGCCGACAGAGCTTCGCGTTCGCCCAAAAACTTATCCATGTGATTTTGCAAGAATTCGGTTTTGTAGTGATCCGACTCGATGGTGCCCGTGACCTGACTGACGATGGAGGCATACTCGCGCGCGGTGACGGGCTGACTCATCAGCAACCCCGCATAATGCGCCTTTACATGGTCGCTTTCCAGCCGTTTGATTTCGCCTAGGACTGCGCTGGTGCCACCCTGTTTAAAAAAGCGCTGGGTGCGGCTTTCGGCTCCGATGGTCGTGGTGCGCACCACCTCCGGCAGCACTTCGCCCAGCCATTTGCGGCCGTTGGGGTCAAACGGCATGCGGCTGCGGCCTTCGTAGTATTCGCGCTTCAGGCCATTGCCCTCGGGGGTGATGGTGATGGACCTGCGGCTGCCAAACACCGTTTTCGTGATTTCAAGATAGCCATCGCTGCTCATGCTCTTGATGTCACGGTCATCATCGGTGAGCTCAAATTTGCCGCGCGTTTCAATGTTGAAACTGGACGTGCCGTTGGAGGTGCGGTACACGTATTTGTCTTTGCCGCTGTTGGTCGATGAGTACACACGGGTGCTTTGCGCCTGGGCAAGGCCCACCGCCAACGAGAAAAGGAAAATCAGCGCCTTCATAGATAAAGAGATTTGAGGAAATACACGGCAAAAATGACCACAGGATGTGGCTCCGTCAATGGTTTTGACCTGAGTTGTCAAACCCTTGTAGTGAGTTGTCGCCCGGAGGGGCAATCAGTCCTTGCGCAGCACAAACCGGTGGTACACGCGCGTACCGTCTTTCAGGGTATTGTAAAATCGCGAGCCGACCACCCCGGCAAAATCGCCAAATAGTTTTTGCCACCGCGCGGGTACCAGCTTTTCGATGCGCGCAACTTTGCTGTCGTTTTCTGCTTCAATGGCCATGATCACCCGTTCGCTGATGTTCTCGTGCTTCAGCCATGTCATGCCGGTGGCTTTCAGCGCTGCGTGGAGCACTTCCATATTTTTTACTTCGTTGCGGAAGTCCACCATCAAAAAATGTCCGCCTTGTTTTAGCACGCGCCTTACTTCGCTCAGGAAGGCGGGCACGCTGCCATAGGCATGGCACGACTCCACATTAATGATCACATCCACGCTGCTGTCGGGCAAAGGGATTTTTTCCGCGCTGCCCTGAATAAAGCGGAGGTTGGGCGATTGATACAGCCGGTTGGCCAAGTCTACTGCGCTTTGCGCCAGATCGAGGCCGGTGTACGAAGCCGGTTGTAAATGCGTGGCGATATAGTGGGCGCCTCCGCCCCGGCCGCTGCCCACTTCCAACACCGTTTTGCCGCGAAGGTCCACCTGTGTGGCCAGGTAGTGATACATCTGCAACGGATATTTCTGCAACGTGGGGTCATTGGGCAATGCCAGCGGAGGCTCGGCTTCGGTGGGCACGTAACCGTAATTCATAAACCGCCACTCTTCGGCCGGGATGTGTTTGGCCAAAATCTCGTAGGTGATTTTGGCATTCATGCGCTTAAACCAAGCATAGCGCTTGAACGCTTTGATGAGCAGGTTAACCATAGGCGCGGGCAAGATGGACAAAAACCGTGAGATGACCGCACGACCCGCGGCCCCCCCAGGGCGAAACCGCTATCTTTGCCAACATGCTAAAAAAAATTGCGCTCACCCTTTTGATTGGCTTATTGCTTCTGCTGTCCATTGTGTTGGTTAACACGTGGCGTTTCCGGTCGGTACAAACCCCGGTGGAGGCAATCGCTGCACCACCCATCACACCCGAAGCACTGCAACATTTTCAGCAGGCGGTGGGCTTTCGCACCGTTTCGTATGGCGACAGCACGCGGTTTGACTCCGCGCAATTTTTGGGCTTCCGCAGATTTTTGGAAAAGACTTACCCGCTTCTGCACCAAACGCTCACGCGCGAGGTGATCAAAGGATACAGCTTGTTGTATACCTGGCCCGGCCGCGATGCCTCGCTCAAGCCCGTGGTGCTCATGGCCCATCAGGATGTGGTGCCGATTGAAGAAGTGACTCGCGACTTGTGGACAGTAGATCCGTTTGCCGGCACCGTCAAAGACGCGTTCATCTGGGGCCGCGGCACTACTGATGATAAGATCAACCTGATTGCGATATGCGAAGCGGTAGAAAAATTGCTGGGCGATGGTTGGGTGCCCGACCGCACCGTTTATTTGGCCTTTGGTCATGATGAAGAGATTGGCGGCAAGGGGGCCATCGCTACGGCTGCACTGCTGAAGCAGCGAAACATTGTGGCCGAGTGGGTCATGGACGAAGGCGGCATCATTACCAGGGAAAAGATCCCCGGTATGCAACAACCGGTGGCCTTATTGGGCACGGCTGAAAAAGGCTACCTGTCGCTCAACCTCACCGTAGAAAAACCCGGGGGGCACAGTTCCATGCCCGAACCGGAAACGGCCATCGACATCCTGACACGGGCGTTGGTAAAGCTGCGCAGTCAGCCGTTTGAGCCCGCCTTTTCCGAACCCATGAAAGGATTCATCGAACACATCGGTCCGGAGATGCCCTTTATACAAAAGATGGCCTTTGCCAATCCGTGGCTGTTCAAAAAAGTCATCATCGCCACGTACGACCAAAGTGCAGCCGGCAGCGCCATGATGCGTACCACCATCGCTCCCACTATTGTACAGGCCGGTATCAAAGACAATGTAATCCCTACACAGGCGGTCGCCACCGTCAATTTCCGGTTGCTCCCGGGCGATGCGTCCAGCGAGGTCATCGATCGTGTGAAATCCATCCTTGACGATGAGCGGGTGCACGTGAGCGTGTATGCAGGCGCTTTCGCGGAAGCTTCGCCCGTGAGCCCGGTAAAAGGATTTGGCTATCAGAAGATCGAGCGCATCGCCAAAAAGACGTATCCGCGCTTGCTTACCTCTCCGTTTCTGATGTTGGGGGCCACGGACTCGCGTCACTTTGGGGAGGTGTCGAGCAACATTATCAAATTCAGCCCCATGATTGACCCCATCGGGTTTCATGGCATTGATGAACGCGTGAGTTTGGAGAGTTACCAGACTGCGCTGTGGTTTTATGAGCAACTGCTGCGCGAGCTGAAGTAAGTTGTGGTTGAAAATGGGTTTTGATTATTCCCGACCGTTGATTCCGAGGAAGGAACGGTTCACTCCTCTTTTTTCCCGGTTGGCGTTGGCCGCGCGCCTCGGGCGCGCGGCCAACGCGTTGTAGAAGGGATTTTCACACAAACCCATTTACACATGAAATCAACATGGTTTACGTTTATCAAGCCTGGCCTCGTAAGTCTGATGGCACTGGCATTGATCGTAGTGACCACCACCGGTTGCAACGATGACGATGATGACGCTCCTCAACCCACGCAAAGCATCGTGGCGCTGGCAAAAAGCCAGAGTAACCTCTCCTCCTTAGTCACAGCACTTACCAAGTACCCGGACCTTGTAACGCTCCTGAGCGGATCCGGCAACTTTACCGTCTTTGCACCGACTAATGCTGCCTTCCAGGAATTGCTACAAACGGTGGGGCAGACAAGTATTGATGACCTAACCGAAGACGTGCTAAAAGATGTACTCCAATACCACGTCATCACTTCCGGTGCGGTGTTGTCCACCCAACTGACAGCCGGCAACGTAGCTACCGCCAATGGCGAAGCAATTGCCGTGACAACCAGCGGAGGCATTCGCCTGAATGGCAATACACAGGTAGTAACGGCCGATGTGCGCGCCACCAACGGGGTGGTACACATTGTGGACAAAGTATTGGTGCCCCCAAGCATCGTGCCCATCATCAACACGGTAGTCGAGTATCCTTACTTCAACAAAAACTTTACGACCCTGATTGCGGCCGTCCTGGCAGCCGATGATGATATTCTGGCGTTGCTGTTGAACAGTTCCAAGAAGACGCTGTTTGCGCCCACCAACGAGGCGTTCGCGGCTGCGGGCATCACTTCACTACCGGCTGCTGCCGTTCTGAACACGGTATTGCCCTACCACGTCATAGGTAGTGAGGTGCGCGCGGCAGGCCTGCCTACCAACACCGCTCCGGCCAATTCTGAGGTGACTACGCTGGGCGGAAAAATCTATGTCAGCAACCGCGGTTCACAGGGTGTATTCATCAACGGCTCCACGCAAGTGACGCAAACCGATATCCTGGCGGACAACGGTGTGGTCCATGTCATCAATCGCACGTTGCTGCCTCCTTCGCAGACGATTGCCGCCATCGTACAGGCTCGCGCAGGTGCAGCCCAACCTCAATTTACCAAATTGCTTCAGGCGCTGAGCCGCACCGAAGCTGCCTCTCTGCTGGCAACTGCCAACAATGCCTCGGCCAACCTGACCGTATTTGCACCCACAGACGCGGCCTTTGAAGCTTCCGGCATCAACCTGGCAACCGTAGATGGAAACACATTGGTTGCGGTACTGCAAAAACACATTATCAGTGCCCCCACCACACCCACAGGTCGAGTATTTTCACGCGACCTTGTCACGGGTAACGTGGCCACTTTGAACGGTAACGTGGCGATTAATGCCACGGCACTTACTGTCACCAGCGGTGGCGTAACGGCCAATATTGTAACCAATCCGGCAGGACTCATCAACATCTTGGGAACGAATGGAGTGATACACACCATCGACAAAGTGTTGTTGCCTTGAACATAGGTTGTTAAATGGTATATTGGATATGCCCGGGGCGCTTTTCCTCGGGCATATCTCTTTGAACATTAGGTCTTCTTGAGTTGTTTTAATTTTTTCGTGATATGTTTGGCGTTCGCTACCGTTACGTATTCATCCTCCTGCTGGGGGTCTACTCTTACCTGAATATCATTTTCACCGGTGGCGACCAGCTTTTTGGGTTTACCCTGCCCACGGCTTTGTTTGTCGGCATCGTGGTCGTACTCGTCTTGCTGGTATGGGAGGTAAACCACCTCATCCAAAAACGACTCGACTTCCTCTCTGGCGTTTTTCGGCAAAAAGTGCATCCGCTCATGATCCACTTTGGCCTCAGTCTGGTGGGCGTATGCGTGGTGGCCGTGCTGCCTGTTTTGCTGCTGCACGAGTTTTATGACGTAGGCAAACCGCTCACGTGGCTGCCAATCAAGATCGCCCTGGGTTTCAGCTTCCGCGTCAACCTGTTTTTGCACTGCATCAATGCCATCGTGTTTTACATGAACAAATACAAGCGGGCTCAACTGCAGGCCGAACTGCTGAAAAAACAAAGCATTGAGGCGCGCTTTGATGCCCTCCGCAACCAGATCAACCCGCACTTTCTTTTCAACTCGTTCAATGTGCTCTCTACGCTGGTCTACAAAGACGCAGACACCGCGGCCCGATTTATCGACCAGTTGTCCAATGTGTACCGTTACTTACTATACAACCAGGACCAAAAGCTGATTCGCCTGAAAGAGGAGCTGGATTTCATCGAATCGTACCTCTACCTGTTGAAAATACGCTTTCAGGAAAACCTGCGCGTGATCAACCAGATTCCCGAAGAAAAAAAGGAGACCTACATCGCCCCGGCCACGCTGCAACTCCTGATCGAAAATGCCATCAAGCACAACGTGGTGTCAAAGAAAGATCCGCTGGAGATACGCCTGTTTGTGGAGAACGGAACACCCGATGTGAACAAACTGGTGGTCGAAAACAACTTGCAGCCCAAAGCCGTGAAAGAAGAAAGCTCGCGGCTGGGGCTTCGCAACATCCAGTCGCGCTACGAATTTTTGGCGGGCAAGGAAGCCGTGGAGGTCATCCGCGACAACCGCTTCGTAGTTAAAATTCCCCTGCTCACTATTCATCCCGAATTGCCCGAGTAATGAAAGTGCTGATTGTGGAAGACGAACAACTGGCGGCCGAGCGGCTGGAAGAAATGATCCGCACCTATGACGAGTCGATCTCCGTGGCGGGCCCGTTGGATACCGTACAGGAAACGGTGCGTTACCTCACCCATCACACAGACGTGGACATGCTTTTTCTGGACATCCAACTGGCCGATGGCAAAAGTTTTGAACTGTTTGAGCACCTCTCCTGCGAGACACCCATCGTGTTCACCACCGCGTACGATGCCTACTCGTTGAAAGCATTTAAGTACAACAGCATCGATTACTTGCTCAAGCCCATACGGTTTGAAGATGTACGACAGGCGCTGGAAAAATTTAAACGCCTGAACGCCACTGAACGGCCGGCCCCCCTCTCCAAGGAAGTCCTCCGCGAATTGTTTGCTTCTGCGCAGTCTCCCTACAAAAAACGTTTCCTGGTGCGCCAGGGGAATAAGATTTTGTATATCCCCGTAGAAGAAATCGCCTATCTGTTTGCCGATGGAAAGATCGCCTACCTGGTCACCCGCAACAACCACCGCCAATACATCGTTGACCACACGCTGGAAGAACTGGAAGACGTCCTGCTCGATCCTTCACACTTCTTCCGCATCAGCCGCAAGCATATTGTGCATGTGGAAGCCATCAAAGAAGTGCAAACCCAGGCGCAGCGGCTGGAAGTGAAGATGGCCTTGCCCTGCGACCCCCCGTTGTTTGTGAGCCGCGAAAAAATCAGCGAGTTCAAACGTTGGCTAAATCGGTAGTGTTGCTTTTTCATACCACCTTCTTTTTGTTACTTGGTTTTTAATTTGACTATGCTTCGACTTTCATGGATGGTAGTGTTGCTTGCGTGCAGCAGCGGCATACTATTTTCTCAATCTCCAACGCCTGTGGTCTCTGAAGATTCGTTGCGCGCGCAGGTGCTGGCGCTGCAAAACGATGTTCAAACGATCCAGATCAACCTGGCTCTTTCGCAAAAAAAATTTCAACGCGGCATGGCGCTGGCCACATTGGGCTATACCGTCACCATTGCCGGGGGGCTCATGCTCGGCCGCCAAAATGATCAGCTCGGTCAAGGGTTGCTTGTGGCGGGCGGCATCACGGGCATCACCGGTACCTTTATGTTGGTAGACTCGTTCAAGTATCTCGGTCGCGCGTCCGGTCGAAAGAAGAAGTAGCTTAGTTGCACGGGGGCACAAAATAGGGGTTCATCCTTTTGCTTTCCGAAAACTAACGCTGACCTTCGTGGCCATGAAAGTCGTCATTCTCTTTGCTTGTGCCCTGGCCTTTTTGGTAAGCTGCCAACGATCCTCGTCCATTGCCGATCCCGCCAGCCCTTTTCACGAAGGCATGGCGTTGGGAAAAGTATCGCAGAAATTGGAAGAAGCGTCCGGCATCACCGCCAGCCTCGCCAACCCCGGCATGCTTTGGGTGCACAATGATAGTGGGAACAAAGCCGAGCTCTACCTCATCGATAGTACGGGCACCATTAAAATGACTTGCTCATTGGCCGGCATCCGTAACCGCGATTGGGAAGACATTGCGATGGGCAATGGCCCGGGGGCCGACTCGTTGGCCCATTATGTGTACCTGGCGGACATTGGCGATAACCTGGGCCAGTATCCGCTCAAAATGATCTATCGCTTCAAAGAACCCGTATTTGACAGCTCCGAAAAAACCGTCACCGATATCGACACGCTTTTCATCCGCCTGGATGATGGCCCGCGCGATACCGAGGCTTTCATGGTTGATCCCATCCACCATGCCATGTACTTGTTGTCAAAACGCGAAGACTCTGTACACTTTTACAAGATCGACTACCCTTTTGTCAGTGATACCCTCACGGCACGCTTTCGCGTAAAGCTGCCCTTTACCATGATCACCGCGGCTGAAATTTCGCCCGATGGATCAGAGGTGGTCATCAAAGACTATGAGAACATCTACTACTGGAAACGCAAGGGTTTTGGTCCGATCAGCAAGCTGCTGCAAACACCTCCGCAAAAGGTTAGCTACGTGCCCGAAGCGCAGGGCGAAGCCATTTGCTTCTCGTTAGATGGCCAAGCCTTGTTTACGTTAAGCGAAACGACCAAGGAAAAGCAGGCAGCACTGATACGCTACCCGCGAAAGTAAATCGCTACGTGCCCGGCAGTTTGGTGCGCTCGTAAACTTCGGCCAGCGGAATCTGTAACTCCAACGTTGGCAGCGTCAACACGTCAGTTGGCGAGCGGTATTCTTCCAATTCCCAATGGCCGCGGTTGTTGAGCCGAAATACTTCAATGGTTACCGATTCGGAATCCACCAACACATACTCACGCAGGGTAGCAATGTTGCGGTACAACTTGAACTTGCCGCCCCGGTCATAGTCCTTGGTAGATTCGGAAAGGATCTCGATCACCACCGTGGGCAGGGTGGCCGTGTCGGCATCCTCGGGCGAGGGCACAATGTCACCGCAGATAACCGAGATGTCCGGATACGTGAACAGGCCATTCTGCGGTATGTGAATGCGCAGGTCGCTGCCATACGGTTGACAAGGCTTACCTTTCAGACGACTAAAAAGCGCGGCAAAAAGATTGCTGAAAATGACATTGTGCCGTGCGTTGGCACCCGCCATGGCAAATACTTCTCCTTGAAAAAACTCATGTTTTTCAAGCGATGCCTTTTCAAACGCCAGGTACTCGGCCACCGAAAACAAGCGCTTGCCATGTACTGCCACGGGCTCGCGCGCGATTGGGGGATGGAGTGGAGAAAGCATAAAGTAAAAATACAAATTTCTCCCGCGTTTGCCGCTGCTATCCTTCGGCCTTTGGGCAACCTGTTTCTCTTTCTATCTTTCCCCCGAAACCCTTTTTCATGATCCGCCTTCTTTCCTTATTCGCCTTGTGCGGGCTGCTACTATCGGCCCACGCCCAGAAAAAATCACCCGTCTCTTCTACACCTGCTACAACCCCGGAGTGGACGCAGTTTCAGGCGCTGAAGTTTCGCAACATCGGCCCGGCCCGCGGGGGACGCTCCACAGCCGTAGCCGGCATCGCCTCGCAGCCGCACACCTTTTTCATGGGCGCCACGGGCGGGGGTGTCTGGCGCACGGATGACGGAGGCAATAGCTGGACCAACATCACCGATGGATTTATTAGCGTAGGCTCTATTGGCTCCATCAAAGTCGCGCCTTCCGATGCCAATGTCATTTATGTAGGAACTGGCTCCGCAGATCCGCGCGGAAACGTGTCCATCGGCAAGGGCTTGTATAAATCCACCGATGGCGGCAAAACCTGGGCGTTGATGGGACTGGAAAAAGGAGGTCAGATCGCCACCGTGGATGTGCATCCACAAAACGCGGAGGTCGTCTTTGCCGCGGTGCTGGGCAATCCCTTCGGGCCCAACGCGGAACGGGGCGTATACCGCAGCCTCGATGGGGGCAAAACGTGGGAACGCAAACTCTTTGTTAGTGACAAAACCGGTGCCATGGACGTGGTCATCGACCCCACCAATCCCCGCATCGTCTTTGCCGCCTTCTGGCAAGTGCAGCGCAAACCCTGGACGCTGATTGACGGTGGCCCCGAAGGAGGCGTGTACCGCTCGGCCGATGGGGGAGAAACATGGAAAAAGGTGGAGGGCGGCCTGCCCACCGGCATCCTCGGCAAAATCAGCGTAGCGGTATCGCCCGTCAAAAGCGAGCGTGTGTGGGTACTGCTTGAAACTCCAGACAACGAAAAAGGCGGCCTCTACCGAAGCGATGATGGCGGCACGAGCTTTCAGCGCATCAATGGCGACCGCGAACTTCGAACCCGCGCCTGGTACTATACCCACGTTTTTGCCGACCCTAAAGATGCCGAAACGGTGTACGTCAACAACGTCAGCTTTTGGAGATCCTCCAACGGAGGTGAGGCCTTTACGCGCATACGCGTACCCCATGGCGACTGCCATGACCTGTGGATCAACCCCCACAACCCCGACATCATGATCCACTCCAACGATGGAGGCGCTTGCGTCACATACAACGGTGGCAAATCGTGGAGCACCCAACACAACCAGCCCACGGCCGAGCTCTATCGCGTAGCCGTGGACAACGCTTTCCCATATCGTGTCTATGCCTGCCAGCAAGACAACTCGTCTATCTCCGTATCAAGCGCGGTGCGGGGCGGCTCGGCTTATCAGATGGACTGGCGGCACGTGGGCGGTGGCGAAGCCGGCCATGTGGCGGTGAATCCACAAGATCCCAACATTGTGTATGCAGGTGAGTACACGGGCATCATCACACGCTACGACCGCGCAGCCGAACACATGCAGTACGTGACGCACTATCCACAAATGCACGATGGCCTTCCGCTGTACAAAGTCAAATACCGCTATCAATGGAATGCACCCATCCGGGTGTCGGCCCATGACCCCAACACCGTGTACCATTGCTCACAGTTTGTGCACCGCTCCAAAAACGGAGGCTTGAACTGGGAGGTCATCAGCCCCGACCTGACCTCCAACACCAAAGAATACCAGGAGATACCGGGTGGGCCTGTGCAACATGACTATACCGGTGTCGAAAACTACACCACGGTATTTGCACTGGAGGAGTCGCCCACCGACCCCAACGTGTTGATGGCCGGCACCGATGACGGCTTTGTGCACATCACCCGCGATGGCGGCAAAACCTGGCAGAACATCACACCGCCCGGGTTGCCCAAATGGGCTACCGTCAACAGCATCGACTTCTCCAAACACAAAAAAGGAAAAGTATACGTCACCGCTCACCAATATCGCCTCAACGACTTCAAGCCCTACGTTTTCAAAACGGAAGATTATGGCAAAACGTGGACGGTGATCACCGCGGGCCTTCCGGCCGATCATCCCACGCGCGTCACGCGCGAAGACCCGAACCGCGAAGGGTTACTTTACTGCGGCACCGAATTTGGCCTGTTCGCCTCTATGGACGATGGTAAAAACTGGCATGCTTTTCAACTGAACCTGCCGCGTGTGCCCATCACGGATTTGCTCATCAAAGGCACAGACCTGGTCATGAGCACGCAGGGGCGCTCCTTCTGGATTTTGGATGACCTGACCCCGCTGCACCAATGGAAAGAAAATAAAACCGTGGTGTTGTTCGCACCCCGCGTCAGCTACCGTACGCAGTTGGGCGGCTTCTGGGGACCGGGCGCACCTACGCCCGCACCGGAAGGCACTGTCATCCATTTTTACTTGCCCTCCGCACCCGACACCGCCACACAGGTGACACTCACCATCGCCATGGATGGCACCTCCGCGAAAAAAGTGGTGAGCACCAAAGCCGATGAGGAAAAACAAATTGACAAGCTCACCGTGGCCAAAGGCCTGAACCGCTTTGTTTGGGACTTCCACTTCAACGATCCCGTGATTACGCCCGGGAGCTTCTTCTCGATGGCCAGCCTGCGTGGGCCGCGCGCCCCCAGCGGCAACTATACCGCCACCCTCACAGTTGGAAATCAATCATACACCCAAACCTTTGCAATCGCCAAAGACCCGCGGTGGAAGTGCAGCGACCAAGACTTGAAAGACGCCTACGAACTAACGACTAAGGCCGTGGCCGAGTTGGACAACCTTCACCTCGGCATCCGCCAACTGCGCGCCATCCGGGGCCAAAGCAAAACGCTGGCTGATGCGGCAGAGAAGGCAGGCAAGGGAACCGCCCTCAAAGACATGGCCTCCGCCATCGCCAAAAAAATCGATGCCTTGGAAGAGGAGCTGATTCAAACGCGGCATAAAGCCGGCCAGGACCCCATCAACTATCCTCCGAAATTCGATGATCAGATCGCCTGGCTCATTGACGTGGTCAACGGACAGGATGCCAAGCCCACGCAAGGCTGCTATGACTTGTTCAGCGACCTGCAGAAGCAAAACGAAGCCTATCTGCAACAGGTGGCGGGCATCATCCAAACCGACTTGAAGAAGTTTAACGAAGAAGTGGGCAAACAAGGCGTGGGCGGAGTGATTATCGAGGCGGTCCGGTAGGCAGGGCGCGTACGTTTTTTTAGCGCTTGCCCCTTGCCAACTTCTGCGCCACGCTGTCGTAGTATTCCTGCGTGAGTTTTTCCGTCCAGGTGGTGGGCTGCGTGCCTCCGTAAAGGGCCAGGTACGTAACCGATTGCTGTTTGGTGGACGTGTGCCAGTGCTCGGTATCTTTCGCGCACTTGATCACATCGCCTTTTTTTAGAACAACAGGCTCCTTTCCGCGCTCCTGGTAGTAGGCTTCGCCTTCCACAATGATCAATACTTGAGCCGTGGCATGTTTATGCCAGTCCAGGGTGGAGTTAGCCCGAAAGGTGGCGTTGGTGATGTTCAGGTCGAAGTCTGGCTCCGCCTGAAAGTAGCGTATGCAGCCAGGCTTCACCGATGTAATGCGTATTGGGCGCCTTCGTTCCCTCCACACCGTACGAAGAGATGGCATATGGCGGTTGTTGTGCCGTGGTCATCAGGGGCAGGAGGGCCGATAGGAGAAATAAAATCTTCTTCATGGGGATGTGCTTAGTTATGGCAAAAATGAGAAAGCAAGGTAGATATTTTGGCAACCAGTAGCTCGCTTCGAAAGCGGTCGCACTCTGTAACCAAACAAGAGAAATTATGGACACCGTACCGAATCTCAACGAAAACGACCCAATCGTATCGGCTCCGAACCAACACCCGTAGCGCTTATTTAAGAAAATGAACAAAAATTTAAATAAGCACAGCTCTTATTTAAAGACACCTAAATAAACTTGGCGGTTGCTTAATCAACTACCCTCCGAAATTCGATGACCAAATCGCCTGGCTCATTGACGTGGTCAATGGACAGAATGCCAAGCCCACATCAAGCTGCAGTAACTCGCACAACGACCCCTATATCAAAACAAAGGTGTGGATTGGCGTGGATTATCCATTTGCAAAAGCTACACCCAAACCGTTACTCGCTCCGCAGCGTATGCGCGGGGTCGGTGGACGCTGCCTGGATCGTTTGGACGCTTACCGTAAGCAGGGTAACCGCGAGCGCGATGGCCACGGTAGTCACAAAAATCAACGGGTTCAGCTCGGTGCGGTAGGCAAAACCTTCCAGCCACCGCTGCGCGGCAAACACCACCAGCGGCACGGCCGCCACATTGGCAATGAGCACCAGCACCACAAACTCGCGCGACAGCAAGGACATGATGTTCCACGCACTGGCACCCAACACTTTGCGGATGCCGATCTCTTTGGTCTTGGCCGTCACCAAAAACGACACCAGCCCAAACAAGCCAATGGCCGCAATCAAAATCGTGATGACGGAAAAAAGTGTGAACACCTGAGCGAGCCGCTGTTCGCGCGCATATTGCTTGGCAAACGTTTCGCGCAGAAAAAAATAGGTGAACTCGTTTTCGGGAAAATGCTTTTTCCACAACGCCCCTGCAGTCTCGATGAGTGTCTCGGTATGGGCGGCATCAAAGCGGACGGCATATAGGCTGGCATAGGTCTGGGTAAAGTCGATGGCGCAGGGCGCAATCTTGTTTTGCAGGCCCCAGTCGTGGTAGTCTTTCACCACGCCAATGACAGTACCGGCCGGATGCTGCGAGGGGCTGACGACCTTTTTGCCGATCGCGTTTTCCGGTGTGCCCCAGCCCATCTGCCGCACGGCTTCTTCATTGATGATGAGGGCATCACGGTCGGAGGTGCGCTGGGGGTCGAAGTTGCGTCCTGCCACCAAGGTGAGGTCAAGGGTGGGCACATATTTTTCGTCAGCCGCGATGTATTGCATCTCCACGAGGTGATCTTCATCGGCATGGCCTTCGGGGTAGGCCCACTGGCCGCGCCAGCCCGACACAGCCGGGAGCGCATTGCAAAAAGTGACCTCCTCGACCACCGTTTGGGCTTTGAGTTCGTGGGCGAATGCCTCGTGCGAAGTCCCATCCGCTGCACGGGCGCGTGCGATATCCACCACAAAAATCTCATCGCGCGTAAAGCCCAGCTCCCGGTTTTGCATGTAGGCCAGTTGGCGGATGACGATGAGCGTACCCGCCACCAGGCTGACCGATACGATAAACTGCGCCACCACCAGCGTGCGTCTGAGCTGAACACCTCGGGTTCCTGTTTGCAAACGCGCCTTCAATATTTCCACCGGTTTGAAAGCCGACATCACCCACGCGGGGTAGTAGCCGGCTGTGAGCGTTATCAAAAACAAAAGCACCAGCATGCCGACACCCATTTTGTAGTCGAACAAATGCGCAAGCGTATACGATTTACCCACCAATTGATTGAACAACGGAAGGAACAAACCCATGACGGCCAATGCCAACAAAAACGACACAGTAGTAATGACCAGCGACTCACTTAAGAACTGGCCTACGAGGCGCGCGCGGGTGGAGCCAACCACCTTTTTGATGCCCACCTCTTTGGCGCGGTACACGGAGCGCGCAGTGGCCAGGTTGACAAAATTGATGCAGGCCAGCAACAGCACAAAAAATGCCACCGCACTTAACAGGTACACATGGGTAATACTTCCCAGCGGGCCCATGCCATTGCCTGCGCGCGAATGCAAATACACCCGGTCAAAGGGTTCAAATGCCACAGTGGCATGAACGCCCCAAGCCGCCAGTTGGTCGCCTGCCACTTGGTGGTATAGGTCGCGTGCCTTGTCGGCAAATGCGGTCAGTTCTGTACCCGGCTTTAGCAGCACGTAGTTGCGCATGTTAAAATTGCCCCAGCCGTTGCTGTAGCTGAAATCGGGATTCAACTTCTCCCACGAGGCAAACGAGGGGAGCATATCCGCTTGAATGTGCGAGTTAATGGGAATGTTTTTCATGACGCCCGTCACGTGAAAAACAAGTGTGTCGTTGAAGGTGAGCGTTTGACCCAGCGCGCTTTGGCCGGGAAAATACTTGGCTTCCATTTTCTCTGAGATCACCAAGGTGAATGGATCGCGCAACGCGGTTTGCGCATTTCCCTTTGTAAGGGGAAACGAGAATAGCGTGAAGAATTCAGGGCTGACAAAATGTGCGTTCTCGTGTACTTTTTTGCCTTCAAAGGTGACCATTAAACCTCCGGCACTGCGGGCATAAAGCACTGCCTCCACTTCAGGAAATTGGCGTCTGAGCAAATCGCCAATAGGCCACGCATTGGTTTCGTTATGGCCCCCTGGCTCTTGGTCGGTGCCAAAGTGTGTCACCACGCGGTAAAGCCGTGGGCCGTGGGCGTGAAATTGGTCAAACGAGGTCTCATCCCACACGTACACCATCATGAGCACTGCGGCCGAAATGCCCAAAACCAAACTGGTTACGTTGATGAGGCTGTACACTTTGAACTTGAGGAGGCTGCGAAAGGCGATTCGGAAGTAATGACGGAACATGATGTGGGGTGTTGGTCGCTTGGGTTTATTCAATTATTCAGCCAAAATTTTTTTCGGCTCGTTTAAATAAAAATCACGGGGTGTTGGCGATCCGCTTGTTCGGCAATGGGCAGGGTTGTTCGTTTGCGGACGGCCGCAGGGCGTGGTGGGTGATTCTTGTCCCCTCCGCATTTTCCAATCCTGAGCGGGTAGAGGCACAAATTATATTCCGGGCTTTGCTTCGGTAAGTTCAAGCACAAGACAATCATGGCCATGCCCCGCGAAGGATCTCCAACTATTGAGCCGGTTTCTCACGGGGGATTCTTCGCGCGGCAATGCTTCAACCATAGAGGCATCAATGCTGTTGAAGAGCCGGTTCCCCCAGACATCGGCCCGCGCTCAGAATGGCTTGGTCGTATTGTTGCTTGGCTTCTTCTTTACCTCCAATCCTGAGCGGATAGAGGCATAAATCATATTCCGGGCTTTGCTTCCGCAAGTTCATGTACAAGACAATCATGGCCATGCCCCGCGAAGGATCTCCAACTGTTGTACCCGGTTTCTCACAGGGGGATTCTTCGCGCGGGAATGCTTCAACCATAGAGGCATCAATGCTGTTGAAGAGCCGGTTCCCCCAGACAT
>CAZGFJ010000002.1:684497-796671 GCA_964524935.1 uncultured Ohtaekwangia sp.
CGGCCCGCGCTCAGAATGGGTTGATCGTATTGTTGTTGGCTTCTTCTCTATCCCCGATTTCCAATCCTGAACGGATAGAAGCACAAATCATGTCCCAGGGTTTTGCTTCTGCAAGTTCATGCACAAGACAATCATGGCCATGCCCCGCGAAGGATCCCCAACTGTCGATCGGCTTTCTTACGGGGATTCTTCGCGCGGCAATGCTTCAACCATAAAGGCATCAATGCTGTTGCCGGGCCGGTTTCCCGATCAGAATCGGCCCGCGCTCAGAATGGGTTTGTCGTGCGGGCGTGTTTCCAACTCAGAGCGGGCGGCCCGTCATTTCCCAATGCGCCAACGACATGGGGATGCAATCCACCGCGTTCAGCCGGTCAAAAAAGTCTTTAACCACAAAGGGCTGTCGGGCGGCTTCTTTTTGGCGGGCAAACTCCGCCATGGTGTTTTCAAGCAGGTACTTGCCGGTAATGTAGCTGGTGCCGTAGCCAGGCTGACGCAAATACAAGTGCTGTTCAAACAGAAGCAATTCTTTTTCTGTCTTCATCCACCCACGTGGAGTATGTTCCGAATGCACGTTTCCTGCCTGCTCCATCGTCATCTCATTGGCATGCGCATACAGCGAGCCCAGCCCGCGGGCGGCCCGTTGTGCAATCATGATGTACACGATTTCTTTCACGCGCGGGGCGTCATCGTACAGTCCCGCTTGCATAAACATCTCTTCCACGGCCGTGGCTACTCCTTCATTGCGCGAATCAAAAATGTTGTAAAGCAGCGGCTGCTGGCGGATGGGGCTGGCGTGGGGTTCGGTGTCCGTGCGGGCCAGCTCAAACCAATGATAAAAGTGGGAGTACAGGGGCCGCGGGTCATGGTGCATGGTGATCACAAAAAAGTTTTGCTTTTCGGGCGCCACAAACTGGCCAAGGTGGGCGCGCAATGCAGGCTCAAAGTATTCCTTCACCGACACGATTTCCGCTTTCTCCAAAAACGTGAGCAGGCTTTGGGCCGAGCGGTCGGCCAGGGCCGCAAAGTCTTCGGGTGTGGTTACCGGCTTAAGAGGCGGCAGATTCCGGTTGCGGTGTTCTTCAAGCTTCAACGCGCTCCACGCGCGCGCCAGCTCACGCTTCAGCAACATCACTTCGTCTTCCCACGTTAGCGGCACCAGGTGCACGTGCTGGAGATACCATGTGTAGTGGTCTTTGCCGATACCCGAAGGTCCTGTTTTGCTGGCGGCCTCTTTCTCCAACCATAGGGCCAACGCATTGGTGGATTGAATGGCTTCTTCCAGGGCAGTGACCAGATCGGCATGGTCGCGCACGCCCGGCAGCGAGAGGATTGATGCAAGGTTGCGGCTTTGGGTTTTGATGTCGCGGATGCCGGCTATCCATAAGTCTTTGGCGTTGCCTGTTAAATGAATTTGGGCTTGTGTGTTCAACGGGGGGATGACCCGCAGTGCCGCCACGAGCTGTTGCTTTTCTTTTGCGCCCAGCGGAAAGGCGTATTTCCACAAGTCGATGATGGCGGCATGGCAGGGGCCTTCGTGGGCGGGCACATCGCTGCGTTCCATCCACAGCGTCTTGTAAAAAGCCGGGTCGCGCTCCCACGGCCGCATGACACGGTGGTCAAAATCCAACCCATTCATTTCGGCTTGCACGATGTGCCAATCCACGCGCTGCGCGATCGTCCAGCCGCTGGTATCCATGAGCTGAAGGCGTTGCTGCCATTGCTTCAGCGCCTCGTGCTGGGCCTTCATGGCAGCGATGGAGTAGTCGGGCACACCTTCCACCAGGGGCGGTCGCTGAAACGCGCGCCACTCGGCAAAGAAGGTGGCCAGGTCAGCGTGGGTGTTGCCAATGGCTACGGGTGGTTGCTTGGGCCGGGCGCAGGCAATAAGCCCAAGAAGGGCAAAGAGCAAAAGGTGCGATTTCACAGGCAGCGGGATCAATGACACGAAAGATAACAGTTCGCGCGCGATTGTCGAACGGTCTTTGCGGCTGATCATCGGACCGTTCGCCTGCCGTGAAGTTTATGTACCTTTGAGTCATCAAAAAACTCACGCATGCCGAGCACGAAGATTACAGTAAACGCCAACGGGTCATTGAAAGTAGAAGGTGACTTTGAGGTACTTGATGGTGGTGGCCAAGCCTATGGACTCAACGGCCGCACGGTCATTTCGCTTTGCCGCTGCGGGCAGTCCGCCAACAAACCATTTTGCGATGGCGCCCATAAGAACGGGTTTGCTCATGAGGCCATCGCCTTTGACTTGCCTCCCAAAAAAGTATAAGCCAACTACGGCTATCCAGTTTGTCGGGCGTTGGCGCGGTTCAATGCCATCGAGGCCAACACACACAACGACAACGTGAGGATGATGAAGGCCAACGATATTTCGATAGGTATTTTGTAAAGGTCGGCTATGCACATTTTTACACCCACAAATACCAGAATGGCCGCCAGGCCATACTTCAGGTAGGTGAAATAGTTGTGCATGCCGGCCAACGCAAAGTATAACGAGCGCAAACCCAGGATAGCGAACACGTTGGATGTGTACACAATGAAAGCATCATCGGAGATGGCCAGGATGGCCGGGATGCTGTCCACGGCAAAAATCAAATCGGTGGCCTCGACCACGATCACGACCAGAAACAACGGGGTAGCCCACCACCGGCCATCGCGCTTCACAAAGAAACGATCGCCCTCAAAAGCAGGGGTTACACGAAAAAGTTTCCGGATACTCCTTACCGCGAAATTCTTTTCGAAGTCTGCCTGTCCCTCTTTCTGGAATACGATTTTCACTCCTGTATAAATCAAAAATGCGCCAAAGACATAAATCAGCCAGTGAAAATGGTGGATCAACTCCACGCCTGCCAGGATGAAACAGACGCGCATCACCAGGGCGCCCAAGATGCCCCAAAACAAAACCTTGTGCTGATACGCGGACGGCACCTGAAAGTAGGAGAAGATCAGAATGATGACAAAGATGTTATCCACGCTTAGCGACTTCTCAATGAGATAGCCCGTAAAAAACTCAAACGCTTTTTGTTCGCCAAACCAATAGTAAACAAACACGTTGAAAACGAAGGCGAGCATGACCCACACGGTGGTCCACACCAAGGCCTCCTTTACCGTTACCGACTTGGACTGGCGGTGAAACACGCCCAGGTCGAGCGCCAACATGGCCACCACAAAGGCATTAAAGCCTAACCACAGGTAGGTTGTTTCCATACACGGTTGTTAATCGCGAAGCGAAATAGAATGACTGCCGGGCTGAAACAAACGGATGGTGTGGAGACGGTATTTGTCGCGCAACTGCCGGGCGCGTTCCATGGCCGCGTGGATGTTGGTGTGTACTGAATGATTAACTGATGTCGGGCGCTGGGCCGCAGCAGGCAAAATCGCGATATACTGATCCGGTTTTGGATTTTCTTCTATGACGATCCAATTCATAAAATGAAATGTGAGGGTTTAAGCCAAACGAAAAAACACAAACAGGCTGTCCTCCAGACAACCCGAAGAGCGGCAAGGCCGTGCGGTTTAGCTTAAATGATCAGCGCCCGGTGCCAGAGAAACAGCGCCTGTTGTAGCGGGGCGGGAAAGGGCGCAACGGTTAAAACAATGGTGCAGGGAAACACCTGAGTTGCCATGGGGCGGGCCGCAGGAAGTGAGTGAAAACTTCCTGCTTTCAAACGCACCGAAGAGGGTGATGCCACGCATGCTACCTCAATCTGGGATTCCACCTCTGTGGAAGCAGAGGCCGAAACGGGCTGCATAGCCAACAATAGGCCCAGAAAAACCGCCTTGAATTTCGTCAGAAGCAACATTAACAATGTTAATAGCATTGCTATCAACGCGGCTGTCTCCGCTTTTGTTTCGCTGCAGAGGGGGTTTTAGTTGTTTTTCTTCTCGTCAAAGTCACCGCGCAACTGGCGGAAGCGTTTGCGCGCCTCGGCCGCATATACGCTGCCGGGAAACTTGTCCAGAAACTGGCGGTAGATGTCCATCGCCCTGGCCTTGTCGCGCAATTGCTCTTCGTACACCTGGCCCAGGCGGAAGAATGCATCATCAGCCAGCACATCGTCTGGAAATTCATCCACGATTTTTTGGAACAACTCGGCCGACTGTTGGTATTCGCCTTGTTGCTGGCGCAGGTTGGCTTCCAGCCAATACACGTCATCGGCCATGGCGCGGTTTTGATAGCGCGGGGGCAGCGTCACCCACACATATTCGCCTTCGGTATCCAGCAGCACTTGCTTGTCGATGAAATCGTAGAGAAACGCTTCCGACTGTTTCATCAATACTTTGCCGGCTTTCAGATAGCCAAGCTCTATTACCGCCCGCGCAATTTCATTTTGATACAGCAGTTGCTCAATGCGTGCGAATTGCCTGAGCGAAAAGCCGAGCGTATCATACACCGTGTTCTCTTTGATGCGCAGGGCCAGGTCCATGGCATCGTTGGCAATTTCGCGGGTAGTGGCTTGCTTCAAAATGTCTAGGTGCTCAAGGGCCAACTTAAATTCTCCTTTGTAGTACGATAGCTGTGCGTTGCGCAATTTGGCTTCATAACCGAGCACTGTTTCACGTTGCTGTTTTTCTACCTGGGCAAAAAGCAAGGTCGCCTCCCAGGGTTCGTTTTTTAGGATGTAGATGTTGCCCAGGTCCAGCTTGGCCTTGGCTTTTGTGAGGGGTGCCACCCGAGGGCTGGCAATGAGTTTTTGCAAGCGTGCAATGGCGGTGTCACGAGCATTCAGGTATTGTGCATACAGCCGGGCTTCATCGATCTGCGCCTCGTGGGTAAACGGGTTATCCGGAAAACGCTGAACGTAATCCTGGTAATCGGCTGCCAGCATGCGCAACGAATCCTGGTTTACCGGATATCGCCTTTTGAGCTTCGCTTCGCGGGCGCGTATTAACCCCAGGCGGGCTTCCTGGTCCAGCTCTGTGCGGGCATATTCTTTCGATACGAATAAAAACCCGCGTTCTGCGTTTTCATAGTCGCGGTTATTTAGTGCTACCTGAGCGATCTCTAACGTTTTAGGGCGTTGTTTCTTGAAGCGCTTGTCATAGGCGCGCGATTGGATAAATGCTCCGTAAAAGTTCTTTTGCTGTAAGTTGGTCCAGATCAACAAGTCGGCAAATACCTCTACGTTGGGATTTTGTTGTACGCGATCCAATAGCAGGCGTTCTAAACTTTCAAATTCTTCGGGTTTCGTCAGCAGTACTTGCAGCAAATTCTTCACGTAATTCGTGTTGTTGGGCGCTTGTGTCACATACCGCAGGTATTCCTCCACCATGTCATCGCGTTTGTTTTGCAACCGGTAAAGGTTGGCCATCTCTAAAATAAAAAGATTGGCATTTCCAGTCGCTTCACGGGCATAAGCAAGGGATGCCACCGCATAGTCGGGCAGGTTTTGGGAAGCAAAGTAATCCGCCAGGCTTTTGAGCCGATAGGCCTCCTGTCCTTGGGCACGTATCAGCTCTCTGAAATACTTGTCGGCTTTTGCCACGTTGCCCGACCGCAAGTACACAACTCCGGCATCCGCCTTCAGCGAAATCCGGTCATCGCGTCTTATCATGCGTTCCACCAGATCCTCGGCAAGTTTATACTGACCGGCATCCAAAAGGAGGTTAAGATAGTTAGCATAGATGGCGGGTAGGTTCTCGGGGCGCTTTGCCAGGTCCTGATAGGCCCTGCGGGCGTTTTCTTTGTCGCCCTTGTTATAATATTCGTGCGCGATTTGCACCTCCATCGTGCCTTGCGCCCACAGCGGCTGTGTGATTGCCGTTGTGTACAATAACCCGACTGTATTTAATATTATATATATATATATATTTATGTAATTGTAATTAGCCATGTGAATTTGTGGATAGAGAGCGGTTCATTATGCTGTGTTAACGTTTTCTGGATGACTTCGATGCATGCGGTCGCCTGGTTTTTTACCGTTTCGGGCGTTTGGTGGAAGTGTCCACAAAATTTGTGGATTTGTGTGTAAGATTTTTCGGGTGTGAAATTGGTTTTGCTATGTGGGGCGATTCGTGGATGAAGTAGTCGTTTTTGTGGCCTGGGTTTATTCGATGGCGTTATCTTGTTTGGTCGGTCGGTTTGTCAACAAGAGTAGGAGTTGTGCCGAAGGTTATCAACAGCGGGCCTACTTCCCAGTTGGCGCGTAGCGGTACGCTGTACTGGCCTTCTGTATTCTGATAGAAGTGGACGTGCTCGGGTGGCATTCTTTGAAGTATGTTGCCGGGGTCCCATTTGCCGTTGGCATTCGCGTCTACGATTACCCGGAGTTTATATTCTTTTGGTTCGAGATGAGTGAATGTGTATCTGATCGGGTTTTGTACTTGTGCGGCAATGGCGCCTTCGGAGGTTAGGAGTTGGAGAATATAGTTTGGAGCACTGGTTTTAACTTCGATGGAAAGTGTGGCGAGTTCATCAGCGGGTTTTATGTCGATGGGCAGTGCAAGTGTTTTGCTGCTATCTTGTTCGTAGGAGATGAGCGCACCGCGGCCAAATCGTAGTTCATAGCGGTGGGTGCTGTCGATGGGAATCGTAAAGGCAAGGGAAATCGTTTTGCGAAGACCGTCTATGGACGTGATGGTTGGCGTGTGGGTGGTGGTGGAGTCGATACGCACATACACGCTGTCAAGGTTCAGGGATTTGATTGCCTTGCTGTGGTGGACAGTGATAGAGTATTTTTTTTGGTTGTGAAGTACTCGAGCGTTGCGAGTGGTTATTTTGAAGTCTTCCTTTAAGAATTTGGCAGTGGAGGTTTTTACAAAAATCGTGGTGTCCAGGGATTGGCCTATGCTGTCGCGAGCGGTAAGTCGTACGCGTACGGAGTCTTCGGTGGCGAGGTGGTGGTTGATGTCGAGTTCGCCTTGATTGTCAGTGAAGTGATACGTGATCGGGTGAGGGGACGATGCGTGAATGCTGTCGATTGGTTTGTTGAGGCGCACGCGGGATCTGCCCTCGGAGTTGCGAACAGTGGTGACCCGTGGTTCTCGCGTATCGACCGTGAAGAGTTGGAGGGGATATGCTCGTTTGGTGGTTAAGGTGTCGAGTTGTATGGGGGCCGCTAAGAAGCCGAAGGCCTCGCTGCGGCTGTCAACTCTCAGGTTTTTGTTTTTGTCCTGAAAGGCGTAGAGGTAGTAGGTGCCATGTTTTAGATTGTTCAAGCGGTATTCGCCCGCTTTGCTCGACTTGGTAAAATAGACGGGGGTGTGTTTGAAGATGTTGAACGTGTCGGACGAGTAGATCGCGATTGTCACGTTTTCGGGTATTTTTTCAGTCAGTGCATGACGAAGGGATCCCCTGATTGATAGCGAGTCGATGGTGGGGCCTGTGCTAAAAGCGATCTGAAGGTTATCCGGTTTATTGCGTTCGGTGATGTCCTGTACTCCTTCGCGAAAGTTGATGCTGTAGGTAGTGTTTGGCTCGAGCGGGCGCTCGGGTATGATAACCAGTTCATTTCGCTTGACGAGGTATTTGGTTTGTTTGCCAACCGAAGGGGTAATGATGATTTCCTCGTTTGGATTGTTGGGTTGTATGTATTCGTCAAATTCGAATCGCCATTCGGAGCCTTTAAAGTTTTTGCTATTGTCGGCCGGTTTGCTGGCAACCAGCTTGGGTGGTTGTTTGTCCTGCGGACCACCCGTGGGCGTGGTCTGGCTGGCACAAGCGATGAGCCATGTGCTGATGACAACGAAAGCAACGACATTACGCATGAGTCGCAAGATAAATCAGGCTTGAATATTCACCTGTATGGGTGGCTTTTTGGTTTGAGTGCCAGCCGATATACGAGGCTCGCAATAATCGCACCGCTTTCGACTGGTGGGGATGCCGGTACCCTTCGCTCAAGAGGGCAACATAGTAGGCGTCCAGTTTCATGGGCTCGATGCCGGTTAACAAAAATCCATGAGCCGTCAGCAGTTGGCGCATGGCGTCCTGATGAAAGTGCCAAAGGTGGCGGGGTACGTCATAGCCTGCCCAGTGGTGTTGGTAATGGTGTGCATCAAAAGACCGATGGTTGGGCACCGCAATGAAGAGTGTTCCCGTTGCGCTGAGGTGGTTTTTGATTTGTTGCAGCGTTTCAGAGAGAAGGTGTACGTGCTCCAGCACATGCCACAGCGTGATGACTTGATAGGCTTTTGCCGGCAGGGTTCTCCAGTCTGCATGTATTGGCTGCGCTGCTTCGAGCTCGGCCCGGCTGCGGGCAGAGGCAGACGGTTCAATGCCGTCTCCGCTCCAACCGTTCCTTTGCATGTGCGCCAGGAAGTGGCCCGTTCCACATCCATAGTCGAGAATCGTTCCAGCGTGTTGGTGTCGCGCGATGAGGTTTTGCTTGGTGCGAAGGTTGACCGCTCGTGCGCGTTGATACACCTTGTCTAGCCAGGTAGTTGACGCGGAAGTGTGGGAGATGTATTTCTCCGACTGGTAGTACCGAGAGATGTCAGCGGACGTGGGTCGTGGTTGCGTGATGACCAACCGGCACTCCGAACACTTTACAAGCGAGAAGGTTTCGCCAGTGGCGGTATGATCCGTGGCGTCAAG
Organism: uncultured Ohtaekwangia sp.; assembly: GCA_964524935.1. Taxonomy (GTDB): domain Bacteria; phylum Bacteroidota; class Bacteroidia; order Cytophagales; family Cyclobacteriaceae; genus ELB16-189. The sequence continues at coordinate 693,040 of CAZGFJ010000002.1, forward strand.
GTAGGGCGCAAAGTGCTCAGAAGAGCAGACCGGGCAAACGGCAACGGATTCGAAGGTCATTACTTGCCAAGGTACACAGTTAAAACAGATACATCAGCTGGTGAGACGCCACTGATGCGCGACACCTGGCCGATCGTTTCAGGCCGTATCTTCTTTAGTTTTTCGCGTGCTTCGGCCGATAGCGCCTTGACCCGGTCATAGTCAAAGTCGGGCATGATTTTGTAGTGGTCCAGGCTTTCAATTTTTTCAGCCATCTTTTGTTCCCGCTCGATGTAGCTCTCGTACTTGGCGTTGATCTCAACTTGTTCGGATACCTCCGGAGAGTAGTGGCGGAGGAGCTTGTCGAGCTCAGGCGAGAGCCTGGCCAGGTCACGAACGCCCAGTTGAGGTCGTTTGAGCAAGGCGCTGGCACTTACTTTTTCATGCAGGACAGAGGTGCCTTGTTCTTCGAGGATGGCGTTGGCAAGGTCGGGTTCGATCTTGATGTGTGGAAGTTGGTTGGCCAGCGAAGCGATGTCTGCTTTTTTGTCGAGCATCTGTTGCACGCGCTCCTCGGTTGCCAGGCCGATGCGATGGCCCGTTTCCGTCAGCCGCAGATCTGCGTTATCCTGGCGAAGAAGAATGCGGTATTCCGCCCGCGAGGTGAACATGCGATAGGGCTCCTGGGTGCCTTTGTTCACTAAGTCGTCAATCAATACTCCGATGTAGGCCTCTGAGCGCTTGAGGACCACGGGCTCGAGGTCGTTTACTTTCCGGTGCGCATTGATGCCGGCCATGAGGCCCTGGCAGGCCGCCTCCTCATAGCCGGTGGTTCCATTGATTTGGCCCGCAAAATACAGATTATCAATTACTTGCGTCTCCAACGAGAGTTTAAGCTGCGTGGGCGGGAAATAGTCGTACTCGATGGCATAGCCGGGGCGGAACATGCGCGCGCTTTCAAAGCCGGGTATTTTCCGGAGCGCGTCATACTGTACATCTTCCGGCAGGGAGGTAGAGAATCCGTTCACGTATATCTCCACGGTCTGCCACCCTTCAGGCTCAACAAAAATTTGGTGGCGGTCGCGCTCAGCAAAGCGGTTGATCTTGTCTTCGATGGAGGGGCAGTAGCGAGGCCCAAGGCCTTTGATTCGCCCTTGAAACATAGGCGAGCGGTCGAAGCCCTTTTCTAAGGACTGGTGGACCGCGTTATTGGTATAGGTAATCCAGCAGCTGAGCTGTTTTTCGGCCGGTTTAGTTTCGGGCGAGAAGGAGAATTTGCCGGGGTTTTCGTCCCCTTTTTGTTCCTCCATTTTGGTGTAGTCGAGGCTTCGGCCATCCACCCGCGGGGGTGTTCCTGTTTTCATGCGGCCCGCTTCGAAGCCGAGCTCAATGAGTTGTTCGGTGATGCCGGTGGCTGCTTTTTCGCCTGTGCGGCCGCCTCCGAAGGTTTTTTCACCGATGTGGATTTTTCCATTTAGAAAGGTACCGTTGGTGAGCACTACGGCTTTCCCAGGGATTTCGATGCCGAGCGCAGTGCGGACACCGACCACCCTTTTTCCTTTTATGACCAGGCCCGTGACCATTTCTTGCCAGAAGTCGACATTGGGTGTGCGTTCCAGGGCGAGGCGCCATTCTTCAGCAAAGCGCGCGCGGTCGTTCTGTGTGCGTGGACTCCACATGGCCGGTCCTTTCGAAAGATTGAGCATGCGGAACTGAAGCGTGGATTTGTCAGAGACAATGCCTGAATATCCGCCCAGTGCATCAATCTCGCGGACAATTTGCCCTTTGGCCACGCCACCCATGGCAGGATTGCACGACATTTGGGCGATGGTGCCCATGTTCATGGTCACCAAGAGCACACGCGAGCCCATATTGGCCGCTGCTGCAGCCGCTTCGCAGCCCGCATGGCCGGCCCCCACCACAATCACATCATACGCTGGAAACATGTACCTGAATGTTCCACGTGAAACGTGCGTCCGGGAAACTATATCCGGCCCGCAAGGCACCGCGCCATGTTCCACGTGGAACCTATTTTTCCCACAAAGATAGGCAGTGGTCCTCTTTTTTGCGCATGGCGGCCTTTTCAGCCTTGGTCTTATCCCGATGGCCGCATAAATGTAAAAGGCCATGCACCACCACCCTTCTCAACTCCACCTCGAAGGGAAGGTTGAGCATTTTGGCGTTGTCGCGGATGCGATCAATGCTGATGTAGACTTCGCCCACCAGATTTTTCAGCCCACCACTATAATCAAACGTCACGATGTCGGTATATGTGTCGTGCCGAAGGAACTGCCGATTGAGGCTCAGGAGGTGCTCGTCTGAGCAGAAGACGTAATTGATTTCTTGGGGTACCTTGCGTTCACCCTTGGCCACGGCCATTAGCCATGAGGCCGTCTTTCTTGGCTGGGGCATTGAAAACACGATCCCATCGCTGAAAAAGCGAAAGGCAGGCATCAGTTGTTGATGTAAAAACTCAACTCCACCACTCGCCCATTTTCGGTGAAGTGCACTTCATCCGACAGATGTTTCATCAGGAATATGCCCCGGCCCCCGGGCTTTTCAAGGTTTTCCGGAGCAGTCGGGTCAGGAAGGTTGTGGTAATCAAAGCCGTGCCCCTCATCCTCCACCCGAAACTTGATTAGCCCGTCCTTTTCTGAAAGGTTGAGCGAAAGAGACACGTTTTTTGACGAGTTGCCCGCATTGCCATGCCTGATGGCATTGTTGACGGCCTCCGTCACGGCAATCATGATGTTCCCGTAAATGTCATCGTTGAGGTGAAACTTCTCCTTCGCATTGTCGATGAAGCTCTCAATCATGCGGATATTTTCCGAGAGCGAAGGGATTTCAATACGGATATTGTTCATGCGGCAGCCAACCGGTTATTCGTTTCCTATGCGTTCAAAATACTTGTTCACCTCTTTCTTGTAGTATGGGTACAACTTCGGAGGCACGGTTTTCAGCAATTCTACTTCTTTTTCCTTTAACCGTAAATACTCCTGAAAGGCCCTTGGTATCTCCTTGTCATAATCTTTGGCCGTTTCACCCTTTCGCTCATCGTCCATGTCTTGCTCGCGCATGGACTTCTCCGCCTCCAACAACCGTGTCACAATCTCCTGCTGTCTGCGAAGTGTTTGCTCCGTGAGCTGTTTGTTAACCAGGTCCATCTCAGTTTGTTCCATTTTGCCTGGCAGGTCGCCAGGCATCGTGCCGCCCTGCTCCTTCAACTTTTGCTCCATCTCTTGCAACGCCCTTCGGATGCGCTCCTGCTCGGCTGCCATCCTTGCAAGTTCTTCTGACAGCTCGCGGCCTGCTTTGCCTCCGTTTTTTAACTGCTCCATCTGCTCGTTCAACTGCATCTGCAGCTGACTAAGGCTCGGCTGCTTTCCTTGTTGCTTCTTGCCTTTGCCGGGTTTGGCATTGGCCATCATATTCATCATCATGTCAAAGTGGTCATTTAGCATCAGTGCCAGATTATTGATGCTGGTCATCGAAAACTGCATCTCAGTGGAGGCATTGCTGCGTCTCCGCTCTTTGATTTGCTCCACCGCTTTGTCAATGTGCTCGTTGAGTTCACCTACTTCCTTCGTGACGATGCTGCCCATAAAAGGATCGCGTTTGGCAAGAGCTAACAAACTGTCTTCCAACACTTTAGCATCTTCTTTGATCTTCAATTGCTGCTGCGAAAGCCCCACGTATTTCGGATCCGCTTGCTGTACACCCGCGAAATCCTTCATCAAAGCCTCCTGGTCAAACGACAACTTGATGAGCCCGTGCAAAATCTGCCGCAGCGACTCCATGTTTTCGGTGTTCATCTCCATCTCCATGCTGTTTTGCATGGCGCTGAGTTGCGCTTGCATTTGTTCCATCTTCTGGATGGATTTCTGCTGTTGCTCCTTGGCCTTGCCGGGTTTGTTTTGCTCCAGATTTTCCCGGCTCTGCTCCTGTGCGTCCTCAACCGCTTGTTTTTCTTGCTCCTCAATGTTGGGAGTCTGTTCGCCCAACTCCTGACCCAATTTTTGCAGGTCGTTTAGCTGTTCCTTAAAGGCCTCGAAATCTTTTTTTGACTGGTCTTGTTCGTTTGCCAGTTCTTGAGTGGTAGGCTTTTGGTCGGCCTGGCCCTTGTCGCTCTCCGGTTTTTTGTCGGGGGATGTTTGTTGGCTTTTCTCCGGGCCCGTTTTGTCTTCGTTGTTTTTGGAGGTCTTCTCTCCTGCTGCTTCTTTTGTTTTTTCCAACAACTCTTTTTGTGCTTCGGTCTGTTTTTGCAAAGACTGGATGGCCTGATCCAGTTTGTGGTCGTATTGCAATTGTTTGAACAGCTCCAGCGTGCGCTCCAATTCTTTTTCCAGGTTGATTTCCTTACGGTTCATTTTGTCGAGCATTTTCTGAAGTTGAGAAGGATCGCTGTTTTCCCGGAGCAGCTTCTCCATTTCTTCAAAGAGTTTTTTAGTCTCCTCATCGAGGAGTTGATCCATGAGTTCCTGTATCTTTTGCGATTTCTCGCGGATGCGTTCATTCTCGTCCTGAAAGGCGGCACGCTTTTCTTCCAGGGCTTTGTTTTCCTTTTGCAATTCGGCAATGCTCTCGTTCAGTTTTTCCCGTTGGCGGATCAGGTCTTCCAGCATTTTTTTGTCTTGCCACGTAAGGTTTTGTTTGCCCTTCAACTTTTGCCGCGCCTCTTCCATGGCGTCTTGTAACTGGCGTGCGCGCTGCAGGCTTTGGTCAATCGTGTTTTCGGTCTGGTTTTGGGCCCGCACGATGTCGGCCCGCAGCTCTTCCTCGCTGGGAATGTTCAGCACATAACTGGCGGTGCGGGCCGACTTGCGGCCGTTGACGCCATCGTTGTCCCACACCTGTACGTAGTAGTTGACCTGATCACCCGGGGCCAGGCGCAAAGAGTCCAATGACCACGCATAGAAAAAGTTTTGCTGTGCAGATTTTTGTATGGCGATAGAAATCGGTCGTCCTGCGTTCGCCCGACCCTTTCGCACCACTTCATAGTGCAGTTGCAGGCCGGTGAGGCCGTGGTCGTCAGAGGCATTGCCGGCCAGGTACACGCTTTTAAAAAGTACCGAATCGCGCAGGTGCTCCAGCGTGATTTGCGGGTGTTGATCTTTGATTACGGAGATGGGGTAGGTGATGCGGTCCTTGTTCTTGCTCTCCTCGTTTTCTAAGTGAAGTGTGTAGGTGTCAGGCTGGCGGAATTCTTTGCCAAACTGAAACGATTGGGCATTGGGTTGCGGCATGGCGTTCAGTGTTCCGGGCGAGGAGGCAAATTCAATATGAGCCCGGTCGGCAAAGGCGGTGTTGATTTTCCAGGTGATGACTGTACCTTCCGGCACTTCCAGGTTGCCGGCATTGTTGACGATGCTATTCTTTTGATTGAGATAACGGGGAAAAGTCAATTGAATCGTTTGGCGCAGCAGCTCGGGCCGGTTGATCAGTTGCAGGGTGTAAGGGGCAGAGAAAAAGCCAGATCCTTCAAGTTGAAACGTCATCTCCGTTTGCACTTTTTCGAACGTATGCCGGAACACGCCCACCCTGGTCGTTTCCATTTTCCAACGCTGATTGTCGCGCACGATGTACACCGCTTCGGGCAATGCCTCACCCTCGGTGGTTACGGTGAGGGTGAAATCCTCCTGATAATAAGCACGAAGCGTGGTGTTTTGCACCACAAATTGAAAGGGCGCCTGCGGTGAGAATTGCTGGTTAAACTGCACGATACGCTGGGCACTATCGGTAATAACTTGCCGGTTGACCAGCAGCAGGATCAACAACATTACGAACGGGAGGACCAATATGCGCAAGTAGCGGAGGTTGCCGCGCAAATCCACGGCCTGGGCAAAGGCCACATGCTCAAATTGCTGTGCCTTTTGTGCGATGCCGGCCTGTGCCAGGAGCGTTTCCTCGCCCACGGACGACAACTGGAGTACGTTTAGCAGCCGGTCGCCAACGGAGGTAAAATGCTGACCGATCAACCGGGCGCTTTGCTGTTCATCCATGCCGCGGTTGGCCAGCCAGAAGGCCAACGGCTCGCGAAGAAAGCGCAGCACACAAAATGCGGCCACCAGAAAGAAAGAGGTAAACAAAACTAATCGTGTGCCTGAGCTAAGCCACAGTACATGCTCCACCAGGGCGGCCAACAAAAAATAAAGCAATAAGATGGTCAACGAAAGCAGCGCGCCCCGGATGGCCAAGTTGAGGTAGTACTTCCGCCTGAAGGAAGCGATGTTGGCGATCACCGATTGAATACTCCTGTCCATGTTTGTCAGCCTTCCCTGCTTAATCACTAACGGGGAAAACAGGGGATGGTTTTACACAGCAAGGTAGCCACGAAAGAAACGTTTTTCAAAGCGGCTTTCACCGGGCGGGTGCTGTCCCGTTGACATCATATGCCCAGTCCAGTTCTTTTTCAAAGTACTCCATGACGTGTTGTTTCAGAAGCTTTTCTTGTTCAAGCAGGTCAAAGTGAGGTAGTTTTTTAACCAACTTCCAATGTGGCCAGCCGTCTTGATCCAGCCCTTCCAACTCATAATACCCCGAAAAGCTCAATACTTTACAAATGGCGATGTGCATCAAGTCCTGTTTTTCTTCCTTCGAAAACGCGGCAAAGCCCCTGCCCAATTCCTGCACCCCAATGATAAAGAGTACCCCGTTAAGGTCTTTCGGCTTTTTGCCCACGGCACCATGAACAAACTCGAGCAGTGCCTGCCACTTGCGATCCTGGTCTAAATCACGTTTGAACATCAGGCTTCTTTTTGCAACGCCTCCCAATACTCAAAGGCCCTTCGCAGATGCGGGATGACGATGGTACCCCCGATCAGCGTGGCCACCCCCATCGCCTCGTGTACTTCTTCGGTAGTCAATTGAATCTCGTGGCATTTGCCCAAATGGTACCGCACACAATCATCGCACCGCAGCACGAGCGAACAGGTTAGCCCGATGAGCTCTTTCGAACGGACGTCCAGCGCCCCGGCCTGGTAGGCGTTGGTGTCGAGGTTAAAAATACGTTTGATGATGAGGTTATCCGCTTCCAGGATTTTCTCATTCATTTTTGCGCGGTATTGGTTAAATTGCTCTACTAAGCTCATGGGCCAAAAAGGTTTGTTGCAAAGATGAACGCAAATACAGCCAATTCAAACTTTCCATTGCTGCGCGATTTTGTGAGCCTGTTTTTCCCGCGCTACTGCCTGGGCTGCGCGGACGCCCTCGTGCGGGGGGAAGACGTGCTTTGCTCAGAATGTCTTTCACAGTTACCCAAAACGGGCGACTGGCTCGATGAAGCCAACCCTGTGCGGATGAAATTTGCCGGCCGCCTGGAGGTGTACTATGCGTTTGCCTTTCTTCGCTTCCGCAAGGCAGGATTGGTGCAACATCTATTGCACCAACTCAAATACAACAACCACCCGGAGGTGGGCATTCGCCTCGGGGCTGCCTTTGCATATGAATTGAAACAGCAGGGATTTGTGCCCCCGTTTGACTGTATTGTGCCGGTGCCCCTGCACCGCTCGCGCGAGCGAAGCCGTGGCTACAATCAAAGCGCCCAGTTCGCCAACGGCCTGGCCTCCGTTTGGAAGGTGCCGGTAAGCGAGTCGGTCTCGGTACGCAAAACACGCACGGCCACGCAAACGCGAAAAAATCGCTGGCAGCGCTGGGAAAACGTGCGCGAGGTTTTTGACGTGGCATCCACCGCCCAACTTGCCGGCAAACATGTTTTGTTGGTCGATGACGTGATCACCACCGGGGCCACGCTCGAGGCCTGTGGCCAACACCTTTGGCAGGCCGGGTGCGCCAATCTGAGCATCGCTTGCATCGCGGCAGCACAGTAACAGCCAGCGCTAGAACGAACTGGAAAAATTGATCAGGTTATGCCCCAAAATGGCGGGCACCAAACTCCCGCTTCGTTCGCGGGCCCATGCCATCAGGAATCCCAGCAAACCGGTGAAGATAGCCGTGACGAGATCAACGTGCAGTGAAAAGCCTTTACCAATCAATATGCCGTGTGCCAACCCAAACAAGAGCGAGGTGATAACGGAGCCCCACCCCATGGCTGCTCCGCCCAACTTCCAAGGACGGCCAAACCAATCGTTCAACAGGGCCAGCAAGATGCCCCGGTAAACCAGCTCTTCCGCGATACCCGGCATGGTGGCCTGAAACAACAAGGTCTCCACGTTCACGCCCGAGAAACCATCCACGCCATATTGCAGACCCGCCAACAACAGGCTGACAAATAGAAAGGTGTAAGCAATGGGCTTCCAGGTGTTGGGCTGCACGGTGGTCGTAAATCCATAATCTGACCGCGGAAGTTTTTTGAATGACCAGATGAACACCACGGCCAAGAGGCTGGCACTGCCTTTACCGATCCAATTCCACGTGAGACCCAGGGGAAGCAGCTTGGGGAGCAGCCCCAGACATGTATTATTAACGAGCAATACGACCATAAAAATGAGCAAATAATCAAATCGGGTCTGTCCTGCTCTTCGATTGGCTACCCATATGAATGGACCCAAGATAGCGCCATGTAATAGGGTTTCGACCAGGATTTTTTGTGCGATAAAATTCATGATGAGCAAGATAATGATTAATAACTACCGGTTGACCAACCCATGCATCACGGCTTTGGGTTTTACCTGCCAGCGCACGATGGCCAACAACCCGTACGCGCCTCTGGCTGGAATTCGTACTTTGGCTTAAAAGACCGTTGTCACGTCAAGCGGTTTACGGCTTTTGATAAAACTCCCGGATGGAATGAGTGTACCGGAGATAATCCATCGCAACATTCCGTTGAAAATATTTTGGGGCAGTTGCCCCCATGGGCACCAGCATCAACACGGCTTTGGAGTCGATTTTCATCAATTCTTTGTACGTCACCTCACGCTGGTCAAACTTGGTGTCAAAGAAAAACAAGTAATGCGAAATGAAGCGCAGGTAATGAGCACGTCTTTTTTTACTCACCTCCCCGCGGGCGTCTATCAGCGAAAAATCTTCATTAAAATAAATGGCGTTCTGTAGTTCTACTGCGTTCAGCGGTTCATTATTCTTAATCGCCAGGAGGTTAAACTGTGCATCCAGCATGACCCATTTTTGATACTCATTCGACCATACTTCGGAAGCTACATGACCTGCCCCGACTCGGGTAACGGCAACGTCTTTGGTTTTGAGCCCGAGTGTTCGTGCGTTGAACCCGCAGGCGGCTAACACACTTTTCAAAACTAACCCATACTCTACGCAGCGAAACCTTTTGCCCCCCGCTGCCTCCTGTAGAATTACCAGGGTTTTAGATTCCGAGGGGGTATTTGATCCACTGTGCTTCCATCGGTTGTGCGTCCAATCAAGCAAACGAAGGACCCGATCCAACTCACCGCCACCGGCATGGTACACACAGTCAAGCCGATAATGTGAGCGAAGGGTAGTCAGTTCCGGGGAATTGATAGTATCCGCATACCAAAATCGAACACGCTCATCTTTATCAACACGGTCGAAATCCAGTGCCTGTATTTTTTTGGACGGTGTGATGTGGAGGGAGCTACACGACAGGCAAGTCATCCACAGTAGGATTACGTATGTTCTAAGCAGCATAAAAATAGTTGTGATGGGTAAATGATCTTATTTTGAGATCAGCCGTAATAAGTCGGTAATGAATCCTTGTCTGCCTTCCGTTTTACCATCGGTGTTGAATAACACGATTAATGCCGATCTCCGTTCCGGGTTGATGAAAAACTCGGAATTGAAACCGCCCGTACCACCATTATGAAAAAGAAAGACTTGATTGTCGATTTGTTTATTCTTGTATAAAAACCACCCAAGACAATTTACCGTGATGTCATAGGCCGTTTCTCGCTCGAAATCTGTGTAAACGTTCTGGCAGGCTGTTAAGCTGCTCTCAAGCGGGCCGGAAACGATATTGATGTTACCCTGCGCAAAAGCCAACATGTCTCTCGCATTTGACTTGAGGACGCCAGCACCATCCAAGGCATTCAGTGTTTTCCAATAGTCATTTTTGCTCCCGTTGGCGCGATAGCCGACTGCCCAGTTTGCCAGATTGGTTTTTTCAAAATAGGCAGTAGTTGCCGATAAGCCCAGGGGTTCCATTACCCGCTCGCTCAGTACTTCGCCATAATCTTTTTGATAATGTCGTTCAAGAATAACTCCTAATGTCCCAAAGCCGGTGTTTGAGTAAGTAAAGTCGGAAAAAGGAGTAAACAGGAGGCGTCCATTTTTTAGTGCCGAGAATAGCTTTTCATTATCGTAGTCGCGCCAGCCTTGCGCGGTGTTTGTGTAGAAGCGGAGGCCAAGGTTGTTGGGCATGTAGGGCAGCCCGCTGGTGTGCGTCAATATATGTTTAAATGTTACCTCAATACCACCGCGATTAATGGGCGGCAAGCTACCGGGCAAATAGCTCCGGATGGGCGTATCGATGGATTTTCCTTCGTCCTCGAGCATTTTCACGATGGCGATGGCCGTAAACACCTTTGTGACAGATCCAATTTCAAAATACGTATCGCGATCAGGCACGACCCCGTTTCCCTTCGCTGTTTCACCATAGCCGTAGAACGATTCCACCCCATCGCGAAGGATTCCCACAGATACCCCCACAGTGTTAAGTCCCGCCCTGTGCATGTTGAAGATGCTGTCCACTGCCAAATCTTGCGCAGTTAACCGGGGATTGTTCGAAAACGTATTTGGCGAAACAAGCTCTTGTGTGCAGGAGAATAACGCGAATACAGACAAAAAAAGAATGATTGCTTTCATCGTTTTAGAATTTGGTTTTTAATCCGAATGCCAGCGTGGGCACGTATCCTTCAAAAAAGTTCTTGTCGTAGCTTTCCAAAAAACGGGTCATCCGCACTTCGAGAAAGACGCCCACACAAAATTCTGGCTGCCGGATAACGTTGCCAGCGAGTGAGCAATGTGCACCGGGGCTAAACTTGTGGAGTAGAGAGCCTCGGTTTTCCCACGCACCTTGTGACGTGTATTCATATAGATCATAGTCTAAAACCGTCAGGATATACTGGGCCTGTATACCGACCGAACAGTCAATTCGCCTAAAGACGCGCAACGAGTATTCACCGCCCGCCCCCAGAATGACCCGGTCATCTACGTCCTTTGTCGTTACCCACCCGACAGACGTAATGATTCCCAAATCGTGTTGGGCACGTTTTTTCAGCGATCTGCGGTAGCGCGCAGTCAGGCCGTCACTAAAAAGCAATGGGTGGTTGAGCAATGTTTTGTCATAACTCACACTTGTTTGATGCCTGAAAGAAGCAGGGGCGGACGGGAGTTTTTGTGCCCCCACAACAGATACCGCTGAAATAAAAATGCAGAATACCACGATGATGTTCATAGCGAAACGTTTTGCGAAAAGGGTGATGGCCAGAAAACGATAGGTGCGCCACAAAAGTGGCAAATGCCCATGCCGAACGCGTTCGACTCGATCGAGCCGCACATCTTAGGGCTAATTTGTGGGCCAATGACCGCAAGAAAACGGACGATGCGCTTACATCCCCGCCCTGCGAAAGGCGGATGGGGTGACCCCGGTGACTTTTTTGAAAGCTGTGTTAAACGAGGTTTTGGAATTGAACCCCGCAGCCGAGGCAATTCCAAGCATATTGAGGTGTTGCTGCCTCGGGTCGGACAAAAGAAGTTTGCTTTCCTCCACCCGAAAGCGGTTTACATAATCATAAAAATTTTCACCAAAACCATCGTTCAGCAAATGTGATAAATGATGGGTGCTTGACTGGAACAGATGAGCAAGCTTTGGTAGGCTGAGTTCATTATCCAGGTATGGCTTTTGGGTAGTCATTAATAAATTGAGTCGTTGTTTTTCATGTTCACGGAGCGGATCAAATATCGTTTTCTGATTTTTGGGCGCCTGGATAATCTTTAAGATACTCGTTTGCTCTGAAGGGGTGAAGAGAAAAATCTCAGGTTGATTGATGGAAAAGAAGGCGAGATAAAAACTTGCGCAGAAATAACCTATGGACGTGAGATCCGGCAGCGAAGGGAAACAGATTTGAGAAAACCAAAGGAGCACCAACAGCGCAATTCCAGCCATTAAACGCTGTAGCCACAGTAAGTTGATAAACTGCTCGTCAGCGGCAAAAAGCCGAACATTTTGTCGATGTCGCCTTAACAGCCGAAAGGACAACAAAAAATAAATCGAGACTTGCGTTATTAAAAACAAAGTAAGCCCTACCGACAAATAGGCCCCGGTAATTTGTGGTGAGATCCCCACTACCGATGGGTCACCGACCCACCAGAGGGTTCCCATTACAAAGACATATAAGGCGCAGGGTAAAAGATGGATAATCTGTCCAAAACCAGGGTTGGCATCGGGCTGAACAAATAACAAGACGCTAAAATAAAACATGGGGCCGAGGGCAAACAATGGGATTCCCAGCAACTCTTCCAACAACGGAACGCTGCCTGCCAATCCAATCAGGCGGAGGCATTCTTCAAGGAACACCAGGGAAAGCAGTACTAAAAAGATAGCTAAATAACGGGTTCCCCGTTTGTTGGCCGTTTTGGGTTTGGTGAAAAGCAATAAAGCTGTTAACAAGAAGCTACCGGTAGCCAACAGGTATAACAGGTTCAGAACTAAACGCAGCGATTCCATCATGTAAAGCACCCAAATCCAACAAAAAACCCCCGGCCTACTCAACCGGGGGTTTTGTCAAAATCAGTTGGTGTGCGCTTATCGGTTTGAGCCCACGTTGATCATGGCGCAACGGAAACCAATAGTAGCCGTGGCGGAGTCTTCATCCAGGAACCGTCTGGTTCCGGGCGACATCCAGTAGGCAACGTCTTTCCACGAGCCACCTTTGTATACACGGCTGCGGTTAGACACCAGTGACAGGTAGCTTTGCGGGTTGTTTACGCCCAATGAAGCTACCCCAGATGAGTCGGCCGCTTTTTTATACTTGCTCCGATACTTGTCGTTATCATCCAGGAAGTCATCTCTGCGGATGGGGTTCAGGTCGTCAAAGTCCTGGTGCGACAGGGGGCGGTAGATATCCAATACCCATTCGCTTACGTTGCCCGCCATATTATACAGCCCATAGTCATTGGGAGGATACTCATAAATATATGTGGTGATCAATGAGCCATCGTTCAACTTACCGGCAATACCGGCATAGTCACCGCGGCCACGCTTAAAGTTAGCCAAGAACAAACCCATGTCTTTGCCATAAGGATTACGCAACGCATGGCCATCCCATGGGTAAAGGCGCTGATGCGTTTGTACTTCATCCAGCCACTGCGTTCCAATCATGGCCATGGCGGCATATTCCCACTCTGCTTCGGTGGGAAGGCGGAAGTTGGGGAGCGGATCGGGAGGCGCCAGACCGGGGGTCGTGCCGCCACCCGCGGGTTGCTCGGCCAGCAGGCCGCGCTCGGCCAGAATCACATCATTGACCACGCGTGTGCGCCACGCAGCATAGGCGTTCGCTTGTTTCCAGGTAATACCGACAACCGGATAATAGCGGAAGCCGGGATAGGTAAGATAATATTTAACATACGGATCGTTGTATGCGAGTTTACCCACCCATACGCTGGTGTCAGGGTAGGCATCTTTATACCGCTGCAAGGCTGCCGGGTTTTTGATGGCGCTGTCATTCAACGCATACAAATATTCATTCCAGTGAATGTTCGCTATTTCGGTTTCGTCCATGTAAAAGGAAGCTACCGAAACGGTGCGCTCCACGTTGTCGCGCCAGCCGAGGAGGTCCTCCTCCAAGGAGCCCAAAACGGCCCGGCCACCTTCAATAAAACGCATGTTAGGGATGGGAGGCATCATATCGAATTCATCGATGGGATAGAGATACTCGCCCGGAGCCGGCTGAGCGGGTATGTCTTCGCGCGAAGTGTACTCGATGCCGGTGGTCGTACTCGTACCCGGCCTTACGCCCGGGTTAACCCTTGTGGCACCCGGGTTTTCAGCCGTGGGATAAGAACCCCCGTTGATTAAGGAACAGGATGTTGCCGCTACAGCCAAGCCAACCAGGAGCAAAAATCCCTTGAAAAGTCTCATTTGCATAGATTTTGATTCAAAAGCAACCGCTAATATAGGTACATAAATACATGTTTTCCAAAACGCTACACCATATTTGATAAATCTGTAATCAAGGACCGGTGTGACGGCCGAAGTACAACGGGCCGGCAGCCCAGTTATTGCCCGGGCAACAGCGGTGCTTCCAGCGGCCTGAAGCGATGGTCGAAATCCAACAACTGCAGCGCAGCCTCCACACTATCAATGTTTTCGATCACCAGCGTGAGTTTGCCGGCTGTCTCCTTCATCCGGCATTGTTTGGAATGAGTCTGCACAAACTGCAAGATCTTGCCAAAGACTTCCGACTTAAAATACTCGTCTTTGCCCGAGATAAACTGGGCTCGCAGCTTACCTCCTTTGAGCGAGACTTTTTCAAATCCTAGTTGTTCGCCCAGCCAACGCAAGCGCACCGTGTCAATCAACTGGATCACCGAAGGAGGCATGCTTCCAAAACGGTCGATCAGCGAAGCGCGGAAAAGGTCCAGCGCGACCTCATCCGTGATGTTGTCCAGGGTTGAGTATAACTGCAAGCGCTCGGAGGTGCTGCTCACATAATTCTCGGGGATCAAAATTTCCAGATCGGTCTCAATGACACAGTCGGGCACGATTAACCTGGCCTTTGCCGAAAGCTCTTCGGTGAAGAGTTCCTTGAACTCGGTTTCCTTGAGCTCCTGGATAGCATCGTCCAGAATTTTGTGGTAGGTGTCAAAGCCCAGGTCGTTGATGAATCCGCTCTGCTCGCCACCGAGCAGGTTGCCCGCCCCGCGGATGTCCAGGTCGCGCATGGCTACTTTGAAGCCATCGCCCAGGTCGGAGAACTCTTCCAAGGCCGCTAGCCGCTTGCGCGAGTCGCTCGTAAGCAGAGACGAAGGGGGCGTCAGCAAATAGCAATAGGCTTTCTTGTTGGAGCGGCCCACGCGCCCCCGCATCTGATGCAGATCGCTCAGGCCAAACAGATGCGCCTGATTGATCATAATAGTATTGGCGTTGGGGATGTCCAATCCCGATTCAATGATGTTGGTGCTCACCAGCACGTCATACTCGCCTTCGATAAATTTGACCATCACTTTCTCCAGCTTGTCTCCCTCCATTTGCCCGTGTGCAATGCCGATGCGTGAGTCAGGCACCAGTTTGAAAATGATGTTGGCGATTTGATCAATGTCGCTGATGCGGTTATGCACAAAAAAAACCTGGCCTCCCCTGCGCAACTCATGGCTGACGGCATCGCGGATGACGGTTTCACCAAACGTGTGCAGCTCGGTAGTAACCGGTTGCCGATTGGGTGGAGCCGTGGCGATGATACTCAGATCGCGGGCGCCCATCAGCGAAAAATGTAACGTGCGCGGGATGGGTGTGGCGGTCAGCGTGAGTACGTCAACATTAACGCGCAGTTCTTTGAGACGGTCCTTTACTTTTACGCCAAACTTCTGCTCCTCATCAATGATCAACAAACCCAAATCGTTGAACACAACATCTTTGCTTACCACGCGGTGGGTGCCGATGATGATGTTGACCGTTCCCTCGCCTACTTGTTTAATGATCTCCTTGATTTCTTTGTCGGTCTTAAACCGCGACACGTATTCAATCTTGACGGGGAAGTTGGCCAGCCGTTCGGAGAAGGTGCGGTAATGCTGCATGGCCAGGATGGTGGTGGGCACCAACACCGCCACTTGCTTACCCTCGCTGGCGGCTTTGAATGCTGCGCGAATGGCCACCTCGGTTTTTCCAAACCCCACATCGCCACACACCAACCGGTCCATGGGGTGCGGTTGTTCCATGTCGCGCTTCACGTCTTCGGTGGCCTTTGCCTGATCGGGCGTGTCTTCGTATAAAAAAGACGTCTCCAACTCCACCTGCAAAAAGCCGTCAGGCTGATAGGCATAGCCGGGTGCGGTCTTGCGCTTGGCGTAAAGGGCAATCAACTCTTTGGCGATGTCGCGTACTTTCTTTTTGACTTTGGCTTTTTTGCTGTCCCATTCACCCGAACCCAGCTTGTTGATCACAGGAGGCGTGCCTTCGCGGCCCGTGTACTTGGATATCTTGTGGAGGGAGTGAATGTTGATGTATAAAATGTCGTCATCGCGGAACACGAGCCGGATAGCCTCCTGTTCTTTACCGTTCACTTCTTTTTTTTCCAAGCCGGCAAATTTGGCGATGCCGTAGTCAATGTGCGTCACAAAATCGCCCGGCTGTAGCGTTTGCAGTTCGCGAAACGTCAGCGCTTTGCTTTTTGAAAACTTTTCTTTGCTGCGGTAGCGATGGTAACGCTCAAAAATCTGATGATCGGTGTAGCATACCAGTTTGGTTTGGTGGTCGATAAACCCGTGGCGCAGGGGTATTTCCAGAATCTGAAAACGCAAGTCGGGCTGGATTTCCGAAAAGATTCCGTGGAGCCGCTCCGCCTGGCGCGGTTGCTCGGCCGCAATCAGGTTGGTGTACCCTTGCAGTTGCTTTTCGAGCAGATCTGACGCCAGCAATTCAAAGTTCTTGTTGAAGGCGGGCTGCACAGAAGACGAAAAGGTGACGGTGGTGGCCGATGCCAGAAACGAACGCGGGCCAAACTCCAGCGTCTGAAATTTGGGAAGATGGTCCAGAAAAACCGCACCCGTGTCAAACAACTGTTCGGGTTTCAGGGCTACCGAGGCATCGCTCTCGCGCAGGATGCGGTCAAATTGCTGCGAAGCTTTTTCGAAGCAGCGGTCCAGCACATCGCGCGTGTGCTCCACGTCTTTGATCCACAAGCGGGTATTGGGGGGGATAAACTCAAACAACGACTGGCGTTCTTCCTTCATCAACCGTGTCTGTACATTGGGCATCAGACTGATTTTGTCCAACGTCTCGACCGACAACTGAGAACCCGGATCGAAACTGCGGATGCTGTCTACCTCATCGCCAAACAACTCGATGCGGTAGGGCAACTCGTGCGCAAAAGAGTACACATCAATGATCCCCCCGCGAACGGCAAACTGCCCCGCTTCATAGACAAAGTCGGTCTTTTCAAAGTCGTAGGTGTGCAGAAACTCCTCCAGAAAGGAGAGGTCGAGCGTTTCTCCCTTTTTTACCACGAAGGTGTTAGAGGCCAGTGACTTTTTATTGATCACTTTTTCGCTCAGCGCCTCGGGGTAGGTGACGATCAACTGCCCTTCGGGATGGGTACTCAGGTGGTTGAGCACCTCCGCGCGCATGAGGATGTTGGCGTTCTCAATCTCGCTGTATTCATACGGCCGTTTGTAAGACATGGGGAACAACATCGGTTCTTTTTGACCCAACAGATATTGCAGGTCGTTGAGAAAGTAGGCCGCCTCTTCTTTGTCGGTAAGGATGAACAGGTGGCTGCTGCGGATGCTTTTGGTGGCGGCCGCGGCCGTCACGGCATCTAAGCTGCCCAGCAGGCCTTTGAGACGAAGGTGTTTTTGTTGGGGCGCACGCATCCCCTCGACCAACGTCTGTAGGTGGCCATCCGACTGATACAACGAGAGAAAATCAACAGCGCGCACGCGAGAACAACGAGGGCGCAAAAGTAAAGAATTAATGAAAAGCGGATGTTAAATTTACCACATGGTTGAGAGCATTCGGCTGATTTTTCTTTTGTTGGCATGGGCCAGTGCGTTTCTGCTGGCGTTGGGGTTGTTCAAGCCGTGGGTGGTGCTATGGTGGGAAGACACGCAACACCGCATGAAGGTGATCAAAGTGTACGGGGGGCTGTGCGCGGTCAGTTGGGCCGTGTATGGGGTGATGGCTTTGCTATAAATGTGCTACCTTTGAACATCATGTCGCATCTCGTTATTCATGTTCGAAACAAAAAAAAGCTCCCGTTTATTAAGGAATTGTTGCGGCACATTGACTATGTGGAAGTAATTGAGAAAAAAGCGCTCAAAGAGAAAGTTTTACAGGATCTGGACGAGGCCATTCGTTTTGTAAACCATTACAAGAAGGGAAAAGGTAAAACATTGGCAAAGCTGCTGGATGAACTTTGAGATCATCTCAACACCTCCTTTTGAAAGGGAAGCCAAACGGCTGGCCAAAAAGTATCCCTCGCTGAAATCCGACTTGGGTCGGTTGTCAATTAAACTGTCGGCTAACCCCTCTCTTGGCATCCCGCTGGGTCATCAGTGCTGCAAAATTCGCTTGTCAATCACATCCAAGGGCAAAGGAAAATCAGGGGGAGCCCGGTTGATCACGCACGTTCGGGTTACGAGCGGACGCATTTTTTCTTTTATCGATTTATGATAAGTCGGAGCACGAAAACATTTCGAATCAGGAACTGCTGGGTAGACTGATGAATCTGAAACAATAGGCAACAGACTATTTTTCTCCTGCCGCCAGGGTCACACCAGCTACCTCGCTATACGCATATTCCTCCAGGGTCATCACTTCCGTTGTCTTGTTAAACGAAAGCTTGGCCCAGCCATACTTTTTCAGACCGCCTTCATCCAGCCGCAACGGCAAGAAGGCCGCACTTCCATTGACCCATTCGCCCTCGTAAGAAATGGCCCCGGACGTAAAGGTGTTTCGGATGGCCAGCGCGTGAAAGTCGGGCGACCACTGTAAGTCACCGGATGGATTTTCAGGAATCGGTGTGTCTGCGGCCAACGCCTTAGCGAAACCCATGCTAAGAAAGTTATCATCGTTGGCGGGCCCTGCCAGGATGGCGTTGGTGCCGATGGGATTGATGCCCGCGTACAACCGGTCGCCCGCACTATTGGCTGTAAGCTCCACAAAGATGTTATAGTCCACCGCCCCGTCAGCATTTACATCCAATGCAATGCCCGAGGGGTCGCTGAGTTTTACGGTGCGTCCGTCCGTTTTGTGAATGATTTGTTTTTGTGGTGTTGGATCGGCCGATGAGTCGTCCGAACAGGTTGTGAAAAGGGCCGTGTTAACGGTCAACACCAACACCAAAGTGATCGGTTTCCGTACAGTTATCATGGGCGATATGTACGGGTACCGAGGGAAAAGGTTTTACTACTTCCGGCACAGCCAAAGAGAAAAACCGCCTGCGTGTTGACCGCCCAGCAGAAACAGATCACCGCCCTCCACCACGCCCGTTTTCTTTTTCAAGGCGTCTACGGTCAATGGATAATTTCGCAGCACCATATTGGCCCGCCCCTGCGGCAATCGCGAGGCAAGACCTTTGTCGGGTTTCACCGATTCGATCACCTCAAACATACGGCCCGGAAACGAAGGCACGGCATGGGCTGCTGTATACAAATGCGTGTTGGGATGTAGCTTGTGCACGCCCCAGCGCAACCCTGCTTGTTTGAATGCGCCCGCTTTCAAGATGGCGGCATTGGGTTCAAACAAAAAGCGCAACGGCTCGCTTTCGATGGTTGTGGCTGCCTGCTCCTCTGACCGCCTGAATGAAAAGCGCGAGGTCTCCTCAAATGTTTTGCCCGACACCTGGCAGGCATGAAGGGTTGCCTCTCCCACAAAGCCCGATACCTGGTGAAAGAGTAACTCCTTGCATTCGTTGTCCACCGCTACCACCCACACATCCTTAACATTTGTCAGTTCGCGCAGGGCCTGGCTTATGTCCAACAAGGGTGATGTCTTGATCAATATGTTGGGTGCCGTGTTGAGCATGGTTTTTTGCAGTTGCACCACATCGGGCTCGCACGCGGCCAGCGAAACAACTTTCCGGTTTCCCTGCTGCCTGCGCGAGGGGTCTATAAAAATCCAGTCGCAGGGCTTTTCATTGTGGGCTAACCACGCTTCCGCGGAAGTGTTTTCGTACTTCACATTTACCCGCCCCAACTGGTGATGGTTGTGTTGGGCCATGGCCAACAGATCGGAGTCGCGCTCCACGCACGTCCACGCATCAAAAGGCTCACTTAGAAAAAATGAATCCACGCCCCATCCGCAGGTAAGGTCTACCCCGCGCTGGTGCCCGCCCGATGAGGTGACAACGCTTGCTTTAAACCGGGCCGTGGCCTCGGACGAAGTTTGTTCGAGGTTGATAGCAGGCGGGTACACGATGTTTTCGGCCAACGCCCACGAGGGCAGCTTGTTCATGGCCTTGCGCAAGCCGGCCATTTGTTGCGCCAGTAGCCTCGGAGCCATACCCCATACCTCATGGTTCTTGAGCAACCAACTCTTTTCATCCAGGTGGGCGTGCTGGCGAATGTAGTGTTGAACCTCCGAACGCAAAAGCAACTCAAACATCACCCAAAAGTAATGCCGCGTAGGCGATTTGCGTTACCTTTGCTACGCTCATGATACGTGCCTATACGCTTACGGAAGGAAAAATCTCCCAACACAAAAATCCGGCTTTTTCCGAACTGGAGGCACTGGCCAACGTCATCTGGCTTGATCTGCAATCGCCCACGCAAGAGGAAAAGGAATTTATTGAACGGCTGTACAAGATTGAGTTTTTTACGTCTCAGGAAGTACAGGAAATTGAAAGCAGTTCACGTTTTCTGGAAACGGACACCACCATTGAAATCAACCTGGGTTTTCTGCAAAACGGCTCGCAGGAATTGAGCATCCAAAACGTCACGTTCATTCTGGTGGGCAATGTGCTCATCACCTACCGCCAGGGCGATTTGAAAACCTTTGCCGAAACCGTGCGGAGGTTGAAGGCGGGAGGGTCGTTGGAGAAAAAGGAGCATGGCTTGGGTGTTTTTCTGACTTTGTTGGAGGCGCGCATCGACAGCGATGCCGACCTGATCGAAGGAATCAACCGGAGGCTCAACCAGTTCAGCAAGGAATTGATCGCCCGTAAGTCGCTCAATGAAGAATTGCTTCTGGGCATTGCCCAACAACAGGAAAACGTCATGCTGCTGCACCAAACCATCACCGAAAAGCAACGGGTGGTGGCTTCGCTGCTGCGCATCGATGAGTTTACCCCGCTGCAACAGGAGCGGTTAAAAATCATCATCAAAGATGTGGCTTCGTTGTTGCAACACTCACAGTTCAGTAGCGAACGGTTGGAATACATGCAAAATACGTTTTTGGGCTTGGTGAACATTGAACAAAATACGGTGATCAAAATTTTTACGGTGGTGACCGTGGTTTTTATGCCGCCCACGCTCATCGCCAGTATTTATGGCATGAACTTCCAACACATGCCGGAGTTGGATTGGGTGGGCGGTTATCCGGCCGCCATCGGGCTGATGCTGCTGTCGTCCCTGGCGTTTTTGTGGTACTTCAAACGGAAGAAGTGGTTGTGAGCTCTTTTGAAGTGGCACACGGCATCTAATTCAACGAAGCGATGATCGACAAGCATCAACTGAAGGTAGTGGCGTTTGATGCCGATGATACCTTATGGCACAACGAAGTATTTTTTCGCGAAGCCGAAGAGAAATTTGCCGCGCTATTCGAGAACTTTTTGCCGCAGCATACGGTGACACGTGAATTGCTGACCACTGAGATCAAAAACCTGGAGTGGTACGGCTACGGTATCAAGGGTTTTATGTTGTCGATGGTAGAGACTGCCTTGCGCATCAGCGAGGGTACCATCAAACCGGAGGTGATCCTTCAGATACTTGACATCGGGAAAGACTTGTTGAAAAAACCCGTGGATGTGATACCCGATGCGCCAGAGGTGTTGCAAGCGTTGCAGGGTCGGTATAAATTGGTGTTGGCCACCAAAGGAGATTTACTTGACCAGGAACGGAAACTCAAAAAGTCGGGGCTGGAAAACTATTTTCACCACATCGAAATTATGTCCGACAAAAAAGAGGCGGACTATGCGAAACTGATCCGACACTTAGACATAAAGCCTGTCGAGTTGTTGATGATCGGGAATTCGGTAAAGTCGGATGTATTGCCGGTGCTGGCATTGGGCGGCCAGGCACTTCATATCCCCTACCACGTCACATGGGCGCATGAGCATGCCGAGGCGGTCATTGACCATCCGTACTTTGCGAAAGCAGATAAAATCCAAGAGGTATTGGAATGGCTTTGAGAACCGCGGGTTCTTCAGGGTTTGTCAGTCGTATAGGTGCCCGCTTGGTGACGATGCTAAGGATACATTAACAAATCACAAGCGCTCTTACGGTCACGAAATTATTGTCACCTTTGCGGTCTTCTACATTTATGCGCAAGTCGCCTCTCTTTGTCCTGTTCATCACCATTTTTATTGACTTGCTGGGTTTTGGCATCGTCATCCCTATTTTACCGATCTTCTCTAAAGAGCTGGGCGCGGCCGACTATCAGGTAGGCCTCATTGCGGCCATCTTTCCGGTAATGAACTTCTTGTTTGCGCCCTTTTGGGGAACGCTCAGTGACCGCCACGGGCGCAGGCCTATCATCCTCGTCAGCGTGTTTATCACATGCGTGGCCTATGTGGTGTTTGGCCTCAGCACTTCGTTGTGGGTGTTGTTTTTGTCGCGCCTGCTGTCGGGCATTGGGTCGGCCAATTTCTCGGTGGCGCAAGCCTACATTGCCGATGTGACCCCGCCCCAGGAACGCGCCAAGTCAATGGGCCTGATGGGGGCCGCCTTTGGCCTTGGTTTTATCTTTGGCCCTGTGTTGGGCGGCTATCTCAAAAGCATTTCGCCCGCGGGCCACGTGGATTTAGTTGGCTATGTATCGGCCGGCTTTTGCGTGCTGAACCTGGTGTTGGCCTATTTTCTGTTGCCAGAGTCGCTCAAAGAGCTGAAGAAAGACACCCGGTTCAATTTTAAAGTGATCACCGGCATCCGGCATGAACTGCGGAAGGACTCCATCCGCGAACTGATGATCATTCAGTTTATTTTTATCCTGGCGTTTATGCTGATGCAGTTGTCGTGTTCGCTGCTGTGGGATGAAGTGCACGGGCTGGACGAAAAACACATCGGCTATACGTTTGCCTTTATCGGACTTACCACCGCCATTATCCAAGGCGCCTTAGTGGGCGGCATGGTGCGGTGGCTGGGCGAGCGCAAACTACTGGTGTACGGTGCGCTGCTCATGATGGCAGGCCTGTTGATCCTTCCGTTTGTGGGGCGCGCGTGGTTTGTGCCGGTGGAACTGATCGGCCTGGCTATTGTAGCCTTGGCCAACGGTTGTCTGACCCCGAGTATCTCATCACTGCTGTCGAAATACGCCCACCCGAGCGAGGTAGGACAAACGTTGGGCATCAGCCAATCGTTTGGTTCGTTGGCGCGCGCGGTGGGCATGGGCCTCAGTGGCTTGCTATACGGTGTGGATTTTCATTTGCCCTTTATCGTGGGGGCCTTGCTGATGGTGCTGACCCTTTGGTTTATGCGCCCGTTGCAAGAGCACCCTACAGCACCCGCTGTGGCTTGAGGCAAAGCCAGATGTTTCGCGCGTACGCGAAGAAGCCCAGACTTTGCGCCACCAGCAGCACCGGGTCGTGTCGGTACAATCCGTAGACGATGACCATCACCGAGGCGGCCCCACTGATCAGCCAAAAGCCCAACGGCAAAACAGACTCATTCACTTTTTCGGAATGATACCATTGGTACAGATAGCGGAGGTTGAGCAATAGCTGACCGGCCGCACCCAACGCAAAGAAAAAATCGAACGTGTTCAACTGATGGGTCATGCCGCTCCAGGTGTGTGCCGTAGAAACAGCCAATGACCAAATCACCAAAGGAGAAAGCAAAATGACCATACGCCAAAGCACTGGCACCTTCGCCCACACGTTTTTCAGTTGAAGGTTGCGGATATAGATATAAAAGGAAAGGGATTGGCCTACCAGGATGACGACATCGGTCCGCAGCCATCCATACACCAAAAAAAGAAGAGACCCGGCCAAGCTGAACACCCAGAACAACGAGGGCGACACGACCCGCCCTTCGCGCTCCGAATAAAACCACTGCACCAGGATGCGCATACCAAACAGGCCCTGGGCAAGAAAACCAAGCGCATACAAAGCGTAGGGATGCATAGCACAAAGGTAAAAGGTTCGGGCGGCATCGGCAGAGTCGTGCTGTTAACAAACGGTGAAAAGGCAACCGCTCAAAAGAGCGAGAGTGTTCCTCCTTTCCGGAACTTTGTCAAGTCATAGGCCGGCATCTGCCGACCGGCAAAGTGTTTTTGTTTCGATACCTTAAA
The DNA here is from genome assembly GCA_964524935.1 of uncultured Ohtaekwangia sp. Taxonomy (GTDB): domain Bacteria; phylum Bacteroidota; class Bacteroidia; order Cytophagales; family Cyclobacteriaceae; genus ELB16-189. The sequence goes on from CAZGFJ010000002.1 coordinate 717,065, forward strand.
GAGCTGGTGAATAATGTCTGCGATGTGGCCGCTGCCGCGCATGCGCCTGCCAAACTCCGAGTCGTTTACGCGGCCCTCGTGCAGCGAACAGATTTGGTTCCATACTTTGTCAAACCGATCGGGGAAGTTTTTGCGCAGCCAATCTTCAAAAATGGTGGCAATGGATCCGTTTAAGCGAACCACCGTCATGGCAGCCGTGAGCGCGCCATGGTCGGCTGCGGCTTTGAGCAGTTCGGGTATCTCGTGGTGGTTGAGGCCGGGGATGATGGGTGCCGTCATCACGCCCACGGGCACGTTGGCTTTGGCCAGGGCCTCGATGGTTTGTAGCCGCTTGGGCGCACTGGCGGTGCGGGGTTCCAGCGCCCTGCGTAAGTCTTCTTGCAGCGTGGTCACTGAAACCATCACGTTCACAAGCCGGTCGGCTGCGAGGTCTTGCAGCAAGTCGAGGTCGCGGGTGATCAGGCTGTTTTTAGTGATGAGGGCCACCGGGTGGCGGTAGCGCGCCAGCACGCGCAGCAGTTGACGCGTGAGTTGGTATTTTTTCTCTTGTGGCTGGTAGCAGTCGGTGTTGCCGCTAAGCATGATGGGTACGGCTTCCCATTTGGGGTGGAGGAGTTGTTGTTCGAGGAGTTGGGCCGCGTTTTTCTTAACGATGATTTTGCTTTCGAAGTCGAGGCCAGCGCTAAAGCCATAGTACTCGTGCGTGTTGCGGGCATAGCAATAGAGGCAGCCGTGTTCACATCCCTGGTAAGGGTTCATGGAGTACATAAACCGCAGGTCGGGGCTATCGACCTTGTTGACCAGCTTTTTGGCCGACTCCTCAAATATTTGCGTATGCGGGTTTTCAAGTAGAGGCTCATCCAAGCCTTCGATATGGTCGGTTACGTATTCATTTTTAAGGAATCGGTTGCCCGTTTTGATTTGCGCCCCGCGCCCTTTAAAGTAGTTGCCCTGACCCACGGGGCAAGAATACTAAAAAATTTAGTATTTGTGCGCGCAGGCCTCGTTTTTTACCTGATTGAAAGCAACGGCCAGATCGTTACCCGATCCATCGTTTCAGACGGAGCAGATGTTGACTATGAAAGCCGTCTCCTTGACAATAATCCATGCGGCAGTGGTTATAGCCGTTTGTGATAACCGCTAGCTACTGAACCCCAATTTGATTTTGTAGCGATATAAACGCCCGTTGATTTCCTGTTCAAGTTTCAACACTTCCTTTGTCCTTTTGCTGATCCAGAAAACCTCCTTGTTCCCTTTTTCCTCGTGTACCAGCAGCCAGCAGTCGATTTTTTGGTCGTTGTAGCCGATCAGTTCCGCAGAACCGGTGACGGTGTAGGCTGCGTGCGTGAGGTTGGAGGCGGTGCCAGGGTCATAAAACGGAATGACGAACGTTACCCCTTCTTTAAAAGGTAACATCGGAAATGTTTCTAAATCCAAATGCCAGTTAAGAAAGTACGTATCAATGGAGGAGTTATAACCCTCCCATATCCGTTTTACCTGTTTGGCGGTATCGGCATCGCTTATCCGTTGGCCGTTGTGAACAACGGTCTTGTTCATGAAATCAACCTCGGTGTTGCTTACGGTTTTCACGGGCGAAGTTCTGGAGCGTTGCACCTTCCACCAGGTTTGATGATACAGGGGCTGCATGGTTCCGGCATCGGAGATTGATTTTACCACGTGCATGACGCTGTCTTTATCCTCCCATTCCTGGCGGACTTCAATACACGGCTTGCCGCTGTAATGGATGCGTGCAATGGTTCGCGTCCAAAACTGTGTTTGGGTACGAGGGGCATTCCGGCTCATCTTCACATACACCAGATAGCGATGTGTGCCTTCTCGCAGAACGCGACTGTTGATGTCTTTTGATGAGATGCGCACGGTATCCGGTTTTTGTGCCTGGACTACCGAACAGCCGGCTACCAAAAGGCAAAGCGTCATTTTCGTAATCATCGCGAAACGCATCGAACGGTTAAAAGGTAACAACGGGAGCCGCAATGGTAAAACTTCCCGAACTGCCGGCTGTGACCGGAGTAGATGAAACCTGTTTGCCGCCTCTTTTCACGATGATCATAAGCTGCTGACCGGCCGTACCGCCATTTCCAGACAAGGCAATAATGGCGGCCGCAACGGAATTTTCATAGGTAATATCCTTGCTCCACGGCAACTGGCTTACCGCTTCGTTGGTGGTGCCACCGCTGGCGGTGGTATAGGAGGCAAATAAGCTGCCGGAAAAATTTCCCGAAATTTCGTAACGAATCGCTCTGGAGGAGCCTGCCGAATCATCGTCATCTTCGTTACACGATCCAAGAAATCCAAAACCACTCAATGCCACCAGGAACGCAGATAGTCGGAGTAATTTCATCTTTAACGTTTTTGTGTTGGGTTAATGAAAAGAGTGTCGATGGCCAAAAGGGGCCATACACATCTCAGACTAACACGCGAAAAAATTACAAAAGTTGCAGATCGCTTCTGGAAGTTACCATTTGGTAAGTCGCAACGCGGATCACTCCGCATCCGCGCGGGTCTGTCTCCAACCCCCTTCATGTTTTTAGCGAAAGCGCAGTATGCTATGCCCTATTCGCCCGTATTCGGCTCAGGCTTTGGGGCGTGATCCCCAGGTAGGCAGCCAGGTCAAGAAGCGGGATTTTTGAAGTTTGAAAAGCATTCTGCTTCACCAGGCTTCGATACCGCTCCTCTGCGCTCAACGCCAGACTTTCCACGACCCGGGTTTGCAGAAATCGAATGTATTGCAACAGATAATGGTTCAACATCTTATCAAAAACCTCCTCTCCCATTTCTCTTTGAAGGTCATTCCAATTGAATAAAACAAGGGTGCTGTCTGTAACGGCAATGATTTTGTAGTACTGGTTTGGCGGGGTCATCAAGACAAGGGGATCCCCATCGATATCGCCAGGGAATGTAAAGCAGACAATATAGGGTTGTCCATCGATTTCTTTCACGGTCTTGAAAATTCCATCGATGATAACAAAAAAGGAGTTTGTGCTGACGGCTTCGTCCACCACCACGGTACCCTGTTTCACCCGTTTTGTTTCCCCAATTTTCTGAAGGACGTGTAACAACTGCGTAGCATGGCCGTCTTTCTTTCCCAGTACATTAAAATCCGGGTTGAGCATACCCGTACTAAACGGCTAAGAATTTTAATAGGTTACCGATGGGGTGAACATGCGCGGGCAAAGGGCGGTTATTGGTCGTGATCTTGGCACGAAGCCTGTGCGGTAAGCGGCCCATCGCATGGTAACAAGCGGAAACGCCACCACAGTAAATCCTTTCCTAAAATTCCCTTAACTTGTTTGCGCTGAAATGATTTTACGGAGGTATGGGCAAAATCCGGCATAGACTTATGAAAACGCATAAAAGATTCCTTGCATGGCTTGTACTGGTTATCGGGCACACTTCCGCGGCTATGGCCCAGCAGAGTCAAGAGATAACCCCCACTGAAATAAAGTGGCTTCAAGGAAACTGGAAAGGCGTAGGATATGAGCGGAAGCAGTTATTTGAACCCGCCAAAGATAAAAGGCTTGAGGTACAGCAAGCCGAGTTTACGCTTTCCTTTGACCACTCGGCACGAATTCTAAAGTTAACGAGCAAGAGCCAGGAGATCGTTCGGACGATAGAGACCAACAGTGAATACCAGCGCTACGATGGTTTCAACAAACGACTGGTCATTGTAGACCTGGGACCCGATCAGGGTGCTGACAAGTCGTTGGGCACAAAACTTTCGATTGAATGGATAAGCGATGGTCAACTTATTTTTTCACTCGTTTACGAAAGGCGCATTGGCAGCGACAGCTTCATAGCGAGTGGGGCCTTGATGCTGACCCGGTAGGATAACATCAAACACCCGAATCTATGTCGGACATGCCGCGCCAACGAGTTTACTATCCAATTACACGGTCATTTTGCTTGGGTCAGTCTCAATATCAAACCGAAAGGGCTTTTTATCTCTATTCTTAATTTTCTTCCGTAGTTGACTGAAGCACTGACTAACTGTTTCATCATATCTAAACTCAGGGCCGAAATCTTCGTTCTCCAATAACTCGGCAGCTTCTTCAAATAAACCGAGCCGTTGGTACAATTCTGCCTTGGTAAACCCCTCCACATTTAATTGCATCAGTCTTTTGAGATTGAGCTCATATTGCTCGCGTGTTTCCCGGACGCTTAACATATCTGGTGGATAAGGTTTATCCCTCCAGGACGAACCAAACAGTTTGCCTGCTAATTCTTCCAACTCCGTGGAAAATTGATCCAAAGGCTTAACGGGAATTTTCCGAAGCCTCATCTCCTGGTCCAACTTGACCAGGGCACGATGTAAAGACTGAAGCCCTCCTGCCGGAGAAGTATCGTTTTCCACAACTTTCGCCAAATCAAGTAGCCTTCCCGCCTGTTGCAGCCACAAAGGCTCGTATTCTTCAAGACCAGCCGGTGTATTTTCAAAGGTCCGCCAATTCTGATAACAAGCGCTTAGTTTTGACAGGTCGATTAGCCTTGCGTCAGTTGAGGCGATAGGCACTTCCTTTTGACGGGTGAAGAAATACTTTATATCACGAGTCCAGTGGTTCAACTTGTCAATGAGTCGCTTGCCTACAGAAGGAAGACTACTTTCGTAGTCAAGAATACTATTCTCTAGTTCTGACCACCACTTTAGACGCAATTGTCGTTCAAAGTCTACAGGAAGTTCGCTCACCCGCAGAATCACGGGGGCTGCCACAATCGCGGGTGTGGGCAGAAAGAGTAAGGTTGGTTCCACTTCATTTAATTGTATAGCGGTAAAGATAAGTCTGGCATTCCACGACTCGTTGCTTACTTGATTGATGGTGCCCGTAAACGTTCGGAAGGCAATCGGTTTTTGGCAGTGAGTGCAGAAGCAGTATTTATTCCCATATACCGGAGAGTCAAAATCAACAAACTTGAATTTAGCTTCGCAGTGGCGGCACTGGAAAACGAAAAGCAGGGTGTTCGGGGCGCGCTGCGATCGACTCATCTTATTTGCTATCAAAACAGAAACGTCATGTCCCACTGCTGGTTTGCCCCGTGGCGCAGTGTTTGTTTAAAATTGTTTCTTTTCTGGAACGCATTCGTAAGCCAGGCTGCGGGAATAGCCACTATTAAAAGAATAAAATCGCGAAAAGCCTGAAAGAAATCATAGTTCCAATAGTACAAGAGTGTACCGGCTGCAAGGAACAAACACAACAGTAGAACCACCGAATGCAATCTCTTTTGTAAGCTGTTTCTAGTCATGCGTGCAAATGATGAGTTGAGTGTTGGCCGGTTGTTGGCTAACTGAGCGTGTGGTCACCGTAACATTATTCAAAAGGTTTTACCTTTTTGATATACCCGAAAGCCAACAGGCCAATCAATATCCACAGCCCGGTGGCAATCGAAGGCGAGTAGATAAGAGTCGAAGGCAAACCGACTAATACCAGCCATTGCGAAAGGTCAGTTACCACAGAAACAATACTCAACAGTGACAAAGTCAGCAAAAGGGAGTTCAGTTGTTTACTCTTTTTCTCCTGATGCACCTCATTCAGCCGCTCAATCTTTGCTTCCATGCTATCCAGTTCCTTTTGTATTTCGATAGCGTGGTTTATCTTCTCATAAAGCGTGTTAGGGAGAAATTTATAGGAGATGTAGGCCAGGTTATAGTCATTGACGAATTCAATGAAGTTTTTCCGAACGCGGTTTGAGAGTCGGCTGACAGGATAAACGTCCTTTAGCTGACCGTTAAATTGATAGAGTTTGAATTTTGTGTACAGACAATAGATGTAGATAAAAAAATACTCCCGCTCCCACGCGCGGAATTTATCGGGGAACGAGCTGCTGATACGTGTGAAACTGTCAAAGAGAACAATAGCTTTCCAGTTGGCATAAATGCTGACCGTGTTCTCGGTTGCTATTTTCTGGTAATAATCGTTAGATGGCGTATGTGGGGAATTCAGAAATGCTCCGGCCGGCATCACATGGGATAGTTCGAACAAGCGTTGCTCTAGCGGGGGGGAGATAAACGTACTGGAGGCGTCATCAATCACCGTGTATGTTTTGAGTTGCGGTGTATAGCCCAACCAGTTCTTTTCCAACAACACAACCTGCTCCAAGAATCCTTGAATGAACTTCAATATCGTAGTCGGAGCGCCCTCAAAAAAAACCGGAGCAGAAGGATGACGAAGGTGGTTGAGTAAGATGCTAATCATTTCATAACTGCTCTCGCGATCGGGGGTAACCTCTGTCTTGAAAGCAAAAATGCCGGTACCATCATGAAAGAGAAAGATGTCGAAATAAGGGATATTGACGGTAATGGCGGCACCACGCTCGTCAAAGGAAAGTTGCACGGAATTAAAGACAGCATCGGAGCTGGTGAGATGGTCAAACGTTCGTGCCGAGGTATCGTCCAGAATATTCGCGGCAAAGTTAGGATAGTACGTCCGCTGAACATGTTCGCGAAACGATGGGTAGTCCGTGAGGCGATTTTGCCATGGGGTAAAAAGTGTTTTCGCCACAGTGGATTTTTGTTCATACAAAAAGACACCGCAAAACAGGGTGTAGTGGTTGATCATTTGGGGTCGGTTGTTTTTCACCGCAGCTATTCAGGCATTCCAGTCAATGAAAGTTCCATCATCTTGCTACCTTGCCGATCGGACGGAAAATTCGTTTGAAAACGTTTTAGAACATTTCGGGCCTCATTAAACTGGGCGACTTGCAAATGGCAATCAAAAAGGGAGGTCAGCAAATCTTTTTCCTCCGCGGGAGCAAGTTCAAAGTGAACCAATAACTGCCGAAATACCTGGATCGCGTCAATATATTGATCGTTTTCTTCGTACACAGCGGCTACGGCAAACAGCGTTTCTTTTTTACTTCTGTCTTGCCGGGTTATGGCAGCCAACTTTTTTTCAAGGTCAATTTTTCCGTTTTCAATTCGCTCGATTTCGTCTAAAGTCGATTCATACAATGAACTTACTAAGGTGACCATTGGACTTTCGGGAAATAGGCTCAGGTATTTTTGCGCTGTACCGGTATATAAATCATACTCCTTCAGCAACCGGGCAGCATGAAGGGTGTAATAAAGATATCGTTCTTCCAGTTGTTTTGGATACGTTTTCGAAATCGTATTGTTGAACCAGAGCAGTTCCCTCATTTTGTTGGCTTTGAAAAGTAAATCCCAGACTTCCTGAATCTGATCACCATATGCCGGATTGTTTGGGTTGACCTCGTCCAGCTTACTATTCAACTCGGTTATCGTTTGCTTCAGCTTTTCTTGCCGCAGCCGGGTCTGGTTCTGTTCGAATTGATGCAGGAACTTTCGCAGCTCACCCAGCTTATTTTTTGCGATTGTAAACTGAGGATAGGCGTTTACCGTAGTTTCCAGCAGCTTTTCCGCCTCTTTACCCCGGCCCTGGTGCTCTAAGTCAAGCGCGTTGGAGTAGCTGATGACGGCATTAAGGTTGACGGGAGCTGTAGGATTGTTCGGTAACGTTAGCGCACGACTGGCCGGAATTTTCAGGCCTTCGGCCAAAAGCCGGCCGAGTTGCTTGATTAAATCAAGCGGATTGGCAGTGGTGCCTGTAATTTCCTGAGCAACGAAGATTGCTCCGGATTTTACTTCAACCAGACGGGCGTCTATCCTCATCGTATGGCCGATCACGATGAAAGCGCCTGTTAAAATAAAATGAGCGCCCAGTCCCTTTCCCAGTTTTTGTGCAGTTGCCGGATCGAAATACTTGGATTCTCCCAGTTTGATTTCTTGTAAAAGAATATCCAGGCGTTTTCGCTCCACAATGGTAAGCCCGTCCACTTCGGCTAGTTCGGTAATGAGCATATCCGAGATACCCCTTGAAAGACAGTTGTATCGTACATCACCACTCGTGTTATCAAAGTAGGAAATGGCTACCGTTTCGTTGGCGGCAAAGAGCTGACAGCACCCCGCTATCCAGAGCAGAAGAGAAGTCATCCGTGGATACAGCCTAATAGGGTAAATCTTTCGCATCCTCTGTCAGCTCTATCGTAGTGGCATGGCTTGGATAGCTCGTCTGCAGTTGCAATACGATATTTCGGGCATCTTGAAACCGGCCCACTGCATCGTAGGCATAAAACAAGTCTTCGAGGTAATCCATCTTCTCGTCACCCTCTATGCCAAAATCAGCGAGCATTTTTTGTATTCCCTCAATTTGCTGACCCCATTGGCGATGCTGCCTGAGGATGACAAGCTGTTTTCTCAGAATTTCCTTTTCCGGGTTGAACGTCTCCTTTTTTTGAACATATTCGGAATACTTCTTTTCAATTTTTTTAAGATCTCCGCCCAAAGCCGTAATGGACTCCTGAAACGTAGCCCCATCCGCGCGCAATGCAAAGGCCTGCTTCATTTTCTCCCACAAGTCGTGAGCATCGGCCATGCTTTTCTGTGTGGCAGTCAGTAATACGTAGTTTTTCCATGCAGAGAATAGTCGGGTACTCGACTCCTTTTTCGGATAAAGGGATAGATACCGTGTGTACAGCGCATCTTGCAGACCTTGCGGAATATAGATTTTAATGAAAGGGTATTGAAGAAAACTCAGACGGCCGTTGATTTCCTGGAAGGATCCCCGCTCACCCAATTGTTTCATCTCATCCAGTTTGCTTTTTTCATCATCCAGTGCCTGTTGAAAGTTTTGTAGCTTCTCTGCCAATCGCTCAATGTCGTCTTCCTGTGCACGGTCGTCAGGAAGAGACCTGCATTTTTCAATCATTCGCTGAGCCGAGGGAATGTCATGGAAGAAAAGAGCGAGATCAAACAGTTTGGAGATCAGGCCGATGGAACCTCCGGGGGTGGGTTCGCCTATAGCCCGGGGGTCTGCCTCGAGTATGTTTTTTGTGAAGATGGCCAGATAGTAGCGATATTCCATCTCGTTGATGAAATCCGCAGGTCGGCTGGGGAGGTAGCTGGCATAAACTTCCGCTACCGGTTGTGCCAGCAGATAGTCGATATTGACCTTGCCCTTTTCACGCTTTTCAAGTTCAGCCAGTGAATTTTCGAGCAGGAATTTTATTTGACGAGTCATGCTGCTCTCCGGGTATTTGACAATGATCGCCTGGGATTGTGCCAAAAACTCTTCGTACCTGCGCAACGAGTAAAGTGCGCTGCCATCGTAATAAAGGAGCGATTCTTCAAGAACCTGCGAGGACGCAATTCTTAAGTCCGGCTTCAATTTCAGCGTCCGTACCCACTCGTTAAAAGCAAGAAGCTGTGTATACCATCGTTTGTCATCCAATCCACGCCAAATGAAATCGAGTTGTCTGGCAAAATCCGGGCTTTTCGGGTTCAGGCGGCCAATCATCGCCTCCAGTTCGGCTTTTTGTCTTTGCTCAAGCAATTCGTCCTGTGCTTTGAGCCACGCGCGGATTTCACGTAGCTTATCCGAGGCAAAAGCAAACTGGGGCACTTGCTGCACCAATTCGGTCAATTTATTCTGGGCAAAATACGCGAAGCCCTGATCCCGTAGGTCTAGGGCAGCGGAGTAAGCAACAACCGCGCTCAGGCCTATCGGCTGAGGGCTTTCGTTGAAGTCATTTTTTTCGTAATTGACCTTGATCTGTTTGGTCAGCGCAGTGGCCAACTGGCGATGGAGCGAAAAAAAATCGGATTGGGTGCCGGTCACTTGCTCGGCCAGAATGATCGTCCCGTTTTCTACCTGGATCAGACGCGCATCAATCCGCAAGGTGTTTTCCAAGATGTAGAACGAGCCGGTTAGAATAAATTGGGCCCCTAAACCCTTACCGAGCTTTTGTGCGGTGGCAGGATCAAAGTATTTGGATTGCCCCAATTTGATTTCCTGCAAAAGCTTTTCCAATTTTTCACGCTCCACAATAGCGATACCCCGGATCTTCGACAAGTCCGTAATCAACATATCGGCAATGCCTTTTGACAGCGCGTTGTACTTACTGTTGCCCGTGGTGTTATCAAAGTACGAGATCGCAATGGTTTCGGCCGTGCCTGGCCCGCTGACAAGCAAGGCTAGCACCAATAAACAAGACTTTATCATAACGAGTTGCCAGTTAGTTGCTGGATAACCTCTTTAGCGGGTAGAAAGTCCGGATAGCTGGCCAGTACCCGGTTGAACACAGCCAGCGCTTCCTCGTGGCGCCCTTTATCCATCAGTTCCAAACCCTCTGAGTAGCGAAGCGAAGCTTCGTAGCTAATTGATGTAGTCTGATCTGCACGAGCTACAACCGAAGCGGGCAAATCTACCTGCAGGCCGATGACGATTTTTTCAAGCAATTGTTTTTCAAGATCAAAAAATTGCGGGGTGTCGCCATCGACACCCTCGCTCTTCACAATTTTGCCGGTCTCAACCTGGATAATCCGCGCATCAATTCGCAGTTTACCCATGATTTCAAAAAACGACCCGGTGAGAATGTATTCTACCCCGAGTAATTTGCCCAAACGCGTGGCGGTGTGTGGGTCAAATTCAGTTGAGTTGTTTAATCGTTGCTCTTTCAGTATTTCCTCCAGTCGTGAACGCTCCACCACATTGAGCATTTTTATCTTGGACATGTCAGAGATTAACATATCGGCCAGGCCTTTGCGAAGCCGGGTAAGGTCTGTGTTGTCGTCAGGGCTATCGAAATAGATAACCGCGATTCGTTTTGCATCGGTTGCGGGGGTTATTTTATTCAGGCTGTCCACTGCATTTTCCGGAGCGCTGGATACTGATTCCGGGTCTTCGGTTTTTGTGTCCGCCAGAGGGATGGTATCGTTTTTGGTGACCAAATAGCTGGCGATGACAGCCGCTACCAGCAAACAAATCAATCCGATGACATAGAAGTATTTTTTTGACTCACCAGCGATCGGTTTGGCATTCTCTTTTATGGTTGATACATCAGCATAGGTTTTAATGGTCGAGGCGAGCTCATCCGGGATATCTCCTTTCAGGTAGTCGAGAAAAAACCAGTTGGTGAGACCGGCCAGCGCAGTTTGGCAGGGGGCTATCCATTCGCGTGTTGACTCTGTCATGTCTTCCTGGGCATGAGCGGCATAATTTCCATATGTCTGAATAGTGCCGATCAATATTCCAATCCGGTCCGGAACAACTTTTCGCGAGGCCAACTCGCGACCCAAGTCATTGAGCATCAATTTTCCCTTTGGTTCGCCAATTTCCTTCACATAGAGAAAGCGACAGATCGCTTCGGTCGTCCGCCTGGCGTTCTGAAGAAAGGTATCCGGATCCTGGCCGGCATAACTAAACGATTTAACCAGCATTCGACTGAGGTGAACAACTTTTTCCTCGAGGTTTTCGATGCGTTCGTCTTTGTTATCCTCTGCCATATGCGTGGTGGTTGGTCAGGAAAAGAGATCGGCTGCACTACGTAGTACCTAAATCGACACTGGAAGTGAGAGTATAAATCAAATACCCACGATGGCGTGGAGGTGTCCGGAGCCGCCTGTTTGGAGCGTTTGCACTGCCAATGACCCATCACTTCGCAACCACAGGATTCTCATTCTGCGCTCTCCTTGACAGATTTCCAACACCGCTGGCGGTATCCCGTCACGCAACACTTGCCTCTTGATCGGAAAAAAGAAGCGAACGGCCGAACGACCGGCCCAATCAAATTCAGGTTAACTCCGGTAAATGTAACCACCCGCACCCAATAAGTCAAGGGCCCATGGCTGGAAGGCGCCCTATCTTTTTCAGGAGCCTCGCTATCAGCAACTCAACGCCACGCCTGAGGAGGAACGGTGCCTGAAATCCATAGATCACCCGTGGCGAAGAGACTGCTCCCGTGGATCACATGATTGTGCCTCTGCCGGGTGCTTAGCTTATTGCGTTATATCCGTGCAGCTTTGACCTGTTTGCCGGAAAGTTAAAACCGAAGAAGAAGCTGAATTTCTCTGACAGTAGCTTGGGTACAAATGCTATCCAACATCTGTCACGCAAGACAGAATCATACGTGGCATGTTACCGGGTAGCGACTTACGCTTAATCCGGTAGCTTTTTTAACTCTGATATGGCCCTCTTCAGCACATAGTCCTCGGCCGTCAGTGAATCAGGGGCAGCAACCACCACATCGGGCGTAACCACGTGTATGGCAGTATTACCGCTGGGCCGAACAAACTTGCGCGCGGGTGCATATACCGTGAGCCTGGTATGGGGCAATCGAAACGATTCAATATTGCCCGTTTGATTGGCAAAGCCACCCGTAGGCCGCCCCAGCGTAAGGGCCAGGCGATGATCCTGAACAATCGTGATAAAGATGATTCCGGCCGAGTACGTCATCTCATCGAACAAGACAGCCACGTTGCCCTGAAATCGCTTGGAAGGCGCCACGGGCTTAATCATATCATCCGTACTCAGATCCATTTCTTTCAATTCACCAAGCTGACCGCGATTAAACCAACTTGCATTCCCTTCATGAATACGATCGTACCCACGCGACACCTGGGCCAACTTCTTGTGGGTGAGGTATTGTAAGACCAACGCCCCCGCGTCTGACTGACCACCCGTGTTACCTCGCACATCGATGATAAGTTTGTCTGCTTTGACCCGGGCCATACTGTCAAACGAATTTTTGATGAAGTCTTCATAGGCGTCTTCGTGCTCATCCACATCAAAACTGTTGAGTCTCAGATACCCGATCGTTCCTTCCAAAATCTCCAGCCGATTGTATTGAACTACGTTTTTTTCGAGACTTTGCCAGTCGTCAGCGCGGGTGACACGAATCTTTTTTTCGCCAGCCTGAAAGGCCAGGTCATAGTCTCCGCACCAGCCGTAGAGTGTGTATAGCCAATCTGCGAACAAAAGTGTTGTCATGTGTCGCCTGAGCCGGAATGTTTCTCCATGGCTGTACCGGGTAATCTGGTCAAGCACCATGCTGGCGGATATCCCATTGATCGAATCGAGACTCCACGACTTATCAACGGTTGTGTTGTCCGATTGACGCACATAACTGCGCTCGGGCCGCAGAACGCCAGACTCGTCCAGCACGACATGAAATGGAAAGGGCTTGCAACCCTCAGCCTTTTTTGCATCCGCCTCTTCGGTCAGGGGAAACACCAAACAGTGCGCATCATTGAAGTAGGGGTTTAATTGACCCACGACACGAAAAAACTCCGTCCGATTCATCGAATGGTTAAGTTGGGCCCGTATGGATGCCGCCATGCGTTGGATCGAATCCCGGTGAGCACGTTCATAAAAATCCACGTGCCTTTTCTCCAACTCGGTGACGAGATACTTCAGGTCTTCCTGCAACAGCCCCGGCTCAAACGAAGCGTTGAGAACTTCATGGCCAATCGGGGTACTACAGGAAACGATCAAGAAACATAACAGGACAAAGATAGCCGTTGAACGGGAGGGGGTAGCTGTAGACATGGAAACGGGGTTGTTTTTAGATCTGAACTTCTGGTATAGGAATTTCGAAGTACCAGACGAACCAGATCATCGGATGTTACAGACTCGGAGACACAAATGCTGGACGCGGGTTACCAAAGGGTAATTTATGCAGGCTTCCGGAGCGCCTGGCGTGTACGGTGGGCGAAGACAACGTTCACTTCCCCTCGCGGGACGCTGTATTCGTTTGCGGTAGCTAGTATGGTTACGGCCGCTATTTTTACCGATCGCTGGCGCCCGACTGGGCGTGATCGAACTGCGATCACTAAAATTAGTCCGATTCATTAAATGACTTAATTTTCTCTTGGATAATACTTAAGAACTTTAACATGTCCCCTCCAAAATAACGCGCCTGCCAAAATTCGTCTTGCGCATAAATATTACCGAACTCGCTATCGACAAAAAGACTTACTAACTCAGAGTTATTCTGAACGCATCGTTTGGAAAGGTCAATCGCATTGTCCACTTTTTTTCTTGCGTCATCTCTTATCTTTTTATTTTTTCCGCCTTGGTAAATAGGATATGATGACAAGAAGTCTAAGTGCAAGCGCTCAAGTTTGCTATAAATATCCTCCCATTCAACTTTATTCATATGCTTAAATTTTTGATTACTAAAATATATCCATTTGCTAATTGGTCAAATTATCTCTAAAGCCTTCCAGATCCTTTCTTAGCTGCTCACGACCGACCTGACCTAAAAATCCAACACTATGTAGGTGACATTTTTTGAACTTTTGATGAACTTCACCCCCGATATCCACGATATCGATGCCCCTACCCTACACCGCCACGCCCATTCAACCACTGCTGTTGCCAGAGGCTTTGCGCGCGGGCATCAACATCCTCGTCAAACGGGAAGACCTTAACCACACCCATGTTTCCGGTAATAAATGGTGGAAGCTGAAATACAATCTGGAAACAGCCCTGCATCAGGGCCATCAGACGGTACTCACGTTTGGGGGCGCGTATTCCAATCACATCTACGCTACGGCTGCGGCCGCCAAAAGGCTGAAACTAACATCCATTGCTATCGTCCGGGGGGAAGAAACTCTTCCGCTCAACCACACCCTTTCATTTGCAAAAGAACAGGGCATGCACGTGCACTATGTGTCGCGGGAAACGTATCGGCAAAAGGAGACGTCCGAATTTCTCGGTCTGCTGCATGATCAGTTTGGTTCGTTTTACCAGATTCCCGAGGGCGGTACAAATCTGCTGGCCATCCAGGGTGTGGCCGAGTTTGCCCGCCAGCTTGCACAGGAAGTCAGGTTTGATTACGTCTGTCTGCCCGTAGGCACGGGTGGAACCATGGCAGGGATGATAGCCGGACTGGATGGCACTGCAGAGGTGATTGGCATTTCGGTCCTTAAGAACGGAGACTTTCTTAACAGGACCGTAGAGGAGTGGCTCCAACGATTTTCAAGTAAGGCGTATACAAACTGGAGTCTTGAGACATCGTATCATCATGGAGGCTATGCAAAAACGACCCATGAGCTGCTGACTTTGATAACACACATGAACACCCATCACCATCTTCCGCTGGATGCGGTCTATACAGCGAAGATGGTGTGGGCCGTCTCAGACCTTGTGCAAAAAGGCAGATTTAAAACCGGAAGCACCGTTCTTATCCTTCATACGGGTGGATTACAAGGTAGTAAGGGACTCATCGATCGATAAAACGAAAAACGATCACCCAAACATCGACTCAAACACTTCCTGTAGTTTGCCAAAACTTTTCACATGGATTTTATATTGATGGGTATCCAGTGACTTTTGGTTGAAGCGTGAAATATAAATCTCCTGAAACCCCAGCTTTTCGGCTTCGGAGATACGTTGCTCCACCCGGTTCACGGCACGCAGTTCTCCCCCCAACCCTACTTCGGCAGCAAAACAGATTTTTTCGCTGATGGGAATCTCCTCCATCGAAGAGATGATGGATACACACAGCGCCAGATCGATGGCCGGGTCTTCCACATAAATACCTCCGGCCATGTTGATAAAAACATCCTGGGTGCCCATCCGGAATCCGCATCTTTTTTCAAGCACGGCCAGCAGCATGTTCAACCGCTTTTGATCAAACCCTGTGGGTGTGCGCTGGGGGGTACCATACGATGCCGGGCTAACCAGCGACTGAATCTCGATCAGCAACGGACGGTTGCCCTCGATGGTGGCGCCAATGGTGGCACCGCTCAGGGGTCCGTCTTTTTGGGAAATCAGAATCTCAGAGGGGTTGGACACTTCGCGCAAGCCTGTGCCCCGCATTTCATAGATGCCGATTTCGGACGTGGAGCCAAACCGGTTTTTGGTGGTGCGAAGGATCCGGTAAGCCAGGTGTTGATCGCCCTCAAACTGCAATACAGTATCCACCATGTGCTCGAGCACCTTCGGCCCGGCCAGCGAACCCTCTTTGGTAATGTGGCCCACCAGAAAAACGGTGGTGTTGGTCTCTTTGGCGAACTTCATCAGCTCCCCGGCACATTGGCGCACCTGCCCCACGCTGCCTGCTACTGAATCGATGGCCGGTGAATGCAACGTTTGGATAGAGTCCACAATGACCAACTGGGGCTTCAGTTCTTCGATGGCGGCAAACAGGTTGCGCGTATTGGTTTCAGTCAGTGTATAAAAGTCCGCGGGGCTTAGCGAGCTGATGCGCTGCGCCCGCATCTTCAATTGCTGGTCACTTTCTTCGCCTGATACATACAGCGTTTTTTGCTGGCGTATGGACAGCCCCAGTTGCAGCATGAGTGTTGATTTTCCAATGCCTGGCTCCCCCCCGATCAGCACGAGCGACCCGGGCACAATGCCACCCCCCAACACGCGATTCAATTCACCATCGGGCGTCTGCAGGCGCACATCGGCCGCAGTGGTGATCTCGTCCAGTTTTTTGGGTTTATTCAACCGCTCGCTCGAAGGTTCGGAGCGCCATTCATTTTTGCTGGTTTCACTTTTGACGACCCGTTCTTCGACAAAGCTGTTCCACGCATTGCACGAGGGGCACTTGCCCAGCCATTTGGCGGATTCATAACCGCAGGATTGACAAAAGAAGAGGGTTTTAGGTTTGGCCAATGTATATTTTTGTTTACTAAAGATCTTAACCCGACTAAAACGGTGCCGTCAACAAAACCTAACGTATCGGGGCATTGGCTTCCCTCGCCATGACGTTATACGTCATCGTATCCGCCAACGCAGGCCACCACTTGTTCAAAAAGACTACGAACTTGCCTTGCGTGGTGAGTACGATGGAACGCTTGCGCCTGACCACCGCCTGGTAAATATGACCGGCCACCGCCTCCGCGCTCATCATATCCTGCTCGTTGCGGGGCGATTCGCCCTGGGCCGAGCCATCGCGCGATAGCGCTCGCCTGCGGATGTTGGAGGCCGTAAAACCCGGTGACGCTGTAAGGACATGAACGCCCGTTTTGAGTAACTCGGTGCGCAGGACTTCCAAAAAGCCGTTCAGCGCAAACTTGGAGGCTGAGTAGCCGGTGCGCCCGGGCAGCCCACGATAGCCTGCAATGGACGAGATGCCCACAATGCTCCCCTTATTACGTGTGATTTCCGGCAGACAATACTTCGTGGCATACAGCACCCCATAGAAATTAATATCCATGACCTTTTTGACCACCGCCAGGTCTACTTCGCTGAACAACGCCCGCATGGTGATACCCGCGTTATTGATCAGGATGTCGATGCGACCAAACTCGCGAATGGCCCGTTCAGCCATCGCTTTATTGTCAGCCTCCACCGATACATCGGCCTGCTGCCCCACCACCGCCATGCCGCGAGCGGCCAGTTGAGCTACTGCCTTACTCAATTCATCCCCGTTTCGGCCCGTGATGAGAATCCTGCTCCCTTCACGCCCAAACTTGTCAGCCAGCGCGTAGCCAATACCTGATGACCCGCCCGTGATGATGACGACTTTGTCTTTCATGGGCTTCTCTTCAAAATACCGGACTCGACAAACCAATAACTACCCGTTGCCGGCCAGGCATCAGCCTGAAATGCCGCGGTGCCCGCAGCGCTTCCGCGAACGGAGTTTACCTGTATGGCTTGTTGGTTGTTAACCCAGTGCAACGGTGCGCCCGGCAGACATGTTTCAGCCATGCCTTTGGCCTGGAGAAAATGAGCCGAGCCTCCACCAAATACTACCATGTGTCCTTCGGCATCGATGCATACTGCTGTTTGTTCATCCACGCCTATGCCCCGCGGAGCGCTCACCCCAAAGTCTTTTTGCAGCCGCGCCAAAAAGGTAACATGTCGCCCTTCGCGTGTGCGCTGCGAATAATGCTGGTCGGCTACGGTGTTGGTCAAAAAGGGGATGTGCACAAAACTCCTGGATAGGCTGACGGCAGGCGTATACGGCAGAGCCAATGCTTCCGCAGATGTGACGCTGCCCTGGCGCGCGTCAAAGATATATTCACTCAGAATGGCACAGCCGGCACTGGTGCCACCGATGGGTACTTTTTTCTCGGCAATCAGGTAGTCGATCGCAGCGGATACTTCGCTGTTCGCCCAGAGGTTCACGTAGTTGGCCTGATCGCCCCCGGCTATGAAGAGGGCCTCGGCCTGGCGTATGCGTTGCCCAGTTTCGGGCAGCAACGCCTTCTCGCGCGAGTTGATAAGCAATGTTTCCACAGAGTTGACGGCCCCCAACCCAAAGATGTAGTCATTGTAGCCGGTGGACCCCGAAGCCCGAAGGATGATAAAGTCGCCTCCGCCACTTCGCTCAATCATCCATTGTAGCGCCTGGTCCACGTCTGTGCTTCCGCCCATTAACACAAAGCCAGACTGCGTGCGTGCGCTCACATCGGCCGGGTCGCCCATCAGCCCGATGCTGGCACGAACCACGGGAGGACCGCAGCATTCGTTGGGTTCCTGACAACCCGCACTGCTGATCAACACCGTCATCAAAAGGAACAAACGCATCATAGCAAGACTTCAAAAGTAAGCAAAACATACCCTACTTTTGAAGTTGATGGTCACGCTTCGGCTCCTTTCCTACCTGCCTCTTTGGTTTTTGTACCGTGTCAGCGATGTGTTGTTTGTGCTGGCCTATTATGTAGTCAGGTACCGCAGGACCGTAGTGTTTCAAAACCTGCAAAATTCCTTTCCGCAGAAAGACATCCCGGAATTGCGCGCCATTGAACGCCTGTTTTACCGCAACCTTTGTGACTATGGCGTGGAGACGCTCAAGCTACTAACCCTACCCCGCCACGAACTGGAGAAGCGCGTACGCTTTTCCAACCGTGAGGTAATCGGCCCGGATATCAACCACGCCATTTTTTTGGCTTCGCACCAGTTCAATTGGGAGTGGCTATTGGTGCGGGGTTCGTTTTCGTTTCACATCCCGGTCGATTTTGTTTACCAGTCGCAAAGCAGCGGACTGTTCAATTCGTTTTCGCTGGCCGGTCGCACGCGCTTTGGAGCCTACCCCATCGATAGACGGCAGGTGGCGCGTGAGGCCATCAAACGCAAAGACCTTGCGCGCATCATCGCCATTGTGGCCGATCAATTTCCCAGCGCAAAAAGCGACAAGCGGTACTGGACTACCTTTCTCCGGCAAGACACTGCCTTTTTTCAGGGCATCAGCCAACTGGCTTCCCTGACCCAGTACCCCGTATACTATTTACAAATAAAGAGGATCAAGCGTGGGTACTATGAAGCCACCTTGGAGCCCATTGCCACGCCTCCCTACGAAAAAGATGCCCCCGGGTTGGTGGAGGCTTATGCCCGTGCCACGGAGCGCATCATTCACCAATATCCGCATGATTGGTTGTGGTCGCATAAACGATGGAAGCGCACGCGCCAGGAAATGGGCGATTGAGCTTAGCGCTATCGGGTAGTATCAAAAAACGTAACGCAACCCCACGCCTCCCTGAAAGCGGCCGTAACCGGGATCGAGCAACACATCGGTAAAATATTGAATCTCGATAAATGCCGAGAGTGGTAATGAAAAATACGAGTACTCAAAACCGAGTACCCCTACCGGGCCATAGGTGGTACGCGTTTGTGTGAAATTGGATATCCCACCATTGTCCAGGGGGTTCAACGCGGTCAGGTTGTAGTCGTAGCGAAGTCGGGTATTGCGCCACTGCCAGCCCGCACCTATATAGCACTGTAACCCCTTGGAAATGACATCGGCCTTCCATTGGTACAGAAACTTGGCTTCCAGAAACCAGTCCACCCGTGCCTTGTGCGCCAGGTATTCGATGCTTTCATCTTGCACAAGCGTGTCGCGGGCCTCTTGTACGTAGCCATCAAACAAGCCCCGGTAGTAGCGGTTGTACAGCCCACTGGCCGCGCGGCCGGCATCCACGGCAAAGGCCCAGTGTTTGCTGGGGTAAAACTTATAGGTCAGGGCAAACGGGTCGCCCAGCTTGAAGCCGATGCCCTGGTAAGGATATTGACTTTCCTCAAAAACAGGACAGGCAATGCTTTTTTGACTGCGGCTAAACTTATTCACCCGGAACTTGGCACTCAAAGGACTTTTGCGCTGCTGGGCCTGAAGGCCGAGCGAAAGCATCCAAAGTGCCAGAAAAAGGGCGAGTTTAGGTACACGCATTCAAGCAAATATACGGGTTTTGCATAAACACCCGGCCCGCGGCCCAAAATTGCCGATAAGCCTTACACCACTTCTTTGTATTGCATTTGGTGAAGTTGGGCGTAATACCCGTCACGGGCCAATAGCTCTTCGTGTGTGCCGCTTTCCTTGATCTCGCCCTTGTCTAACACGACAATGCGGTCTGCCTTTTGAATGGTTGACAACCGGTGGGCAATGACGATGGAGGTACGGTTAACCATCATCTTGTCGATGGCCTGTTGGATCATCTCTTCAGTTTCCGTGTCTACCGATGAGGTGGCTTCATCCAAGACTAAAATATGGGGATCGTACACCATGGCCCGTATGAACGACAGCAGCTGGCGCTGGCCAACGGACAACGTGGCGCCTCGCTCCATGACATTGTAGTCCAGTCCGCCCGGCAGCCGTTCAATAAACTTGCGCGCCCCCACCAGGTCGGCAGCATGCCAGATCATCTCGTCCGTAACGGCCGCGTTGCCAAGTGTGATGTTGTGACGGATGGTATCCGAAAAAAGGAAAACATCCTGCAACACCACGCCTATGTTTTTGCGAAGCGCAGCCAAGTCAAACTCCCGGATGTCTATGCCATCTATTTTAATCGTCCCGCGATTGATTTCATAAAACCGGTTCAGCAGGTTGATCACGGACGATTTGCCCGCTCCTGTAGCTCCCACCAATGCCACCGTTTGACCGGGCTCAATAACCAGCGACACGTCTTTTAATACATAATCCGCTTCGTTGTACGCGAACCACACATGATCAAAAGCTACCTGGCCGCGCACGTTGTCCGGTTTTTGAGTCCCTTGATCAGGGACATGCTCCTGGTCGTCCAGCAGGTTGATGATGCGCGAAGTACTTACGATGCCCATCTGCAAGGTATTGTACCGGTCGGCAATCATGCGGATCGGACGAAAGAACAACTGAATGTACATAATAAAAGCAGTAAGCTTGCCGATGGTGATGCCGGAAGTTTCAAAGTCGATAGCTCCCTTGGCCCCATACCAAATCAGCAGGCCAATGCCCGCAGCCGCTATAATTTCTGCTACGGGAAAGTAGACCGAGTAATACAGCACCGAGCGAAGGTGCGCGCCCCGGTGTTCACGGTTGATTTCCTTGAACCGTTCGTACTCGCGCTTCTCGCTGCCAAAAAGCTGTACGATGTTCATGCCCGTGATGTGCTCCTGGACAAACGTATTGAGGTTGGAAACGGCATTGCGCACATCGTTAAAAGCCACTTTGATCTTTTCCTTGAACACATACGTAGCCAGCAACATCAACGGAATGGTAGACAAGCTTACCAGCGACAACCGCCAGTCTTCATAAAACATAAACGCCAGGATGATGACGATTTGCAACAGATCGCCTGCCATGGCCGCCATGCCTTCGCTAAATACATCTGCCAGCGCCTCTACGTCTGACACCGTACGCGTAACCAATCGGCCGATGGGCGTTTTATCAAAAAAGCGGAGGCGAAGGTTGACAATGTGCTGGTACAGTTTCACGCGCATGTCGCGGATCACAAACTGCCCGATGCGACCGGAAATGTATGTGTGCGAATATTGCACCAGCGAGTGCATCACCAGGAGCGCCAACATGATCAACATGACCGACACCATGCCGGAGTAGTCGCCCGTGGCCACGTGTGTATCCAGCGTGTATTGAACCAGAAACGGACGTACAGGGGTAAGGGCACCCAACAGCAACGTCAGCAAGATCAAAAAGTAAAACCGCGCTTTATAAGGTTTCACAAACTGCATCAGGCGCCTAAGCACCGACCAGTCGATAATATTGCCACTGCTTACTTTTTCTTTTTCCATGGATGGCCCCGGGGGGCGTTCGTGCTTACGCTAAAAATATGCCGTCTTTATACTCCACTTTCACCAGGTACAAGCCCTCGGGCGGGGCATTCATACCCGCTTTCTTGCGGTCGCGACTTTCCACAACACCCTGAAACGCATCCACGGTGATTTTGCCTGAGCCCACATCGAGCAATGTACCTACCAGCGCCCGCACCATGCCCCGCAAAAAGCGGTTAGCCTCAATAAAAAACACCAGCCGGTTTCCCTGCGGCTCCCAGTACGCGGTTTTCAGGTCGCAAAGAAAGTGGTTTACATCTGTATTTACTTTACTAAACGACTGGAAATCATGACTACCAACGAGGAGGCGGGCAGCTTGGTTCATTTTCTCCAGATCGAGCGGGCGATGATGGTAATAGGCCAGTCCCACCAGCAGAGGGTCCTTTACGGTGGTCAAATGATATTCATATCCCCGTAACCGGGCATCATAACGGGCATGGGCGGTGGGTATGACCGGTCGGATGGAGCGAATGGCGATGTCGGCCGGAAGAAATGAATTGAGGCGGTGGACAAGATCAGCCATCTCGAATGCGTCCGTTATGTCGGCATGGAAAAATTGTTGCCGGCAATGAACCCCGCTATCCGTACGCCCGCTGCCCACGATGGGCGTGTCTTTCCGCAGTAAGGTAGTCAGCGCTTTTTCTACGATCGACTGCACCCCGGTGGCATTGTCCTGGTTTTGCCAACCGTGATAGTGCGTACCCTTGTATGATATCTCGAAGAAGAACCTCATCTATACAGTTGAAGGACGGGATTTGGGGAGTTTAGCCGCTTTACTAACTTGTTTATTCCATTCGTTCCTCAACCACGTTACTCTTGTCTACACCAAAGCTTTATTATCCATCCGAGTCAACAACCATTTATTGATCTCTCACATTCTCATAAATCACGGCCACACCCTGCCCTACCCCCACACACATCGTGGCCAATCCGTATTTGACCTTGCGTTTTTGCATTTCGTGAATGAGGGTGGCGCTGATGCGCACGCCACTGCATCCCAGCGGGTGGCCGATGGCGATGGCACCGCCATTGACGTTGACTAGCGCAGGATCCAATTCGAGATCATGGATGCATGCCAACGCCTGCGAAGCAAAGGCCTCGTTTAATTCGATGAGCCCAATATGCTGAATGGAAATGCCTGCGCGGAGCAGCGCTTTTTTTACTGCCGGCACCGGGCCGATGCCCATATGGGCAGGGTCAACTCCGGCCACGGCCATCGCTGCGATGCGCACCAACGGCTTGAGTTGAAACTGTTTGAGTGCTTCTTCGCTGGCCACCAGCGCAGCCGCGGCTCCATCGTTGATGCCCGAAGAGTTGCCGGCCGTCACGGTTCCGCCCTCGCGAAAAGCCGGTTTCAAGGCCGATAGTTTTTCTAAACTGGTTTGCCGCGGATATTCATCGGTGTCAAACAGCGTGCCGCGCGCGACCGATACGGGTACGATCTCTTCGCTAAATCGTTTTTGGGCAGCCGCCTGGAAGTATTTTTGCTGCGAAGCCAACCCAAACTCATCTTGCGCTGACCGCGAAATGTTCCACCGGGCGGCCACGTTCTCGGCCGTTTCGCCCATGCTGTACGGATAATAAAGCTTGGCCAACGCAGGGTTGATAAAACGCCAACCCAGGGTGGTGTCATACACTTCTGCCTTCCGCGAAAAAGGCTCTTCGCTTTTGGCCATTACGAAGGGTGCGCGGCTCATGCTCTCCACGCCACCGGCCAGGTACAAATGGCCATGGCCCGTCAGAATGCCGCGGGCACAATCGATGATGGCCTGCAGGCCCGAGGCGCACAAGCGATTCACAGTCACACCGGCTACTTCTGCAGGCAGGCCGGCCAGCAAGGCAGCCATCCGCGCTACGTTTCGGTTGTCTTCGCCCGATTGGTTGGCAGCCCCCGCAATGACTTCTTCCAGTTGTGAGGGATCCAACGAAGGATGGGCGCCAACAACCGCCCTGAGTACGTGAGCCAGGAGGTCGTCCGGCCGAACTGTGGCCAGTGTGCCACCATACTTGCCCACGGGCGTGCGCAAAATCGTGGTAATAAAAGCGGATTTGTGCATAGCTTATCCAATCGCTGCCGATCGGATTTTGTAGTTTTGCGAGCAAGTTAACCGAACCCTATTTATGTGGCAACGAATTCAAACGGTGTTTTTGGTATTGGTGGTACTGAGCATGGTGGTCAGTATTTTTTTGCCGATCTGGAGCCAAACCGAAGGCGAGGTGACGCGGCAACTTTACCCGTTGCACTTTACCGTGATTGAAAATGGCGTTCGCAATACAACCTACTTTCCGTACAGCCTTACCGCCACATTGATGATTGCGGTGGCCACCGTGGCAGTCCTGACCATTCGCAGGTATGACAACCGCATTACACAAATCAAGCTGGGCACGCTTAACGCGCTGCTGCTGGCAGGGGTGATGATCTGCGTGGTTTTGTTCTACAACAACGTGAGCAAGGAGTATGGCTTTGTCCGGTATGGCATCAACATTTGGATCCCGTTTCTGGCCGTGGCGTGCAACTGGCTGGCGTTGCGTTTTATCCGCAGAGACGAAAAAATGGTGCGCGATTCGGAGCGCCTGCGTTAAACTCTTTACATACCTGATTGTTGTTCTAGTCTAACATTTAACTTTATGGCCATCACACATTTGGGCAGTACGCCTGTACAAACCAGCGGTGAACTGCCGCGCATAGGCGCCCCTGCACCCGACTTTCAATTGGTGAACACGGACTTGAAAGAAGTCTCGCTAAAAGATTTTGGCGGCAAAAATATCGTGCTCAACATCTTCCCCAGCATCGATACAGGCGTATGCGCCACCTCGGTGCGCGAGTTTAATAAGCGCGCAGCCGCGCTCACCGACACGGTAGTGGTGTGTGTGTCAAAAGACCTGCCCTTTGCCATGAAGCGCTTTTGTGGGGCGGAAGGCATTGATAAGGTGGTGACCGTATCGGATTTCCGAAACAAGGGATTTTCCAAAAGCTATGGGGTAGAAATGCTGGACGGAGCGCTGGCCGGGTTGGATGCCCGTGCCGTGGTAGTCGTCAATAAACAAGGCAACGTGGCCCACACCGAGTTGGTACCGGCCATTGGCCAGGAACCTGACTATGAAGCTGCGCTTAAGGCGCTCTAGCGGCATCATCGTTCACATTAACGGGCCGCGGTTAAAAACCGCGGCCCGTTGTTTTTTATTTAGCAGACAAAAAACCTACAAATCGTATTTTTCTACCGATGTCGCGTCCCTACGGGACGCATTTGAGTGAAGGTAGACCAATTGATATTCGGCTTTCCGCTATCATCTCTGACGCAGACAGCCGTTATCGTACATCAGATCATTGTCGATCGCGCAATATTGTGCCCCGTTAGGGGCACAATATTGGTAGAAGAGATCCATCATCAACGCGGAGTGCCGTAGGCACGGCATATCTTGGTCGAATGCTTAGGATCGAACAATGGTTTATACGGTGAAGCGATCAGTAACAAAAATATGTCGAGGCTGTCTCAGAAGGGCAGCCTCTTTTTGTTTTCTTCGTTTTTGATTCAAAATCGAGGCCGATTTTCCAAACATGGGACTTTTGAGACAGCCTTCTTCTGGACGATGCCGTCCATCTTTCAGCGATGTTTTTACTTCACCAATTCATAGGCCACTACCGTATTCTTGAAAAACGTAGGTACGAGCAATAATTGCTTTTCAGCAATGTATTCGATATCGGCCGCACTGACCGAATCTGCGCGCGTATCCAACAACACCGAGGTTTTGCCGTCCGCGGCCACATACGTGACCACGCCATTCCAACTGGAAACGAGATAACCACCATCGCCCACCGCTTCGATGCCATCGGGGTTTTCAATGCTGTCGGCTTTTAGTGTGATTTGTTGCGAAGCCATGTCCACTGCGTTCAAGGTTTTATCGTTCCAAAGTGCCACCCAAAGCGTGTTGTCCTCGGCCAATAAGCCATTGGGTGCGGGCTGGCCGGTGAGCCACTTGCTCACGATGCCATTTTCTAACACCAGAATTTCGTTGGTGTCCATATCACTCACAAACACCTTTCCATCTGCACCAATGGTGATGTCGTTCAGAAACTTCGCCCCTTCTACAGCAAACGTGGTGGCGATTTCTTGTGTGGCAATGTCGATCTCATGAATACGGTCGATATCGGTAACAAATAATTTTCCATTGTATATGCCCATACCTTTGGGCGCATCCATGCCCGTTACCCATTTGTGTTCCATGATGCCGCCATCCAATGAAACTTTCGAGATAAACCCGTTGCCGTCCTTGCCCGTAGGGTTGCCGTTGATGTTGGCTACATAAAGTACGCCATTCATGTCGTCAAAGATGACCGACTCGGAGGTGGTCATCAGCGTGTCGGTTTCCCATTTCCATTTTAATGTGGGTACGGAAGTTGCGGCTGATTCATTTTCTTTTTTCGGGCCGCAGGCGAGTAACACCGCGGCCATGAAGGCAACAAAAACTGCATTTTTCATGTGTATGACAATTTGGTTGGCACAAAGGTAGTCATGCGCACGCTACCGCCACAGTCCCCACTCATCGCCAGAGGTACAACAACAGAAAAATAATCAACAATAGAATGGCCGTCCAGCGAATCCACGGGGTTTGCTCGGCAAAGGTATACCCGCAAATCGGGCACTCCCGGCAGCTGACGTCAATATCCATCGCGCAGGAGGGGCACTCTTTTGTCTTCATCGCATCTACGTTGGGCCGGCAAGGTACTACACGCCCCACCACGGGAGGGAGTGCGGAGCATTTATTTTGGGTCGTGTACCCGCTCGGTGGATTTTGATTCGTTGTATTGATCGGTGGCCGCAGGGAATGGTATCTTTGCGGTTTCGGCAAATGGTGACGATCTCCACAAATATGGGTTTTACAGGAAAGGGAGTGTTGTGGTTGGCCTGCTGGGCGCTGATATGGCCGGTGGCTGCTCAGTCGCCACTGGAAAAAAAATGGGCCGCTGCCTGGAAAATCACCAGCGCCTTGCCCGACAAGTTGCTGGCGGGAAGAAGCATGGTGCTGCACGGCCCTTCGCTGACACGCGCGGAGTTGCAAACTGCACAAACCGTTTTTCAACAAACGGGCATTGATGCCGTGGGCTACTTTGAAACAGACCAGGTTTTTGCCGGCACCGATACGCAGCGCAGTTTTGCCAACTACTTCAACCGAAGGCAAATTTCGTTTCTGATCGGCTTGACAAAAAATGAAAGCGGCTATCTGCTTTCCATTGTGGCGTACAACCGCAAACCGAGTTTGACGGACGAGGGGGCGGCTGCCTGGCAGGTAAGATCGGCCTCCTGGCGCGATGCCCTGATGGTGTTGTACACTACGGCATCGCGCGGGCTGAAGCGCGAGAATTTTTTGGTGAACGACCTGCCCGAACAAGACCTCCGTGTCGGCTTGATTCGGGGCGATCGGCAAGAGATCTGCTTTCCCAACATACGGTTGGCCCGTATTGCCGTGCCGCGCTTTGACGTGCCCGCACAAAACGACTCGTTGGAAACTTTTTTGAAGACCCATTTTCCGGTGAAGTATGAATTGGTGGATGGGCAATTGAGCGATCGCGAATTGATCGACCGCGGCTTCACGTTTGTGCTGCGCCACCTATACACCCGCGGCACGCTCATCAAAGAACTGCTGCAGTACGAAGTAAAGAATGAGACGGCCTTTGCCACGGCCACCTACCCGCAGGGCGAATTGATGTTAAAGCCCATCCCGGCCAGCCGGTATGTGTATAAGTTCTACCTGAAGGAACTGGAGTATGGCAATCTGTATCTGGGATCGCGCTGGGATGCCGATCTCACCTGGCATGAAGCCCTGCTAAACCACATACGCGTGTACCAAGCCGACCGGAGGCTTTAGCGCACAACGCCCGCTCATGGAATTTTAACCTTCGTTAACACACACAGGGGTACCTTTGCGCCCTTGTTCTCAGCCGAGGATGCACGGTCTGCGCTATTTCGCCAATAAAATCGGTCGTTTACCACCGATGTATTATTTGTAAAAAGCAGAACCGCTTCCCGTTTGAACGGTTAACGTATTATACTCCCAAATTAAATGAAACTGATTTTTGCATTCATTGCTGTGTTGTTCGGTGTGCAGGCGTGGGCCCAGGAGGGCAGAGGCAATGGAAAAATTACCGGAACCATACTGGATGCCGGCACCAAAGCTCCTGTGGAGTTTGCCACCGTGGCACTTACCGATGCCACCGGAAAAACCATTGATGGAACGATTGCCGATGGCAAAGGGAAATTCACCATTGCCAAAGTGACCGATGGCAAGTACACCGTGGTGATCTCTTTTATCGGCTATGAAACCATCAGCAAAGCCGTGGCACTGGAAGGTAAAAAGAACGATATCAACCTGGGAACGATTTCCCTCACGGAAGAAGCCAAACAGTTGGGCGAAGTGGTGGTACAAGGTCAGAAAGACCTGGTGGAAGAGCGTGTGGATCGTACCATCTACAATGCGGAAAATGACCAAACCACCAAAGGGGGTGATGCCGCAGACGTATTGCGCAGAGTACCGCAACTTACCGTGGATTTTGACGGGAACGTGAGCCTGCGGGGCAGCCAAAATGTGCAAGTGCTCATCAACAACAAGCCGTCCACCATCGTAGCCAGTTCCATTGCCGATGCCCTTCGGCAGATTCCGGCCGATCAGATCAAAACCGTGGAGGTAATCACGTCTCCTTCCGCGCGTTATGATGCGGAAGGCTCAGCCGGGATCATCAACATTATCACCAAGAAAAATAACCTCGAAGGACTGACACTCAACATGGATGCCGGGATAGGCTACCGCGGCAGCAACCTGGGCTTGAGCGGCAACTATCGCAGAGGCAAAATGGGTTTTTCGTTGGGCGGCTTTGGCCGTGCCAACTATAACATTGACGGGAGTTTTGAAAACTTTCAAACGAATAAGCAAAGCGGCACTCAGACTGTACAACGTGCGGGCAACCGCAGCGAAGGATTGTTTGGAAATTACAACCTGGGATGGGATTACGACATCAATGAAAAAAACTCGCTGGCCGCGAGCGTGCGTTTTGGCGTACGCAACAACTTCAGCTATCAGGACAACCTTCGCTCCCAGTCGTTTTTGAACAACACCCTCTTGGGGGGCAGCTTACGCAATGTACGTACGGAAGATCTCTCGAACAACGTAGATGTAAACGTGAGTTATACCCGGCAGTTTGCCAAGCCTCAGCAAGAGTTGAGCTTTTTGGCGTTGTACAGCGTAAACAACCGCAACAACGATTTTACCAATGCGATTTTGAACGAATCGACCGAAGCGGTGGAATCGAGGCTGAAGAACCTGAACGATGGCTTAAATCGGGAAACCACGCTGCAATTGGATTATCAGACCCCCATCGGCACTAACCAAATGTTGGAAATGGGTGCCAAGGACATCAGGCGCACGGTGCTCAGCGATTTCACATACTTCACCGCCACCGGGGCCGATGGCGAGTTTGTTCAAGACAACAGCGAGTTGCGCAACAATAACCTTAATTATCAACAAGACGTGCTTTCAGGTTATCTGTCGCACACCTACAGTGCAAAATCGGGGTACAGTTTGAAAACAGGTCTTCGCTATGAGTACACGACCATCAACGCTTTTAGCCGTACCGAGGCCGACATTCCCATTCCCGAATATGGTGTGTTGGTGCCCAGCGTGAACGCGTCCAAAAAACTAAAAAAGGGAACGGTGAAGGCCTCGTACAACCGCAGGATACAACGCCCCGGCATTCAATTTTTGAATCCCAACCGGCAAGACCAAAATCCGCTCAACGTAACCGTTGGAAATCCAACCCTCGACCCTGAGTTTACCAACAACTACGAAGTGGGTTACAGCACGTTCATCAAAGGCACGTCCCTGAACTTCACCGGCTTTGTGCGCAACAGTAATAACGCCATTCAGAGTATCAGGCGTTTTGAGGAAGGAGCGGATTCTGTGATCATCACCAATTACGCCAACATCGGTAAAGAAAATGCCTATGGCATGAGCTTTTTTGCCAACGTTTCTATTGGTAAACTTTCGTTGAATGGCGGAGGTGATGTGTATTATGCGGACCTGGCCAATAATAATCCCAACCCTGCCGAAAACGCAGCGAACACGGGTTGGGTATACAGCGGCCGGGTGTTTGGCGGATATGACCTGGGCAAAGGGTGGGCACTGCAGACGTTCAGCTTTTACCGTGGCCGGAGAATCCAACTGCAAGGCTTCCAGGGTGGGTTTGGCATTTACAGCCTCGGGGCCCGAAAAGAGTTCAAAAACAAAAAAGGGAGTATTGGCATGGGGCTGGAAAATTTCCTGGCGCCTAACATGAAGATACGCAATGGCCTGGAGACCCCGCTCATTAACCAGCGAAGCACCACGGTACTCAACAACTGGAGTGTGCGCGTGAATTTCAGCTACCGAATTGGCAAAATGAGCTTTGACCAACCGCGCAGGCGCGGCCGCAACGTGAACAACGATGACTTGAAGGAAGGTGATGGCGGGGGAGCTGCAGACATGGGAGGTGGCATGCAGGGCGGAGGAGGCTTTGGTGGCGGCCAGCGTGGTGGAGGGCAACGACCCGCGGCACCGGCAGTACCCGCCAAGGCACCCGAAGTAAAATCAGACCCGACAGTCGTAGCCAAGGCAGAAGGTACCTGGAATTACACCGTAGAGTCGCCACAAGGAGGCGAAGGCAAGATCGTAATTGAAAAAACGGCCGATGGCTATGCTGGCACCCTCAGTAGTGCGCGCATGGGCAATCGCACCGTGCCGCTTCAAAACATCAAGGTCACTGGCAACGAGCTAGTGTTTGAGTACACGCTGTCGTTTGGCGGCAACAGCACCGTGGTGCAAGTGAAGTCCGTCATTACCGGAGATGAATTGGCAGGGGCGATGGCATTCGGACAGTTTGGGTCATTTCCGATCAAGGGAAAACGGGAGTAAAGCGACTTTTTTCAATCATGCACGCTGACTATATTAGCTGCATGAAATCGCGACCACTACTTTCCCCGTGGGGGCAGGCGCAGCGGTTACTGATTCGACCTATCGTGTTTGGGGTGGCGTTCGTAATGGTCATCGGCTTAACTGGATTTGTTGGCAGGCGAAAGCCCCTTATTCCTATGCCTTTAACGCTTGAGTTTTCAGTTGAGCTCATCGTTGGCCTTTTTCTGTTTTTTGTGCTGGTGTTGGCATATGGTATCTACCTCGGTTCGGTGCCGAATCGATACATCGATTCTATTCAAATAGACGATCACCAAGTAATGGTTCGTTCAGAAAATTATCGAATCGTCTTAAAGACAAAGGACATACGATCGGCTGGCACGTCACGCCTCTTGGGACACCTGTTTCGAGGTAAGTACCATAGGCTTGGCTATCTGAAGGTGGCCAGCAGTCAGGGTACTTTTCGATTTTACTTTCCGATTCATACCGAAGCTGAATCGCAGGCACTTAAAGAGCGTTCGAGATGAGTAATTTCCTTCAGTCGTTGAAAGGATCCGCATTGCTGACATTATTGATAATGCCGATGCGTCTATATGTATATGTTGCTTTTGAAATGAATGAGTCGGTCGTTGAAGACCTCGGCTTTATCACAGTGATGTTACTCTGTGTTTTCTCGCTTCTTTTGTTACTTAGCGAGCGATTCCGTAATTTTTTGGTAGGCCATTTGGCAATGCCTATGACATACAAGCCCTATTTGAACACAAGGAAATTAAAAAGATTGACCCTCAGTAAACTGGTTAAGCGCACAAATTAATATTTGCCTTCAAGCGATTATTTTCCAATAAGAATAGATCAACAAACAATGGCAAAAGACGGACAATCTCGCACAATCGTGTCGAACTATAAAAAAGGCCCAGTGTGATTGAGCCTTTTTTTGTTTTGAATGCCATACTTGCGGCTACAGTTTGTAGGTAACCCCAAAGCTACCACCTGAAATGGTACCTCCGCCAAATTCCAAGTTCAGGCCCCATTTCTCATCAAAGAAATAACGGCCACCCACTTGCAGGTCCAGGCCCACACCAGAGCCTTCGCCCCCGAAGCCATCAAATCGGCTATCGTTCCATTTCACGTCTGACCAGAAATAGTAACCCAGTGTTAATCCCGCGTACAAGTTCCACTCTGGAGGAAGGTTGAGCAACGTGTTGAAATGATAGTTGCCGTTGAATGACAATACGGTCAGCGATTGGCTATAACGGAAACCGCCCGCCCGGTTGGAGTAATTGCGATACGAAATACGCGGCCCAATCGAGATCGATTCGTGAACGCCAAAGTCGGCCCCCACATACACCGGTACGCCAAAGGAAGAAAAGCCAACGCCAGCATTCAACTGCTTACCACCCTTGCCCAGATTTCCTTGTGCCAACCCAACGGTGGCCCACGCTACACACGCGATAAAAAGAATACGTTTCTTCATGAATATTAAGATGTTTGATTTTTGAGTGCGCAATAATAATATTTCAACCGAACAGAGGCAACCGCCAGCCGCCCAAACGCGCCCTTTTAACTACGAGTGTTCTTGCGCGATACAAGCGCCACCACCACGGCCAGCGCCACGAACCAAAGCAGCGTCTTGGCATCCCAACTCCAGCACCATGAGAACAACGAGCCCACGCCCCCCACGATGCCACCCATCAGTCCCATCAGCAAACCAAATGCCCCCGCAATCAAGCCGGTAATCAGGCCAAACAGTCCACCGATCAATCCCACAAGACCTCCCGCCAGACCTATCCATAACGGAAAGGCAAGCACAAGAATAACAACTACGGCAACCGTTGTGGCTTTTGTCATATCAAAACACGTTTGGTAATCGAACTTCAAAAATCTTTCCAGAAATCTGCTGGCCGCTTACCGGCTGAAAAAGCACATTTGGACTGACCTGAGATCGATCAACGTTCGCAAGCGGACAATCGGAGTGTTCATTTTTGTAACCACAAGCGAAAGACTGCGCAAAAGGAGATCAGGATTTTTTAAGTTGGAGGCTGTGGCCGATGTCAATGTAACTGGAGCACAGCGTTGGTGCGCGTGCGTGAATCCACCATCAGGTTGGCATTCTTTGAAAGCGACTGACCAAAAGACGGGGCCATTTCATGGATCTTGCTCTGCCACGCCTCGGTCTTCGCCTGTTTCTTGAAGCAGCGCTGCACCAGTTCCAGCATCATCGCCACCGCGGTGGAGGCCCCGGGCGAAGCGCCCAGTAAAGCGGCTACGGTGCCATCCTCTGAGACGACCAGCTCGGTACCAAACTCCAGCACCCCGCCCTCCTTGGCGTGTTTTTTAATCACTTGAACGCGCTGCCCCGCTTCCTTCAGCTCCCAATCTTCGAGTTTGGTGAAGGGCACATATTCGCGCAAGGCCGCCAGTCGGTCTTCGGGTGTCAGGCGGAGTTGTTCAATCAGATACTTGGTGAGCGGCACGTTTTTGATGCCGGCAAAGATCATGGGCATGAGGTTGTCGAGTTTGATGGACATGGGCAGGTCCATCAACGAGCCGTTTTTCAAAAACTTCGTGGAGAATCCCGCGAAAGGGCCAAAGAGCAATTCCTTTTTGCCATTGATGATCCGCGTGTCCACATGTGGCACAGACATCGGGGGCGAGCCCACGCTGGCTTTGCCATACACCTTGGCATGGTGTTTTTGAATGAGTTCTTCGTTGAGGCACTTGAGCCACAGCCCGCTCACGGGAAAGCCGCCATACCCCTTTCGCTCGTTGATCTCGGCCCGCTTGAGCAAATGCAAGGTCGCACCGCCTGCACCGATAAAACAAAAGCGTGTGTTGGTCTGTAGTTTCTTTCCCGTGTTCAAATCCCTCACGAAAACGTCCCAGCCCCCTTTGCCATCAGGGTCAAGATCCAGGCATTCACTGTGGTAATGCACATGCACGCCCGGCATTTTGCGCAGTTGGTCAATCATGCCACGGGTAAGCGTGCCAAAGTTTACATCGGTACCCATTTCCATGTGCGTGGCGGCCACGGGGACTTTCTTGCTGCGGCCGCGCATGACAATCGGGGCCCACGCCTCCATCTCTTCGCGGTTTTCGGTGTAAGCCATATCGGCAAAGAGGCAGCATTGACGGAGCAGTTCGTAGCGCTTGCGCAGAAAGTCCACATTGGCATCGCCCCACACCAAACTCATGTGCGGTACTTTCGTGATGAAGTCGGCCGGGGTGGTCAGGTATTTCTTTTCCACCAGGTAAGCCCAAAACTCGCGCGACACCTCAAACGACTCGGCAATTTTCAATGCCTTGGCTACGTCTACCGTGCCATCGGCCTTTTGGGGCGTGTAGTTCAATTCGCAAAAGGCCGCGTGCCCCGTACCGGCATTGTTCCACGCATCCGAACTTTCCATGC
Source organism: uncultured Ohtaekwangia sp. (assembly GCA_964524935.1). Lineage (GTDB taxonomy): Bacteria > Bacteroidota > Bacteroidia > Cytophagales > Cyclobacteriaceae > ELB16-189. The sequence continues at coordinate 751,217 of CAZGFJ010000002.1, forward strand.
CCGCCACATCTAAGCGTTCAAAAATCTGGATGGTGATGTTGGGGTCTAACTCTTTTAAGATGATGCCGAGCGTGGCGCTCATGATGCCTGCGCCCATTAGCACGACATCGCTTTTGGGAGGCAGGGGGGACACGGATTTTGCCATGGGGATTGAAAAAGTCCCGAAGGTAGCCGTTGCCCCAAGCGTTTGCAAACCGAGCCTACGACACGGCTGCCGTGTTTTCGCGTGAGGCGCGTGCCGTTACCAAAGTTGAAACAATCATGAACGCACAGATGGTTGCCCCCACCATCCCATTGGAGGCCCAGGTAAGAAGGCTTCCCACCACCACGTAATACCCCGGAAAAACAAACAGCCCAAAGGCAAACTTAAGCGAAGCGACAAACACAGGGTCCTGGATGCGCTTACGTGGTAGTTGCCACAAGGCCAACACCGGTGCGTGCAGCCAGCGCCACAAAAGATTGATCTGCCGTTTGGCGCGTGGTACTGCCGGCAGCGATTCCCCCCGCTCGATGCGGTCGATCAATGCCCGGGTTTGAGTCGGATCCAGGTAGTCGGCCCCGGCATGCGCTAGTTGCCAGGCGATTTCGTCATGACGAGCGGCATCTTCAATGTGCGTGGTGAGTCGTTGTAAGGCGCCCATCACTTCCTGTCGCAGGCGTTGTGCTTCGGCCGTCTCGTTTTGTAAACCTTCGGCCGACACCGCAATAGGTTCGCCATACATCACGCTGACGCGACTTCGAAACCTTCGATGGTCTTCGTAATTCAAGCCCACGGGCACGACATACAAGGTTTGGTGCGGATGCTTGCGTACAAAGTCAAAAGCCACGCGCGCAAACCCTTTACTGAGCGGACGTACTCTTCGTTGTGCTCCGTGGTTCCCCTCCGGAAAAATGATCACCGAATGTCCGAGAGCAAGCAGCCTACTGGTAGCCGCAAAGGTATGTTGGTTGTAGGCGAGTTTTTCAAACCCATCGCGCAGGCGGTACACCGGCAACAGGTTGAGTGTGGAGAGCAGCCATCGCACCCCGCGCTTTTTGAAGATATCGGCCCGGGCCAGAAAGTGTGTGAAGCGATGATTCGTACACACGACCAGAAGCGCGTCCATAAAGGCGTTTTGATGATTGGGCGCAAACAGGATCGGGCCGCGGGGAAGTAGCTGGTCCCCCCGAACGGTGACCTGACGGTAAAAAAAGAAAAGCCCCGCGCGAACATACGTCCTGAGCAAGTAGTACCACACGCGCTGCATCACGAAACCGGTTGGGGGGTGTGCCCGCGCGACCAGTAATAGGCAAGGGCCAACCCGGAAATGATGTGCCAAATGCCCCACCATGCCGCCACGATCGCCATGCCGCCCATGCCATCAAAAAAACGGAAGATAAGGATGAGCCCGAGCCCGGAGTTCTGAATGCCCGTTTCGATCGCAATCGTCTTTTGATCCCGCAGTGACAGCCCCCCCCAACGCGCCATCCAAAAACCGACCCCCAAGGCGAGCGCATTGTGCAGCAACACCACCAGCACCACCCGGTGAATGTGCTGCTGGAAGTGATCGATATTATTGGCAAAAGCGAGGCACACAAAAGCGATAAAAGCAAGGATGGAGACGGGTTTTACGAATACGGTAAGGCGCTTGGCCAGGGCAGGTGCGTAGTGCGCCACGGCCATGCCCAAGGCCAACGGGAGACCGGCCAGCGTAATGATCGTTTGAATCATGTCGGAGGCATCCAAGGAGATGGTGCGCAGCAGGCCGGATGTGGGAGGGTACAGCCCCGCCCACCATGCCAGGTTGAGGGGCGTGGCCACAATGGCCAACACGGTGCCCATGGCAGTCAGGCTTACAGACAAGGCGGTGTTGCCCCGCGCGAGATGGGTAAGAAAATTGGAGATGTTGCCTCCCGGACAGGCGGCCACCAGCATCATGCCCAAGGCGATGCTCGGGTGAGGGCGCACGGCCCACACCAATGCAAAGGTGACTGCGGGCAACATCAAAAACTGCGAGGCGATGCCAATCAGTGATGCCCGGGGGTTGTCGGCCAGGCGTTTGAAATCTTGGGTTTTCAAATCCAACGCCACCCCAAACATGAGAATGGCCAACACACCATTCAACACCCACAGGCTGTCGCTGCTAAAGTTGAGCTGCACGGCATCGAGTTCTTCCATCGGTCAGGTGCCTAAAAATACAAGAAAGGCCCATGTGCGAGGCAATTTTGTTCAAGTGCTTCGTTTTCTTTTTGTCTTTCGTCTGTATATATTCGTTGTTCAAATGAATCGACTATGAAGGCATTTCGGTGGTTTGTGCTGTTGTTGGCATCGGTGTTGATTTCGGTTGGTTGCGAAGAGGATGGCCCGAGCAATCCCAACGACTATGTGAACGCGTGGATATTGGAAAACATGCGGTTCTATTACTACTGGGCGAACGAGATTCCTGCGGCCCCGGCTAACACGCTGGCCCCGGAGCCTTTTTTCGAAAGCCTGCTGTCGGACGAAGACCGGTTTTCGTGGATACAGGAAAATTTTCAAGAACTGCTCAACTCCCTGCGGGGGGTAAACAAAGAAGCAGGGTATGAGTACATTTTGTACAGAGACCCGAACGCTCCGGGCAATGTGGTTGCCCAGGTGCTCTATGTCAAACCGACCTCGCCCGCCAGCACCACTGCGCTCAAACGGGGCGACATGATCACCAAAATAAACGGGCAGACCATCACCGAACAAAATTTCCGCACGCTTCTTTCGCAGATTGGCGAACCGCACACAGTTGAGTATCGGCCCATCAATATCGAATCGGGCACGTTTGGGCAATCCATTTCGCTCCAATTGAATACGGTGGAGTTTGCCGAGAACCCCAACTTTTACCACACGGTCTTTACGCAATACCCCAATTACAAGATCGGGTATTTTGTGTACAATCTCTTCAGCACAGGTCCTACTGAGGGAAGCACAATATACAATGCTGAAATGGACCAGATTTTTGCCGGGTTCAAAAGTGCGGGCATTACCGATCTGATTGTGGACTTGCGCTTCAACAGCGGAGGATCAGAAACGGCTACGCGCAACTTGGCCAGTCTGATCGGCAAAAATGTTACTTCTTCAGACATCTTCGTGAAACGCCAATACAATGCGCAGTTAACGCAGGCAATCGTCAATGACCCGCAACTGGGGCCGTCTTTTCTGGAAGTAAAGTTCATCGACAAAGCACAAAACGTTGGGAATCAATTGGAGCGGGTTTTTATTCTGACAGGATCACGCACGGCTTCCGCCAGCGAACTGCTGATAAATGGCCTTAGGCCGTTTATGACCGTGTTTTTGATCGGCAACCAAACGGTGGGTAAAAATGTGGGTTCAATTACCTTGTACGAAGAAGACGAACCGCGCAATACCTGGGGCATGCAACCCATCGTAGTGAAGTCGTTCAACAAATTAAATCAATCCGACTATGGCAACGGCTTTGTTCCTAACCGATTTGATGAGGACAATCGGCTGCACTTATTTCCGTTGGGCGATACACGCGAGCGGCTCTTGGGCCTTGCGCTGAGCGAAATCACCGGATTGACGATCAATGGAAGGCATTCCGGACGGGATGGCGTGCCACAGCAGGCAATTGCCACCTCACTCGATACCAAACCCGTATGCAATCAGCTCATCATTGACGCGGAAGATGGAGAGGCACTGCGCAAATTGCTGACCCGATACTGACCCGCAGCCCCACATCTTATTTTTGAAATCGCATAGGCTCATAGAAAACATAGCTTTTGAGTTGCTGATCTATGTGGGCTATGTGCCTATGTGTTTGAATTTCTGATAAAATCTGCCTTAATAATTTCGATGCGCCAGCCCTGTATCAGGAGGTAAATTATTTGGCAATGGCTTCGGCCTGACCTATTTTTGGCCTTCCATTTTTTCCCCTGCCCATGAAACGCGACAAGCTGGTTTTTGACCTGATCGACAAAGAAAAACATCGCCAGGAGAGCGGCATTGAACTCATCGCCTCTGAAAACTTTACCTCGCCACAGGTAATGAAGGCGCAGGGCTCGGTGCTCACGAACAAATATGCCGAAGGTTTGCCGGGCAAACGTTACTATGGCGGCTGCGAAGTAGTGGATGAAGTAGAACAACTGGCCATCGACCGAGTAAAGGAGTTGTTTGGTGCCGAATGGGCCAACGTGCAACCACACTCCGGGGCACAGGCCAACGCAGCCGTCATGCTGGCCTGCCTGAAACCCGGGGACAAAATATTGGGGTTTGACCTGTCGCACGGGGGCCATCTCACGCATGGCTCACCGGTTAATTTTTCCGGCAAACTCTATCAGCCCTCATTTTATGGCGTAGAGCAGGAAACAGGACTCATCGATTTTGATAAAGTGATCGAAACGGCTCAACGCGAGAAACCAAAAATGATCATCTGTGGCGCCAGTGCCTACAGCCGCGATTGGGACTACAAAAAGCTGCGCGAAGCAGCCGATGCAGTGGGCGCGGTGTTGCTCGCAGATATTTCACACCCCTCCGGGCTCATCGCGCGTGGGTTGCTCAACGATCCCATGGAATATTGCCACATCGTGACCACCACCACCCACAAAACGCTGCGAGGCCCGCGCGGAGGCCTCATCATGGTGGGCAAAAACACCGACAATCCCTTTGGACTCAAAACACCCAAAGGCGAGCTTCGAAAGCTGGGTTCGGTATTGGATTCAGGCGTTTTCCCCGGCACACAGGGAGGCCCGCTCGAACACGTGATTGCCGCCAAGGCCATTGCCTTTGGCGAAGCATTGACGGACGAATACCTCGAATACATTGTGCAAGTGGCCAAAAATGCCAAAGCGATGGCGGCCGAGTTTGTCAAACGCGGCTACAAAATCATTTCAAACGGAACAGACAATCATTTGATGTTGATTGACCTGCGCTCAAAGAACCTGACGGGCAAAGCGGCCGAAGAAGCCTTGATCCAGGCGGACATCACCATCAACAAAAACATGGTACCCTTCGATACGCAGTCGCCCATGGTCACCTCGGGCATGCGCATCGGCACACCGGCCATCACCACACGTGGGCTTAAAGAGAAAGACGTCATCCGGGTGGTGGATTTAATTGACGAGGCACTGACCAAACCTACCGACACCAAACACCTGAAGAGCGTAAAGCGCAAGGTGAACACCTTCATGAAGAAATTCCCGCTGTACGCGTAGTCTGTTTCTCACCCTTGTTTGTTGACACATGCCGTTGGATCAGCCTGACGATTACCCGGAAGAAAAAGAAATGTCCTTCCTTGATCACCTCGAGGAACTGCGGTGGCACATTGTCAAGTCCGTGGCAGCCATCCTTTTGATGATGATTGTGTCATTTTTCTTCACACAATGGATTTTTCACAACATTGTCTTTGCCCCTACGCGCATTGATTTCCCTACCTTCCAATTGCTGTGCAAGCTGGGGGAGGCCACCGGTGCGGAGGAAGCCCTGTGCGCGAAACCGTTTCCGTTCAAAGTGCAAAGCCGCTTTATGACGGGGCAGTTTACCATGCAACTGACTACGGCTTTTGTGTTGGGGTTTGTACTGGCGTTTCCCTATGTGTTTTGGCAAATCTGGAGTTTTATCAAACCCGGCTTGCGCCTGAAGGAGAAAAAGTCTTCGCGCGGAGCCGTCTTTGCGGTGTCTTCGCTTTTTATCACCGGAGTGTTGTTTGGTTATTTTGTAATGTGTCCGTTGGCCATCTGGTTTTTGTCCACCTATAGCATCAGCCCGGTTATCTCCAACGAGTTTGACATTACCTCCGTGGTGTCGACCATGGTGGCGCTGGTGTTTGGCAGCGGCTTATTGTTTCAATTGCCCGTGGTGGTGTACTTTCTCACCAAAATTGGGATGATCACGCCCCAGTTTATGCGCAAAAACAGAAAATATGCGCTTGTTGGCATTTTGGTGCTGGGCGCCATTGTGACGCCACCCGATCCGCTGAGCCAATCGCTGATTTCGCTGCCGTTGTATCTGCTGTACGAAGTGAGCATCTTCATCTCGGCAGGGGTGGTGCGCAGAAAGGAAAAGGAAGAAGCTGCGGCTGCGTAGTTTTGAATTTTCGCCCGTTACGCTGACCTTCGTCCCATGAACCCCACCCTCGCCATCGGTGCCGACCATGCCGGCTTTGAGTACAAAGAGTTGCTGAAGAAAGCACTGCTCAGCCAGGGCTACACGGTAAAAGACTTTGGGACGCATACGACCGAATCAGCCGACTACCCTGATTTTGCGCATCCCGTGGCCAGTGCCGTGGAGAACAACGAATTTGAGTTGGGTATTCTCCTTTGCGGAAGCGCCAATGGCGTGGCCATCACGGCCAACAAGCACCAAGGCATCCGCGCGGCCATCTGCTGGACAGAAGAACTTGCTTCGCTCGCCCGCCTGCACAACAATGCCAACATCGTGTGTCTTCCGGCCCGTTTTATCACGTATGCGGAGGCCGAAAAAATTGTCGATCGCTTTCTGCACACGGCCTTCGAAGGCGGCCGCCACGAGCGAAGGGTATCCAAAATCAGTTGTTGATCCGAATCCAGTTTTCGCCCTGGCGCTGATAACGGCCTTGCAGCCGCGGCAGCCTTGCAATGACAGATGACAAGTAATTGTCTGGATCGACAATCACCTCGGGAAGGTGTCGCTGAAAACAGCGATCTAAAAGTAAGATGTGTTCGATTACCTCGGGCTGCCCGAAAACCGGTTGACTAATACGCCAATCCAAAAAAAACGAGGCGGGGCGATTGTGCTCGTACAGGGCGATGTCATCGGCCAGTATCATGATTTCCTTTTGCGAAAGGTTGGCTGTGCGGGGCGAGGGCGTAAGAACTAACCTGGAATAATCGACCTGCGGAAGTTGGTCATAACGGGCCAGTAAACTCAGCGCAATCGTACCCACTACAAAAAACCACAGCGAGAGTTCTGCCAGCCACTTTCTGCGGATGAGCAAGAGGTAGTAACTCGTCAGGTACACAAACGGAGGGAGCAGGGGCAGCAGGCTGGCGGGCTGTAATGCAGGTACAAACCAATACATCATAAAACCGGTCAACTGCCACAGCAACATCGTCTGGAGTAACTGGGTTTGGTAGCGCGTCAAGCGGGCTTCGCGACTCAGCATAAACAACGCGAACACGAAATAGGCGATGGGTAACGCGCAAAAAACAAGCATCGTCCTGCCCGTGACCAGGTCGGGCACGGAGCGCAGCAACTGCTCGCGGTAGTAGTGTGCCCAAAGAAGAGCCAGTCCGTCATGCACAAAATACCACGCGGCCAGCATCAGGTGCGGCAGCAAGAACCCCAACAGCAGCAGAAGGATTTTTCGCGCATCGGCCTGGGCAAACAATAACAGGACAACCAATGCCGCGGGCAGAAAGAGGGCATGGACAAATACGGTGAGTGAGGCCAGCGATAAATAAATGCCCAGGTTAAAGACGGTGGCATCGCGCTGCTGACGGAATTCGATCTCGCGAAAAAGGTTACCCAATGCCAGCAGCAAAAAAAAGGACGATAGCAGCTCGGGTGTAAGCTGAAAGGTATCGAATGAATAAAACGCGGTGACTACAAACAATAGCGCAGGCAGATACGTGCTTTCGGTATACGCTTTGGCGCGTATAAGGAAGACAGCGAAATAGCCGGCTTGCACGAAGAGGAAAATAAGGGCGAGTACCTGCCGGGCTGTAGCCGAGTGCCCAAACACCCAAAAACAGAACTGATTAAATATGGCCTGCAACGGAGGCACCGTGTCCCACAACTCGGTATAGAGCTGTTGGTCGGCCGTCATCATTTGGCCTACCACCCGCGCGTGCAGTTGCCGGGCGGTAAGGGGGGGCGCATCGATCAATAGTGTAAGCCCCAGGGCAATCACCACCGCCAAAACGGCCAGCAATCGGTAGGGATCATTGATGCGGAAAAAACGGAGCATACCGATTTCTTAGCGGCTGGGTCTCAATGCCCACGGATTAACAACACGTAGGCCTTCAATCCCGAGAAAATCAGCCTTGTTGCGCGACACCAGTGGCAGGCGATAAACCAGAGTGGCTGCAATGATCGCATCGGGAAGTTTGGTGGCGTCCCTTTTGCGAAGGGAGATGGTAGATGCAACGATTTGTTCATCAAGCCCGATGACATGCGCGTGGGAAGCAAATTCAACCACCAATGCCGGGACAGATGAAAAACTGAGTAACTCATTTTTATTGATCACGGAAAGCTTTGGGCGAATGTCAAGTGCTTTTTTCAAAAAAGAAGCCGCCTGACGTGGCAACGAACCGCTGGCAAAATCAATGATACAGTTGGTGTCAATTAAATGCGGATCCATTCAATGCGCCTTTTTTCAAGTTCCCGATGCAGTTGTTTGGCTTTTTGCGTGGATATGCTCTTGTACAGTTTACCTGAGACGTTCTTGGCCGGACGGATGGTACGATCCAGCTTAACAAGACCGAGAGATTCCAACGGCTCCAGCAAAGCAAATGCTTTCTCATTGGTAATCGTTACGCTCACCGTTTTCATATATTTTTCAAGAAGGTGTACTCGGATTTCCAAAGGTACTAATTTCTTATCTTTGCACCATGAGCAGCACGGTACGGCAGCAGAAGGTAGCCCGCATGATTCAAAAGGAACTGAGCGGTATTTTCCAACGCGATAAAAAAGGCATCGTAGGCAATTCATTTGTCAGTATTGCTGAGGTGCGCATGAGCCCCGATTTATCTGTTGCCAAAATTTACCTCAGCCTCACCCTTTCCAAGGACAAAGACGCGGTGCTGAACAAGCTTAACACACGCAAAAGCGAAATCCGCAAAGAGCTGGGCGACATCATCCGCAAGCAAGTGCGCATCATTCCCGAACTGATTTTCATTATTGACGAAGTAGAAGAGGCCGCACAGCGCGTGGAGGAAATTATCCGTAATCTTCAGATTCCGCCCGCTACCAAATTGAGTTAGCCCTGTGAACTTCCCGCTTTTTGTTGCGAGGCGCTACTTTCTTTCCCGCAGAAAAAAGAATTTTATCAACATCATCTCTGTGCTGTCGATGTTGGCGCTGGCTTTGGCCACGGCTGCCCTCATCATTGTGCTGTCTGTGTTCAACGGCCTGGAGGGACTGCTCCGCTCGCTCAACAGCAGCTTTGATCCCGAACTCAAGATTTCGACTGTCAAAGGAAAGTCTTTTGTTGTCACCGATTCCATGCGCCAGCAAATCAACCGGGTGGCGGGCGTAAAAATTATGACCGAGGTGATCGAAGACTATGCCTATGTGCGCTACCGAGGAGCCGACATGGTAGCCACGCTGAAAGGCGTGAGCCAGAACTTTATTGACCAACACCGCATGGACGCGGCCATGCAGCAGGGTGACCTTTGGCTTGTAAAAGACAGTGTGGAGTATGCCGTCATCGGACAGGGCGTGCAATATGCCCTTTCGCTGCCGCTGGCGGATGATTTTAACCCCCTTCAGGTTTTTTATATCAAAAACAACAGAAGCCGGTCGGCCAACCCAGCCGATTTGTACTTTCAGCAGAACCTGCGCGTGAGCGGGGTCTTCTCCATTGAGAAAAACATCGATGAAAACTACATCCTCGTACCGCTGGCGTTTGCCGAACGGCTCCTCAACTATGCCAACAAGCGCACGTCCCTGGAAGTCATGACCGATGGCCAAACAGGGTCGGTAAAACAGGCGCTCGAAAAAATCCTGGGCCCCGGCTTTCAGGTACTCACCAACGAAGAACAGCACAAAGACCTGTACCGCCTCTTAAAAATTGAGAAGCTGTTCGCTTTTGTCAGTTTTGCACTGCTGCTGCTCATTTCGTCCATCAACATCTTTTTTTCGCTGATGATGTTGGTCATCGACAAGAGGCGCGATGTGGCCATCCTTTTTGCCATGGGCGCACGTGAAAACACCATCCGCTCCATTTTTATTCATCAAGGAGCGCTCATCGCCTTTCTTGGTGCCGGGGGAGGACTGGTCCTGGGCACCGCTGTCTGTCTGCTCCAACAGCATGTGGGGCTGGTGGGCATGGGCATGGAGAATGCCATCGTCACCAACTACCCGGTGGCGATGAAGGTGTCCGACTTTGTGCTTACCGCATCCGTGCTCGTGGGTATTACCTTGCTCATCTCATTTTACCCCGCTACGGTGGCAGCCCGGGGTTACCGCCCGGACATCCACTGACGGGCCCATGTACTAAACATGTAAGGTCTAATATGAAAAAGAATGGTTTTTCGCCAGAGAACCGGCTATTTTGCGATTCTGCTTTTTCCAAAATTCGGTTGAGACGCTGCTGAATAGCTTCTTTGGTTGAATGAGCCCGGAAAAGGCAGCGCATCTGCCATGAAGGTTTCTGCCTCACAACCCTTTCAGATCATCTACTCGCTGTATCAGCACGAGTACCTCGGCTACCTTTTTGAGTCGTTTATTGTGCACTTGGACGAAAAAGGCAAGCTCACCTACCAGCACCAAAACATTTCGGCCAAAAATGCCCGCGAGTTCAGCCGCGGCTTAGATGCACGCGATTTTGAACTCATCGAGCTCATGGACAAAATGAGCCAGGACGTGATTTTGAAGAAATTCAGCGCCAAGGCCATGAAGCCCAACGAGTTTTTTGCCAAAACCTATGATAAGCAAAAAGGCAACGAACTGGTACAGGAAGAGATCGAGCGCTACCTGGAAACCAAGCGAAGCGAGGTGCTGGACAAGCTAAAAGGCAAGATGCTGTTTGAGATGGGCAATGATGGCGAGCCCACCTGGAAAAAACTGGACGTGCTGGAAAAACGGGCACAGGTCCTTTTTCATTTTCGCAAATCGGCCGACACCACCGTGTACTACCCCACCCTCACGTACGAGGGGAAAAAAATAGACATACCCAACCCCGCTGCCTACCTGGTGTGCAAAAATCCCGCCTGGATGGTGGTGAACGGCAAGCTCTATGGGTTTGAAAAGCACGTAGACGGCAAAAAGCTGCTGCCCTTTATGGCCAAGAAAAATGTGGTGATTCCTAAAAACCTGGAAGAAACGTACTACAGCCGCTTTATCGCCCCGCTCATCGCCTCCTTTGAGGACATTGACGTAGAAGGATTTGAAATCGTGAAAACGGAATACGACCCGCATCCGCTGCTCACCCTGTCCGAACTTCAAACCACCGCCAGCGAAGCCCCTTTGTTGTTTGATGAAGCGCCCAAGGAGCGCACCGATGACGAAACGGGTAAAATCTTTTTCGACCTCTCGTTCAAGTATGGCAAACACCGCTTTCGCGGAGAGGCGTTTGGGCAGGTGAGCGTATCCCTCGAAAAAAAGGAAACCGATTATGTGTTTCATCGCGTGAAGCGCAACCTGGATGCCGAAAAAAAATATGCGCAAACTTTGATCAAGCTGGGCCTGCCGCTCAAAGGGTTCCGCGTGGCGGTGGACAAAGCCCATGCGTTTTCCTGGCTCAACGAAAACCGCGTGAACTTGCTGAACCTCGGCTTTGAAGTGAGCCAGCCCGAAAACCGCGACAAAAAATATTTTGTGGGCAAGGCAGTGATCGAACTGGAGGTGAAAGAGAACATCGACTGGTTTGACATACACGCCAAAATCCGGTTTGGCGAATACGAAATCAGTTTCAAAGAGCTCCGCAAGCTCATCCTCAAAAAGAAAGTGGAGTTCAAGTTGCCCAATGGCGAAATTGCCATCATACCCGAAGCGTGGCTCGTAAAGTATGGCGACCTCTTCGCGATGAGCGAAACGCAAGGCGATGCCGAAAAACCGGTATTGAAAAAGTACCACCTCAACCTGCTGATGGAGTTGCAGGAAGGCAACCTGGCCAAAGTGCACATGAGCGAGCGACTAAAAAACCTACGCACGTTTACCGGCATCAAAGACTACCCGGTGCCCACCGGCTTCCAAGGCGCGCTGCGCCCCTATCAAAAGGCCGGGTACAACTGGCTTCGTTTCCTCAATGAGTTTCACCTGGGCGGCTGTCTGGCCGATGACATGGGCCTGGGCAAAACGGTGCAAACGCTGGCCTTGCTGCAATCGGAAAAAGAAAAAGGCAACGCGGGCACTTCGCTGCTGGTCATGCCCACCTCGCTTATTTACAATTGGGAGATGGAAGCGGGCAAGTTTGCGCCTCAGCTGAAAATACTTGTGTACACGGGCACACAACGCGTCAAAGACGTGGCCCGGTTTGCCAAATACGATGTGGTGCTCACTTCGTATGGCATCACCCGCCTGGATGTAGAGATGCTTTCGCAGTTCTATTTCAATTACATCATTCTGGACGAGTCGCAGGTAATCAAAAACCCCACGTCCAACATTGCCAAGGCCGTCATGCAATTGAAATCGCGGTACCGCCTTACTCTCACGGGTACCCCGCTGGAAAACACCACGCTCGATCTGTGGTCGCAGATGACCTTCATCAACCCCGGCCTGTTGGGCACGCACACGTTTTTCAAAAACGAATACCAGGTGCCCATTGAAAAAAAGGCAGACGAGGCGAAGACCAAAAAACTCAATGCCATCATCAAGCCGTTTGTGCTGCGCAGGCTCAAATCGCAAGTGGCCACCGAACTGCCCGAGAAAGTGGAAAACGTGTACTACACCAACATGACGGCCGATCAGGAACAGAAATACGAGGAGGCGAAATCGTACTACCGCGAAAAGATATTGAACCTGATTAACCAGGAGGGCATTGGACAGTCGCGCTTCACGATTTTGGAAGGATTGACAAAGCTGCGGCAGTTGTCCAACCATCCGCGCATGGTCGATGCCGCCTACACCGGCACGTCTGGCAAACTCGATGACGTTTCGCACATGATCGACAATGCGCTCTTTGAGGGCCACAAGCTGCTGATCTTTAGCCAATTTGTGAAGCACCTGGATTTGATCAAGGAAGTGCTCAACGGCAAGAAAATACCCTTTGCCTATTTGGACGGCTCCAGTACCGACCGCAGGGAGCAAGTGGAAAAGTTTAGCAAGAGCGAGAAAGTGCGCGTGTTTCTGATCTCCATCAAGGCCGGGGGTCTTGGGCTGAACCTGACCGAGGCGGACTATGTGTTTATCATGGACCCGTGGTGGAACCCGGCCGTGGAAGCCCAGGCAACGGACCGTGCCCACCGCATCGGCCAAAAGAAACGCGTCTTCACCTATAAGTTTATCACGCGCAATTCGGTGGAGGAAAAAATACTAGCCCTGCAAAAACACAAGCTCAAGCTGTCAGAGAGTTTGATCCAGAACGAGGAGAATGTGATCAAGTCGCTCACGCGCGAAGACATTGAGATGTTGATGGCGTAGCTGAGCGGAGCCCCCCTTGTGCAAATACTTGCGGGTTTCTATTTTCGTTGATTGAAATATCATAGTAAAATAGACTACAATGCGCATCCGAAAAGAGACAGCCCCTTGGAGCGGCACGTTGTTCCTTCGCATGGCACTGCTGTTTCTGGCTGTGTCCAACGCTTTGGGATGGGCGGTGAAAGCGATGGCAGGCGAGCCGTTGTTTGACTACTCACAAAGTTGGGTGTGGGCGTTTTTGCAACCTCTGCTGTTGGCGGCTGTGTTCACAAACAGCGCGCGCAAAATCACGCTGTTCATAAACGACTATCAGTCCATTGACGCCTTTCACGAGAAGCTACACGATAACGTGCTGAGCCACGATACACGGGTAGTGGAGCGCCACGAACACACCGCGCGCTATGAAGCCACCGGCTGGTTCTATCGCCTGTTTTTCCGCTGGGGCGGATTGGAAACCGTCACCATTCATTGGGGGCAGGAAATTGTAGTCGAAGGTTCACCCCGGATTGTTTCACAAGTAGAAGATTCGCTCACCTGGAATGCGGCATTCAAACCGGCACGCGCATAAGGTGCGCCAGCATGTTCGGTTAGCATGTTCGTTTTGTTTTGAAAGGTGCAGTTCGGCCTTCGCATCGGCTATCCGCCAAATGCTACCTTTGCCGCCATGAAAGCAACTGCCAGGGCCTTTTTCGCCTACTTACAAAAACCCACATTTTTGCCGCGTAGCGAGGCGATGACACCGGCCGAGCGATGGATGGGCGTAGGGTATCTCTTGCTGTTGGATTTGGCGCTGATGGTGCCCACGCTATTGCTGCTGTCCGTATTGGAGCAAACGGGTGTCATGCCGCAATACAGCGATCACCTGATGGAGATGATGCTCTCCATGCCGGGTTGGCAAGTGCTCGTGCTGGCATGCGTGCTGGCGCCCCTGCTGGAGGAGCTCGTGTTTCGCGCCTTTCTGCGGCCCTTCCCGGCCATTCGCCCGCGGTGGTGGGCCACTATCTTTCCCCTGGTGTTTTTTGTTTCGGCTGTCATATTCGGTTTGGTTCACATCACCAATTATGACGGCAGCCCGCATTGGCTCGTTTGGCCGCTGGCCACCTTGCCACAGATCGTGATGGGTTTGTTGCTGGGCTATGTGCGCATCCGGTTCGGCCTGGGCTGGGCCATGCTTTTCCACGGTGGCCACAATGCCGTGTTTGTGACAATGTTCTTGGTTGTGCGGGCAGCAGACCCTTCGCTGCTGGCGTAAGACAACTCGAAAGCATCGCGTATTTTTGTCCAATCATTATCCGCCAAGTATTATGAGCGCCTACATTATTGTTGACGTAACCATCACCGACCCGCAGCGGTATGAGGACTATAAAAAATTGACACCCGCTTCGCTGGCTCCGTTTGGCGGCCAGTTTATCGTGCGTGGCGGTGCTGCGGAAACACTGGAGGGCGACTGGCAACCCGGTCGCATCGTGGTGGTCCAATTTCCCTCTATGGAAAAAGCCAAAGCGTGGTGGAGTTCAGACACGTATGCCCCCGCCAAGGCCATCCGGCAGGCAGCTTCGGTTACGCGCATGATCATGGTGGAGGGCGTTTGACCCATGCTCACCGCGGCTGCCCTTTTGTCGGAACTACGTTTCACCACCGCGCGCGCCAGCGGCCCCGGAGGTCAAAATGTAAACAAAGTAAACTCGAAGGTCGTGTTGCGTTTTTCCGTGACCGATTCCGCGTTGCTCACGCCCGAGCAGAAAAATGTGCTTCTGGCCAAATGGCAAACGCAACTCACGCGCGAGGGGGTATTGATCCTCTCAAGCCAGGAGGCGCGCACCCAGCTTCAAAACAAAGAGGAGGCGTTGCGAAAGTTAGATCGCCTGTTGCGCAATGCATTCCACAAACCGAAACCGCGCAAGGCCACCAAACCATCGGCCGCGGCCAGGCAAAGGCGCATGGAGTCCAAAAAGAAGCAAGGCGAAAAGAAAAGATGGCGCAAGGGGCTGGAGTGACCCAAATGTTGGCACCACCGTCTGCTCTTTAGCGTTGCCGATCAGAACTGTATATTTGTGCACTTTTTACCAAGCTGTTTATGAGAATTGGTACGCTGGCGCGGAAGCTGTCGGTAAAACCCGCGCAAATCGTTTCGTTTTTGGAAACGGAGTTTCAATCGGCAAATGCCGGTGCCCACACCCGCCTGAACGAAGAACACGTGCGGGCCGTGTTGCGCCACTTCAAAGCCGATGCGCTGTTTGCGGGCATTGAGTTGATCGATGAAGAGCCCGAAGTCCAGGAAGAGAAAGCGGCCCCGGAATCCTCAGCACCGGCCAGCGCATGGCCAACCGAACCGGAAGGATATCTCGCGGAAGCGACTCCTGCCCCGGAAGAAAAGCCCGAAGTAATCAAAGCCCCCAAGATTGAACTGCAAGGCTTGAAAGTGTTGGGAAAAATTGACTTGCCCGAGCCAAAGAAAAAGGAAGGAACCGCGGAAACGCCCCCCGCAGAAACAACCGGCAAGCGGCACGACCGCCCACGCAAACCGGGTAACCGTACTGACCGCGAGCGCAAACCCCACCGCACCGAACGGAAGCCAACCCCTGCCGAACTGCGAGAACAGGAGGCCAAGGCAGAAATCGAAAAACGCAAGAAGGAAGCCGAGCAACGAAAGGAGCAACGCGCCTACCGCTACCTCAGCCAAGTGAAGAAGGGCACGCTAAAACACAGCCGCATGCGGACCGTACGTCAAGAGAAAATAGATGAACCAACACCGCAACGCCCCGCGCCCAAGACCTGGTTGGGTAAAGTCATACGTTGGTTTACCACTTGACCCCCTTGCCCGTATTTGGGTCGTGGGGCTGCACGTACTTACCTTGCCCGGGTGAATTACGATTACATTATCATCGGTGCCGGCTCAGCCGGATGTGTGTTGGCTAACCGCCTCACGGAAGATCCCGGTAAAACGGTATTGCTCATCGAAGCGGGCGGCCGCGACACCAACCCCAAAATACACATCCCTCAGGCCTATCTTCAGTTGCACCACAGTGCGGTGGATTGGAATTGCTATTACACGGAACCACAGCCGGCCCTGGGCAATCGAAAAATCTACCACCCGCGGGGAAAGGTACTGGGAGGCTCCAGTTCCACCAACGCCATGGCCTACATCCGCGGACAGCAGGCCGACTACGATCAATGGAAAGCATGGGGTTGTGACGGATGGGGTTTTGATCATGTTCTTCCCTACTTTAGGAAGTCGGAGCACAACGAACAATTTACAGATGCCTATCACGCACAAGGCGGGCCGTTGAATGTCACGCAGGCCTACTGGTACCACACCCCTATGGGCGAAGCCTTTATTGAAGCCTGTGCCGAGCGCGGTATTCCGCGCAACAACGATGTCAATGGCGCCACCCAGGAGGGAGCCGGGTGGTTTCAGTATACGATGAAACACGGGAAACGCTGGAGTGCGGCCCGGGCTTTTTTATTGCCCGCCATGAAGCGCCCCAACCTCACGGTGATGACGCATGCCGTAGTGAAACGCATTGTACACGATGGCGAACGCGCCAGCGCGGTGGAGTTTATGAATGGCCAAAGCAGCACGCTTACCGCACGTGCCAAAAAAGAAATTATCCTGTGTGCGGGGGCCTTTGAGTCGCCCAGGCTGTTGATGCTGTCGGGCATCGGGCCGAAGAACGAATTGATGCGCCATGGCATTGCCGTGGCGAAGGACCTGCCGGGGGTGGGGCAAAACCTGCATGACCATTTGTTTTACCCCGTCAGTGCACGGGGCCGTGTGCGATCCAACAATTACTATTTGCCGCGGCACCGGCAGGCGCTGGCATTGGTGCAATACCTCCTGACCAAAAAAGGCCCGCTTTCCATCGGCCCGTTGGAGGCGGTTGCTTTTTGGCGGTCAGACGAAACACAACCGCGGCCCGACATTCAGTTTCAGTTTACACCCACCAATGCCGGAGGCGACCGCGTGGTTGACATGTATGACATGGCCACCTTTCCGCGCGAAGATGGCTTTACCATTTTGCCTACGCAGGTGCGGCCCCGCAGCCGCGGATTCCTGGTGCTGCGCTCGGCAAACCCCACCGAGGTACCCATCCTCGATCCGCGCTACCTGACCGATGAAGAAGACCAAGAGCGATTGATCATGGGCGGCCGCAAGGCATGGGAGGTAATGCAAGCCGATGCTTTTGCCCGAATGCGCGTGGAGGTACATCTGCCCCAGGCACACGCCAGCGATGACGACTGGTTACGACACATTGCCCAAACAGCGGAGTGTGTCTATCATCCGGTGGGCACCTGCAAAATGGGCGCAGACGAGATGGCCGTAGTGACGCCCGAGCTACTGGTGAAAGGATTTTTCAATTTGCGCGTGGCCGATGCCTCCATTATGCCACAGATTTCCAGCGGCAACACGAACGCTCCCGTGATCATGATTGCGGAGAAAGCTGCGGATTTGGTGAAGGGGTACAGAGGTTAGGTTCTGCCTGACCTCAAGTAAGTCACCCCTCTGCCAAATATTCATGCACAAATTTGATGGCCATGGCACCTTCGCCTACGGCCGAGGCTACGCGGTTCATGGCACCGGCCCGCACATCGCCAGCCGCAAAAACACCCGGACTGCACGTCTCCAACAAAAAGGGCTCACGTGCCAACTTCCACGATTTTTTGAAAGATTCGTGTTTAAGCAGATCACGCCCCGTTTCGATAAAGCCTTTGTCATCCTTGATGATGTCCAACTTCAACCAATCCGTTACCGGTTTGGCTCCGATAAAAATAAAAAGCGCTGCGGCCTTTCGTTGCACACGCGAGCCATCGGTGAGCGATTCAATACAAATCTCCTCCAGCTTCTCCTGGCCGAATACCTGTCCCACGATCCGCTCACCCAATACCTGAATATTTGGGGTGGCTTGTATTTGATCGATTAGATATTGACTCATGGTGGCCGACAAGTCTTTTTTGCGTACCACAATAAAGACATTTTTCGCATGGGCCGATAGGTACATGGCTGATTGGCCGGCAGAGTTGCCACCGCCCACGATGTACACATCCTGGTTTTTGCAGGCATGCGCTTCGGTATTGGAGGCACCGTAGTAAATGCCTGCTCCCGTAAACTTATCAATGTCTATCGCCTCCAGCGCACGGTAGTCTACACCCGTAGTAATGATGACGGCACGCGCGTTTACTGTGGTGCCATCGCGCAGCGTAATAATTTTATAATGGTCTTTCAATGCGATATCCGCCACCTCTTGAGGCGACAGCAACTCTACCCCAAAACGGGTCGCCTGGGCAATGGCCCTGCGCGAAAGCTCCGCTCCGCTAAGCCCATTTGGAAACCCCAGATAGTTTTCAATGCGCGAGCTGGTACCCGCCTGGCCTCCGGGAGCGCGTTTTTCAATGAGTGCCGTGTTCAACCCTTCTGAACCACCGTATACGGCTGCGGCAAGTCCGGCAGGCCCGGCCCCCACAATGGCCACATCGTACATCGTCTTTGACGCCCGGGTTTTCATCCCCGTTTTTTCACCCACGGCCGCCACTTCGGGATTAACCAAAAAGGAGCCGTCTTCAAAAAACACGGCCGGTAGCTGCGTGGCATCAATGCCGTTTAGCTTTGTCAACTCCCGCGCGATTTCCTGTGTCTCCACATCCAGCCATTGATAAGGGATTAAATTGCCCGACAAAAAGTCTTTGATTTGATGCGAACGTGGCGACCATTGATAACCTACTACCCGGATGCCCTGGAAGACGGGGCGAAAATGGCTATGCCATTCATCGAGTTGCTCATCCAGCACGGGAAACAGTTTCTCCTCGGGCGGATCCCACGGTTTCATCAGGTAGTAGTCCAACTGCACATCGTTGATGGCGCGAATGGCCGCTTCGGTATCAGAATAGGCGGTGAGCAGAATGCGTTTGGCATCGGGGAACAAGACGCGTGCCTGCTTTAGAAAGTCGACCCCCAACATTTCGGGCATGCGCTGGTCAGAAAGAAACAAGGCCACCGTTTCGTTTTTATTCTTGAGTTCTTTGAGCGACTCCAACGCCTCGCTGGCGCTCTCGGTACTGAGAATACGGTAGTCTTTGCCATAGGCGCTACGGAGGTCGCGCACTACGGCCCGCAACACTTGCGGATCGTCATCGAGAACTAAAAGGATCGGTTTGGACATGAAAATTCAAAATTGGGAAATTCGAGATTCGAATGAACGTTGGGTCAATGCTGTGGTACTTAACCGGCCCAGGGGAAGCAGATCTTAAATACTGTTTTTCCGGGTTCCGATGTCACTTCTACTTTACCATTGTGCTGGTGTACGATTTGGCGAACCACCTCCAGCCCCAGGCCCGTGCCTTTGCCAATGGGCTTCGTGGTAAAGAAAGGATCAAAAATCTGATCAACAATATCAGCCGGGATGCCTGGGCCATTGTCGGTAATCAACACATTGATGAATTCGCGGTCGCGCTCGGTTTTGATCGTAAGTATATTGGGGCTACGCCCTTCCATGGCATCCAGCGCGTTGTCAATGAGGTTGGTCCACACTTGGTTGAGAGGGCCCGCGTATACCGAGGCCATGGGTAAGTCGGCCGCAAACTGTTCCTGCACCTGTACTTTCAGTCGTTTGATCTTGTGATTGAGCATCGTAAGGGTATTTCGGATACCCTCGTGAATATCGATTGACACACGTTCAGCTGTTTGATCCATGTGGGTGTATCCCTTGATGGACGTGACAAGTGTATTGATGCGTTTGGATGCTTCCTCGATTTCTGAAACCAATTTTTCCGTGGTGAGCACCTGCGTCATCCAATTCACTACCGGGTTTACGTCAGGCGGCAGCAGCCAGCTCTTGATGGTGTTCAGGTCGGCCGGGCTGATGTCAAATTCCGCCAAGGTTTCGGCCAACTCATAGCCGTTTTCAAAACCTTCGTTTTCCAACCAGCTAATAACCTCTTCTTCGCAAGCCGACTTTTGCATCATGGTGCGTGGCCCTTTGCCAGCTTGGGCCATCTTGGCAAAAACAAAGTCATTGACTTTGTCCACCACCTCGTCAGTGGTTTTGATTTTGATCACGCGCTTAAACTTTGCCGGTAAGCCGCCCAGGTGCTTCTTTAATTCCTGGGCGCTGCGCACTACGGCTGCCGAAGGGTTGTTGAGTTCATGGGCGAGGCCCGCAGAGAGTTTGCCGAGCGCCATCATCTTGTCGTTCTGTTGCTGAAACTTCACAAAGTCGCGGGCGCGGTCGGTCATGTTGTGCACCAACACTTCGGTGAGTTGGTGGCAGCGCGTGATCATTTCGGGGAAGAACTCCTCGCGCAACAGAAACACCACGGTTTCGCCCAGGGCGATGCCTTCGGCCGCGGCCGCTTTCATGCGGGAGTAAGGCAATTTGCCCAGAATTTCTCCCGGCTCGTAGGTGCCGAGGTTGACGAGGTTGCTGCCGCGCGCCAGGCGTATGTCGATGCGGCCGTGGATGACCACCTGAAACCCCGGCACGATGTCGCCTTTGGAAAAGACCTTTTCGCCATCGGAAAACGTGTTGACTACGCCTTTTTGGACAAGCCATTGGAGTTGCTCTTCGGGCAGGCCCGCAAACTCGGGCACGCTGTGCAGGCTATCGGCCAGCGAATGAATCATGTGAAAAAGATAAGGATAAAAACGGTAAAACCGCGCAGCGCGGGAAATAGTTGCAGGGGCGTTTGGGCGAGGAATCAAATTATTCCTGCCGAGCAAAAAATTACTTTGTGAAAATCACGGGTCACGGATATCATCATGCCGCTGCCTCCAGCTATTCCACCAAGGTTCACAAAGAACCACTAAGCAGCTCAAAGACTCATCAATCTCCGTTGCAACCCGGTGCTTCTTTGTGCCCTCTGTGTGCAGCTATCCCACAAAGTTTCGCGAAGAACCACAAAGCCACACAAAGCATCCTAAAGATCCATCAATCTCTGTGCAACTTTGTGGTTCTTTGCGCCCTCTGTGTACAGCTATCCCCACAGCTATCCGCAAAACTCAATTATTCATCACCGCTTCTTTCGCTTCGGTGATCAGCACCGGAAGATTCTTCTCCTTGAACAGTTGGTTATACTGGGCAATATCTTTCTGAATCAATTGATTCATCTGCTGCTTGTATTTTGCCCAATCGGTCTGCACATCGCGGGCGCGATCCTGGGCCCCTTTCGTCAGGCGCGGGTCGTGCGTATCAGCCACACTACGCAGTTGCAAAAACTCTGCATTGAGCTTATTCGGAAAGTTGATCACATCCTGAAAATTCTTGCTGCGTGGCTCTACCAGGTTGCTCTCCCAGGCATCGATTTTTTTGATCAGCTCTTTGCCCGTGGTCACCAAGTCCTTGGCTGTGGCGTTATCTTTCAACGACTCATTTAGCGTTTCAATTTGCTTTTTTACCTGTCGCATTTTGTTCACGGACTTGTGCACCTCCTCAAAGCCCTCGCTGGCCTGGCGCAAAAACTCTTGCTGCCCAGCCCACTCGGCAGCCGTGGCCGTTACTTTGGGGTCGGAAATAATCTCCAGATCTGTTTCGGACGATTGCCCCTTGTACGTTACGCGTGCTTTGTACTTGCCCGGAGCAACGCGGTAGCCACTATGGTCGCCATAGACAAACACGCCCGGCACGCCCGTGAGCGCTTCGGTGCGGAAATCCCACGCAAAGCGGTTCAGCCCCGCTTCGGCCGGAATAGTCTGCTTCGCAGCAGGGCCCCCAGGCCAAGGCTTGAAGCTCTCATCTTTTTTGTTGGTGTAGCTGCGGATCAGTTTGCCCGAGGCATCAAAAATCTGCAAGGTCACTTTGGCCGTGTCGGCTTTGTCTTTGAGGTAGTAATCCAAGATCACACCGTTCATCGGGTTGCGGCCCAGACCGGGGATGTCGCCAAAGTATTCGGGGATGGTGACCGATGACAGGCGATACGTGGGTTTGGGCGAGAAGACTTTCACTGTGCCATCGCCAAACGAACCCTTGCTTTGCTGAAGGGCAGCCAGGTCGTCCAGAATCCAGAACGAACGGCCCGCAGTAGCCGCAATCAGGTCATTATCGCGAATCGCCAGGTCTGTGATGGGCACCACCGGCATGTTGAGTTGAAATTTGCTGAAGCTCGTACCGCCATTAAACGACAGGTAGAACCCGCGCTCCGAACCGGCATACAACAGGTCTCTCACTTTGTGGTCTTCGCGAATCACTTTGATGAAATCATCGGCTTCGACACCAGAGCCAATCTTGCTCCAGGTTTTGCCGTAGTCGGCCGACTTATACGTCATGTTGCTATAATCGTTGAACTTGTAGCGAGAGGCCGAAATGTACACGGTGCCTTTGTCGTGTGGCGATACTTCGATCGAGTGTATCATCCCTTCGGGCAGACCCGCGGGCGTGATGTTGCTCCAGTTCTTGCCTCCGTCTTTGGTAATGTGCACCAGGCCACAATCGCTGCCCGTGTAAATCACGCCTGCTTCGTGGGGCGATTCGATCACATAATAAATGGTGTTGTAGTTTTCACCGCCTGCGCCTTCGTTGGTGATGGGGCCTCCGCTCACGTCTTGTTTGGTGGTGTCGTTGCGCGTCAGGTCGGGGCTGATCACCTCCCAGCTCATGCCGCCATTAGTGGTTTTGAACAGCACGTTGCCCGCGTGGTACATGATCTTCGGGTCGTGGGGCGAGTTGAGGAAGGGCGCATTCCAATTGAAGCGATATTTCATTTTCTTCGGAGCAAACGCCAGGTTGGTGGACGGATACTCCTGCAAGTCTTTTGATTCACCGGTGCGCGTATCGAGCACGTCAATTTGCCCTTGGTAGCATCCGCCATAGAGCAGTTCCGGATTGTTGGGGTCGTTAAAGGCTACCCACGCACTTTCGCAGCCGGGGCCGTTAAACCAATCTTTGTCGGTGATACCAAAACTGCCGTTGCGGCTGGGTGTGGCTACCGAAGAATTGTCTTGCTGGCCACCGTATACCCAATACGGAAAGCGGTTGTCCACGTTGACGCGGTAAAACTGCGAAGTTGCCTGGTTGTTGATGGGAGACCAGGTACGCCCGGTGTTATACGTAATTTCACCACCCCCATCATCGGCCAGCGCCAGGTTGTTGTTGTTTTTGGGATTGATCCATAAATCGTGCGTGTCGCCATGGCCCACGCGAATGTTCGTAAACGTTGCACCACCGTCAATCGAGCGCATCATGGGCGCGTTGAGTACGTATACGACATCCGCATTCACGGGGTCAGCAAAAATCTCCATGTAGTACCATGAGCGGGCCGTGAGCGTCTGGTTGTTGGTCATCAGGTTCCACTTCTTGCCGCCATCATCGCTGCGGTATACGCCCGCTTTCGATTTCTCAGCTTCCACAATGGCAAACACCCGGTTGGGGTTGGCGCGCGAGACGCTCACACCCATCTTGCCCATTTCTTTGGGCAACCCCTCGTTGATCTTCGTCCACGTTTCACCAGCATCGGTCGACTTCCAAAGGCTGCAGCCCGCGCCCCCGCTTTCCACTTTCCACGGGTAGCGTCTGTGTTGCCAGGTGGCCGCGTACAAAATGCGAGGGTTGGTCATGTCCATGCTGAGTGAAGAAGCCCCCGTGTTTTCATCGACATACAATGTTTTCTTCCAGGTCATGCCTCCATCGGTGGATTTAAAAATACCGCGCTCCGGATTGGGCCCATGCACGGCACCTTGCGCGGCCACATACACCACATCCGGGTTGTGGGGATGAATAACCACATCAGAGATGTGACGCGTTTTTTCGAGGCCGATGTTTTTCCAGCTTTTGCCGCCATCGGTGGATTTGTACACGCCATCGCCATACGAGGTCATCACCCCACGCACGGCATGTTCGCCCGAGCCCACATAAATCACGTTGGGGTCGCTTTCGCTGATGGCGATGTCACCAATGGAGCCCACTTTGAAAAACCCATCGGAGATGTTTTTCCAGGTCATGCCGCCATCATCGGTTTTGGCAATGCCGCCACCGGTGTAGCCCACGTAATACGTCATCGCATCGGTGGGGTGGCCGGCAATGGCATTCGCTCTTCCACCACGAAAGGGGCCGATGTTGCGCCACTTCAGGCCTTTGAAGAGATCGGCATTGACAGCCGGGGAGGTGGGGGCCGGTTTGGTCGATTTGGATTTTTGTGCGGCTGCGGCAAAGCACAGACAAAGCAGGGCAAGGGACAAAAGGCGTTTCATAGGCTTACGGGTTGATGCTGAAAAGTCGTAAACACAAACCACAAACGCTAATGGATTTTTTTGGTGGCCGCGAAGGCGTTTATTGGCGGCATCTGTTCGTTGGACGGTCTTTGGACTTCCGCTCTTGCGGCAACGAAGCCATGCGCTCGTGCGATCTGCAAGCAGATGTGTTACCTTTGTGCCTGCATGCGACTGCTAAAGGTCATCTCCAATCTTTTTCACTTCAACCGCACCAACTGGAAGGCGGTGGCGCTGTGTTTTTTTGCGGCTGCGGTTTTTTGGTTTTTCAATGCGCTTAACAAGCCCTACTCCACCAACATCCGATTTCCGATCCAGTTTGAATATGATCAAGAACGTTACATCGCCACGCGCGAGTTGCCCGAACACGTTATGGTAAACGTCAACGGCAGCGGCTGGGACTTGTTCCGCAAGCGCTTTGCCCTAAAAGAACCTGCGCTGATCATTCCGGTTGAACGACCTTCGGAAAACATGAGACTGCCCGGAACGGCATTGGTGCCGCAACTCAGCACGCAGTTGCCGGATATCAAAGTTAACTTCGTGGTAACTGACACACTTTTCGTTCCCATTGATCAGCGCGAATCCTACACGTTTGCGCTCTATGCCGACCTTTCACAGATCACCTTTCGCGAGGGTTATGGACGCGTCAGCCCGGTGGTTCTTTCGGCACGCCATGTCAAGCTCACCGGCCCCAAACACGTTTTGCACCAATTGCCCGATTCCATTGCGTTGGCGCCCCGGGCAGAAGAGGTATCCAATGCTTTTTCGGAGTCGGTGCCTATTCTTGTCAACAACACCGTTTGCGAGCCCGAGCGTATCACGCTTTCGTTTCAGGTGGGGCGCGTGACCCTCACCGACTGGCCGGTGATCAACGAAGTGCGCATTAAGCCAGGTCAGAAAGTGCAAGTGGAATACGCGCCCAAGACCATCAGTGCGCAACTACCTGTGGATAACTCGGAGTCGCCACAGCCCGCCCGGTTGGTCATCGACTGCCGCAAGTTATCGCCCGGCCGCCATCGGCTCCTGCCCACTGTGCGGGCCGTGCCCGGCTTCTTACAGGTCACTGCCGTGGATTCCGTGACTGTTTTTGTTATTGCCCCTTAGCGCCAATGCTGCAGGTAGGCATCACCGGAGGAATAGGCACGGGCAAAAGCCTGGTGTGTGCCATTTTCAAATGCCTGGGTATTCCCGTATACGATGCCGATAGCCGAGCGAAGGAATTAATGACCACTGACGGAATATTGGTGAGCCAAATCAAAAAAGAGTTCGGAAACTTGTCGTACGATGAGGCGGGTGTGCTCAATCGGGTGTATTTGGCGCAAGCGGTTTTTAGCGATGACGAAAAACGGCAGCGACTAAACGCCTTGGTGCATCCCCGGGTGGCGGTACACTACCAAGCATGGGTGGCTGCGCAAAAAAGTCCCTACGTAGTGCGTGAAGCCGCCTTGATGTATGAGGCGGGGGCAGACCGTACCGTAGACTTTATGATTGTCGTGATGGCACCCGAGGCGTTGCGCATCAAACGAATTACCGCGCGCGACCCGCACCGTACCCAAACCGACATTCAACACATCATGGCGCGACAGTGGCCCGAAGAAGAAAAACAAAAACGTGCCCAGGCGGTGATCGTTAACGATGAGACCCAACTGGTCATCCCTCAAGTCTTAAAATTACATGAGCGGTTCCTCCGCGGAAACCAAAAGCACGTTTAAAGCATTTTATCAGTCTCCATCGTGGGGGCATCTACAACGTACCCGAGCAATGAAAAAAACATGGATTACGATAGCCGTAGTGCTGGCCGTCATCGCTTTGCTGGCCTTGCCCAAGCTGGGCGTGGTAGGCAAAAAAGAAGCCGCCCCGGTGGCCGCCAACACAAGTGCGCCCAAACTGCCGGTGGAAGCCCTGGTACTAACGCCCCAAAAACTGGAAGATAAGCTGATCGTGACCGGATCGATCCTCCCAAACGAGTCACTCGAACTGCGCAGCGAAACCTCTGGCAAGATTACCACCCTTTTGTTTCAGGAGGGCAAAAGCGTGCGCAAAGGCGATTTGCTGGTCAACATTAACGATGAAGAAATTGAGGCACAACTGACCAAACAGCGCTACAACCGCAAGCTCAATCAGGATGTTGAGTTTCGCCAACGCAAACTGTTGGAGAAAGATGCCATCAGCCAGGAAGAGTATGACAACGCCCTCAACCGGTTAAAAACCACGGAGGCAGACATCAAGTTATTGGAGGCCCAGCTCGAAAAAACGCGCATCCGCGCTCCGTTTGACGGGGTTATCGGGCTGCGCTATGTGAGCGAGGGAGCCTACATCTCACCCACCACCATCGTGGCTACGCTGTACAACATGAACCCGGCCAAACTGGAGTTTGCCGTGCCCAGCCGCTATAGCGTGCAAGTGACACCCGGCAAAAAGATTCGGTTTACCGTGGAGGGCGATACCAACCGGTACGAAGGCGAAGTGTATGCCATTGAGCCGCGCATCGATGCCGAAACCCGTACCCTCAAAATCAGGGCGATTGCCGATAACAAAAACGGGAGACTATTGCCGGGCCAGTTTGTAAAAGTTGATTTAATCTTACAGTCGATCACCAACGCCCTGCTGGTGCCCACCCAGGCGGTGATACCCGAACAGGCCGGTAAGAAGGTGTTCGTGCTCCGAAATGGAAAGGCCAACGAAGTCAGAATTGAAACAGGCATTCGCACCGAACGGGATTTGGAAGTGGTGGCCGGCCTCCAGGCCGGAGATACCGTGCTGACCACCGGCATGCTTCAATTGCGAAATGGAATGGATGTGCAGATTGTAAAACGCAACTAACCTCATGGCAAGCTTATCTATCGTCAGCATCAATCGCCCCGTACTGGCCATCGTGATGTCGTTGGTCATCGTCCTGTTTGGCGTAATCGGGTTTTCATTTTTGGGGGTTCGTGAGTTTCCGAGTGTTGATCCACCCGTGGTGACCGTCTCGACCTCCTACGTAGGCGCCAATGCCGATGTGATTGAGTCGCAGATTACAGAACCGCTGGAAGATGCCATCAATGGGGTGGCTGGTATCCGAACCTTGACCTCGGTGAGCCGCGAGGGCCGCAGCAGTATTTCGGTGGAGTTTGAATTGGGCGTGAACATTGAAGCAGCCGCCAATGACGTGCGCGACAAAGTGTCGGGCGCGCTCAACCGCCTGCCTCCCGATGTCGATCCGCCCGTGGTGGAAAAGGCCGATGCGGACTCCAGCCCCATCATCTTTTTGACAATCCGCAGCGACAAGCGCGATTTGCTCGAAATCTCGCGCATTGCGGAAATCATGTTCAAAGAACGGATACAGACCATTCCCGGAGTGAGTTCGGTACAGATTTGGGGACAGCGCAGGTACTCGATGCGGTTGTGGATGGATCCCATCAAACTGGCTTCGCTAAAACTGGCTCCTTCGGATGTGCTTCAGGCGGTAAACCGCGAAAATGTGGAACTGCCGTCCGGAAGAGTAGAAGGCAGCAACACGGAATTGACCGTGCGCACCCTCGGTCGTCTCAATACGCCCGAAGATTTTAATAATCTGATCGTCAAAGAAAGTAATGGCAATGTGGTGCGGTTTAAAGACATCGGTCGTGCCGAACTCTACCCGGAAAACGACCGGACTATTCTCAGGCGTGATGGGATTCCCGGATGCGCCCTTGCCATCGTAGCACAACCGGGCGCCAACAACATTGACATTGCCGATCGGTTGTATCAAAAGCTGGCACAAATCGAGCGCGACCTGCCCTCGGATGTGAGCTACCAGATGAGCTATGACTCCACCAAGTACATCCGCGCCTCTATTTCGGAAGTCGAAGAAACCATCTTCATCGCCTTTGGCCTGGTGCTGTCCATTATCTTTTTGTTCTTGCGCGACTGGCGCACCACCGTGATTCCGGTCGTCACCATTCCCATTTCACTCATCGGGGCATTTTTCGTCATGTATCTGCTGGGTTTCACCATCAACGTGCTCACGCTGCTGGGTATCGTGTTGGCCATTGGGCTGGTGGTGGACGATGCCATTGTCGTGTTGGAAAACATTTATGTAAAGGTAGAGGAAGGCATGGAACCGGAAGAAGCCGCCCGCAAAGGTTCTACCGAGATTTACTTTGCCGTCATTTCCACCACGGTATCGGTGGTGGCCGTGTTTTTGCCCGTCATTTTCTTACAAGGCCTTACGGGGCGATTGTTTCGGGAGTTTGGCCTGGTGGTGGCCAGCTCGGTGGCCATCTCCGCGTTTGTTTCCTTGACACTCACACCGATGATGAGCGCCAAACTGCTCAAGCGAAGGGCTGTGCAGCCATGGCTCTACCGAAAGACGGAGCCCTTTTTTGTTTGGCTTACTTCGTCCTACGCCTCCTCGCTGCAGGGCTTCATGAAACGCAGGTGGCTGGGTTTTGTCGTGGTAGTATCGGCCGTAGGACTCATCTATTGGTTGGGAACCAACCTGCCTTCCGAACTGGCGCCCCTGGAAGATCGCAGCGAATTCCGCTTGCAGGCGCAAGCCCCGGAAGGAGCTACGTTTGACTACATGGACGGCTATGTCATGGAGTTGACCCGCTTCATTGAGCAAGAAGTGCCCGAGGTGGCAGGTCGCGTCAGCGTGACCGCCCCCGGTTTTGGCGGCTCGGGTGTCAACTCAGGCTTCGTACGCGTCATTCTCAAATCGCCCACCGAACGGGAACGCACGCAGCAGCAAATCGTGGATGAAATCACGGCCAAATCGAAACGATTTACGGGGGTGCGCACCTGGATCACGGTGAACCAAACCATTGGCGACAGACGCGGAGGATTTCCCGTTCAGTTTGTGGTACAGGCACCGGAAATTGATCAACTGAAAGAAGTGCTGCCGCTGTTCATTCAAAAAGCGCAGGCCAGCCCCCTGTTTGCGTTTGTGGATTTGGATTTGAAATTCAATAAACCGGAAATCAACATTACGATCGACCGCGACAAGGCGCGCAACCTGGGCGTGAATGTGTTGGACGTGGCTCAAACCCTGCAGCTCGGCTTAAGCGGCTCGCGCTTTGGGTATTTCATCATGGACGGAAAGCAATATCAGGTGATCGGCCAGGTGGAACGCGGAGACCGCAACGAGCCGTTGGACCTGAAAACGCTGTACGTCAAAAACCGAAATGGCGAACTGATACAACTTGACAATCTTGTTACCATGCAGGAGATGAGCAGCCCCCCCCAATTGTATCGGTTCAACCGGTACTCATCGGCTAAGGTACAGGCTCAATTGGCCAAAGGCGTGGCGTTGGGTGCGGGCATCAAAGAGATGCAGCGCATTGCCCGGGAAGTGCTGGACGAGCGCTACACCACCAGTTTGGACGGAGCCTCACGTGAATTTGCCGAAAGCAGTTCCAGTATTTACCTCGCGCTGTTGATCGCCCTGGCCATCATCTACCTGGTGCTGGCGGGCCAGTTTGAAAGCTTCCGCGATCCCTTTATTATTATGTTTACCGTGCCGCTGGCTATCGGGGGTGCATTGCTTACGCTCTGGTATTTCAACCAGACACTCAACATCTTTAGCCAGATCGGCATCATTATGCTGATCGGCCTGGTGACCAAGAATGGTATTTTGATCGTGGAGTTTGCTAATCAAGCCAAAGAACAAGGCAAAGATGTGATGACGGCCGCCAAAGAAGCGGCCGAGTCGCGCTTCCGTCCTATTCTGATGACGAGCCTTTCCACCATTTTAGGCATTCTGCCCATTGCGCTGGCGCTGGGCGCAGGCTCTGAGAGCCGTGTATCCATGGGCATTGCCGTCATTGGCGGGATGCTGTTTGCCACGGTACTCACCCTCTATGTTATTCCGGCCATTTATAGCTACCTCACCAGCAAAACTGTTCATACCCGTGCCTGATTTTCGATTTTGTTTTGGATGGATGCTCGCATTGGGAACGCTGGCCGCAGGCCCTTGCTTTGCGCAGCAAAAATTAAGCCTTCAGCAAGCGATTGAAAAGGGATTGCGTAATAATTTCAATGTTCAGATCGAGGAGGAAAACGTCATCAATGCCCGCGAGAACAATACGTGGGGGCAGGCGGGGTTGCTGCCAACGGTCAATCTTAATGTCGCGCAAAACAACAGCATTGTACAGCGAAAGCCGGCTAACCCCTTCGCGGTAGCCGGGCGAAATATTTCCGACAACGTCAACGGGCAGTTGGATGTGCAGTTTACGCTCTTCGATGGGTTCTCGGTACGGATGACCAAACGCCAACTGGAGCAACTGGAACAGCTGAGCTATGGCAATGCGTCCTTCGTTATCGAAGGAACCACCGAGGCGATTATCCTGGCCTACTATCAAGCGCTTGTGGATAAAGAAAATCTGGAAACGCTTCAAAAAAATCTTGAATACTCCAAAGAGCGCTATGAGTTCGTGCGCCTGCGCAAGCAGTTGGGCGGGGCGATCACGTTCGATGTGTTGCAAGAGCAGAACAACTACCTGACCGACAGCGCCAATGTGCTGCAACAAGGCATCCAGTACAAAAATGCGTTGCGCAACCTTAATCTTTTGATGAGCGATAGTATTGAATCCACGTATGAGCTCACCGATGCGCTGCAGTTTGGCAATGAGAGCTATCAACTGGACGATTTGAAGGCCCGTATGGCCAGCACCAACACCAACCTTCGCAATCAGTTTATCAACCAGGAGATTTTGCGCACCACCACCCGGTTACAACGCGCGCAGATGTCGCCATCGGTGTTTCTCAATATCGGAGCCACCGGTAGTCTCGATCGGCTCAACGCGCAATTTCGCCCTCAGTCAGGAGGAACTCCCGAAACGATTACGGTTGGTTTCTTAAATGGTAACACGAGCCAACCGGTACTAAACACCCGTTTTCTACCCGAATATTCAACACAAACAGGTAACTCGTATGGAGCGTATGGCAACTTAACGTTGCGCTGGACCCTTTTCAACGGAGGCCAAATAAAACGCGCCATGGAGCAAGCCCAGATACGCGAAAAAATCGGTCAGCTTACCACCGAGCAACTTAAGTTGTCGCTCCAGTTTGATTTAGTATCAACCCTTGATCTGTATAACCTGCGAAAACAACTGGTAAGCATAGCCGAGACCAAACTGCAGGCGGCAGAACTGAACCTGCAACTGGCCAATGAACGATACAAAAACGGAGCACTAAGCGCCATTGACTTGCGTATTGTGCAGGAGAATTTTCGGACGGCCGCACTTGAAAAATCGCAGGCAGTGTTCAACGCGCTCGCTTCGCAGGCAAGCCTGGCACGCATTACAGGCGGGTTTATCAGAGGTAATTAAGATTCGCGTTGGCGCGCCATCGCGTGGCAAAAGGGCAATTTGTACCTTTCGGTTTTTGCTTATGTCATCAATAGCCATCATTGGAGGAGGAAATCTGGGCTCGGCCATTGCCCAGGGGCTTATCCGGAGCCAATTCTGTCCGGCCAGTCAACTGACCGTGACCCGCAGAATGACCGAACGTCTGTTCCCGCTCAAGTCGGAAGGGGTGCACATTACTCCCGACAATGCGGAGGCCTTACGCCAGCGTGACGTGATCATCTTGGCGCTCAAACCCTACACCGTGCGTGACGTGCTGCGCGATCTGGCCGCATCTTTTGATCCACAACGCCACGTGGTCATCAGTGTAGTCACCGGCCTGTTGGTAAGCGAACTGACCGCGCTGCTGCCTGCGGGCATACCCATTTTCAGGGCCATGCCCAACACGGCCATTGCCCTGCAAGAATCCGTTACGTGCATCTGCTCGCAAAATGCATCTACGCAACAGATTGAATACGT
Organism: uncultured Ohtaekwangia sp.; assembly: GCA_964524935.1. GTDB lineage: Bacteria > Bacteroidota > Bacteroidia > Cytophagales > Cyclobacteriaceae > ELB16-189. The sequence goes on from CAZGFJ010000002.1 coordinate 783,441, forward strand.
GACCGAGCTGTTTGATCAGTTGGGCACCACGGTGCACATAGATGAAAAGCTGATGGACGCGGCCACGGTGCTGGGCGCGTGTGGCATAGCCTATGCGCTGCGGTTTATCCGGGCGGCCACGCAAGGGGGCATTGAAATCGGGTTTGATGCCAAAACCGCCAGCCTCATTGCCGCCCAAACGGTAAAAGGCGCGGCCGAGTTGTTGCTGAAGGGCAATCGCCACCCGGAAGAAGAAATTGACAAGGTCACCACCCCGATGGGCTGCACCATTGCCGGGCTGAACGAGATGGAGCACCGGGGCTTTAGTTCTTCGTTGATCCGCGGGGTGGCGGCATCGTATCAGAAGATAAAGACGATGTAGCACCTCTGCCGGGATGCGTTTTCATCATCGAGCATGAAATCTTATTTTGGCGGGATAAAAAAGGAATTAAACACGATGGCTGATCCTCCGGCTACTCATTCTTAATGGCTGTCACAGGATCGGCTGAGGCCGTGCCGCACGTTTGGAGCGAGACAATCAACATCGTAAAGACAAACAACAAAGCACCCGGCAACGCAAACATCCACCAGCTTAACTCCACGCGATAAGCAAATGAATTTAGCCATTGTGTGACGAGAAAGTACGCAAGCGGTATGGCCGCGAGGCAGGCGAGTACAATCAGGAAGACATACTCTTGAGCAATCAGATACAAAATGTCTTTCAGCGATGCGCCCAGCACTTTGCGGATACCGATTTCTTTGTTGCGCTTTGATACGCTTAGCGAGACCAATCCCAGTATTCCGGTCACCACAATAATGATCATCAACACCGTGGCCGTGTTGGCTGCTTTTTGCATTTGCCGTTCGGTGGTGTATAACGATTTCAGGCGTTCATCGGCAAACCAAAAATTAAAGGCTTCATCCGGAAAGATTTTTTTCCAGGCGCGTTCTACCGTTTCAACGGCTTCGCGGGGGTTGCTTATATTCAGTTTGAAATTGAACGTGCGATACGCCTGGTAATCGCGCGGCTGCACCATAATCATGGGCAAAACTTTCTGGTGCAACGACTCGAAATGAAAATCAGCCACAATGCCTTTCACCGTGTACACGCTGTCGCCATTATCGGTTGCAATCAATTGATCGCCTACCTGAACCTGTAAAGCTTTCTGGGCACTTTCGTTTATGATCACACTGTTGCGGGGCTGCTGCGATGTTGCATCCAAAAAATTTCCGGCAATCAACCTCAATCCGAAAACGGTTTGAAAATCTTCATCGCCACTGGTAATGATGTGTATTACACCTTGCTCGGCCGGAGTGCCCGCCTTGTGCACCTTGCTGCCACCGGGACTGAAATTGCCATCGGGCGCACCCCATGAAAGTGAAACCGCCTCAATGCCGGGCGTTTGTAAAAATTGTTTTTTGGCCGATTCCATTTTGGCGAAGCCCGCATCATTCCACTGGCGCGGCACCGAGTTCACGACAATCACCTGCGATTGATCGAAGCCCAAATCCTTTTCCATAAAGAAAGATACCTGCCGCGATACCACAATGGCCGCAGTGAAGATGAACAGTGTGATGAGAAATTGTATGCCGATGAGCGTGCGCGAAAACCGGATAGTGCCGCGAACCGATTTGAGTTTGCCCTTCAACGAATCAACCGGTCTTGTGAGCGATTGAAAGATGGCCGGGTAAATGCCGGCCAGCAATCCCACGCCAACGATTCCCAAAAATACAATCAGCCAAACTTCTTGTTGAATTTTTATGACCGATGGAAGTGTGGTGTTAAGCAACGTGCCGAAGTACGTGTGCAACAGTTCGTACAGCAAAATGCCCATTACGCCCGCGGCCATTGCCATCACGCACGACTCCAACAAAAATTGCGCGACCACTTGTTTACGCAAGCCACCAATTACTTTGCGCACGCCAATTTCTTTTGCACGTGAAAAGGAACTGGCGATGGAGATGTTGATAAAATTGCTGATCGCCAATAGTAAAATCAAACCCACCACGACCATAAGCGACCATACCAACTTCTGCACCGCCCCATGATTGGTAATGAGATAATAGTCGGCCAGTGGAGTGAGGTGATATATGCGGGCTTCACCTGTTGAGCTAGGTGCTACTTCGGCCATTATTTTGTTCAAGGCAGTTTCGGCCTCCGCGGGATGAGCCGCAGGCTTTAGTTTAATGTAGCTGATTAAAAAGGTTTCCCACGAGTTTGCGTCAAAGAAGGATAGAAATTCTTTGGCGTTTTCGAGCGAGAGGAACACTTGCGCGTCCATGTTCATAAAATCGGAAACTGAATTTTTCTCGTCCGGATTTTCGATGACGGCTGTTATGGCATACTCCTGTTTGCCATTCTGCTCGGTTGAAACGGTGAGCGTTTGCCCCACCACATCAACGGTATTGAAGAACTGTAGGGCAATGTTTCGAGTGATGACTATGGAGTTTGGTTTTTGTAAAGCGGTCTCTGCATCACCCGCCAACACGGGAAAGCCGAACATGGTGAGAAACGAGGCATCGCCTATCATGCTTTGAATCCGAAAATGTTTTTCGGCTTTGGATATGGTTATGTTCCGGTCGAAGAAACGGTAATACAATTCGAACAAGTCAGGATATTGTTCGGCACCCTGCTGGGGCAACCGGCAGCGGGAAAAAAAATCGCGGTCGGGATTGCTGGGCACTTTGCTTTCCAACAGGTACAACTGGTCTACCTCGCGCAAGCTTTTGTTCACTTGTTGTTCACCGTGAATAAACATGCCGATGAGCAGCGCGAACGTGATTCCCACCGTTAAACATAAAATGTTAATAGCCGAATAAAATTTGCGCTTGAGCAAGTTGCGCAGCAGCAGGGTGAAATAGCTTTTTATCATATCGAAATGATTTAGTCGTGGTGAGAGTTTATGTCGCAGGACAATGCCGGGTCGTAGAAATCGGATGGTGTTCCAAAGTAATCTCTGCTTTGCCGTTCGTTCCCCAAGCAACTTTACATCGCGCTCAAACTTTTGAAGCAAATCGCCTTCAATTTCTTCGAGCAGGTGCGGTGGGCAGAACCAGCGCAGCAATTGCAAAGCAACGGGCGCATGAGGAGGTTCAGGGGCTTGCATTTTTGTCTCTATTTGTCAAATAAAAACACGGGCGCTGAAGCTGGACGACTGAATTTCTGGTCGCTTTAATAGTTCTCCCCGTCACAGGTAACGTTGACTTACTGGCGTTGAGTCCCTTTAAAAATATTCCGATCATTTCGCCAAAGGAGTTTTTAGAAAAATTTTAGCTATCCCATTTTTAGCTGCGGCACCAACTTCCACAGGTTCACGCGCGCTTCTTTCATCACTTTAAGAATCGCCAACCCCGCATTGGTTATCACATAGATGCGTTTTCTGCGGCCACCGCGTTCTTTCGTACCACCACCCATCGTTGATTTGAGATAGCCCTTGTCTTCCAGTCGGTACAGGGTAACATGGACGGCACTCAGGTTCACCTCGCGCTTCATGCGGGTTTCAATCTCTTCGGCTATGGCAGCCCCGTACGCATCCTCGCGCAACACGGCCGCCAACGTCAATACCAACTCTTCAAACTCACCGAGATAGTCTTTAGCCATATATATGCTTATGTTTTGTTAAACAAATGTAGACAAAAAATTGATCTGCACAAATACCACATCGGCCACCCGTCACAAAACGGGAAAACGAATGAGTCGTGGGAGGTGAAAATTTGCGGCCAGCCACAAACTTGAAGCCTTTGCGTTTTTCTGGCACAGTTGTGTAAGGCTTGCTATGAAATCTTCCCCCGCAGAAACTCGGCCGTATAGCCTTTGCCCTTCTTCACCATGTCTTCCGGGGTGCCTTCAAATAACAAATTCCCACCTTTTTTCTCGCCACCCTCCGGCCCCAGGTCGATGATCCAGTCGGCACATTTGATCACTTCCAGGTTGTGCTCAATGATGACTACACTGTGGCCTTCGTTCACCAACGCGTTGATCGCTTTGAGCAGTTTGGAGATATCGTGGAAGTGTAGACCTGTGGTAGGTTCATCAAAAATAAAGAGCACATGGCTCTTGCCCTCAATGGCATTCCTACCCAAAAAGGAAGCCAACTTAACGCGTTGTGCTTCGCCTCCGCTCAATGAATTAGACGATTGCCCCAGTTTGACATAGCCCAACCCCACCTCAAACAGCGGCAGTATCTTTTCGTAAATCGTCTTTTTGTCTTTGAAAAACGTCAATGCCTCCTCTACCGTCATGTCCAGAACATCGGCAATGGACCGGTCGTTGTAGCCAATGTCTAAGACTTCTTGTTTAAACCGCTTTCCGCGGCAGCTTTCACACGTCAGGTAGATGTCCGCCATAAACTGCATCTCCACTTTGATTTCGCCCTCGCCCTCACACGTTTCGCACCGGCCACCCTCTACGTTGAACGAAAAATGCGAAGGCTTGTATCCGCGTTGTTTGGCCAGCGGCTGGTCGGCATATAACTGACGGATGGCATCATAGGCCTTGACATAACTGATCGGGTTCGACCGTGACGACTTCCCAATGGGGTTTTGATCGACAAACTCCACTTGCGTGACTTTTTGATAGTCGCCTTCCAGTTTATCGTACCGGCCGGGCACCTCACTCACAGAGCCGCTCAACCGACCCACAGCCGGATAGAGTATTTTTTTGATCAACGTGGATTTGCCCGAGCCGCTGACGCCCGTCACCACCGTCAGTACACCCAGCGGTATTTTTACCGTTAGGTTTTTCAGGTTGTTTTCGCGCGCCCCAACAATTTTTATGGCATCTTTCCACTTTCTACGCTGGGTAGGCACAGCAATTTTATCCTGGCCGTTGAGGTAGGCAATGGTGTGCGAATGCGGTTGGCCATTGATGTCGTGAATCGTTCCTTGAAACACCAGTTCGCCTCCGTGCGAGCCTGCTTCCGGCCCAATGTCAATGATTTGGTCGGCCGCGCGCATGATCTCCTCTTCGTGCTCCACCACGATGACGGTGTTGCCCACATCGCGTAAGCGCAACAACACCTCCACCATACGTTCGGTATCTTTCGGATGAAGGCCAATGCTGGGTTCATCCAGGATGTACATGGATCCGACCAGTGCGCTGCCCAATGACGTGGCCAGTTTGATCCGCTGGAACTCGCCCCCCGAAAGGGAGTTGGTCAACCGGTTCAGCGTGAGGTACCCGAGCCCCACGTTGGTCATGTACGCCAACCGTGTGCGTATTTCCGTAAGAATGCGTTCCGAGATTTTGCGGTCGTGTTCGGGCAATCGGATGTTTTCAAAAAAGGCCAATGCTTCTTCGATGGGCATCAGCACCAGATCGGTGATGGAGGTGTCCGCAATCTTTACATAACCCGCATCCTTGCGCAATCGGGTACCCCGGCAGTCGGGGCAGGTGGTGCGGCCGCGGTAGCGCGAAAGCATCACGCGGTACTGAATCTTGTGAAGTTTTGACTCCAGGTGCCGGAAGAAGTCGTTGATCCCGTCAAAGTATTCATTGCCCGCCCACAGCAAGTCGCGCTGCTTTTGCGTCAACTCACCATACGGCCGGTGAATGGGGAAGTCGAACTTGATTCCGTTCCGGATCAGCGGCTTGGCCCACTCACTCATCACTTCCCCTCGCCAGGGGGCAATGGCCCCTTCATAAACCGAGAGGCTTTTGTCGGGAATGACCAGGTCTTCGTCAATGCCCAGTACTTTGCCAAATCCTTCGCAGGTTTGACAGGCGCCAAACGGATTGTTGAAGCTGAACAGGTTTACCGAAGGCTCGGTGAATTGAATGCCATCCAACTCAAACCGATCCGAAAATGTTTCTTTCCCTTGGCCCTCCACGTACACGGTGCAGTCGCCATGGCCTTCGAAAAAAGCCGTCTGCACTGAATCGCTCAGGCGGAAGGTCAAATCTTCATCGGCCGCGTTTACGGCTGCCCGGTCGATGAGTATTTCCACGGCTTCGGGATCCAGTTTGTTGACTGCCGCTGGCTTCTTGGTTTTCTTTTTCGCTTCCGCGGATTCGGTATCGGCCCCTGCGCCCGTTAACTCTTCGATAAACTTGACCTCGCTATGGATCAGCACGCGCGCAAAGCCTTTGCTGAGCAGAATGCCAAATTCATCGGACAGTTTACGGCCTCGCTGCACGCGCAACGGGCAGGCCACCATCACGCGGGTACCCTCGGGCTGGCGGTTGATAAAGTCCACCACATCGGTCACCGTATCGCGCTTTACTTCTTTGCCGCTGATGGGCGAGTAGGTTTTGCCGATGCGTGCAAACAGCAGCTTGAGATAATCATAGATTTCCGTGGTGGTGCCCACGGTCGATCGGGGGTTGCGGGTATTTACTTTTTGCTCAATCGCAATGGCGGGCGAAACGCCCCGGATGTAGTCCACCTCTGGTTTTTCCATGCGCCCCAGAAACTGGCGTGCATAGGCGCTCAGGCTTTCCACGTACATCCGTTGCCCTTCGGCAAAAAGTGTATCAAAGGCCAGCGATGACTTCCCCGAACCGGACAGGCCCGTCACCACCACCAGCTTGTTGCGGGGGATGGCCACGCTAAGGTTTTTCAAGTTGTTTACCCGGGCCCGTTTGATGATGATGTATTCCTTGGGGTCGAGTTGATCCAGCGCGGCATCGGAGAAGGGCAGAGTAACTTTTTTCATGCAGGGGGCAAAAATAGAGAACACCATCGGGCCGGATGGTGTTCGCGTGGTATTATTAATTTTTAGTTGCCTGTGGGCCGGGCCGGCTAATTGTCGAAGTCCGGCTCATAGCTGCTCTCGCGGTTTCCGCGGCTGTTGTTGCCTCCGCCCTCTTCCTCATCGCCATAGTCGCTTTCACCGTTGTCATCAAAATCATCGCCCGAATTGTCAAAGTCGTCACCACTGTCTTCAAATTCCTGTTTCTTGCCCGACTCTACATCGTACTCGCCTTCCGAATTTTTGGTGGCGGGCACTTTTACGAGGTAAATGGCATCGTCAGTCTCCAGGGGAAAAACAAAAATGGGTTCGTTCTTGGCGTTGCTGATGCGTGTGATACTGGCCTCGTACCCGTTGGGATACTGCTGCCGCAGCAAGTCCTTCAGCTCATCGTTTAAATTCTCCAAGCTCTTGATCGCTCTTTTCTTCGGTGCTGCCATGCAGGGGGTGGGCTGTTAAAAAACGGTGTGAAATAGCGAAAGAATGGTTCTGTAGGCAACAATTTTAAAAAAAATTTTGTGGTTTGGCCGGAACCCACTACTTTTCATTTCTCAAACCACAACACCTAACCCCTTTTCTATCGAAACAGACTTCTACGTTACCTAAACGCATACGAGCATGATTAACAGCAGATGCAGCGATAGCCAGTTGGTTTCGCTTTATCAAAACGGTAACGAAGAGGCGTTCGAGATGCTGCTTCAACGACACAAATCGCGTGTCTATACGGCTATCTACCTGATTGTAAAGGACCGCTATACCGCGGAAGACCTTCTGCAGGAGACGTTTATCAAAGCCATCAATACCATCCGCAGCGGGCGCTATAACGAGGAGGGCAAGTTTTTACCCTGGATCAGCCGCATTGCCCACAATCTGGCCATCGATCATTTCCGCAAAAACAAGCGCCACCCGGAAATTACCCTCGAGGACGGAAGCCGTGTTTTTGATTCCCTGCGCTTTTCCGAAAGCTCCTTTGAAGATTTACAGGTGTGGCAGGATACCAAAGACCGGCTCCGCACGTTGATCAAAGAGTTGCCGGCCGAACAACGACAGGTGCTGATCATGCGACACTACTTTCAACACAGTTTCCAGGAAATTGCCGAACGCACCGGGGTGAGTATCAACACCGCCCTGGGACGCATGCGCTACGCCCTGATCAACCTGCGCAAGAAAATGAAGCTCAACCCCCATGCCTATGATAAAAACATTTACCCAAAACGATCTGATCAGGTATATATACCGCGAGACCTCGGAGGAGGAAACGCAGGAAATACGTAATGCCCTGATCTGCGAAAGCGACCTGTTGCGGCAGTACAATGAGTTGCTGCAAACCCAGCAGCAACTGAACGAGGCACAACTGACGCCCAGGGCCTCGGTGGTGGAAAACATCCTGAACCACGCCCGCGGGCTTCAGGAGAGACGTTGACTTTTCAGGGCCGATGGATGACAAGCCATCGGCCTTTTTTTACGCCCCGTTTACCCGAATCGGCATTTCGGTAAGGCCCATTTGACGCGCCCATCGCAAAGCGCCATTTTTCGGGCAAACACCACCTTATGGAATCTTTTCTGGATACGATGCTGGCCGTGCACATTGCCGGAGGCACCACCGCGCTGCTCAGTGGCTTGGCCGCCATGCTTACCGCCAAGGGCAGTAAACCGCACCGCTGGGCGGGCAAAATCTACTTCGCGGGCATGACCGCGGTGTTTGTGGGCGCGGTAGTGGTGGCACTCGGCCACCAAAACCATTTTTTGCTGATGGTGGGTTTTTTCAGTTACTACCTCACCGTGCGGGGCTATCGCATTTTGCGACTAAAAAATCTGCACAACGGCCAGCGCGCAGCCAGGGTTGATTGGTTGATTGTTGGCGTGGCGGCTCTGTTTTTGGCGGCCTTGTTGGCGTGGGGCATTTATGCCCTTACCCAGGGAGCCATGATGGGCGCGGTCGCGCTGGTGTTTGCGGCCATTGGAGGCACCACGGTAGCTGCGGACATCCGCAAATTCCGCACCCCGCCCACCGACAAGATGCACTGGTGGTATGGGCACATCAGCGGCATAGGTGGCAGTTACATCTCCGCGGTTACCGCATTTGTGGTGGTGAACATCCATGTGCCGCCATTTCAATGGGTCCTTTGGGTGTTGCCCGCAGTGATAGGCGGAACGCTAATCAGCCGCACCATCCGCTCCTACCGCAGAAAGTTTACCGCACGGTAAAAGAGTTACGTATCAACGGATGCTACGCAAACCAGAAATGGGCATCTGCTTTTTGGCTTGCTTCAGGGGATTCTTCGCTCGCGCTCAGCATGGGTTGCTGGGTTTTACGCAACATCACTTATTGAACAACTCGTCTACCTTGGGCGCATTCTCCGCCCCCTCGGATGCGGTAAAGCCTTTGAGCGGCTCAAACGTTTCGCCCTTGCCAAACCAGTTGAGTGCCATGCTGGTGAAATAGCCACGGATGTGTGTGTTGTAGTTTTTGATAGTGCCGTTGTATTCCTGGCGCGCCACGTTGATGCGGTTTTCAGTGCCTTCCAACTGCACCTGCAAGTCTTGGAAATTTTCGGTGGAGCGGATCTGCGGGTACGCTTCAAAGGCCAGGTTGATGGCGCTGTTGATTTGTTTGCCCGCTTTTTCCAATTCTTCCGGGGTGGTGGCTTTTGATATGCCCGCGCGCGCTTCGGTGACCTGTGTCAAAATGCCGCGTTCGTTTTCCGCTGCTTCGCGTACGGTGGCCACCAGGTTCGGTACCAGGTCGGCCCTGCGCTGGTAGGCCGTCTGCACGTTGGCCCAGCTTTCGTTTACGCCCTCTTGCAACCCCACGGCCTTGTTGTAAACGCCTGCGCCCCACAGGTAAAAAATGACCACGGCCGCAATCACGGCCACCACCACAATGATTAGACTTTTATTCATTTTCGTTGTTAATTAGTCAAGCAAACCGAAGGCAAAAATACAAAATGAAAACCATCCTTTTTGGCGCGATCGCCCTCGCACTCGGGGCCTGTACCCTTGACGGCAAGAAGAGCGTGGACCGTGAAAAATTCCATTTCAAGATGGGCGATGACAGTGAGTTGTTTTTCAAGAACGTTCGCGCCATCTATTACGATCGCAGTACCGCACCGGATGGAAAAACCGAAGTCTATCGTTTTTCGGATCGGTACACCGGCCAGGACCGCCCCATGATCACCCCCGCTATCGTCATCAACTGGCTGCAGGATGAAGCCTACATCCTGGTGGAGAACAATGAACTCCTGGATGCGGAGCCGTACCTCTCGGTGGTGATTCAGGATAGCATCGCGGTTGATCTGCGCCAACGTGGGCGCGATCGCATGCTCGAATTCTGTAGCCGCATCTATGAAGGCATTCAAAACGGGCAGGACATCCGCGTAAAGCAAGACACCCGTCTTGCCCCGTTGTTTACAACCGACAACGACCGCGAGGCATTTCGGGTGACCATGGCCGATTATTACCGGCTCACACGGGTTTTTTGATAAAGTCGATCTATGTTGACAGCTCGCCCGCGCGGGTGGATGTCGCTTCTATGAGTTGCCCCAGATGCTGCCAACCAATTAAGTGACCGTGCGGCAAGCGACTGGTATCTTCGCCTCCATAAACCACGAAACTTTCTTCGGTAGGCGTACCACTCAATTTTTGCCAATACACAAGGTTTTCAAAGAAGTGAGTGTTCTTTGTTTTTCCCGCTTTGATTTCGATGGGTATCCGTTTTGTGTTTCGCTCCCAAAGGACGTCCACCTCTTTCTTTTCTTTACTCATCCAAAAGTAGAGGTGAGGTACCGAGCCGGTATGGAGGCAGTGCTTTAAAAGCTCATTCAAAATGAAATTTTCGAATAATGATCCTTTCAAATAATGACTGTGTAATTGTGATTCGTCATCCATTCCAAGAAGGGAGCAGGCTACGCCCGTGTCGTAAAAGTAAAGTTTCGGGGATTTGATCAATCGCTTACTAAAGTTGACATGGTACGGAGGCAAAAAGTGAATGATGTAACTGGCTTGGAGTACTGATAGCCACAACCTGGCCGTATTAGGGCTGATGCCAGCATCGTTGGCCAAATGTTGGATGTTCAATACGTGTCCGATTCTACCCGCGCATAACTTAAGAAAAGAGCTGAAGATAGTTAGATCATGAATGTTTTTGATTTGGCGCACGTCCTTCTCTACATACGTGGCGATGTAAGAGGCATAAAAATCAGCGGGCCGGATATTTCGGTCAAAAATGCGCGGATAACCGCCACTGAAAACGAACTTCTCCCATGTTGGAGGGGCGTAGGGCGTGGGGATGAGTTCTTCAAAAGAGAACGGCAACAGTTTCAGCACGGCTGTGCGTCCGGCTAAACTTTGGTTGATTTTCTCAGAAAGCTGAAAATTCTCGGAGCCAGAAAGCGCGAAATGGCATCCCCCCCTGTCCACCACTCCTTGCAGGTAGGAAAAAAGATCGGGCGTTCGCTGTACTTCGTCCAGTACGGCTCCTGTCGGATAATTGGCCAGAAACCCGCGCGGATCTTCAGTGGCATATAGGCGGTTATCGATATCCTCTAATGTCACATACGGTAAGTCTGAATAGACCCCACGAAGAAGGGTGGTTTTTCCTGACTGCCGCGGCCCGGTCAGCGTCAAAACCGGAAACTGGGACCTAAGCGCTTGTATTTTACTATGTAATGTTCTGGTAATCAATGCAGAATGTTTCAGTGGACAAATATGCAAATAAAATGCAGATTTGTCCAAACAACGAAAACGCCCGTCATGAAAGCCATAACTGCCGATACCACCCCTCGGGGTCATATCGCTGTTCCTGGCTGGCGATGTTGAAGTAGCGGTCTTCGCGCGGGTCATTTCCCACCCCCGCCACATACGCCCAGTTGAGCCAGTTGCTGTGCACATCATAGTCGATCAACTGGCTTTCAAACCAGGCAGCACCCCATCGCCAATCGATTTTCAGGTCTTTCGTCAGATAGCTCGCCACATTTTGCCGACCGCGGTTGCTCATAAAACCCGTGTGCCACAATTCGCGCATGTTGGCGTCCACAAAATCAACACCGGTTTCGCCCCTGCGCCATTTTTCAAACCACTTCTTGTTTTCATTCCATTCAACGGGCTGCTGCCGGATGCCCTCGCGGTGAAAGATGCGCGTACCGTACTTCATCGCGGCCCACCGGAAGTATTCGCGCCAGCGCAATTCAAAGATCAGCCAATAGGTCGAGTCGTTCATTATCCGCTCGCGTTCATATCGCTGCACCTCTTCGTAAATGCTGCGGGGCGAAAGACAACCATGCGCTAAGGCGGCACTGAACTTTGACGAATAGTCCGGCCCGATGAGGCCATTCCTCGTCTCTTTGTACGTGCGCAAAAGATCTTTTTGCCACAAGTATTCTTGCACGCGCCTCCACGCCTCGGCCTCCCCACCGCCAAAGGTGATAACGCTGCGACCGTCTTTGACAGGCGCAGATAAGCCGAGCGATTCCACCGTGGGCAACATGCCCCAATCGATCGCAAACGAAGTTGAAAGAGCGGTGGGCGCTGGCAGAGCCGCCCGCACCACCGATTTCTTCTCCACATCATTTCGAAAGCGGGTGAATACATCGGGCAGGCGCCCGATCGGCCAGGGCAAGTCGCGCAGCCGGTACAGGGCATTGTTCTCAAACGCACGGACTTCTTTGCCCAACGACTTAACGGCCATTTGCGTGCGCGTCATCACGCGCTGTTCCTCATCGGCTATTTCGGCAGAGGTATAAATCTGATGGATGTCGTGTTCCTGGCAAAGAGCGGGGAGCACTTCTTCGGGTTTGCCTACGCGAACGGCCAGGTTGCTGCCGATTGCCTGAAGCCCTTCGCGCAGCGCGCGTAGCGATTCGATCAGAAACCGTGCGCGAAACGAACCCGTGCGTGGAAACCCAAGCTCATGAACGACAAACAGACGCGGATCAACAACGTAAATGGGCAACACATTTCCTTCTCGGGCCGCGTGCCAGAGCGGTTCGTGATCACACAAACGCAAATCGTTCTTAAACCAAACCAGAATGTTCTGAGGCATACGGGAGATAACCACCACGCGGCCAGGAAGTTTTTTGTCCTCGTGCAAATGAAGCAAAAAAAGAGACAGTCCATTTTGGATCGGACGGATGCATCTTGTTTTCAACACCACATTGCTTAATTGAAAACACTGCTTTTGGTCGATGATCTATGTGGGCTATGTGCCTATGTGGTTAAGTTTTTGACAGATTGAGCGACCATTACTTCGATGCCATTTTAGAAGGTGTCCAAAACATTGCTTTTGTTCAGTAATCTATGTGGCCTATGTGCCTATGTGGTTGAATTTTTGACAGATTGAGCGACCATTACTTTGATGCCATTTTAGACGGTGTCCAAAACATTGCTTTTGGTCAGTAATCTATGTGGCCTATGTGCCTATGTGGTTGAGTTTTTGACAGATTGAGCGACCATTACTTTGATGCCATTTTAGACGGTGTCCAAAACATTGCTTTTGGTCAGTAATCTATGTGGCCTATGTGCCTATGTGGTTGAGTTTTTGACAGATTGAGCGACCATTACTTTG